>CAXXRV010000024.1:0-567539 GCA_963674525.2 uncultured Psychromonas sp. | reverse complement strand
TCGACCGGAGCGAAGTTGCCACGACGCTATCAGCAAAGCGACCGTATTTATGCGTAAATATGAACGTCAATGGGTAGTGGATATGGATCTGTCGAAGTGTTTTGACCTGCTTGATCACCAGTTGATCATAAAAAGCATTCAAAGACGGGTAACAGACGGTAGCATTTTAAAACTGATCACTCAGTTTTTAAAAAGTGGCGTCATGATTGGCAAGAACTGGGAAGCGAGCCGGGTAGGCAGTCCGCAAGGGGGCGTTATCAGTCCGCTTATTGCAAATATCTACCTCGATGCGTTTGATCAAGAGATGAAAAAGCGTCAGCACCGAATAGTGCGTTACGCTGACGACATCCTGATCCTGTGTAATACAGAAAGAGCCGCCGAGAACGCCTTAACGCAAGCGACGCAGATACTGGAAAAAGACCTGAAACTGACGGTCAACAAGAAGAAAACCCACATAGCGCATAGCGATAATGGGGTTAAATTCTTAGGCGTGGAGATAGGTAGCCGCTACACGCGGATACAACCATCCAAGCTTCAAGGCTTTAAAGTAAAGGTTAAAGCGTTAACAAAACGCAATGGTGGTCAAAACCTAGCCGAAGTGATCAAACGGCTTAATCCGGTCATACGGGGTTTTGTAAACTACTTCAGTATCGCCAATTGCAAACGTGAGTTAAAACGATTAGCCGGCTGGATCAGGCGAAGGTTAAGGGCAATACAGCTTAAACTGTGGAAGAAGCCGAGCAGGTTGCATCGACGGTTAAAGCAGCTGAAATACACGCCACCCTTTAAGTTCATAAAGATGAACTCGTGGCGAAATTCCAGAAGCCCCTTATCGAGCTATGCCATGCCGAACAGTTGGTTGGAAGAACTTGGTTTGTATAATATAGAAAATGTGAGTACCGGTTGGCTTGCTCCATCAGCGTTTGTGAAGACGCGATGATGGAATCTGAGAATACATGAGCCGTATACGAGGTCCGTACGTACGGTTCTGTGAGAGGGATGAGGCATAAAGCCTCACCCTACTCGATGTTTAGGGCGCGGAATTTATTCCGCCTGGTTTTTTCTTGTGGGCTTTGTTTAACTTTCTTTGTTGGTATTCCGCCCTTGACGGCGGGTTACTTTTCTCTCAACAGCAAGAGAAAAGTAACCAAAAGAGTGCTGCCCGTGCATTTTTTATTCTTACTAGAAAAATCCCTTCTTGACGCACCAGTTCGGACCGCACATCCATGTGCGGGGCCGAACTTACAGAAATCATCCATGATTTCTGTTGCTAAAGAGATTTGTCGAGTAAGAAAAATGCAAACGGGAACCATGTAGCCGATTGGGTTTAGTATAAATAGAAAAAAACATCAGTAGTTACTCATTGAACAGAAAATAGTCTCTTCAGTATTGATGTTAAAATAAAGGCCAATATCTTTTCTTGCTTGGTTTTCTGTCTTGGGGCGCGGAATTTATTCCGCCTTGCTGGTGCACTGTGTGGGAATTTCTGGTTGGGCTATAATTTGAGTATCTTTCACTAAGGATCGCCTTATGAATACGCATAAAGGGGTGTTGTTTACTTTTCTAGCCGGCATCTTTTCTACCACTTTTGTCTGCGCCGATCAGTTCACCGGTTGGCGGCTGGGCGCCGGCCTATCACAAACATCCATTACCGTCGGGGAGGATGACTATCAGTTGTGGAAGGATGATTATGGTGAGGGCATTAAGCTTGAGGCTGGTTATGATTTTAATCAAATGCTTGGCGTCGTCATCTCCTATGAAACGAATAATGAGCGCATAGACGGAATCAGACGGCAGGGGGAATCTTTGAAGTTGAGTGCCGATCTCGGCGGCGCTTTTCCTGTGCGGGATAGTTTTATTAAACCTTATGCCAAACTCGGCGTGCTCTATTATTCAGAGCGATTTTCATCAAGCAGTGAGTTTAATGATGATAACCTCTTTGTCGGCATCGGCATTCGTTTTCAACAGCAGATTTTTTATGCCGATCTCAGCCTCGACTATTATCAGTTTGAGGAGGTGTTTGTCGATACCGCGCTGACCCAAACGGCATTGACTATAGGTTATAAGTTTTAATCTCTTCGTTGCTACACAAGGGGCCTCGGGCGAATCAAGCGGCAGTCTGATGGCATGAGCGGTGAGCTCCGGGAGTTCTGTTTTTAGCCGAGCAAAATAGATTCAGCAAACTAATAGCACATAACAACGCGGCTAAGCCACTGACCCTTATATAGAAGTATTCAATAGCGGAATGTTATTTATTAATTCAGCTTCTAGCCTTCGCTTGTAGCTAATGGTTTTAACTCTTCTCTGGTCTTCCGCCCTTGACGGCGTGTAAGCGATGAGAAACCGAAACGTAGTTTCGCAGTTCGAGTGAGCTATGCTCTTTGTGAAGCCAAAGAAAACAGGGCACACAGAGTTTAGCCCGCTCGTGACACTATGCTGTCGCATAACTCGCCCAAAAGAAAAGCTGCCCAAACCATTTTTTTATCTTGCTCTGCCCAACTACTTTTTAACGCACCATCTCAGACAGTACATCCCTGTACTGACTGAGATTAGGAAAATCAGAGGGCGCGCAGAGCTTGCCCGCTCATAAGCCTGAACAGCAGTTCAATTCGCTCCATGATTTTCCTTGCTAAAGTATTTGTTCAGAGCAAGAAAAATGGATGGGGAAAGCGTAGCCGGTTTGGTTTGGTGTTTTAATTTATTGAATTGCCTATAAAGACAAAGAATATATTTGTGTTTAAGAGTTAGGGCTAAACCCGCGGCCCCAGAATATTCCGGTATGCAAAAAACACGTGGCCTTGCTCAGACTGAAGCCCATCTCCTTATCTTCTCTGCTATTGGTATTCCCTTTAAACTGACGTAAAATTGCCGCCTGTCATTCGTATTTAGGAAAAACCATGAAGCTTAATGCCGGGCAAGATGCCGCCGTTAAAATGATCTCTGGACCCTGCCTGGTATTAGCGGGCGCGGGCAGCGGTAAAACCCGTGTGATCACCAATAAAATTGCCCATCTGGTGCAGAATTGTGATTATGCGGCAAAAAATATTGCGGCGGTGACCTTTACCAATAAAGCCGCCCGGGAGATGAAAGAGCGTGTCGGACAAACGCTGGGCCGCAAAGAAGCACGCGGTTTGATGGTCTCGACTTTCCACTCTTTGGGGCTGGATATTATTAAGCGCGAATATAAAACCCTGGGCATGAAAGCCGGTTTTACCCTGTTTGATGATCAGGATACGCTGGCGCTGCTAAAGGAGCTGACCGAAAAGCAGCTGCAGGAAGATATGGATCTCCTGAAAGCTCTGATTACGCAGATTTCAAACTGGAAAAATGCCCTGGTGTTGCCGCCGCAGGCGATAAAACAGGCCAAAGGTGAGCGTGACGTGCTGTTTGCCCATTGCTATGATCTCTATCAGCGCCAGTTAAAAGCCTATAACGCTTTGGATTTTGATGATCTGATCGTGCTGCCGACATTGCTGCTGACGCATAAGGAAGAGGTGCGTTTGCGCTGGCAGAAGCGCATACGTTATCTGCTGGTGGATGAGTATCAGGATACCAATACCAGTCAATATGAACTTATTAAGGCTCTGGTCGGAGAGCGTGCCCGCTTTACTGTGGTGGGCGATGATGACCAGTCCATCTATTCATGGCGTGGCGCCCGTCCGGAAAACCTGATGCTGCTGCAGAAAGATTTTCCGCAGCTAAAGGTGATCAAACTGGAGCAGAACTACCGTTCCAGCCAGCGTATTCTAAAATCGGCCAATATTCTGATTGCCAATAATCCGCATGAATTTGATAAGCGCCTGTTCAGTGAACTGGCCTATGGCGACTCGCTGAAAGTACTGTTTGCCAAAAATGAGCAGCATGAAGCGGAGCGGGTGGTGATGGAGCTTTCCGGGCATAAGTTTATGAACGGCACGGCCTTTAAAGATTATGCCGTGCTCTATCGCGGCAACCATCAGAGCCGTCTGCTGGAAAAGGTGATGATGGAAAACCGTATTCCCTACCGCATTAGTGGCGGCACCTCCTTTTTTGCGCGCAGTGAAGTCAAAGATATTATGGCTTATCTGAAGCTGCTGGTGAATCATGACGATGATAATGCCTTTCTGCGCGTGGTCAACACGCCGCGCCGCGGTATCGGGCCGACGACATTGGAGAAACTGGGCAGTTATGCCAATATGCGTCATGGCAGTCTGTTTGCCAGCAGTTTTGAACTGGGACTGGAGCAGAGCTTATCTGGTAAGGGCTTGCAGTCACTGCAGGCTTTTACCCGCTGGCTGGTTGAACTTAATGATCGTTTACAACGTGAAGAGCCGGTGGATGTGGTCCGCGATATGATCCGTGATATCGGCTATGAGGACTGGCTTTATGAAAGCAGTCCCAGCCCGAAGGCGGCGGAAATGCGTATGAAAAATGTCTCTATGCTCTTTAAATGGGTCACGGAGATGCTCAAAGGCGATGATCTTGATGAAGCGATGACCCTGGAGCAGGTGGTGGCACGCCTGACACTGCGCGATATGCTCTCCCGTAATGAAGAGGAAGAAGAGCTGGATCAGGTGCAGCTGATGACCCTGCATGCCTCAAAAGGGCTGGAGTTTCCTTTTGTCTATATGGTCGGTATGGAAGAAGGGATTCTTCCGCACCAGGTCAGCATCGATGAGGATAACGTGGAAGAGGAGCGCCGTCTGGCCTATGTGGGGATTACCCGCGCACAGCAGGAGCTCACCTTTATTCTGGCCAAAGAGCGCAATCAGTATGGCGAGCTGATCAAGCCGGCACCGAGCCGCTTTTTATTGGAGTTGCCGCAGGAGGAGCTGGACTGGGAAAGCGGTCCGCGCAAAAAAAACGAAGAGCAGAGAAAGCAGGTCGCCGAGAAAGGCATCGCCAGTTTACGCGCGCTGTTTGATTAGTAATGGGTGATGAGAGATGAGAGATTAGTAATGAGTGATTAGTGATGAGTGATTAGCAATGAGTTGAGTTACCATTCACCATTCACCATTCACCATTCACCATTCACCCATCACCGTTCACCGTTCACCGTTCACCGTTCACCGTTCACCGTTCACCGTTCACCGTTTACCGTTTACCGTTCACCATTCACCCATCACTAAAAATATAGTTATTTAATCTCTGTGATCATCTTTTCCCGTGGAAAGCGCACCTTGGCAACTTTATCCGGGGTATTAAAATCATTATTATCGCGCTCGCCAATGACCGCGCTGACCACAGAGGTTAAGCCTTTTTCCTTCAGACCGAGCAGCTTGTCCATGGCTTGTGGAGCAAAGCCTTCAATCGGGCAGCTGTCGATATCGAGCAGCGCGCATGAAGTTAAAAATTGCCCGAAGACGATGCACACCTGGCGTTTTAACCACTCCTGACATTCCTGCTCCGGCATGCTGTCAATATAGTTATTGAGATATTCAAGACGCTCGTGATTGATCTCAGTGCCGCGGACTGTGGCGCTCAGTTGTTCAATCTCAGCTAAGTCCGCTCTGCTAAAGCTGGTTTTTGCGCAAAAAACCAGCAGATAAGCGCCGTTTTTGTATTTATCGGTATTTGTCGGCCAGGCGGCCTGTGCAAGCTCGGCTTTTTTAGCCGCATTGCTGATCACGTACAGGTGCCAGGCCTGCGAATTAATTGAAGTCGGTGCGAGCGGCAGAGTATCCAATAGAGTCTGCAGTTTATTATCGTCAATGCTGGCACCCGCTTTAAATACCTTGGTGCTGTAACGTTGCTGCAGTGCCTTTTTCAGTTTTTTCAGCATAATATTTATTCCCTTTTTATAGTTGTTATTTTTCAATCAAGCCGGCAGAGATATCGATAATGTCCTGCTCGGATAGAGTACCGGCGAAGAGCTTAAGGCTCAGCATATTGATAATGTAATCATAACGGGCATTGGCAAGCTGTTTTTCCGAGTCATATAAACTGCGCGTGGCATCCAGTACGTCGACAATAGTACGGGTACCGACTTCAAATCCTGCTTCCACCGCTTCCAGAGCACTGGCGGAAGAGGTCAGGGTCTGTTCATAAGCGCGAATCGAGCTGACTGAGGCGCGGACATTGTTATAACCGCTGCTGATTTGCGATTCAATGCTGCGCAATGTTTCGTTTAAATCTTCACTGGCGATCACATAATTATATTGCGCCTGTTTAACCAGAGACGTGGTTTTACCGCCGCTGTAGATGGGCAGATTAAACTCCAGGCCGATAGTGCCGCTATTTATATCGGTATGGCTACCGCTATCATAATCAGTACTGTTACGGCCAGCTCCCGCGACTAAATTCAAGGTCGGCATATGCCCTGCTGCTGCTAAATCAATCTGCATTTTCGCGAGCTCTTTGGCGATACGTTTACTATGCAGATCCAGATTATGCTCCAGTGACAGGTTGCGCCAGGATTTTATATTCCCTTGCAGTTTTTGCGGAGAAAAAGTAGCGGCGTTGAGATAGGCCACACTACGCACATCTTTGCCGGTTAATTCGCGCAGTGTATCATAGGAATTAAGCAGGGTATTTTCTGCGCTGATTTCATCGGCAGTGGTACGATCATATTCCGCCTGGGCTTCATGGACACCGGTAATGGCAATCAGCCCTACTTCAAAACGCTGTTTGGTCTGCTCGAGCTGCCGTTCAACGGCGCGTTTATTGGCTTGTACCGATTTAAGCGCCTGATCGGCACGGAGCACATTAAAATAAGCCGTTGCCGTTCGCAGCAACAGGTTCTGCGCAGTCAAGCCGTACAAAGTGGCAAACTGAGTGGCTTGTTTTTCTGCCAGCTCGGATTGCTGCCAGTAGGAACTGTTATAAAGAGACTGGTTTAAAGAAAGGTTGGCACCATATTTAGAGTTTGTTGTGCTATCAGTTTCTGTTTTAGTATATCCGCTATCCAGGGCCAAACCGATCTGCGGTAATAAGGCGGCATCGCTTTCGCTAATTTTTTCCAGGTAGATATCATATTGCGCTTTGCTTTTAAGAATGGTCGGATCTTTAAGTTTGGCGGTTTGATAAACCTGCAATAAAGTGTCGGCATGCAACGAGTAACTGAAACTCGTTAGGGCAACTAATGAAGCAAGGGAGATTCGTTTGAGTATCATGGCTGGTAGTCCTGTTAAATACTAGAGCTTGTTTGTCTTTCGTAGCCAAACCTGTAGTCGCCTAAAAACCACTCAATCAAGGCGTGACAAGTGTGGTTTAGTTATTCTAAATGAACTTTGAGCAACACAGTGTGAGTGCTTTTTAGGCACTACCCGAAGGGCTGGGGCTATTTTTCACTCTAACTGCGTTGTCAAATATTAACTATAGATGGCTATTACTTAAATTTTCCGTCTTGCCAGAGTAAAAAATAGCCTCCAGCAGGAACGGCGACGAAAGGTAAACAAGCTCTAACAAAAAGTTAAAATAATAAGCTAATATACAACAGCTTAGTTGTGCTTAGTGGTATTGCAAAATATATATCTTGAGGAGAGTAACAGAAAATGAACGAACATTCACTTGTAAATAAAACGCAGCAGATAAGTTATACGCATGATGATGTGCAGATTTTAAAAAAAGAGAATTTATATAAGGGGTTCTTTAAATGTAATAAGTACACGCTAAAACATAAGTTGTTTGCCGGTGGCTGGAGCGCTGAGATTGAGCGTGAGTTTTTTGAACGTGGTCATGCCGCGGCGCTGCTGCCTTACGATGTTAAAAATGACAGGGTGGTGCTGCTCGAGCAGTTTCGTCTCGGGGCGATGGACAGCAAGCAGTCACCCTGGTTATTTGAGCTGGTGGCGGGCATCATTGAAGAAGGGGAAGAGTCGTCTGAAGTGGTCAAGCGTGAAGCCCTGGAAGAAGCCGGGCTGACTATTCAATCCTGTCAGTTTATTACCAATTTTCTGGTCAGCCCCGGCGGCACCACGGAGCAGATAGATCTATTTGTTGCTAATGTCGATAGCAGTCTGGCCGATGGCGTGCATGGACTAGAGGAAGAAGGGGAAGATATTCGAGTGCATGTGCTGCCGAGGGAAACCGCTTATCAGTGGGTGGTTGATGGCAAAATTAATAATGCCACCACTATTATTGCACTGCAGTGGCTGCAATTAAATTGGCAGAATTGCCAGCAGTTGTAGTTTTATTGAGCAGGTGTCGGCAAAAAATGAGAGTCCGCTAGCATTTTTTTTATTTTGTTGCCGTGCTGTACCTGCGCAATGGTAGAATTATGGACTCATATAACCACTCGTTGGTTGAACCAATAATAACCTGTTAATCAAATATTTAAATCAATATCTAGGCGTTATGAATAGACAAGAAGTTGCACACTTACAAGCGGATGCGCAGGGAAATTTAGCGCTGTTGCAGATCACTGATACCCATCTTTTTGCGGATGGAGAAAAAGAGCTACTGGGTATTAAAACGGTGCAAAGCTATGACGCTGTTATTGAGCACGCGTCAAGATATTCATCTGAGTGCCAGGCGGTCTTATCGACGGGGGATCTTTCCCAAGATCATTCACCGCAGTCGTATATTGATTTTACAACACGTATGAAAACGCTCAATATGCCCTGCTACTGGTTGCCCGGCAACCATGATCTGCAGTCGGTGATGTTACCGAGTTTACTCGAGCATGGCTTGGCGCAGACGCGGCAGATTATTAGCGAGCACTGGCAGATTATTATGCTTGATTCGCAAGTCGAAGGGCTGGTCTATGGCGAGCTGGCTGCACCGCAACTGGATTTTCTGCAGCAGGCGCTGACAGACTATCCGCAGAAGCATACTTTAATTTGCCTGCACCATCATGTTTTCCCTGTCGGCTCAAAGTGGTTGGATCAGCATATACTCAAAAACAGCCAGCCGTTTTTGAGTATTATCGAGTCTTTCAGCAATGTGCGCGCGGTACTTGCCGGGCATGTCCATCAAAGCAATGAAACGCTGCATAAGGGCATCTCTTTTATGACTACCCCGTCAACTTGCGTGCAGTTTAAGCCTCATTCCGATGATTTTGCGCTGGATACACAGGCGCCGGGTTATCGTTATCTGTCGCTCAATAAAAATGGCGATATCAGCACCTATATTGAACGCATAGAGCAGGGCGCATTTACCGTTGATACCGATGCAACAGGGTATTGATAGCTGCTTTCTCGTTTTAGTGTAAAATGGCTTCCTGTCGGGAGGTAAAGGATGTCAGAAACCGTCACCTCGCTTGTTGTTATATAATGGCAAAAATTAAATGGCAAAGATTTTACTCGCGCTGCATGGCTTTCACAGTTCACCCGGCTCACTGAAAGTGCAGCAGATGGACGCTTATCTGGCGGAACACTGCCCTGAAATTACCCTTATTTGTCCGCAACTGCCCTGTTGGCCTGAGCGAATGTGGCAGGTGATTGAATCTGTTTTTGAACAACATGGCAATGATCAGATTGCGCTGATGGGCAGCTCCTTAGGCGGCTACCTGGCAACTAAAGCTGCGCAGCAGTATCAAGCCAAAGCCGTGCTGGTCAACCCGGCCGTTGCGCCGCATCGCTTGTTGACCTACACCGGCCAACAAACACACCCTTACACAGCAGAGCACTATGTGATCGATGAGCGCTATAGCAGGCAGTTACAAGCCCTGGATGTGGCGTTTTCCGGCAGCGCCGAGCAGTGCTGGGTGCTACTGCAGCAGGGCGATGAAGTCCTGGATTATCGCCACGCCGTTAGCAAATATAAGGGCTGTAAAATAACCTGCGAGCCGGGAGGCGATCATAGCTTTATCGGCTTTGAGCGTTATCTGCCGGATATTATTAAATTTTTATTTTAAATGCCTCTTATATAAGAGGCAAATTGCTATTATTATTCATTTCCTTAGATTTTGCGTAACAGCCAGTCGATCAATTCATTTCTCAAAATAGGTATCAGCATGAGCGGACAGTACAATTCAGATTCCATTGAAGTTTTAAACGGCCTTGATCCTGTTCGTCATCGTCCCGGTATGTATACCGAAACCTCTCGTCCGAATCATCTTGGTCAGGAAGTGATTGATAACAGTGTCGATGAAGCCTTAGCGGGACATGCCACGGCGATTCAGGTTATTTTACATAAAGATCAATCCCTTGAAGTGAGCGATGATGGCCGCGGTATGCCCATTGATATTCATCCTGAGGAGGGCATTTCCGGTGTCGAGCTGATTTTTTGTAAGCTGCATGCCGGGGGGAAATTTTCCGGTAAAAATTATGAAATCTCCGGCGGTCTGCACGGGGTCGGTATTTCCGTGGTCAATGCGCTGTCAAAGCGCGTTAATGTCACTATTCGCCGTGATGCCAAGGTTTATGAAATTGCCTTTGAAAATGGTGAGAAAGTCGAAGAGCTGCATGTCAGCGGCAGCTGCGGCAAACGTAATACCGGCACCAGTGTCCACTTTTATCCCGATCCGGCTTATTTTGACAGTGCCCGTTTTTCCGTTTCCCGTCTTGTGCACCTGTTAAAAGCAAAGGCGGTGTTATGTCCGGGTTTAAGCATAAAATTTAAAGATAAAGTCAATAATAATGACTATCAGTGGTGTTATCAGGATGGCCTTAATGATTACCTGCTGGAGGCGGTTTGTGAAAACGAATTATTGCCCTCAGCCCCCTTTGTCGGCCAGTTTACCGCCAATCGCGAGATGGCGGACTGGGCCATTGTCTGGCTGCCTGAAGGCGGCAGCTCCATTGCTGAAAGCTATGTTAACTTAATCCCCACCGTGCAGGGGGGCACCCACGTGAACGGCTTTCGCCAGGGCTTATTAGAGGCGATGCGCGAGTTTTGTGATATCCGTAATCTGTTACCGCGCGGCTTAAAGCTCAGCCCTGAAGATATCTGGGATAAATGCGCTTATATTCTTTCCGTTAAAATTAAGGACCCGCAATTTGCCGGGCAGACGAAAGAGCGTTTGTCATCGCGGCAATGTGCCTCATTTGTTTCCGGGGTCGTTAAAGATGCCTTTAGCTTATGGCTTAATGCCAATGTCAACGAAGCGGAGCAGTTGGCTGATTTTTGTATTAACAATGCCCAGACGCGCACCCGCAAAAGTAAAAAAGTCGCCCGTAAAAAAGTGACCCAGGGGCCGGCTTTACCGGGAAAACTGACCGATTGTTCCAGCCAGGATCCGGAGCGTGGCGAGCTTTTTCTGGTGGAAGGGGATTCGGCAGGCGGCTCGGCTAAACAAGCACGGGATCGCGAGTTTCAGGCGATTATGCCGCTGCGCGGAAAAATTAAAAACACCTGGGAAGATGAGTCGGATATTATTTTAAATTCCGAAGAGATCCATAATATCTCGGTGGCCATCGGCATTGATCCGGCCTCCTCCGATCTGTCCGGTTTGCGCTATAGTAAGATCTGCATTCTTGCCGATGCCGATTCCGACGGCCTGCATATCGCCACCCTTATCTGCGCGCTTTTTGTCAAACATTTTCGTCCGCTGGTGGAAGCTGGTCATTTCTTTGTCGCCATGCCGCCTCTGTATCGCATTGATATCGGCAAGGAGGTTTACTACGCACTCGATGAAGAAGAAAAAGAGGGTATTCTGGATCGTATCGAAGCCGAGAAAAAACGCGGCAAAGTCAATGTCCAACGTTTTAAAGGTCTGGGTGAAATGAATCCACTGCAGTTACGGGAAACGACCATGGATCCTAATACGCGCCGTTTAGTGCAGCTCACCACCGAAGGCGCGGATAAGATGCTGGAAGTGATGGATATGCTCCTGGCGAAAAAGCGCGCTGGCGATCGCAAGGTCTGGCTGGAAGAGAGCGGTGATATGGCTTCGGTTGATTAATCATTAAAAAAGGGAAGAGCATGGGATTTTTTAAAAAAGTAGCAAAATTGTTTAGTGGTTCAACGCAAGCCGAGAAAACCTATCCGAGCGAAACTTATAAAGGTTTTACCATTACGCCGCAGCCGATCGCGGATCAGGGCCAATTTCGTGTTGCCGCTTTGATTGAAAAAGCCGGAGAAGAAGGTCAGGAAGTAAGACAGCATCACTTTATCCGCTCGGATACGGTCACTAATGCCGATCAGGCTGCCGAGCTGGCGATCAGCAAATGCAAGGTCTTTATTGATCAGCTCGGTGAAGGTATTTTCAAATAAGAGTAAATTATTCGAGGTGTTATCGCCTGGGGAGCGCCTATGTTTCTGCTGATGCTGCTTTTAGGGAGGACTTCAGGTTGCCTTGTTTTTAAGCTATGGGGGGATGGTGATGGGTAAACAGTGATGAGTAAATGGTGAACGGTGAATAGTGATGGGTAAATGGTAAATGGTAAATGGTAAATGGTAAATGGTGAATGGTAACTTATTACTCATCACCCATCCCTCATTGCTCATCACTCATCACTCATCACTCATCACCCATTACTCATCACTCATCACCCATCACTCATCACTCATCACCCATTACTCATCACTCATCACCCATCACTCATCACCCATTACTCATCACTCATCACTCATCACTCATCACTCATCACCCATTACTCATCACTCATCACTCATCACCCATCACTCATCACTCATCACCCATTACTAATCAGTGTTGAAGCGGCGGTCCCTTTAGAAAAGCTCCGCAGAAAAGACAAAAAAGGCGAATAAATTCCGCCTTCCAAAACAACCGCGCTCGCGCTCGGCTTAAACTTTAATGATCTTACAAGTATCGGTTGAACCGGCCTGGTAGAAGTCACCGTGGGTCATCAGGATCAAATCACCTTCCTGTAACTGGCCCTGCTCTTTTAATGAGTCAATCGCATGCTGGATAAAGTTAACATTGCTCACATCCTGACTATCAAATTTAACCGGTGTGACACCGCGGTACAGTGCGCAATAGTTCAGTGTCTGCTGATTGCTGGACAGTGCATAAATAGGTAACCCCGAGCTGATCCGTGATAGCAGCAGCGGTGTTGTCCCTGATGCGGTTAAGGTAACAATGGCTTTAATGTTTTCAGTATGGTTGGCTGCAAACATAGTGGTCATGGCCAGTGCTTCCTGGGTATCATCAAAGGTTTGATCCATACGGTGCTTGGAAACATTGATACTCGGATGTTTTTCCGCCCCGACACAAACTTCTGCCATCGCTGTCACGGTTTCTACCGGGAAATCACCGGCTGCTGTTTCCCCTGATAGCATTACCGCATCCGTACCATCTAACACGGCATTGGCGACATCCATCACTTCAGCTCGTGTCGGCATAGGTGCGCTGACCATAGATTCCATCATCTGTGTTGCCGTGATCACCACGCGGTTTAAACGGCGTGCGGTACGGATCATTTTTTTCTGTACGCCGACCAGACGCGCATCACCAATCTCTACGCCCAGATCACCACGTGCCACCATCACCACATCAGAAGCAAGAATAATATCTTCTAATGCCTGATCCGTTTCCACCGCTTCGGCCCGTTCAACTTTAGCAACGATGCGCGCATGACAACCGGCATCTACAGCCAACTGGCGAGCATAATGTAAATCAGCACCATTGCGCGGGAAGGAAACGGCCAGGTAATCACAACCAATTTCTGCCGCGGTAATAATATCTTTTTTATCTTTATCGGTCAGTGCTGCTGCCGATAGACCGCCGCCTTGTTTATTGATCCCTTTATTGTTGGACAGCGGGCCGCCGACAGTAACAACGGTATGCACTTTGTTACCTTCAACGCTGCTTACTTGTAGCTGGACTCGGCCATCATCTAATAATAAAACATCACCAGTGCTGACTTCCTGCGGCAGCGTTTTGTAGTCAAGGCCAACGGCCTGCTGATCACCCTGACCTTTTTCAAGGTCGCTATCCAGGGTAAATGTATCACCCACAGCCAGTTGAATTTTGCCATCTTTAAAGGTGGAGACACGAATCTTAGGCCCCTGCAGATCACCCATAATGGCAACTTCAACGCCAAGACGGGCGGCAATATCGCGTACTTGTTGTGCACGCTTTACATGATCAACAGCTTCGCCATGGGAAAAGTTCATACGAACCATATTCGCGCCGGCGGCGATAATTTTTTCCAGATTATTATCACGGTCGGTTGCTGGACCTAAAGTGGCAACAATTTTGGTACGTCTAGTCATTTCTAATTCCTATTAGTTTTTTTGTAAAAGTAAATCAGGCACAAAAGCGTGCCTAGTTGCGTATCGTTATAATGTGTTTGGCGTCATCCTCTGCCAGGCAAACATAAATAGACTCTTTTAAGCTGGTTATCGCGCTATGCTGGCATAAAATGGCAGTTTTAACCTGAGCAATCAAGTTATCAGGAAGCAATGCGACAACACAGCCATCAACATTATACGCACGCGCCTTGCTCACCAATTTCTGCTTTGACAATATCCATCAGCAGATCAATCTCCGGCGTCGTCATTTCAAAATCATCACGCATTGAGATATGCGGTGCTGCTATTAATTGTCCCATAAGCTGCTCAATAATCAGATCGCGTAATGCCGGCACAGCAAATAACTGTGCTACAGTTGCATATTGTACACGACAGCTTTAGTATTCGCTGTCGACCAGGCCTTCAGCCTGGTTCGTAGTATAAATACGCCGGTTTGAACTAGGGTTTAAATAGTTTTTACCTTCTATTTTAGTTTACCGATGAAGCGAAATAATCGGCCCTGAAGCTGACGGATTAATTAGCAAGTGAGGGTATCATACATATATTATTTCAATGACTCTGTGACGAAGATCTACTTGTGTAATCGTTTACAATTATTTGCCTGGCGTTTCCTTTTTTAGCACGGCTTTTATCACCCTAGGACTGCCGGAAAGTTACAAAAACTTGCTCAGGCGCCGCAGAATCGCAGCAAAGGCAAGTGTTAACCGGCTTGTTCCTGCTCAAAAGGCGCAGCCTGGCTGCCATCATGGACAAATAACGAGTTGCCGGGCATCTTCTTCGCCATGGATTTGGCATAGCTTGCCAGCACTGCAACATCACGGTGGCTATTACAGGTTGCAGGCTGTAGCTGTACACAGCCTATGGATAAACTGAGCAGGGGGTAAGACTGCACTCTACCCATGCGATCTTTGCCTGTGATGCCGCCCATCACCTGCGCCTCCGGGCTGTAACGATGGCGCACCCATTCTGAAAAATGCTTGAGTATCTGCCTGCATTGCGCCTGCCAGTTCTCGGTGGAGAAGATCATAATAAAATCATCGCCGCCGATATGGCCGACAAAATCACCATGATCAGCGTAAGTTTGCAGAATATCAGCCAGTCCGATAATAATCTGATCGCCTTTTTCATAACCATAATGGTCATTGTAAGGCTTGAAATGGTCTAAATCGATATAACAGACCGCGAGCTGAGATTGCAGTGCCAGGTGCTGATCTAACTCTTTGCTGATCGGGACATTGCCCGGCAGTAGTGTTAAAGGGTTGGCGTAACGGGCGTTATTTAATTGCAGGTCGGTGACCTCTTTCAGAAGATCGATCACTGAGCCAATGCCCCGGTAGTCACCCAGTTCGGTAATAATAAACTCCAGTGCTTTCTGCTTTTCAATTTGTCCGCTAATCAAGCCGCTGGCTTGCTCTATGGATAAATTGTTTTCCAGGATCAGTACATGACGATCAACCAGAGAAGCAATACTCTTTTTGCCGGATAACTCGCGGCCATATTGTGAAAAAAACAGATTGGCCAGATTGTTGCGGCGCAGCAGGCCAATCGGCTTATTGCCTTCCAGCACGGGAATGCTTTCCAGCTCCGGATTATGTTCAAATAATGCCGCGCACTGGGCAATGGTGGTCGAGCTGCTGACGGCTTCACTCTCCTGCAGAAGTTGATTAACAGCTTTTACCGGCAGCCCTCTTTTTTGCGCTTGTTTGGCGATGCTCTGTTTATCAAAGAGCTTTTGCGGAATACGCTTGGCCGGCAATGCCGCCGGTCGCCCTAGATAGTAGCCCTGGCAAAATGGCAGCTCCATTTTGCCTATACATTGGAACTCTCGTTCGCTTTCAATACCTTCGGCAATGACTTTGCAGTTTAACTCACTGGCGATATTTTTAATTGAATTCACAAAATGTTGTTTTACGGTATCGCTATCAATATCGGTTATAAAATGGCGATCAATTTTTACATAATCAGGGCGTAATTCGTACCACATGCGCAGTCCGGAATAACCCGCGCCGAGATCATCGATGGCGATTTCAAAGCCCATTTTTTTGTAGTGTCTGAGGGCGTTATGTACCAGCTCATGGTTTTCTAATGGACTGTGCTCGGTGACCTCAATAACCACATCGCTTGGATTGAGACCGACTCGCTGCAGCAAGGCCAAGGTTCTGCCGGAGCGAAAATCCGGTTGGAAAAGGGTCGCCGGGCTGGCATTTAAAAACAGTTTTCCTGCCAGCTGGAGTTTCTTAAACTGCAGCACCGAGAGTTCCCGGCATAGCAGTTCAAGTTCTACTAAGCGGCCCTGCTTTTCGGCTGCACTAAAAAGCGCGATGGGGGAGTGCAGAGGGCTATTAAAGGGGCCCCTTACCAGTGCCTCATAGCCAAAAATTTTACGTGCACTGTTGGCGATAATCGGCTGAAAGTAAACGCTGAGATTTTTTTCCTGGATAATCTTATCAAGGGTGTTGGCGGTTAAATGCGGCATTTTATTTTCTTATTATTAATAACTGACAAAAATAACCATACGCATAGTTAATGACGTTTTTATGAAATACGCTTAAGAATCTGCTGCAATTGTGCTGCCGCTAAATATTTCGCTATTTTGCGCTAAAGGAATTGTCTCTGTGTTCACAGCTGCTTTATCAATGCAGCTCAAAACGAAATGAAAAAATTTGTTCACTGGCGACTTTTTTGTCACCCTGCAGGGCCGGCATAAACAGTTCTTTGCGGATAAAGGCAAGCACCGCATTGTCTAAAATGGAATAGCCGCTGGAGGAGATGATATGCGGATTTCTTCCTTCGCCCTGGCGGCTGACGGTCAGTTTGACCACGACTCGCCCCTGCTGGTTACGCAGTATGGCGCGCTTCGGGTAAACGGGAATATTGCCCGAGACGACAATGGCTTGCTGCAGTACGCCCTGCTTTTTGACGCTGCTGCTTGCGCTGGGCTGTTTTTTGATAACAGGTTTTGTCTGCTGCGCCGCCTTGCTGTTTTTTATCTCTTCTGGCGGCTGTTTTTTTAGAGTGTGCACTTTTTTTGCCGTTACGCTAAGCGGCATCTGGCTATGCTCAGGATTATATAGCTCCGCCTTGAGCAGGGCATCATCGGTTGCCGGGGTTGCCTGAATGGTCTCCTGTAGCTTCTGCTTGGCGATTTTTATTTTTGAGCTGTCGCTGAGCGTTGCTTGTGGTTTTTCTGCTGCGGGCGTTGCTTTGACTGCCTGAGCTTCTTTTTTACTGACCTCAGTGGCTGTTGTTGTTGGCGGCACTTTTGGCGTGAACTCAATATACTGCAGCTGCACCGCCTGCTGCCCGGAATTAAGCTCAGGAATAATAATGGTAGGTTGCTGATAAGTATAAAAAAACAGCCCGTAGAGCAGCGTCGTTAACAGAAAGAAGGGAAAATAATGGCTGATCAGTTTCATAAAAATTCAGTGGCTAGTCAGGCTTTTCTGTGGCAAATGCCACCTGCTTAAAGCCGGCACTGCGCAGCTTGTCTAAGATGCTTAAAGCAATACCGAGGTCGGCCTGCTGATCGCCTCTGATGAGTATCGCTTGTGGCGCGCTTTGCTGCACCAGCGTCACGTGTTCGACAAGCTCGGCCAGGGAGCTGTTTTGTTCATTAATAAAGATTTGATTATCGGCATCAAGGGTAATGGTCAGAAGCTCTTCGGTCTGCTGCTTACTTTCAACTAATTGCGGCAATTCAACGGGAATGCTGCTTTGCATTGTCATTTTCAGCATGACAAAAATAAAGAAAATCAGCAGCAAGAAGATCACATCAATAAGTGGCAGTAATTCCACACGAGCAGGCTGTTGAAAACGAGATTTACTTAATTTCATGGGACTTCTCTAAGGCTTTCTGGTTTTGCTGAGCTGGGCTTTTTCCTGTAGCTCCTGCAGCTTGACTTCATCCACACCATAAAACTCCTGCTGGTCATCCTTGCCGCCGGAATACATCTCCAGCAGCGAAGCTTGCGTGGTTTTATTAATATTTGCCATCTCCTCATGCAGATTGACCTGGATTTCATCGGAGTCTTCGTTAAATTCATAGTGGTAAGGCATCTCGCTGTGCTCGGCGACGGTTGCGGTTTCACTGTCCTTGGCTGTACTGTCTTTCTGGCTTGCGGCATGAATACGCATGATTTCACTGGCTTGATTGGTGATCAGGGTCTTTTGCTGGCAGATATGGTAAAACTCACTGCCGATTCCCTCAAGGTGCAGGGTGAGTTTCTGAATAAAAGAGCGGAACAGGTTATAGGGTAATAGGGCAAACAGAGCAACGACCAGCCCCATTGCCGTTGAAATAAGTGCCTGGGCAATGCCGCCGACCACGGCTGTCGGGTTTTCCACCCCCTGCAGGCTGAGAATATTAAAGGAATCGATAATCCCCAGCACGGTTCCCAAAATGCCGAGCATCGGCGCCATAGTGATCACGGTATCGAGCAGGGACTGGCCGCGCGACATCAGGCTGATCTGTTTCTCCGCATAGGACTCCATCTTTTCATTGGGAGAAAAAGGCAGGGCCTGTATGCCATGGGCGAGCATATTTAAAGCCGGAGTATCAAGGGTACGGCAAGACTGCAGGGCCTGTAGCTTCTGCTGCTGGTTTAATGCGGCAAAGCAGTCGCGCAGCGGAAAACGCTCCGCTTTAAAATGATAACGCGCCCATACAAAGAGCCGCTCTAGCGTAACGAGGGTGCTGAGAAAAGCGGCCAGCAGTAATAACCACATCACTATGCCGCCCTGTTGAAACCATTGCGGCATGCTGTGCTGAATTTCCTGAAAAATGGATGCTCCTGCAACCATGTTTACTGCGCTGTCCATTGTCATTTTTCGTTATCCCTATAAATAAATTTGAGTATAGACTAGCCGATAAAACAAACTCGAAAGCCTATCTTAACCTGTTCTGGCCAATGATAAAACAGACTGCTTAATCTGTTTTACCCTTTACCAGCGGCCTGATATTGCTCAGGCTGATTTTATTTTCCACTTTGCTGATATCGGCATCAATTGAAAAACAGCGGGCCAGATTTTCCCGGTTAAGGACTTGTTCGGGGCTGCCGTCGCCAATAAGGGTTTTTGCTCTGCCCGCCGCTGTTTCGCCAATCAGAATCAGGCGGTCACAGTAACGGGCGGCCAGATTAAGATCATGAAGGGCTGTGATTGCTAACTTTCCGGATCGGGTCAGAGATTGTATCAACTGCAGGGTTTCTATCTGATGGCAGATATCCAGGCTGGCAATCGGCTCGTCCAGTAAAATGGTGGCCGCCTGTTGCGCCAGTGCGCGGGCAATAATCACGCGCTGCTTTTCGCCGCCGGAGAGGGTGTTGACCAGACGATCCTTAAGGTGACTGATATCGGTTTTGCGCATGGCATCAAGAATAATCTTTTTGTCTTCGGCTGTTTCCAGTTCAAATGCGCCTAAATAGGGATTGCGGCCCATGGCGACCAATGCCTGTGCGCTAAAGGCGTAGGGCAGTTCAATCGACTGCGGGACAAAGGCAAGCTGCTTGGCAATATCACGGCGCTTTTGCCTGTGAATATCACAGCCGTTGATAGCCACTGTGCCTGAATCCTGCTTAAGCAGCCCCAACAGCAGCTGCAGCAGGGTACTTTTACCGGCACCGTTGGCACCGATCAGGCCGACAAACTCGCCTGCTTTAAATTTCAGACTGATATTCTCTAACAGCGGCTTTTTGCTATAAGAAAAGCACAGATTTGTACAGCTTACAGGCGACATTACTACTCCATCAGCTCAGAAGAAAACGTTGTTTAATTAATAAAAACATAAAAAAGGGCGCGCCTAAGGCGGCGGTAACCACACCCAGCGGAATGGCCTGCTCAGCAAACAAAGTTTTCACCAGAAGATCCGCGCCGAGCAGGGTAATCGCGCCCGCTAATAGGCAGGCCGGTAGCAGATAACGATGCATCGGGCCCAATAACAGACGCATAATATGCGGCACAACCAGACCGATAAAGCCGATGCCGCCGACCACCGACACCGAGGCGCCGACCATAGCGGTACTGATAATAAGCAGATTGCGGCGGGTTTTTCTGACATCCACGCCTACTGATAAGGCATGTTGCTCACCGAGCAGCAGCAGATCCAGCTGTTTGCTGTAAAATAGCAGTAATACAAAACCGCTGAGGACAATCGGCAGAATAATCAGCACATGATCCCAGGTGCGACCGTCCAGTCCGCCCATGGTCCAGTAGATGATCATCCGCGCCACATCCCAGTTGTTCAGCGACAGCGCCAGTAATAAGGAGATTGCCGCGACATTCAGCGCGCTGATAGCAACGCCGGAAAGCAGCAGGGTGGCGATGCTGGTTTGCCCGCGGCTGGAGGCCACCCGGTAAACAACGCTTAGTGATAAGCCGGCGCCGAGAAAGGCAAATAGCGGAATAGCCCAGGCGGAAATCAGTGAAAAACCCAGATAGATGGCAATCACGGCGCCCAATGACGCGCCGGAAGAGACGCCTAATACCGAAGGGGAAGCGAGCGGATTACGAAACATGCCCTGCATCACCAGACCGCAAAGCGCCAGACTGGCGCCGGCAAATAGAGCAATAATGACGCGCGGCAGGCGTATATTGATAATAATGCTGCTCTGCCAGTTCGGAATAGCGCTGTTGATAGGGCTGAATAACTGCTCTTTAACAATAGCGCCGATATGATTCAGTGGAATAGCAGCGGGCCCTTGCAGCACCCCGATCACGGTAAGAATAATAAAGATCAGCAGTAAAGCGATTAAAATCAGGCCGATAGTACGGGGATTAGTGACCATGACGGCGCTCCGGATAAAGGCGAATATTCGGGTGGAGCAGCTGCGCAATTGCTTCCACCCCCTTGATACGATGCTGGGAAACGCTTCTTAACCAGACGCCGGGCACGGCATAGAGGCGCTTGTTTTTGATTGCCGGGACATTCGCCCAGGCTTTTTTATTGGCTAAAATAGTGGTCGGTGAAAGCTGATCGTCGCGCTGATTAAAAACCCATTGATTCATGACAATCACATCCGGCTGCAAAGAGATAGCCAACTCTTCACTGATTCTATTTTCACCATCGGCGAGTACGCCTGCGGCCACATTAATGCCGCCGGAGAGGCGAATCGCTTCATCCATTAATGAGTTACCGCCAACGCTGTAACCGTTAAGATCGTAATAGAGCACTCTAGGTTTGGCTTTATCTGCCACCTGCGCTTGTATAAAGGCAATACGCTGTTTGATATTGTCAATCAGTGCCTCGGCGCGCGCCTGTGTATTGGTGATAGCGGCGATAATGCGAATATTACTGAAAATATCGGCAAAGGAGTTAAATTCACTGAGACGGACCACGGGAATCTGGCTGCGCAGCAGGTAACGCACGGTTTCCGGATTGCTGAAGGAAGCAACAAAGACAAGATCCGGCTGCAGAGCCAGTATCGACTCAATCTCTCCCTCAGTGCGGGCTATCTTTTTATCATAAAAACCGACGATATTGGACAGGCTGGGGTAATCGACATAATTGCTTACCGCGACTAAGCGTTCCTGCTTAATCAGCCCGGAAAGCATATGGTCGCTGGCTAGCGTGGCTGAGGCAATGCGCGTCGGCGGCTTGCTCAGTTGGAACTCAATACCGGTGCGATCAATCAGTGTTTTCGGAAAGCTATCACCTTCTATTTGCGTGGTAAAGTTACCGCTGCCCTCGGCAAACAGGGCAAATAATTGCCCTTTCTGCTGGTGGATAAAAGCGCTAAGCAGCAATAAAAAGAGGATGAAAAAAGCTAACTTAAAATTGTTCATTTCATCCTCTTTTACTCAGCTATAGCTTATTGAAAGCTGACGCCAACATAGGCCGTACGCTCGTCTGTGTTATAACCGCTAACTTCTTCATAGTCTTTATCAAAGGCGTTGTCCAGACGGGCTGAAAGCGTCATATGCTCATTAACCTGATAAGCGGCAGCAATGTTAACCACAGTGTAACTATCCAGCGTTGAAGCATCGCTATCCATACGATCACCAACATAACGAGCACCAATATTGGCACTCAACTGAGGCGTGTATTTATAACTGGCATTGATGCTCGCCGAATGTTTTGGTCTATAGGTCAGTTCATTGCCGTTACTGTCATCCGTTTCCATAAAGGTGTAACTGGCATTAGCACGAAAATCTTGTGTTATTTTCAGGCTGCCGGTCAATTCAACACCGCGGGCTGTGGTTTTACCATCGAGAGTGTAGTAGTTATAACCAGATCCTAGATCAGATGTGATCATATCAGTATAAAGAGAGTCAAAGTAAGTGATATCGATATAAGCATCAATGTCGGCAAAGTTATACTCGATACCGGCATCCCAGCTGCGACTTGTTTCTGAATCAAGAGTTGGATCTCCTCCCCAACCATAAAGCTGACCGAAGGTCGGATTTTTAACGCCTGTACCATGGCTAGCATGGAAACGTGTACCGTCACTGACCCAAGCTGAAATATCGAGATGATAGGTGGTGGTATCATCAAACTTACTATTGAAGTCCTGACGAACAGCAGCATTAACAAACACAGTTTTCTGCCAGTCCGCGCCATAGCCTAAGACAATACCGGATGCTTCCATCTCGTATTTAGAGGATGTATCTTCATATTTATCATTTTCATGCTCGGCAGCAAATGAAACTCGCTGTGAGTAACCGTTTATTGTCTTCAGATAGTAATCACTCTGAAGATCGGTTTTTATTTTTTGTCCTTTATATTCACTACTGTAGCTTGGATATTCTCTATCTGAATCAGAAAAGGCAATAGAAAGACGGTTCTGCAACTGCTTATCCAGCAGATCAAGGTTGGTATTTAACTTCACCTGACGTTGCCGGCTTGTAGAGTAGTAACCAGAATCAGAGATGGTTTCAGTTGCATAAATATTGTCATATTCTCCTTCAGCATCTGTGTAGCGCAGTACAGTATCAACGGCAAAGATATCGCTGAATTGATGGCCTGCTTTCAGGGTGACATTTTGGTTTTCATAGCTATCATCATCAGTCTCAATTTCATGTACGTTGATACCGTTCGTTTCCAAATTGCTGGCTGAGAGAGAATAATGACTGTTGCCCTGTGCACCGCTGACAGTAACAGTTTCTTTATGGTAGTCATTCTCACCTACTTCAAAGCTAGTTTTCTGCTGAAAGCCAGCCTGCCCTTTTTTGGTGATGATATTGATTACGCCGCCCATGGCATCGCTGCCCCACAGCGCGCTTTGCGAACCTCTTAAAATTTCGATACGTTCAATATTATTCGCCATTAGATGAGCAAAGTCATAACCGCCATCAGGGGTTGACAGATCGTTAACTTCAATACCGTCGATTATTACTAATGTCTGTTCGGATTTGGCTCCGCGGATAAATACCGAGGTTCCTTGGCCCAAACCACCAGTACTTTTAACACTGACGCCGGGTACATCCTGCAGCACTTCAGCAACGCTGCGCGCCTGGTTTTCCTGCAGGTATTGTGCATCGAGTATGGTAATTGCACTGCCGGTTTCAATGCGTTTAGTTTCTACACGGCTGGCGGAGATAACGATATCGTTCTCTGTATTGGCGGTTTGTGCAGCAACATGTTGTGCGCTAAGCAGTGTGGTTAAGGCTAAGGCTATCGGGGTATAACGTAAGCGTGGCATAGTTCTTCCTTGTTATTTTGATGGTAAATAAGAAGAAAGTCTGTTATTCGGGTGTTACAGCAAGGCGGTGGCCTTTTATATAATACGCTGAGCAGCAAAGACTTTCTTTGGCTCGCCACCATTACGACATACCAATTACGGCCATTTTATATTCTATTTCGGCAGAGAAAATTGGTATTAACACGTTCCAGTTAAGCCGACCCGCTTAATGGACAGTGACGCTCTTTATGCTGGTATCTGACTTGTATTATTATTACACACAGTTGCGGGGGCAGTGCAGGCTTTTCCTGCTTCCCATTTAACTTTGTGCAGCGCACAAAGTACATAAAGAGTGGCGATTATAGGTAAACTATGATCGCTGTCAAGCTGCCTGCCACTGGCAAAATGCAGCTTACTGTTTTTGTTTATGAAAAAATTTCATATTAACAACGCGTTAGCGAAAAAGATCGCTGGCAATACTTTTAACGCTGATATAATGCTGCTCTGCTTTGCTGATTTGAATATGGGTCAGTGAAGCATTGCCTATGGCTAAGTTGCTATGCCAGGCAGGATTTCTCCAGTCCAGCTGCAGCGCGTCGGCCAGGATCATACGAATCACTCCGCCATGGGTGATAATAAGCGTGTTGTTATGCTCTGCTTCTATAATTCGCGACCAGGTAGAAAGGATTCGCTGCCTAAAATCACTGAGGCTTTCCGCTTCCGGCAAGGTGTTTTGCGCCGGGTCTTGCCAAAAGGCCTCGAGCAGCAGCCACTTATCCTTTATGCTCTCAAAGGCTTGACCATCGAGTGTGCCAAATGAAATCTCCTGAAACTGCTCTTCTATGCTCAGCTTTATTCCGGGCTGCTGTTTTTTCAAGAGCTGTGCTAAATCGGCACAGCGGCTTAAGGGGGAGCTGATAATATGTTCAAAGGCAATATTCCGCTTGCACAGTGCTTGGCTTATCTGCTGCTGCACGGCGGCAGTCACCCTGCGATCGGTGCGCCCGTTTAATGCAGCATCGCCTTCGACTTTGCCATGGCGCAGTAGATAAAAGTTACACACTCTCACTGTTCACCGCCTTTTAAGGGAAGAGGGAGGCCTGCAGCAATAAAGGTAACCTGCTGAACACCTTTGGCGAGTTTCTGATTGAGCCAGCCGGCATGGTCTACGAATAAACGTGAAACCTCACCCATAGGAATAACGCCCAGGCCGACTTCATTGGCCACCATCAGCAGTTGTGCCGGGCACTGCTCAACGGCGAAAACAAACTCCTCAATCTGTTTTTTCAGCAGTGTCTCATCAGGCTGTTCGCCAAGTGCAAAGATAATATTATTCAACCACAGGGTTAAGCAGTCGATCAGCACCACATCCTGCGCAGTAAAGGTCGGCAGCAGGGCTGCCAACTGGGTTGGACATTCATGCTCGTGCCAGTGTACAGAGTGCGCTTGCTGGCGTAACTGTTGATGATGGGCAATGCGCTTTTGCATCTCTTTATCAAAAGCTGTGGCGGTGGCTACATAATGGAGTTTTAAATTATGCTGCATGGCCATTTTTTTAGCGCAGGCTTCGGCAAAGCTGGATTTACCCGAGCGGGCGCCGCCTAATATTAAGTGTGCATAGTTGTTCATAATTCGCCTTAGCCGATAGCAAGGGCACTTGCCGGATTTAATAGCGCCAGTAACAGTAGATAGGTAAGCAGCTCCATCAGTTGCTGAGCAGCGCCTAAACAGTCTCCGGTAAAACCGCCGATTCTTGCCAGCAGGTAGCGTTTAAACAGTATTCTAAAGATAAGCGCACTACCGATTAAGGCGCACAGTATCGGCAGCTTGAGCAGCAGACAAGGCAGTAGGGCAGAGAGTATAATAAAACTCAGCTCACCCTTTGACTGCCTGGCTGCCAGCGGCTTACTTTTACTGCCTTGCGGGTCACTGACGTAGGGGGTGGCAAAGATCAAGCTGGCCGCCACTGCGCGACTGACTGTGTAAGCAATTACCCAGAGTAGAAAAACAGCGGCCAAAGGCGCTGTTTCTTGCCATGCCGATAGCGACACAAACTCTTTTGACAATAGACCTGCACTTAACTCGCTGAGCAATAAAAACTTGCCGAGCAGCGCCATAAACAGGGCACTGCCGCCATAAGTGCCGATGCGGCTGTCCTTCATAATAGCCAGGCGGCGCTCGATGGTCATGCCGCCGCCTATGCCGTCGACCATATCGGTTAAGCCGTCTTCATGGAAACAGCCGGTCAGTAATAAGCTGAACAGCATGCTTAAAAATACGGCAATATCCGTGCTAAACAGCTGCGTTAAGCCGATAAACAGTGCGCCGCACAGCGCGCCGAGTAACAGGCCGACCAGGGGAAAATAGCGCCCGGCCTGATTCATCCGCTTACTGGAATAAGGGACGCGACTGCTTATGGGGATGCGTGAGAAAAATCCCAGGGCGAGCAGAAACAGCTGCAGCTGATACTTTGCATAGTCCCGGCAGCGCGCCCGAAAAGCCATTACACGGTCACTCCGGCGCTTTCAAAGCTGGCCATATTATTGTAGAACTCAGCCGCAGCACGAATAAGCGGCACAGCAAGCGCGGCACCTGTTCCTTCACCAAGGCGCAGCGACAGATCCAAAAGCGGCTTGGCCTGCAGCAGCTCCAGTAATATTTTATGTCCCGACTCCTGTGAGCGGTGGGCAAAAATCATATACTCACGGCAACCCGGTGCAATTAAAGTGGCCACATAGGCCGCGCAGCTGACAATAAAGCCGTCCACCAGCACGGGCGTTTTACTCTCATAGGCGCCGAGAAAGGCGCCGACCATCTGTACCAGCTCATAGCCGCCTACTTCAGCAAGTACTTGCTGCGGCGTAGCCCCTTTACAGCGTGCCACGCCTTGGGTGACCACGGCTATCTTTTTCTGCAGCTGCTCAGGGCTAATACCTGTTCCCAAGCCGACGCACTTTGCCACTTCTTGTCCGGATAAAGCCGCTAAAATGGCCGAGGCGCTGCTGGTATTGCCAATACCCATTTCGCCAAACATCACTAAGTTACTGCCATCGGCAATGATTTTTTCTACTAACGATTTACCCAGCTCAATGCCCTGCTCGACCTGCTGCTCAGTCATGGCTGCTTGAATGGCAAAGTTATGGGTACGTGTGCCTAGCCTTTGACTGATAAAATCTGCGCTGCTACTTTCAACGGGCAGCAGAATACCGGTATCGACTATTTTCAGATTAATATCGTTAACCCGGCAAAAACAGTTGATGGCAGCCCCGCCGGCTAGAAAATTCACTACCATCTGCTGAGTGACGGCGCTTGGTGCTATGCTGATCCCTTCGTCGGCAATGCCGTGATCACCGGCAAAGAGAATCGCCGTCG
The DNA here is from genome assembly GCA_963674525.2 of uncultured Psychromonas sp. Classification (GTDB taxonomy): domain Bacteria; phylum Pseudomonadota; class Gammaproteobacteria; order Enterobacterales; family Psychromonadaceae; genus Psychromonas. The sequence goes on along the minus strand of CAXXRV010000024.1, from coordinate 540,474 downwards.
GCTGCATAATGTCGATCTTTGTTACAAGTTGCTTGGCATTGACGCTCTGGATAAGCGCTAATTGCTGAGCGATCTGCTCTAACTGCCCGAGGGCGCCAAGCGGTTTGGTTTTCTGATCGATGCGCTGTTGAATTTGTGCTGCATAGCTTTCTGTGAGCATATAGTTTCCCTACTTTATTATACGAGGTGCAATCATTTTGTTGTTCGAAGCTTTTCAGGAAGGCGGTGGCCTTGCAGAGTTGTTGAGCAACAAAGAGTTTCTTTGGCTCGCCACCATTACGCTATGACGTTCCAGTTAAGCCGACCCGCTTAATGGACAGTGACGTGCTTTATGCTGGTATCTGACTATTGTTTTTATATTTCTAAAAACAGCACAGTTGCGGGGGCAGTGCAGGCTTTTCCTGCTTCCCATTTAAGCTTGTCTTTATGAACAAGCACATAAGGCAAAGGAATTATAGGTAAATGCAGCATACTGTCAACCACAGGGAACGCGCATGAATAAGCGCAAAAGGCCTGCCGGTAACAGGTTCGTTGTGTTTTTTAAAGTTAGATCTCGATAACAATTTTACCTATCGCCTGGCCGCTGGCGAGACGGTCGTGCGCTTTTCCTGCTTCAGCGAGTGTGAAACGCTGCTCATTCAGCACCAGGCGTAACTCTCCTGCTTCAGCAAGCTCAGCCAGCTTGCAGAGGATCAGAGCTTGCTCCCAATGATCGTCAAAAAGAGCAGCTTCGGTTACTCTACAGACTATCCCAGTCAATCTCGCTGGCGGTAACACGCTCATTGGCAATGTAATGCAGGTAATCGGCGCTTTTGATTGCTGTCTGCGGAGTCGGGTTCAGGTGCATATCGTCGCCATTTTTAAAGTGGCTGAGACCGATCAGAGTCATGCCCTTGTCATTTTTAAGCTGAGTGAATATTTTCCCGAAGGTCAGAGGCTGCTGCAGTTGCGGCACGCGCAGGCAATACAGAGTTGCGCCATTAAGCGTTGAAAACAGACATTCTGCGACCTGACTGGAGCCGGGATCCTGCATGGATCTGACCATCATCTGGGCGCTGCTGTCGACGCTGCACTCTATCTGCGGGCAGTGGGTTTTTAACAAGTCAGCTTTAGTTCGATCAAAAAAATGCGCGGAGATATTGGCGTCTTTGCTGGCATAGGTGGCAATGCTCAGTGCGATAGACAAAGTTTCATCATCGGACTTGCCATCAATAATAATCCGTTCCGCCTTACTCAAGGCAATGCGCTGCAGCTCCTGAGGGTCAGAAAAGGTAGTCAGGCGGGCAAAGGAGAGATCGTCAATTTCAGGAAAAGGGTTTTCCATCTGTTCAGTGACACAGAGCAGGAGCTGGCGTTTCTGGCGCTTTTTATCGCCGAGTATTAATTTGACCACTTGCTCGGTTGAATGTTTATCCCAGCACAATAATAGAATATGTCCGCTAAAGTGGGAAAAGTCATTGCTGCCGTTCATATTAGATCTCGCTATATTGATAAATAATTGGGTGGCTTTACCGATAAAGGTGGCAAAGACGATCAGGCCGGTGGGTATCTGGAAAAAAGAGACAATGGCTTTACCTGTATCTGTTACCGGACTGAAATCACCAAAGCCGACGGTGGAAACCACCACCATATTGTAATAAAGAAACTGTAGCGGGTGCTTGATTAATTCATTTTCACCGGCAAGAGCAAATAACAGATAGGTGAGCGCGGCCTGCGCAACAACCAGAAACAACATCACCGGCCAGGTTAACTGGCGGGTAAGGCGGTAAATGTATTTTTTTAGCCTTTGCGAAATGATCATAAATCAAGCGTCCTTAGCGCTTTCTTGTTGTGATAAAAAGAAACGGTAAGCCAGATTATTGGTTTCGTCCTTATAGTTATAACCTAGTGCATTGAGATGCTCGGTAAAGGCTTCAAGATTCTCGCCCAGCTCAAAACCAGCCAGTACCTGGCCGTAAGCAGCGCCATGATTACGATAATGGAAAAGGGTGATATTGGCATGCGCGCCGAGCATATTTAAAAACTTAAGCAGCGCATTAGGGTGCATTGGAAACTCAAAACTGTATAAGCGCTCTTTTAAGTTACTGATAGGTACTCCACCGACCATATAGCGTACATGCAGTTTAGCCATTTCATCATGACTTAAATCGGCAACCGAGTAGCCGGCCTGGCTGAGCTTTTCGCTGAGCGTTAACAGCTCTTCATGTCCCTGCGGCGTTCTGATGCCGACAAAGATATTGGCGGCTTTACGTGAGTTCAAGCGATAGTTAAATTCAGTGATGGCCCGTCCGTCAAGTTGGTTACAAAAGGCTAAAAAGGCACCCTGCTCTTCAGGAATAGTGACCGCAAGTATACCCTCTTTCTGTTCACCCAGCTCGCAACGCTCCGAGACATAACGCAGACTGTGAAAGTTAACGTTGGCACCGCTTAAAATCGCCGCCAGGCGCTGATCTTGAAGTTTATGGGTTTGGCAATATTTTTTTAACCCGGCAAGCGATAAAGCGCCGGCAGGCTCAGAGATGGCACGCGTATCTTCAAAGATGACCTTCATGGCGGTACAGATCTCATCGCTGCTGACGGTGATCACCTCATCAATATACTGCTGGCATAGGCGAAAGGTTTCACTGCCGATGGTTTTAACGGCAACGCCATCGGCAAATAAGCCAACTTTGTCCAGGGTGACCGGGTGGTCAGCTTCCAGCGCGGCTTTTAAACAGGCGGCATCTTCAGGCTCTACACCGATAACTTTTATATTCGGTAACAGTTGTTTGATATAAACAGCGATACCAGCCGCCAGTCCGCCGCCACCGACAGGGACAAAAATTTTATCGAGATGGACATTTTGTTGCAGTAGCTCTTTGCCTATGGTGCCTTGACCGGCAATAACATCGGGATCATCAAAAGGGGGGATCAGGGTATAACCATGCTCTTCGGCAAGCTGCCGGCAGTATTGGCTGGCTGCATCAAAGCTGTCACCAAAGAGTACCGCTGTTGCCCCTAATGCGCGTACGGAATTCACTTTTATATCCGGCGTGGTGCAGGGCATAACAATGGTTGCTTTAAGGTTCATCAGTTTGGCGGACAGAGCAACCCCCTGGGCGTGGTTGCCCGCAGAGGCGGCAATCACGCCGCGCTGTTTCTGCGCATCACTTAGACTGGCCAGTTTGTTATAAGCACCACGCAATTTAAAAGAGTGTACCGGCTGCAGATCTTCACGTTTTAATAAAACCTGATTATTTAAACGTGCCGATAGTTTATCCATAGTTTGTAAGGGGGTCTCAACGGCTGCTTCATAAACAGGAGCCAGCAGGATTTTCTTTAGGTATTGTGCTGCCGATAATGTACTCATGTATGTCTTAATCTCCTATTTAGTGTTAGTGGTTACTGCAAACAACTCACCTAAGCGCGTTACTGAGCCGGGCTGTAGAGCCTCTGTAAAGTTCACTGTATTTTTCGGGAACAGGGCGACAATGGTGCTGCCCAGTTTAAAGCGTCCCATCTCCTGCCCTTTGGCCAGGGAGATATCCTGTTCGCTGTAATCCCAATAGCGAATCTCTCTGTCAGCTGCCGGTGCAATCGTGCCGCCCCAAACCGTTTCTATGCTGGCGACAATAGTTGCGCCGACTAATACCATGGCCATCGGGCCGATCGCCGTGGAAAAGATCGCCACGGCACGCTCATTACGGGCAAACAGGTTGGGCACATTTTCCGCGGTGAGCGGGTTGACCGAGAAAAGATCGCCGGGAATAAACACCATCTTTTCCAGTTTGCCTGCCATCGGCATATGAATGCGGTGGTAGTCCTGCGGTGACAGATAAACGGTAGCGAACAGGCCGTCATCAAAGGGGGCGGCAAGATCATCACGTCCGCCGAGCAGCTCGCGTAAACTAAAGTCATGGCCTTTCGCCTGGAAAATTCGACCGGCTTTAATCTCTCCTAACTGGCTCACTCGTCCGTCAACCGGCATAATAATATTCTTTTCACCTGCCACCAGCGGGCGTATGCCGTCACGCAGTTCACGGGTAAAAAAGTCATTAAAGGTTGCAAAATAAGCAGGATCCGAGTGCTTAGCTTCACTCATATTAACCTTGAATTTAGCAATAAAAAGTTTAATCAGAATGGTCGTCAATGCACCTGCTTGTGCGCCTGCTAATTTACCCGCCAAACGGGATACAAGATGTTTAGGTAAAAGATACTGGCCAATAATTTTAAGCTGGTTAATCATAAGGTTCTCTCTTGTTTATTAAAACGCATATTAATAGGTGTTGGGGTTACGATTACGGGCATTTTTGGCGTCATCCATGGTTTCGAGAATGCGCAAAAAGCTTCGGTAACGGGCCGCATCTATTTTACCTTCCTCGACGGCAGCAACCAATGCGCAACCCGGATCGCCCTGATGCGTGCAGTCGCGAAAACGGCAGCCGCCTAAAAACGGGCGGAATTCGATAAACCCGCTGGCAATACGATCCGCTGGTAAATGCCATAATGAAAACTCGCGAATACCCGGGCTGTCAATCAGATCGCCGCCCTCAGGAAAATGATAAAGGCGCGCTGTGGTGGTGGTATGTTTACCTAACCCTGATGTTTCAGAGATTGCACCCGTTGCTGCACTCGCCTCGGGCAAGAGCGTATTTAATAGTGAAGTTTTACCTACGCCGGATTGTCCGACAAAGATATTTACTTTATTCTTCATGACGCTTTTTAAGGCGTTTAATCCATCGCCGTGTTTGGAGCTATATAAAACTTGATAGCCGATATCGCGGTAGCTTTGTAATTCCCGGTCAATGATTTTTGCTGATTGTTCGTCTAACAGGTCACTTTTATTAAGTACAATAATCGGTGTGATGCCTATATCTTCACAAGCCACTAAATAACGGTCAATAATATTGCGTGAAAATTCCGGTGCGATGGAGCTGACAATAATAATATGATCAATATTAGCGGCAATGGGTTTAATACCATCGTAATAGTCAGGACGGGTGAGTACCGTTTTACGCGGGTGAACAGCTTCAACGACACCGCTGATACCATGGTAGGCCTCGTTACCTGCCCGCCAGACGACATGGTCACCGGTCACCAGAGACTTGACTCCGCGGCGCAGATTACAGCGCTCGATATTGCCGTTTTCATCTTCAATATCAGCGTGCTGCCCGAAACGACTGATGACAATGCCCTGCAGCTGCGGGCCAAGCTCTGCTTCATCCCATTGTTTGTCATCATTTTTGCGTAAACGTTTATTCTGGTTGCTCTGCACGCGGCGGACTTGATTTTTACTGAGTCGTTTTTTCTTAGCCACAGTTTTCCTTAGCTATCACATATGGTATTAATGACGTATCATACTATATTTTTTAATTAAGTTAGTATAATTAGGCCTTGCTGCTAAGGATCATAAATAAGCATGAATAAAAACAACCTTGTATGGATCGATTTAGAGATGACCGGTTTAGATCCTGAGACAGATAAAATAATCGAGATTGCCACTGTTGTCACGGACAGTGATTTAAATATTCTTGCGGAAGGGCCGGAGTTTGTTATCCACCAAAGCAAAGAAACCATGGATAATATGGATGAGTGGTGCATAGAGCATCACGGAAAATCGGGTTTAACGAAACGAGTGCTGGAAAGTAAGGTTACCTGCGCTGAGGCTGAGCAGAAAACCCTGGAGTTTCTAAGAAAATGGGTCCCTGAAGGCGTTTCCCCTTTATGCGGTAACAGTATCAGTCAGGATCGCCGTTTTATGGTGCGCTATATGCCGGAATTAAATAATTTATTTCATTACCGTAATATTGATGTCAGCTCTATTAAAGAGCTGGGGTTCCGCTGGGCGCCGGAGATGGTCAAGGCACATAAAAAAACCGGTACTCATTTGGCACTGCACGACATTCGTGAATCAATTTCTGAGTTACAGCATTATCGCAAGCATTTCTTTAAATTCTAAGTGCATATAGATAGGTGTAGAGTGTAAGTTGAGTGAAAAGTAAGCAGGCGAGCTTTTCCAAATCTATTTTTGATAAAAAAAGCTTGCATTCATTTATCCCCTGTCTATAATGCGCAGCTCATAAGGAACAGGCATTACCAACATGCTTAATAGTTCCTTATATTAATAGAATGTGATGCGGTACTAGCTCAGTTGGTAGAGCACGACCTTGCCAAGGTCGGGGTCACGAGTTCGAGTCTCGTGTACCGCTCCAATTTATTGCAAAGAAATTTAATTATTAAAAATATGAAGCGGTACTAGCTCAGTTGGTAGAGCACGACCTTGCCAAGGTCGGGGTCACGAGTTCGAGTCTCGTGTACCGCTCCAATTTATTGCAAAGAAATTTAATTATTAAAAACATGAAGCGGTACTAGCTCAGTTGGTAGAGCACGACCTTGCCAAGGTCGGGGTCACGAGTTCGAGTCTCGTGTACCGCTCCAAATTCCTAAGTTAATCCCCATATTTAAACATTCTCTTGCGTTTAAAACACCTTAAGCAAAAATAATCAACAATACCATTGTATCGGCATTGATCTGTTTACAGTTCACTCATCACTCATCATTCATCACTCATCACTCATCACTCATCACTCTTCATTCTTGCTAGCGCCCAGTAACCTACAAATAAATCTTTTAAAACAATATTTTGAATGGAAATGTGAGATGGCGTTTTATCTCTTTATATTGTTATTGCTGCTCTGCGGCGATATCGCTATATTGTAGATTCAATTCATTTTATTTGGGGTTCGTATTATGCCATTAGAAAGAACACTTTCAATTATGAAGCCGGATGCGGTTCGTAAGCGCCTGGTCGGTACTATTTTAGTCCGTTTTGAACAGGCTGGATTAGTGCTGGTCGCTTCAAAAATGCTGCAGTTAAGCAAAGAGCAGGCAGAAGGATTTTATGCAGAACATAAAGAAAAACCTTTCTTTGACTCTTTAATCGAATTTATGACTTCCGGCCCGATTCTGGTTGAAGTTTTTCAGGCTGAAAATGCCGTGGCTCGTTATCGTGAAGTGATAGGTAATACCGACCCTGCATTGGCTGCGGCGGGAACAGTTCGCGCTGATTTTGCCGAGTCTAAACAGGAGAATGCCGTGCATGGCTCTGACAGCCCTGCCTCTGCCGCACGTGAAATCGCTTATTTTTTTAGTGATGATGAAATTTTCCCGCCTGTAAAAGCCTGATATAATCTTATCTAATTGGTCAGCTCCAAAGCCTTTCGCAGCGCTTTGGAGCTGCGCGTATCTGATTGTCAGTAGGAATAATAATGAATGAGTTAATAATGTTAATCGAGCAGGAGCCGGCTTTGCTTTATGGCTTGGTCACCATTGTCGGGCTATTAATCGGCTCATTTTTAAATGTGGTTATTTATCGCCTGCCGATAATGATGACGCGGGAGTGGAAAAATGAATGCGCGGAGTATTTTCCCGAAGCTAATCTGCAAGCTGAGCAGGGCAGGTTTAATTTAATTGTGCCGCGTTCACGTTGTCCTGAGTGTAAGCATTTAATCACCTCCAGCGAAAATATTCCTCTGCTTAGCTGGCTGCTGCAAAAAGGGCGCTGCAAACATTGTAGCTGTAAAATCAGTAAGCGTTATCCGAGTATTGAGCTGTTAACCGGGCTGTTATCTTTAGTCGTTGCTTATATGCTGCCCTTTGGCTGGTCCTTGCTCTTCGCTCTGCTGCTTACCTGGGCACTGATCAGTTTGACCTTTATCGATTTTGATACCATGTTATTACCGGATCAGATAACCCTGCCGCTGCTGTGGTTGGGACTGCTGATCAATATCAACGGCACTTTTGTTGGTTTAACAGATGCGGTTTTAGGTGCGGCCTTTGGTTATTTAAGTTTATGGTCTATCTATTGGATTTTTAAATTACTGACCGGCAAAGAGGGCATGGGTTATGGTGACTTTAAACTGTTAGCCGTATTGGGTGCCTGGTTTGGCTGGCAATCATTAGCGCTTATTATTTTAATCTCCTCTTTTGCCGGTGCCATTATCGGTATTGCCGTGATCCTGGCCTCGAAAGACAAGAAAAGCCGGCCGATGCCTTTTGGTCCTTACCTTGCTATTGCCGGTTGGTCTTACCTTGTTTATGGCGAAGCGATCACCCACTTTTATTATGGGCTGCTATTGTAATGACGGTGAATAATACACAGGCACCCAGTCCGCAGCAGTTGCTTGACCGAAAATGGATGGCTTATGCGCTCTCTCTGGCGGACCAGGCTGAGGCTGTCAATGAAATTCCGGTCGGTGCGGTGTTAGTGAAAGATGACAGGGTGGTGGCTGAAGGCTGGAATTTGTCGATTGCCAACCATGATGCCTGCGGACACGCGGAAATTAGAGCCCTTCGCGAAGGCGGCAAGGAGATACAAAACTATCGTCTGATAGACTGCACGCTATACGTTACCCTGGAGCCTTGTCCTATGTGTGCCGGCGCTTTGGTGCATGCGCGCGTTAAACGCCTTGTCTATGGTGCTGGTGACTATAAAACCGGAGCCGCCGGATCGGTGTTTAATTTGCTGGAGAACGACAAGTTAAATCATCAGGTCGAAGTGACAGCCGGTGTGCTTGCCGAGCAGTGCGCAACAAAAATCAGCAACTTTTTTAAACGCCGCCGCAAAGAAAAAAAAGCGCTGAAAAAACAGCAGACGGCAATCAATGCATCAACACCATAAGGCAGAGGCGTTATATCTCCCTATTGTCTTGCATCTCTTCTGACTCCTGCGCTTCGCTTTCCTCTGCTTGCAGTAAGCGCTGCCGTGTCTTCACTGCCTGCTCTTTAGCCTGCTGATGAGCCTGCTGCTCCGCTAAGGCTTTATTTTTGGCTTGTCGGGATGCCGCAAGTTCGGCCAGTGCTTTTTCCCGAGCTTGTTGTAACCTTTGCTGTTCGGCTAAGATTTTTTCTTTGCTTGCCAGTAATAACTTTTCTTCTTGAAAAGCCTTATCCTGGGCCTCCCGCAATGCTTCTTGCAGCGCCAGGCTATTGGCCACTGCCTGCTGCAGCAGCTGTTCTTCAGCTAATATTTTCTCCTCAATTTCCTGCAGGGCCTGCTCCGCGGCGATACTTTTCTGTTGTGCTTGCTGTAAGGTCTTTTCCATCTCCTGCGTTTTTTGTTGTGCTTGCTGTAAGGCTCTCTCTTTGGCCAGGATCTCCTGCCGCGCTTTCTGTAGTGCTTCTTCCCTGCTCAGCGGTGTCTGCAGGGCTTGCTGTGCAGCCAGTGCCTGTGCTTCCTGCAGCGCTTTCTCCTCCGCCAGGGCCTTCGCGGCGGCTTCTTTTTCTCTTTCTGCGATAAACCAGGTTAAGGTTTTTCTGTATTGGCGAATATTATTGACGTAATTCTGCGCCTCTTTACCGCGCGCATAGCCATAACGGGTTTTCTTATACCATTTTTTTTGATGCAGCAGGGGCAAGTTCTCTTTAACATCCGACCAGGAATTCGGGTTCTGGTCTTTCATGGCGGTAATGCGCCGGGCATCCATTAAATGCCCGTAACCTAAATTATAACTGGCCAGTGCAAACCACACTTTTTCATCATCAGCAATGCTATCGGGCAGGCGATTGATCAGTTGTGATAAATATTTAGCACCGCCCTTAATACTCTGCTCCGCATCGAGGCGGTTTTGAATATTCAGGTATTTTGCGGTGGCCAGGGTTAACATCATCATGCCGCGCACGCCGGTCGGTGATTTAGCTTTGGGCCTCCAATGAGACTCCTGATAGCTGACGGCTGCCAGTAATGGCCAGTCGACTTCGGCTGTGGTGTATTTCTTAAACAATGCTTCATATTTGGGCAAGGTGCTTTTTATGCGTTTTAAAAATATTTTCGTGTCAACAAAGTCGAAATCCTTAACGTGACCGAAATATTTCTCTTCCAGTTTGGCAATGCTCAGCTCCTGATGCTGAGTACCGATAAACTCAATGATGGCTGAATAAAGCGTATCATCCTGGCTGCGTTTGATTAACCAGGCCACAGGCTGTTTAGCGGCGATGGTAAATGCTTCTGCCAGAACCGGGTAATAACGTTGTTTTTGTGCCAGTGTCGAGCTGTCGACAATGGCAAACTTGATTTCCTGCTCGGCCACTTTACGCAATAAACTTTCCTGATCTTCATTTTTCAGTACTTTTATTTGCAGATCCGGCACTTCAGCTAATAACCCCTCCAGTGTTTCCTGGTGGCTGCTGTTCTCAAGCACCCAGATAGGCGCGTTAACATCGCTTATCTGGCGCGGGCGGTAAGTGCCTTTGTGATAGACCACTTTTTGTGAAACAGAGTAATAGGGCGGGGAGCTGCGGTATTTTTCGGCCCGTTTGGCGGTTAATGTTAAACCTGAGCCGATAAAATCTATCTGCTCGTTATCAAGCGCGGCAAACAGAGCCTTGAGTGTATCGAACTCTTTGACATGCAGTTCAACATTGAGATACTCGGCAAAATTTTCCGCCAGTTCATAGTCAAATCCGCTGTATTGTGAGCCGTCATAACTATAGGTTAATGAACCATTAATGGTGCCCATAATAACGGCATCACGGCGTTGCACCTTTTCCAGGCTGCTTACTTTTGAAAAAGGCTGACAGGCAGTGATCAAGAACAGCAATACGCTGAGCAACAGCCAGCGTTCTTTTAGCCTGAATTTTTTAAAGGGCATAATAGCGTCCATAGAAGTATCAATAGGATGATTTTAAATCAGGTTTTTGTGAATTTAGCATATTTAAAAATATTTTCACGGTGACTATAGAGGGTTTTTATTTAATAAAACATGCTTTTTGCTTATAATGACGCCCTAATACCAATTATATCACTGGACGATTACAAACTGGGTATCTAGCCTAAACCGTAAGTTTATTGTTAATGTAATTGGGCATAACCCAAGTTCATTTATTTATCCAATGAGAGAAATAACCTATGGAAATTTTGCGTGGGGCTCCAGCCTTATCGACATTTCGTGTAAATCAGTTATTAAAAAGCTGTGAAGCATTAAACTTGCCTGTTAAGCAAATATACGCTGAGTATATGCATGCTGCAGATTTAACTGATGTTTTAAATGACCAAGAGTTAGTTGTATTACAAAAACTATTAACTTACGGACCATCGATCGCCGAGCATGATCCTGTCGGTACCTTACTGTTTGTTACGCCTCGTCCGGGTACTATTTCTCCATGGTCTTCTAAAGCGACCAATATCGCGACTAACTGCGGCTTAGCCAAGGTTAAGCGTTTAGAGCGCGGTATTGCTTATTATGTTGAAACAACGGCAGAATTATCTGCACAGCAGTATAAAGCATTAGCCGGTCTGCTCCACGACCGCATGATGGAAGTGGTCTTTACCTCGCTGGATGACGCCGTCAAACTGTTTATTCAGGGCACGCCGGGAAAAATGACCAGCGTGGATATTTTAGGCGGGGGGCGCGCTGCTCTGGAAGCGGCTAATGTCAGCTTAGGTCTGGCACTGGCCGATGATGAAATGGATTACCTGGTTGAAAACTTTACTAAGCTCGGCCGTAATCCTAACGATATTGAACTGATGATGTTTGCTCAGGCAAACTCAGAGCATTGCCGCCATAAGATCTTTAATGCAGATTGGACTATCGATGGTGAAAAACAGCCTAAATCGCTGTTTAAAATGATCCGCAATACCCATGAAAAAATGTCGGAATTTGTTTTATCGGCCTATAAAGATAATGCTGCGGTCATGGTCGGCGAAAAAGCCGGGCGCTTCTTCCCGAGCGTGGATGAGCGTGAATATGGTTATCACCATGAAGATATTGATATTCTGATGAAAGTGGAAACTCATAACCATCCGACAGCGATTTCGCCATTCCCTGGTGCTTCTACCGGATCCGGTGGTGAGATCCGTGATGAAGGTGCGACGGGTATCGGCTCTAAACCAAAAGCAGGTTTAGTGGGTTTCAGCGTCAGTAACCTGCGTATTCCTAGCTTTGAACAGCCTTGGGAAACTGACTTTGGCAAGCCGGAGCGTATTGTTTCCGCCTTAGATATTATGCTTGAAGCGCCGCTTGGTGGTGCTGCCTTTAATAATGAATTTGGCCGTCCTAATATTCTCGGTTATTTCCGTACCTATGAAGAGCAGGTTGACAGCCACAATGGCTTAGAGATCCGTGGTTACCATAAACCTATTATGCTTGCCGGTGGTCTGGGTAATATTCGCCGTGAACATGTACAGAAAAAAGATATTCCGGTCGGTGCCAAACTGATCGTGCTTGGCGGACCGGCAATGAATATCGGTCTTGGTGGCGGGGCGGCTTCATCAATGGACTCTGGTGCTTCTTCAGAAGATCTCGATTTTGCTTCCGTGCAGCGTGAAAATCCGGAGATGGAGCGTCGTTGTCAGGAAGTGATCGACCGTTGCTGGCAGATGGGTGAAGATAACCCGATTCAGTTTATTCACGATGTCGGTGCCGGCGGGCTTTCCAATGCCATGCCGGAACTGGTCGATGATGGCGGCCGTGGTGGTAACTTTGAACTGCGTGCTATTCCCAATGATGAGAAAAGCATGGCTCCGCATGAAATCTGGTGTAATGAGTCGCAGGAGCGTTATGTACTGGCGGTTAAGCCGGAAAATCTGCCGACATTTGAAGCTATCTGTAAACGCGAACGTGCGCAGTATGCGGTGATTGGTGAAGCGACGGAAGAGCTGCACCTGACCCTGCATGATGAAGAATTTGATAACAACCCTATCGATATGCCGCTGGAAGTGTTATTAGGTAAAGCACCGAAAATGCACCGTGATGTGAAAACGCAAACGGCGCAGGGTAAAGATCTGGATCTCACCGGTGCCAGCCTTAAAGATGCGGCAGAGCGTCTGCTGCGTTTACCTTCTATCGCGGAAAAAACCTTCCTTATTACCATTGGTGACAGAACGGTAACCGGCTTGGTTGCCCGTGACCAGATGGTTGGCCCCTGGCAGGTGCCGGTTGCTAACTGTGCGGTGACAGCGGCCAGCTACGATACCTACTTTGGTGAAGCGATGGCCTTGGGGGAACGTACGCCGGTGGCATTGCTGAACTTTGCCGCCTCTGCACGTTTGGCGGTGGCCGAAGCTATTACTAATATCGCCTGTGCAGATATCGGTGATTTTAAACGTATTAAACTTTCTGCTAACTGGATGTCGGCAACCGGTCACCCGGGTGAAGATGCCGGCCTCTATGCTGCAGTAAAAGCCGTGGGTGAAGAGCTTTGCCCGGAACTGGATCTGACTATCCCGGTGGGTAAAGACTCGATGTCGATGAAAACGCGCTGGCAGGAAGGCGATGTCGAGAAAGAAGTTATCTCTCCGCTGTCATTGATTATTACTGCCTTTGGTGCAGTCAAAGATATTCGCAATACCGTCACGCCGCAACTGCGCAGCGATAAAGGCGATAGCGATCTTATTCTGATTGACTTAGGTAACGGCAAAAACCGTCTTGGCGGCTCGTCACTGGCGCAGGTTTACAAACAGTTGGGTAATGCTACGCCGGATGTCGACAGCCCGGCGCAGCTGCAGGGCTTCTTTAATGCCATGCAGACGCTGGTTGCCGAGCAGAAACTGCTTGCTTACCACGACCGTAGTGATGGTGGTCTGTTCTCGACCATTACCGAGATGGCCTTTGCCGGACACTGTGGTGTTTCTGTTGAGCTGGATCAGTTAGGCAGCGATGATTTTGCGGCGCTTTATAATGAAGAGCTGGGTGCAGTTATTCAGGTGCGCAGTGAAGATAAAGAAGCGGTGCTGAATACGCTGGCCGGCCATGGCCTGGCAAGCAACACTATGGTCATTGGCGGGTTAAATGAGCGCGATCAGATTGAATTTACCCGTGACGGCAATGATGTGCTTGTGGCGCCGCGCCGCGAGTTCCGCTCTATCTGGGCGGAAACGACGCTGAAAATGCAGTCACTGCGTGATAATCCGGCCTGTGCGCAGGAGGAGTTTGAGCTTAAGTCTGATGATAAGGATCCGGGTTTAAATGTTAAGTTAACCTTTGATGTTAATGAAGATGTTGCTGCACCTTATATTGCCACCGGCGTACAACCGCGCATGGCTATTTTACGTGAGCAGGGGGTTAACTCTCAGCAGGAGATGGCGGCCGCCTTTAATCGTGCCGGTTTCTCGGCGATTGATGTGCATATGAGTGATATTCTCTCCGGTGATGTGCAGTTGGCTGACTTTGCCGGCTTAGTAGCCTGTGGTGGTTTCTCTTACGGTGACGTATTAGGGGCCGGTGAAGGTTGGGCTAAGTCTATTCTGTTTAATACCCTGGCGCGTGAACAGTTCCAGAGCTTCTTTGAGCGTGAAAACTCATTTGCGTTAGGTGTCTGTAACGGTTGTCAGATGCTGTCCAACCTGCATGAGCTGATTCCGGGTACGGATCTATGGCCGCGTTTTGTGCGCAATAAATCAGAGCGTTTTGAAGCGCGCTTCAGTTTAGTGGAAGTGCAGCAGAATAACTCTCTGTTCCTGAATGACCTGGCGGGCTCACGCATGCCGATTGCCGTTTCCCATGGTGAAGGACGCGTTGAAGTTAAAGATGCACAGCACCTTGCGGCCATTGAAGCAAGCGGCACAGTGGCGCTGCGTTTTGTTAATAACTACGGTGATCATACTGAGCAGTATCCGGCCAACCCGAACGGTTCGCCGAACGGCATTACCGGCTTAACCTCTAAAGACGGTCGCGTCACTATTATGATGCCTCACCCTGAGCGCGTTTTCAGAAGCGTGGCTAACTCATGGCATCCTGATGAGTGGCGTGAAGACAGCCCATGGATGCGCATGTTTAGAAATGTGCGCAAACAGCTGGGCTAAGCGGCAAAGCAAATAAAAAAAAGGGGATATTTGATATCCCCTTTTTTACACCCTGTGATCAAGATTTGTCATTTGTTTTGCATATTATTGTTAACTTAATTATATCTCGCTATCTGTTGCTATAAGTACCCTTTTATTACTACACTTATTAGTAAAACATATTGGTCAAGTGAAGCATGTGCTCACTGTAAGTAATATCGCCTCATTATCAATTTTACTTATTTTTTACTTATGTTGCTGGGTTATATCACATGGAAGAGGATCCCATTGCAGTGCTTTAGGGACGAATAGATAAAAAGTAAAAGGGGCATGCATGTCTAAAACTGCCGAAAATATTTTATATATAGGAGAGAATATTCAACTGCTAAGAGCGGTGCTTAATTTATCCGCTGCTACTGCTGTACAAGCCGATTATTCGCTTCACCATTTGCGCAGCACAGAGCAGATAATGTCCGCTTTAGACGAAAAACACTATAGCCATTTAATTTGTGACCTGCCGGTAAGCCAGTATTTAGTCGAGCAAATTGCCGCTGATTTTCCATTATTACAAAGCACTTACCTGGCGCCGCTGAAAGCAGAAAAAGTAACAGATGTATCGGAGCTGATGAAGGACGTGGTGACTGATGAAGTCAAGGCAACTTTAGATTACGTCAGTATTCCCATCTACTTTAAAAACAGAACAGGTCAGTTTTTAGCCTGTAACAGTTATTTTTCGCACCTGTTCGGGCTGACGCCTGCGCAGGTGGTCGGCAAAACAGCCGCCGATGTACTCTCCCCCGATCTGCTGGATGAGATAGAAAAGATAGATCAGAAAGTATTTACCGAGCGCAAAGTTTATTTTTACGAATGTAAAATACAGGATCTGGCCGGTGGTGAGCGGGATATGGTGTTTCGTAAAGAGTGCGTTGCTAACGGTAAAATTCAAATCGGCATGCTCTTTGATGTCACAGAGATCAATGAGGCTAAATCTTTATTAGAAAAAGAGCGCCTGATGTTGCGTGCAACCGCCGATATATCAGAGGATCTGATTTTCTTTAAAGACGAGCAGAGCCGGTTTTTAGGCTGTAATAAAAAATTTGAAAAATTTGCCGGCTGCTCTGAGCAGGACATTCTGGGTAAAAAAGATGCGCAGTTTTTTGAAACTGTTCAGGTGGAAATGGGTCAGGCACAAGACTTGGATGTGATGGCTAACAACCGCGTTTATAGTGGCGAGGAGCAGCTCAGTGACGCGAACGGTGATCTGCATTTTATCGAAATGCGCAAAGTACCGGTACAAAACCAACAGGGCCAGGTGGTCGGGTTAATCGGGGTGGGACGGGATCTTACTGCGGAAAACTTAATGCAGAAACAGTTGAAGATTGCTAATGCTGTTTTTGAAAATAGTAAAGAGAGGCTTGTCGTTACCGATGAGCAGGGCAAGATTATCTCTGTTAATAAAGCGCTTTGTACTGCATCGAGCTTTTCAAAAAGTGAATTACTGGGCGCCAATATCAAAGACTTTGCTTCCAATCAGCATGACCTTATCGAGGCTGCTCTGCAGAAGGGCGAGTCGTGGCAGGGCGAGGTAGTGCTTACTACTAAAAATGGTGAGCTTTATTTTTCCTGGTTAGAGGCTTATCTTGTTAAACATCCTGAAGAAGGTATCGTTAATCGTATCTATTCCCTGACCGATTTAAATCAAACTAAAAATATTGATCAGAAAATTCAGCATTTGGCAAAATACGATCCGCTGACCGGGCTGTTTAACCGTATTGCCATGTTTGCCCGCTTGGAGAATGCGATAAGCCGTGCCATCCATAATGAGTCGACCATGGCGGTTATTCTGGTCGATATTAATGGCTTTAAGGCGATTAATGATCGCTTCGGTAATAATGCCGGAGATGCTCTTTTAAGAGAGATTGCAGGGCGTTTGAAAAGCTGTGTTTTTGATAAAGACACCGTTGCCCGTTTTGGTGATGACGAGTTTGTTGTTATTGTTGATCAACTGGCTGATGAACAGGATGTGGCGATTGTCGCGCAAAAAGTAGCCATGCAGTTTGAGCATCACTTTGTTATCGACAATATGAAGCTAAACGTATCCGCGACCATTGGTATTGCTATCTGCCCGGATGATGGCGCAACTGCTGACGCCTTAATAGAGAGTGCTGAAATAGCCATGCAGCGCGGCAAAGAGGATAAAAGTGCCGCCTGCCATTTTTATACCATGGGCTTAACACGTCACTCCAACGAACAGTTCGAGTTAGAGGAAGAGTTAAAACAGGCGCTGCTGCTGGATCAATTTGAGCTCTACTACCTGCCTCAGTATGACCTGAATAAGCGGCAGATTGTTGCTGTGGAAGGGATATTGTACTGGAATCATCCTCGCAAAGGCCGTCTACATCCGGAGAATTTCTTGTTTCTGGCTGAAAAGAGCGGCTTATCGATTCAGATTGGCCTGCAAACGCTGCGCAAAGCCGCAAAACAAGCGCTAATCTGGCAGCAATCAGGGATTAACTTCGGCCGTATCGCCATTAATCTCTCCGAGACGCAATTATCGCAGAGCAGCTTTATTGCCGATTTGCAGAGTATTCTGCTGACAACCAACTGTTCAAGCCAGTGGTTGGAATTTGAAATAGATGAAGCCATTTTTCGCAGTGATAGTCCGGTTGTTTATGAAAACCTAATGAATATCGCTAAGATAGGCGGGGCGTTGACGGTGGCCAACTTTGCAGAAGACCGGCCTATTTTATATTTGATTGAGCAGCTGCGCATAGAGAAGTTTAAATTATCCAAAAGCTATATAAATATGCGCAGCAGAAATCCGATCGGCGCGGCAATGAAGGATGCCGTGTTTGCCCTGACCCGCTCCTTAGGGGTTGATGTCGTTGCCGAATCACTCGGTGATGTCAGCGAAACGCCATTTGCAGGCAGCAAGCCGTTTAATGCACAAAGGGGATGGTTTAGCACTACCGCCATGAAAGCCTCAGAAACCACTTTTTATCTGCGCTGTAATAAGCGTAAATAATGCTTACTGGCTCAAAGCGTTGACCATTTTTTATGGTCAATGTGAAGAGCCGGGGTAAGTTTTTTCTGCCCGAATCTCTTTGTCACTGTGCGCTGCTGCGGTCGCCTTTATTGCTGAATTTAATGGCCTGCAACTTATTCATAGCGCCTTATCAAAATACCAGGCATTTTATGTTTTTATGCTGTTAAGTTATGTTGCATCTTGTTATCTGTTGCTATATCTTCAATTTTTTCTATGCGCTTTGCCTGTAGATCTATTTACACACAACCTGTTTTATTACCGCGCTACTATTTTAAAGGCATAGGGAGTATTTTTGTCTCAACCTGTCGAAAACGTTTTATACATCGGGCCCAATATTCAACTGGTCAAAACGGTCTTTCATTTATCCAATCCTACTGCCGCAGCATCGAATTATTCGCTTCATCATTTGACCGGCATCGAACAGGCGCTGCCTGCGTTAGCAGAAAAAACATACACTCATTTAATTTGTGAGCTGCCGGTAACGCAGAATATAGTCGAGCAGATAGCGGCTGATTTTCCATTATTACAGACCACCTACCTGGCACCGCTGGAAGCGCCCAAAACCAGAGAACTAGCGCAGGTAATGGAAGAGTTGGTAAGTGATGAAGTTAAGGCGACCTTAGATTATCTGAGTATTCCTGTCTACTTTAAAAATAGAAAAGGGCAATTTGTTGCCTGTAACAGCTATTTTTCTCACCTGTTCGGCCTGACCCCTGCGCAGGTGGTAGGAAAAACCGCCGCCGATGTTCTCTACCCGCATCTGCTCGATGAGATAGAGAGAATAGATCAGAAAGTATTTACTGAGCGTCAAGTTTATTTTTACGAATGTAAAATCCAGGATTTGGCAGGTGGTGAGCGTGATATGGTGTTCCGTAAAGAGTGCGTTGCTGACGGCAAAGTGCAAATCGGTATGCTCTTTGATGTCACAGAGATAAATGCAGCCAGAGCGTTATTAGACAAAGAGCGGCTGATGTTACGGGCAACCGCCGATATCTCGCAGGATTTGATCTTCTTTAAAGATCAGCACAGTGCTTTTTTGGGCTGTAATAAACAATTTGAAAAATTTACGGGCTTATCTGAGCAGCAGATTCTAGGCAAAAAAGATGCTCAGCTTTTTGAATCTTCGCAGTCGGCCATGTGTCAGGTGCAGGATCTGGATGTGATGGCTAACAATCAGATTTATATTGTTGAGAAATACCTGACAGACGCTAAGGGGAAGCGCCACCTTATTGAAATGAAAAAGGTCCCGGTGCAGAATAAACAAGGCGAGGTCATCGGCCTAATTGCCGTGGGCAGAGATATTACGAGGCATCATCGCATGCAGAAACGCCTGAATATCGCCGATACCGTGGTCGAAAATAGCAAAGAGAATATTGTCGTGACCGATGAGGCGGGCAATATTATTTCTGCCAATGCCGCCTGTTGCGCGACATCCGGTTTTTCAAAAAGTGAATTATTAGGTGAGCATGTGCGCATCTTTGCCGCCAGTCAGCGTGAAAATATAGAGATAGCTCTGCAGCAAAAGGGCACTTGGGAAGGAGAGATCACTTTTCGGCTTAAAAGTGGTGAGATCCATTTTGCCTGGTTAGAAGTCTATGCCATTAAACAGTCAGAGAAAGAGCTTACCCGTCGTATTTATTCTTTTGTCGATATCAATCAAAGTAAAAATGCCGAAGAGAAAATACAGTTTCTATCCAAGCGGGATCCGTTAACCGGGCTGTTTAACCGTATTGCCCTGTTTACGCGCTTAGAAGATGCGCTAACCCGTGCCAATCATAAAGAAGCCGCGATGGCGGTGATTCTGGTCGATATTAACGGCTTCAAGACGATTAATGAGCAATTCGGCCATAATGCCGGCGATGACGTTTTAAAAGATCTGGCAGGGCGTTTGTGCAGTTGTGTTTTTAATAAAGATACGGTGGCCCGTTTTGGTGGCGATGAGTTTGTCATTATCGTCGATGAATTAAGCAATGAGCAGGATGCGGCTGCCGTTGCCAAAAAAATTGCCAAGCAGTTTGAGCAGTCTTTTACCATAGAAGGCTGCGCAGTTAATTTATCGGCCACTATCGGTATCAGCCTCTGGCCAGATGACGGTAGCGATGGCGATACGCTATTAGGTCATGCCGAAAAAGCGATGCAGCGCGGCAAAGCGGGCAATGCTTCTTATAGTGTCGATGCTAATACTCATCCGGACAGCTTAGATAAAAAAATGTACAACAGCAAAAACGCTGACCGCACTGTGTATCATTTTTATACTGGAATATTAACTCAGCATTCCCGCCAGCAGCTTAAATTAGAAGAGGAATTAAAACAGGCAGTACAAGAGGAGCAGTTTGAGCTCTATTATCAGCCGCAGTATGACCTTAATAAGCTGCAGCCTGTGGCTGTTGAAGCGCTATTACGCTGGCATCATCCGCAGCGCGGTACACTTTATCCGGACAGTTTTTTGAGCCTCGCGGAAAGTAGTGGCTTATTGGCGGATATTGGCCTGCAGATGCTGCGTAAAGCGGCCATGCAGGCGGTTATCTGGAAAAAATCTGCGATTAACTTTGGCCGTGTCGCCATTAAATTACCAGCACAGCAATTAGCAGAAAATGACTTTATTGCTCAGCTGCAGAGTATTCTTCTACAAAGCAAGTGCTCAAGCCAATGGCTGGAATTTCAAATTGATGAAGCTGTTTTTGCCAGTATTTGTCCTGTGGTGCGCACCAATCTGGTCAATATCAGCAAGCTCGGTATCGCCTTGACGCTGGATAACTTTGGTGAAGATCGTCCTTTTTTACAGTTGTTTGAGCAGTTAAGAATAGAAAAATTGAAAATATCAAAACACTATACAGAAGGCTGTTATTCTCACTTTGTCGGCGAAGGGATACAACAGGCAATGCGGGCATTGACCCGTTCATTAGGCATTGATCTGGTTGCGGAATCACTGCACAGTACAGGAGAAAGTTCTGCTGCAAGTGCTGATAACCTTGCGCCCGGCAAAGGCTGGCTGGAAAATAATGCGATGAATCCTGCTGAGGCAACTTTTTATCTGCGTTGCCATAAACGTAAATAAGCGCCACTGGTTGCCTAAAGTTCGTAAGGTCGCTTTGAATTGACCAACACTATTATCCTGGCGTCTCATTGTAGGTACAGAGACGCCATAAAGCCTGTGCTTCACCTATGCTAACAATCTACAACAAGCTAACAGCTCCTATGAGCAGATTTAGGTATTTATTTCAGTTTATAGTAGAATGAAGCAAACCATCGCAACTCTTTTCTATATTGACCACAATACCATATGCAGCTTGCTAAAGTTGTCAGGAATATATACGCTTCACCTTTTTTTGCCTTTTAGTGATGAAAGCTGAACAGGCAGCGCTTAAAGTATTACAGGAACATTCTGAGATGAAAGTGATTTTTGCCTTTTTAACCGGTACTGCACTCGGCTGCCCGACAGAGGAGATTGATTAAGTGAACAATATGCGTTTCTCAACGGTAATACTCTCTCTGGTACTGGCTGTGCTGACCGTCGTCTCGGTAATATTGATCAAGGTAGTATATTCTAGTGCCGAAACAGCGATTGAGCATGATATTCAGCTGAACTATGAGCGAGATCAACGCGCACTCAACAGTTTGATGGTCGCACAGTTCAAAAATATTCGCCAGATCAGTCAAGGGCTGAGCAAAAATAAAGGTGTGCATCTGGGGCTAATGGCAAATGTTACTTCCCTTTATGCCTATACCATTGAAGATATGTTGGCCGATGTTAACGGCCAGTATATTGACGCCATCGTCGTTGAGAAGAGGGGCGGCTCAAGCACGGTTTTCAGGAATCCCAGCCTGCTTGGCATACAATTACCACTAGAAAAGATTATTCAGCAGCAAAGTCCCTTGGCATCATGGACCAGTATAATGACGGAAGTAGAGGGCAAGCACTACAGCCTGCTGCATTTGCCCTTGCCGGTCATTGCTGATGAGTCTGGTGAAGTGCTCGGCAAACTGCATACTTTTGTGCTATTGAACAATAATTTCTGGATCGCCAATCAGCTGCAGAAGCTATTCGCCTCTCAGGCTGTTTCTTTAAGATCCGGTAATATTATTCTCGATGGCTTGGAGAGCCAACCGGGGCAACTGCAGATCTTGCGCAGTGCAGCAAATCATGCAGACAAAGGTATCAGCAGTATTGAAAACGGCATTGTAAGAACGCATTACTTGAATATCGGTAACAGTGATAACTATATAGTTAGCTCACTCCTGTCCAATAGTGCTCAGCAGCTGCTTCAGGACGACTATAGCAGAAACCTTTATTACGCCAGCATACTGGTTATTATGCTCGGGGCGGCTGTGATGCTGGTGATCCGCTATCTGATCACCAGTGCTCTGCAGCAGGTTACTGAATACGCCGAACAGGTTCCGCAAAACGGATCGCCAAGCCCTTTTATGGCCGGGCGTTTCTCTGAATTTATTCGTGTTGGTAAGGCGGTTGAGAAAATGCTGCTGCGCATCCGTGAACGCGACAAACACCTTTCCAGCATTATAGATAATTCACCGGATCTGATTTTTATCAGGGATTTACAGCACAACTTTCAACTGTTCAATCAGCGCTTCGCAGAGGTGCTGAATATCAAGCAGGAATGGCCTACGGGCAAGCAGGGGCAAGAAGCTCTGGCTGCTGATTTGATTGAACAGCTGCGTGAAGCCGATCTGCAGGTGCTGCACAATCATCGTCCTATTCACTATGAAATGGAAATCGCAACCAAGAACGGTTACAGTACTTTTCTGGTGAGTAAATTTCCCATTATTGATGATCAGGGTAAACTCTGTTCAATAGGTGGTATTGCCACGGATATCACCGAGATCAAGCAGGCCGAGGAACAGTTAAAGCTGGCGCAGCAGGTATTTTCTGAAACCGCTGAAGCTATTATTGTGCTTGATCATGAGCAGCAGGTACTGTCTGTAAATAGAGCTTTTATGGACATGAGCGGCTTCGAGCAATGCCACGTCACAACGGCTATCCACACTTTCCTGTCGGCTCACCCGGAAATTATGGAGCATCTACAGGACGCTCCGCGCTGGCAGGGCGAGGGCTCTCTACAGCGCTTTGATGGCAGCAGTCTAGCTGTACTGGTATCGGTGACCCATTTTTCCAGCGAGCGTGGTGCAAAGCGCTATGTTATCCTTTTCAGTGATATCACTAAACTGAAAATGGCCGAACAAAGAATAGAAAAAGAGCGGATTATGTTACGGGCTACCGCTGATATGTCAGCCGATCTTATTTTCTTTAAAGATTTGCAAAGCCGCTTTTTAGGCTGTAATAAAGAATTTGAAAAGTTTGTCGGCCGCCCGGAACAGGAGATATTAGCTAAAACAGACGAGCAGTTTTTTGAGCGAAAGCAGACTTTAATATGCCGGGAGCAGGATCGACTGGTGATGGCGAACAATCAGAGTTATTGCCGCGAGGTGTATTTGACCTCTAACGATGGTGAGCGCCATTTTGTGGAAATGAAAAAGGCGCCTTTACGGGACAAGCGTGGCCAAGTTCAAGGTTTGATTGGAGTAGGACGGGATATTACCGCGCATCATCTGGTGCAGAAGCGTCTGAAAGTTGCCGATGCGGCCTTTGAAAATGCGAAAGAGGGTCTTGTTGTTACCGATGAGCAGGGCAAGATAATCTCTGTTAATAAGGCGCTTTGTGCGGCATCCTGTTTTTCAAAAAGTGAATTACTAGGTGCAAATATCGAAAAATTTGCATGCAATCAGCATGACTATATCGAAGCCGCCCTGCAGAAAGACGAATCGTGGCAGGGAGAAGTCATTTGCACTAACAAAAGTGGTGAGCTTTATTTTGTCTGGCTAGAGGTTTATCTGGTCAAACAGGATGAAGGAGGTACGGTGGACCGTATCTATTCATTGACCAACTTAAACCAAACTAAAAATATTGATC
Organism: uncultured Psychromonas sp.; assembly: GCA_963674525.2. Classification (GTDB taxonomy): domain Bacteria; phylum Pseudomonadota; class Gammaproteobacteria; order Enterobacterales; family Psychromonadaceae; genus Psychromonas. Next base: position 516,741 of record CAXXRV010000024.1, on the reverse strand, counting down.
AGAAAATTCAACATTTGGCAAAATACGATCCGTTAACAGGTCTGTTTAACCGTATTGCCCTGTTTAACCAGCTGGAGAGTGCGATAACCCGTGCAATTCATAAAGAGATTAATATGGCGGTGATCCTGGTCGATATTAATGGCTTTAAGGTGATTAATGAACAGTTCGGCCATAATGCCGGAGATGCTGCCTTAAAGGAGATTGCCGGACGCCTGAAAGAATGTGTTTTTGATAAAGATATTGTTGCCCGTTTCGGTGACGATGAGTTTGTTATTATTGTCGATGAGTTGGCCAATGAGCAGGATGTCGCCATCGTGGCGAAAAAAATTGCTCAGCAGTTTACTAACGCCTTTACCATAACAGGCTGTGCAGTCAATTTATCCGCCACTATTGGTATCAGTCTCTGGCCTGATGACGGTATGGATGCTGACACGCTGCTCGGTAATGCAGAAAAAGCGATGCTGCATGGCAAAGGCGCTGATTATCATAATCACGATTGTGAGTCTTTAACGGGCAGTTTAGACAAAAACAGGGGCAGAAAAACAGCCAGTGATTGTACCTCCTACTATTTTTATACCAGAAGCCTGACCCATCATTACCGTCAGCAGGTAAAATTAGAAAATGAATTAAAACTGGCATTACAAGAAAATCAATTTGAGCTCTACTATCAGCCACAGTATGATCTGAATAAACTGCAACCTGTTGCGATGGAGGGCGTGTTGCTCTGGCACCATCCACAGCAGGGAATTCTCTATCCGGAGTGTTTCTTGAGCCTGGCTGAAAGTAGCGGTTTATTGGTGGATATTGGCCTGCAGATGCTTGCTCAGGCGGCAAGACAGGCGGCCAGCTGGCAGAATACAGGCATTAAGTTTGGACGTATTGCCATAAAATTATCGCCAGTGCAATTATCACAAGTTCGCTTTATTGCTGATCTGCAGACTATTCTATTAGAAAGCAAGTGCTCAAGCCAATACCTGGAATTTGCCATTGATGAAGACGTTTTTGAAAGTCTTTGTCCGACTGTGCGTGACAATATAGTGCATATCAGTAAGCTGGGTATCGCCTTAACCGTTGATAACTTTGGTGAGCAGCGTGCTTTTCTACAGCTGCTTGAGCAGTTAAAAATAGAAAAATTAAAAATATCACAACACTATACACAAGGAAGGTATTCTCACCTTGCCGGTCAAGGGGTACAGGAGGCGATGTTTGCACTGGCTCGCGCATTAGGGCTGGATGTTGTTGCTGAATCACTGGGCAATAGAATAGAAGAGTCTCCTGTAAATGCCAATCATGCGGGGTCAGGAAAAGGCTGGCTGAACAATAAAGCAATGAAAGCCTCTGAGGCAACTTTTTACCTGCGTTGCCACAAACGTAAATAAAGGAAGTACACAGAAATTCACCATCCAGCTTGCTGCAGAGACAAAACTCAGCTAACTTAGTGAGGCTAATGCACCGCCATTTGCAGCGTTATTGAGCATTGCTTTAGTATCCTGACTCACCGGCCTTATGCCTGAATATGGATTGCTATGGCGCTGCCGGCTTCCCTGCTGAAGGCAAAATGGATGTAATTTAATGGATTTTTTCTCTTTTGATATGACCTGGCAGGAGAGTACGCTTTATGTGACACTTTCGGCGCTCACTTACTTTTCTCTGCTGTTACTGACTTCATTGCGTGTCATTCTTAAACGCAAACCTACCGGTGTTTCTCTTGCCTGGCTGTTTTTAATTACCGCATTACCGCTCTTGGGAATGCTGGCTTATTTTGTGTTCGGTGAACTGCATCTCGGTCAAAAACGTCAGCAGCGTCGCGAGAAGATCGCTGTCATCTTTGAGAAGTGGCTAAGCAGTGAGCCGGCTGAAAACCGCCAGATTAAAGCCAATATTTCCCCCAGTGCGCGTTCCATGCAGGCCTTTGTCGAAGCCTATACCAGCATGCCGATGCTAAAAGGCAATAAACTTTCACTGCTTACCTCGACCGAGGAGGCGCTTAAGGAGCTGACTGAAAAAATAGACCGGGCGCAAAAGCATTGTTATTTATTGTTTTATATCTGCAATAGCGGGGGGCTGGTCGATAATCTATTAACTTCGCTGTGCAAAGCCGCAGCACGTGGAGTGGAATGCAAGTTACTGCTTGATTCTGTTGGCAGTCATGATTTTTTTAAAAGCGCTATGCCTGCCATGATGCGCCAGGCCGGTGTCGAAGTCGTAGAGGTACTGCCGATAGGGGCACTGCCGATAGGGGCACTGCGGCTGCTATTACAACGCCAGGATTTAAGAATGCATCGCAAGCTGGTCTGTATTGATGACCATGTCGCCTATACCGGCAGCATGAACCTGGTTGACCCTGCTTATTTTAAAACAGATTACCGGCTCGGCCCCTGGGTGGATATTATGCTGCGCTGTGAAGGCCCGATTGTACAGCTGATGCAGGGGTTGTTTATTTGGGACTGGTATTTAGAAACCAACCGCAGCATGAGTTTTCCGCTGTCAAAAATGGAATGTTTCCCGGCGGTGGGAACGCATAATGCGCAGCTTATTCCATCAGGACCGGAATTCGGTAAAGCCGGCATCCATCAGGTTTTATTAACTGCCATCTACGAAGCTGAATTCAGCCTGCTGTTAACCACGCCTTACTTTGTGCCTGATGAGAGCTTATTAGGGGCATTGGAAGCGGCGGCTTTACGTGGTGTTGATGTCAAAATTATTTTACCTATTAAAGGTGACTCCTTTATGGCCGAATATGCTTCACGTGCTTTTTTTGAGGAGCTATTAAGCTCCGGTGTCAAAATCTATAAGTTTTATGGTGGCTTACTGCATAGCAAAAGCATTGTTATCGATGAAAAAATTGCACTATTAGGCACGGTTAATCTGGATCAGCGTAGTTTTTGGTTGAATTTTGAAATGACCATGTTGATTGATGATCATGAAGTGGCCGGTGAGCTGTTAACCGCCCAGATGCACTATCTGTTAGCTTCTGAGCAACTTTTATTAGGGCAGTGGAAGAAACGCAGTTATTCGAACAAACTGCTGGAAAGTATCTTTTATCTGTTTAGTCCACTTTTATAATGGTGGTGGGGAAAAGAGTGAACAGTGAATAGTGAATAGTGAATAGTGAATAGTGAATGGTGAATAGTGAATGGTGATGGGTGAATAGTAAACGGTTGATCACCCATCACCCATCACCCATATTTTAGGCAAAAAAAAGCCTGCAATTAAGCAGGCTTTCTATTTATTCAGCAGTTAAGCAGAGAAGATTAATTAATCTTACTCTTCTTCAGCCGCTTCTTCTTCAACTTCAGGCGCATCGTATACGTCAACGTAGTCGTTACCGTAGTAAGAAGCAATCAGTATTTCTTTTAGCTCAGAAATTAATGGGTAACGTGGGTTTGCACCAGTACATTGGTCATCAAACGCTTGTTCCGCTAGATCATCAACTGCTGCCATGAAGTCTGCTTCGTCAACACCCGCCGCTTGAATTGAATGAGGGATGTTCAATTCAGTTTTCAGCTCGTCTAACCAAGTTAGAAGTGCGTTGATTTTAGCTTCAGTGTTACCTTCACGGAAACCTAAGTGGTCAGCAACCTCTGCGTAACGAGCGCGTGCTTTCGGACGGTCGTACTGAGAGAATGTACCTTGTTTAGCAGGTTTGTTCGTTGCATTGAAACGAATAGTGTTCGTTAGTAGTAATGCATTTGCTAAACCGTGTGGAAGGTGGAATTCATTACCGATTTTGTGAGCCATTGAGTGACACACACCTAGGAATGAGTTCGCAAACGCGATACCAGCGATAGTTGCAGCGTTGTGTACTTTTTCACGGGCAACAGCATCGTTTTTACCGTTAGCGTAAGAGCTTGGTAGGTACTCTTTTAACAGTTTAAGAGCTTGTAGCGCCTGGCCGTCAGAGTATTCGTTAGCAAGCATTGAAACGTAAGCTTCCATTGCGTGAGTAACCGCATCGTAACCACCGAATGCACATAGTGATTTAGGCATATCCATTACCAGGTTCGCATCAATAACAGCCATGTTTGGCGTTAACGCGTAATCTGCAAGCGGGTATTTTTTACCAGTGTTGTCATCTGTAACAACGGCGAACGGAGTTACTTCAGAACCAGTACCTGAAGTAGTAGTAATACATACTAATTCAGCTTTTTTACCCATTTCAGGGAACTTGTAGATACGTTTACGGATATCCATAAAGCGCATTGCTAGGTCTTCGAAATCAGTTTCTGGGTGCTCGTAAAAGAACCCACATGATTTTCGCTGCATCCATAGGTGAACCACCACCAACAGCAAGAATAACGTCAGGGTTGAATGTGTTACAAGCCTCGGCACCTTTCTGGATAATTGAAAGTGTAGGATCCGCTTCTACTTCATGGAATACCTGAACCGTCATTCCTTTGCTTTCAAGGATATCTTGTAGCTCATCAATGTAACCGTTAGCGAATAGGAAGCCGTCCGTTACGATCATTGCACGTTTTTTGCCTTCTAAATCAGTCATTGCGATTGGTAGTGAACCGCGGCGGAAGTAGATTGATTTAGGTAGTTTATGCCATAACATATTTTCAGCTCTCTTCGCGATTGTTTTAGTGTTGATCAGGTGTTGTGGACCTACGTTTTCAGAAACTGCGTTACCACTGTGAGTACCACAACCTAGTGTTAGCGAAGGTGCGAAACCAAAGTTGTAGATATCACCGATACCACCGTGCGATGTTGGCGAGTTGATTACGATACGACATGCTTTCATGCGTGCACCGAATGCGTCAACACGGTCAGAGTTTGCATCCTGGTCAGTGTAAAGTGCAGCTGTGTGACCAACACCACCGATATCAAGCATGATTTCAGCTTGACGACATGCATCTTCGTAGTCTTTCGCTTTAAATAGACCTAGCGTTGGAGATAGTTTCTCGTGAGCGAAGTTGTTGTCATAACTTGCTTGACCTTCAGCAACAAGTACTTTAGTTGAAGTCGGTACTTTAACACCAGCAAGTTTAGCGATAGTGTATGCAGATTGACCAACGATTTTCGCGTTCAGTGCACCGTCGATAAGTAGCACGTCAGCAACTTTTTGAGCATCTTCAGGACTTAAGATTACACCGCCGTAAGCTGCGATACGTGATTTGAACTCGTCGTATTTAGATTCAACAACGATTGCTGCCTGCTCAGAAGCACAGATCATACCGTTATCGAATGTTTTAGACATTAGGATTGAAGATACAGCACGTTTGATATCTGCACTTTCATCGATAACAACTGGCGTATTACCCGCACCAACACCGATTGCCGGGTTACCAGAAGAGTATGCTGCTTTTACCATGCCTGGACCACCAGTTGCAAGGATGATAGCTGTGTCATCATGCTTCATGATAGTGTTAGTCAGCTCAAGAGACGGGATATCGATCCAGCCGATAAGATCTTTTGGTGCACCAGCTTCAACAGCCGCTTCTAATACTAGTTGTGCTGCGTAGTTAGTACATTTTTTAGCACGTGGGTGAGGTGCAACGATACAACCGTTACCCGTTTTCAGTGCCATCAATGTTTTAAAGATAGCCGTAGAAGTCGGATTAGTTGTAGGAACGATTGCACAGATGATACCCATAGGCTCAGCCAGTGTTACCGTGTTTAGTGATTCATTGCGTGATAATTCACCAACAGTTTTTGTATCTGCGAAGCTGTTGTAGATAAACTCAGAAGCAAAGTGGTTTTTGATCAACTTTATCTTCTACGATACCCATACCTGTTTCTTCAACAGCCATTTGCGCAAGTTCAATACGTTTTTGTGAAACTTTAAGCGCAGCCATACGGAAGATATGATCAACTTGTTCCTGTGAAAATGTTGCGTACTCTGCTTGTGCCGCTTTAACGCGTGCAATCAGAGCTTCTAAATCAGCAACTGTGCTTACTGTCATACTATTCTCCTAAGGATTTATAAAAATTATTAAAAATGTTTTATTAAAACTAAATGATACAGAAGTTTAGTCTTAGTGAAAAATTTTCAGGGCCCGATTATAGAAATTTGTTCTTTTTGCTGTGTTGATCGAGATCAATATGTAAGGATGTTGCTAAATTACAGAAAAATGTGACAAAACCGACTAACATCTTATTTACGCCTTGTGTTGACTGTTTTATATACAAAATGGGGCCGCTTTGCAAGCATCTTGACGCCTGAGATGTTATTTTATCAATTTTGCCGTAAAACCCCGTCCTTTTAGGGCGGGAATATAAGGCATGGATTGCGAAGCAATCCCGCGGGGAGGATGTCAAAAATCCCTGTTTTTGGTACCCGCCGTTATGCTGATCTTGCGTCTGCAGCTAGATTAAGTATAAGCTGCAATTACTGTTCATCGAATATGAGTCAATTATGTCAAATGTCTCTACATTTGCCCGCTGTGTTTTATATTTTTCAGCGATAGTTATCTGCCTGGCGGGTATTAAAATTGCGGCGGCCATTGTCGTTCCATTTTTGCTCTCTTTGTTTGTCGCTATTATCTGTAATCCCGCAATTAATTTTCTGGAAGAAAGAAAAATACCCCGTGCTATTGCCATTATGGCGGTCATTATTTTTATCTTTTCCCTGTTTTTGGTTTTAGGCGGCATGATTGGCTCTTCTGTTAATGATTTCAGAGAAGCCTTACCTGTTTATGAGGCGCAGTTATCTGATGATATTGATTGGCTAATCACCTGGATGGAAAGTAAAAATATTTCGCTGTCGATGACCGACGTGCGCAAATACTTTGATCCGAGTAAGGTGATGTCCCTGGTGACCACGACATTAACCGGCTTTAGCAGCGTGCTCGGTAATGTTTTTCTGCTGCTGTTAACGGTCGTGTTTATGCTTGCAGAGGGGCCGGGTTTTGCCAAAAAACTGCATGTTGCTTTTGGGGACTCTGCCGGTGCGGAAAAGCGCTTAGATCATTTTATAAAGATAGTTAACCGTTATATGGCCATCAAAACCATTGTCAGCCTGGCCACCGGTATCATTATCGGTTTGTTTTTATGGCTACTGGGGGTCGATTTCTTTGTGTTATGGGCGTTACTGGCCTTTTTGCTCAATTATATTCCCAATATCGGCTCCATCATTGCCGCTGTGCCAGCGGTGATTTTAACCTTTTTACAATTAGGCATTGTCCATGCCGGAATGGTTGTCGGCCTGTTTGTCGGGGTTAATATGATGATGGGCAATGTCCTTGAGCCGCGCTTTATGGGCCGTAGTTTGGGCTTGTCGACCTTAGTGGTGTTTTTATCATTAATTTTCTGGGGGTGGTTATTGGGGATGGTGGGTATGTTATTATCCGTGCCCTTAACCATCATTTTAAAAATAGCCCTGGAAAATAGTGCAGAAGGGCGTTGGTTTGCTATTTTGCTGAGCTCCGATGAAGAGCTTGAGGAGTTGCCGGGCAGTTTAACAAAGACTTTGGAAAATGATAAAGATGATAGCGAAGGCTAACGCGGGTAAAAAAGATAATAGATAATGGAAATATTGAAGCATATTAATTGGGCTGACGTTGTGCGCCCGCAGAAGAATGAACTGCAGCGTTTACTGCATGGGCGAGGTTTTCGTTTCCCTGAGTATACTTATATTAATATTGACTGGTTAGCCCCGGTGATATTGATCATTTTATACAAAGAGGTCGAAGACAGCTGGCTGCAGAAGCTAAGCGAGCAACTACGGGTAAAAATGACCACCTTAGGATTTAATGTCAAAAGTATTCAGGTGCAGTACCGTTGCCGGGAGTTTGCACCTACTGAGGTTTTATTTGGTGAGGCAATTAAGAATTTGATTGCAGTGGAGAATGAGCTTAAATATAAAATTAATCTCGGTAGTAAACAGAACTACGGACTGTTTCTCGATATGAAAAATGGCCGCCAGTGGGTCAGGGAGCACAGTCACAATAAACGTATTTTAAATCTCTTTTCCTATACCTGCGCCTTCTCAAATGCTGCAATTGCCGGCGGGGCGGCACAAGTGGTTAATCTCGATATGAGTAAAGCCGCGCTTGCCGTGGGCCGTGATAATCACAGGTTAAACGGCCATGACTTAAGCAGGGTAAAATATTTAGGCCATGATCTCTTTAAGTCCTGGGGTAAGGTTAAACGCTTGGGGCGCTATGATCTGGTTATTGCCGATCCGCCATCGTTACAAAAGGGCAGCGTTAATATTAAGCGCGATTATCCGAAAATTATTCGCCGTTTGCCGGAGTTGTTAAATGCTAAAGGCGAAGCACTATTGTGCCTTAATTCACCGGATTTGGATTTTGAGTTTCTCTGCGAAACCATTAGCAATGAATGTCCGCAGGCGCAAGTAATTCAGCGCATAGACCCGCCGCGGGTGTTTGCCAATATCGAAGCCGATCGTGGTTTAAAATGTGTCTTGGTGCGCCTTGAGAGTTAAAGTCAGGGCAATAAAAAAGCCCGCTTTATTGATAAAATAAAGCGGGCTTGAATTCAGCTTGAAAATTATTTTTCTTCAGCTGCAGCGCTTTCAGCCGCTAACCTTTCAACTGCTAATTTTTCAGCCGCTAGTTTTTCTTCTGCTTGCGTTGCCTGAATAGCTGTTAGTGCGATGGTATAAACAATATCGTCAACCAATGCACCACGAGACAGATCGTTAACCGGCTTGCGCATACCCTGCAGCATTGGACCGATACTGATCAGCTCTGCACTACGCTGTACCGCTTTATAGGTGGTATTACCGGTATTTAAGTCAGGGAAGATAAATACCGTCGCCTGACCGGCAACAGGGCTGTCCGGGGCTTTACTCTTCGCGACATTCTCCATGACTGCAGCATCATACTGCAGCGGACCGTCAATCAGCAGATCCGGACGACGCTCTTGAGCAATTTTAGTGGCTTCACGTACTTTTTCCACATCACTACCGGCACCGGAAGTACCCGTCGAGTAACTGATCATGGCAACCTTAGGATCAATGCCGAATGCCATTGCAGAATCTGCAGACTGAATGGCGATATCGGCAAGCTGCTCAGCAGTTGGATCCGGGTTAATGGCACAGTCACCGTAAACCAGCACTTGATCCGGTAGCAGCATAAAGAACACAGATGAAACTAAACTTGCGCCGGGTGCTGTTTTGATTAATTGCAGTGCCGGACGAATGGTATTGGCAGTGGTGTGAACGGCACCGGAAACCAGACCTGCCACTTCATTTTCAGCGAGCATCATAGTACCCAGTACTACGGTATCCTGCAGTTGTTCTCGTGCAACAACCTCTGTTAAACCTTTAGACTTACGCAGTGCCACCATTGGCTCGACATAACGTTCAGCAACATCAGACGGCTTAATAATTTGAACTTCATCGGTGAGTTCAATACCTTGCTGGGTAGCAATGCGGTGGATCTCCTGCGGATCACCCAATAATACCGGTTTGGCAATACCACGTTGCGCGCAGATAAGCGCTGCCTGAATGGTACGAGGCTCTTCACCTTCAGGTAGAACAATGCGCTGGTTTGCTTTGCGTGCCAGCTCGGTTAAATGGTAACGGAACGCCGGTGGCGATAAACGGCGGGATAGCGAAGAATCTTCGGTTAAGGTATTTAGCCAGTGCTTATCAATATGGCCGGCAATATATTCCTGTACTTTTTCAATACGCTGCAGATCATCAACTGGAATTTCCATATTGAAGCTTTGCAGACGTTGCGCGGTCTGCCAGGTATTGCTCTTGATCAATAAAACCGGTAAACCGGATTCCATTGCACGTTTGCAAAGTTTCATCACTTCATCTTCGGGATAGTAATCACCGGTGAGCAGTAAACAGCCGATTTTCATGCCGTTCATTGCTGCTAGGCAGGCGGCAATAATGACATCACTGCGATCGCCTGAAGTTACCAGCATTGAACCTGCTTTGAAGTGTTCAATCATATTCGGAATTGAACGCGCACAGAAAGTGACACTGTGCAGGCGGCGGTTATCAAGATCCCCCTGATTTAATATTTCTGCTTCAAGGTGGTTGGCAAGATCTCTTACACGCGGGGCAATAAGATCGGCACTCCAGGGAATACAGCCGAGAATAGGTAGCGGGCTCTTGCTGAACATCTGCAATACTTCCAGGTTGTTGCCGGCAACACCATCTGGAATATCAAACATTTCAGTCAGATCCGGGCGAGACTTATCATGCTCGTCAATCGGTGCGCCGACCTTGTTAATAATGCAGCCGGCAATGCGTTTGTTCTCTTTACCACCAAAAGAAGAGACGGCTATCTCCATACGTTCTTTTAGCTGCTGTGATGAGTCGTTACTTGGATGCGTCACAAAGACCATCTCTGCGCCCAGGGCTTTGGCAATGCTATAGTTAACTTCATTGGCAAACTGATGCTTATCTGTAGGTACCAGCCCTTCAACAATAATAACATCGCTCTCTTTAGTCGATTGGCGAAAACGCTCGACGATATTTTCCAATAACTCTGATGTTTTGCCGGAAGAGATTAGATTTTCAGCATATTTTATTGCAAAAGGCTCCGGCGGGTTAATTGATGAAGCATTGCGCAGCGTCGTTGTTGAACGCTCCGGACCTGTATCTCCGCTACGAGGCTGAGCAATAGGTTTATAGAAGTTAACTGCTACACCCTGACGTTCCATTGCGCGCACCATACCAAGGCTGACCGAAGTAACGCCGACACCGGAGCCGATGGGAATGAGCATAATTGTACGGGACATGAGAATTCCTTATTTCGTTTAATTGAAAGCAAAGAAGAGGGAAAAGCAGCGGATCTGCATCTTCCCAATATACAAAGAGACTAAGCTGAAGCTAGTTTTACCGAATCTTGTGCAATAACCCACTCTTCATTGGTTGGGATAACCATTGCAACAGGTGACCCCTCAGCGCTAATAATACCTTGCTCGCCTAATATTGCCGCACTGTTTTTCTCTGCGTCGACCTGATAACCGAAAACAGTTAATAATTCGAGGATCTTGGTCCGCACAATATGTGAGTTTTCACCGATACCGCCGGTAAATACAATGGCATCAATACGCTCCAAAGGTACTGCATAAGAGGCGATATATTTCGCTAAACGGTAACAGAACATATCCATGGCTAATAGCGCTCTTTCATTGCCCTCTTCACAGCCTGCAGTAATATCACGAAAATCACTGGAGATGCCGGAAATGCCCAGCAGACCGCTCTGTTTCTGGAGCATATCCATGACTCCTGTTAAACTGTAACCCTGGCGTGTAACCAGATATTCGATAATACTTGGATCGATATCACCGCAACGCGTGCCCATTACCAGGCCGGCAAGTGGTGTCATGCCCATGCTGGTATCGACGCATTGACCATTTTTAATGGCGCTAACAGAGGCTCCATTGCCTAAGTGTGCAGAGATAATGTTGATGTCGGAAACGGGTTTATTTAATGCTTTAGCGGCTTCATGGGTAACAAACAGATGACTGGTGCCGTGCATACCGTAGCGACGAACGTGCTTTTCTTTATAGAGATTATAAGGAAGCGCATACATAAAAGCTTTAGCAGGCATTGTCTGATGGAACGCCGTATCAAATACAGCAACTTGCGGCAGGCTTGGAAAAGCGGCCTGGGCGGCTTTAATACCTAGAATATGCGCCGGGTTATGCAGAGGAGCCAGCGATGCGCATTCTTCAATACCTTCCAGCACTTCTTCGTCAATCAGCACTGATTGCGTGAACTTTTCACCACCGTGAACGATGCGGTGGCCGACAGCAGCAAAGCGCTCGGCAAGGCCTTCTTCTTTATTGATGATCTGTTCAACAATATAGGAGATAGCCTCTGAATGGGCGCTGTTCGCCGGCAGGCTGGTAGCGCCTTTTTTTCCGGCAATTTTCCACTTAATGCGTGCATCGGGAAGGTTAAAACATTCGGCAAGGCCGTTAATTATTTCATCGCCATCGTTAGCGTCAATAACAGCAAATTTTAGAGATGAACTACCGCAGTTAAGAACTAGGACAAGTTTGTTGCTCATTATAAATTCCAGTAAGTAAAATTAAAAAATCAGCATTTTAGGTGGTGAATGCTGGAACGATTAAGCGTGAGTTAAATAACCGAAATAGATTGCTGCTTGCTGGTGATTTTACTCACATTATAAGAAATTTAAGTCTACGCCTCTGTAATGAAATAACAATAATGAATTGCTAAAAAAAGTTATTTAAAGTCAAACTTTAAACAAATATGTATTGCTAGTTGTATTGCTGTTTGTATTGTTTTGTGTGTTATCAGTAATATTGCTAATTCCTTTGTCTCTTGCTAATGTTAATTTATATGCGCAACTATCTTTGCTGTAGATATATAGTGGCGTAAATATAACTTCTTTTTAAATATTGTTAGGGTTTCTTTTTTGAATTCTTTTTTTGATGTTATTAGGCAGGGCGATCAGTATTTACAGAGCTGGCCGAAACAAAGGGTATTAAACTGTTTCTTTATTGATAGTAAAATTGCTTTTTATACGCGTTTGTCAATCAAGGCCATACCTGCATTTATTTTTTTAAGCATTGCCTTAAATCTACTGCAGCCTGTTTTATTCAGCTGGCCAACCATGCTGACCTTTATTCTTTTTTTATTGGGCTTGCCTGTGCAGGGCTTATATTGGCTGGGGAAGCGTTCACGTGAGCTGTTACCGCAGCGCTTACTGTCCTGGTATAGTGCTATTCAGGAAAAACTTTATGGCAAGCACAGCGAGCAAAGTATTATGCAGTCTTGCCCCTCTTATCTGGATTTAGCTGTGCTGCTGAGCAAGGCCTTTAAAATCGGAGGCGATAAATTTCTGCAGGATCATGAGCTGATTTAGCTTTGCCGGTGAATAGTGAAGAGTAAACAGTGATGAGTGAATAGTAACCCATGACTCATCACCCATCACCCATCACCCATCACTCATGACTCATCACCCATGACTCATCACCCATCACCCATCACTCATGACTCATTACCCATGACTCATTACCCATGACTCATCACCCATGACTCATTATCCATGACTCATTACCCATGACTCATTACCCATGACTCATTACCCATGACTCATTACCCATGACTCATTACCCATGACTCATCACCCATCACTCATCACTCATCACCCACGGCGCTGATAGATTTCAATATTAAAATCACACTCTATGGACCAGGATTTTTCTGCCAACAAATCAGCCATTATCTGCTCAGTAAACTTCCAGAAAAACGGCGTCATTTTAATCAGATTCTGTAGTGTTGACGCTTCAGTAATGTCCAGTGTATAGGCAAGATTCACCTGCTTAACCTTAGTGAACCCGGCAGGGGGAGTGTTTTCCTGAGCATGCTCATTAACCTGCTGATAGATTCTTTCGCGCAGCTGGAATAGATGACGTGGTGCCGGTGTAACGGTAAGCAGGTAGCCGCCTTGTTTTATTAAGCGCTGCAGTTCGCTGTCTAATGACGGCGCATAGATGCGCAGCAACAGATCCAGGCTGTTGTCTGGCAGTGGTACGGCATAAGCACTGGCGACACAGAAATTAACGCTTTTATTGCGCTTAGCTGCATAGCGCACTGCTATTTTAGAGATATCCAGGGCATGAATAACAGATGTTTCCGGCATTTTATCTGCCAGCAGGTGAGTGTAATAACCTTCACCACAACCAAGATCCAAGAGCTGCGCCTGTTCCCTGCCAGCTAATAAGCGGCTGCTCAGGGCACATATTTTTTCCGCCAGCGGCGAATAACCATTGCTGCTTAAGAATTCCCGTCTAGCCATCATCATCTCTTTATTGTCGCCCGGATTTTTAGAGTTTTTAGCATTGACAGGAAGGAGGTTCAGGTAACCTTCTTTGGCAATATCAAAGTGATGGTTATTGGCGCAGATTTGGCTGTTTTTGTTTTTTTGCAGAGGCGTCCGGCAAAGCGGGCAAATAAAAGCGGTCATAGTAGGCTCTATTAAGACAGGCAAGGAACTTTACCTGTCTTGTTGGGAATCAATAAATAACGTTATTGTGATATTGTAAAAGAATATCTTTAATTGTTTCCATGGTCTCGTGTGAAGGCGGGCTTACGCCTTCCAGCGGGTAAATCTCGCCCATCGCGGTCCACTTATGCTTACCCAGCTCGTGATAAGGCAGTAGTTCTATTTTTTCGATATTTTTCATCGGTTCGATAAATTTACCCAGCGCATGTGCATCTTCGATACAATCGGTATAACCGGGTACAACAACATAACGTAAATAAACCGCCTGATTGCGCTCTGCTAAATATTTGGCAAACTCCAGCGTATATTTATTGCTGACATGGGTCAGATCGATATGTTTTTCATTATCCATCTGTTTAATATCCAGTAAAACCAGATCCGCAACATCCAATACCTCTTTGACTGTATCATCTAAACGACGCACAAAACCGTTGGTATCCAGGCAGGTATGGATCCCTTCCTGTTTGCAGGCAGTAAAAATGGCTTTCACAAACTCCGGCTGCAGCATTGCCTCACCACCGGAAACAGTGACGCCACCCCCTGATGCTTCCATAAAGTTGCGGTATTGCACCAGATCTGCCATCAGCTCATCAACGCTCATTATCTTGCCGGTTTCGGTATCCCAGGTATCACGGTTATGGCAATACTTACAGCGCATTAAGCAGCCCTGCAGAAAGATAATAAAGCGGATACCCGGACCATCAACGGTACCGCAGGTTTCAATAGAATGAACACGTCCAGTTACTGACATTAATAACCCCTTTTAAACTGATTATCTGATCTGTTTGTTAAAAAAAACAGCTCACATAATCACTTTATTATAGCCAAAAAGAAAGGCTTCATTCCGAAGAATGAAACCTTTCTGATTATAACAGGCTAAGAAAAAAGTTAACCTGTTTATCGCTTGTTTTTACAGGTTAGCTGTAAAGGTACGCGAGATTACATCGTTTTTCTGCTCTTTAGTTAGCGAATTAAAACGAACGGCGTAACCAGAAACACGGATAGTCAGCTGCGGGTACTTCTCAGGATTTTCCATCGCATCTAGTAACATATCACGGTTCATTACATTGACGTTTAAGTGCTGACCACCTTCAATTTCAGGTGTGTGCTTAAAGTAACCGTCCATTAGCCCTGCTAAGTTAGCTTTTTGCGACTCGTCAGTTTTACCCAGTGCATTTGGTACGATAGAGAAGGTATATGAAATACCGTCCTGTGCGTAGGCAAAAGGTAGTTTAGAAACTGAAGTTAATGATGCAACCGCACCTTTTTCATCACGTCCGTGCATTGGGTTTGCACCCGGAGCAAATGGCATACCAGCACGACGGCCGTCAGGTGTGTTACCCGTTTTCTTACCGTATACAACGTTAGATGTAATGGTCAGGATAGACTGGGTAGGGCGAGCACCACGGTATGTTTTATGAGACTTGATTTTCTTCATGAAACGTTCAACAAGATCTGAAGCGATCTCATCAACACGAGGATCGTTATTACCGAATTTAGGGTAATCGCCTTCGATTTCGAAATCAACTGCAATGCCGTCTTCGTCACGAACAGGCTTAACTGTTGCGTATTTGATTGCTGCAAGTGAATCCGCTGCAATTGAAAGACCGGCAATACCACAAGCCATAGTACGTTCAACATCACGGTCGTGAAGTGCCATTAACGCCGCTTCGTAGCTGTATTTGTCATGCATGTAGTGAATACAGTTAAGTGCAGTCACATATTGCTCTGCTAACCAGTCCATAAAGTGATCCAGGTTGCTGAATACTTCGTCGTAACTTAAAACTTCATCGGTGATTGCCGGTAATGTTTTAGGACCGACCTGCATTTTTGACTTCTCATCAACACCGCCGTTGATTGCGTAAAGCAGTGTTTTAGCAAGGTTGGCACGTGCGCCGAAGAACTGCATCTGCTTACCAACAATCATTGGCGATACACAACAAGCGATCGCGTAATCATCGTTTTGGAAGTCGTTACGCATCAGATCATCATTTTCATACTGGATAGATGAAGTATCGATAGATACTTTCGCACAGTATTTCTTGAAGTTAACAGGCAGTTGCTCAGACCATAAAACAGTGATGTTCGGCTCTGGAGATGGACCCATAGTGTATTGTGTGTGTAGGAAACGGAAGCTGTTTTTAGTAACCAGCGTACGACCGTCAACACCCATACCACCGATAGACTCAGTTGCCCAGATAGGGTCACCAGAGAATAGATCATCGTATTCAGGTGTACGCAGGAAACGTACCATACGTAGTTTCATAACCAGGTGATCGATAAGCTCCTGTGCTTCCTGCTCAGTAATTTTACCCGCTTTAAGATCTTTTTCGATATAGATATCAAGGAAAGAAGCTGTACGGCCAAATGACATTGCTGCGCCATTTTGTGATTTGATTGCCGCCAGGTAACCGAAGTAAGTCCACTGGATAGCTTCTTTAGCATTAGTAGCAGGGTGAGAGATATCATAGCCGTATTTAGCCGCCATCTCTTTCATTTGACCTAGCGCACGGTATTGCTCAAAGATCTCTTCACGTAGTTTGATAGTATCTTCAAGTGTTGTACCAGCAACCAGATCTTTTTCTAAGCTTTTATGCTGCTTAGCTTTGTCTGCCATCAGGAAGTCAATACCGTAAACTGCGATACGACGGTAATCACCGATAATACGACCACGACCGTAAGCATCTGGTAAACCAGTTATTACGCCTGATTTACGACATTTAAGGATATCGCCAGTGTAAACATCGAAAACGCCCTGGTTATGTGTTTTGCGGTATTCAGAGTAAGTTTTTTTGATAGTAGGATCTAACTCTTTACCGTAAACTTTACAAGAACCTTCGATCATACGAATACCGCCATTAGGGATAATCGCACGTTTTAGCGGCGCATCCGTTTGCAGACCAACAATAGTTTCTAAATCTTTGTTGATGTAGCCGGCATCGTGAGCGGTAATAGTTGAAACAACATCAGTATCAAAATCAACAGGAGCATGGGTGCTGTTTTCCTGTTTGATACCTTCCATCACTTTTTCCCAAAGTGTGTTAGTCGACTCAGAAGCATCGGCCAGGAAGCTTTCATCGCCTTCATAAGGGGTGTAGTTGTTTTGGATGAAGTCACGAACGTTAACTTCTGTTTTCCAAGTTTCGCCTGCAAAACCTTCCCATGCAGATGCAAATTCTTCGTTTAGTTTAGTCATAAAGATTTACCTTTATAGTTAGAGATTAGAATGAAATGTGTTTATAAAGTTATTTTAACTTTGCTTGGACGCAGATAGATCATCCAGTGCATTAAGCCAACAATCACACCGCCGCCAATAATATTGCCGATAGTGACAGGAATTAAATTATTTATTAAAAAATTCATGATATTTAAATCAGCAAATTCACTTGCGTTATGTCCGATTGCCTGCCAAAACTCTGCTGGAGCAAAATGTTGGATCATGATACCCGTTGGTACCATAAACATATTGGCGATGCAGTGCTCAAACCCCGAGGATACAAACATAGCAACGGGCAATAAAACAGCAAACATTTTATCGGTGATTGTGCGCGCACCAAATGCCATCCAAATTGCAAGGCACACCATAATATTACATAACATACCTAATGCAATGGCTTCAACGAAAGAATGGTGTAATTTATGGGAGGCAGTGTTCAGGGCGTTGAGTCCCCATTGGCCATGGTCGGACATATACAAACCGGCAAAGAAGATTAAAAATACCAAAAAGGTTGCACCAACAAAGTTGCCCAAATAAACAACCAGCCAATTTTTTAACATTTGCCAGCTGGTGATGCGTCTGCTTGCTTTTGCGATCAGGGTTAATGTACTGCTGGTAAAAAGTTCACCACCGACCACCACAACCAGTAGTAGTCCCATACTAAAAGCAAGACCGCCAAGAAATTTATTGACTCCCCAGGACATGTCAATGGCACCCGTGGTCACGGTAATATAGAAAACAAAGGCAAGACCAATAAACATACCGGCTGTTATGGCAAGGTAAAAAGCAGAAAGAAAGGCTTTGGTGGCTTTGCTATAAGCAATATTATTGGCTTTCTCGGTGATTTGATGGGGAAGTAGTTCAAGTTCATCAATTTTATTTTCTACGCGCATTTAATATTTCACCCTGATTAATGGAGCCGAAGCGAGTCTAACAAATGCAAGATACTGCAAACTTGACCCAGATCAAAAGTAAAAAGAAAGCTGTAATAAAATTACAAATTATCTTTGTTGTTCGATATTTTGTTATTTTTTGTATGAAAATCCAACGGTGGATGGATGATTACGTTATTTTTTTTCTAAATTATGTGAGGATGCAGGCAGATTAGATTGCACAAAATTCCACTCATAAGATAAATTATCAATTTTGCCGTAAAACCCCGTCCTTTTAGGGCGGGAATATAAGGCATGGATTGCGAAGCAATCCCGCGTGTTTTCTTGTTTGAATATTGACCAACAAACAATGCTGGTTATAATTACAGGTGCAAGAGAAAGGGAGCGCCATGCTTATTCGCAAAGCTTACAAATTTCGACTCAATACCACCGCTGAGGCTGCACAAATGATGGCCCAGTATGCGGGTAACTGCCGTTTTTTGTGGAATAAGGCATTGGCAGTTAACCTGTTTAAGCTAAAAAATAAACAGCCACTTTGCTATTACCAAGAGTTTGATTTTTTCTCCAAGCTCTGGAAAAAGAGTGAAGAATATGGCTTTCTAAAACTTTCCCCGGCACAAACCCTACAGCAAACACTCAAACAACTTGAACGGGCTTTTAAGGATGCTTTTGATAAGAAGCAGCCGCTAAAACGCCTGCCTGTCTTTAAAAGGCGCTATGGCTCGAACAGTTTTAGCTTGCCGCAAGGTTTTAAGGTCGAAGGGAAGCGTATTTTTCTACCGAAAATTGGTTGGGTGAGTTTCAGAAAGTCACGAGAAGTGGTTGGTAAAGTTAAAAATGTCACGATTTCCCAATCCGGAAAACACTGGTTTGTCTCGCTACAGGTAGAGCAGGAGATTGGTCAGTCCATTCATCCATCAGCAAGTATGGTTGCCGGCGATATGGGTGTAAAGCGACTGCTGACGCTCTCCAATGGCCAGCACTTTGAGCCGATTGATGTTGCCCGATACACCGCAAAAACAAAGCGCCTACAGCGAAAGCTGGCTAAGAAAGTTAAGTTTTCAAACAACTGGAAAAAGATAAAGCAAAAGATTTCGGAACTGTACAACAAGATTGCCCGAATTCGTCATGACCGATTACACAAGATCTCAACATTATTGAGCAAAAGCCACGCTATCATTGTGCTTGAAGATCTAAAAATCAAAAACATGACGAAAAGCAGTAAGGGCGATCAAGCGTCGCCGGGCAAGAACGTTAAGCAGAAATCCGGACTTAACCGGATGATCCTGGAGCAGGGTTGGGGCATGTTCAAAGAGATGCTGAAATACAAACAAGGTTGGCGATCGGGCGAGGTGATTTTTGTTGATCCGAAGTACACCAGCCAGACTTGTCCGGTCTGCCAGCATAAAAGCAAAGACAACCGCAAAACACAGTCACATTTTGAATGTGTGGCCTGCGGTTACACGAATAATGCCGACCATGTTGGAGCATTAAATATTTTAGAGCGGGGACACCGCTTGTTAGCCTGTGGAGAGCATGGCGTTAGCCGACTCAGCGAAACAGGAACTAAGTTTGCTTGCGAAAGTAAACTACCGGACTTGGTTTTAAACTAACCGGAATCCCCTTCCTTTCCCGACTTGTCGGGCGCGCAAGCGAGGTAGGGGAGGATGTCAACCTGTGCATATGGCAGCTTTTCTGCTCACTGACAATAGCTGCAAAGGTGTGCGCTTTTGCACATTTTTCAAACATTTATCAGTTATATTTATTTGAGTTCAAAATATGGAGCTCTTCGGGTGGTTTCTGGTTTATTTGGTTATACACTAAAAGCATAAGCTTCTTTATTAGTTATATACTCAAGCTGCATAAAGATGTTAATTCCAGTATCGGAAAATAATTGGGTATAAATTATCAAGTTAAATTATTTGGGAGTAAGTCTATGAATGTTCAAGTCATGGTCACTGTTAGCGGTTCAAATCAGGCCAATTTGGTTAAGGTCTTATCTGAAAAAACTCATGCTCTAGGCGGAAAATGGCTCAACAGTAAAATTAATCATATTGATGATTATTTTGCCGGTTTAATTAAAATTGAAATCAGCACTGAACAGGTCGAAAAGCTGGTTGCTGACTTTAAAGAGCTGGCGATTAATGTTGAAGCTGTGGTCTTAGACTCGGCGGTTGAAAAAACATTAGCACATATGGATTTGAATATTGATGCTAAAGATCGCCCCGGCTTGGTGCATGATATCTCCCAGGTATTAAGTGACAATAGTATTCGCGTCGAGAATATGGAGTGTCACCGTTTGGGCTTAGCTGATGTCAGCGGTACCGTCTTTACCAGTCATTTTAAGATTGCCGTTGCTGAAAACTTCAATAAAGAGCAGCTGATCAATTCTCTGCAGGAGATTTCCAATGATCTGGTGATTGATCTGCGTTCTCAATCTTAGGGCTTTTGACAATTCAAACAAAAAAGGCGACTGCCATAATAACAGTCGCCTTTTGCTTATTCTTATCCGGCTATATTAGAGAAAGGCAGGAATACCGTATTTAGATTCAAGCATACCTACCGCAAGCATTGCCACTAGACAGATAAATAGTACTGTGCCGGGAATAATCACTTTATCTAAAAATGAAAGCCTCTCAGCACGTTCTTTATCACCAATCAGGCCATTGTTATCAAGCAGCATAGTTAATGCCCAGGCAAGTACCGGGTTGAAAACCGCTGCAGAGAAGATACAGATACCGGCAGACTGAGAGTCTTTAGTATTTTTAATCATCTGCATACCTGCTTCAAGTAGCGGTAAGAATACACCTACAAGGAGTGCGACACGCATTACCGGAGGCCATACTGCAACATCCATTGGGAAACCAAGAATGGCAATCAGCATTACCAGCGAGCCCAGTACGATAGAGCCGGCAGGGATAGGACGCTTGGCGATGGCAGCCGGAATCATGTAGGTACCCCAAGATGAGGTGATATTACCACCACCGACAGCGGTACCGACAATTTGACGGATAGAACAGGTTGTCATTGTATCATCAACATCCATTAATACTTCATCAGTATTTTTAGGGTAGTTAAGTTCCTGGAAAATACGGTGACCGAGGAAGTCAGGTGACCACATAGCAACCGCCAGGATAGCGAACGGCAGTGATGCAATAAAGTGCTGCAGGTTAGGCAGACCCAGCATCCAACCTTCAGTTGTGCTTCCCCACCAGTAGACAGGGCTGAGGTGCGGCAGGCCGGTTTCAGTGACAAACACCAGATCAAAGCCGGCACCTAGCGCTAACGCAATCACTAACCCTGTGATCGCACAGGCTGGAATCGCTAACCAACGTTTGTTGATACGTGCTAGAAAAGCATAAAGTATGACATTAATGGCCAGTACGATAAGACCGATATAGCCCATGCTGCCGGCGCTAACATCAGCTGATTGCAGACCTACAGACCAGTCTTGAATTTTTGTGATCTGGCTGAATGCCCCGGTAAAGCCTAAGAAAACCAATAGACCACCGGCAACACCTTCACTGGTGAGGTTGACCAGTTTTGAACCGCCTTTAAAGTAGCTTAGGATCAGACCAAAAACACCCAGTAAGATGGCTAATGCAAGCGGGTGAGCACCGGCTAAGGCAATGGCGCCAATTAATGGAATCATCGGTCCGTGGTTACCGGCCAAGTTCGCTTTGGGGTTAATAAACCCGGAAGCGATAACACAGAAAAGCAGTGCCGGAATAAGCATCTCTACACGAGATACTTCGATAGCAAACTCTTTACCCAGGGTAATATGATCCCAGGCTTCTGTTAAACCTTCCGCCCAGGACATCATTACCGCTGAGTACATCGCGATAATACCGATAGTACCGGCAATAGCGGGAACAAGATCTTCCCATTCAAAATTAAAATCCCGGCCTGGCAGATTTAATCCCCAACGGCGAGGTTTCATTATCTGCAGTTCATGATCCAGGTAATCAGAGCGACTTGAAAATTCGCTTGCTGGTTTGTGTAATTCGCGATAACTCGCATTTTTATTTTTGTCCGACATGGTGCCAGGTACTCCCTTACTGTTGGTAAGCGTTGGTTAATTTAAATCGGGTAAATTGCTTAAGTTAGTAAATAGAACAAGAATAGAAGCGACTAATTAATTTGCAATTATATTGGTCGCGTAGCTTAACGAATGCGCTTTAAAGTAGCTTGATCTGGATCATTATAGTCTCGAAGTTTGAAATTAAGCCAGTAAAAAATAGTGATGGATATGTGATCCGGGGCTTAAAAAGTACCCGTAAAAAAGGCTGCCTGCCGGTATTTTGAACATCTCTGTTATTATTTAATCGTTTTTGCCGCGCTTTCTGGTAAAGATGTTGAATGTTATTATCTTCTTCGTTGGATTTTATTAGGGTATAAAAAGGCTGTTGATTTATAATCATATTTTATAAATAAAAAAAGGGCTGCTTAATGGAATTATTAACCATTGACCAATTTTTAGATTCGCTATGGTTAGAGCGGGGCTTATCAAAAAATACACTTGATGCTTACCGCCATGATCTGCAGCTGGTGGAGGAGTTTCTGCAGGAAAAAGGGCGCTTATTAGCCGCTGCCAGTTCTCTGGATTTAAGTGATTACTTTAGCTTTCGTCTCAACAGTGACAAAGAGTATAAAAACAGCTCCACGGCCAGATTAATGAGCGCTTTGCGCCGTTATTACCAGTACTTATGCCGGGAGAAAATGCGTGAAGATGATCCCAGTGCCAAGCTGCAAAGCCCGAAAACCATTAAACCTCTGCCCAAATCTTTATCTGAATCTGAAGTGGACGGTTTATTATCCGCACCTGATTTAACGGATATTGTGCAGTTTCGTGATAAAGCGATGCTGGAGCTGTTATATGCGACCGGGCTGCGCGTTTCTGAGCTGGTCGGCTTGACAATGGAAGAGGTTAATTTACAACAAGGTGTGCTGCGTATTACCGGTAAAGGCAATAAAACCCGCCTGGTGCCATTAGGTGAAGAGTCGGTATATTGGCTGGAGCGTTATCTTGAAGAGGCGCGCCCGGAACTGTTAAAAGGGCAAAGCAGTGATATTCTCTTTCCCAGCCGGCGTGCCAAGGTGATGGTCCGGCAAACATTCTGGCACCGCATTAAATATTATGCGCAGGTTTGCGGTATCGATAAAGAGGCACTCTCCCCTCATGTTCTGCGCCATGCTTTTGCTACCCACCTGTTAAACTATGGCGCGGACTTGCGGGTGGTGCAGATGCTGCTCGGGCACAGTGATCTGTCGACGACACAGATCTACACCCATATTGCCCAGGACAGACTGAAAGAGCTGCATCAGGAGCATCACCCGAGAGCCTGAGCATTTCTGCAAAACATTCCCAAAAGGCTTATTTCTGGGCATACTCGGTATTTTTGGTATTTTCCAGCTACACTTGCTTTAGTCAATGCATATTTATTATTAAGGATTTTATATGTCTCTGAATCTATTTAGAAAATTATTTTCAACTGTAGTGGCAATGATCATTTTCAGTAGTTTTTCTGTTACCGCGCAGGCACTGGATAGCGCTACGCCGAGCAACACGCAGGTGGATACGCTTAGTGTAGAACAGGCAGTTGTGGAGCAGATAACGGCAAAGATAAACAAACTAAAATTAGCCGTGACCTCTGTGACGCCTGCGGCTGTCGATGGTTTATATGAAGTGCTAACCGATAGAGGCATTTTTTATGTCAGCAAAAATGGCCAATATCTGCTTCAGGGTAATATCTATGATTTGCATAACAATATGGAAAATATCTCCGAAAAAAGCTTAGTGGCAGTGCGCAAGAAGCGCTTAAAAGCCTTTGAAAAAGATATGATCGTGTATAAAGCGCCGCAGGAGCAGCATGTGATCACTGTTTTTACCGATAGCAGCTGTAGTTTTTGCCGCAAACTGCATGCACAAATGGCCGATTATAATAAATTAGGCATTACGGTGCGTTATCTGGCCTTTCCGCGTGGCGGCCTGCAGTCTTCGGCATACCATACGATGACCTCTATCTGGTGTGCAGATAATCAGAAACAGGCGATGGATAATGCTAAAAAAGGGCGGGAAATTGAGCCGAAAACCTGTGCCAACACTATTCAGGAGCAGTATGAATTAGGCTTGTTTTTCGGTGTTAACGGTACGCCGGCCATTATTTTAGAAGACGGCTCGCTGCAGCCCGGCTATGTACCCGCGGATCGTTTACTGCAGCTCCTAGAGCAAAAATAAAAGCGGATACTTTTTAAGTATGCTATAAACTGCATTGATATTTTCTTATTAATGCAGTTTTTTTATGGCCTCTATTGAAGTAAAAAACCGACCTTTTGTTGATAGCAGCTTTCTTAATATCAGCAGTTCTCCGCTGTTAAAACAGCTTTATGCCAATCGCGGTATTGGCAGTGCAAAGGAACTCGATACCAGTACCGGGAATCTTCTGCCCGGCAACACATTAAAAGGTATTGAGCAGGCTTGCGAACTCTTATACGAGGCCTTGCTCTCTGGCCAGAAAATTATTGTGGTTGGCGATTTCGATGCCGATGGCGCAACCAGTACGGCATTAACGATTCTTGCGCTGCGCGCATTGGGCTTTAGCAATGTTGATTACCTTATTCCCAACCGTTTTGATTATGGCTATGGGCTGAGTCCTGAAATTGTGGATTTGGCGCTTGGCAAAGGGGCACAACTGTTAATGACGGTTGATAATGGTATTTCCAGCATTACCGGAGTGGCTTACGCGAAACAGCAGGGTATAAAAGTCTTAGTGACAGACCATCATCTGCCCGCAGAGCAGATTCCCGTGGCCGATGCCATTGTCAATCCTAACCAGAGCGGCTGCAGCTTTCCAAGCAAAAACCTGGCCGGGGTGGGAGTCGCATTTTATGTGATGGTCGCTCTGCGCGCTTTTATGGCTGAGAAAGGCTGTTTTTTTAAGCATAAAGCGCCCAATCTGGCGGCATTTCTGGATATTGTGGCTTTGGGGACGGTGGCCGATGTGGTTACGCTGGACTGCAATAACCGCATTCTTGTTCAGCAGGGATTGGCGCGTATTCGTGCCGGTGTCTGCCGTGTCGGCATAAGCGCGCTGATTAGTGTCGCCAGGCGCAATCAGGCGCAGCTTGTTGCCACTGATCTCGGTTTTTCATTGGGGCCGAGACTCAATGCCGCCGGGCGTTTAGATGAGATGAGCCACGGTGTGGAGCTATTGCTCTGTGATAATCCTGAGCAGGCGAATATTCTTGCCAATGAGCTTGATGCGCTAAACCGTTCCCGCCGCGAAATTGAGCAGGGAATGCAGGAGGAAGCACTGCAGGCGCTGCACAGCCTTGATATCGATGAGCAGCAGATTCCCCATGCTATCTGTCTCTTTGATGCGCAGTGGCATCAGGGCGTGATTGGCCTGGTTGCTTCACGCATTAAAGAGGCTTATTACCGTCCGACCTTTGTTTTTGCTAAAGCGGGAGAGGGCGAGATCAAGGCATCCGCGCGCTCTATTCCCGGCGTGCATATCCGCGATATGCTGGATTTGGTAGATAAAAAAATCCCTGATGTGATTCTGAAATTTGGCGGACATGCGATGGCGGCTGGCTTGTCACTAAAAGAAGCTGACTTCAAGCTGTTCGCCAAAACCTTAAATGAAGTATTGCAGGAGCATGTCGACAGTGGGCTTTTGAATAATGTTATGCTCTCTGACGGGCAGTTAGCTGCACAGCAGTTTACTCTGCAGCAGACCCTGGAATTACGTGATGCCGGTCCCTGGGGGCAGGGCTTTCCAGCACCGCTTTTTGATGGCTCATTTAAGTTACTGCAGCAGCGTCTGGTGGGAGAAAAACATCTGAAAATGGTCCTGCAGATAGAGGATAAAGCCATTGATGCCATCGCCTTTAATGTCGACCTTAAAGCCTGGCCGGATCCGTCGGTAAAAAGTGTGTATTGCACTTATCGTCTGGATATCAATGAATTTAGAGGCAATAGAAGCGTGCAGATGCTGGTGGAACATCTACAGCCACAATAAACAGCTGTTAGCCGACGGCTGTCAGCCTGTCTCTTATACACAAGTATTAAAAAAGCTAAATGTTCTCTATGCCCGTTAATTCAGTCGTAGGCCTTCGCTTGCTGGCCAATGGTTTTAGCTCATCTTTGGTCTTTCGCCCTTGACGGCGAATTACTTTTCTTTGCACAGCCAAAGAAAAGTAATCAAAAGAAAGGCTGCCCAAGCCATTTTTTTGATCTTGTAGTGAACAACCACTTTTTAACGCACCATTTCAGACATTACGTCCCTGTACTGACTGAAATTAGGAAAATCATCCATGATTTTCCTTGCTAAAGTGGTTATCCACTTCAAGAAAAATGGATGGGACCTCCTAGCCGCACCTGTTTTTCGAAATACGCAGGTTAAAAATAGTTTGATTATTGGTTACTTTAATTTCTGTATAAGAGTCAGGCTGTCAGCTAACAGCTGTTTTTATACTGCGCCGGCAAAATCAAGCTGCCGCCATGCTTCATAAACGAAAACGGACACCGCGTTGGACAGGTTCATGGAGCGGCTTGCGGCGCGCATGGGAATACGTAATTTTTGCTCGACGGGGAGAGCATCAAGAATTTCGCCCGGCAGGCCGCGCGTTTCCGGACCGAACAGTAACACGTCATTATCCTGAAAATCTGCCTGGCTATGAAAGGTGGTGGTCTTGGTGGTGCAGGCAAAGATTCTTTTTCCCGCGATCGCGCTTAAAAATGCCTGGTAATCCTTATGGCGGTAAACATGGGTAAGCTCATGGTAATCAAGCCCGGCTCTGCGAACTTTTTTCTCATCTAGGTCAAAACCTAAGGGTTCAATTAAATGTAAAACACAGCCCGTATTCGCGCATAAACGGATAATGGCGCCGGTATTTTGCGGAATCTCAGGTTCAAATAGTGCTATTTCAATCATAGTGTCTCGTTTTATAGTATGAAAACTGCGGAGATTGTATACCCAATCGAGTTTAAGATGCAAAATGAGTAATGAGTAATGAGTAATGAGCAATAGTTGCAATAAAGCCACAGTTAGCACTCTGTCCGACAGGTTGAAATCGAGCATGTATTGTGGCTGCTTCACTGCTGATGGCGATTCTTCTCGCCTTTCTGATCCTGCTCATCTGTGCTGCTGCCCTCTAACCACATATAGCCTCTGCCCCTGAAGTTTTTCACGCGGGTCTGTCCGTCCTGCCTGGACGGCAGTTTGCGTCTTAGATTACTTAAGTGCATATCGATACTGCGGTCAAAAGGCTCGAGTTCTCTGCCTAATACTTTTTCACTGAGCTCTTTTTTGGAAAATAACTGTCCCGGGTGGGTCATAAATTTTTCCAGTAATAACAGTTCGGTCGCAGTTAATTCAATGATAAGCCCCTGGCAAACAGCCTGCTGCTGAGCGGGGAAAAGATCAATGTCCAGGTGACTTATTTTATGCTCTGTTTTTTGGTGCTGTGTGCGGCGTAGAATAGCCTGTATTCGCGCCAGTAGCTCGCGCTCAGTAAAGGGTTTGACCAGGTAATCATCAGCGCCTATTTCCATACCCAATGCTTTATCAATCTGATCGCCCTTTTCTGCGAAGAGCAGTACGGGAATCTCTTTTTTTTGACATAATAACTCCAATACTTCAAAACCGCTCATACGTGGCATCGCAAAGTCTAATAAAATCAGATCGTAATTGCCGGAGAGTGCCTTATGTAAACCACTTTCGCCATCATATGTGCTGTCAACATGAAAATTTTCATGGGATAAAAACTCGCTCAGCAAAGAAACAAGTTCTTGATCATCATCAATCAATAACAGTAGCTTGGCCATATTGTGCCCTTACTTATAGACCTGCATATAAGTATAAGCCAGTTCTGCCAAGAGTAATGGAAAATGCAAGTTATCTTTAATATCAACCTGCTGAATGTGAAATGCGCTTTTGAGGGCACTTTACCTAAGCCTCTTGGTATTAGCATCTGAAACTAGATTGTGTATATAATAAGGGCTTTATAATATTGCCATATTGAAGGTGTTTTTTGCTGAATAATACAACAAAAGAAGAGTATGAACGTTTAGTTCAGCTTGCCGGGCGTGCTGCGGTTAGCGCCGCTGCCTTATTGATTATTGTTAAGTTGATTGCTTGGATTGTAACCGGCTCTTCAAGTATTTTAGCGGCATTAACTGATTCGTTAATGGATATTACCACTTCTATTATTAACCTTCTGGCAATAAAGATTGCCTTGCAGCCTGCCGATGATAAGCACCGTTTTGGTCATGGTAAGGCGGAAAGTATTGCCGGTCTGGCACAGGCCGCCTTTATTTGCGGCTCCGCGTTATTTTTGCTGTTTAACAGTATTTCAGCATTGATTAACAAGCAGGAGGTTGTCGCCTCAAGTGTGGGTATTGCGGTGATGGTTTTTTCCGTGCTAGTCACTATCGCCTTAGTGACCTTTCAATCTTATATCGTAAAGAAAACCGGCAGTTTGGCGATAAAAGCAGATTCACTGCATTACCGGACCGATATTGCCTTAAATGGCACGGTGTTATTGGCGCTTATTTTATCCGGGCTGGGTTGGTACTGGGCTGACGGATTGTTCGCTATCGCGGTGAGTTTATATATCTTACATGGCGCCTGGGAAATCGGAATGCAGTCGATTGATGCGCTGATGGATAAGCAACTGCCTAAGGCAGAAGAAGAGCAGATTGTGAAAATGGCTTATCTTATTAAAGGCGTGCGTGGTGTGCATGATTTGCGTACTCGGCAATCAGGCAATACAAAATTTATTCAGCTGCATTTAGAGCTCGATGATGATCTGAGTTTATATGAGGCACATAACAGGGCGGATAAATTAGAGGCGGAATTAGAGAAGGTTTTTCCGCAGGTGGATATTCTGATCCATCCGGATCCGGTTTCTATCGTGCCGATAGAAAAGAAAAACCATAAATTACATTTTGAAACAAAACCGCTTGACGAGAGTAAGGACAACCAATAATGGAAGCGCTTCAACAAAAGTTATGGAAAAAAATCAGAGAAGAAGCGTGGGGTAATTCGGTCAGTGAGCCTGTTTTAGCAAGCTTCTTTTATTCGACCATTTTAAATCATCAAAGTTTAAAGTCGGCGCTCAGTTACCAACTGGCCAACCGCCTCGATGGTCATACGATGCCGGCCATTTTGATGCGTGAAGTGATCGATGAGGCTTTTAGCAAAGATCCTGAGATATTGAATGCGGCTATGGCAGATATTATTGCCGTACAGGAGCGCGATCCTGCGGTTCAGAACTATTCAACGGCGCTTTTATATTTGAAAGGTTTTCATGCGATTCAGGTACAGCGTATTGCCAACTGGTTATGGAAAGAAAAACGTATTCCATTGGCGCAATATCTGCAAAGTCGCAGTTCAGAGCTGTTCGGTGTCGATGTTCACCCTGCTGCTGTGATTGGCAAAGGGATCATGTTTGATCATGCGACCGGAATAGTAGTCGGTGAAACGGCCGTTATCGAAGACAATGTGTCCATTTTACAGGGGGTCACGCTTGGCGGGACGGGCAAAGAGAGCGGTGATCGCCACCCTAAAATCCGCCAGGGAGTGATGATTGGTGCAGGGGCTAAGGTGCTCGGCAATATTGAAATTGGCATCGGCGCGAAAGTCGGGGCCGGCAGTGTGGTACTGAGTTCCGTGCCTGCACACAGCACCGTTGCCGGCGTGCCGGCAAAGGTGGTCGGCAGACCCTCCTGTGAGATGCCGTCTCTGTCCATGGAGCAGGATCTGTAAACTTAGTGTGTCGCGCAGCAGCAGGTTTTCCAGCCGTTGCTGAGCCATTTGCTGGCAATCTGCAAATATATTCCTTAAATTAGGAAACAATGGTTGAATAAGTAAACGCTAATGCTTATTCTCAGCGAATTGAGTAATTAATTTATGTTGAATGATATGGATTTTTTTAAGGGCGAATTAATGACATTAGATCTATTGGAAAAGTTAGAAAGCAAAATTCAAAATGCAGTGGATACAATTGCATTGTTGCAGATGGAAGTTGACGAATTGAAAGGTGATAATCAGGGACTGCTGCAAAAAAATGATCAGCTGCAGCAGGAAAATATCAAATTAAATGAAGAGCACCAGCTATGGCAGTCTCGCCTGAGTGCCTTAGTCGGTAAAATCGAAAAAGCAGAAGATACAATGTAACATTATTAACTAATGTTACATCAGAAAAGCCCAATTGCGATTGGGCTTTTCAATATCAATCTTCTTCCAGGTCTTCAATATCTAAAGGGTCAGGCGAGATAATAATGCCTGTACTGTCAGCATAAAGAATATCTTCAGG
This sequence comes from uncultured Psychromonas sp., assembly GCA_963674525.2. Taxonomy (GTDB): domain Bacteria; phylum Pseudomonadota; class Gammaproteobacteria; order Enterobacterales; family Psychromonadaceae; genus Psychromonas. Next base: position 486,400 of record CAXXRV010000024.1, on the reverse strand, counting down.
CAGGAAGGTGACACCGGCAAAGTTAACCGGTGCATTAACTTCACCGATTTCATTATCTTCTCCTCCGACTGGAATGGCGGTGATGGCTTGAATACCAATATCTAGCTCTTCAAGCATATCCACTTCTCGTACACAACCATTTACAACAATCCCTTCCCAGTCGTTTTCAATGGCAAGCTCAGCAATATTGGCATTAATTAAAGCTCGACGCAATGAACCGCCGCCATCAACCAGCAGTACTTTTCCAGCGCCATTTTCGGAAAGGATTTTATAAATTAAACCCACAGATTCAAAACATTTAATAGTGACAACTTCACCAGCAAAAGAACTGCGCCCTCCAAAATTGGTTAAAAGAGGCTCAACAACATCAACGGTGTCTGCATAAATATCGCAAAGAAGAGAAGTATTATACTGCATTATCAGGCTCGCCTATAAATAGAGTGGTAGCCTAAGTATAAACGTAACTTATTCATTTACAATGCTCTATTTATGAGAAAAGGGATGCTTTGCGGGTTGTTTGATGAAAATCAAAAGCCTTATCAAGCTGTTTTAATAAGGCTTACTTTGGTATTCCTATCAGGAAGTGGCTATCAGTCCAGTTCTTTAAAAAAGGAACGGCTGAATGATTTTTCGCAGTAATGGCATTTCAGCTTCAGGTGCAGGCCCTTTCTGACATAAAAGCGTGTCGCCACCGGCTCATTATGAGTGATGCAGTTACTGTTCGGGCATGAAAATACATCAATAAAAGAGTCGGGAAGTTGCACTTGGAATTTTTTAACCACCTTAAAATCTTTTATTTGATTGATAGTGGCATTGGGCGCAAATAATGCCAGCTGATTGGCTTGAGCATCGCTAATAAAGGTATTTTCAACTTTAATCAGATCTTTCTCTTTACCGTTATGGGTCGGAAGATTCAGGCCGATGGTGATTTTTTCATTAGTTTGTGTGAATTTAAAAAAATTTAAAATCTTAACGCCTTGTTGAGCGGGAATGTGATCAATCACTGAGCCATGTTGAATTGCTTCAACTTGTAATTTTTTCTGCAGCATTTGTCTTTGCCCCTAAATTTTTGTTTGAAACTGGTTGGTTAACAGTAAAGCAAGCAGTGCCTGTCGTGCATAAACGCCATTCAGTGCCTGCTGGAAGTAATAAGCATAAGAGGTATCATCTACATCTTTATGAATTTCATCAACGCGCGGTAAGGGATGCAATATTTTTAAGTTAGTGCGGACATTTTTCAGCATTTGTGCATTTAATAAAAATGCGGATTTCATATGCTGGTATTCGGTTTCGTCAAAGCGCTCTTTTTGTACCCGCGTCATATATAATACATCCAGCGAATCAATCACTTCTTCTATGCTTTGATGTAGTGAATAGCTGATATTCTTATTGTCTAACTCTTCAAGTATGTAGTCGGGCATCGCCAGTGCGTCAGGCGCGATAAAATAAAAATTACAATTAAACAGTGACAAAGCCTGCGCCAGAGAGTGCACTGTTCTGCCATATTTCAGATCCCCGACAAAGGCAATATTAAGGTTATCTATAGTGTCTTGCGTTTCATAAATGGTAAACAGATCCAACAGGGTTTGTGTCGGATGCTGATTAGCCCCATCACCGCCATTGATGACTGGAATTTCAGAAAACTCCGCTGCTAAGCGGGCCGCTCCCTCTTGCGGATGGCGCATAAAAAATGCATCCGCATAGGAGGAGATCACTTTCACCGAATCTGCCAGGGTTTCTCCTTTTTGCGCCAATGAGGTATTACCACCACTATCAAAGCCGATTACACTACCGCCTAAACGTTGTACAGCGGTTTCAAATGACAGGCGGGTGCGTGTTGATGCCTCAAAAAAACAGCTGGCAATCACTTTGTTTTTTAACAGTTCAGGTTGCGGGCTTTGTTTTAGTGAATAGGCAGTTTGTAAAATAAGTTCGAGTTCGTTGCGCGAAAGATCGGCGATGGAAATAATATTTTTTTGGTATAGCGGGTTATTCATCGGTTCAGACTCATAGTTAAGCTGTGACATTGAAAAAAATTATAGCATTGCTGTTGCTGCAATTCTGTATCTTTGATCTTTTTTTCAGTTGTAAAATAAGCGAATAAATGCATTTTTATTGAGAATGGTTATAGTGGTGCTATTGAGTTTCTTTCAGGAAATTAGTTTATGCTTCTACGTCCTCTGTGTTTTCTTGTTCTGGCTTTACCGCTTAACCTTTTGGCCGCTGAATGGGGCGCTCTGCACTCACTGTTACCGAAAGGAACGCAGCTTTCCTATATGGTTGTTGATCCCGGCAAGGATAAGGTTATTGTCCAGTCTCAGCAAGCAGTTTTGCGCACTCCGGCCAGTATGCAGAAATTGTTAACGGCAACCGCCGCTAAATTATATTTAGGCGAACAATTTCGTTACCGCAGTACCCTTGAAGGGCAGCACAGAAATATCAGGGGCAATCAATATCGAGGTGATATGCGTTTTCGTTTTCGCGGTGATCCGACGTTATCGCGTGCAGATATTCGCAATATGCTTAAACAATTAAAGCAGTTAGGGATAAAAAAGATAACCGGTGATCTGCTGCTTAATCAATCCCACTTTAGTGGATATCAATGGAGTGAAGGGCAGGCGTGGAATGATCTGGGCGTTTGTTATACGGCCCCGGCAAGCGCCATTATTGTTAATAAAAACTGTGTCTTAGGTAACTTGAGCTTAACTGCAGACAATGCCCGGAAAGGAAGATTATTTATTCCCAAGTATGAGCCGCTTACCATCAGCAGTGATGTTTCGGTGGTCACTGAGCAGCAGCGCCGCGAACAGTTTTGTGCCCTTAATTTAACCCGTAACGGGTACAACCGCTACCATCTATGGGGCTGCATGGTGGCGCGTAAGCGTCCGCTTGCGCTGGCTTTTGCGGTGAATGATCCTTTTACCTATGCACAGCAGATAATTGCCGCTGAGTTAGCCGCAGTCGGCATCCGCTTAACCGGAAAAATCATGCTCGATAACAGCCATGCGCCTGCTGAGAATGTGTTAGTCAGCCATCAATCCCCCTTATTGGATGAACTGTTACGGATCATGATGAAGGAGTCGGATAATTTAATTGCCGACAGCCTGTTTAAAACCTTAGGTGGTGCGTATTTTCAGCGTGCCGGTAATTTCCGCAACGGGGCACAGGCGGTTAAATTGATACTGAAGGAGCACGGCATAAATCTGGAAAATGCTTATTTAGCCGATGGCTCCGGACTATCCCGGCATAATCTAATGAGTGCTGAGCTGCTGATGGCTGTGCTGACCTATGTCTATAACAATGATCCGCAATTAAAATTATTATCCAGTTTTTCCGTCTCTGGCGTCGACGGCACATTAAAACATTACCGTGCCATGCGCGGTGAATTATTTACCGGCAAGGTGAGAGCAAAAACCGGGTCAATGAAAGGGGTGGCCAATCTTTTGGGAGTGATTAACAGTAAGCAGGGCGATCGTCTTTTTGTGCTGATTGTCAATGCCTACAATCTGCCAGCTCCTTCCGCTGCCGGACAAGCAAAGGGCAATAAATATCTTTTCCAGGAAGCTTTTTTTAAAAACCTGATGGAGGGATAAATTAAAAAGAGTATCCCCCCTGCGAAGCGTCTTTACTGCTTAATGGGAAACCACTTTTCCGGTCTGCCGCGGTTAAATAACACCACACCCGTTGCATACTCCTGTTTATTGACCATTGGCAAATCCCGGCTGTGAATGGGATAGCTGATACCGTCAAAATCCAGCTTGTAGCTTTCTTGGTTTTTTTCTATCAGCAGGCTCTGCCAGGAATAGTGCTGCGTTTGCGCCAGGGTGATGGGGGCATTGACGCGAGAGACGCGACTTAAGAAACGGTAACCACTGTTGCGCCCCTCAAAAATAAGCATTTCACAGCCATTTGTAGAGCACCAGTTAAGCAGTACAATCGCCTCTTTAATGCCATCGCCGTTAAGATCAAACTTTACGGAGTTAAATTGCGTGTTTTTCGGATCGGTGCGATGAATTTTAAAGTATTGCGCCAGTGCTTTTCGTACTTCAATATCCACCTCCTGTGCCGGCGCAATCAACTGGGCTGTCAATGTTCGTGCACTGTTTTTGTCTGTTGCTGCTTCTCCCCCCTCCTTAGCATTCATCTTATTAAAGACTAAACCTGGCGCATCAAAATGGGTGATAATATTATTTTTATTGATTTGTTGAGTGCTCAGCGTCAGCCCCTGGCGGTGGAGAACAAGTTCCTCACGAATTTTTTTATTCGCTTGTCGGGTCAACATGATAACGACGCGCTCCGGTGAGTTACTTTTCCAGAATCCAGTTTTAAGGATGGTTTTTTTCCCGCTCTGTTCGCTGTATTCGACGCTGTTGTCTGAGTTTAATGTAAGGTTGGTAATCTTAGCAGCTGTTTTACTTAAGTAATAACCGCTAAATTTCTGCTCCAGCACTGGCCAGCCCAATTCGCCGCAGCCGTGCAGTTTTCCCCAAATAGAATCGAGTGTTGCAGTATAGCCCCAGTACTGGTTATTCTTTATGTTATAGCAATGACCGGGCTCAATCACTAAATCAAGGCGCTCTTCCTGCTTATTAATGCTTTTTACGGTATTTCTTTGCGTTGTTTGAAAGTTAGCTATCTCTATTTGATAAACCTGATTGCGTGCTTTGGTGGCAAAAAACAGCTTTTGGCCATCAATATTCAGGCGCCAATAAGGCAGCTCGCCCTGTGCTTTGAAGCGAAAGCTATCAACCGGTTTGGCACATTGCAGAGAGGTTTTCGCGGGTGCCATATGATGGACACGATCAATGCGCATCAATACCTCTGATTCATGATGTTTGCTATTGGGAAATGTGATTTCACCGGTAAATTCGATATAAACAGGCTCCGATTGTTTAGTCGCTATTTGCTCATAGATATTACGCAGGGCAGCTTTGGTATGCACTGGAAATGTCTGCTCTGTTTCACATCTTGTAAAATAAGCTTTATTACTCTGCAGGGAGAAAAATCCTCTGAAGTTGTTATCGAGGATCCTGGCAAAATCTTGTTTGTTAAGCGGCGTGGGTTTTATCTCTTTTACCGGCGGAGGTGTGGAGCTGCAAGCAACAATGAAAAAAAGGGGAAGGCTTAATAATAGATGGAATAGACGCATAAAATAACCTTAGTTAAGCACTATTAAGTGGGCAGGTAACGAATTTATTGATTGCAGTATATAGCCATTCAATTGCAATATATTGATTTTACTCCTTGAAATTGAACGGCTATAACAATATTTTTTTATTTTACTCGCAGCAGGCTGAGCCGGTCAGGCTTGTTTCTTTACTCTCTTCCAGCAAAATACTGATTAAACCTTCGCGCAGGGCGCCTTTTGAGCGTTTTAGCGTGCTGATATCGAGCGTTTCAAAAAGCGCGATCAGTATTGCCAGGCCGCTGGCAAAAACAGGGGTTCGAGAAGCGAGTAGGCCCTCTATTTTCAATGAGTTAATGTTTGCGCAGCTGATACATTGCTGTTTAATGGTATTGAGCAGAGCAAGTGTCAGCTCTGTGCTTATCTGCTGTTTTTCATTAATCTCCTGCGTTGCCTGAATCGTACCGGAAGCGCCCATCGCCAGGCTCCAGCCCTGCTGTTTATAATTCTCCTGGTGTGGTTGTATCACTGCCTTGGCCGCATTGATCGCAGCATTAAAATTATGCTGATTCAGTTGTTGATCGGCAAAGTAGCGATTCAACCAGGTCACACAGCCCATATGCAGACTTTCTGCGAGGAGAATGTTTTGGCCTTTGCCTATGATCAGCTCGGTACTGGCACCGCCGATATCGATAACCAGCAGTTGCTCTGCTATCTGCTCGGTAAAGGCAGCCCCACGGTAAATCGTTTCTGCTTCTTCAATGCCGGAAATCAGCTTGATAGGCTGTCCGAGAATGCTTTCCGCCCGTTCAATAAATAACGCTTTGTTATTCGCCAGGCGCAGCGCCGCTGTTGCCGTGACCAGCACTTTGGCAGGCTGCAATGCGGCTAATTGTTCGCTGAATTGCTGCAGGCAGGCCCAGCCGCGTTTCATGGTTGCCTGGGTTAAGTTGTGCTGCGCATCTAAACCGCCGGCAAGCCTGACTTTTTGTTTGTTTTTAGAAAACACACTAAAACTATTACCCGTTTTGGTTACGGTAAGCATATGAAAGCTGTTGGAGCCAAGGTCGATAATAGTATAGTGATTCTTTTTCATTGATTTAACGCTTGTGATTACGGTGGTAATTATCTTTACGGTTATTTGGATGTGCTTTGTGTTTAGTGACCTTCATTACCGGTAAAGACTCAATAAGGGCATCCTTGTCATATTCACTGACTGGAATAGGGTGCTTGATATATTCTTCAATGGCCGGCAGGTTAAACACATATTTTTCACATGCCAGACTTATTGCCAGCCCTTTTTCTCCGGCACGACCGGTTCGCCCGATACGATGGACGTAGTCTTCACAATCATCCGGCAGATCGAAATTAAATACGTGTGAGACCTTAGGAATATGCAGGCCACGCGCTGCGACATCTGTAGCAACGAGAATATCAATTTCGCCTTTAGTAAACTGCTCTAAAATTTTAAGGCGTTTGTTCTGCGGCACGTCACCGGTTAACAGGCCGGCGCGTAAATCGTCCCCGGCGAGATAACCCCAGACTTTTTCGCAGGTATGTTTAGTGTTCGCAAAAACGATCGCTTTTTCCGGCCATTCATCTTCGATCAGGGTTAATAAAAGGCGCATTTTGTCTTCATTGGAAGGGTAAAAAAGCTCTTCGGTTATATTGGCCGAGGTCATCACCTCGGGTTCAATCTGAATATGTTCAGGATCATTCATATGTTCAAAAGCAAGCTCCTGCACCTTATGCGACAGGGTTGCGGAAAATAACATATTTAAACGTTCACTGGCCTTAGGCATGCGTCTAAACAGATAACGGATATCTTTAATAAAGCCAAGATCAAACATACGATCGGCTTCATCGAGTACCACGCTTTGTATTGACCCCAGGTTAACAACGTCTTGTTTTACGAAGTCGATAATCCGGCCTGTGGTGCCAATTAAAATATCAACGCCTTTTTCCAGTTTCTTGTGTTGAATTTCAACTTTCTCGCCCCCATATGCTAAACCTAAGCGCAACTTAGATGTGTTAGCGAGCGATACGGCATCCTTATGGATTTGAATTGCAAGCTCACGCGTCGGTGCTAAGATAATAGCCCGAGGTTGATTCTTGCGGCGATTTTCAGGTTGTTCATTACTTAATAAGTGATGAAATACTGCGGGTAAAAAAGCAAGCGTTTTACCGGTTCCTGTTTGTGCTTGTCCGGCAATATCCTTCCCCGCGAGGGTGATAGGCAGAGACAAAGCTTGAATAGGCGTGCAGTATTCAAACCCTTTTGCGGTTAAACCTGAAATTAGACTTTCCTCAAGCGGGAAGTCTGTAAATTTTGTTTGAGTTAGATGTGTTTTATTCATTTGCAAAGCATAGCATTTTATACTTGCAATAAATATTGCGATCGATTCAAATATGAAAAATTAATTTTTTATATATTCGTGTTATAGTATTTATTTACTAGCCGATTCCTTCTGGAGAGAAAAATGAGCGATAATATTGTCACTTTAAGTGATGCAAGTTTTGAGCAAGATGTAATTAATGCTGAAGGTCCAGTTTTAGTTGATTTTTGGGCTGAATGGTGTGGTCCTTGTAAAATGATCACCCCGATTCTGAAAGAAGTTGCAACTGAATATGCAGATAAAGTTACAATTGGTAAATTAAATATTGACCAAAATAGCGCGACACCATCAAAGTTTGGTATTCGTGGTATTCCGACATTATTACTATTTAAAGATGGTAAAGTTGCGGCAACTAAAGTCGGCGCACTTTCAAAAGTTCAGCTTGTTGAATTTTTGGATGCAAATATCTAAAAATTCCCCTCTATTAGCGAATATTGTTCCCTAACTGAGTCAGAATTTCATAGCAGATTGGATCTGTTGCCCTGTTCAGCATTTCCAATCTAGACTAACACAGATTTTAGTGCTATCTTTGCATTTCGTTTAAATCGTGAACAAATAAATTCTCAACCCCAACTTTCACTTACTTCAAACCTATACACCTATATAACAAATATAACTTATGAATCTAACCGAATTAAAAAACACATCCGTCTCTAAGCTCGTTACACTTGGCGAATCAATGGGGCTGGAAAATTTAGCCCGTTTAAGAAAACAAGATATTATCTTTTCAATTCTAAAGGCCCATGCCAAAAGCGGCGAAGACATTTTCGGTTTTGGTGTCTTGGAGATATTACAGGACGGCTTCGGTTTTTTACGAAGTTCCGATAGTTCTTATCTGGCCGGACCTGACGATATTTATATCTCTCCGAGTCAGATTCGCCGTTTTAATTTACGAACGGGGGATAGTGTGCAGGGCAAAATACGCCCGCCGAAAGATGGTGAACGTTATTTTGCATTACTGAAAATTAACCAAGTCAATTTTAACAAGCCAGAAAACTCCCGCAATAAAATCCTTTTTGAAAACTTAACGCCTATCCATCCTGATGAGCGTTTCCGCCTTGAGAGCGGTAACGGCAGTACCGAAGATATTACTGCCCGTATCCTTGATTTAGTTTCTCCCATTGGTAAAGGGCAGCGCGGATTGATTGTTGCACCGCCAAAAGCGGGTAAAACCATGCTCCTGCAAAATATTGCGCAAAGTATTACCATCAATAACCCGGATGCCGAACTCATTGTCCTGTTGATCGATGAGCGCCCGGAAGAGGTTACGGAAATGCAGCGTCTGGTGCGTGGTGAAGTGGTTGCCTCAACCTTTGATGAACCGGCCAGCCGTCATGTACAGGTTGCGGAAATGGTGATTGAGAAAGCCAAACGTCTGGTCGAGCATAAAAAAGACGTGATTATTCTGCTTGATTCGATTACCCGTTTAGCACGCGCTTATAATACGGTTGTGCCAAGTTCAGGTAAAGTGCTAACCGGTGGTGTTGATGCCAACGCCCTGCAGCGTCCGAAACGCTTCTTTGGTGCTGCGCGTAATGTTGAAGAGGGCGGCAGTTTAACTATTCTCGCCACCGCATTGATTGATACCGGCTCTAAGATGGATGAAGTTATTTACGAAGAGTTTAAAGGTACAGGTAACTCGGAAATTCATTTAAACCGTAAACTGGCTGAAAAACGTGTCTACCCGGCGATTGATATTACCCGCTCAGGTACGCGTCGTGAAGAGCTGCTGACCAAAGCAGATGAACTGCAGCGTATGTGGATTTTGCGCAAGATCGTTCATCCGATGGGTGAAGTTGGCGCAACCGAGTTCTTGATTGATAAACTTGGCTTAAGTAAAACTAATGATGAGTTCTTTGACTCAATGAAAAACCAGAAAGCAAAATAAGCTTTCTGCTGTGCTTCCCTTTGTCTAACGCTACTTTCGGTAGCGTTTTTTTTTATTTATTTTTAGGCAGAATAGTTATGAAATTTGATGATTTACGTGATTTTATTGCACAGCTTGAAGAAAAAGGGCTATTAAAACGTATTAGCCAGGAGATCGATCCTAATTTAGAGATGACGGAAATATCCGATCGCACACTGCGTGCCGGCGGCCCTGCGCTGTTATTTGAAAATCCCAAGGGTTATGATACACCGGTCCTGACCAACCTTTTCGGCACCACAGAGCGCGTAGCGCTGGCGATGGGCAAAGACAATGTCGGTGCATTAAAAGAGGTTGGCCAGTGGCTCGCTTATTTGAAAGAGCCTGAGCCGCCTAAAGGGATCAAGGCATTGTGGGAAAAACTGCCGATATTTAAACAGGTTTTAAATATGCCCACTAAAAAAGTACGTAATCCGGCCTGTCAGCAGGTGATTATGCAGGGCGACGAGGTGGATTTGACCAGGCTGCCGGTGATGACCTGCTGGCCGGGGGATGTTGCCCCTTTAATTACCTGGGGGTTAACCATAACCAAAGGTCCTTATAAAAAACGCCAGAACTTAGGCATCTATCGCCAGCAGTTACTGGGAAAAAATAAGATTATTATGCGCTGGCTGTCGCATCGTGGTGGGGCCATTGACTATCGCGAGTGGCAAGAGGTCAACCCCGGCAAGCCTTTTCCGGTGTCGGTTGCACTGGGTGCAGATCCGGCGACAATCTTAGGTGCGGTGACGCCGGTACCTGATACTTTATCTGAATATGCCTTTGCCGGTTTATTACGCGGCTCGCGTACTAAGGTGGCAAAGAGTCTGAGCAATGATCTGCAGCTGCCGGCATCCGCTGAAATTATTCTTGAAGGCTATCTGCAGCCGGGAGAAGAAGCGCCGGAAGGGCCCTATGGCGATCACACCGGTTATTATAACGAAGTGGATGATTTTCAGGTAATGACCGTGACTCATGTTACTCACCGCCGGGATCCTATCTATCACAGCACCTATACCGGCCGCCCGCCTGATGAACCGGCCATTCTCGGCGTTGCCTTAAATGAGGTCTTTGTCCCTATAATCCAAAAACAGTTTCCGGAAATTGTTGACTTTTACCTGCCGCCGGAAGGCTGCTCATATCGCATGGCGGTGGTGTCCATCAAAAAACGTTATCCGGGACATGCTAAGCGGGTGATGTTGGGCATCTGGTCTTTTTTACGCCAGTTTATGTATACCAAGTTTATTATTGTCTGTGATGACGATGTCAATGTGCGCAACTGGCAGGATGTGATCTGGGCCATTACCACGCGTATGGATCCGTCCCGAGATACCACTATGGTGGAGCATACACCCATCGATTATCTGGATTTTGCTTCACCGGTCTCAGGCTTAGGTTCGAAAATGGGCATGGATGCGACCAATAAATGGCCGGGCGAAACCGATCGTGAGTGGGGGCAGCCGATTACTATGGATAACAAGGTTAAAGAAAAAATCGATGACCTTTGGCAGGAGTTGGATATTCTGTCATAATTGTTAACATGTTGTTAAATTTTACCTGTTGTTTTCAGACAGCTCACTTTAAAAGAGAAATTCATGCAATCAGTTACCTGTAGTGTCAGCTCTATCGAAAAGTTAAATGATTTTTTATATCGTATTTTTTTGAATGCCCCGCAGGGCGTTGCTTATAAAGCCGGGCAATACCTGTCAGTGGTGATGGGCAAAGGCGATAAACGTCACTTTTCTATTGCCAATGCCCCTTCTTCCGAGCAGATTGAGCTGCATATCGGTGCGACGCCTGAAAACAGTTATGCCATGCAGGTCATTGAACAAATGCAAAGTACAGGTCAGGTTGAGGTTGAAATTGGCCATGGCGATGCTTATCTGCGTGAAGATTCGCAACGGCCCATTATTCTGGTGGCGGGCGGTACGGGTTTCTCCTATGTTAAATCCCTGCTTGAACAGATCGTCCATCTGCAGTTGCAAAATCCGGTTTACCTGTATTGGGGGGTTAAAGAGTATGCACATTTCTATTTTGAAAATGAGGCCGTCGAGTGGGCGAAAAAACACGCTAATATTCATTTTCATCCGGTCATTGAACTACCCGAAGCGCAGTGGCAGGGGCATCAGGGCTATGTTCATCAGGCGGTGCTTAATGAATTTGCTGATTTAAGTGATTTTGATATCTATGTGGTCGGCTCTTTTGAGATGGCAAAAATTGCCCGCGAAGATTTTCTCAAACAGGGAGCATCCGTAGAGCATATTTTTGGTGATGCCTATAGCTTTATCTAAAGCGCTTGGCTGGTAAAGTATCAGCAATTGCGCTTCTTCCTTTGTTTTCAATGCCCTGGCCGGGGGATTGTGCGTTTGTTTTTTAGGTAAATTGAGCGTAAATTAGCCTTTTTGCCTATTTATTAATTCTGCTCGCTGTCGCTTTTACTGAAAAGCAGGTAAAATGCGCCATCAATTTTATAGAGAGTGGAAAAATGCTTACCCCATCAGATAAATTTAGTGATATCCGGCCTTACAATGACGATGAAATTCAGCCTGCAATTCAGCGTGTTATCAATAATAATGAGTTTCTCGATGCGATAATCAGCTTTCGTTTCCCTAAGATTGCTAAAGTTGCCGGCTTTTTGTTAAAGCCTTTATTGCGCCGTTACTTTTTATATCGCTGGGGATCCGTTAAGAGTATTGATGAGATGCAGCAGGTTGTTGGCGGTTATATGCAGCATATGATTGATTCGACGACCACCAAGTTTACCTATTCCGGCCTGGAAAATCTTGATCCGACAAAAAATTACCTTTTTGTTTCCAACCATCGTGATATTGCCATGGATCCCTCTTTTGTTAATTGGGCCCTGTTTTCCGAAAACTTTAAAACGGTGCGCATTGCCATTGGCGATAATCTGCTGAGCAAGCCCTATGTTTCGGATCTGATGCGTATGAATAAAAGCTTTATTGTTAAGCGTTCCGTATCAGGTGTACGCGAGATGATGAAGGCCCTAGCGCATCTTTCTGATTATATTTTCAGCTCTCTGCAGGAAGACAGCAGTATCTGGATTGCCCAGAAAGAGGGGCGTGCCAAAGACGGGTTTGATAAAACCGATCCGGCCATTATAAAAATGTTTTATGTGCACGGCAAAAAGCAAAAGATAGCCTTTGCCGATTACATTAAACAGCTCAATATTGTCCCTGTTGCCGTTTCCTATGAGTTTGATCCCTGCGATCAGCAAAAAGCGCAGGAGCTCTACGATAAAGCTGAAAAAGGGGAATATAAAAAATCCCAGTTTGAAGATATCGACAGCATTGTTCGAGGTATTGTCGGCCAGAAAGGCCATGTCCATGTTGCTTTCGGCTCCCCGCTGCGCGGTGAATTTGCCGATGCCGATGAAGTTGCGCAGGCAATAGATGCGCAGATCTATCATAACTACTACCTGCACCCTTCTAATTTTATTGCTGCTAAACAGGACTCTGAAAAGATATCGGCAAACGATAAGCAGGCTTTTGCGGCGCGTTTACAAGCGATTAAACCTGAGTTGCAGGAGACCGTATTAAAAATGTATGCCAACCCTGTCAGCCATCACAGGTAAGCATAAAAGCGCTTAAAAATAACACATATTCAATTTTTTATGCACATAGTGATTTTTTTGCTATGTGCTTTTTTTGTTTTCTATCTATTTGAAAATAAAAGGGTAATATTTCATTAAATAAATATTCATATTTATACAAGCAACTGTTAACAGAGTTATCCACAGTTTTGTTCTGTATCAAAAGTGAACAGCTACTTACGCTATTGAAGCGATAATTGCAGAGATCACTAGCAGGCTTTACCCTGTCGCGCTGTTGATTTTCAATGTTTTGCCCGATTGCTGTAAATCTCTTCAATTATTCCTGAGCGAAACGGTATAATCACAGTCTATTTTCTTTGATTTGGTAAAAAGCTTATGGTCACTATTCCTGATAATCCTTTTGTTCTTGTTGACGGCTCCTCTTATCTGTACCGGGCTTTTTATGCGCCGCCACATCTGACCAACTCTGCTGGCGAACCAACCGGGGCTGTCTATGGCGTGGTTAATATGCTGAAAAGTTTACTGAAACAGTTTAACCCCAGCCATATTGTCGTGGTCTTTGATGCTAAGGGGAAAACCTTTAGAGATGAACTGTATAGCGAATACAAAGCGCAGCGCCCAAGCATGCCCGATGATCTGCGCAGCCAAATTGAGCCTCTGCATAATGTTATTAAAGCGATGGGACTGCCGATTTTAATTGAGCCGGGTGTTGAAGCCGATGATGTGATAGGGACGCTGGCACGTCAGGCAAGCAGTCAGGGTATTGCTACGTTAATCAGCACCGGGGACAAAGATATGGCCCAGCTGGTGGATAAAAATACCTTTCTGATCAACACCATGACAGATACCGTATTAGATGAACAAGCGGTGCAGGAGAGATTCGGTATTCCGCCGCAGTTGATTATTGATTATCTCGGTCTGATGGGCGATAAGGTGGATAATATTCCCGGTGTCCCCGGTGTTGGCGAAAAGACCGCATTGGCTATGCTGCAGGGCATCGGCTCCATGGATAAAATCTATCAGAACCTGGATAAATTGGCTGACCTTGGTTTTCGCGGCAGTAAAAGCATGGCCAAAAAGATGCAGGAGCATGAAAAGATGGCGCGTCTCTCTTATCAGCTGGCAACCATCAAAACAGATGTTGAACTCACTGAAAGCTATGCCGACTTTACCCATAAAGAGCAGGATACGGATGCCCTGATAGCCTTATTCGGCAAGCTTGAGTTTAAACGCTGGTTAGCCGCTATGCTCGATGGCGAAAAAATGCATGGTAAGCCGTCTTCCGCACAGGAAAAGCCGTCAGGAGTAGCTTCTTCATTAATCGATCGCAGCGCTTATAAAACCATTTATACGCCAGGGCAGTTACAGCAGTGGATTAAGAAACTGCAAGCTGCGCCGCTGTTTGCCGTGGATACAGAAACAACCAGTTTGGACTATATGCAGGCTGAAATCGTCGGCTTGTCCTTTGCCCTGCAGAGCAATCCCGGCAGTGATGACGCACCCGTTATTGAAGCGGCTTATCTGCCGCTTGGCCATGATTATATTGATGCGCCGAAACAGCTGGATCTTGCCGATACCCTGGCGCAGTTAAAGCCTCTGCTGGAGAGCGAGCAATACCATAAAGTTGGCCAGAATTTAAAATATGATCGCAGTGTGTTATTAAACTATGATATTGAATTAAAAGGTATTCACTTTGATACCATGCTCGAAGCTTATCTTTTGGACAGTACCGGTAAGCATGATATGGACAGTTTAGCGCTTAAATATCTCGGCCATAAATGTATCTCCTTTGAAGAGATTGCCGGTAAGGGCAAAAAGCAGCTGACCTTTAACCAGATTGCCATTAAAGAAGCGGCTCCCTATGCCGCTGAAGATGCCGATATCACTTTGCGTTTACACCTGCATCTGTTTGAGCAGCTGCAGGCATCGCCAGCGCTGCTTAACCTTTTCACTAATATTGAATTGCCCCTATTAAGCGTGCTCTCGGATATGGAACGTGGCGGTGTTGAGATTGACGCCAAACTGCTTGCTGAGCAGAGCAGTGAAATTGCCGAGCGCCTGTTAGCGCTCGAAGAGGCGGCTTATAAAGAAGCCGGTAAGCCGTTTAATCTAGGCTCGCCAAAACAGCTGCAGAGCATTTTATTTGATGAGCTGCAACTGCCCGTTTTAAAGAAAACGCCAAAAGGCGCACCTTCGACCGCTGAAGAGGTGCTGCAGGAGCTGGCGCTTACTTATCCGCTGCCCAAGCTGATTATCGAACACCGCGGCTTGAGTAAGCTGAAGTCAACCTATACCGACAAACTGCCGAAAATGGTCAACAGTAAAACCGGGCGTGTCCATACCTCTTACCATCAGGCGGGTACAGTGACCGGGCGTTTATCATCAAGCGATCCGAATCTGCAGAATATTCCTATCCGCAGCAGCGAAGGGCGGCGCATTCGTCAGGCTTTTATTGCCCAGCCGGGTTATAAAATAGTGGCTGCCGATTACAGCCAGATTGAACTGCGTATTATGGCGCACCTTTCTCAGGATAAAGGCTTATTGGCTGCCTTTTCCAGCGGCCAGGATATTCACAAGGCAACGGCAGCGGAAGTCTTTGCTGTTGCTTTGGATGAGGTCAGCAGCGAGCAGCGCCGCCGTGCTAAGGCCATTAATTTCGGGCTGATTTATGGCATGAGTGCCTTTGGACTGGCCAAGCAGCTTAATATCGGCCGCCAGGAAGCGCAGCAGTATATAGATAGATACTTCAGCCGCTATCCCGGGGTGCAGACCTATATGGAGGATACGCGCAGTCTGGCGCATGAGAAAGGTTATGTGGAAACCATTCTCGGACGCCGCCTGCAGATGCCCAATATTAAATCGCGCAACGGCATGCTGAAAAAAGCCGCTGAACGCGCGGCGATTAATGCGCCGATGCAGGGCACGGCTGCCGATATCATTAAAAAAGCGATGATCGATATGGCGGCCTGGGTCAAGGCGCAGCCGCCGGGAACGGTGCAGTTACTGATGCAGGTCCATGATGAACTGGTCTTTGCGGTCAAAGAGGAGTTTGTTGACTCTTATATAACAGAGATCCAAAAGATCATGGCTAATGCCGCGGATTTGGATGTCCCGCTGATCGCCGATGCCGGGATTGGTGATAACTGGGATGAAGCGCATTAATTTAATTTAAAATAATTTTGAACTTTTTAAATGGCTCGTGGACTAACTTAGTGAACTGATTAAATTTCATAGTTTTTTCTTAGTTCTTCCTTGTTTTAGCCTCTTTGCATTGTATTTTGTAAAGAGGTTTTTTTTTGCCTGCAGGCGTAAATAATTTTTCAACTATCTTAATAACACTGCCAAAAATGTTAGCATTGCGCTTCTCAAATTATTTACTCTTAGAAGCTCATTATGCCTGCCAGTTTATGTTTATTGATTGCCACTTTGTTGTGGGGAAGCTCCTTTATTGCATTGAAATATGCGATCACTGTTTATGATCCTACTTTTGTTATTTTTTTGCGCATGCTGATTACCTTAAGCGTTTCCCTGTGTTTATGGCGTTGGGTCAAGCGCTTTCAGTATCAAAGTGGCGATTGGAAATATCTGTTGAGTATGTCCGTGGCGGAGCCCTGCCTGTATTTTTTATTTGAAGGTTATGCGCTGCAGAATACTTCAGCCTCGCAGGCTGGCGTGCTGGTATCCTGTCTGCCGGTGATTGTTGCTTTTTTTGCTTTCTATGTGCTTAAAGAGCAGCTCTCCAGGGCGATTATTAGTGCTTTTAGCCTGTGCATTGGCGGCGGGATCTTATTAACTGTTGTTTCGCCAAGCTCAGAGCATGCCGCCAATCCCGTGTTGGGCAATTTTTTAGAGTTCTTAGCCATGCTCTGTGCAGCTTATTACTCGGTCAGCGTCAAACATCTGGCCGCACGTTACTCACCGTTATCCCTGATTGCCCTGCAGGGGCTGAGCGGCACCCTGTTTTTTGCGCCGTTTCTGTTTTTCCTTGAATTACCGGCTGTGCATAACAGCAATGCGCTTTTGAGTATCCTTTATCTGGGAACTTTTGTGACCCTTGGAGGCTATGGTTTTTATAACTATGCCCTGAGCAGAGTCTCGGTATTAACCGCTGCAGCTTACGTTAACCTTATTCCGATTTTTTCACTGTTGTTATCTGCGCTGATTTTAAATGAGGTGCTCAATAGCGAGCAGTGGCTAAGTATCCTTATTGTTTTTGCCGGTGTGCTCGTCAGTCAGGGGCATAAACCGGTACAGCCTGCTGTTAGCGACTTGGCTGTCAAGGAGAGCTGCTGATAAAAGCATTCCCGGCAAATCCGTTATATTTACTGACGGTATTGTCAGTCCCTGCTGTTATTAAAGATTTTCTGGATCCATTTATAAAAAATGCTGGTGCTAAAGGAATATCTGCGACTTCGGTTAGGGTAACTGTATCGCTATTATTACCAGGAGGGAATTATGGGCAGTTTTGAAGCGCCGATAGCAGCAACAGTAGAAAAAGATTGTCAACATGTCTGGCATCATTTAGGCCAGCATAGTGTATTGGCAAAGCAAGATCCGCTGGTGATGATCAAAGGCGAAGGTTCGCGTGTTTGGGATGCAAAAGGTAACAGTTATTTGGATGCATCCTCCGGTGGCGTATGGTGTGTTAATGTTGGTTATGGCCGCAGCGAGATAGCGGATGCGATTCGCGACCAGGTGGCAGAGCTGAACTTCTTTGCCAGTACAGCAGGGACTGTGCCGGCTGCTGAATTTGCTGAAAAGCTGTTAGCGAAGATGCCGGGAATGAGCCGTGTCTATTATGCAAGCTCAGGCTCGGAAGCCAATGAAAAAGCCTTTAAGATTGTGCGTCAGATTGCGCAGCAGAAATACGGCGGTAAGAAGCATAAAATTTTATACCGTGAGCGTGACTATCACGGCACAACCATTGCGACTTTAAGTGCAACCGGGCAGGAAGAGCGCCGCGCGCACTACGGCCCCTTTGCTCCGGGGTTTGTGGAGTTTCCACATTGCTGTAAATATAGAAGCCAATTTGGCAAGGTCGATAACTATGGTGAATTAGCGGCTAAAGAGCTGGAAAAGGTTATTCTTCGCGAAGGACCGGATACTGTTGGCGCCGTTGTTTTTGAACCTATTACTGCTGGTGGCGGTATTATCACTCCCCCTGAAGGCTATTGGCCTGCCGTTATGGCAATCTGCAAAAAGTACGACATTCTGATCCATATCGATGAAGTGGTTTGTGGCATGGGGCGAACCGGGGAATGGTTTGGCTATCAGCATTACGGCATTAAGCCCGATATCGTGACCATGGCCAAGGGAGTGGCGTCGAGTTATGCGGCGATTTCCTGCACAGTGACGACTGAAGAGGTGTTTAATGAGTTTATTGCCGATGCCAGTGACCGTGAAGCCTATTTTCGGGATATAAGCACTTTCGCAGGCTGCACGGCAGGCCCGACTGCCGCATTAGCTAATCTGGAAATATTAGAGCGGGAAAATCTGGTGCAAAATAGCGCCGAGATGGGGGAGTACCTGCTTGTAGAATTAGGCGTGCTTAAAGAGCGCCACGCAATTATCGGCGATGTACGAGGTAAAGGTTTGCTGCTTGGCCTGGAGCTGGTCAGTGACAGAGAAAAGAAAACTCCGGTTGCTGAGCAGGTGGCCATGAAAGTGGCCGCTATATGTATGCAGAAAGGGTTGCTTATAGGCCGTACTAACCGCTCTTTTACTTATTTCAATAATACCTTATGCTTATGCCCGGTATTGACTCTCAATAAAGAGGAAGCGGATTTTATCGTCGCAACGCTTGATGCAGCTTTTACTGAATTATCGCTTTAAGCTCTATTTCATAAAGGAATAAATAATGACTGAACAGCAACAACGTCCCATTGTCTTAATTACAGGTGCGACTTCCGGCTTTGGACTGGCCACCGCTAGAAAATTTGCCCAGCATGGTTACCCCCTGGTTATAACGGGACGAAGAGAAGAGCGTCTGCAGAAATTAAGTGATGAGTTAAGCTCACTGACAGCGGTTTATTTTAAGCCCCTTGATGTCAGGAATGCCGATCAGGTGCTTGAGTTAGTCGAGCAATTACCGCCTGAATTTCAGAATGTCGCAATATTAGTTAATAATGCGGGATTAGCCTTAGGCGCTTCTCCGGCAGATCAGGCGGCACTGGATGACTGGCATACCATGATTGATACCAATGTCACGGGACTGGTCAATGTCACGCATGCATTATTAGGAACTCTGAAAAAGCAGGCCTCGGCAAGCATTATTAATCTGGCATCAATTGCCGCCAACTGGCCATATCCGGGCAGTCATGTCTATGGCGCATCAAAAGCCTTTGTCGCACAGTTTTCGCGAAATCTGCGCAGTGACTTTGCCGGAACAGGCGTGCGTGTGACCAGCCTGGAGCCGGGACTCTGTGAAAGTGAATTTAGCCTGGTGCGCTTTAAGGGGGATCAGGATAAGTATGATGCGCTTTATAAAAATGCCAACGCCCTGCAACCGGAGGATATCGCCGACATTATTTTCTGGATCGCCGAGCAGCCGGCGCATATCAATATTAACAGCTTAGAGGTTATGCCCACGTCGCAGGCATGGGATAACTTTAAAGTGATTAAAAAGCCATAAATAACATGGCAATGCACATCGAGAGCGCAAAGCAGGGTATTTGCTTTGCTGTTCTTTGTGCTGCGTTTTAATCAACGCAGACCAGCAATCAGCTTTCCCAAAATAGCCAGGCCGGGTAAAATTTTATCGCTGTTGATAGCGGAAAAACCAAGCCGGATATAATTTTTCGGGGCATTTTCCTGCATAAACAGGCTGTCGCCTGATTCGATTAATATCCCTTTTTCAGCGGCGGCATCCAGTAAAGCGTGGCTGTGTATCCCCTTAGGTAAACCTATCCAAAAGCAGAAGCTACCCGGTGTGGAGTGAATTTCACAGTCACCGAGGTAACGTTCAATGCCTTGCTGCATCAATAACCATTTCTCTTGATAAGCGTGACGCATACGGCGGACATGACTGTCATAATAGCCCTGGCTGATAAACAGCGCTGTGATACGCTGATTATTGGCCGGCGGATGACGGTAATGCAGGTGACGTAATTTACGCAGTTCTTTCACTAGCTTTTTATCTGCGACCAGGTAGCCGATACGTATGCCTGGTGAGAGTGACTTGGATAGGCTGCCGACATAAATAACGCGGCCGTGCTGATCAAAGCTTTTAAGCGCAGGAAGCGGCTTTTCGATGAAATTAACTTCACTCTCGTAGTCATCTTCAATAACCACAAAGTTATCCTTTCTGGCTTGTGCAAGTAACGCCTTACGACGCTCTACCGTCATGGTCACTGTTGTCGGGCATTGGTGGCTGGGGGTCACACAAACATAGTCACAGTCAGACAATTGCTGGCCGACCTGTACACCTTGTGAGTCGATATTGAGTGCTTTTAGCGGGCTGCGGCAGATAGAGATAATATGCCGTAAATCCGCATGGCCGGGATCCTCAACACCAAAGGTAATGTTTTTACCCGCCAGTAAATTGGCAAGTAAAAACAGTGAGTTCTGCGTACCCAGCGTGATAAGTATTTGCTCTGGCTGGGCGGCAATACCTCGTTTAGAGAGGATCTGCTGACGAATTTCAGTGACCAGATCCGGATCATCGCTATCAATAAAGCCTTCTACCCATTCATGTATTTTTCCGCGCCTTTCAACGATGCGCGAGCATTCCCGCCATTGATAAAGGGGGAACTCATTGGCATTGATATGCCCGTAAATAAACGGATAAGGGTATTTTTTCCAATTATTATCTTTATTGAGCGAGGTAAATTGACTGGGTTGTTTCTGTAATCTTTTGCCCCAGTTTGGTGCGTCGGAAGTGTTAAAAGGATCCAGGCCTTCTGCCAGCAGATTCGGCTCTGCCAGTAAATCCGGATGGACAAAATAACCTCTGCGAGTGCGGGCAACCAGGTAGCCTTCATCGACCAGGCTTTCATAAACCAAAATAATGGTATTTCTCGAGACGCCAATATGCTGCGCCATTTTTCTGCTCGATGGCAGCGGCTTGTCACCAAAGGTGTTCTGTTTGATAAGCTGTACTAATTTTTCGCGAATCTGCTGCTGGTAACTGCTTTTATTATGCAATTCAATATGTAATAAAAAATCAACCACGAAATCACCTATAGGAAAGTGCTAATAGTTTTAGTCTGTGCATGGATTATACTCGTAATAAATAAAAGCGATTGTCTTTGCTCTTTTTCTTGAGTAAAAGTACAAGCAATTTTCAATCCAATATGTTCGATTGAACGCATTTAAGAGTCAGTTAAAGAGTCAGGGGGATGAGTTTGCTATTAAATAGCCGCTCTGTTGAAAACGCCTTGTTAAAATTAATCAGGATAGAGACATATCAACAGAGTAGGAGAAGGCGACACAAGATAATGCCTGCCTGTTGTGCTGAGTGAGATGAACTATGGATGTTGTTTGGCTAGCAAAGTTTAGCCTGCCCTGGTGAATTTAAGGCTAGCTGCAGAGGTTTCTAGCGCGTCTGCCGGCACCAGCTCATAGGCCACCTGTGGTTTCAAAACGACTTTTGCTTTGTTTGCCACTATCAACATCTGTTTTAAGCGCTCTGTGGCAAAGGGTTTTAATAATAAACCTTGAACATCCAAGAGATTGTTCAAGCCTAGCAGCTCACGTTGAACATCAAAGTGTGAGGTTAATAGGCAGATATCAGCAGGAGCCGACGTTTTCCCGGTACGTATACGTTTGATTAATTCAATACCTGCGTTGTCGGCCAGTAGTGAGTCAACAATAATAAGATCAAAATCCTGTAGCGTCATTGAGCGCTCTGCTTCAATCGTTGTGGCGACCCCTTCCACATAAGCAACCTGTAAGTCTTCCAACTGCTCGATAAGTTGAATACGTTCAGCCGCTGTTTCTTTAACGACTAAGACTTTCATCTTATTGATTGCGTTGACTGGGTTTTTCTCCTGTAGCATAGGAGATACTTGACTTTCCGCAGAGCTGTTCACACCTTCCATACGCGCAATATAACCACGCTTGGGAATGGTCGAAATCGTTAAACCGTGCTGGCTCAGGGTGTCAATGCTTTTACGAAGCTGAGAGATATGTTGATTGATAGTATGATCCGTCACTACGCGGCCCCAGACATGCTGCGCAAGATCTTCACGAGCCACCACTGCATTGACGTTTTTACATAGAAAATACAGAAGAGAGGTGCGTAAAGGGCCTAAGTAGACCTGGCGCTTATCATGGGTCAGACTATTTTGGCTTGTGTCGATGGTGAATTCACCGACCAGTAAACTTTTTTCTAACATTGCAGCATCCATTGATATATTAACAATATATTAAATTCATACTAATCATGTATCGCGCTGTTAGTCAGTATTTTTTCTAACAGATTGATAAACAGGTGATTAAATCTAACTTTTTTGTTTCTTTGGTGAAGAAACGCATCATTCGCGTCTTGCCTCTGGATTTTTTATTTTGCTGTTCAAATTGCTAGTTCTTGTGCAGGAGTGCTAGAGGCGAAAAATAGCGAGTTAACATAGACCCGCAGCAAGCATCACTTCCACAATATTTGTACAGATATCAATACAGTACAAAGAGATAAGCAAAGCACAACAATACTATACAGTGCCAGCAAAAACCAAGTATAAATAAATATCGGTTAAGACAGGGTTAACGAATTGACATCCCCCCCGAGCTAAAGCACGGGGATTCCTACAGCTAGACGGCGATGCCCCGCCGCGAGAATGTTTTTTGCCGCATTAATATCGCGATCATGCTCTGCTCCGCACTCAGAACAAACCCATTCTCTTATTCGCAAACAGGCTCTACCTTTCGGACTGCTATCGGGAATCACCCCGCAGCTCGAGCAAGTTTGGGTGGAGTATGATTCATTGACAACTTCAAACACAGCTGACCGCGCTATCGCTTTATATTCCAACTGAGTTTTGAGCATCGACCAGCCAGCATCTAAAACAGATTTTGCCATCTTAGTTTTAACTAGCTTGCTGCTGCTCACATCACCAACGATTATTGCAGCATTGTCGTTTACAAGCTGCGTACTAAATTTATGCAAAGCATCCTTGCGACGATGCTTGATCTTCGCGTGAATCGCTTTGACTCGTTTTTTCTTTCTGGCTCTTTGTGCTATACCTAAATCAGATTCCAAGTCGCGATAAAAACGCCCTGATTCCAGCTTAGTACCGTCACTACAGGTTGCGATTTCCTTTAGCCCTAAATCCACTCCCACAGCTGACTTAGCGTTAGTAATAGGCTCTTGCTCTATCTGCACGCACACATTGAAGTACCAGCGACCTCTGGAATCCTCTGAGAATGAGCCGGACGTAAATTCGTATTGCGATAAGCCGTAACTATCCCACACTTTGAAATGGAGCTTGGCAAACACCACCTGACCATTTTTCCACTTAGCAGAGCCTTTTTTGAACGGAACAAAACCAAGGGAGCGTCGGGAGCCAGAGCTTACACGCCAGCGCAGTTTTGCACGCTTAAACTGCTTTCTGGCTTGAGCGTGTTTCGCGCAAACTTCTTGCGCTGTATGGGATGGAATAATAAAGCCCGATTCTTTTCTGAATTTAAGAACAGGCTTTTGGGTGTCGTAGGCAGACATCCAGACAGGCTTAACCGCACCAAACTCGCCGTAGTTGCGACTGGCTTTCATGGTGAGTTCGTTGGCAAAGTTAAAGATCTGATTAACTTCATACGCCATTTGCCTAAGCAACTTCGCATGTTTATCTTTAACTCTTACATTTAGTGTTTTTGTCTGCACACTGTAATTATAGAAGGGCTATCCACTTAGCCCGACCTGTGTCAATATGTAGTAATGACACAAAAATCAAACTCACTTAAATCTGGTAAAGATTACCCTGAAAATTGGGAGCAATTCATTGATTGGTTTCATGATGAGCAATCTTGCCTCGATTATATTTATAAACTGCGTTGGCCAAATGGATTTATTTGCCCAAAATGTTCTTCTGAGAATATTCCTTATAAACTTAAAAATGGGACATTAAAATGTAGTGCCTGTCGAAGAGATAGTTCTATTACATCTGGTACTATTTTTAATAAAACAAGAACACCAATACAAAACTGGTTTGGTGTTATTTGGTATATTACAAATCAAAAAAGTGGCGTAAGTGCGTTAGGTATAAAACGATTACTCGGCCTAGGAAGTTATCAAACCGCTTGGTCTCTACTACATAAATTAAGATCTGCAATGGTAAACCCTGATAGAGACAAATTATCAGGACTTGTTGAAGTTGATGAGACTTTTGTCGGTGGTGTTGTTCACCGAAAAACCTCTAATAATCAGAAGAGTAAAAGCAAGTCAGTCGTTCTAGTTGCTGTTGAATTACTTGAACCGAAAGGATTTGGAAGAATTAGATTACGACATGTTTCCGGGCCAACAAAAGAGAATATTCAACAGTTTATTTTAGATGTCGTTAAACCCGGTAGCATTATTTATAGTGACGGTTCTCCTGCTTATAGTTCCATTAAAGATAATAATTATGAGCATCATAAAACAGTTCATTTAGGCTCAGGTTCACCTGCTCATATTACGATGCCTAGTGTTCATCGAATTGCTTCTCTATTAAAAAGATGGATTTTAGGTACATACCAAGGAGCCGTGCAGGAGAAGCAATTAGGTTACTACCTTGATGAATACACTTTTCGATTCAATCGCCGTAAATCTAAATCTAGAGGGTTATTATTTTACCGTTTGCTTGAACAGGCAATAATCACTGAACCGTTAACTTACAACGAAATAAAAAACAGATAACCACTAGATATAGCAGCTGGTCGGGCTAAGTGGATAGCCCTTAATTATAGCCAGCAACATTTTAAAGTAAAGAAGCTGCTTCGCAGCTTGCGCTATCCTTCCTCTCCCTAAAAGGGAGAGGCTTGTCGCGCTCTTCGGTCAAAAAAGTGCGATCAGCACAAAAATAGATTAATTATTTTAAAGCTAATGGCTGCCGTTTTTCTGCTATAATCGCTCCTTTAAAAATGCCATGTGGATTTTACATCTGTTATTTGGCTTTTTTCGCTGTTAATTTCTGCTTCTGGTGTTTTTTATGACTAATTACCCATCAAACCGCTTTTCCATTGCCCCCATGCTCGATTGGACGGATCGCCATTGTCGTTATTTCCATCGCCTTATGAGTAAAAACACGCTGCTCTATAGTGAGATGGTCACCACGGGCGCTATTTTATACGGCAAAGGGGATTATCTGCAGAAGGATGATGCCGAACATCCGGTTTGTCTGCAGTTAGGCGGCTGTGCGCCTATTGACCTGGCCAAATCGGCACAGGCGGGTAAAGAGCGCGGTTTTGATGAGATCAATCTCAATGTCGGCTGCCCGTCAGATCGCGTGCAGAACGGGCGCTTTGGTGCCTGTCTGATGTCTGAAGCGCAGTTAGTGGGCGATGCGGTAAAAGCGATGCAGGATGCCACCGGCTTACCTGTTTCGGTGAAAACGCGGATTGGTATTGATGAGCAGGACTCCTATGAATTCCTGGTTGACTTTATCGCGCAGGTTGCCGAAAAAGGCTGTGATACTTTTGTTGTACATGCGCGTAAGGCGTGGCTGAGCGGTTTAAGTCCCAAGCAGAACCGTGATATCCCTCCCCTTGATTATGAGCGTGTTTATCAGCTGAAAAAAGACTTTCCGCAGTTGACCATTGCCGTTAACGGCGGGATTAAAACCCTCGATGAATGTGAAGTTCATCTGCAGCATCTGGATGGCGTGATGCTCGGCAGAGAGGTTTATGCCAACCCCTACCTGTTAAGCGCAGTGGATCAGCGCTTGTTTGCAAGCAAGGAAAAGATCTTAACCCGCTTTGAGGTGTTGGAAAAAATGTATCCTTATATTGAGCAGCAGCTCAGTGAGGGGGCTTATCTCAACCATATTGCCCGTCATATGCTAGGGTTATTCCAAGGCATGCCGGGCGCGCGGGCATGGCGCCGTCATCTAAGCGAAAACGGCCATCTTCCCGGCTCCGGCGTGGAAGTGCTGCAGAAAGCCGCCTCCTTTGTGAGTGAAAGTTAATTTAATTGACTGTGAGGTAAAGATGAAAAAAATAGCGTTAACCACTGCTCTGTTTATCTCCCTGCTGGTGCTCAGTGCCTGCAGTCATTCACCCGCAGAGCCGCCAATAGCGCAGAGCGAGGTGCCAGCAAAGCCTGAGCGAATGACGGTTGCTTATAGCGCCGAGCCGGTCAAGGTATTACCGGCTTTTACAACTTTTACCTGGCATGGGCAATATAGCCCGGTGTTATCCGCGAAGGATAAGCAGCAAGAAGCGGCCGTTCAAGCTGATATTAAGAAGCAGGTGATCACTTACCTGCAGACAAAAGGCTACCGCTACCAGGCCGATCCTGCGCAAGCAGAAATGGTGATTGGCTTTTTATTCGCAGTGAATGATGCGCGTGCCACTAAAAGCATTTACGACAAATTTGGCACCGTGCCGGGGATGACGCAGGCGGTTTATAAAAAGGGCACCTTTTTGCTGACTGTGCTGGATCGTGAATTGCAAAAGGTTTACTGGCGTGCAGCGCTGCAGGGCTATAGTCATTTAGAAACAAAGAGCAGCGCCGCTAACAGCGCGCGTATGCAAAAAATTCTGGACATTATGCTTGGTGGTTTTCCAAAAGCTGGAAGATAGCAGCCGTTTAGCCCTTTGACATCCTCCCCTCCCTAAAGGAAGAGGATTCCGATTAGTAAAAATCGGTAAAGAACTCTCACGAGTCTTTAGGTTTCTGCTTCAAAGTACACTGCCCAGAGAGCGTTGCTTGGTTTTCGCGTTTAGCTCCACAGTGGGAGCTTTTACGCGCTTCACGCAACTCATGCTCCCCAGGTCTGACACGTACTCCACAGACTTAAAATCCCGCATGTCCTGCGGTATATTTTAAGTTTAGAAGCAGAAGCAAAATTATCAAACCATCAGCGCTTTGCGCTAGTTGCCTTATATCCTCTACCTAAAAGGAAGAGGTTTTACGGCAAAACTGGATAAACCCTGTTGTTTATAGGGCGCTAACATTTACAGATCTTTACTGAAAACATCGCCGTTGAGCTGGTAGCCGCAAGCCTGCATAAACAGTGTTAAGCCTGCTTTTTCCGCTTCCTTGATCTCTGTTAATTCCATCTTTACTTCGCTGACCCCTTCTTTTTTGAGTTGTTTTTCAACTTCGTTAAGCAGGTTGCTGGCGACACCGCGGCGGCGGGTCAGATCACGCACGGTTAATAACCTTAATTGCGCCTGATTCTCTATGACCGTGACTTGTACGGCTCCCAAATGGCGCTCATTAAACATGGTCACATAGAGTTGTGCATGTTCGTTTTCAATCAGGGCTTGTAATGACTCTGTTGTCAGTTGCTCCTCGCTAAAATAATCCTGGTAAATTTTACGCAGATCGATAAGGAGTTGGGATGAGTTTTCAGGTGAAAAGACAGATAAACGCATAATTAGACTTCTTTTATTGAATTTTGGAAATTTCTTTCGCCAAGCTGATATTTTTAGCCTGTTGAAATTCGCTCTTTTTTTGTGCCATCGCTAAACGCTGCACTTCAGGGATAAGCTGCTGCAATGTCAGCAGCTCGATATCCACTGTGGGGTTTGTAAACTTTTGCTGCAGAAAGCGCAGTGTTTCCGGGTAAGGATGAGCAATAACCACGACGCCCTTATGAGTTTGGGTTAATTGCAGCGCCCGCTGAAATTGTTGCTCCATTGCCTGCTCTGTTTTTATATTATCCAAAAACACATGGCGCCTTAATGCCGGTACGGCCAATATTTTGGCGGTGCTTTCGGCAACGCTTTCTGTGGTGGTGCGGCTATCAAGAAAATATAACCCTTGCTCGAGCAGCACCTCCATTGTCCAGCGCATCGCTTCTATCTGCTCGGTCAGCGCGCTGCCCATATGGTTATTAATACCCTGTGCATCGGGTAAGTAGTGTAATGAATGTCTGAGCACAGCTTTAAACTCTTTTTCGCGCATATTGGCCATTAATGCGCCTTTGCCGAGCTTGTTATTATTACTTTTTGCCTGCATCGGTATATGCAGCAGTAACTCTCTGTCCTGCCGGCGGGCTTTTGCGGCAATACGCAGCCCTTGTGGTGTGAAGGGAAGGATAGAAAAGCTGATCTCTTTGGGCAGAGAAAGGGCCTGAAAATCATTGACGTGATAACCCATATCGTCAATGACAATAGCCAGTACCGGCGTATTGTTGGCCGAGCCGTTTGGGCTTGCCGTTAAAGTTACCGATAATAGTACTAAGCTTAATAGCCGCATCTTATTTTTACTACCTGAGTTGTTGACTATTATCTGCGTTTTTCAAGCCATTTGAGAGGATCCTGTGCTTTACCCTTATGGCTAAGCTCGAAGTACAAACCATTTCTATCCTGTCCGCCACTGTGTCCGGCCAGTGCGATGGCATCACCTTGAAAAACGATATCACCTGTTTTCTGCAGCAGCGCCTGGTTATAGCCATAAAGGGTAATGTAATCATCACTGTGATCCAGGGCGATCACCATGCCATAGCCTTTGAAGTAGCCGGCAAAGAGAACTCGACCGGTGGCAACCGCGCGTACTTTTTCACCTTCGTTGGCGGCAATGGCGATGCCTTTCCACTTGACCTGGCTGCTGCGCCGGCTGCCAAAGGAGGCTAATACTTTACCGCGAATGGGCCATTTTAAGCGGCCTTTTTGCGAGGCAATACGCGAGTGAGTCTGCTCCTCTTTTTTCGGGGTGATTTTTTTTCTGGCGGCGGCTTTGGCGGCGGCTAATTGCCGCTCCTGACGTGCTTCCTGTTGTTTTTTCAGCTTGGCTTTTAAGCGGGATTCTTCATCATTGAGTTGCGCAAGGCGAGCACTCTGGTAATTTAAGTCCTGCTTTAATTCCTGCAGCGCTTTGTGTCGCTGTGCGCGTTGGCTTAATAATTGTTCTTTGGTTGTTTTTTGCTGTTCATGCAGGGCCTCTAAAGCGGCCAGTGAATCCGCCTGCTGCTGTTTATTTTTTTCCAGTTGCTGTTGGGTATTTTGCAGGGCTTCAATGCTTTCTAAACGTGCTTTATTAAGATAAAAGTAATAACTTTTGGCGCGTATTACCTCGCTGAGATCTTCCTGATTAAGCAATAATTTAATCAGATCATTTTTGCCGGCCATATAGGCGCCGATTAATTGCTGTTCAAGTAATTTCTGCTGTTTTATTTTATTCTCGCCGAGCGTACTGGTCTGCTCTTTTAATTTCTGCAGATGTTTTTGTTCAAGGGCAATGGCCTGCTCGGTTTTTTGTTCCTGCAGTATGGCTGCCGCACTTTCCTGCTCTAATCGGGCGACGCTTTCTTCCAATATCTGGCGCTGTTTATTCTGCTCTGCCTGCGAGTTTTTGCTTTTTTTGATTTCATTTTGCAGTGTCGTTAACTTATTAGCGGCAAGGCTGTTATCTAGGGGCAGGAAAAAGAGGAATAACAGGCATAAACCGTTAATTAAGGTTTTTTTTATACAGGAATTTCCGTGAAAATTTATAGTGTTCATCCATTTCCCTGATTTTGTTGCTAATTCAGTATTTAGAAATTTTACCCGCCTTAACAGAATAAGTTGAGTAAAATAACTAAATACTGAGCACTTCAGCTTATTTTAATGAAATAAGTGGTTTACCTGTCATTTCCGCAGGAATTTCCATATCCATTAGTTTCAGCATAGTGGGTGCGATATCACATAAACGGCCGTCTTCGGCAATTTCCGCGTCGCGACCGACATAGATAAAGGGTACCGGCAGGTTGGTATGTGCCGTGTGAACGCCACCGCTTTCCGGATCGATCATCTGCTCGGCATTACCGTGGTCGGCCGTGATTAAACACTCGCCACCCACTTCTTTAAGTGCTTCTACTACCTGGCCGACACAAGCATCAACGGCTTCACAAGCTTTAACGGCCGCATCATAAACACCCGTGTGGCCAACCATATCACCATTCGGGTAGTTACAGATAATCACATCAAATTCATCGCTCTTGATCGCAGCAACCAGTTTCTCAGTCAGTTCTGCAGAGCTCATTTCCGGCTGCATATCATAAGTGGCAACGGCAGGCGAGTTGATAAGAGAACGTTTTTCACCCGGGAATTCATCTTCAACACCGCCGTTAAAGAAGAAAGTCACGTGCGCGTATTTTTCTGTTTCTGAAATACGCAGTTGCGTCTTATTGTTTTTCGACAGCCATTCACCCAGGGTATTAGTTAGCTCTTCATTCGGGAATGCTGCAGGCGCTGTGATATCTGCGGCATATTCAGTTAGGGTTGCAAAGTGAATCTTTGGTGTTGCCGCACGTTCAAAGCCGGAGAAGTTCGCATCTGTGAATGTGTAGGTTAATTCACGGGCACGGTCTGCACGGAAGTTTAGGAACAGCACCGCATCCCCATCCTGCATTGGCGCTTTTTCACCGATTACTGTTGCTTTTACAAACTCATCGTTTTCGTTACGTGCGTAGGCATCTTCCAGGCCGATCAGCGGGCAATTCGCTGAGAATTCCGCTTTTGCCTGAGTTAACAGGTTATAAGCTTCTTCAACACGTTCCCAGCGGTTATCACGATCCATTGCGTAATAACGACCGATTAAAGTTGCTGTACGGCCTGCGCCAAGCTCTGCGTATTTTTCTTCCAGTTTAGCCAGTGTACCTGCAGCGCTGCGTGGTGGCGTATCACGGCCATCTAAGAAGGCGTGTACTAAAATCTCTTTGGCACCACGTTTAGCGGCTAATTCAATGGCTGCTAAAATATGCGAGTCATGGCTGTGTACGCCGCCTGGTGATGCAAGCCCCATAATATGAACGGCTTTACCTGCTGCAACGGCTTTGTCAACCGCTTCAACAAATGTTGCATTTTCATAAAAGTCACCATCCATAATTGATTTGGTGACTTTAGTCAGGTTTTGGTAAACAGTACGACCGGCACCAATATTGGTGTGGCCTACTTCAGAGTTACCCATCTGGCCGTTAGGCAGACCCACATCCATGCCTGACGCTGAGATTTGCGTATTTGCATAATCTTTACATAGTTGATCAAGTACCGGAGTTTTTGCATTGGCAATAGCGTTATCTGGCATATTCGGGCGGTAACCCCAGCCATCCATGATTAATAAAACGAGTGGTTTTTTAGCAGTAGTCATAGGAACCTCTTTGACATTAATGTTTAAGATATGAACGCAGATTTTACAACATTCACTGCCATTGTCACTGAAAAAGCCTACATAGAGCACAATAGTCGTTAAAATTCCTGCAATTAAGGTATTTTTATGGACAAGGAAAAACTCTTTGGCTGTTCTTCTGCTTTTCTCAAGGTATACTCATGACAAAATTTTTTTTACTTTGTAGAGATGAATATAAATTATGCAAGAATATATCGATTTTTTTTCTAATAACCTGATGTTAACTGTTGCCTGGGTGGTGATTGCTGCCTTGTTGCTGCATAGCCTTATCGCACCTAAATTAACGGGTGTTAAAAGCATCAGCACACAGGAAGCGACACTACTGATCAATAAAGAGAATGCCATTGTGGTGGATATTCGTTCTAGCGATGAATATAAAAAAGGGCATATTGTTAATGCAAAAAATATAACTGCGTCACAAATTGAGCAGGGAAAGTTTCCGGGAATTGAAAGTCATAAAGATGCGCCTATTATCCTTGTCTGTGACTCGGGCGCGCGTACAGCCAGCGCGGCAGGCAAATTGCTGAAGGCTGGTTTTACCCAGGTACATAGTCTGCTTTCAGGCATGAGCGGCTGGCAGGCTGCAAATTTACCGACAACGAAGAAATAAAATGGCGGCAGTAATCATTTATACCACAGCTTGGTGCCCCTATTGCGTGAGAGCGAAAAAGCTGCTCGATAGTAAACAAGTAAAGTACACTGAAATTAATGTTTCGCAGGCAGATGCTCGCGCTAAGATGGTTGATTTGACCGGCGGCACAACGGTACCGCAGATTGTCATTAATGATCAGGCTGTGGGTGGCTGCGACGAGCTGCATGCTTTAGAGCGCAGCGGTAAACTTGACGAGTTATTACAATAAAAATAATTTAATTAAATTAAGAAGGAATTAACATGGCAGAACAAGCTCAGCAAATTGAATTTAATATCCAACGTGTATATGTAAAAGATGTCTCTTTTGAGTGTCCTAACTCGCCAACGGTTTTTAAGAAAGAGTGGGCGCCGGAAGTATCAATGGATCTTGATACTAAGAGTACAAAATTAGAAGATAATGTCTATGAAGTGGTGTTATCTGTCACCGCAACCGCCAAAGTAGACGGTGAAGTGGCTTTTCTATGTGAAGTTCAGCAGGCCGGTATCTTTTCTGTCGGTCAGTTAGATGCCGCGCAAATGGCACACTGCTTAAACGCCTTTTGTCCGAATATTCTCTTCCCCTATGCACGTGAAACGGTAGCAAGCCTGGTGACGCGCGGTACTTTCCCGCAATTAAACCTGGCACCGGTTAACTTTGATGCGCTTTTTCAGCAGGCGATGGCCAGCAAGCAGGCCGAAGCGGCACAACAGGCGGATAGCGCGCAACTGGACTCCTAGTTAGATTCGAATATAGTTAAATCTATTTGCGAAGCACAATCATATAGGTATTAAAATGGCAGATAAGATAGCCATTACAGTTTTAGGGGCGGGCTCATATGGCACCGCCCTTGCTGTATCTTTGGCACGCAATGGTCACCGAACCTTGATTTGGGGACATGAAGCAGATCATATTGAGCGTCTGCAAAAGGATCGTGAAAATAAAGCCTTTTTACCGGGGGTCGGCTTTCCTGAGCTGTTAACTGCAGAAGCTGATTTACAGGCCTGTTTAGCGTCAACCTCTAATATTTTATTGGTCGTACCCAGCCATGTCTTTGCTATTGTCCTGCAGCAGATAAAACCCTTTTTAAGAGCGGATCACCGCATTGCCTGGGCGACCAAAGGGCTGGAAGCAAAAACCGGGCGTTTACTGCAGGAAGTGGCCGTTGATATACTCGGTGAAGACTATCCGCTGGCTGTGATTTCCGGGCCAACCTTTGCCATGGAAGTCGCAAAGGGGTTGCCGACCGCCGTTGCTGTTGCCGGAACGCAAAAACACTTTACTCAGGATGTGGCTGATCTTTTCCATAATAAGCGCAATTTTAGAACATATATCTCCGATGATTTTATTGCGGTGCAATTAGGTGGCGCAGTGAAAAACGTGATTGCCATTGGTGCAGGACTGGCTGATGGTCTTGGTTTTGGTGCTAATGCGCGCACCGCGCTGATCACTCGTGGTCTGGCTGAATTAACCCGCTTGGGTGTTGCCCTTGGCGCCAAGGAATCCTCCTTTATGGGCATGGCCGGGTTAGGTGATCTGGTGTTAACCTGCACCGATAATCAGTCACGTAATCGTCGTTTCGGTCTTGCTTTAGGGCAGGGGAAAGGGATTGATGAAGCGCAGGTTGAAATTGGCCAGGTGGTGGAAGGCTACCGCAATACCGAAGAGGTTTATAATCTGGCTAAGCGTGTCGGCATTGAAATGCCGATCTGTGAACAGATTTATTATGTCCTTTACCAGGGTAAAGCGGTTAAAGAGGCGGCGATGGATTTGCTCTCGCGCAGTAAAAAAGATGAGTAACCATCTTTTTACCTGCATATAAAAAAGGCTTCGATTAAGAAGCCTTTTTTAATGCTTTCAATCTTTGTATTAGGATTCCTGCAGAATATTGAGCATACGGCGCAGCGGCTCAGCAGCACCCCATAACAGTTGGTCACCGACAGTGAATGCGCTGATATATTCAGGGCCCATTGCCAGTTTACGGATACGCCCGACCGGAATGCTTAATGTACCTGTTACCTTAGCCGGAGACAGTTCCTGTACGCTAATATCGCGCTCATTCGGGATTACTTTAACCCATTCATTGTGAGAAGCCAGAATCTTTTCGATTTCAGCAACTGAAACATCTTTTTTCAGTTTCATAGTGATCGCCTGGCTATGACAACGCATCGCGCCGATTCTTACACACAGGCCGTCGATAGGGGTCTGCTTATCGCTAGTGCCGAGAATCTTATTGGCTTCGACCTGTGCTTTCCACTCTTCTTTACTTTGACCGGAAGGCATTGGCACATCAATCCACGGAATCAAGCTGCCCGCTAATGGCGCACCAAATTGCTCCGTAGGTAAAGCATCGCTGCGAATATGCTCTGCAACCTGCTGATCGATATCCAAAATAGCAGAGGCAGGATCATTGAGTTTATCAGCAACCGCGTCTTTAATTGAGCCCATCTGGCTGATAAGTTCACGCATATTACGGGCACCGGCACCGGAAGCTGCCTGATAGGTATGCGGGGTTACCCATTCGATAAGATCCTGTTCAAAGAGGCCGCCAAGTGCCATTAACAGTAAAGAAACGGTACAGTTACCGCCGACATAAGTTTTTACGCCATCTTCAATGCCTTGTTTAATAACATCTTTATTGACCGGATCTAAGACAATAATGCTGTCATCTTTCATACGCAGAGAAGAAGCCGCATCAATCCAGTAACCAGTCCAGCCTGCTGCACGCAGTTTCGGGTAAACGTCATTGGTGTAATCGCCGCCCTGACAGGTAACGATAATATCCATTTCTGTTAGGGCGTCGATAGAAAAAGCATCTTTTAGTGACTCAGTTGGTTTGCCTACATCCGGTGAAGCAAGGCCCACTTGTGAGGTGGTAAAAAACACCGGCTCAATCGTTGCGAAATCATTTTCATCACGCATTCTTTGCATAAGTACAGAGCCAACCATACCGCGCCAACCAACTAAACCCACTTTCTTCATGGTTCAACATTCCTTAAAGTTAAAAAAATATAATCTTCGGTTAATCATTAACCAGAGCGATAATCTACCATTATCCGGTTTACTCTGGCTAGTTTTTTGATTGATATAAATGAATAAATAAGCAGAAAAATAGAGATATTATTCAAAGGTTCAGCAATACTACTTATTTTTGTGTGAATTTTTAGATTTCATAATCGTAAATCGTCGGAATAGCTTCACGTTTATGCTGGGTGCGCAGATAGATGGCGATCAGTTTATCTTCAATCTCCTGCGCTACGGCTTTGCCTTCCAGAAAGTCATCAATCTGATCGTAGGTCATGCCCAGTGCAACTTCATCGGCAAGCTGTGGTTTATGCTCTTCCAAATCAGCTGTGGGTGCTTTTTCTACCAATATTGCCGGTGCGCCGAGATGTTTAGCTAAAGCACGCACCTGGCGTTTATTTAAACCAAATAATGGCGCTAAATCACAGGCACCATCGCCATGTTTAGTGTAAAAACCGGTGATATTTTCCGCACTGTGATCCGTGCCGACCACTAAACCGCCAGTTAGTCCGGCTATTTCATATTGCGCAATCATACGCATACGCGCTTTTACATTGCCTTTAACAAAATCAGGATTTACATTTTCAGAAAGATTGACGCTGCTGTTTTGTAATGCACTAAGCGTACTTTCATGAATACCATCGGCACCATTTTGTACATTAACTGTAACGCAATGTGACGGCTGAATAAAGTTGACGGCTAATTGTGCTTCATCTTCATCTTTTTGTACTGCATAAGGCAAACGTACCGCAATAAACTGATAGTTATTGCTATTTTCTTCCTGATTAAGCTGCTCAACAGCTAATTGTGATAAGCGCCCGGCTGTACTTGAATCAACACCGCCGCTGATGCCCAGCACTAAGGTTCTACAGGCTGCTTGTTTTAGTTTTGCTTTAAGAAAGTCGATGCGACGTTGAATTTCATGCTCGATATCGATGCTGGCTAAAACGCGCATCTCTTGTAGTATTTTTTGTTTCATGATACCGCCTATTATTTGCAGGTTAATTATTGTGCATACAGGATTATGCAAAAAAGCAGTCATTTTTTATAGTAAAACTGCTATTAATTTCACAATTACTAAATTTCAGCAATTATTTGCTTTTAATCTGCTGGAAAACTGAGCTGTTGAGACTTTGCTATTCGTTCTGAGTGCAAACTCCGTTAGAATAAATGTTTTATTGCTCTCTATATTAAGGTTTTAATTATGTCTTTAAGTGTTGTTATTCTTGCTGCTGGTAAGGGAACGCGAATGCGCTCGACTCTGCCAAAAGTGCTCCATAAAATTGCTGACAAACCTATGGTTCAGCATGTTATTGATACTGTTGAAGGTATTGGTGCGGAAAATGTCCACCTGATTTACGGCCATGGCGGTGAGCAGCTGCTGGAGAAAGTAGATGGCGCACATTTAAACTGGGTCATGCAGTCTGAACAGCTAGGTACGGGTCATGCGATGCAGATCGCCCAGCCGCATTTTAAGAAAAATGAAAAAATACTAATGGTTTATGGTGATGTCCCCCTGTTGTCAGCACAGACGCTGCAGCGGTTAATTGCCGCGCAACCGAGCGATGGTATCGGCTTATTGACCGTTGAATTAGACAACCCGACCGGTTATGGGCGCATCGAGCGTGCTGCTGGCGATGTGGTCGGTATTGTTGAGCAGAAAGATGCCAGTCCAGCGCAATTGGCGATTAAAGAGGTCAATACCGGTATTTTAGTGGCCAACTCTGATGATCTAAGTCGCTGGTTGCCGGCATTGAGCAATGATAATGCCGCCAATGAATATTATATTACCGATATTATTAAAATGGCCCATCTGGAAGGGCGCACTATCCGTGCCGTTCATCCGGAAAATGCCGTTGAGGTCGAAGGGGTCAATACACGCCTGCAACTTGCTCAACTGGAGCGTGCCTATCAGCTGCAGAAGGCCGAGCAGCTGTTGTTAGACGGTGTAATGCTGCGCGATCCGGCGCGCTTTGACCTGCGTGGCGAGTTAACCTGTGGTCAAGATGTTGAAATTGATATCAATGTGATCATCAAAGGCAAGGTGACCCTGGGCGATGGCGTCGTGATAGGGGCAAACTGTATCTTAATTGATTGTGAGATTGCCGCTGGTGCGCAGATTGCGCCTAACTCAATTATTGAAGCCAGCGAAGTCGGGGAAGGGGCGACGATAGGTCCGTTTGCCCGTATTCGTCCGCACAGTGTTATCCAAAAAGAGGTGCATATTGGTAACTTTGTCGAGGTCAAAAAATCAACCTTGGGTGAAGGCTCGAAATGCGGCCATTTAACCTATATTGGTGACAGCACACTGGGGCGTAATGTCAATGTCGGCGCGGGGACTATCACCTGCAATTATGACGGAGCGAACAAGTTCCAGACAACCATTGGTGATGATGTCTTTATCGGCTCTGACTGCCAGTTAGTCGCGCCTGTTACTGTTGGCAATGGTGCTACGACAGCTGCCGGAACAACTGTGGTTAATGATGTACCGGAGAATGCTTTGGCGGTTTCGCGTACTAAGCAGCGCAATATAAACGGCTGGAAACGTCCGGTGAAAAAGAAATAATTAGTTTTCATGCTGTGCAGATTACTCAGGTAAAAATAAATATTGAAGATCTACCACCGAGGGCACAGAGTTAAAAGAGAAAACATAAAATATAAATGCATTTATCAGGTGAAAAGATCTTCCCTGTTTTTCTAAGTATAAAAAAGGGTGCTAAACAGCACCCTTAATTTTAAGCTTTATAAACAGACGGATTAGTCTTTCTTAATCTTTAACTGACGCTTACAAACATACACTTTTTCAAGATGTTTGAGTGTTGCCTCAGGCATCCCTTTTGGCAGCTCAATGGTTGAGTACTCATCATTTAATTTGATATCACCAATAAAGCGGCTATTGATATCGGCTTCATTAGCAATGGCACCGACGATGTTTTTAACCTGTACGCCATGAGCACGACCAACATCTAAACGATATTTTTCCAGTTCAATATCTGTCGGGCGGCCACGACCGCGAGGTTTATCATCACCACGTTCACGACCACGGCCGCGATCATTTCGATCACCACGTTCACGGCGTCCACGATCTCCGCGATCAAAACTACGCTCATTACTACGAGGCTCGACAAACTTCTCTTCAACAGGCTGTAGGGGTTTATCTTTTTGCGCCAGATATAGCAGCGCTGCCAGTAAATCCTGCTCTTCTATTTCTGAATTATTTTCAATTTGTGACAATAAAGAGCGGTAGAAAGTCAGATCTTCGCTTTCACAAACTGCTGCAATCTGTTTTTCAAAGTTGCTGATACGGGTCTGTGTGACTTCATCACGCGTCGGCAGATCCATCATAGTGATCTGCTGGCGTGTTGCACGTTCAATGGCTTTTAATAAGCGGCGTTCACGAGGGGCTGCAAATAAAATTGCTTTACCTTTACGACCGGCACGACCTGTACGGCCGATACGGTGCACATAAGATTCGGTATCGGTCGGGATATCATAGTTTACAACAAGACTTAAACGTTCAACATCCAGACCACGGGCAGCAACATCTGTTGCCACTAGAATATCTAAACTGCCAGATTTTAAACGGGCGATAGTACGTTCACGAGATTGCTGGTTCATATCACCGTTTAATGCCGCGCTGCGGTAACCACGTGCTTCCAGACGCTCAGCCAGTTCAACTGTTGCTGTTTTAGTGCGGGCAAAGATAATAACGCCATCAAACTCTTCTGTTTCCAGCATACGTGTTAAGGCATCAAGTTTATTGACGCCACGTACAATCCAGCATTTCTGTTCAATATTTTCAACCGTTGACGTTTTAGCTTTAATTTTAACTTCAGTCGGATTATTCATATAACGTTTGGTGATACGTTTGATTTGGTCCGGCATGGTTGCAGAGAAAAGCGCCGTCTGGTGCTGTTCAGGCATCTCTTTCATGATGGTTTCAACATCATCAATAAAGCCCATCCGCAGCATCTCATCGGCTTCATCGAGTACTAATGTTTTCAGGTTGGAAAGATCTAAAGTTTTACGCTTAAGGTGATCCATAATACGACCTGGCGTACCAACGACAACTTGTGGGCCACGGTTTAGCTGTTTAAACTGAATATTATAGCTCTGACCGCCATAAATAGGCATAACGTGGAAACCGCGTAGATGACGAGAGTATGACTGGAATGCTTCTGCCACTTGAATAGCAAGTTCACGTGTTGGTGCTAATACTAATACTTGTGGTTTTTTCGATGTAATATCAATGTTCGCTAATAAAGGTAAGGCAAAAGCAGCGGTTTTACCTGTACCTGTCTGCGCAAGACCTAACACATCTTCACCGTTTAAAAGGTGCGGAATACATTGTGCCTGAATGGGGGAAGGTGTTTCGTAACCTAGTTCAGAAACAACCTGAAGAATTTCTGCTGGTAGGTTCAGTTCTGAGAAAGTTGTTGTTTGTTCTGGGGTTTTTGACTCTGACATAGTGGCCTCATGAGTTCAGTTTAAATCTGTATCTAAGCAACTTAAATACACTAAATTCAGCCTATACCTACGGCACATCAATCACTTCAGTTAAATAACTGAAACCATCTCTTAACTCTTGCGTTATCAACCGCATAATAGGTTTAATCTGAATATTTCACATCGTTAAAAGGGAGTTCCTTTTTACAAGGGAGCGCATTCTACTTGATCTGTTCAGAAAACGCCCGTGTTATTTTGACCTGGGGCTCAAATTGATAAAAAAGAATGGTTTTTGATCTGCTTATGAAATAAAAGTCTTGCAAATCATTTGTTTTTGTTTTGCTAGGGTATTGGAAATATATAATTATTCTATTTTTGCTGAAGCAATAAGCAGTGACAACTGCTTATTGCTTATTTTCAACGAAACTATTGTTTTATTTATAGAAGGAATGCTCACCGCTTTGATGCTCGGTGATATCGCGCACGGCATTTAACTCACCGGAAAATTCTTCTAAAAGTTCTTTTTCAATACCGTCTTTTAATGTTAAATCAACCTGAGAACAACCGTTACAGCCGCCGCCAAATTCAATTACTGCTACATTATCTTCTGTGACCTCAATAAGCTTGATAAATCCGCCATGGCTGGCAAGTTGCGGGTTGATCTGTACCTGAATTATATATTCAATACGCTCCTGTAATGGCGCGTCATCTTTTACTTTACGCATTTTCGCGTTGGGTGCTTTCAGTGTCAGTTGCGTGCCTGTTTCTTCTTCCACCAGGTCGATAAAGGCCTCTTCTAAAAAAGGTAAGCTGACATCATCAATGAATGCGTCAAAGGCATCATAGTTAAGCTGAGTATCACTGCTTTCAACTGCTTCCGGCGGGCAGTAAGAAACACCGCACTCTGCTTTCGGTGTGCCTGGATTGATAACAAACACGCGAATGCCTGTACCTTCTTTTTGTGGTTCGAGTAACTTTTTAAAATGTGCTTGTGCTGCAGGGGTAATTTCAATCATGGCTAAACCTTTAATCTTGAGTCATTTGCTCAATCATTATAACGGGGATTAATCTTAATACCAACCCGTGTAATTTTCTAGCTATTTATCTGCTAATACGGTTCTGCACAGACACCAGACATCGACACGTTTAACCCCCGCCTGTAATAAAATTCGGCATAAACTATTGACGGTTGCCCCTGTCGTCACAACATCATCAATAATAACAATGTAAGCGCCGGATAATTTCGCTTTCTGCTCAGGAGACAGACGAAAAGCATTGCTCAGGTTGGACTTTCTGGCTGCTGCAGAAAGACCTTCCTGGGCTGCTGTGTGTTTATGGCGTTGTACCGTGTCCTGTAACAGAGGAAGATTTAGTTGTCGGGATAGCTGTTGGGCGAGCAGTTGTGCTTGATTAAAGCCGCGCTGCTGCAGCTTGTGTTGATGCAAAGGCACAGGTAATAAGTAATCAACCTTGGAAATTTGTTGCCGTGTGTTACTGCGGGTCAGTGATTTTATCAGTAGTAATGCCAACAACTCACCATTAAGCAGTTGTTTTTTATATTTAAAGTTTTTAATCAGACGCGAATATGGCTGCTGATAATCAGCCAATGCATGCAGTTGCGTAAAAAGATGGGCTTTTTTCAAGCAATCACCGCAGAAAGCTTGCGTTTCAGGCAAGGTTAATCCGCAGTGAGCGCAACAAGGCCGCTCCTGCAGTAAAGCCTTTTGGCAATGCCGGCAGATAAGTTTATTATTGCTTGGTAAGCGGCACAGCAAGCATTGTGCGGGCAGCAGCTGCTCGATCACATGCTGTAAATGTTGCAGCAGCCATTGCCAGGCTAATTTCACAAAAACGCCCTTAATAAAAGAGAGAGACAATGAGTATAGAACAAGCTGTGTATTGTCGTGTTACTGTCCAGGAGAAAAGCGGTTGTTATTGCCGAGTGGGCTGCAAAAATATTTAACAATTCAGCGCATGAGCTATTTATTTGCTGAGCGGTATGTTGTTCTCTTTAATGGGTAATGGGTAATGGGTAATGGGTAATGGGTAATGGGTAATGGGTAATGGGTAATGGGTAAGGTACATTGAGTTGTGGGGATTGTGTAAGAGTAAGTGGAGGCTATAAATGCACAGCATTTTAGCAAATGCTGCGCATTTAAATTTTTTTCTGCTAACTATTAATGACAGCCACCGCCGCCACAACAGCTTTCGCCTTCTGCATGTTTGCTCTTATCGCCACCACAACACTTATGATCTGCTTCGTGTTCATGAGCATGGCCGCCGCAGCCACCTGCCTGGTGGACATGGCCGTGTTCAAGCTCTTCAGCGGTAGCTGTGCGGATTCCAACTACTTCACCGACAAATTGTAAAGCCATACCAGCAAGCGGATGATTGGCATCAATGCTTACCGTTTCATCATTAACTGCAGTGACTTCAACTGTACGGGGGCCCTGGTCGCTTTCTGCATGAAAAGACATGCCCACTTCAACTTCATCGATGCCTTCAAATAAAGAGCGTGGTACCTCTTGTACAAGTTCTTCCTGAAACGGACCGTATGCTTGTTCCGCTTCCAGTTTAATATCGAACTTATCACCCACTTCTTTGCCTTCTAACTCCGCTTCTAAACCCGGAACTAAATAATGCGAGCCTTGAATATATTCAAGTGGTGCGCCATTTTCTGTGCTATCTAATGCGTTACCGTCAACTTCAGCAACACCAAAGTGAATTGAAACTACGGAATTTTTTTGGATTTTCATTTTATATCTCACTGTTATTAATTTTGTCCAGTCGCAGCAGGAGCGAAAAAGCGGCTTTGCTGCACAATTTTGACCTGAAGCGGAGCGGCTTATCGGCATTATTGAATATTGCACACAAAATAGCCATTTGCTGCATTTTCTAATGTCCGGGCAGCAGTGTCAAGCTCACTGCACTTTGAGTAGCCGTATTGCCAGGCCTAATTTATTTGCGTAGGTAAACAAATTGCCTTTCATTAACAGCAGCTATGGCTCAATTTTGTAAAATTCGCTATTATCTCTAGCTGTTTTATCCTTACCTTTAGATTGAGAAATTTTATTTATGATTGTTGCCAGTAATATTGAATTCATACGCGGTGGTAAACCTTTGCTGAAAAATGCCAGTGCAACAGTCAATCCGCGCCAGAAGGTAGGCTTAGTCGGAGCAAATGGGTGCGGTAAATCGAGCTTTTTTACGCTGTTAAAAAAACAGGCCCAGGTTGATAATGGCGATTTGACGATTCCGGCGCATTGGCGTCTTGCCAGCGTGGCCCAGGAAACGCCGGCATTGAATAAAAATGCGCTGCAATATGTGATTGATGGCGACACGCATTTTCGCTTGTTGCAGCAACAGTTGCGTGATGCGGAAGCTAAAAATGACGGCACTAAGATCGCCGAACTGCATATTCAGCTTGATAATGCCGGAGGATATACCATTGAATCGCGTGCCGCTGAACTGCTTGCCGGTTTAGGGTTCTCGCAGCAGGCGCAAGAGCGCAGTGTCAGTGACTT
The DNA here is from genome assembly GCA_963674525.2 of uncultured Psychromonas sp. Lineage (GTDB taxonomy): Bacteria > Pseudomonadota > Gammaproteobacteria > Enterobacterales > Psychromonadaceae > Psychromonas. The sequence continues at coordinate 443,541 of CAXXRV010000024.1, read as the reverse complement.
TTCCGGCGGCTGGCGTATGCGTTTAAACCTGGCGCAGGCATTACTTTGTCCTTCAGATCTGCTGTTACTGGATGAGCCAACCAACCACCTTGATTTAGATGCGGTCATTTGGTTAGAGCGCTGGCTGCGCCAATATCCCGGAACCTTGATCCTTATTTCTCATGACCGTGACTTTATTGATTCCGTGGTCGATAAAATTATTCACATTGAGCAGCAACAGCTGCATGAATATACCGGCAACTATACAAGTTTTGAACGCCAGCGTGCCGAAAAACTGGCACAGCAGCAAGCTTCCTACGAAAAGCAGCAAAAGCAGATAAGCCATATGCACAGCTATATCGATCGTTTCCGCTATAAAGCCAGCAAAGCCAAGCAGGCACAAAGCCGCATTAAAGCGCTGGAAAAAATGGAAGAGCTACTGCCTGCGCATGTCGACAGCCAATTTAGTTTCTCATTTAGAAAGCCGGATGCACTGCCGATGCCACTATTAACCTTAGAAAAGGTAAGTGCGGGTTATGATGAATTGCTGATCCTGGATAAGATTAAGTTAAACCTGGTACCGGGAAGCCGTATTGGCCTGTTAGGGCGAAATGGGGCCGGTAAGTCGACCCTGATTAAACTGCTGGCCAATGAGTTAAAACCCTTTTCCGGTAAGTTAGCGATCAACCCAAATGCTAAGATCGGCTATTTTGCACAGCATCAGCTCGAATTTTTACGTTTAGATGAAACACCGCTGGATCATCTTTCACGGCTGGCTCCTGATGAAAAAGAGCTGCCGTTACGAAACTTTCTCGGCAGCTTTGGTTTTCAAGGTGACAAAGCATTAGAAAAAGTGGCTCCCTTTTCCGGAGGAGAAAAAGCGCGCTTAGTTTTGGCACTGTTAGTGTGGCAAAAGCCTAATCTGCTATTACTCGATGAGCCAACCAACCACCTCGACCTGGAGATGCGCCATGCACTAACGGTTGCATTGCAGGCATTTGAAGGGGCAATGGTAGTGGTTTCCCATGATCGTCATCTATTACGCACCACAACAGATGATCTCTATCTGGTGCACGATAAAAAAGTTGAGCCTTTTACTGGTGATTTAGATGATTATCACAAATGGCTGGCAGAGCAGCAGAAAGTTGAAAAACAACCCGCTCAAGAGATTGAAAAAAACAATTCTGCAAGTGTAAATCGTAAAGAGCAGAAACGTCTTGAAGCTGAGTTTCGTAAAAAATTAACACCTTATAAAAAGCAGTTAAGCAGTTCAGAGCAGTTGATGGATAAATTAAGCTTAGCATTAGAGGCAATGGAAGCTCAGCTGGCGGACCCGGCTCTGTATGAGCATTCGCAAAAGGCCCGTTTAACCGAACTCTTAAAAGAACAAGCGGAAAAAAAAGAAGCGCTTGAAGAAGCTGAAATGAATTGGATAGAAGCACAGGAAACCATTGAATCAATGCAGGCTGAATTCGAAACTAAAGCTTAACAGCTTGAGTTTTAAACTTGCCTTGTTCATAATGACTGGTAAATACACTGCATATAAAGGATAGACAATGAGCTTTGAAGCTAATGAATATTTCGATGGAAACGTAAAATCAATTGCCTTTCAGACTGAAACATTACCGGCAACCGTCGGTGTGATGGAAGTAGGGGAGTATACCTTTGCTACCGATGCGAAAGAATATATGTCAGTGGTGAGTGGTGCGTTGACAGTAAAACTGCCAGGTGCAACGGATTGGCAAACATTTAATGCCGGTGAAACATTTATAGTAGAAGCGAATAAAAGCTTTGATGTTAAAGTAGCAGTACAAACTGCATACCTGTGCCTTTACGAAAAATAAAAGTAATTCATAGTAACGATAAATAAAGGAGCGAAAGCTCCTTTTTTTGTTTGCCCAGCAAAGCTGGCAAACCCGCTCACTTGCAAGAAAGTGAGATCACCCCGACTGAGGGGAAGATAATCCGAATGGCAAGGGCGTTGTTGGCCAACGACAGGGTCTGAAGGAAGCCATAGGAAGTTAGAGATACACAACTAACCGTAACCTGTTTCGGCAGCATGGGTGGGTAAGCGTCCAAAATAGCGCGAAGCCCGATACTCAGTCAGACCTATGCTGTGCTTGAGGGTGGCATTTCTAACAGGGAGTCAGTGTAATAACTGGGGAAGCCTGACACTGCATCCAATCCGAAGGACTGGACATATTATCTCAAGAGGTGACTCAAGGTTAGCATGAGTGTGAGGTGGCAGATGAACCCGTAGTAGTGAATAAGGCTAGGCCGATGAAAGCCAGTAATGGTGTGGAGGATAAAACCAAGCCGACTATCTGCATGATGTCAGATAGAGTCAATTTAAGTCAAAAGCTTTAATTGATTGCGAAGGGGGGAAGTATTCTTTAAGTATATGAAAAGTGCCGAATTTAAACTATCGGCTTACAAGTGCTTTGACGAAAGCAGGCCTAACATGACGGCTAAACAGAAATGTGGACGCTGAGAAGAAAGGGCTGAGCAACGGAGTAATTGCATACCGCTTAGGCAGATTGCCGATGGGCTAGCACACCTAATGTGGCAATGAAGAATCGAACGATAGGATAAAGGACAGCGACCGGACATATCGCAAGCAAGGGCAATTAAGTGAGAGTTTATTACAGCTTGTATCAGCAGATGCTGGACATCAACAACTTGTACAAGGGGTTCAAAAAGGTCAAAAGCGCCAAAGGAGCAGCCGGAATAGATAGGCAGTCCATAGGTGATTTTGCCGAGGATCTGGAAATAAACTTAAAACAACTGCAATTCGAACTGCAAACTAAACAGTATCGCGCGCAGGCCGTCAAGCGGGTGGAGATCCCCAAAGATGATGGTGGTGTGAGATTATTGGGTATCCCCGCAGTTCGAGACCGAATAGTACAACAAACGCTATTAAACATACTCCAACCGATTTTCGAACCGGGATTCCATCCATCAAGCTATGGATATCGACCGGAGCGAAGTTGCCACGACGCTATCAGTAAAGCGACCGTATTTATGCGTAAATATGAACGTCAATGGGTAGTGGATATGGATCTGTCGAAGTGTTTTGACCTGCTTGATCACCAGTTGATCATAAAAAGCATTCAAAGACGGGTAACAGACGGTAGCATTTTAAAACTGATCACTCAGTTTTTAAAAAGTGGCGTCATGATTGGCAAGAACTGGGAAGCGAGCCGGGTAGGCAGTCCGCAAGGGGGCGTTATCAGTCCGCTTATTGCAAATATCTACCTCGATGCGTTTGATCAAGAGATGAAAAAGCGTCAGCACCGAATAGTGCGTTACGCTGACGACATCCTGATCCTGTGTAATACAGAAAGAGCCGCCGAGAACGCCTTAACGCAAGCGACGCAGATACTGGAAAAAGACCTGAAACTGACGGTCAACAAGAAGAAAACCCACATAGCGCATAGCGATAATGGGGTTAAATTCTTAGGCGTGGAGATAGGTAGCCGCTACACGCGGATACAACCATCCAAGCTTCAAGGCTTTAAAGTAAAGGTTAAAGCGTTAACAAAACGCAATGGTGGTCAAAACCTAGCCGAAGTGATCAAACGGCTTAATCCGGTCATACGGGGTTTTGTAAACTACTTCAGTATCGCCAATTGCAAACGTGAGTTAAAACGATTAGCCGGCTGGATCAGGCGAAGGTTAAGGGCAATACAGCTTAAACTGTGGAAGAAGCCGAGCAGGTTGCATCGACGGTTAAAGCAGCTGAAATACACGCCACCCTTTAAGTTCATAAAGATGAACTCGTGGCGAAATTCCAGAAGCCCCTTATCGAGCTATGCCATGCCGAACAGTTGGTTGGAAGAACTTGGTTTGTATAATATAGAAAATGTGAGTACCGGTTGGCTTGCTCCATCAGCGTTTGTGAAGACGCGATGATGGAATCTGAGAATACATGAGCCGTATACGAGGTCCGTACGTACGGTTCTGTGAGAGGGATGAGGCATAAAGCCTCACCCTACTCGATGTGGCTAATAGTTAACAGCGGAAACCGTCATTCAATACGAAGCAATATGAAAGCTTGAAAAAGTAGCGTTTTTCAGATGAAAAATAAGCGTATTGTTTGCTAAATAAGCGCTCGCTGATTTAATTGAAAATATTGTAAATAAACGCTTGCCAATGTGTTCTGGATCTCTATAATGCGCATCCACGGAAACGGAACGACGCAAGTCAAACCGCTTTCTGAGAGCGAAAGAGTTAAATTTTTAAATTATATTTTAAAAATAAAATGTTGACATCGTTTGAGAGTTGCGTAAGATACGCACCTCGCCGAAAGGCAAGCTCTTTAACAATTTAATCAAACAATCTGTGTGGACATTCATTGTTGATATGATTTCAAAAATCAAAATCCTAACTCAGTTAGGTATCATCAATAGAATGACACACGAATTAATTCATTAATTCAGAATAACAAATCGTTACTTATTCAGGTAAGTGGCAATTAGTTTTAGTCAGTAATATTGAGTCGCAACTTAGGTTGCACATTAAACTTTAAATTGAAGAGTTTGATCATGGCTCAGATTGAACGCTGGCGGCAGGCTTAACACATGCAAGTCGAACGGTAACAGAGAAGTGCTTGCACTTTTGCTGACGAGTGGCGGACGGGTGAGTAATGCTTGGGAATTTGCCTTGTTGTGGGGGACAACAGTTGGAAACGACTGCTAATACCGCATAATCTCTTCGGAGCAAAGGTGGCCTCTATTTATATGCTATCGCAACAAGATGAGCCCAAGTGGGATTAGCTAGTTGGTAAGGTAATGGCTTACCAAGGCTTCGATCCCTAGCTGGTCTTAGAGGATGACCAGCCACACTGGAACTGAGACACGGTCCAGACTCCTACGGGAGGCAGCAGTGGGGAATATTGCACAATGGGGGAAACCCTGATGCAGCCATGCCGCGTGTGTGAAGAAGGCTTTCGGGTTGTAAAGCACTTTCAGCGAGGAGGAAAGGGTGATGGTTAATATCCATCATCTGTGACGTTACTCGCAGAAGAAGCACCGGCTAACTCCGTGCCAGCAGCCGCGGTAATACGGAGGGTGCGAGCGTTAATCGGAATTACTGGGCGTAAAGCGCGCGTAGGTGGTTAATTAAGTCAGATGTGAAAGCCCAGGGCTCAACCTTGGAACTGCATTTGAAACTGGTTGACTAGAGTTTTGTAGAGGGTGGTAGAATTTCAGGTGTAGCGGTGAAATGCGTAGAGATCTGAAGGAATACCAGTGGCGAAGGCGGCCACCTGGACAGAGACTGACACTGAGGCGCGAAGGCGTGGGGAGCAAACGGGATTAGATACCCCGGTAGTCCACGCAGTAAACGATGTCTATTAGAAGTTTGTGGCTATATGCCGTGGGTTTCAAAGCTAACGCATTAAATAGACCGCCTGGGGAGTACGGCCGCAAGGTTAAAACTCAAATGAATTGACGGGGGCCCGCACAAGCGGTGGAGCATGTGGTTTAATTCGATGCAACGCGAAGAACCTTACCATCCCTTGACATCCAGAGAATCTGTTAGAGATAGTAGAGTGCCTTCGGGAGCTCTGAGACAGGTGCTGCATGGCTGTCGTCAGCTCGTGTTGTGAAATGTTGGGTTAAGTCCCGCAACGAGCGCAACCCTTATCCTTAGTTGCCAGCACGTCATGGTGGGAACTCTAGGGAGACTGCCGGTGATAAACCGGAGGAAGGTGGGGACGACGTCAAGTCATCATGGCCCTTACGGGATGGGCTACACACGTGCTACAATGGCAAATACAAAGGGTTGCTAACCTGCGAGGGTATGCGAATCTCATAAAGTTTGTCGTAGTCCGGATCGGAGTCTGCAACTCGACTCCGTGAAGTTGGAATCGCTAGTAATCGCGGATCAGAATGCCGCGGTGAATACGTTCCCGGGCCTTGTACACACCGCCCGTCACACCATGGGAGTGGGCTGCACCAGAAGTCATTAGCTTAACCTTCGGGATGGCGATGACCACGGTGTGGTTCATGACTGGGGTGAAGTCGTAACAAGGTAGCCCTAGGGGAACCTGGGGCTGGATCACCTCCTTACGTATCGAAACATATTACCTTGAGTGTTCACACAGATTGTTTGATTGAAATGATGAAGTGCACGTAGTTTTGGGTCCCCATCGTCTAGAGGCCTAGGACACCGCCCTTTCACGGCGGTAACAGGGGTTCAAATCCCCTTGGGGATACCACTGCCATGCGAAAACATACTTAATGTTTTCTTATATTCTTTACTCGGATTTAAGTTTACGTTTTAAGTGTTTCTTTTTACACCTTCGGTGTAAAAATTCTTTAAAAGATACTTAATAACTGTTCTGTTAAGAATAATTATTAAGTGTTTTTAACACTGCTCTTTAACAATTAGGAAAGCTGATAAAGTTCTGTTTATCATAGGTAACTTAGGTTACACAATGATAAACAAACGAAATTGTTCTCAATTATTAAGATTTATCTTAGTAATTGTAATCAAGCAAAAATAAGTACGTATCTACTCAGTTACTTGTAACTGATAGGTGCACGAAAAAACGAATGTGTTTTTTCATATTGTAAAATATGAGGATCGCAAGCGTCTTGGAAACAACATACAGTATTTTTTAGGTATTGTATGGTTAAGTGAATAAGCGTGCACGGTGGATGCCTAGGCAATTAGAGGCGATGAAGGACGTGGTAATCTGCGATAAGTCCAGGGGAGTTGATAACATGCGTTATATCCTGGAATCTCCGAATGGGGCAACCCGGCACTTAGTGTCATCGGCTGGTGAATACATAGCCAGTCGAAGCGAACGAGGGGAACTGAAACATCTAAGTACCCTCAGGAAAAGAAATCAACCGAGATCCCGAAAGTAGCGGCGAGCGAAATCGGGCCAGCCCTTAAGCTTATAATCGATTAGTAGAAGGCTCTGGAAAGTGCCACGATACAGGGTGATAGTCCCGTATACGACAATCTTTTATAAGTGAAAACGAGTAGGTCGGAACACGAGAAATTCTGACTGAAGATGGGGGGACCATCCTCCAAGGCTAAATACTCCTAATTGACCGATAGTGAACCAGTACCGTGAGGGAAAGGCGAAAAGAACCCCTGTGAGGGGAGTGAAATAGAACCTGAAACCGTGTACGTACAAGCAGTAGGAGCGGATTTATTCCGTGACTGCGTACCTTTTGTATAATGGGTCAACGACTTAATTTCAGTAGCAAGGTTAACCGTTTAGGGGAGCCGTAGGGAAACCGAGTCTTAACTGGGCGAATAGTTGCTGGGATTAGACCCGAAACTTGGTGATCTAGCCATGAGCAGGTTGAAGGTTGAGTAACATCAACTGGAGGACCGAACCCACTAATGTTGAAAAATTAGGGGATGACTTGTGGCTGGGGGTGAAAGGCCAATCAAACCAAGAGATAGCTGGTTCTCCTCGAAAGCTATTTAGGTAGCGCCTCGTGTATCACTGTTGGGGGTAGAGCACTGTTTGGGCTAGGGGGTCATCCCGACTTACCAACCCCATGCAAACTCCGAATACCAACAAGTGCAATCACGGGAGACACACGGCGGGTGCTAACGTCCGTCGTGGAAAGGGAAACAACCCAGACCGCCAGCTAAGGTCCCAAAGTATATGTTAAGTGGGAAACGATGTGGAAAGGCTCAGACAGCCAGGAGGTTGGCTTAGAAGCAGCCATCCTTTAAAGAAAGCGTAATAGCTCACTGGTCGAGTCGGTCTGCGCGGAAGATTTAACGGGGCTAAACATATCACCGAAGCTGCGGATGCGCATTTATGCGCATGGTAGAGGAGCGTTCTGTAAGCCGTCGAAGGGAAAGCTGTAAGGCATCCTGGAGGTATCAGAAGTGCGAATGTTGACATGAGTAACGATAAGGGGGGTGAAAAACCTCCCCGCCGGAAGACCAAGGGTTCCTGTCCAACGTTAATCGGGGCAGGGTGAGTCGACCCCTAAGACGAGGCCGACAGGCGTAGTCGATGGGAAACGGGTTAATATTCCCGTACCCTTTATTATTGCGATGGGAGGACGGAGAAGGCTAGGTGGGCCTGGCGATGGTTGTCCAGGTTCAAGTGCGTAGGCGGGAGACTTAGGTAAATCCGGGTTTCTGTTAACGCTGAGACACGATGTCGAGCTACTACGGTAGTGAAGTCATTGATGCCCTACTTCCAGGAAAAGTCTCTAAGCTTCAGATAATAAAGGATCGTACCCCAAACCGACACAGGTGGTCAGGTAGAGAATACCAAGGCGCTTGAGAGAACTCGGGTGAAGGAACTAGGCAAAATGGTACCGTAACTTCGGGAGAAGGTACGCCGATGACGGTGATGTCCCTTGCGGATTTAGCTGCTGTCGGCCGAAGATACCAGATGGCTGCAACTGTTTATTAAAAACACAGCACTCTGCAAAATCGTAAGATGACGTATAGGGTGTGACGCCTGCCCGGTGCCGGAAGGTTAATTGATGGGGTTAGACTTAGGTCGACGCTCTTGATCGAAGCCCCGGTAAACGGCGGCCGTAACTATAACGGTCCTAAGGTAGCGAAATTCCTTGTCGGGTAAGTTCCGACCTGCACGAATGGCGTAATGATGGCCATGCTGTCTCCACCCGAGACTCAGTGAAGTTGAAATCGCTGTGAAGATGCAGTGTACCCGCGGCTAGACGGAAAGACCCCGTGAACCTTTACTACAGCTTAGCAGTGAACTTAGAGCCTACATGTGTAGGATAGGTGGGAGGCTTTGAAGTGGCGTCGCCAGATGTCATGGAGCCATCCTTGAAATACCACCCTTGTATGTTTTGAGTTCTAACCATGGCCCCTGAACCGGGGTTTGGGACACTGTTTGGTGGGTAGTTTGACTGGGGCGGTCCTCCTCCCAAAGAGTAACGGAGGAGTACGAAGGTTGGCTAATCACGGTCGGACATCGTGAGGTTAGTACAATGGTATAAGCCAGCTTAACTGCGAGACAGACACGTCGAGCAGGTACGAAAGTAGGTCATAGTGATCCGGTGGTTCTGAATGGAAGGGCCATCGCTCAACGGATAAAAGGTACTCCGGGGATAACAGGCTGATACCGCCCAAGAGTTCATATCGACGGCGGTGTTTTGGCACCTCGATGTCGGCTCATCACATCCTGGGGCTGAAGTCGGTCCCAAGGGTATGGCTGTTCGCCATTTAAAGTGGTACGCGAGCTGGGGTTTAGAACGTCGTGAGACAGTTCGGTCCCTATCTGCCGTGGGCGTTTGAGAATTGAGAGGAGCTGCTCCTAGTACGAGAGGACCGGAGTGGACGAACCGCTGGTGTTCGGGTTGTGTCGCCAGACGCATTGCCCGGTAGCTACGTTCGGAATCGATAACCGCTGAAAGCATCTAAGCGGGAAGCGAGCCTCAAGATGAGTTCTCACTGGGACCTTGAGTCCCCTAAAGGGCCGTTGGAGACTACAACGTTGATAGGCAAGGTGTGTAAGTGCGGTAACGCATTGAGCTAACTTGTACTAATTACCCGTGAGGCTTAACCATACAATACCTAAGAGTATTGGCTTGACTCAATAAGCAAAGACTCTCAGAGAAGATACTCAATCTTCTCTTTGAGAATGCGAGGTTCAGGTAACAATGCCATGGAGTATTGGACTGACCTAATATGCAACTTTTATCCCAGGGAAGATACTTAATCTTCCCCTTGAAAATGCGAGAGTCAGGTAAGTGACCAAGATAAGTCGAAAGACTATAAATAAGCTTGCGAAACCTGTTTTTACAAAATTGATTAAACGAACAAATTGAACATTAGCTTTTCTAATTAAACTTTTATGCTTGGCGACAATAGCGCTGTGGTCCCACCTGAATCCATGCCGAACTCAGAAGTGAAACGCAGCTGCGCCGATGGTAGTGTGGGGTTTCCCCATGTGAGAGTAGGTCATCGCCAAGCGCCTAATTAAATAAACCCAGTAGGTCTTTTTTTACTGGGTTTTTTTAATTCTGATGATTTATGATGACCTACGTAGAGAGTAGGGCGAGTTTGCCGATAGGCAAGGGGCACGAGCGGCTGAGCACTGCGAAGCCTGACCATCGCCAAGCGCCTAATACGCAAAAAGCCCAGTCATACCATTCCGCTTAATTATGTGATCTAATAGATTTTAATTATTAATTACTTACACTCTATTGGTAACGTATGCCAAAACATAATTTTTCTGAATTAGCAAAAACCCATCAAAGCGTCCGTCTTAAACTTCGGTATTTGGCATTAGCACATTTTCAAGAAGGCCATTCTCGTACTGACATTGCTAAATTTCTGAAAGTTAGCCGTACAAGTGTCAATAAATGGATATCTCAATACCATAAAAACGGGTTAGAAGGGTTGGTAGATAAAAAAACAACAGGTCGGCCAGTACGGCTATCTGAAGCGCAATGCAAACAACTAATTGATTATGTTAAGAATGCTGCCAAAAGTAGCGCTGGCGGACGATTAGTTGGAACTGAAATTCAATCTTATATCACTGATAGTTTTGGGGTTCACTACCATCTATCAAGTGTGTATAAATTACTTCATCGGTTAGGATTTTCTTGGATCACATCTCGATCTAAGCACCCTAAACAATCTATTGAAGCACAAGAAGACTTTAAAAAAAATTCCAAATAAAAACGATCCTTAAAATACCAGGATCTATTGCCTTAGATAGTGTTGACATATGGGTTCAAGATGAAGCAAGGTTTGGACAACAAAATACAACAACGCATTTGTGGGCTGAAACAGGAAGCCGTCCATTGGCGGTAAAGCAGCAACAGTTTGAGTATGCTTACCTTTTTGGCTCTGTCTGTGTCACAAACGGTGCATCAGAAGCCATAGTTGTACCTTACGTGAATAAAGACATTATGCGTTCACACCTACAGCAAATATCAGATAAGACCCCGATCGATAGACATGCCATTGTTATCATGGATGGCGCGGGGTGGCATACTGATGATATTGCTGTGGAGTTTACTAACCTGAGTATTATTAAGCTTCCTCCCTATTCACCAGAGTTAAACCCAATAGAGCAGGTTTGGAGCTGGTTACGTCAACATCATTTAGCTAATCGCTGCTTTAGTGGTTATGAATCCATCGTTGATTCGGTATGTGATGCGTGGAATGATTTTGTGAGTGATGTTAAAAGAGTAATGAAAATGTGTACCAGAGACTGGATGAATCTGATCAATTAGTTATGCGGAATGGTATCATTTCTGACTGGGCTTTTTGCGTATTAGGCGCTTGATAAAAGACGAACTACTATCACATGGGAAAGGTAGACAGCATGCCGTAGGGCGAGTATCGCGACAGCGATGTATCACGAGCGGGTGAGCACTGCGAGCCCTGTAGTTTCCTTTCATGTGATAGTAGGGCGAGTATCGCGACAGCGATGGGGCACGAGCGGACGAGCCCCGCGAGTCCTGACCATCGCCATCGGCTCGCACAAACTAGGCAATCTGATACCAGCAGGGATTTTTTCGTTATTACGGCTTTAGCTTTTGACCTGCTCTCGCATGGGGAAGGTAGATAGCATGCCGTAGGCATTATCCTCCCCATGTAGAGTAGGGCGAATCAGACGACAGCCTGGGGTCATGAGCGGATAAGCTCAGCGAACCCTGACCATCGCCATCGGCTCGCATAAGCTAAGCGATTATATTCCCATGCCTGACAATGCGTTTATTAGATCTTTAACTACTTTGCCAATAGCAGGGTTGGTTTCTTCAAAGAGGATAAGTTGCTCTGCAATTTTTTTCTCGCGAATAAGTTGTGCGGGGTCGCGTGATTTTATTGCTTCTTGCAGCTGATCATGTACCTGCTTTAATTCACTGGCAGTACACTCATCGGCAATCGGCTCTTCATTTAAAATATCAGTTAACTTTTTAAACTCCGATTTCACTTTTTCTATTGGCATAAGTACCTCATCTGGCTATTTGAGTTTTAACTAAAGTGTAGTAGCAAAACCTATTATTAAACTTTTGGCGTTTTAAAAAGGTGATCAAGCATACGTGCTAAGAGAAAAAAACCGATAACAAACAATAAACTGATTGCCATCAGTCCAATTTTAAACCAACTTTGCAGTGCATAATGCTGCAGATAAAGTGTTGAAAGATAAATGGCCGCTAACCAGTAAGCAATTCGAATCAGTGCCGCCCAAAAGTTGTAGCTACGCTCTGTCAGCCATAATTTTGCCATATTGGTTAAGCTCCTCTGATTGCAAAACTTAGGACATTATCGATATGTTTCTGCTCTGTGGCCAACATTATCAAGCGATCAATACCCAATGCAACTCCTGCGCAATCAGGCAGGTTTTCAAGTGAGTTTACAAAGTGCTGATCGATCGGCATCTCTTCAATTCCTTTTAGTCCACGTAAGCGGTTATCTTCCTGAAAACGCTTTAACTGCTCCTGTGCATCGCTTAATTCATGAAAGCCATTAGCCAGCTCAATCCCTTTGTAGTACACCTCAAAACGCTCGGCAACACGGGGATCATCCGCAGATATTCTTGCCAGCGCTGCCTGTGATGCCGGAAAGTTATAGACAAAGCATGGCTTATGTAAAGCGATCACCGGCTCGATGGCCACGCAAAACAGCAGTTGCAGTATAGTATCTTTATCAGTTTCATTATCCAACACAGCGCCTAACTTTAAGTGCCTGCCGGCTTTCTTTAATTCTTTTATATCAGCCGTTAACGGATCAACATTGAGTATTTCCAAAAATACCTCTTGATATGTGCAGCGACGTGCTTTTTCGCAGTTAAGCACCAGTTGCAGTAACTGCTCCATTTCATCCATTAGCAAAAAGTGATCAAATCCAACCCGGTACCACTCCAGCAGCGTAAATTCAGGGTTGTGGAAACGTCCTGATTCTTCATTGCGGAAGGCTTTACAGATTTGAAAGATAGAACCACTACCCGCCGCTAGCAGGCGTTTCATATGAAACTCAGGCGATGTCTGCAGGTATAAAGGCAGACCTGCAGCTGTTTGTTTTGTTGAAGATAGCTCGGGGCCGATAAAAAAAGTTTTAAAGCAGAAAAGATGAATATCGGTGACACCAGACTGGCTTAAGGTGGGCGTTTCTACTTCCAATAAACCGCGCTCGATAAAAAAATGGCGAATGCTTTGTATTATTTTTGCCCGTTTTTGTAGTTGTTGTATGCTTGCATTTGGTAACCAATCCATCTTTTTTCCTTTTTTCCGCTAGTTTAACCAATAATGGCTACATTCAGAAATAAAACATGCCTAATAGGCTGTGACTTTGTTTGACATCGCTTTATTCATAACTGCTATATATATAATGTTGAAAAACTTTAGCTTTCTCACGCAATTTTAAAAGATCACTGATAAACTAAATTCTTATGTCAATTACATAAATTTTTGATGGGAGATAGCGTGTGCAGATAATTAAAACAGATGTAGCCATTGTTGGTGCCGGCGGCTCAGGTTTACGAGCAGCCATTGAAATAGCAGAAAACCATCCCGATCTTGAGGTTGCTTTAATTTCTAAAGTTTATCCTATGCGCAGTCATACCGTAGCCGCTGAAGGCGGTGCTGCAGGTGTTGTTCAGGATCATGATTCACTTGATAACCATTTTAATGATACCGTTTCCGGTGGCGACTGGTTATGCGAGCAGGATGTAGTGCAATATTTTGTCGAGAATGCTGCTAAACAGCTTACTCAACTGGAGCACTGGGGCTGCCCCTGGAGCCGTAAAGAGGATGGCTCGATTAATGTCCGTGCCTTTGGTGGCATGAAAATAGAACGCACTTGGTTTGCCGCTGATAAAAGCGGCTTTCACATTCTGCATACGCTTTTTCAGACCTCACTGAAATACCCTAAGATCACCCGTTTTGATGAACACTTCTGCTTAGATCTGCTTATTGAGAATGACAAAGTGCAGGGGCTTTTACTACTCGATATTGCGGAAGGGGAAGCCAAGCTGATCCAGGCAAAGTCAGTGATTATAGCAACGGGCGGAGCCGGTCGGGTTTATAGTTATAATACTAATGGCGGTATTGTTACCGGTGATGGCATGTCGCTTGCTTATCGCCATGGGGTACCTCTGCGCGATATGGAATTTGTCCAGTATCACCCCACCGGCTTGCCGGGTACCGGTATTTTAATGACCGAAGGCTGTCGTGGTGAAGGTGGTATTTTAGTCAATAAAGATGGTTACCGTTATCTGCAGGATTATGGTCTCGGGCCGGAAATCCCTGTTGGAGAAACCAAAAATAAATATATGGAGTTGGGGCCGCGCGACAAACTTAGCCAATGTTTCTGGCAGGAGCAGCAAAAAGGCAATGTCATTAAAGGCTCCCGCGGGGATGTGGTCCACCTTGATCTTCGCCATTTGGGCGAAGAAAAAATCAATGAACGATTACCTTTTATCCGTGAACTTGCGAAAGCTTATGTCGGTGTCGATCCGGTAGATGAGCCGATTCCGGTTCGCCCTACTGTGCATTATACGATGGGCGGAATAGAAACCGACGCTAAAACCGCCACTAAGCTTGCCGGGTTTATACGCGATTGGTGAATGTGCCTCTATCGGTCTGCATGGAGCAAACCGCTTAGGCTCCAACTCGCTCACCGAGCTGGCGGTATTCGGGCAGCTCGCTGGACAGGAAGCTGCAAATTATGCCCGTGAGCAGACACATATAGAGAGCAGTGTGCTGGAGGTACAGGCGGCAGACATTATACGCCGCACCGAAGCATTACTGCATAATGACGGCAGTGAAAAAATGGCTGATATTCGTCAGGAGATGGGCGATTCCATGGAAGAGGGGGTAGGTATCTACCGCACTAAAGAGTCGATGCAGAAAACCATTGATAAACTGGCGGAGCTCAAAGAGCGTTACAAAAATATTCAAATCAATGATAAATCAAGTGTTTTTAATACCGAGTTTTTATACGCGCTGGAGCTTGGCTACCTGCTTGATACCGCAGAGGCGATGGCGCACAGTGCCATTTTACGTGAAGAGTCGCGCGGCTCCCATCAGCGTATTGACGGTTTTGAGCAACGTGATGACAGCAACTTCCTGAAACATTCACTAGCGTTTTATCGAGCCGGTCAAGCGCCGAAAATTGATTATTCCCCGGTCACTATTACTAAAAGTCAGCCTGCTGAACGTGTTTACGGTGCAGCTGCCACACAACAAGCTGCTGCACAGGAGGAAGCTAAATGAGCGAATTAACTATTGAACTTGACGTACTGCGTTATCGTCCGGAGGAAGATGACAAACCGTTCAAGCAAACCTTTGAAGTTCCTTACACTGAAGATATGTCTGTTTTGGAAAGCCTGCAGTATATTAAAGATCATCTCGACAGTACCCTGAGCTTCCGCTGGTCTTGCCGTATGGCGATCTGCGGCAGCTGTGGAATGATGGTTAATGGCGTCCCTAAATTAGGCTGTAAAACGTTTCTGCGCGACTACTACCCTGCAAAAATCACTGTAGAGCCTTTAGCTAACTTTCCTATTGAACGCGATCTTGTGGTGGTAATGGATGACTTTTATTGAAAAACTGGAAGAGATCAAACCTTATATTATCCCGGAAGAAAATCCGAAATGCTTAGAGGATGGTGCATATAAGCAGACCCCAGAGCAGATGGCTATCTATAAACAATATTCAATGTGTATTAACTGCGGGCTTTGTTACGCTGCCTGTCCTCAATATGCGTTAGATAAAAAGTTTATGGGACCGGCTATTTTAGCATTGCTTGCACGTTATAACCGGGACAGTCGTGATCATGGTAAAGCTGAACGTATGAAGATAGTCAACCAGGAAGAAGGGGTTTGGGGCTGTACCTTTGTCGGCTATTGCTCGGTTGTCTGTCCAAAGGATGTGGATCCGGCAGCGGCGATTCAGCAGCTTAAGGTTGAAAGCAGTAAAGATTATATGATTGGTATGTTCAAACCTGATTAAGGAGGGAGTGATGAGTAAACGTAAACCTTATACCGGCGAGAGTAAGCGTAAACCTTATACTCGCAAGCTGCCCCTTAACTGGTGGCTAAAGCAGATCTTTTATACAAAATATATGATCCGTGAAGGCACCAGTGTCTGGATCACCTTATACAGTCTGATCCTTGCCTGGGGAGTGTTGCGCCTTAGTCAGGGAGAAGAAGCTTTTAATGCCTGGTTAGCTGCGCTGCAGAGCCCTGTGGCCATTATTCTGCATCTGCTTATGCTGATCTTTGCCCTGTTCCACACTATTACCTGGTTCTCACTTGCACCTAAGGCTGCAGATCTCTGGATCAAAGGTCGAAAGGTTGAGGATAAAATAATTGTTGCAGCACATTATGGTGCTTTTGTGGCGGTGACTATCTTTTGTCTAGTGATTGTTATCTTATAAAGGAGCTTGAATATGTCAGATACAAAAGAGAAAACTTATCAACGCTCCCATGAGCCTATTTTTTGGGGATTATTTGGTGCTGGCGGTATGCTGACCGCTTTTATTACTCCGGTAATGATCCTGATCACCGGATTGTTGATCCCATTGGGGATTATGGACAGTGAAAACCTGAGCTATGAAAAGGTATATGGATTTGCGACCAGCTGGTATGGGGCGATTATTGTTTTTGTTTTAGTCGCTTTACCGTTATGGCATACCCTGCATCGTATCTTTCATGGCTTACATGATCTCGGTGTCAGTCGGGGGCGAGATATACAACAGGTGATCTGCTACGGTTTTGCTTTTGCTGTTAGCGTGTTTGTTTTTACGCTGCTGTTGCAGATGTGCGCTTAACCTATACCAATCCACTTTAATATACTTGATTCAGAGCCATCCAGAGCGCTCAGTTCAAGTTATGTTGACGAAGGGATGGCATTCCCTTTCGAGTCGGGTATAGAGGATCAACAGAAATAAAAAAACCAGTTGCAGGCAACTGGTTTTTTTATTGTTTATAACGCAGAAAATTTTATTTCTTTACGCGACCCACATATTCGCCGCTGCGCGTATCGACTTTTACCACTTCGCCAATCGCAATAAACAGAGGTACACGAATAACCGCACCTGTTGATAATGTTGCTGGTTTACCACCCGTACCTGCTGTATCACCTTTAAGGCCAGGATCTGTATCTGTTACTTCAAGCTCAACAAAGTTCGGTGGTGTAACTGCAATCGGGCTGTCATTCCAGGTGGTGATAGTACAGATATCCTGCTCAACCAACCATTTTGCTGCATCACCAACCGCTTTTTCATCCGCGGCAATCTGCTCAAAGGTGTCGTTATTCATAAAATGGAAAAATTCACCATCGCTGTAAAGATAAGCCAGATCAATATCCATAACATCCGCAGACTCAACGGACTCGCCTGATTTAAATGTCTTTTCAACAACTTTACCTGATAACAGGCGGCGCACTTTAACGCGGTTAAATGCTTGTCCTTTACCTGGTTTAACATATTCATTTTCGATAATTGCGCAAGGCTCTTTATCGAGCATGATTTTTAGCCCTGCTTTAAATTCACTGGTACTATACGTTCCCATATTAACCTCTATATGATCGGATTTTAAAAATGACACAAATAATTACCGTGAATGATACCGCTCAGTTGCCTACTTGGCAAAAAGAACTCGCGAATGCCTTTAAAAATCCGCTACAGCTTTTACAATCCCTGCAAATAGCACCGGAAAGTGTGCCATTAAGCGCGCAGGCACGTAAAGGTTTTCCAATGCTGGTGCCGCGCCCCTTTGTCAAAAAGATGAAAAAAGGAAATATTGACGATCCGCTGTTAAGGCAGGTCCTGCCCGTTAATGACGAAGAGTTAATAAGCGAAGGCTATAGCTTAGATCCGCTGCGCGAGCATGAGAGTGCGCTGCCGGGGTTATTGCATAAATACAAAAGCCGGGTGTTACTGATTTTAAAATCCGGCTGCGCGGTGAACTGTCGCTACTGTTTTCGCCGCCATTTTCCCTATCAGGATAATAATATTAATAAACAACAGCTGCAGGAAATTATCACTTATCTTCAGGCGCATCCGGAAGTTAATGAAGTGATCTTAAGTGGCGGTGATCCGCTGATGAGTAAGGATAGTTTTTTAGACTATGTCGTCACTACCCTGGAGCAACTGCCGCAATTAACCCGCTTGCGTATTCACAGCCGCCTGCCTGTGGTGCTGCCGAACAGAATAACCGCTGAGTTATGTGCGCTGTTGAAAAAAAGCCGCTTTAAAGTGGTTTTTGTCTTGCATATCAACCATGCTAATGAGATTGACAGCGCCCTTAGAGCAGCGCTTGCACAGCTGCAGCAGGCGGGTGTACAACTCCTGAATCAAAGCGTACTGTTAAAGGGGGTCAATGACAATGGTCAGGCGCTGATTGAACTCAGTGAAGCTTTATTTAGTGCGGGGATCCTGCCTTACTACCTGTTTTTATTAGATAAGGTGCAGGGGGCTGAGCATTTTGATATGCCGGAAAAACAAGCACAGTTACTGGTTAAGCAGATCTCCCTGGCGTTGCCTGGATATTTGGTGCCGAAATTGAGTCGGGAAATTGCTGGGGAAAAAAGTAAAACGATAATTAATTCGCTATAATCGAAGTAGCGCTTTTAGCAGAATAAAATAGGAATAAAAAATGAGCAAAGAAAATGTGCTTAAGCAGTTAAAAGAAAACTTAAAAATCATTTACCACAAAGCTGTTGATGCGGATAAGCAGCTTGAGCTATTACGCCAGCAGGAAAAAGGGGGCTTTACGCATATTTTTACAGATGATACGCCTTTTAAAAATCATGCCGATACCTTTCTGCCTTATGTCGAAGAGTTGGCTGCCGATCTACAGGAGATTCAGGTTGATAATGAAGAGCATTACAAAACGCTTTTGCCGACAATAGTGATTAAAATTGAACTGCTTTTAAAAATGCTCAATGCCTTTAAAACTAAGTTAAAAGGTTAATATTTTTACGTATTCACAGGCGTGTTGATTACTTAAATAACCGCCTGTTCTCTTCTTGTGAATACTTTTAGGCTAACCGTTTGGCTAAAAGTATGCCTGCAGTTTCGTACTAAAGTGTATGTTTTTCTTGCTTTTTATAGTTAATGTTCCTTCTTAATTCTGTTTGTTATCTTGTCTTTTCAGCCATCTGCGCTACTTTTAAATGATTTATTACATTTTTTCTGATCATCGTTTGCGTATAATACGGCGCTTGCCTGAGCCTTTCAAATTCATTAGAAGATTTAACATTCTAGCGAATATTACTTTGCAAGGCAGAAACATAAATAATTTAAGGAAGCAAGATGCAGTTAATAGAATCATTTTTTGGGGTCATTGGGGATCTTACCTGGGGATGGTCACTGATCCCGTTCCTAGTTATTCTCGGTTTATTTTTTACCTTAGCCACAGGGTTTGTACAATTTTCTTTTTTCGGACGCATGTTCCGTGTGCTGTTAAATAAAAACCAAACGGCTGCAAAAGATGCCATCTCCGGGCGTGAAGCGCTTTTACTGTCCGTTGGTGGGCGTGTGGGCGGCGGTAATATCGCCGGTGTTGCTGTTGCCATTACTTTAGGTGGACCGGGTGCGGTATTCTGGATGTGGGCAGTTGCGCTGGTGGGAATGGCAACAAGTCTTGTTGAATGTTCTATTGCTCAGCTCTACAAGCGCAAAGAAAATGGTGTATTCCGTGGTGGCCCGGCCCGCTCCATTATTCATGGTCTTGGCGAAAGCTACAAATGGCTGGCCAGTGTCTATGCGGTCTGCCTTATCGCCTCATTCGCTATCGGTTTTAATGCCTTTCAAGGCAATACGGTGGCAGACGCCGTGCAGGACAGCTTGGGCATCGACAGAATGTGGACAGGTATCTTCCTGGCGATTATTGTTGGCTTTATTATCTATGGCGGTATTAAGCGTATCGCTAAAGCTGCAGATGTTGTTGTCCCTATTATGGCGGTCAGCTATATCGCGATGGCGCTGGTGGTTATTCTGATGAATCTCGGTGAGATCCCGGCGGTTATCAGCACTATCGTATCCAATGCGCTTGGTTTTGAGGAAGTGGTAAGTGGCGGCATGGGGGCTGCATTGGCACAAGGTCTGCGCCGCGGTCTTTTTTCTAACGAAGCAGGTCTGGGCTCGGCGCCCAACGTGGCTGCAACAGCTGACGTAACCCACCCGGTCAGTCAGGGGATCACCCAGTCACTTTCTGTATTTATCGACACTATGATCGTCTGCAGCTGCACTGCCTTTATCATTCTGCTCGGCGATGTTTACGTGCCGGGTGCCGAAGGTATTGACGGAGTGGTACTGACGCAACAGTCTATGGTTTCGCATTTTGGTAGCTGGGCTCAGTACTTCCTTACCGGTGCTATCCTGCTGTTCTCATTCAGCTCGGTTATCTATAACTACTATTTAGGTGAAAACGCGCTGACCTTTATGTCGCAAAATAAAGGTGCTGTACACGCACTGCGTATTGCCGTGATCGCCATTGTCTTTATAGGCGCGACAGCACCAGCTGCAACCGCGGTGTTCTTCTTCTCCGATCCTATGATGGGCGTGCTGGCTATTGTCAACCTGTTAGCCCTGCTGATGATGTTCCCGACAGCCACCCGCCTGCTGAAAGATTATAAAGATCAACTCAAAGGCGGCGCAGAGCATCCGGTGTTCGACCCTGCCAAGTTTTCTGATCTGGATATTGATCTTAAAGCCTGGCATAAACAATAAGATCTCTTTTGTCTGGCAAAAAGCCTGCAAATCTGCAGGCTTTTTAGTCTGTATCTCTGCTCAGCTGTTTTTCGATGCAAAACTGTGATAGCGTCTGTTGACCCTAATCTCAGGTGTATTCATCCATCCGGTTTCGCCATTATCTCGCCGCATATCAGCTACCTGTAATGAGTTGCTTATCGGTAAGTAACGCTTAGCGAATAGCGGACACCAGATAATCAATAATCGTCTGCGGCTCTTGTTGAGTCACTTTCAGCTCAAAAAGCGGAGCGGGTTTAGGGATTAGTTTGCGATCAATCATTTCTGAAATAGTCGCAAAATCCAGTAAGCCTGTTTTGCCGACTAAAAGGTCTTCAATACGCTCTGCGTTGTTTAAATTAACGATATCGCGGAAGCCTTTCAGATACAGGAAATCTTTAGTAAAACCGCCACCACGGTAAGCACGCGCCGTTAAGGTGAAAGCCTGTTGTGGTTCAACATCATAATAGTTGACCAGGTATTGATAGGTTTTGACAAAATCCTTTTTAGTCAGCATAGACTTAACGGCAATGACGCGTAAAGCCAAGTTTTTCAAGCGGCCTAAGGTCAAATGACCCGAGCAGTACTCACTGAAGATGGCCAGCCCCTCTTGGGTGTGAGTGTTGCCGGACAAACCAAGGGCAAACACTTTTAATGGCCCTTTTTTAGCGTTAATGGTGGTTAGCATATGAATACCCAGCTCATGGTAAGCGTAAGCCTGCAGCTCGGCATTGGAGAAGAGCGTATCCTTATTGATCATCAGGCAGTTTCGTTCACTGTTGACCATGGCTTTAGCAACAGTGCGTCCGGACTTCTCGATCTTACAGCTTAATCCCCACTGCTGTGCTTTTTCTTTAAAGAATGCAACCGCGTGGTCGGCATCAAAAATATAAGCAGTATCTTCACTTGCAATTGCCGGTGCGCGTAATAAAAACTCGGCATTGGCAATATCATTATCATCGGGCTCACCATAATAACGCAGTGAGTTATAGACAAAATCATCGCTGCCGATAGAGGTCAGCAAATTAATTTTTGTTGCAAGGTTGTCAATAACATGGCGGTAAAGCTTTTGTATATCGGCATCCATCACACTATCAACGGGCAACTTATAAAGTTGTTCCCGGAATTGATGCGGGTTAATATTGAGCTGTTTATATTTAAAGTCAGGGGCAATTGAACATTTTCGGGCAAAAAACTTCTTCCGTTCACTGGCAATATTAATCGGGTTGATAAAATTAAGTGTCTCGATATGTTTACACAGGGCCGCTAATTTTTTATCCAGAAGTATAATCTCCGGGGCCAGTGAAGATGAAAGAATATCGGCGCCACGTATTGATTTACGCTTGCCGAAGCGGCGCATAAAATGAGCGGCTGTTTCAGAAATAGCCTGCTTGATCCCGGCTTTTAACTCATCTAATACCAGCGGATATAGCTCACCGCTGGTTTCGTCCATAAAGACTTTTTTGACTTCAATAGGAATTACCAGGGTGTTGTCAAAATGGGCATTGATATGCGTTATGACATAACCACGCCCCTGAAAGACTTCATCACTGGCAGCACGCACCTCTATATTAGGCAGCTTTATTTGATTAAGCTGTTTCTCAAAGTGCTTAATAATGGTCTGCCAGCGTTCGACATCAATTTGCGCAGTACCAATATTAAAGGTCGGTGTATCCTGCTCTATTCTCTGATAATTATAAGAGTGAAGATCAAAGATAATGCTGTTGTTAAATAACTTTTCTAAGCGGGTTATCAGTGCTTCCAGAACATTGTAAAAAGACTGATGTTTAGCATGGCTTTGTGCCCGTTGTTTGGGGGATAAGGGCTTCTGCCAGACCTGCTTATCCCATGCGGTCTTAAAATAAGTCGATAGAGCTTTGGCGCGATTGAGATCATATTCAAAGCGCGAGTCATTGCCAATCAGCACAATCGGAAAGGAGGAGATCAGCTCATCGGTATAAGGATCTTCTTCGTAAAAACGCTCCTCTTTGCTTAATAAGAATGTTTTCTCAAGCTCCGGACGCAATCTGTGGCCATTATGAACGGCTGCACAAACCATAGGACAGTATTCATCAATTTTAATAATAAAAGCACCGCCTTCCACTTCCGCCTGAAAACGCTGGCCTTTATTGATTAACGCAATGCATTCCTTCTCAGATAATGTGAGCATCACTAATCGCCTTTCTAAATTCATTTTTACGT
This sequence comes from uncultured Psychromonas sp., assembly GCA_963674525.2. Taxonomy (GTDB): domain Bacteria; phylum Pseudomonadota; class Gammaproteobacteria; order Enterobacterales; family Psychromonadaceae; genus Psychromonas. Next base: position 420,687 of record CAXXRV010000024.1, on the reverse strand, counting down.
AATCTTAATGCCTCTTTGGCATTGATTACCCCTTCCACAAAATCGATCACTTTTTTCTGCAGCTTGACATTGTTCAGCTTGTTAATACGCATAATGCCGCCCGGGCTCTGCACATTGACCTCAATCAGTTTTTCATTGATAAGATCAATGCCCACAAAAAACAAACCATCCCTTACCAGTTTAGGACCAATTTGTTTGCACAGTGCTTTTTCATTCTTAGTTAATGTATGCTTAACCACGGTGCCGCCGGCATGAACATTGGCGCGTACTTCTCCGCTGGCCGGAATTCGCTTCATCGCGCCAATCGGCTCGCCATTAAGCATCAGTACACGAATATCCCCCTGTTCGGCACCCTCGATATACTCCTGTAAAATGACATAATTACCGCCTTTGCCGCTGTTGATATAGAACTCCAGCAGGGAGTGAAAGCTCTTTTGTGCATGCTTTTCAACCAGGATCACACCTTGCCCGCCATAGCCATCGAGCGGTTTCATGATCATTTTACCCGTAGCTGATTCTTTTAATACCTCTTCTAAGTATTCCGGTGTTTTAGAAACGTGAGTGACAGGTATGAACTTGTTTTGCGGATCATCGAAAGAGGCCGTGTAGAGTTTATTGTTGGCGATCCGCAGCCCGTCAATATCATTCATAATAAAGACCTGCTCACGTACAGAGTCTAAAAAATTAAGGGCAATGGGATCGAGTGGCGGGTTGGCACGCATAAAGATGGTATCGAATCCGGCTAATGGTAAGAGGGACTTTTTAAAGGGCGCTTTTTTATAAAAACTGACTATATTCGCCGGCGCCACAAAGTCCTTATCGAAGACCTGACAATAGGCACTGGCAACGGACTTACGCATGGTGAGGTTATGTATCGTAGCAACCGCCACTGTATGCCCCCTTGAGACACACTCATGGATCAGGCGCAGCGTCGAGTCCGTTTCCGGATGGACATTTTTCCATGGGTACATCAAAAAAAGAATATTCATAACATTTACCTTCAAAAGGAATATTCCCTTGGCCATCAGGTTTCTCTGCTGAGTGGTTTTCGGGGAAGTAAAAAATATTGCAGATATAATGGATATCTGTGTAATCATCATCTAAGAAGTTTAGACGGGTTTTAGTCGGTTAACTGTCATTAAATATAGGATATGTCGGGCAAAACGTAAGCCCAAATTTAGAGGAGAGTTAACGGCGGGAATATAGAGTGTTATTCCTGAAAGGACAATCATTATTTAACGAACCTTGCGGAATTCTCCACCCATAACTTGTTTGGGTGGAGATGGATAGCAAACCAACCGCTAGGTTGGTCTATCTTGATTCTCTATATACTCTTTCAGTGTATCAAGCGGGGCACCGCCAGCGGTCAACAAACAGTATGCTCTTGACCATAAAACAGGCTTCCAATAATAATTTTTTAGGTGCTCAGTGTATTGTTTCCGTATCAATCGGCTGGTTACTGTTTTTAGGCTGTTGATAAACTTGGCAGGCTCAATAGTTGGGTTTAGCCCCAGCAGCAAGTGAATATGATCTGATTCGCCGCCAAACTCAATTAGCTCGACACTCCATTTTTCGCACTGGTTTTTACAAATCAGTTCCAAGCTATTTAGAATATCGTTCGTAAAGCATTTATTTCTGTACTTAGTGACTAACACCAAGTGATATTTCATATCATAAACACAATGATAATGTGATTTCATCTATTTACACCAAGCAAAATAAAGTCTATTGTTTCAGTTATGAAAACGAAAGTCCACACTAAAACATTAAAGGTAAGGATCCGTGATAAACATGTAAGCACCCTAAACAAATGGGCTTACGGTGTGAATCAGGTGTGGAATTTTTGCAATGAAGCGTCAATGAAGGCATTGAGCAATGTTAGTGAACTTGGCCCGGTCAAGCCCACTTTCCTTTCAGGCTACGATCTCCAAAAACACACTAAAGGCATGAATAAAGCGCTTGGGCTGAACTCTGCTACCGTGCAGATGGTTGGTCATGAATACGCCACCCGCCGCAAACAATTCAAGAAATACAGGTTGAATTGGCGTAAATCTGGTGGCGTTAGACGTTCACTGGGTTGGATCCCGGTTCGTAAAGACTGTATTAGCTTCAAAAATGGTCAGGTTTATCATAACCGCCACTATTTTAGCGTTTGGGATAGTTACGGATTATCTCAATACACGTTCAAATCAGGATCATTCAATGAGGATGCAAGAGGCCGGTGGTACTTCAACGTTGTGGTTGAGGTGGAAGCAGAGCAGGGTACAGGCAAAGCCAGTGTGGGTATTGATTTGGGCTGTAAAGAAACAGCCACCGACAGTAACGGCTGCAAACTAAAAGGCCGTGAATACCGCGAGCTAGAGAAAGATTTAGGTATTGCGCAGCGGGCAAAGAATAAAAAGCGCGTCAAGGCTATCCATGCAAAGATAAAAAACCGCAGAGTAGATGCTTTGCATAAATACAGCCGCAAACTTGTCAATGAAAATGCGGCGATATTCATTGGTAACGTAAGTAGTCAAAAACTGGTCAAGACTAAAATGGCTAAGTCCGTTTTAGATGCTGGCTGGTCTACATTAAAAACACTATTGGAATACAAAAGCGCTCACGCTGGTATTGTTTTTGAAGAAATCAATGAGTCGTACACCACCCAAACTTGCTCGTGTTGTGGCTCTCGCCAAAACAGTCCGAAAGGTAGAGCAGGACTTGGAATAAGAGAATGGACCTGTGAGTGTGGTGTCACTCACGACCGCGATGTGAACGCGGCCAAAAACATTCTTGCGCTCGGGCATGAGCGTCTGGCAGTAGGAATCCCCCACTAAAATCTTTGATTTAGTGGAGGGAGGATGTCAACGAATTTGCGTACAACAGCTATTAGGCTAAAGCAAGTTCATTTACCGGGACGGATAGCCAATGTTTTATCTTGTCAGACCTAAGTGCTAACTGGGTTTCTACGCTCGCTTTTACATATGCGAGCGTAACCTGTCATTCTAATGATTCTTAGTATCGCCGGCCACTTTATCCATATAAGCAAAGATCAGCCCTGAAAAAACAAAGGTTAAATGAATGATAACTTTCCACATAATAAAACTTTCCTGCTCGTTGGAAAGGCTCGCAGGCAGGTTCATAAAGGTCTTTAGCAGGTCAATGGCTGAAATTGCCACAATGGCGCCGATCACTTTTAGCTTGAGTCCGGAAAAATTAACCTTTCCCATCCATTCAGGACGGTCTTCATGGGAATCAAGGTCAATTTTCGAAATGAAAATTTCGTAGCCGCTAAAAATAACCATCAGCAATAAACTACCGACAAGTGATAAGTCTATTAACGCCAAGATACCAATCACAACATCACTTTCCGGCATGGACACAACATGACTGGCGATATGCCAAAACTCCTGCACAAATTTTACAAACAACAAGCCAATGCTAAGCACTAAGCCCATATAAAAGGGGGCTAACAACCAGCGGCTTTTAAATATGGTTGCTTCTAATGCGATTTCAAGTTTTTTTGACATCTGTTTCTCGACTTTAAGTGGTTGATATAGCTATATAAAAAACATGGAGCATGGTCAGGTTTGTTTCTGAGAGGTGAAAAAGTGGCCTTACCTGCAGCATGATATTTTCGCAACAAAGCGCATACAAGAATAGCATTATGTTAAAACCATGTTATCAGAAAATCTGTGCTTAAAGCTATTCCAATACAGCAGAAAAATGATACAAGCCGGATCATTATTAAAGCTATAGCAGCTTGATCAAAAAAGCGAACTTAAAAAGTTCGCTTTGGATGATTTAAATTGCCAACCAGAATAACCGAGACCAGGTTTCTTCTAAAACACTTAACTGATACGCTCAAAGAGCAGATCCCAGACACCGTGACCGAGTTTTTGGCCACGGTTTTCAAACTTAGTCAGCGGACGCCATTGCGGACGCTCGGCATAGCCACCCGACTCGCTGCAGTTTTTAAAATCCGTGGCGGCCTGTAATACTTCCAGCATATGCTCGGCATAATTCTCCCAGTCGGTTGCCATATGGATCACGCCGCCGATAGCCAACTTAGGACGCATATTTTCAATAAACTCAGGCTGGACAATGCGGCGCTTATGGTGACGCGCTTTATGCCAGGGATCCGGGAAATAGAGCTGGAAGGTGGCCAGGCTGTTATCAGGGATCATATGCTCAAGTACTTCAACGGCATCATGATTTATTACCCGTAAATTAGTCAGTCCGGCTTCGCCGGCATCAGCCAGGCAAGCACCCACACCGGGTCCATGCACTTCAATGCCCAGGAAATTCTTCTCCGGTGCATTTTTGGCCATTTCTACCAATGACTTACCCATGCCAAAGCCAATTTCCAGAACAACAGGTGCTTCACGGCCAAACAGCGCTTTAAAATCAAGCATCTTTTCCTGGTAATCAACGCCCATAGTAGCCCAGAAGTTTTCAATCGCGGTAGATTGTCGCTTGGTCATGCGTCCTTCGCGTTTTACAAAAGAGCGTATCTTACGCATATATTTCTGCTCTTCTGGGCCTTCAGCACTTTCAGTTGCCGCTGAATCTTTTTGCTCTGTCATCTTTCTACCTTACCGTATTCTGTGGTTGCTTTATGTAGGGAGCTCAGCTGACTTAAATATACGCTTCTTGTATCTTCGAGTCGCTTGCGTGTAAATAGCCCCGCATTATGCAACGTTATATTTTTTGTGCAACTCTGCTATGCTCAAATTTTTTTAAAATAAGAAATAGTTTGTGTTGAATGACAATGATTTTAGCCGGCGAATAGTTCAATGGCAGCTGCAGTACGGACGTAAAACGCTGCCCTGGCAGCAGGATAAAAGCCTTTATAAAACCTGGGTAAGCGAAATAATGCTGCAGCAGACACAAGTTGCGACGGTTATTCCTTACTTTAATAAATTTATGCGTGCTTTTCCGACCATCAGTTACCTGGCCAGGGCGCCTCTCGATGAGGTGTTACATCACTGGACCGGGTTGGGTTATTATGCGCGAGCAAGAAACCTGCATAAGGCCGCACAATTTATTGAAGCGCATTACCAGGGGGAGTTTCCACAGCAGTTCGAAGAGGTGCTGGCGCTGCCGGGCATTGGCCGCTCTACGGCCGGAGCCATCCTCTCCTTAACCTTGAATAAACACTTTGCCATCTTAGATGGCAATGTAAAAAGGGTATTAACCCGTCATCAGGCGATTGAAGGCTGGCCGGGGGAAAAACGTATCGAGAACCGCCTGTGGGAGCTCGCTGAATCAGTGACTCCCGAGAAGCAGGCTGCGACTTTTAATCAGGCGATGATGGATATGGGGGCCATGCTGTGTACGCGAAGTAAACCTAAATGCAGCGAGTGCCCGGTGAGCAGTGATTGTCTGGCGCTTAAGAGTGCCAGCGTGCTCGATTACCCGACGCCTAAAGCAAAAAAGAAAGTGCCGGTAAAACATGCCTTTATGCTGGTAGTGGCACAAAAAGACAAAAACAATCGCTTAATACAGTTACAACAGCGTCCACCGGTCGGTATCTGGGGCGGATTATGGTGTTTTCCTGAGTTTGCAAGCTTGGATTTATGCCATGAAAGTCTGCGCTCTGCTGGCATTACAGATTATCAGCAAAGTCTGTTGCCTAAGTTTCGTCATACCTTCAGCCATTTTCATTTTGATATCTCACCAGTATTAATTGAAATTGAGCAGCCTGAATATCAGCAAGTCATGGAAGAAAGCGGGGGGCTTTGGTATAACTTACAATATCCACAGAAAATAGGGCTGGCGGCCGCCACCAAAAAAATATTATCTGCAGTTAGTAAAATTAAAGAGAAGGAAAAGTAGATGTCTAGAACTGTATTTTGTAGCTATTTAAAAAAAGAAGCACCGGGTTTAGCTTTTCAGGTTATTCCGGGAGAATTAGGGAAACGTATTTTTGATAATATCAGTCAGGAAGCCTGGACTATATGGCAAAAAAAGCAAACTATGTTGATTAATGAGAAAAAATTAAATTTAATGAAACTTGAAGATCGCCAATTTATCGAAGAAACCATGGTTGCTTTCCTGTTTGAAAATAAAGAGGTTGATATTGAAGGTTACACGCCGGAGCAAAAATAGAGGCGATTTAGCCGTTAACGTTTATAAATAAAACAGAAAGCGACTAAACAACAGGCAAACGCTAAAAAAACGGAATAAATAGATAAAAAGGGGTTGACGGTTGGCGCTAAAGTCTATTTAATACGCCTCATTCCTGCTTCGTTAGCTCAGTCGGTAGAGCAGAGGATTGAAAATCCTCGTGTCCTTGGTTCAATTCCGAGACGAAGCACCATATTATAATTTACTGAGAAGATTAATTTCCAACCGGTAAATGAGGTTAACAGCCTCGGTGCAAATGCACACGTTTTCGTGTGCCGACTTAGCTCAGTCGGTAGAGCAACTGACTTGTAATCAGTAGGTCACCAGTTCGATTCCGGTAGTCGGCACCATTTATTACTGTTTAAAGAGTTATCTCTTTAAATAAAAAGTTTTGCTTCGTTAGCTCAGTCGGTAGAGCAGAGGATTGAAAATCCTCGTGTCCTTGGTTCAATTCCGAGACGAAGCACCATCATTCAAGCCGCAACTATTTATTTAGTTGCGGCTTTTTTGTATCTGGAATTTGGATAAACATTTTCCTGTCGTTCTTGTCATGCTTTAATCGACTATTTCAGAATAGTGGCTTGATTAATCATAAAGTATGCTTATTAAGCAAAAAGATCCCGGCTGAAAAGAAGTGGGATAACGGTTTGAAAAAATCATTCTTAAGCAAGCTGAGGTTGATTAATCGCAATACACATAAGGTTGATAAAAACCAAAGGTGAGTGGACTTCAGTCCTGCTTTTTATAGCCAATCGACTGAAGTTCTGGCTCCTATCTGAATTGCGCCAAGTACCCCACTTTAACCTAACGAGCTTTAGCGAGCTAATTCAGCCAGTGTAGGGGAGGAAAAAATGACTTTTCTCAACGTAAAGCACATTTTATGTATCCACTGTTTGCTCAGGTAATAATTTAAATGATAGGATTGTTTTAATTTAATATATCGCTTAAGCAACTGATTTTAAAAGAATTTTTAGTCAGTTTTTTATAAATAAAAAATACTAAGTATATGGATTTAATCGCTTTTTCAGTTTAATTGGCGGGATTGCTAGGCGCTGGAAAAAGTAAGGTTGACCTTAAACCGTTAAGCCCGGGTTATCTGTGAATAACAGAATTTATTCTCAAAGAGCGATAATAAATCCCATATTTTGAAATAGTGCTGCTGGAAGCATACTAAAAGTGAGTTTGAGTACAATTTTCAAACTACAAAAAAATGGACATGCACTATGCAATTAATTCCCTTTGTAAAATATACATCGTGCGGCAATAGTTTTGTTATTGTCGATGAAACACAGCGAAATTTGCTTAGCGAGGAAGATATGTCTCGCTTCGCGTTTCAGGCAACCAATACCAGTTTCGGTGCTGGTTGCGATAATCTGCTCATCATTCAGCATTGTAATGACTCGACATTGCAAGCTATTGCTCGCAGCCGACCTTATTGGAAACGGCCGCCGCAGGCTGAACAGGCTGAATTCCTGTTTCGAATGTTTGAACCCTCGGGAGAAGAAGCCCTGTGCTGCGGTAACGGCCTGATGTGTATTGCCAGTCATTTGTTGAACCAACATGGCATAAGCAGCACTTCCATCATGACGGAGATCCCGCTGGCAACGCCTAAGGTTATCAATATCGGTGCAGGCAATAATCGCTCTGGTAGTTGGGTGAATCTGGGGCATCCGCGATTGACGCCAGCGGAATTGCTTAACGGTGAGTATGCCGGGCAGGTTGCTCCGGCAATCCATCAGATACAGGAGCTGATAGTTAAGTTCCGCAGCGATGACCTGAGGGCTTATACAACCGATAAAGAGTTACTTATCAGATCCTCGCTGGTGTTTACTGGCGAGCCCCACCTGGTGATATTTCCCGATAGCGACTTCTCTGTGCCGGAACTGGCGGATTATATCTTTGCCGATTCTAGTTATGGTGCTACACCTGTGCGTCGCGAAAACTTTGGTTCCTGGCTGGTAGAGCATATCGGCAACTATATAAATAATCGCATGCGGCATATTTTCCCGGCAGGAATTAATGTTAATTTTGCCCGTCGTAGTGCTCCTGAGGTGATAGAAAATCGCTGTTTTGAACGGGGCATCAATAGGGAAACCCTGGCTTGCGGAACCGGTGCGTTAGCTGTGGCCTATATCTATAGTCAAATGCATCACCTTAATATCTCAGAGATTGATGTTTTACCGCATCGTTGCCGTTGGTATGATGACCAGGCAAAAATTCGTATTGAACAGACTTCTGACGGCTGGCAGATCGGATCTAATCCGGTGATGTTATTTGATGGTGTGTACCGTCTGCCAGCTAAAAATAACAGCTTGGTTCAAGTATTAAACAAGGATCATGATGTCATGGTTGTTGAAGACAAGAAACTGGTGGTTTAAGTGGCGATAAAAGCGCTTTTGGAATTTAGGGAAATTTTAGTCAGTATTGAAGGAGAGAAATAATGAATAGTACCGTCTCAATACGTCCAGTTACTATTACCGCGCTGTTACTCTTGCCTTTGAGTCTGACTATCACTCATTTACTGCTCAGGGTGGGCTCTACTTTCTCGGGCGAGTTGACTTATCTTAAACTGAGTATGGGTAATGTGGCTGAACTCCAGGCTCTGTTATGGTCGCTGTTGGTCGGTGTGCTGGTTCTGGCTGCGTTTAACCTGTATCGGCCGACAGCCCGGTTCTGCCTGCAACGGAACCCCGCTGTCGGCATAAGTCTGGTGCTGGCCGCGGCGCTGCTTACTTTTCTTTGGCTTTATATAAACCCACTATACGTCACAGGCGCCTTGCCGGAATTGTTGGCTGCGGGGATCACCGCTACCTTGATTGCGGCACTGATCTGTCTCGAAGCATCCTTTGTGTTGCTCTCCAAGCTAACAACTCGGGCCAGGGCGACTCAACCACAAAAGGCAGTCGTGGACTACCGCTTAATGCGCCCGGCGATCTTTGTCTTTCTGTTCGGGATCGATCTGTCGATGGCTTTTATTCCACTGTATATGGGGCAGATGCAGCAGGATTTTTTCGGGTTATCGCAAAATGTGCTGATGGGACTGCCCATTTCCGTTGAGTTTTTTTGTGTTGGTGTGGCGATTCTGCTGGCAGGCGTCTGGTTTGACCGGCGTGGCTGGCAGGAGCCTTTCTATGCGGGACTGGCACTGGCAACGCTCGGTGCGCTTTATTCCTGGATGGCCCCCGATGCCCTGCATTTCATTCTCTCCCGCGGCCTGGTTGGTTTTGGTTATGGTCTGGTGCAGCTATCCTCTCACGGTTTCGTTATTCGTAATACGGATAAATCAACTAAGGCTCAGGGTATGGCTCATTTGGCTGCCGGTCTCTATGCGGGCAGTATCTGTGGTGCTGCCACTGGTGCGGTGCTGGCCGAACAGTTTGGTTATGAGGTGGTGTTTCTCAGCGGCGCGCTGATTATTACCTCTGTGGTGTTGTATAGCCTGCTGATCCTGGGGTATCCCGCCATCACGCCAAGCAAGACTGAAACTGTGCCGGTACAGCATGCCGGTAAGTCGGTTTTGCGCCGCTTCCTGCTGGACAGAAGGGTACTGGCGGCAATCTTTTTCAGCAGCATGCCGGCCTCGATTGCCGTGGTCGGTTTTCTGAACTATTTCAGTCCGGTTTATCTGGATCGAGCCGGTATCTCCGAATCCACTATAGGTCAGGTACTGATGCTGTTTGGTATCTGTCTGGCTCTGCTTGGGCCAAGAGTCGGGCGGCTGATAGATGCAACCGAGAATAAACAACAATTGGTGCTGATCGGCAGCTTGCTGGGTGCTGCCGCATTCCTTACTTTCAGTATCTGTGATGGGCTGTTGGCGACAACAATCGCCATCCTTCTGCTGGGGCTTTCCAACTGTCTGGTGCTGTCGGCACAGAGCGTCTATCTGCTGAAGCTGGATATTACCCAGCAGTTGGGAGAAGGCAAGGCGATGGGGATCTTTCGTTCCAGCAGCCGAATCGGCCAGATGCTGGGGCCGGTGATTTTCGCCTGGTTGTTCCTGTTTGAGGATGTGCGTTTTGGCGTCACCTACCTGGGACTGGCCTATATCGTCGTCGCACTCATTTTTATCTGGCTGACACGTGCTGATGCCGAGCAACTGCAACAAATACAGGAAGGGACTTCTTAGTATGAATAACCTGAAGACAGATAATGCTTCTCCGGAAAATGACTCTTTGATCGAACACTATATGGCTGAGATCAGGAAGCGCCTGCCGGTTGTCGACAGAACATTGGCGCAGTATGGTGAGATGCCATTGAGCGAGTATCTCAATGTGGTTACTGAAACCGCCAGCGAGCGCTACCAGTCACACGAAGATCTCGCTGATGCTGTTTATGAATATGCAGCACCGCTGCTCGGTGAAGAAGCCGCTGCAATGGCGCGGGAAGAGCTTAAACAGAGCCCAGTGGTTCTTACGGCTAACCACCATGGCGTCGACTACTTTGCCCAGTCGGTGCAGGGAACGCTGCTGTTCAGCCAGCGCAAACTGCCCGATGGCTCTACGGCGAGAACAGTACCTGTGCTGGCGTGTGGGAGTATTTCCATGAATAACCTGACCTATCCGCGTGGAATGCTGGCTTATGATTTACACTCCGAAAAAAAATTACCTGATGTCACCAAAATACCGATCTTCCCGAACCGAGTAGCAGGAAAAACGGTTACATGGGTACCTAATTATGACTTGAACTCTATCAAAAGAACTAAAAAATCAGTGTTGCGTATGGAGCGGGAAAGCCAACTCTCAAAACAGAGTGCAAGCGTAATAACCGACATCCTTCACAAGGAGTATTCATCACCGGAGTTACTAGCGTTCAATAAATATTCGGATCAGGCTGTTATACTCAATGCCCAGCTGTGGTCAAGAATGTTTAGCTCTATTTCTTCTCGCCCTGAGCTGTTTTATCTGGAAATGGAGAAAGTTTGCAGTCTATTACTGAAGAAGGACTTGATGAATGAGCAAAGTTTACTCAGCTTTGTTTTGTTTGATTCTGAACTACGCAAGTTGGTGCTCACATCTCTTAATCAGGTTAAAGGCTGTTGGGTGTTGAAGGAGTTGGAACAACGTTGGTTGGATAAAGATTGCCCGCAGAAATTAAAATCAAAGTCCTGCGGAACATTTCTGTTCTGGTGGATTGATGAAGAGGGACGCAGGGTGCCTCTGCTTCCTGTAAATGTGCAGGGGCGTGAGCTATTGAGGGGAGTCGACGACCGTGGTGAGACAGTTGAGCTGCCACTTGATAGTAAGTCACTTTCAGCCTTCTTGGATTCCGGGCAGCTATTACCTTCAGTTTTTTCCTGTTTTCTTTCAATGGCATTGGCAAGGGGGATCACCTGTGCCGGGGGCTATTATCAGGCTGAGTATCTCGCCTTGATGAAGCAAGGTCTTTGCAAAGCTCTGAAAAGTGTTCCTGGTTACGAGGAGCTTGCTGCTATAGTGGCTCAGGCAAGGAGTGATGCTTATTTATCAGGGATGCAGATGATAATGGCTGAATCAGAAGGTAATGGTGTATATCCATTAGGGCCACTGGAATTAATAGGTAAAAACGCTCTGACGCCAGAGGCGCTTTTGCAGTTTAATAAAATATGTGTCGAAGAGGCTCATCGGGCTTCAATTGTTGATACATTTACAGATGTTGCCATGGATATTCAGGTAAGCGAAGAACAATGGTTAACTGTGGCCAAGGAACTTGGAGAAAATGAATCCTTAATAAAAGTTACAGGTTTACTCACGGGTTAAGCTTGCGATGCTAATAAATAGGCTCCGCACCCATGCTGTGCAGATGTCCTAATCTAAGAGGTCTTGATAAAAATGATTAAAAAAATTTTGCTGCTGTCACTCTATCTTATAGTAACGGTTAGCTTTTCCGCCAAAGCCGCTGATAACCTGGAAGCACATGCCACTCCTGTAACCAATGAGGGCAAACGATGGCGTATCGCTTTCTATGAAGGGGGCGAGTACATTGACTACCAGCAGGAATTCGCGGCAATGATAACTGCTCTCATGGATCTTGGTTGGATAGAGCCTAAAGCGCTGCCTGAACTGTCTGGTGAAGCCACTGAGTCGCTTTGGCGTTGGTTAGCGAATGAAATAAAAAGCGATTATATCGAATTTGTTGAAGATGCTCACTATAGCGCATCATGGGATGATGAAAAGCGCACAGAAACGGTAGCTACTGTTTTAAAAAGACTGAACACAAAAAAAGACATCGACTTGATGCTGGCATTTGGAACTTGGGCTGGCAGGGATATGGCCATAGGGAAGCATCAAACACCGACTTTGGTGGTTTCGACTAGTGATCCTTTGGCGGCGGGTATAATTAAAAGCTTGGAGAACTCCGGAGCAGAGTATCTTCATGCGACTATTGATCCCTATAGATTTGAGCGGCAGCTAAAGGTATTTCATGAACTCGTTGGTTTTAAGCGGCTTGGTGTAGCCTATGAGGATTCGGAGCTTGGGCGCAGTTATGCTGCAATAGAGTTTGTTGAAAAGGTCAGTAAAGAGAAAGACTTTGAGATCGTGAGCTGCTATACCAAAAGTGATATCAGTGATAAGAAAATAGCAGAAGACAGCGTGGTTGATTGTTTTAAATCTTTAGCCAAAAAGACAGATGCAATCTACGTAACTAACCAGGGCGGTGTAACAATGAACAGCATTCCTCGTTTGGTGAATGTAGTCAACGAGCGAAAAATACCTACATTTTCTCAATCAGGAGAGGAAGAAGTGAAATATGGCTTCTTGTTTAGTTTGTCTCGTTCAGGCTTTCGTTATGTCGCTGAGCATAATGCCAGAACGATTGGAAAGATATTCAACGGAATAGCACCAGGGGCAATACCTTTGGTTTTCGAAGAGCCATTAAAAATGGCCGTTAATTTGAAATCAGCAGAGATCGTCGGTTTTAATCCTCCACTTCTTCTGCTGGGGGCTGCGGATGAGATCTACCATGAAATTCAGGGCAGCGAATGATATGCAATATAGGCCATTAATATTATCTGCAGGCATGGAGCATAGAGAAATGATGAAACAAATAAATGGGATTATTACCTGTTTGGTGCTGTGCTGTACGGTCCTGACAGCTAGTGTCAATGCTGAGGATTTTAACAGTCGTCCGCAAGCTCAGCCAGAGCAACGATGGCGTATCGGCTTCTATGAAGGTGGTGAGTATATTGACTATCAACAGGAATTTACGGCAACGATTCGTGCTCTTATGGATCTTGGTTGGATAGAGCCGAAAGCGTTACCTGAGCAGTCTGGTGAAGCCACTGAGCCGCTTTGGCGCTGGTTAGTGAATGAGGCAAAAAGCGATTATATCGAATTTGTTGAAGATGCTCACTATAGCGCATCATGGGATGATGAAAAGCGTACAGAAACCGTCGCTGCTATTTTAAAAAGGCTGAACACAAAAAAAGACATCGACTTGATGCTGGCATTTGGAACTTGGGCTGGTAAGGATATGGCCATAGGGAAACATCAGACGAAGACCTTGGTGGTTTCTGCTAGTGACCCACTGGCGGCGGGTATAATTAAAAGCTTGGAGGACTCTGGAGCAGATCATCTTCATGCGACTATTGATCCCTATAGGTCTGAGCGACAGTTAAAGGTATTTCACGAAATTGTTGGTTTTAAACGGCTTGGTGTTGCTTATGAGGATTCGGAGCTTGGGCGCAGTTATGCGGCAATTGAGTTTGTTGAAAAGGTCAGTCGAGAGAAGGGCTTTGAGATTGTGCGCTGTTATACGAAAAGTGATATCAGCGATAAGAAAATCGCAGAAGACAGCGTGGTTGATTGCTTTGAATTTCTAGCCAAAAAGGTAGATGCTATCTATGTGACACAGCAGGGGGGGATAAATGGTAACAGCATTCCCCGTTTAGTGAATATAGTCAACGAGCAAAGAATACCTACATTTTCCCAGTCAGGAAAGGAAGAGGTGAAGTATGGCTTCTTGTTTAGTTTGTCTCGTTCAGGCTTTCGTTACCTGGCTGAGCACAATGCCAGAACGATTGGAAAGATATTTAACGGCATGGCACCAGGGGCGATACCTTTAGTTTTTGAGGAGCCGTTAAGAATAGCTATTAATTTGAAATCCGCAGAACTTATTGGCTTTAATCCTCCACTCCTGCTGTTGGGGGCCGCGGATATAATCTACCGCAAAATTCAGGACAGCAAATGATATGCAAAATCGACTATTAATATTAGCTGCAGGCATCGAATACTGAGAAATAATGAAACAAATACAAGGGATTATTATCTGGCTGCTGCTGTGCTGTTGCGGCTTGAGTGCTAGTGTCAATGCTGAGAATTTTAGCAGTAGACCGCAAGCTGAGGCACAGCAACGCTGGCGTATCGCTTACTATCAGGGCGGTGAATATAAGGATTATTATGAGTATCTGTATGCAGTGATCAAGGGATTGAAACAGTTAGGTTGGATCGAAGTACAACCACTGCCTGACTTTCCTGATAAGGATACTCGAAAATTGTGGCAGTGGTTGTCGCTTAATAGTAAGAGCCAGTATCTGCAATTTGTTGCTGATGGTTACTATTCATCTGACTGGAACAGTGATACCCGGCAAAAAGTTCGCACTAACCTGATCTCCAGGCTTAATCATAGCAAGGATATCGATATGGTTTTTGCGTTCGGTACTTGGGCTGGACAGGACTTGGCGAATAATCTTCATCGGGTACCCACGGTTGTAATCTCTTCTAGTGATCCCTTACGTTCCGGTATTATTAAAAGCCAGGATGATTCAGGTTATGATCATCTGCTTGCCAGTTACGACCCAAGGCTTCAGCCACAACAGATACAGGTTTTTCACAGGCTGATTGGGTTTAAAAAACTGGGCGTACCTTATGAAAATACGCGCAGTGGCAGAAGCTATGCGGGTATGGATCTGATTGAACAGGCCTCGATCGATCTGGGTTTTGCAATAGTGCCTTGTTATACCCAAAGTGATATTGCAGATCAACTGCTGGCAGAGCAGAGCGTCGTAGAGTGCTTCGATAAGCTGGCAAAGAAAGTCGATGCTATTTTCGTCTCTGAGCAGGGAGGCGTCAATGCCATAACCACCCCAAAACTTGTTGAGATTGCTAATCGTTACGGTGTGCCAACATTCTCAAAGAATAGTGAGCAGGCAGTGCGTTATGGTTACCTGCTAAGTCTGATCCGGCGCTCGGGAGTCGAGCCTGAAGGAATATTTATCGCTGAGAATGTAGGACGAATAATTAATGGTGCTAAACCGCGCAATTTGAAACAGATATTTGCTGGTTCGTTCAGCATGGTGTTGAATCTGAAAACCGCGGAAAAGATAGGTCTGTACCTAAATGCAGAGCTGCTTGCCGCAGCGGATAAACTATACAGAGAGATTGAGCTTCCGCAATGACTATGACTTCATTGAAATTTAAGGTTTTTGCCCTGCTCCTGCTGGTGCTGGTGATGACCTCTGCGGGCACTTTTTATTTTACTCAGCGTGATGTCGGCAGCGCGATGCTTCGCGCCGAGCAGTCATCAGCGGAAAATGTACTGCAATTGGCGGAATTGAATATTCGCGGTAGTTATGAGCAGCTGATCAGTGAAAAAATTGAGTTGTTAACGCAGTTAAAAGCAGAAATGGTTAATACCGCCAAGGTGAGCAACTCTGTACTGCGTGAATTTATGCTGCTGAGCAGTCGTTTACCTGAGGAGGAAGCACAGCAAAGGGCAAAGAGCTGGTTGCGTAAAGTTGATTACACGAGTGGTGAGCTCCTTCTTTTTGATCGCAATGGCACTGTCCTTGCCGATAGTAAGTCAGCGCTGGAGGGAGTATCGATTACTGATATTCGGGATGTTAAAGGACGTCTGATTTATCAAGCTATGGGTGATCAGCAGCTGGGGCTGCAAGGCGATAGCGGGATCTTTTCCTGGCAGAAACCGGGACAGACCACCCAGAGTAAATTTATGGGGTATTTTCTGCCCGTCACGGGCTGGCCCTGGACGCTGGCTGTGATTGTCAACTTTGATAATGTTGAGCAAAAAAGTCAGCGTAAGATGAGATCCATTATTGCTTCTCTGAGTCAGACCTTTACTAATATTCAGATAGCAGAAAGCGGCTATGCTTTTCTCTTTAATGGCGATAAAGAGCTCCTTATTGCTCCTCCGGGAGATAGCTTGGATAAGATTAAGGAAGCCTCCGGGGGGGAGGCCGGTTACCGCGCCGTATTGGATAACATTATCTCCGCGCATAACAGAAATGAGAGTGCCATCAGTTACAGTGATCCATTTACCGGTGATCGTAACGTAAAGGTTTTTATCAGCTACTTTAAGGCATTTGACTGGTATCTGGGGGTGGTCGTCCCGGTGGCAGAAATTGAAGCGCCGGGTAAAAACCTGATCAGACGGCAGAGTCTTGTTATTGGCTTGATTTCTCTGCTTGGTTTAGGCGCGGCACTGATTTTGATGCTTCGTATATCCCGTCCGCTGAATATCCTGGCATCTTATGCTAAAGCGCTGCCGACAGAGGATCTTAGTCAGCAAAACCCTGAGATTATAAAAATCAAACGCCTGGCGATGAAGTACGATGATGAGGTGGGGCGCCTGGCAGATTCTTTTGTCTTTATGGAATCCGCTATTCGCCAGAATATTCAGCAGGTGCGCCAGGAAAAAAAGATCGCGGAACAAGCCTGTCAGACAAAAAGTGAATTCCTGGCGACCATGAGTCATGAGATCCGCACCCCGATGAACGGCGTGCTGGGTATGACGGATCTGATGCTGGAAACGGAACTAAAAAATGAGCAGCGGCGTTTTATGGAGATGATCAGATCTTCTGGATCCGGATTGCTGGATATCATCAATGATATTCTGGATTTCTCTAAAATTGAGGCGGGTAAGCTGCAGCTGGACAAGCACCCGTTGCAATTGTCGGAACTGATTGAGCAGTCGGTTACTATGCTTAGCCCTCAGGCCACGAAAAAAGGCTTACAGCTAAATTGCCGTTTGCCTCCGGAAATGAACACTAGAGTGTTGGCTGATGCGCTGCGCTTAAGGCAGATACTGACTAATCTGATTGGTAATGCGATTAAGTTTACTTGCAGCGGTGACGTTTCTGTGTCGGCGGTCATTATTAATGACTCGGCAACAGAACTCTCGCTGCAGATAAGGGTGCAGGATACCGGCATAGGTATTTCGCCTGAGCAGCAGGATGCGATCTTTGAGTCATTTTCTCAGGCCGATAGCTCGACCACCCGTAATTTTGGCGGCACCGGGCTAGGTCTGGCTATATCCAAACAGTTGCTAGAGATGATGGGAGGAAGTATCGGCTTTAGCAGTGAGTTAGACCAGGGAACAACCTTCTGGTTTGAGCTTAAACTGCAGAAAACTGAGCAGCCTTTGAGTGATGATACTTTGCCTGCAAGCGCGATAGAGAAACAGCAGATAGAGCTGCAGGGTAGAGTACTGCTGGTGGAAGATCATCCGGTTAATCAGCAATACGCGGCGCAGGCGTTGAGCGGTTTAGGTGTCGATGTGGATTTGGCCGGAAATGGTGTTGAAGCACTGAAGCGATTACAAGCACAGCGCTACGACCTGATATTGATGGACTGTCAGATGCCGGAGATGGACGGTTATCGGGCAACAGAGCTAATCCGTCAGGAAGAGCTGAAAAACGGAGCGCCACGTCTGCCTATTATTGCCCTTACCGCCAATGCCATGCAGGAAGACCGGCAGCGTTGTATCAGTGCCGGTATGGATGATTATCTGTCCAAGCCATTTACTAAGGCACAAATAGCAATGCTGCTGCAGCGCTGGCTTGCTGATGCCTCAGACTCTGCGCCTGTCGTCAGTGATAAAGCGACGACTAGAGGGGCTGTTGCACCGACAATAGCGGCAGCAGATGCGCCGTTGCTGACTACGGCCATTGAGCAACTGCGTGAGATAATGTCTGTAGCGGATGCGCCGCTGTTGCCGGCGACGATTGAGCAGCTGCGCGAAATGGATGGTGATGGTAGCTTTCTTAATCGTATTATTGATGCCTATCTGCAAAAGTCTCCCAGTGATATCCAGCAGTTAAATCAGGGACTGGCGCACTCAGATGCCCAAGCTCTGCGCAAAGCTGCCCATAGTTTCAAATCCAGTAGCTATAATCTCGGGGCTCATAAGCTGGCTGAACTGTGTAAAACGCTGGAAATGATGGCGCGGGAAAATAACCTTGAACAGGCGGTATCGTTGTGTTCAGATATTAATGCAGAATACCGAAGGGCCAGGAAGGCATTGCTAAAAATCCAAGAGAATAATAATGCATAAAATTAAAATGAACAGCGAAGCTGCTGGATTGACCAGAGTATTAGTGGTTGATGATGATATCACGGCACGTCTTCTGGCCCGTCAGTCGTTGGGCAAAGAAAATTTCGCTGTTATAGAAGCGGATGATGGAATTGCCGCGTTAGAGTTATTCCAGGCAATGCAGCCGGATATTGTGCTGCTGGATGTGGAAATGCCCGGTTTGAATGGCTTTGAGGTTTGTCAGCAGCTGCGCAGTTTCCCCTGCGGTAAATTAGTGCCGATACTGATGGCAACCGGACAGGACGATATCGATTCGGTACGTCAGGCTTATGAAGCGGGGGCTACTGATTTTGTTACTAAACCCTTCAACTGGCAGATTCTGGCGCACCGCTTGCGCTATATGGTAAGGGCCAGTGACACCACTGAGCAGTTGCAGGAGTTGCAGAAAAGTGAATCACGCTTAGGAAAAGCGCAACGTATTGCGCGCCTGGGAAATTGGGAGTTGAACCTCAAGAACAATGAAATTTACTGGTCAGAACAGCTTTATCAGATGCTCGGGTTGCGTCGCGGAGTTGTCAAACCAAGTTATCGCGGTTTTATCAGCAGACTGCCTTATGGCGAACGAAAGGCGTTCCGGCGTTGGATTTATGGCCTGAAGCATGGTGTTCAGGAGGAGCAGCGACGGGTCTGGAATCATAGTCTTGAGCGGGCTGATGGCAGTTGCCTGAATGTACAGCATCAGGCTGAAGTGTTCTATGATGAAAACGGCGCCGCAAAGATGGTATCAGGCACCTTGCTTGATGTGACAGAATTGAAACGGGCACAAGACAAAATTCTTCAGCTGGCTCAATTTGACAGCCTGACCGGATTGGCTAATCGCAGTGTCTTTCGCGAGCGAGTCGAGCGGGCGATGCAACGGGCACAACACTACGGCCACCTTGGGGCTGTCTTTTTTCTGGATCTGGATAACTTCAAAAGAATTAACGATACCCTTGGCCACAGCCTCGGCGATAAGCTTTTGCAGGAAGTAGCCAGACGTCTGACCAACACTATTCGCAGCAGCGATAGTGTCTGCGATACGCATTTGCGCGATGCAGCAGATGGTCACCTGATTGCCCGCCTTGGCGGTGATGAATTTACTGTATTACTGCCGGAGATCGGACAGATAAAAGATGCGGAAAATATTGCCCGGCGAGTACTGGATGCGATCGGGGTCAGTATTAACCTTTCTGGCCATGAAGTCGTTGTCACCCCCAGTATTGGTATCGCGATCTTCCCGCATCACGGTGAGAATGTTGATAGCCTGCTGAAAAATGTCGATACCGCAATGTATTATGTCAAGCGTGCGGGCAAGAATAACTATGAGCTGTTCGTTAACTCGATGAATGTTTTAGCGAAACGTCGACTGGAGCTGGAAAGTTGTTTGCGCCATGCTATTGATGATAACGAGCTGTCGCTCAACTATCAGCCGCAGGTGCATATTGAAAGCGGGCGTATTATCGGTGCCGAAGCCCTGCTCCGTTGGAATAGTGGTAAATTGGGAATGGTTTCTCCTGCTGAATTTATTCCGGTTGCGGAGGAGAGCGGATTGATTTCGCCGATCGGAGAGTGGGTGCTCAGAGAAGCATGCCGACAGGTAAAAGAGTGGCAAGATGACGGCTTGCCTGAGATTCGGATTGCAGTGAATTTATCAGTGCAGCAGTTCGCCAAACAGAGCCTTGATAAACTGGTTTCCAAAGTACTGTTAGATACCGGGCTGCCAGTCCATTGCCTGGAGCTTGAGCTCACCGAGAATATGTTGATGGACGATGTCGAGGGGGCCGTCGATACGCTGCATAAGCTAAAAGCCTTAGGTGTCTGCCTGGCGATTGATGACTTTGGTACCGGCTATTCCAGCCTGAGTTATCTGAAACGTTTCCCGATCGATAAACTTAAGGTTGACCAATCCTTTATTACCCATGTAACGACTGATCCTGGCGATGCGTCAGTCACTCAGGCGATCATTGCTATGGCGCATAATCTGGATTTAACTGTTACAGCGGAAGGTGTAGAAGAAGCCCCTCAACTGGAATTTTTACGCCAGAATAACTGTGAAGAGGTGCAGGGCTATTATTTCAGCAGGCCGCTGAGAGCAGAGGATATGGAAGATCTGCTGCAAAGCAGTAAAGGCTATTTGACCGTTTGACGGCCTGCTTATAGCGTATATGCGTGGCTCTTACAGCGATTTATATAAAGAATAAAAAACAGCCGCATAATGCGACTGTTTGTGCTGTTGTCAGCTTAACTGCGGCGCTTAGATCGGGTATTACGGCGTCCTGAGCCTGGTGTTTTTTTGCCGGCGTAACTGGCGTCAGAAGCGGGTATTGCGACTCTCGGTTGAAAGCCGTCAATCTCTTTGCGAGTAATAACCTTACCAAGGCGCTTTTCAATCGCGCAAAGATTTCTGAAATCATCTTTGGAAACAAAGGAGATCGCTTCGCCGCTGGCACCGGCACGGCCGGTACGGCCAATACGGTGGATATAATCATCGGCCTGGTCGGGCAGGTCGTAGTTAACCACGCGCGTCAGTGAGTCAATATCAATACCGCGTGCGGCAATACCGGTCGCGACCATAAACTTCAGTTTTCCTGATTTAAAGTCTTCTAACAGCTGCGTACGTACCGCCTGACTTCTGCCGCTGTGCAGTGCCTCTGCTTTAATCGCGCGTTTTTCAAGCTGGCTAACCAGCTTTGCTGCTCCGCGTTTGGTTTCAATAAAAATCAGCGCCTGCTGCCAGTTGTTTTCAGTGATTAAAAAGCTCAACAGCGCTGATTTTTTATCTTTATCGGTAGTGATCAGCCATTGTTCAATCTTTGCCGCTGCTTTGCTGTTGGCTGTGATGGCTATTTCCTCAGCTTCCTCAACTGCGGTTCTGGCCAAAAAGCGTACTTGTTGAGAAAGGGTTGCTGAAAATAGCAGGTTTTGCCTTTTTTCCGGTAGGCGTTCGACAATTTTATTAATATCGCCAATAAAGCCCATATCCAGCATTCTATCGGCTTCATCGAGTACCAGTATCTGCAGTTCATCAAAATGCAGCGCTCTTTGCGTATACATATCCAGCAGCCTGCCCGGCGTGGCAACCAGAATATCAACACCTTCGATAAGGCGCTCTTTCTGCGGCTTGGAGTCAACACCGCCATACATGGCCATGGAAGTTAGGTTGAGATACTTACCGTACTGTGCAATATTCGCCTCCACCTGTACGGCCAATTCGCGCGTCGGTGTAAGAATAAGGGCATGAATGCGTTTGGCCCGCACGGCAGGCGCATTAATCAGCTTCTCCAGTATCGGCAGCACGAAACTGGCGGTTTTACCTGTGCCGGTCTGCGCCGCTGCAATCAGATTTTTGCCCGCTAATATAACGGGAATCGCCTTTTCTTGAATCGGCGTAGGGTGTGGGTAGCCTTGTTCGGCTAGCGCTTTGGCAATAGGAGCGCTTAATCCAAGCTTGGAAAATGGCATGGTTGTCTCAGGTGAGTAATAAGTGAGAAGGATTCTAACATGAAAAGAATGAATGAAGCGTGCCAATACCTTCGAGTCCGCGACTTATCTGCCTTTATCGTGCTGTTAGTTTAGTGATTCTAATAAAGCAGGACTAAGTTTGTCCTGCTTTATCTGTCATTACCTTTGCCAAAGACTCAGGTACTGCTGTGCTTCTGTACTGCCCATATAACGTGCCAGCGTTTTTTCCTGCACTTTACGTAAATCAACCACAATAAGGCCATCGAGGGCATCATTAAAGTCGGGATCAACATTAAAACTCACGAATTTGCCGTTTAATCCCAGATATTGCCGGAGCAGCACCGGCACTCCTTTATCTTCTTCCAGGCGCGTTATGACTTTTGATAATAGCTGTATATCGGTTAAGGCTGTTAACAGGCCGGCATTCCATTGTCTGTTTTTAGATTGCCTTGGCGGATTCGTTGCTGCAACCAGTTTCGCCTGCTCGCTATCATAGTAATGTAGCGACATGGTCTCGGCGAGCAACTGCCGGGCATCTTCACTGTAGTCATTACTGATGCTCACCGGGCCAAACAGGTGGGTATACTTCGGGTTACGATGAACAAATGTGCAGATGCCTTTCCATAGCAGTAACAGAGAAAGCATACTTTTTTGGTATTCGCCGGCAATCACCGAGCGCCCCATCTCAATGGAGTTGCCCATATTGCTCAGAAATCTGGGGTCATAGTCAAATAGGGTGCTCGAATAAAGGCCCTTTAAGCCCCGCTGCGCGACAATCTGATCGACAAGACCGAGTCGATAGGCACCGACGAGTTTATGCTCTTCTCTATCCCAAATAAAAATATGCCGATAGTCGCGATCAAATTTATCAATATCAAGCGCCTGGCCTGTGCCTTCACCTACGTCACGAAAGTTGATCTCGCGAACGCGGCCAATTTCATGCAAAATAGCAGGAATAGCATCAGCTGTAGCGCAGTAGACATCAAACTTGCTGCTGCTAAGGAGATGATTTGTGGCTGTCAGTTGCTGAATATCATTGATTAAATCGGCCTTGGCCAGTCTTGCTGCAACAGGAAAGAGGGACTGGTCATCAGCCCTTTTATTGCGTTTGTGCGGCTCTACCTTATTGAGCAGGTAGGTATTAAGTCTGAGGTAATTAACCAGTTGCTGATCATTTAACGCATTGACCTCTTTGTATCTGATCTCATGTCCCATTGATATTTTGATCAAGCTGTCTTTCTTATTTAATAATTCCCGGCCGAGCATCAGGGTTCTCAATAACGGGTGGATCTTTCCGGCCATATAAAAGCGTCGCGAGTTTTGTCCATTGATAAATATCGGCACGGATGTCGCCTGATGTTTTCGAACCAGGCGGCTTACCGAATGGCTCCACTCTTTATCCTGCAACAGGCGCTGCTTGCTATCCACCAGGTGGGAGACCTCTCCGGCAGGAAAGATCAGCAGCAAGCCATCATTGGCAAGATGCCGGTGGGCAGCACGCAGTGCCAGTAAATTAGCTTGTTGCGCATTTTTACCGTCGAGTACATCAACACCGATAAAAAGTGAGTCTAATTCCGGAACGCTTTTAAGGTGGTGATTGGCTAGAATTTTCACATCAGAGCGCAGGGTTAAGAGTATCTCCGCGAGAATAATACCTTCAATACAGCCTAAAGGATGATTCGCGACAATAACACTGGCACCTTGAGCCGGAATATTATTGAGTGATCCTTTGACGATTTGATAATCAATGCCGAGCGTATCGAGAATAAAGCGCAGAAATTGTTTGGTATCGCACCCTGCGGGTCTTTGCGCGTAGAATTTATCAAACTGATTTAATCCTGTCGCCCACTCAGCAAATTGTTCGCCGAGGCCGAAAGGTGTTTTTCTTGGAAGCTTAAAAGGACTGGCGCGTAGCATAATAACCTCTATCTATTGATTCAGGCATTATGCTAGGCAGTTAATATGTCAATTAAGGTGCATTTAAGTGATACTTTTATGTCATTTGTGAGCAGGCGTTCGCTTAATCAGCATAGTTTTGGCTGACCGACAAACGTTTCACCAGGGTCGGTGAAAAGATGCTGGTCTCAGGTGTATATTTTTCTTTTTGCGCGAGTTTTAAAGAAAGCCGGGTCGCCTGCTTGGCCATAATTTCAATCGGGTAGTTAATAGTGGTCAGTTTCGGGTGAACATAGCGGGAAATTAAGCCATTATCAAAACCCACCAAGGATATCTGCGCCGGTACGGCAATATTATTCTCTTCCAGTGCGGCAAGTACACCGGCGGCCATAAAGTCGTTGTAGGTCAGCACTGCAGTGATGGGAATGCTTTTAGATAACAGTTCAATCATACCGCTTTTTCCGCCTTCGTCATTGATTTCAGCTTCCACTGTATAGTGCTCCGGACATGCCAGGTTATGGTCCTGCAGCGCTTTTAAGTAACCGGCTTTACGCTCCGATGCATCATCAATATTATGGTTAGAATTGATATAGGCGATATGTTTATGACCGTGATTAATTAGAAACTCGGTGGCCATATAAGCGCCTTTAAAATTATCAAAGGCAATGCAGCGTTCAGCAATTTCCGGAATATAGCGGTTAATAAGCACGAAACCCGGCACCTCTTTGGCAAACTCAATCAGCTCTTCAGAAGAGAGCGCTTTAGCGTGCACGATTAAAGACTCCCGGCAGCTGTTAATCAGCAGTTCGATCGCTTCGCGCTCGCTATCGGCATTATGGTAGCCATTGCCAATTAACAGGTGTTTATTATCTTCACGTGCAACCTGATCAACAGCTTTGATTAAGGTGCCAAAAAAGGGATCGGAAATATCGCTGACCAATACGCCAATGGTATCGCTGCTTTTATTAACCAGTGCGCGGGCATTAACATTCGGGCGGTAACCCAGTTTTTTCATTGCCGACTGCACCGCTTCGATTGACGCTTTGCCGGCTTTAGGTGATTTATTGATCACTCTTGAGACCGTTGCCGTGGATACGCCTGCTTCTCTCGCCACATCTTTAATCGTTGCCATTTTCTTCCCTGCATGTATGGATGTACCCGACTCAGGTACAAAAGTCAGCCAACTTATGGATATGCATTTTGAATTCAAACTGCATATCCATAAAAGCGCTATTCGCTCCGCAGCGCTCAAATCTCGCCTGTTATATCCCCTCAATTAACTCAATATACTAATTTTGAGAGGCTTAGAGATAAGGTAAAGCATCAATATCATAAGCCATTACCCAGTTCTAATTTATTATTTGCAGCTAGGATACACTTCAGTGTAATCGTTTGCAGTGATGCGGATCGTATATCTTAGCTGAACTTTTTTAATAATGTAATAGATGACAGCAAAGGAAAGGAATGATATTGAAAATATTTTCAGAAATAGTCCATGCTCGTGTGGGCTGGGGCAGCTCGCTGTAGGTGGTAAATGATTGTTATGGAAGATGGCCAAACAGCCACCCTCCTTGATATTATTTTACCGAGGCGGGTGGCTGAACCATTATTCATAAAACCCTGGTGCTGTTTTCAGTGTTTTGAAAAACTCATAATCATGAGCAAATATCACTTTTGCATTATGCTTATCTTTTAATTTTCTAACTTTTTCAATGGATTTAAAATAATTTAAACTGTCATATAGCAGACCGGAAGCTTTTGCAGGAGGTCCAAATATATTTTCTGTGTAAATACAATCCTGAGGCAGTATGAATGTGCCGTCTTTTTCCAGATGAACGACTAATCCTAACAGTCCGGGAGTGTGTCCCGGTAAGTTTATAACGTCAATCCCTGGCGCTATTTCAAAATCATCTTCAACTAAATGATACTGGCTGACCGCAACATCTAAATCAGCTTTAATATAACCACCATGTGTCATTGCATCCGGATTTAAACGAACTTGTGTTTGTGCATGCACAAAATCTGCTTTTGCTACATAGATATCAGCGTGTTTAAACAGGTGTAAATTTCCAGCATGGTCTAAATGCATATGGGAAATGATAACTGTCTTTATATCTTCAGGCTTTACGCCGCAAAGCGCTAATTGGTTCTCCAGTCTTTCCTCTTCGCTTTGGTATAAAGGGTAGATTTCCTGCAGATGTTTTGGCCAATAGTCTTTCATTGCATCGGGATGGCTACCCACATCATATAATATATACTCCCCTTCAGTCTCTATTAAAAAACTCAAAACGGGAAGTTTGATCCAATCATTTTCAACCTTGGGGCTGCTCAAGGTGCCAATTGTCGCACATGCTTCTACATTGTTTTTGTCTGTTTCTAAATATCCCGTATTTAGAATATAAATTTTCATATTGTTCTTCCAAGTATCATTTTTATTTAAAACCGGATAGCGGCTGAACTTTGTGCACTACCTGTACGATAAAGAGTCCCCTTATTAAGCATGCTCAGTTATAAAAGGGAATCACCTCACAAGCATGCGCACCTATTAAGCTTGAAGATATGCGCCTGGTTAATAGAGATCCGTATAAATTTTTATTATCTGTTCTTTTGCTAGCGGCACATAGTGATTGGACAGAAGTCTTTGTTGTTGTTCAATGACGCTTTCTGTAAATTCCAGAATTTCGCTTTGTTTCATACCAAAGGTATTTAACTTCTGCTTCTCCCAAATGAAGCCCAAAAGGTTATCAAGCTCTGCATAAACATCAGCATCTTTATCTAACTCTAATATTGAAATAACCAGGTCATTGAATTTTTTAATTTTTCCTTCTGGTGCAATTTCTGTGTAGGTTTTAAATACAGGTGTGAAAAACTCATAATTACATTCACCATGCGCAACATGATAGACACCACCGAGGGGATAGGAAAGCGCATGAACTGGGCCAACACCTGTGTTGCTGAATGCAATACCGGCATAATTACTGCCGATAAGGAAATCTTCAATAATTTCAGAATAGTGATCTTTGCCATTATCTGAAAGTTGTTTATAACCTCTTAGAATAAGCGCTATTGCTTTTTCAGCAAAGATCTCTGTATAAGGGTTTGATAGCGGTGCGACAAAGGATTCTGCGGCATGTACCAGTGCATCAAGGGTACTGAATGCAAAGAATTTATATGGCATGTTTTTCAAAAGCTCAGGGATCAGTACCGCATGATCGGGAAGAAATTCATCGATGGCAATGCCCATCTTGGTATCTTTGGCTTTAATTTCTGCCACAGAAATAGCGGTAACTTCACTACCGGTGCCACAGGTTGTTGGAATAGCAATAAACTCTTTAATTTTTTTGAACTCAATTTTTCTTTCAAAAACATCAAGGGCGCAAGTGACATCAGCAAGGACTAAAAACTTGGCGATATCTATAACTGCACCACCACCAATAGCGATAACGCGAGCAAATTCATATTGAGATGCTTCTTCAATCACCTTGTCGATAATCTCGTCAGAAGGTTCACCATCCCCATATTTTTTGGGGGAAATGAATATACTTTTTAAACCTAGTTCTTTTATAAATTTATCAAAAATAGAATTATTAACGACAATAATGTCTTTCTCATTGATTGCGAATTGTTCAACAAATTCAGAAAATTTAGCAAATTTATGGATTTCAGGTTGTAATCTAAATAGTTTCACCGTTTTTACCCCTTAATATTATTTCGATAGTTCATTTCACCCCATTTATTAATAACTAAATAGTCTATTCAAATAGGAATCGTTGGTATTTATACGTCAAGCGGCCATATAATCGAGAGCCAATTTGCATTAATTGCAGGGGCCACTTGACACTGTTGTGAGCCATTTATTGCAGCAACAGTTGCCGGGAAAAATGGCCCAAAAGCGCGACAAGCAGCGCTATCACGCGGTTTATTTGAGAGTTATGAAGGTGACAGCTAGGTAATAGCCTTTGAAATTAAGTTCCGTTTGCTGAGCAGGGCTATTTAATGGATTGGCTATGATTTCACTATTCGCGACTTCTATCCAAACTCATTCCTGAATCAGCAGTGAGTTTGGATATAATATGCCACGGACGGCGTCTGGAACGGTCAGGGGTTTGGCTGCAGGTGAGCCTTGATAATAACGAGTAATTCCATAAATGCGGCTGCCATTTGCTCTTCTGCCACGCAGGCAAAGCCCATGATCAGTCCTTGGCGGGCATTTTTTGAGTGCATGTAATAACGCGACAGGGGACGTACTATAATCCCTTTTTCACAGCTTTCCTGGCAAATAAGCTGATCATCGCAGTTGTCGGGCAGATTAAGAATAAGGTGCAGGCCGGCATTGCTGCTAAATTTACTCAGTGCCTCTTTGCCTAAGTGTTGTTTAATCAAATCAGAGAGAAAGGCTCTGCGTTTCGCATATAACAAGCGCATACGGCGGATATGTGCAGCATAATGTCCCTCTGCAATAAATTGCCCTAATGCTTTTTGCACTAACAGGTGACCGCCTCGATAGAGTTCGGAGTGCGCGTTTTTTAATTCATTCATCAATGGCTTAGGCAAGACAATATAACCTATGCGCAATGCCGGGTAGAGAGTTTTACTGAAAGTACCAATATAGATCACCGGTGCGCCTTCAGTGAGCCCCTGCAGAGCCGGAATAGGCTGTCCGGAAAAACGAAATTCACTGTCATAATCATCCTCGACTATCCAGCTTCCAGTTTTAGCTGCTATTGCCAGTAGCTGCTGCCTTCGCCTTAGACTCATCACCGAGCCAAGCGGATATTGATGGGAAGGAGTGACAAAAATCAAACGCGGATTTTTTTCTGTTTTTTTGGGAAAAACCATGCCTGCCTTGTCAACGACTTGAGGGCAAATAGTCATATTGTTCATACGCAAAATATTGCGAATCCCCCAGTAGCCAGGCTCTTCAAGCCAGACATGGTCGTGCGCATCACATAACATGCGGGTGATTAAATCAATGGCCTGATGGACTCCCTCTGTGATCAGAATCTGTTCGGGATCGCAGCGTACTGAGCGGGCGACACGCAGATAATCGACTAATGCATTGCGCAGCTCCGGGCTGCCTCCTTGGCTTGCGTAGGTTAGCTCTTGCGGAGCAGGGCGGCGGTTAATGCGCGCCTGAATTTTACTGAATAGATGGTGGGGAAACGCATGTACATCAGGCACGCCGGGAATAAAAGCACCCCATTGTTGCGGGCTGGCGCTGGCATGTTTTAATAAATTTTCTCCACGTTTAGAAAATTTAACGGGTTGATTGTTATGTTTACTGTTCAGGGTAATAGTGTCACTGGACAGGTAGCTGTCAGGCAGGGTGTCAGCAACAAAAGTACCGCTGCCTTTACGGGTGAGCAGATAACCTTCGGCAAGCAGTTGTTCGTAAACGGTGAGCACAGTATTGCGTGATAAACTCAACATTTTAGCCAGATCGCGGGAAGCAGGTAAACGGCTTGACGACTTCAGACTGCCATCAAGAATACTGATACGGATGGCGTTATATAGGCGCTTGTATAATTTATCATCCTGCTGTTCCGCCAGTCGTTGCAGCAGCAGATCACTCGTTAATGATTCCAATTGGTCCCCTTAATTAATAAAAATTGGTACTCGATTATATGACCGCATGACGTATAAATATAGTCACTGTTTATTTGAATATTAAATTAATCTATTAAAAGTAAGGGTGATACGAATATGTCCAGCAACACAAAAGTTAATGAATGCCGACTTGATACAGCACCTGGCGATGCCGGAGTTATATGTGATTTTTCTGCACAGCGTGTGCAATCTAGCAACGCAAAACTTAATGAACGTCGACTTGATGCAACGCCTCGCGGTGTCGGAGTTATGTGTGATTTTTATGCACAGCGTGCG
This sequence comes from uncultured Psychromonas sp., assembly GCA_963674525.2. Lineage (GTDB taxonomy): Bacteria > Pseudomonadota > Gammaproteobacteria > Enterobacterales > Psychromonadaceae > Psychromonas. Next base: position 391,047 of record CAXXRV010000024.1, on the reverse strand, counting down.
GAAAATTCAACACTGTGGGATGTTGAGGGTAATGAAATTATCGATTTCGCATCAGGAATTGCAGTATTAAATACAGGACATCGTCATCCTAAAGTGGTTGCTGCTATAGAAGCACAGTTAAAAGCATTTACTCATACTGCTTACCAGGTTATTCCTTATGAAGGTTATGTCTCTTTAGCAGAGCGTATTAACAAGTTAGTACCCATTGCTGGTCCATGTAAAACCGCATTTTTCACAACAGGGGCTGAAGCAGTTGAGAATGCAGTTAAAATAGCACGAGCCCACACTGGGCGACCTGGTTTAATTACCTTTGCTGGTGGTTTTCACGGTCGCACATTTATGACTATGGCGCTAACTGGAAAAGTCGCCCCTTATAAACTTGGTTTTGGCCCCTTTCCTGGCTCTGTATTTCATGCTCAATACCCGAATGCTTTACACGGCGTCACGACAGAAGATGCGATGAACAGTTTAGAGCGAATTTTTAAAGCGGATATCGAACCGACGCAAGTCGCTGCAATCATACTGGAGCCAGTGCAGGGGGAAGGCGGCTTTAATGTTGCGCCGGCTGATTTCATGGCAGCACTGCGTGAATTATGTGATAAATACGGTATTTTATTAATTGCCGATGAAGTACAAACCGGTTATGCACGTACAGGTAAAATGTTTGCCATGGATCATTACCCGCAAGGCAGCGCAGATTTGATGACCATGGCAAAAAGTCTCGGTGGTGGAATGCCTATTTCTGGTGTTTGTGGTCGTGCCGAGGTGATGGACGCGCCAGCTCCGGGCGGATTAGGTGGTACATACGGCGGCAACCCGCTGGCTGTTGCAGCCGCGCATGCTGTTATTGATGTGATTGAAGAGGAGCAGCTTTGTCAACGCGCTCAAGATTTAGGCGATAAACTCGTTAATTTATTAACAGAATCACGCAGTAGTTGCCCATACATTGCAGATGTACGTGCTCAGGGGTCAATGGTTGCTGTTGAATTCAACGATCCTCAAACAGGTAAGCCTTCTCCTGAATTTACCCAGCAGGTGCAGAAAAAAGCACTTGCAGAAGGCTTATTGTTATTAAGCTGTGGTATTTATGGCAATGTCGTACGCTTCTTATACCCACTGACGGTTCCTGATACACAATTTGATAGAGCTTTGGCAATCCTTTCTCGTGCACTAACTGCATAAGAGTGCAGATTGCAAATTGAGCAATATTTATCGTTTAAACAGGGGGCCTTATCTCTAATCATGCCGGCTGATTGACCTTTTAGTTTCTGCTAAGGCGCTTTTAAAAGCTTGCTAAAGGCTCTTTTATAAAGAAAGTGATTAAAAGCCGAATACTTAACCTTCGACGATTTTAAAGGTGGCAAGCATTTTTAAATCGTCTGCTTTATAGGTGTTATTGACCTCTTCTGTTGCTTAATAATAATAAAATAAAACGCTTTTCAGATGTGTTTTTTTGTTATTTATAAGCACATTAAGAGCGCAATAACGCCTCTTTCTCGTTCCCCTTATTACAATTAAAAGTTTTGCTTTTAAAACCGCGTGTTTCCCATAACCTTTTGTATTTCAAGGTTTTATTTTTTGTTTCTATTTTTTTTTGTATTTATTTGTTGCTTCGCTTCATTGTGGTGCTGCCTGCCTTAAAAAAGTGCATTTAATTTGTTTTGGGAAGGTTGTCTTTTTTAGTTAAGTTTTTAATTTTTGTCTGTGCTTACTATTAACTATTTGAAATAAAAGGGTTTATTTACTATTTTTATTGTTTTTTGTGATTTTTGCTCGTTTGGCATTCAAATTGCTTTTATGTAATTGTTATTTTATTTTTTAGCTTGTTGTTCATCTTGACGTTAAAAAATAAAAAAGTTACATAATTTATAAAAGGAAAAGGCTTATCATGAAGAATTGTAAAGGGAAAAAACTGCTAAAGAACTTATTTGCATTGTCTATCGGACTGACCTCTCTGGTTACATCGGTAATGGTCAGTGCTGCAGAGCACAATTGGCGTTTTGCTAACCTCTACGGGCGCGGTACGGCTTATGGTGCCGTTTATGAAGATCTTGCTAAAAATATTGAGACTATGTCTAACGGGCGCATCAATGTGCAAGTACTTTATTCCGGTGAAGGGGTAGGTACAACGGGGATTTTATCCGCAGTTAAGAGCGGACTTATCTCTATGGGGGCACCATTTCAGTCGATGCATGCAGGTGAGTTACCTGCGGGTATTGTAGAAATCGGCTTGCCGGGGGGGACAGCTGATGTTGGTCAGCTATCGACGCTGTTTCATCAACGAGGCTGGGCAGATACTCTGAAAAAAGCTTATGGTGAGCAAGGCATGGTTTGGCTTGACCCATATATTCAGCCACCGGTTTATATCATTACCAAAAAAGAGATCCAATCGATTGAGGACTTTAAAGGTTTAAAAATACGAGCGCCAGGTGCCTATGGAAAATTTCTGCGTAATTTAGGAGCGTCGCCTGTATCACTTGCCTGGAGTGAAATTTATACCTCACTGGCAACCGGGGTTATTGATGGTTCTATCGGTTCAAATATGATTGACCACCGTGATGGTAACCATGTTGAAGTTGCAAAATATATGTACTCACTGCCACTTGCCGGTGCACAGGTATTGCCCATCGTCGTGAATCAAAAAGCCTGGAATAAGTTATCTCCGGATCTACAGGCGATTGTCAGTGCAGCAACAACAGTGCATGCACAGGAGCAGATGACTAAATCCATTCTATGGGAATCTCAAGCCGTAGCAGATATGGAAGCGAAAGGATTGCTCTGGAGTCCTGAGCCTTCAGATGCCGATAAAGCAGCATGGGAAGCCGCCGGGAAATCTTTAGCTGAGGAATACGCTAAACAAGATAAATACTCTAAAGAGTTAATCAAAGTATTAAACGAACAATAAATCCAAGATGATTTAGGGTGAGCGGTACGGCTCACCTTTTCTTGGTAAGGATAAAAATATGATTGAACATATATTACAAGCTTACTGTGGTTTTGTGCGTTATACAGTCAGACTTATTGGCCGTACTGTGCCTGTTTTACTACCTCTCTTAGCCGGACTGGTTGCGTTTGAAGTATTCGCACGCTATATCCTGGGGTCACCAACAATATGGGTTTATGATACTTCACTGTTTTTATTTGGTTATATTTCCTCTCTGGGCGGCGCCTATGCACAGCAGAAAAAAGCACATATTAATGTCGATATCATCTACCTGAAAGTACCTAAATTTGTTCGCTGCCTGTTTAATCTGGTTACGATTATTCTTGCGGTTGGTTTTTTAGTCTTGTTAGCGAAAATGAGTTTTGAGAAGTTTACTGAAAGTATGCAATATCATTACAGGACAAAAAGTGAGTGGGGACCGGAAGTTTATCATTTCTGGTTAATGATGACGGTATCAGCTGTTATTTTTATTGCTGAATATTCAGCAGAGTTTATTGAAAATCTGTTTTATGTTTTCACCCGCCGAGCTCTTTTCTCTAAGAAGTCTACTGCTACAGAGGTTACAGAAAAAACACTGTCATCCCTGCAACATGAACCTGGTGAAGAATCTGATGATTCTGTCAAAAGCTCATTCAAAAAAGATAAGCCGAGTTGCTCTGATAGCCAACTACTACTCGATAAAATCTAATATTTAGGATCTCATTATGCAAATTGAATTATTAACTGCCATTTTATTATTGTGCATCCTGGTGGCGTTTGCGTTAGGTGCGCAGGTCGGCTTGGCATTAGCGGGAATCGCGATGGGGGTCGGTTATTTAGTCTGGGGCGATGCGCTTTTTAATGTAATACCCAGTACCGTTGAAGGCACCTATTTTAACTTTATATTGTTAGCGATTCCCTTATATATCTATATGGGGCAGATTCTGACCCGATCGGGCATCGGTGATGCGATGTTTAATGCCAGTCAGTTAATCATTGGTCGTGTGCGCGGTTCATTAGCCATTAGTGTCGTTGGTGTCTGCTCTATGATTGGTGCAATGGTCGGTATTATCGGCGCGGGCATTATGACATCAAGTAGTATTGCGCTTAAGCCGATGTTAGAGCGTGGTTATGATAAGCGTTTGGCGCTTGGGGTGATTATGGCTGGGGGATCATTAGGTATTTTGATTCCGCCGAGCATCCCGATGATCATGTTTGCTGCCGCTACGCAAAACTCAGTGGGGCGAATGTTTTTAGCTGCTATGATCCCGGCATTGATAGCGGTTGTGTTAATTATCAGTTATGTGGTGCTGACCTGTAAGCTCAACCCTGGCAAAGCCCCTTTGGATGTGGAGAATGATATTCAGGTACCTAAGGGTTATGAACTGTTTAAAACCATTCGCGATGGTTTATCTTCATTCCTATTAATCGTTGCCGTATTGGGCAGTATTATTATGGGGATTGCGACACCAACAGAGTCCGGTGCGATCGGTGTGGTTGGGGCTATTATTCTAGCTATTTTATTTAAACGTTTTAAACCTTCTATTATGATGAAGGCCGGTCTGCAAACGTCTATTCTGGTCAGTGTGGCGATGTGGATTATTTTAGGTGCATCCGTATTTAGTAACTTCCACCTGTTAATGGGGGTACAAAGCATGGTAGCTGGTTTTGCGACAGGCTTAGATGTTCCCCCCCTGGTCGTGATCATTATGTTCCAGGTTATTATGTTACTGCTTGGTTTTATTATTGATGAATTCATTATCGTGCTGATGTGCGCACCGATCTTTACGCCTGTTGCTGTTGCACTGGGTTATGATCCTATCTGGTTCGGTGTATTAATGATTCTAAATATCGTGATTGCCGTACAAACTCCTCCCTATGGTTTTGCACTGTTTTATCTAAAAGGGATTGCACCAAAAGGGATCACTATGATGGATATCTACAAGTCCGTGACCCCATTTATTCTTGTACAGCTCCTGGTGTTAATCATCTGTATGCTCTTTCCTGATTTGGTGTTGTGGTTACCGAATAAAGTCATGGGTTAGCCGCTGTTTATTAACGACTGAAAGATACAAAACAACACCCATTGGACGCTATTTTCGGTAAGCCGGGCGGGCAACTGCCCTGCTTACGGGGCACCTGCATAAAATAAGAGAAATTAGATGAATATAATCGAGAAATCTGCTGTCGAGCTTGTCAAAGAGCTTAAAGAAGGTCGTATTTCAGCTAAAGAACTGCTGGAAATGACTATTCAGCACTCTGAAAAAGTTGCCGAAATGTGCAATCCTTTTGCGATAACACTCTACGATAGAGCCAGCAAAGCCGCCGCAGCAGCCGATAAACTATTGGCGGAGGGGCTTGGCGGGCCGCTGTGTGGTTTGCCAATTACCATCAAAGATTCGCAATGGTTAGCGGGCGAGCCCTGTGCCAATGGATCTCGGACACTCGCTGATTTTATTCCGGAAGAGACTTGTGCGGCCGTTAAACGCCTCGAAGAGGCCGGAGCGGTTATTTTTGCCAAAACAACCTGCCCAGAATTCAGCTTGACGGGAACCACTAGCTCTGAATTCTACGGCCTCACCGTCAACCCCTGGAACAGCGAGTATACCTGCGGCGGATCATCCGGCGGTGCCGGCGCAGCTATTGCAGCCGGTGCCGGCAGTCTGGCACTGGGTGGCGATGGTGGCGGGTCGATCCGTATTCCGGCTGCCTTTTGCGGCATTGTCGGTTTTAAACCCTCCTTTAAAGCCGTGCCCAGAGAACCCGGCTTTCCAGCATGGAGTACTCTGGTCGCCTATGGTCCGATGGCGCGCAGCGTTGCTGATGCGCGTTTGATGTATTCCGTGTTAGTGGCCAACAACGCTGAGCATGCGCATTTGGACTATCTGAGCACAACGGGTAGCTGTCCTGCAAGTTTGCAGGGACAAAAAATTATTGTCTCTGAAGATCTGGGATTTGCTCCCCTTGATGAGGATGTGCGCCAGGCCTTTCGTAACCTGGTCGTAATGTTAGAAGCAGCAGGCGCTGTGATTATCTACGATCAGCCGAATTTACCGTCCTCAGTGATCACCTGGGTGACAACCGCTCACTATGACTCGTGGAGTTTTCAAAAACAGAAAGCAGCTCCGTTAGAGGGAATAGATGAGAGTACTCGGGAGATGATGGAATTTGCCTCCAGTCTGGAAGCAGAGGAATTTAAGCTTGCCGAGTGGCATCGCAAAACCGTTTATGACGCTTATATGGCTATGTTCGAGCGAGCAGGGACAGCATTTTTTATCACCCCAACACTGGGCATGGAGGCTTTTAAAAATAACCTTCGCCATCCGGAAACTATTGGTGGCGCGCCTATTGCCTACCCCTGGCTGGACTGGGCAAGTTTCCTCTACGATGCCAACCTGACCGGTATGCCGGCTTGTGCACTACCTATGGGGCTGGGAGACAAAGGGCTGCCGATATCGCTGCAACTGTCCGGTCCGGTAGGAACTGATGCGGCAATATTGAATTTAGCTGAAGGCCTGGAGTCCTTAATCGGTTGGGACAACTCTCCGGTAATGAGCGGAAGTTAAGCAAAAGTATTTTAAACGCTGCAGCGTCTTTTACAACACTAACTTTTTGCATATAAAGGCAAAGCACAGTAAATGATGGCCAAATTAAAGATGTTAAATATAGTCGTTCGGGGGAGGGGGAGCTCAAATGAAAAATTTGAAATTTGAGATTATTAAAGAAGCCGAGCCCGGTGAAAAATTCAAACAACTGTTTGAAAAAAACTGGCCATCCTATCGCGCATGGTATTTAGATGAGGGGGAAACGGCAAGACCTACCTATCTGGAGTGCATAACTGCGCTGAAGAGGTATATGCCTGAGCTGTTTCCTGTGTATGAGCAGCTGCTGGCGTTACTCGATGCCGATGATTTAAAGTCCCGCTTTTTAAGCCTTTATCGGCCACCGCCTTTTTACTCCGGTTGCTCGCAACTGATCGCTAAAAGAGAAAAAGCTGCGCTGATTCGTAATTATGATTTTCCAGCTATGCTCTGTGAAGGCACCATTATGGATAGCCAGTGGCTGGGTAAAAGCGTGATAGCTATGTCCGATTGCGTGTGGGGCGCGCTGGATGGTATGAACGATTCCGGACTCGCCGTTTCCATCGCTTACGGAGGCCGTTTTGTAGAGGGGGACGGTTTTGGCATAACCATAGTGGTACGTTATGTGCTAGAGACCTGCACAAGCGTTCAGGAGGCAATTCAGGCATTTAAACGTATTCCCGTGCATCTTGACTACAATATTGCGCTGCTCGACAAGACGGGGGAGCATGCGACGTTATTTATAGCACCGGATAGGGATCTCTGGGTCAGCCGAACGACCACATCCACCAATCATCAAGACACTGAGGAGCAAGCAACACTTTTTCTTGAAGACTCCATGACGCGTCTTAACGCGTTAAACCAACTGGCATTGTCCTACCAGCAGTCTATACAAGAGATTACATTGCAGTTTTTACTACCACCAATTTACCGCCCGCAGCAAAAGTACCAGTCTGGTACTTTATATACGGCGGCTTATTTCCCTAAAGAGGGTAAGGTTAATTATCTGTGGCCGACGCAAAGTTTGACCTTATCGTTTGACCAATTTACTGAGCAGGGAGTACCTGTATTTTGCCAGCCGACATAATTTTTTGTTGCAGGTTACCAGATTGAAAAAAGGAAAGAGCAAATGCAAGGAATTTTAAGCAAAAGCGCATTGACTGTTTACGACATTTGTCGACGTTTTCTAAAAAAAGACCTGCGGGCCGTAAATAAGTTAGCAAAAACACCCAATATGATGACGAACAATAAGGAACTGAACATGGATAACACTGATAAACTGCAAGGCCTGTCTGATATTTATAAATTCTTTCAAAAGAACAGCACACCGATTTATTTTATATCTCCTACTGCTTACAACGTGCTGGGCCTTTCCCAATGGGTGCGGAATTTTAAATATATCACCTATTTTGATTCCTTTGACGGTGAGCACTTTCGCATGGTTACTCCAAAGCTCGAAGGTGAGCGAGAGTTCCAGTCAATGGAAGAGATGGTTAATTATTTGTTAAGCCACAAGGAAACCATAGATCAATTCCGGGCTAATGGTACAGGCGGGAAAATATTAACCGTTATGTTTGACGAAAAAACCGAAGAAATTGCCAAAAGCCTCGGCTTAGAAATGGCTTTGCCCCCAGCAAGTCTGCGCAAGCATATTGATTCCAAGATAGTCACTACACAGATGGCGAATGAAGCGGGGGTCCCTAGTGCCCCTAATCTGGTTGACGTCACCGCCTCTAGCTATCAAGAGCTGCAGGCCTTGTCAGCCAAGAGTAAGCTCGGTGATAATCTGGTGGTGCAGACACCTTATGGTGATTCGGGTAAAACAACTTTCTTTATTAGAAACCAGCAGGATTGGGATAAACACGCCGCCAAAATTATCGGTGAAAAACTGAAAATAATGAAGTATATCAACCATGTGCCTGGTACTGTTGAAGCTGTGGCGACCCGTTGCGGCACCCTGGTTGGGCCATTACAAACAGACATTACCGGTTATGCTGAGTTGACACCTTATAAAGGCGGCTGGTGTGGGAATGATATATTTCCAGAGCTGCTTAAAGGGTCACAGCGCGACAAGATCATCAAAATGGTCAAGGCCATGGGCGACAAGCTCTATGAAAATGGTTATCGAGGTACTTTCTGTTTCGATTACCTTGTCGATAGCGATGACGGTGAGGTTTATTTGGGGGAAATCAATCCCCGTATCAGTGGTGCGAGCCCATTAACAAACCTGGTAACCTCGAAGTATGGTGGTGCTCCCTTAATGTTATTCCACCTGCTGGAATTTATGGATGTTGATTTTGAGGTAGATATTCAGCAAATTCAAGATAGATTGGCTGATTTTGGCAGCTGGACACAACTGGTATTGAAGCAAACTGATGATCAAGTGCGCTTAATTACCAAAGCGCCGCAGTCAGGCATCTGGCTGATGGGAAACGATGGAGAGATTAGCTTTGTGCGTAAAAGCATAGACTGGACCAATGTCGATGATGAAGATGATGCGTTTTACCTGCGTATCTATGGTGAAGATGAATACAGTTATTTGGGTGCGGATATGGGGATCCTTGTTACGCGCGGCAGAATGCAGTCGGACGATAGAGAATTACTACCGAGAGCTAAAAAATGGATTGACGCTATTCACAACAAGTTTGAATATAAATCTTTGAGTGAATTAGAAGTGCCGTTTATTCCCGACGCAAGCGTGCGTAAAATGCTCTAATAGCCCGCTATTAATTAAGTAATGAGGCAGTTTTTGCAGCAGCAAAATCAAACGACAAGCTAATAGTCATTCGTATACATATCTGTTTCATCCTGCTGCTTAATGGTTAGCAAAAAGAGGAATATTCAATAGCGAATATTCCTCTTTTTATTTTCAGCTTTGCCGTAAAATTTTTCCTTTTCGGAGAGGATATCGGGCATATTTGCTTAGTTTTCTTTTTAGCACTAAGCTTTCGTTATACCGCAGGACATCCGGGATTTTAAGTCTGTGGAGCCTACATGAGACTTGGATAACATAGCTTAGTTTTCGCTGAACAGTAGATTTTGAGGCTGAAACTACCGTGAGCATGTCAATAAGTAGAATACCCGATTGAGCAAATGCACTATTGGCCTAACCTATGACAACACTGGATCAGTTTTTTAATCGCCTTTGGCTGCAATACACGGCCATCACTCCGCAGGCGCTTGCCATTCAGCACTTATTTACAAGTGAAGGCGAAGTATTGGTCAATGATCATATCGCTTTTCGAACCTTTGCTGATTGCGAAATCTCCATTAATTTTTTAGAGAAAGAGATTTTTGCGCTGGGCTATGAGTATCTTGATTCTTATCATTTTGCTAAGAAAAAGCTCGCGGCGCGCTGTTATGTGCATCCGGAATCGCCGACTAAGATCTTTATCAGTGAACTGCTCTGGCAAGAGTTATCGCAGACCGCGCAGCGCATACTTGAGAATATTATTGCGCAGGCAAACTCGTCTGCTGCGGCTCCTTCAGGTTCGCGTTTAAGCTGTGGCAGGCTCTGGGATCTGCCCAGTTATGCTGACTATCTTACTTTGCTTAATGAATCCGAGTATGCGGCATGGCTTTCGGTGTGGGGAATAAGAGCCAACCATTTTACCCTTTTTGTCAATTACTTCAGAAAATACCCGCAGCTTGCACAGGTGGTAGCGTTGCTGCAAAAGCACGGGTACCGGCTGAATATGGCGGGCGGGGTGATAAAAGGCAGCCCGAAACAGCTATTGATTCAGGCTGCGACCATGGCCGATAAGCAAAGCGTTGACTTTAAAGATGCAGGTAAGCAGCAGATCAGCAGTTGCTACTTTGAATTTGCACAACGTTTTCAGAAAAAGGATGGCCAGTTATATCAGGGCTTTGTCTCCGACAGTGCCGATAAGATTTTTGAGTCGACCAACAGCGAAGGTGCAAATGAGTAAGCGTATTGTAGTACTCGGTCTTGGCCGTATTGGCGGCACAATCGCGCAGTTCCTTGCCGAGCATAAAGATTATCAGATCCTGGGAGCGGACAGCGATGCGCAAATGGTCGCCCGTTATGCTCCTTTTTTTGCCACTCAAGTGATTAAAAATAATGATTTTTCTTCTCTGCTTACTGATCAGAATGCGGTGTTCTCGGCGCTCAGTTTTAATGATAATCCTGCTGTTGCCCAGGCTGCGCTGGAAAATGGCTGCAGTTATTTTGATCTCACTGAAGATGTTGGCTGTACGCGTGCGATTAAGGAGATTGCTGAAAAAGCGGCACAGGGGCAGGTGTTTGTACCGCAGTGTGGCGTGGCGCCCGGTTTTATCGGTATTCTTGCTTACAGTTTTCGCCAGTACTTCGACAAACTCGATACTTTAAAGCTCAGAGTCGGTGCGCTGCCGGAGTTTTCCTCCAATCAGATGATGTACAACCTGACCTGGAGTACGGCCGGTTTAATTAATGAATATGCTAACCCCTGTGAAGCGATAAAAAACTATAAGCGCACTCTGATTGAGCCGCTGGAGGGGTATGAGCTTTTCTCTGTTTCCGGCAAAAGGTATGAGGCCTTTAACACCTCCGGCGGACTGGCCAATCTTTGTCATACGCTGGACGGGCAGCTTCGCGAGTTAACCTATAAAACTATCCGCTATCCTGGGCATTGTCAGTTAATACGTTTTCTTTTTCAGGATCTACGTCTGGCGGATCAGGGCGAGCAGCGCAACCGCTTGATTAAAATATTGGAAAATGCCGTTGCCACTACCACTCAGGATTTAGTGCTGGTTTCTGTGATAGCAACGGGGCATATCGGCAATAAGCTGCAGCAACACAGCCGGACATTCTTGCTGCGTCATAGCGCGTCACACAGCGCTATTCAGATAGCGACCGCCAGTGCGGCAGCCGCAACTTTGGACTTAATTCTTCAGGATAAGAAAGCAAAACGCGGGTTTATCGAGCAGGAAACCATCGATATTGAATCCTTCTTACAAAATGAGTTTGCCGGGCCCTACCGTGATGCTGAATTAGGTTGCTGAAACAATATTTAGCAGAGGTGATTAGTATGCATAATAAAATCATTAAAAAAGTGCTGCAACAGTTTTTTGATAAAAACCAGCAATATGGCTGTGCCTATCTGGGCAATAAACGCCTGGATAATAAAGCGCGTGTTGAAGTCGTGAGTCCCATTGACGGGGAGTCTTTTGCTGCCATTGAATATGCCGACAAGTCACAGATAGATAGCGTTGTCGATAATGCTTATCAGGAGTTTTTACAGTGGCGTGAAGTACCGGCACCGAAAAGAGGTGAGTTGGTGCGTTTATTTGCGCTGGAGGTGAGAAAATATAAGAAAAAACTGGCTTATCTGATCACGCTGGAGGCGGGCAAACCTTTTCAGGAAAGCCTCGGCGAGGTGCAGGAGCTGATTGATATGTGCGACTTTGCCGTTGGTCTATCCAGGCAGCTGCATGGCTTAACGATAGCTACAGAAAGAAAAGAGCACCGCATGATGGAGCAGTGGCATCCGCTTGGTCCGGTTTTGGTGATCACTGCTTTTAATTTTCCGGTGGCGGTCTGGGGGTGGAATGCATCACTGGCGCTGGTTTGCGGCAACAGTTTGATCTGGAAACCTTCCAGTCAATGCCCGTTAAGTGCTTTGGCTTGCCATCAGCTGCTTTTAGCGGCGCTGAAAAAGTTTGGCGGCAGCAGCGCCTTAAGCAGCGTTGTTTTTGGCGGCAGGCAGCAGGTGCAGGATCTTATTGAACAACAGCGAATAGGCTTAGTCTCGGCAACCGGATCCTGTGCCATGGGACGGGCAGTGGCGAGTAAAGTCGCCGCGCGAATGGGGCGCTGCCTATTAGAGTTAGGCGGCAATAATGCCATGATTGTCTGCCCGAGTGCCAATTTACAGCAGGCGCTGCGGGCTATTACTTTTGCAGCCCTTGGGACAAGCGGACAGCGCTGTACGACATTAAGGCGGCTGATTGTTCACCATAGTCTAAAAGAGCAGATTATCGCTGAACTTAAAGCAATCTATGCCTCGGTTAGTATTGGCGATCCCTTTGCTGATAACAATCTGATGGGCCCGGTTATTAGTGAGCAGGCGATTACGAGCATGCAGGCAAGTATTAAGGAAGCTATCGCACAGGGCGGTAAGTTGCTGATTGGCGGAGAAAAAATAGCGCCCAATAAGGGCAGGGGGTTTTATGTAACCCCGGCAATGGTAGAGATTTTTGCACAGGCGGAGATAGTTCAGAAAGAAACCTTTGCTCCTTTACTCTATATACACAGTTACTCATCACTAGAAGAAGCCATTACTATTCATAACAGTGTCAGGCAAGGCTTATCCTCTGCTATTTTCACGCAGAACCTTTCCGAGGCGGAGCTGTTTTTAAGCGCTAAAGGCTCTGATTGCGGTCTGGCCAACGTCAATATCGGCACATCCGGTGCGGAAATTGGTGGTGCTTTTGGTGGTGAAAAAGATACCGGTGGTGGTCGGGAAAGCGGCTCCGATGCCTGGAAAAGCTATATGCGCCGCGCGACTAATACCATCAATTACGGCGAGGAGTTGCCCTTAGCGCAGGGCGTTGTCTTTGAACTGCCGGAGACAGAAAAATAACCTTTGCAAAAAACGCGCTAGCCGCTCTCTTTGAAGACGCTGATTTGCCCCTCTGCAAACAGATTGCAGAGAGGACATTTTTAAATAACAGGCTCAACAACGTAATAAAATCACAATGAAACTGTCATTTTATTGATAAAGGAGAGATCACATCAGTTACATTAGATTTAGTTAATTTTTACCAGCAAATCTAAAGATCCTGCGTATCAGTAAAGCTGAATGTACGGCCAAGAAATAAGCCCAGTTACAAAACGCAGGTCAAATTAATGACTTAACATATGGTAGTTGTCGCTGCTTTATGGTTATGCTCTGCAAAGTTGAATCTACCACTCAAAAACTGTCTTCGAAGATCAACCACCCTAGTATTTTTCTTAACTATCGGCTATTTTTAGTTGATATATAATTCTTCTGTTTATTATAGAAAACTGCCACCAACCTTAAGATAGCGCGTTAGTAATTGACTCAAATATTTTGGATATTTTCATATAAGAGGCCTCATTATGAAAAAAAAAAACTAGTGGTATAACGCTACTTCATATAAAACCATATAAACTACCCTTGATAGCGCTGGCGTTGTGGGTGAGCACAACGCAGTACGGGTATTCTGAAGAGGTTACACAATCACCTAAGTCTAAAAAAACACAATATGAATTTGAGTTGGAGCGCCAGCAGCAAATGCTTAATGAACAAGGAAAAGAGATTGATAACTTAAAACGGCTTATTAAGGACCTAACTCCGAAAAAAACAGTGCAAAAGGTCAATAAAGTAAAGAAGACGGCTGCCCCCGTAGTCAGTAAACCGGTAGGTAAAAAGCCACCTGAAACAGCACCTCGTATTGATGTATCTTCTCAACCTAAGGAAAGTACCAATACCAGTGGTGTGCTAACAAGACCTGGTGCCTTAATAATAGAGCCTGCGCTAGGGTATGCATATTCGGATAATTACCGGGTTTATCTTGATGGCTATTCTTTTATTCCCGCATTAGTAGTTGGGCTCATTGATCTTAGAGAAATTAAACGTCATAGCTTTACTGCCAGCATCACCGCTCGATATGGTCTGTCAGATAGATGGGATTTTGATCTCAAGATTCCTTATATTGTCCGCGATGACAGTCAACGTTCTCGTCCAATAAGTGAAGCAACTGAGGCGGACGATATATTCAATGCAAATGGCAGTGATATGGGGGATCTGGAACTCTCTTCACATTATCAGCTTAATGATGGTCTTGCTGGTGGGCCAATTTATGTCGCGAATTTAGCCGTGACCATACCAACAGGAACAAGCCCATTTGACGTTGAATATGTTGAATCCACAGCTGGCTCTCTTTTCCCTACTGAGCTACCAACAGGATCGGGCTACTTCAGCATTCAGCCTAGTCTAACAGCTATTTACCCGACTGATCCGGGCGTACTTTATGGCAATATAAGTTATGGTTATACAATAGAGACTGATGAAGAAGTAGGTAAGGTAGATCCTGGTGATAGTATTGGCTTTAGCTGGGGCTTGGGGCTTTCATTAAATGAACGTACTTCTATGAGCTTGGGCTACTCACATAAACATGTTATGAAGTCTCAAATTGATGGTGTCAAAATCGACGGTAGTGAACTTGATATTGGTCAATTGAGCATTGGCTATTCTTTCAATTCTTCACAACGAACTAATATAAATTTATCGTTGAACATCGGTGTTACCGATGATGCTCCAGATGTTCGTCTTGATTTTAAGCTACCAATAGAGGTGGATGGCAGTTTATTTGACAACCCGAGTTAAAGCAGATATTCGTCTTGATTTTAGGCTAGCAATAGCGTGCTAATTCCTTCAGCATTTAAATCTCAATTCAGGTGGCTTAAGGGATTCCCCCAGTGAAGACATAACGAACTTGATTGAAGAAATAGCATGACAACGCGTAAAAAATATTCATAAGAAATGAACTACTCGTAGCTAAAGCTATCGAGTTTCCAAGACCCTGCGAAAACGCAGAGTCCATTGTTGTAAGAAAGTTTGTATAACGCCTGCCGCCTGTTGGCGGTCTTATACCAGCCGGATTGCGTCGCTATGCTATGTTGAAAATAACTCGAAAGCAGGCTGAACGATTCGCTTATAATAGCTATGAAGCCGGCCACGAACTCATCGAGTGCGGTTGGGAGCTTGCCTGTAGTGGCTAGCCTAATACCAATTTGATTAAGTTTGTGATCTATTTTCGGAAGTGCGGCTTCAGCCGCGCAGTTCGGTACAAGGCGCGGTTGAAACCGCACTTCCAAGATAAAAACAGATCAGTTAATTAATCCGACTGGTATAAACAAGCAAACGGAGTGGGGAGGATGTCAACAAAACAAGGATTGTTTATTAATGAAAAGCTAAAAGTATGGAGTTTATGGAGCGAAGGTACAGAGTAAGAGCATACTCCATTGACCATGCTTTAACTTTATAATCAAATCACCAGCAAAACAGGCGGTAAGTATTTTATTTAACGAACCTTGCAGAATTCTCCACCCATAACTTGTTTGGGTGGAGATGGATAGCAAACCAGCCGCTAGGTTGGTCTATCTTAGTTGGATACACTATCATTTTTGCCTGTATTTATAATCACAGGCACAAGAGAAAGGGAGCGCCATGCTTATTCGCAAAGCTTACAAATTTCGACTTAATACCAATGCTGAGGCTGCACAAATGATGGCCCAATATGCGGGTAATTGTCGTTTTTTGTGGAATAAGGCATTGGCAGTTAACCTGTTTAAGTTAAAAAATAAACAGCCACTTTGCTATTACCAAGAGTTTGATTTTTTCTCCAAGCTCTGGAAAAAGAGTGAAGAATATGGCTTTCTAAAACTTTCCCCGGCACAAACCCTACAGCAAACACTCAAACAACTTGAACGGGCTTTTAAGGATGCTTTTGATAAGAAGCAGCCGCTAAAACGCCTGCCTGTCTTTAAAAGGCGCCATGGCTCGAACAGTTTTAGCTTGCCGCAAGGTGTTAAGGTCGAAGGGAAGCGTATTTTTCTGCCGAAAATTGGTTGGGTGAGTTTCAGAAAGTCACGAGAAGTGGTTGGTAAAGTTAAAAATGTCACGATTTCCCAATCCGGAAAACACTGGTTTGTCTCGCTACAGGTAGAGCAGGAGATTGGTCAGTCCATTCATCCATCAGCAAGTATGGTTGCCGGCGATATGGGTGTAAAGCGACTGCTGACGCTCTCCAATGGCCAGCACTTTGAGCCGATTGATGTTGCCCGATACACCGCAAAAACAAAGCGCCTACAGCGAAAGCTGGCTAAGAAAGTTAAGTTTTCAAACAACTGGAAAAAGATAAAGCAAAAGATTTCGGAACTGCACAACAAGATTGCCCTAATTCGTCATGACCGATTACACAAGATCTCAACATTATTGAGCAAAAGCCACGCTATCATTGTGCTTGAAGATCTAAAAATCAAAAACATGACGAAAAGCAGTAAGGGTGATCAGGCGTCGCCGGGCAAGAACGTTAAGCAGAAATCCGGACTTAACCGCACGATCCTGGGACAGGGTTGGGGCATATTCAAAGAGATGCTGAAATACAAACAAGGTTGGCGTTCAGGCGACGTGCTTTTTGTTGATCCGAAGTACACCAGCCAGACTTGTCCGGTCTGCCAGCATAAAAGCAAAGATAACCGCAAAACACAGTCACACTTTGTGTGTGTGGCCTGCGGTTGCACGAACAATGCTGATCATGTTGGGGCATTGAATATTTTAGAGCGGGGCACCGCTTGTTAGCCTGTGGAGAGCATGGCATTAGCCAACTCAGTGAAGCAGGAACTAGGTTTGCTCGTGAGAGCAAACTGCCGGACTTGGTTTTAAACTAACCGGAATCCCCTTCCTTTCCCGACTTGTCGGGCGCGCAAGCGAGGTAGGGGAGGATGTCAATGATAAGCATTAGGATTAGGTAATAAAAACTGATAAAGCTCGTTAGTGCTAAAAGTATGGATGACCTTGTTTAAGTTTTCAATGTCAATGTTAATAGTATTAATCGTGTGCAAGGTTTGATTATCGAGGTTATTTTGGATAACGGACTGAATCATGGAATTATCGAGTTTAGATGCTATATTGAACTCTCCATTTTTAACTAAGGCAAGATTTTCAGGTGATTGAAAATAAGAGTTAAAAGTCTCTATACCATTCTGAAAAACTTGTTTTTCAAAACTAATATTAACAATGATGCCATTAGGCAAGACAAAACCGCCCCGTAAAGCAGCTAATTTTGAGTCCAACACGGGCTCCCACTGATTAATATTTGATAGTCCTTGGGGGGAAACATAGCCATTATCTGTAGCTAAAACTAAGCTTGGCTTTATCATCACAGCGAATATTACCAGTAGCAGAAAGTCTTTAAAAAAAACGAGCAAGCTTTTATTTTTCATTTCAGTGCCTTAATGATTAAAAATCAATGTCTGAAGGTTGCAACAAATTAGATAACCCTAAACTAGAGCGATCCACGGCAAGTCCTAATTGTGCCTTAATCCTTAGTTTCCATTCTGTTTGATCCTGATAATAATTAGACGCAATTTCTTTTTTGTCTTGGATAACAAATATTATTTGCTTATTCCACATTTTTTTGAACTCTTCTTTGTCAATAATTTTAAGTCCTAGCGCAGGATCACCCACTAATATTTCTCTTCCATTATTCCCTTTGATAATCACAAAATGCATATACCCATTATGATTAATAACGGTTATTGCTGGAATTTCAGCTGCGGCAAGTTGTTCTAAACTAATTCTAAAACCATTAGATTGATAGCCGCGACGTGATAAATAACGTTTCATATCCAACAATGAAAAGCCATTCTGTTGTATCTTTTCTTGATTACCATGACTCAACATATTCTTAAAAACACTAATCTCATCAACAACATCATCATAATGAAAAGATAATAGGCTTGCGAGAGCGGCAGAGCCACAGCTAAAATCGTATTTTTGCTTATAGATGGTTTTAAAGCGCTGCTCAACAATGCTTGAAACAGTAATTGCAAAGTTGCCACCGCTGATACTCCCAGGTAAGTGAACAGTACCAGCATATGCTGGAACACCTAGTAGTATCAGAGATAAAAATACCGTAAAGCCTTTACTCATAATGGCTATCCTTTAGTTTGGAGTAATGGTTACGGTAATAATAGTCGAATCTTGAATGATCACATTATTGCCTGTATTTTGAATAATAGAAAAAACACCGCTAGCGTCATTAAATGTGCCTTGGTCTATAAGGTTATACCCAGTAGTATTATTGCTGGCGTAATTGTCAGTTAATACTGCTTCTAAGTTAATCGCGCTATTGGTAACATCAACTATCCCACCCAGTCCTCTAACCTGGTCTAAATCATCTAATATTACCGGCGCAACATTTAGTATTGCAATCTCTGTTGCTTCTCCTTCTACTGACGCTGCTGATACCTGATGACTCATTACAATCAATAATGTAACCAAAGTTAATAAATAAATGTTTTGATGTACTTTATTCATCGCTCCATCCTTATTGAAAGTTGCTGACAGTTTTTGCCAGCAACTTATTAACGTTATTTATATAAAACCTCACATGAGATCTTATTTATTTAACATTTCCTTGAAATGATACCTGCTGTTGAACTAAAGCATTATGGCCAAGGTTTTGCACATTTTGGTTAATACCTGCAGTACCATTGAAGGTCTCTGACATCTGATTGCTCATAGCCAGTGAACCACCCTTGCTTACTTTATATTTCACCGTATTATTGGTCACTGAACCGATCAAGTCTGAGTCATTCACACTATAGGTGGTTGTCGCAATACCACCATTATTGGCTGCAGATGTTCCCCAACCCTCTGACCAAGCTTGGCTATTATCCATATGAACGCTGTTATCAACGGCAGTAGTACTACCATTATTAGCAGCCGCAGATCCCATACCAACAGCGGTAGCCATACTGTTATCCGATTTATCATTAAAGCTGTCTTTAACAGCAACATCTAGGTTGGTACTATTATCGGAATTGTCATTGAAGCTATCCTCAACAGCAACATCTACATCTACGTCGGTACTATTATCGGAATTATCATTGAAGCTATCCTCAACAGCAACATCTAGGTCGGTACTATTATCGGAATTGTCATTGAGGCTATCCTCAACAGCAACATCTACGTCGGTACTATTATCCGATTTGTCATTAAAGTTATCTTGAACATCAACATCGGTACTATTATCCGATTTGTCATTGAAGTTATCTTGAACATCTATATCGGCGTCAGCCAGTAAGCTATTATCTGAGTTGTCAGTATTAATAGAATTATCGTCATCGTCCGACTTGTCATTGAAGTTATCTTGAATAGCAACATCAGTGCTGTTGTCCGATTTGTCATTGAAGTTATCTTGCACATCGATATCCGCATCAGAGAGCAAGCTATTATCCGAATTGTCATTGAAGTTATCTTGAACATCTATATCGGCATCAGAGAGCAAGCTATTATCCGAGTTGTCATTGAGGTTATCTTGAACATCAACATCGGCGCTATTGTCCGAGTTGTCATTGAAGTTATCTTGAACATCAACATCGGCGCTATTATCCGAATTGTCGTTGAAGTTATCTTGGACATCTATATCGGCATCAGCCAGTAAGCTATTATCCGAATTGTCATTGAGGTTATCTTGAACATCAACATCGGCGCTATTATCCGAATTGTCGTTGAAGTTATCTTGGACATCTATATCGGCATCAGACAGTAAGCTATTATCCGAATTGTCATTAAGGTTATCTTGAACATCAACATCGGCGCTATTATCTGAATTGTCGTTGAAGTTATCTTGAACATCTATATCGGCATCAGACAGTAAGCTATTATCCGAATTGTCATTAAGGTTATCTTGAACATCAACATCGGCGCTATTATCCGAATTGTCATTGAAGTTATCTTCAACATCTATATCGGCATCATCCAGTAAGCTATTATCCGAGTTGTTTTGAAAGTTATCTTCAACCTCTATATCGGCATCAGCCAGTAAGCTATTATCCGTGTTGCCATTAGCAGTAGCCACTGAGCCATTGTCTGCAGCTGTCGATGGATCACCTTCACTGTCTACATCTGCCCACACCATATTGGCAGTTGAACCAAGGATTACTGCTAAGCTTGTTGCCAGTATATTTTTTTTAAAAGATTCCATATCTTAATACTCCACTAAAAATTGATTTAGTCACCATCAATCGAAAGTAAACAGACAAATAGCGACACTCTCAAAAGTCCATATCCAAAGCGTGCACACCTAATAAATAAAAAATCATATATTTGTTACTTATCAATGCAACGCTTACTCATTAATGTAGACAGTGAATAACTTTCGCTCCCTTAAAAAGGACTCAAATTCAACTCAAAAAAGTTCTGTAACTTTTGAGCAAAAGTTTGTTTTTTTTGAAAGAGTGACTAATAATCTATGGAGAGGTATTAAAACTTGTGAGCTGTAAATATCATTGAGGATGGCTGTATTTGAGAGAAAAGCTGTTCCTTTTATAGTGTCTATTTGTTTTTTAATTACACTCTGTAAACTAGTAAAGTTTTGATTTTTAAAGGTTTTTGTTTTTTGTAAGGTATTGTAATTTAAGGTTGTTTAGTTGACGACAACGGCTAACTGGAGCAGGTCCTTGAGAGTGGTTTTACTGTCGATATTTTTACACTTATACCAAAACCACTAATGAATTATCTATTTTTGATGCTGGTTGCTAATGGTTTTTGAATATAAATATTCCGATTAATTTTTCCCGATTAATATTCACAAGGGACTTGAATATGACGTACTTTCAATCAAACAAAAGTATACTCATGATTGCAAATGATAGTTTTATCTTGGGCTTATTAAATGGATACTGTGTTGCAAATAATTTCATATTTACCTGTTTACCTCGTTCTGAACCATTATTATATGCCAATGTTGCTAATTCTAAAGTCAAAGTAATCATCATTGATCTGCGTGACTTAACTTCAGCGCTGATAGAAGCCCATTTAGAAGCGTTAAAAAAACTGCATAATCAATACGGCACTCTTGTTTGCGCTATATATGGCGGTAATACAAAGCTATTATGTCTTACACGCCCTTGGGTAGATTATTTTGCAGCTGAAAATTTTATTGGAAACTTAGATAAATACATTAATAAATATATTAACAATTGTACTCCTTTTTTCTATGAACGAAGAAGCCATGATCGCAGATCAGGCTCAGATCGCCGTGCATTATTAGGAGTAAATAAGTCATTTCCCTTTAAACTACTTAATAGCAAAACTAGGTTATTTAATAAAGGGAGAGACAATGATATTTTAGGTGATTTTGAAATAGACAAAGATAGTCAAGTCGTTTATTTAAAAGGAAAAAATCTCGGCTTAACGGTTAAGGAGTTTAAACTCTTTAACTTATTAGCCGAAGCTCCTGAACGAGTATGTAGGACTGAAAAAATCATCTCCCATCTCTGGCCGCAAGGCCGGGCCAATAAATCTGATCTCTATCAATATATGTATTTATTACGCAGAAAAGTCGAACTTGATCCTAGTAACCCTCGTTGGATCTTAACCATTAAAGGCGTTGGCTATAAACTTTATGTAGGAAAGGATAGCTAACGCTCCCCCCTTTAGTGCAGGGCGTTGTCTTTGAACTGCTGAAAACGAAAGAAAAATAATATGGCAAACAGCTAAAATTAAATGCAACAATCGCAACTTATTACTGACTTGCTACAATGTTTGCGCTAATCTATGCTGTATATAATCACAGCAAGGTTTTGAGTATGTGGGTTTCCACAACAAAGCTCGCAAAGATTGAGGGCGTAACAACCCAAACAATCAGGCGAAGAATAGAAAGTGGCTTTTACGATAAAGTTAAGCATACTGAGGGTGGTCATAACCGCATTTTTATAACTCAACAAAGGAGGATATGCTATGCAAGAGTTAGCTCAAGTAAGCAAAAGTTGAGCATCGACACACAGCAAAGCCTCCTCCTTGGGCGATACCCGGATGCCGAATTTATCAGTGATATTGCCAGTGCTTTCAACTTTAAACGAAAAGGATTGCAGTCCATTTTGGAATCCGCAATGCTCGGTCATTCAGTCCACATTGTGGTTGCCACAAAAGACAGGCTCGCAAGGTCGGGATTCGAGCTTATTAAATGGCTCGTTGAACTATCAGGTGGACGGATCGAGATCTTGGATGACACGGATAACACCTCTGAATCGTTCGATACAGCGGAGCTTATCGGTTTCATTACCTCGTTCTGTAATAGCCACTACGGAAAGCGATCCGCTGAAAGGCGTAAAAGTAATAGCCTCGAAAAAGATCCGCTTCTATCCAGAGAATGAAGCTGCCTACTTTGATGCTTTGGCTTTGTATCGGCGCTCGTATAACCTTGCTGTTGAACGCTTTAAAAATGATGATTATAAGGACGAAACCGGTAAGTTTCTCAATATGCGCCCTGCAATCAAGGCGCAGGTTGAGCAAGAACAAAGAGAATCTGGTCGTGCTTATAACTCTTTGGTTTCAGACAACGGCACGCTTGCTGCTGCAACGACATTTAAAGCGGTGTGCAGCAACAATAAGAAGCTGAAAGGCGCTAAATCCGGCTTTAGTGAGATTAGCTTTAAGAGCCGTAAAGGTTCAAAACACTCCTTTAGTATCGACCGATTACCAAAAGCTTTAAACCCTTGCGTTAAAGCATTAGGCAAAATTTATCTAACTGAAAGTGTGCCAAGTGAAGCAATTGGCAAAAGTTGCATTATCACTTGCGATAAAGGACGTTGGTTCCTCCAAGTGCAACAACATATCGAGCTTGACACCGAGATCCAAGGTGAAGTTAAGTGTGTGGGTGTTGATCAAGGTGTCCGGACGTTTGCAACCTGCTTTAGTGAAGATGATGCCTTAATTGTTGGTGATAACTTTGCCAAAGAAAAATTGTTTCCGCTGATGAAGCGAGTGGATACGTTGATTGGGCAAAAGCAAAAGATCTTAAACACTCAGAAAGGCATTAAGTTTCAAGATATGCCTCAATGGGCGCGAGATCGACTCATTCACTTTAATAACGAAATCAACCGCCTCAAATGTAAGAAAGATGACCTTATCTTAGATCTGCATAACCGTTTGGCTTATGAACTTATTACTCACTATGATGTTATCTTTTTGCCATCGTTCGAGACTAAAGGGATGGTGAGGCGCAAGGATAAGAAGATCCGCACCATACGCCGTAATACTTGCCGTCAGATGCTTGATTTAAACCACTATGGATTTAAATTGCGCTTCGCATGGTATGCGAAAAAGTACGGCAAGCATATTGTGGATTGCAATGAGTCCTACACCTCAAAAACCAGATCGTGGAATGGCTCTATTGATGAAAAATTAGGTTCATCAAAGATAATTAAAGGCGATGGGTTCACCGTTGATCGAGACATCAACGGTGCAAGAAATATATTTATTAAAAATTTAACAAGGTAGCTTGTACCTTAATCATAACAACGAATGTTGCGTTCGTTGCGTTTTAAATCAAGAGTATGCCATTGTGCTTGAGAACGCTGATTTTATATCTTTAAGCCGATTGCTGGGAGGGGAAATCACAGGCTCGACAAGGTAATAAAATTACAATAAAACTGTCATGTTTTGTTCATAGTGCACGCTTATTGTGTAGCCATGACAGTATTAAATTATCTTTATCAATACGATCTGCGCATGCTTCTTTGGTGTGGCAAGTCGCGCTGCAATTCTAAATTTATGCGTTGGGTGCGTCTCGTTTCGCGCAGCGGTGACGGCTATCTGCAGTTATTGCTGCCAATAGCCCTGCTGGTGCTTTTGCCCGCAGGCGGAGAGGGCTTCTTGTGGCTGGCGATGAGCGCCTTTATGGTTGAGCGGCCATTGTACTTTATATTGAAAAACAGCCTGAAACGGCGTCGTCCGTCCGATGTGGTTCCCTATTTCAGCAGCGTGGTGCTCCCTTCGGACCGTTTTAGCTTTCCTTCCGGGCATACCATGGCGGCATTTTTACTGGCGACGCTCTGTTACCTTTATTTCGGGACCATAGCCCTGCCGCTGTATCTGTGGGCCTGCGCAGTAGGCGCCTCACGCGTACTGCTAGGCGTGCACTTTCCCTCGGATATTCTTGCCGGAGCCTCCATCGGCACTGTCATTGCCAGTTACAGCATGGCGCTGTTCGAGAGTGATGGCCCGAGGTTTCTGATGAGCATATTCTGAAGCAGCAACTCTTAACTTAATCAGTGAAATTTAATTTAAGGTAAAAAAGATGAAAATACTCTATGGCGTTCAAGCCACCGGCAACGGCCATATTTCCCGCAGTCGCGTGATGGCCCGTTATCTCTCTGAGCGCAATGCCGATGTCACCTACCTGTTTTCCGGTCGCGCCAAAGACAGGTTATTTGATATGGAAGTCTTTGGTGATTATCTGCACCGTCGCGGGCTTACCTTTGCCATTGACAATGGCGCTATTAATCAGGTTAAAACCCTTACGCAAAATAACCTTTTTACCTTTTGCAGAGACATTAAGAACCTTGACCTTGCAGACTATGACCTTGTTATCAGCGATTTTGAACCGATCACCGCCTGGGCTGCCAAACTCAAGGGGAAACCTTCTATCGGTGTCGGGCATCAGTATGCTTTTGGCCCGGGAACCCCTATTGCAGGGCGCTACTCACTGGGAAGCATAATTATGAAAAGTTTTGCGCCGGTTCAATATAAAGCCGGTTTGCACTGGCATCCTTTTGGCGAAGGCGTTTTACCGCCTATTATCGACTTTCAGTTACAACGAAATAGTTGTGATGAAAGTTATCTGGTGTATCTGCCTTTTGAGGATCAAGCGCGAGTAACGCAGATGCTTAATACTCTGCAGGGTTACCAATTTCTGCAGTACTCGCCGAATGTGAGTGATAGGCAGTGTGCTAATGTTGCTTTGCGGAAAACTTGTTATAGCGGTTTTAAAAATGATTTACGCAAAGCTAAGGGAGTGATCTGTAATGCTGGTTTTGAGCTGATCAGTGAGTGTCTGCATTTGGGGCTGCCGATTCTGGCCAAGCCGTTAGCGGGACAGATAGAGCAGCTCTCCAATGGACTGGCGCTAACCGAGCTCGGTTATGCCGAGGTCAAGATTGAGTTGAATGCGCAGTCTGTTAAGCAATGGCTTGAACAGGAGAAGCCAGTGCAGCCACGCCCGATCCCTAATGTGGCCGAGCCCTTGGTGGAGTGGATTTTATCTGGCCAGTGGCAGAACACTAAAGCGCTAACTGAGCGTCTCTGGCACAATAACGGCAAGCTATAAATAGTCCAGTTCGCTTGTTGTAAATGTCTGTAAAAAGCGCTATCAGCTAGGCTTTAACGCAGAAGAGCCCAATAGTGCCGATATATTTTCAGATTCTGCTGTGGGCTTGATGGTTTGCGAAGCGTGTAACCATTTTTCCAGTTCCGCTGGTGGTAGCGCTTTGGAAAAGAGAAATCCCTGCAGCTCTTCACAGCCACGAGCTTTTAAGAAATCCATTTGCACTTGGTTTTCCACTCCTTCTGCAACGACCTTCATGCGCAGCCGGTGAGCCAGGTCAATAATCGCTTCGCTGATTGTGGTATCGAGCGGAATATCATTGACAAAAGAACGATCCAGTTTCAAACGGTCGATAGGAAACTTACGCAGATATGGCAGAGACGAGTAGCCGGTGCCAAAATCATCAATGGACAGATGCAAACCCAGTTGCCGTAAGCTGTTGAGTAAGATCATCATTGATTCACTGTCTTCAATAAGCATGCTTTCAGTTAATTCCAGTTCCAGACTGCAGGCCGGCAGCTGCGTTTCCTGTAAAATAAGCTCAATACTTTCAACCAAACCCGGCTGACGGAGCTGGCGTTCAGACAAATTGACCGCAACTCGCTGTATCGGATAGCCGAGCTGCATCCAGCTGCGTAATTGGATGCAGGCGCTGCGTATTACCCACTCGCCAAGGGCGATGATCAGTTCGCTACGTTCAGCCAGAGGAATAAACTCCTGCGGTGCAATCAATCCCCTCTCCGGATGCTGCCAGCGCAGCAGGGCTTCCACAGCAATGCAGCGACCGTTGCAGGCCTGTACTAAAGGCTGGTAATAAAGGACAAACTGGTTCTTCTCAAAGGCTTTATGCAGGGCATTTTCCAGTGCCAGACGCGACATTGCCTGCGCCATCAGTTGCGAGTGATAATAGTAGAAAGAGTTACCTCCGGCAGCTTTGGCCTGATGCATGGCAGCATCTGCCTGGCGCACTAATAACTGTATATCATCGCCGTTTTTCGGATAGTAAACGATCCCGATACTGGCGCTGATAAGTACCTGCTGCTCACCGAAATAGAAGGGCTGGGAGAGCTGCTCGAGTATGCGTCTGGCAATGCGCAATGTTTCATACTCCGCCTGTTCCGGTTCGAGCTCTAATAATATGGCAAATTCGTCTCCCCCCCAGCGGGCGACAGTATCACTGTTGCGAAGCGTTTCGCTCAGCCGCTTAGCAACCTGTATCAGCAGCTGATCGCCGCTGGAGTGGCCGATTCTGTCATTGACCTTTTTAAGCTTATCCAGATCCAGCATCATCACCGCCAGCTGGGTATTATTGCGACGTACGCGCAGCCCTCCCTGAGTCAATCTGTCGTTGAATAAGGTTCGGTTGGCCAGGCCGGTAAGGTTATCATGCGTGGCCTGGTACCTGAGCTCCTCTTCCAGCTGTTTTTGTGCGCTGATATCATGCGCCGAGAGCATCGCGCCTAACTGCTCGCCCTGAGCATTAAGAATCGGACAGGCGCTGACATTCAAAGTACGAGTCATCTGCTGCTTTTTGATCACTATCTCTTGATGGTCAATGATCTCGCCCTGCAGGGCGCGATAAAGCGGTAATTGCTGCATTGCTAAAGGCGTTACGCCGTCTGCGGAGTAGTACTGATAAAGATCCGCCCACTCTTCGGTTGTTAAGCCGATGGGAAATGTAAAGTGGTTATTCGCTGTTTTATTATTGGACAGGGTAACCTGTCCGTTGTTATTGCAGGCAACGATCAGGTCATGGCTCTGCTGCAGTACGCTTTCTATGAATTTTTTTGACTTGATAAACTCGGTAGTGCGCTCTTCGACCTGCTGCTGGAGCCGCTCGGTTAACTGGTTTAGAGTGGGGATCCAGCTCAGCAGGCCGGACAACAAGACCAGGTAACCGCATGAGTAGCCAATCACCTTTTCTAGAAATGACTGTATGGCAGTATCGCCAATCACGATAAATTGCGCCAGTCCGGCAAACTCATCGCTGATATCGAGCAGCGCAGCAAAGGTCAGCAGAGCAAACCCGCCGACAATACGGTTCCAACCATGCTGCTTTCTATTTTGCTCGCGTCCCGCCCATAACAGAAAAACGGTGATGAACAGCAGTACCACTGCCTTTAATACTTCTATTGCAAAATCAAACGACTCCCAGTCCATATACTATTTTCCTTTTATCGGCTGATTCAAGATGGCTTTGCACTTGCTGCTCAAAAAATTTCATGTTTTTTTATTGTTAAATAATTTACAAGCGGAGCAACGGAAAGTCAAAAAAGGAGGATGTGTAGTGGGATCTCTGTCCCAAGGATTTCTGTCAATTTATCGCCATATTAGGCTGCGATCTGGCATGAAAAATATAAATATGATTTAATCACAGCTCTTACCTTCAGTGGAATTATCAATATGTTATTGCGCATAGTCGAAATTTTACTGCCTATGTTTATTGTTGTCGTCGCGGGTTATATTTGCGCACGCCGCACTTCAATTAAGATGGCGCCCATTAACAAACTGAATTTAGATTACTTTTCTCCGGCACTGGTTTTTGCTTCGCTGGTTGACATGCCTTTGGGCACAAAACAGCTAAATCTAATCTCAGCAAGCCTGCTTGCCGTCATACTTCCCGGCCTGCTGATGTGGATAGTATGCCGTATTTATCGCCTGGATCTAAAAGTCTGGATTCCACCGCATATGTTTCGCAATAGCGGTAATCTGGCGATACCACTCTTTGTCTATACCTTTGGAGAGGCCGTTAAGAGTGATGCTGTACTGTTGATGGTGGTATCAATGTGCCTGCAGATGACCTTGGGGCTGTTTATTGTCAGTGGCGCGAATAAAAAGGGAATAAGGCAGTTGCTGAAAATGCCCATTATCTATGCAACTATTTTGGCTTTGAGCCTTAACCTATCCGATGTGAATGTTTGGAATCCACTATTAACAGGCGCACAGTTACTCGGTGAAAGTGCCATACCGTTAATGTTGTTTTCTTTGGGCAGCCAGCTTATTTATTTAAATCGTGCCGGGCTCAAAATCGGCCTGCTGAGTACCTTTACCTCGCTGCTCAGCGGAGCCGTCAGTTTTGCCGTTATTCAGTGGTTCATTCCTTTAGCGCATATCCAGCTGCAGATGATGCTGCTTTTTACCATGCTGCCCCCGGCTGTGATGAACTATCTGTTTGCCGAAAGGTATCAGTTGGATGGCCCGACGGTTGCGGCAATGGTGCTGTACGGAAACTTGTTAACATTGTTCACCATGCCGATACTGCTGTGGTTTGCATTTACCATACTCTAACCGGCACGAGATCGCTGGCGCTTGTTACAGCAGGCCAAGGTCTGCCAGTCAAAGATCTTTGTTTGCCTGATAGTGTTCATAGCACTCGGCTTCTCTGCCCCTGACCACTCGCTTACCAAGCAGTCGACCATGTGTTTCGGTTACCACAGTATGCTGGCCCTGCTGATGCAGATCATCATCAAAATAGATGATCACCCAGTCAAAAATATGC
This sequence comes from uncultured Psychromonas sp., assembly GCA_963674525.2. GTDB lineage: Bacteria > Pseudomonadota > Gammaproteobacteria > Enterobacterales > Psychromonadaceae > Psychromonas. Next base: position 362,177 of record CAXXRV010000024.1, on the reverse strand, counting down.
TTGAGTTTATGTGCCCGCTCGGTATTTGAATACAAGACGGTAAAATGCCAGTGCTCATGAGTTGTATGCAATATCGGCAGCCAGGCCTTGTTTTCCGGGTTGAAACGTTTCGGGGTAAGGTAGGGCAGTTTGCCGGCCTTGGCCTTACTGCGGTATTCGTCATCCACTTGTAATAACAGGCTGACGGGAAGCAGCTTTGCCTGCTGCGCCTGCTGTAAATGTCGTTGCTGCTCGGAAAAATGTTTTAACAGCCAGGCCTGTATCGCCTCCTGGCGCTTAACTCCCAGCCCCTCGACTTGATCGAGCTGACCACTGCGGGTGGCCTTTTGCAGTGATTCCAGGCTGTCGACATGCAAAGTGTCATACATACGCTGCGCCAGAGCCTGGCCGACGGTCGGTATGGACTGCAGGAATGCAACCGGATCGCTCTCCCCTTTGAGGTTTTCCAGTCGGCTTATACGGCCCATGGCGACGTATTCATAAATAGACTGCGCAATTCCCGGACCAATGGTCGGCAGCTCGGTGAGTCCGGTAAAACCTTTAGTTTGAACCAGTTCTTCGACGTCCTCGTTCAGATTATCCAGCGTGTTGGCGGCATTCAGGTAAGCCTGAGCGCGAAAGGGATTGGCATGCTGCATCTGTAATAACATCGCAATTTCGCGAAGCTTTTCGCTCACTTCATGGTTAAAAGCTGTCATACCTTCTCCGAGATAATTGTGGCCAGAATAAAATTAAATTTAATTTTATTCTGACCACAATTATAAGCGCATTTTTCTTTTTTTGAGCTATGTTCAGACCGGAGTGGCGACTGTTAAGCGTGCAACTTAGTTTTCTAAAGCGGTTTTGAGCATAGAACTTGATAGTTTAATACCAATCGGATTAATTAACTGATCTTTTTTTATATTGGAAGTGCGGTTTCAACCGCGCCTTATAACAAGCTGCGCGACTGAAGTCGCACTTCCAAAAGTAGAACACAAAAAGTAGAACACAAACTTAATAGTATTGGTATAACTCGACTATTTGTGTTCAGCTTTTACTAAAAAGCATAGCGAGTTTATCTCTTAAAAATACACCCTCTACTTTTTGTGAACTTAAAATCAAAATAATAGCCAATAAGTGATCTAAAGCGTACTTTAAAAGAATTGCTTCTGCTATAAATTACCAGTGATGGATAGATTGCTTTGTTAGTAAGTATTTATCTAATACACAGTTTGCAGTGAAGGAGTATGCCAATGATGAAATGGGCATTTATAGACTATGAGAATATTGGTTGCTTAGGAAATGTTGACCTATCCGTTTATGAAAAAGTGATCGTATTTATTGGCGCTAAGCAACCTAAACTGGATTTTGGTAACAAGAAATATGAAATGCCGATTAACTTGCAGGTTATTCAAATTAAGGCAAGCCAGCCCAATAACTTGGATTTTCACCTTTCTTATTATTTAGGCAAATATGATCAAGAGGCTGCGGCGCATATCGTTTTTGAGGTAATAAGTAATGATAATGGATTTTCTCCTTTAATTGCCCATATTAAAGGTAATGGCCGTAGCTGTAAGCAAATTAAGTTATTAAATTCATCCGCTGAATCCTCTAAATTAATTCAAAGCCTTAAATGTAAACCTAAAGAAAAACGACCACAAAAAGTAGAAACTCTTAGAAACCACATTGCTGCGCATATGCGAATAAAGGGCAATGAAGTTGCGATTCAAAACCACCTAAATCAGCTAATCAACGCCAAGTTACTAACTATTTCTGATAATGGTGTGCAATATAAATGCTAATAAATAACTGCTCGCCACTTAAGCAGAGTAGGATTGGCAGTTTTTTACCAGGCAGCTTCGGCTGACTCTCCGCTTAGTAAGGTTATGTTTTTTCAAGCGTTGTGAGACTCGCTTAAAAAAGTTTCAATCACTATTCATTTCTATCTGAGGAGTACAACATGTTTAAAAAACTAGCTAAATCAATACTTATCGTCGGAGTTGCGAGCTCATTAGCTTCTCCTGTTAGCGCTGAAAGTCAGTATTACGTGGGAGGCGGTATCGCGTTTTTAGATTTTTCGGTAGATGGAGTAAGCGATGAAGCCTCATGGGAAGCGCTTTATGGTCGTATTGGTGTGGATATCGATGAAAATTTTTCGGCTGAAATCAGAGCCGGCGCTGGTGTAGATGATGACTCAATTTTTGGTGTCGACGTTGATCTCGATAATTTTTTTGGTGCCTATATTCGAGCAGGTGTGCCTGTAACTGAATATTTTTTTCCCTATGCTGTGCTAGGTTACACAAGAGCGGAAGTTACTGCCTCGGTTCCCGGATACAGCAGCGAATCTGAATCGGAATCAGATGTTTCATTCGGAGCCGGTGCGGACATAAAAGTAAATAATAACTTAAGTATTAATGTTGAGTATACGAACTATTACGATAAAGATGATGAAAAAATAGATGGCATATCTATAAGCGCGGTTACTTATTTCTAAGAAAATATAATAATCTCGCTGGTAGCTTAGTAAGTTAATTAAGACTGGAAAGCAGCTTAAAAAAAGTAACGTCTATTTTTCTTTTGAAACTCCTGCAAAACGCACAGCATTTTGTGGGAGTTGTTTATTTGGCCAGCTGCTTCGCAAGAAACTCTATTAACAGGCGCACTTTTGCCGACAGGTTACGGTTTTGCGGGTAGAGCGCCCAGATTCCTTCTTTTTGTTCGCGATACTGGCTTAATACTTCGATCAGCTCTCCGGATTTAAGATCCTGTTCAATATAGTAATCGGGCAGTTGTACTAAGCCCAGCCCGCGTTTTGCGGCATCACGCAGGGCAAAGCCACTATTGCATTTTATGCGACCCGAGACGCGCATAGACCTTTGCTTTCCCGCCTCGCTAAATCGCCAGTATTCCATTGAGCCGAGCAGGCACTGGTGATGGTTTAGCTCAGAGAGGGTATGAGGCTCACCAAAACTTTCCAGGTACGCCTTGCTGGCGCAGACATAAAGTTGCCGGCTGGCTAAGCGTCTGGCAATCAGAGTTGAGGGCTCAAGGCGGCCCAGGCGCAGCGCAATATCGATGCCCGCTTCAAGAAGGTCGAGCTTTTGGTTGGTCAGGATAAGCTCTAAATCCACTTGCGGATAGTGCTCCAGAAACTGATTGAGCAGAGGCGCTAAATGGCGCTCACCATAGGTGACCGGTGCCGTGATCTTAAGCAGTCCTTTTGGAGATGACTGCATTTGAGTCACGGCTAATTCGGCAAGCTCCAGTCCTTCAACCAGCTGTCTGCAGTGCTGAAAATAAAGCTGACCTGCTTCTGTCAGTGTGACTTTGCGGGTCGTTCTATTAAGCAGCTTGACTGCCAGCCGCTCTTCCAGCGCCGATACGCGCCTGCTGATCTGTGCAACAGAAGTGGAGAGTTTCTTGGCGGCCTGAGTGAAACTGTTCACTTCAGCGACCGTTACAAACTCAGTGACGCCTTGCCAATTTGCCATACTGCTCACCTTTTCTGACTAGCCGATGGCATTATTTTAAATGATTATTACAAATAGGTAAAAATCATTTGCAAAAATACAGGATTATCATTTTATCTGAAATGCCTATACTGAGTTATACGAAAACCCAGACCTTAAACAAAAGGAAAAAGACTATGGCAGTGCAAATTGTTCCCGGACAAAAATCTATTAAATCAAAAGCAGCCGTCGCTTGGGCGGCAGGTGAACCGCTGAAAATGGAAGAGGTTGATGTTGAGCTTCCTAAAAAAGGGGAAGTACTGGTACGCATAGTGGCAACGGGTGTCTGTCATACCGATGCCTTTACCCTGTCAGGCGAAGATCCTGAGGGGATCTTTCCAGCTATATTGGGTCACGAAGGGGGTGGTATTGTGGAAATGGTCGGTGAAGGCGTTACCAGCGTGGCTGTCGGAGACCATGTTATTCCGCTCTATACTGCTGAATGCGGTGAATGCAAATTCTGTAAATCCGGCAAAACCAACCTTTGTCAGGCGGTGCGTGAAACTCAGGGTAAAGGTTTGATGCCCGATGGTACAAGCCGCTTTTCGATAGATGGCCAACCCATCTACCACTATATGGGCTGCTCGACCTTCTCTGAATATACTGTTCTACCTGAGATTTCCCTGGCAAAAGTCAATAAGGAAGCGCCTCTGGAAGAAGTCTGCCTGCTTGGCTGCGGCGTCACAACGGGCATGGGCGCGGTACTCAATACGGCCAAAGTTGAGAAGGGCGCCACTGTGGCTATCTTTGGACTCGGCGGTATCGGCCTTTCAGCCATTATCGGTGCTCGTATGGCCGGTGCCAGCCGTATTATCGGTATTGATATTAACGAAAGCAAGTTTGAACTGGCCACGCAGCTCGGTGCGACCGACTTGATTAACCCGCAAAACTTCGATAAACCGATTCAGGAAGTGATCATTGAGATGACCGATGGCGGGGTGGATTACTCCTTTGAGTGTATCGGCAACGTCAATGTGATGCGTCAAGCACTAGAGTGCTGCCATAAGGGCTGGGGAGAATCTGTGATCATTGGTGTCGCCGGTGCCGGTCAGGAAATTTCGACCCGTCCATTCCAGCTGGTGACCGGGCGCGTATGGCGCGGTAGTGCCTTTGGTGGCGTAAAAGGCCGCTCTGAACTACCGGAGATCGTGGAGCGCTATATGGCGGGAGAATTCGGCCTGCAGGAGTTTATTACCCATACCATGAGCCTTGAGGAGGTCAACACGGCCTTTGAGTTAATGCATCAAGGTAAGAGCATTCGCACTGTGATCCATATGGATAAGTAAGCAGATTTGGTGACCCTATGCCGTGCGCTGACGGTGCGGCATTATTTTTAATAAAGGTGTAAAGATGACTATTGAAAATATCAGCCAGTACAAAGTCTTCGCCGGCTGGCTTAAACAGTACCGCCATGATTCAGCGACGCTTAATTGTAATATGCGTTTTTCAATCTTTCTGCCGGCCAATGCAACGCCTGCGCAGCCGGTACCTGTGCTCTATTGGTTGTCAGGGCTGACCTGCACCGATGAGAACTTTATGCAAAAAAGCGGGGCGTTGCGCAGGGCTGCTGAGCTTGGGATCGCCATCGTTGCTATGGATACCAGCCCGCGCGGTGATAATGTTGCCGAGGATAAAAATTACGACTTGGGGCAAGGTGCCGGCTTTTACCTGAATGCAACGCAAGCGCCATGGTCTGATCACTACCGAATGTATGACTATGTGCTTAAGGAGCTGCCTGCAATTATCGAAAGCAACTTTCCGGTTTCAGCAATTAAGTCAATTGCCGGGCACAGCATGGGCGGGCATGGCGCGCTGACCATAGGCCTGAAAAATCCACAACAGTATCGTGCGATCTCGGCATTCAGCCCTATTGTTAATCCGATGCAGTGCCCGTGGGGAAGAAAAGCCTTTAGCGCTTATCTCGGCCGTGATATCGAAAGCTGGAAACAATACGATGCCTGTGAGCTGCTCAAGCAGTCCCGAGCACAGCTGCCGATTCTGGTTGATCAAGGCGATGCCGACGAGTTTCTTAGCGAACAGCTTAAACCGCAGGCCCTGCTTGCCGCTGCCAAGCTGCAGGGTAGTGCGATAGAGCTGCGCATGCAGCCGGGTTATGATCATAGCTACTACTTTATCAGCACTTTTATTGATGAGCATTTAAACTTCCATGCAAAATACCTGCTTGCCTAGCTTGCTATTAACGGCACCTAAATAATAGGGAGCAGAATAAATTTAATGTTACTCTGCTCCCTATTATTCCAATAAGCCATTTTATACCAACCGGATTAATTAACTGATCTGTATTTATATTGGAAGTGCGGTTTCAACCGCGCCTTATACCAAACTGCGCGGCTGAAGCCGCACTTCCGAAAATAGATCGCAAACTTAATAAAATTAGTATTGCCTGCCTCAGGCAAGCTGCAAAGAACTGCTTCCTAACTGGTTAGCAGGCATTGCGGTCTCCGTTGCTCCTGAAGCGCTTAACCAGTGCTCCAGCGTCGCAGGCGGAACGGCTCTGGAGAAGATAAAGCCCTGCAGCTCCTCACAGCCATGAGTTGTCAGAAAAACCTGCTGCTCTTCTTTTTCCACCCCTTCTGCGACTACCTTCATGCACAGCCGCTTGGCCAGATCAAGAATCGCTTCGCTGATCGTCGTATCGTGTGGAATATCGTTGACAAAAGAGCGGTCCAGCTTCAAGCGGTTGACCGGGAACTGGCGCAGATAGGATAGAGACGAGTAGCCGGTGCCAAAATCATCAATGGCAAGGTGAACGCCCAGTTCCCGTAAGCGATTAAGCAAGCTAATCATAAACTCACTGTCCTGAATCAACATGCTTTCGGTTAATTCCAGCTCAAGACAGGAGGCCGGTAGCTGCGTTTCCAGTAAAATAAGCGCGATGTTTTCAACCAGCTCCGGATGATGGAGTTGCCGCTCAGACAGGTTAACCGCTACTCGCTGTAGCGGGTATCCCTGCTGCAACCAACTCTGTAACTGCATACAGGCGGTACGTATCACCCATTCACCCAGCGCGACTATCAATCCGCTGCGTTCAGCCAGGGGAATAAACTCACCGGGTTGAATCACACCTTTTTCCGGATGGTGCCAGCGCAGCAGAGCTTCAACGGCAACACAGCGGCCGTTAGACGCCTGTATCAGTGGCTGATAATAAAGTATAAATTGGTTACTCTTAAAGGCCTCCTTCATATCGTTTTCCAATGTCAAACGCGCCAGAGCCTGCGTCATCAGTTCCGGATGGTAACAGTAGAAATCGTTGCCGCCTGCCGCTTTCGCCTGATACATGGCGGCATCCGCCTGGCTCAGTAGTAACTGTATATCGTTATCATTATCGGAGTAGTAGACAATCCCGATACTGCTGCTGATAAGTACCTGCTGCTCGCCGAGCCAGAAGGGCTGCGAGAGTTGCTTCAGGATGCGTCTGGTGACCCGCAATGTTTCATACTCCGTCTGTTCCGGCACGAGTTCTAATATAATGGCAAATTCATCCCCGCCCAGGCGGGCGACGGTATCGCTGTCACGGAGTATTTTCTGCAGTCGCTGAGCAACCTGTTTGAGCAGCTGATCGCCGGCGGCATGCCCTTGCGTGTCGTTGACCTCTTTAAATTTGTCCAGATCCAGCATCATCACCGCAAGCTGTCCCTTATTGCGGCGCACGCGCCGCGCGGCCTGAATTAAGCGGTCGCTAAATAAGGTGCGGTTGGCGAGACCGGTCAGGGTATCATGGGTCGCCTGGTATCTAAGCTGCTCTTCGAGTTGTTTCTGCGCGCTGATATCGTATGCCGATATCATAGCTCCAAGCAGAACTCCTTGAGTATCAAAAAGCGGGCTGCCGCTGACCTTCAGAGTGCGAATCTCCTGATTATCTTGAATTACTATCTCTTCATTTTCGATAGTCTCACCCTGTAGGGCGCGATAAAGGGGTAATTGCTGCACTGATAATTGCGTTACACCGTCCGAGGCGCGAGGCTGGTAAAGTGCGCACCATTCTTCAATCGTTAAGTCTGCGGGAGTCGCAAAGGGGTTATTGGCAATTTTATCATTGGACAGGATGATCTGTCCGTTGGCATCACTGGCTATGATCAGATCATGGCTGTGCTGCAGTGCGCTTTCGATGAATTTTTTTGATTTAAGCAGCTCGGCAGTGTGCTCCTCCACCTGATGCTGCAGCTTTGCCGTCATCTCCTTCAAGGTCGGAAGCCAGCTTAGTAGTCCCCAGAGTAAGAGCAGATAACCACCGGAATAGCCGATTACCTTTTCCATAAATGATTGAATTTGGGTATCGCCAATCACCACAAAGCGGCTCAAAGTATTAAATTCATCGCTTATATCGAGCAGGGCGGCAAATGTCAGCAAAGCGAATCCGGCAACGATACGTTTCCAGCCCTGATGCTCTCTGTTTCTACCCCGTCCCGTCCACAGCAGAAAAGCTGTGATCAACAGCAGTACCAGCGCCTTTAGTACTTCTATGCCAAAATCAAATAATTCCCAGTTCATATGCTGCTTTCCTTGCGAGCTTAAAGGCGGTTAACTTTGCTTATGAAAAAATATACAAGGTCATTTTAACATGATTATTTATTAACATTTTTGAGTTGAAAATAAAAATATAAGAACAAAATAATGTTTTTGTGATGGATTGGGAATTTCAGAAAATGATTATGCGCTAGTAGGTTGAGGTTTATCGCTGAGGATGATGTGGCTTACATTTTTAATTTTTTGTGATAAAAATCAGGACTAAAGTGCTTTCTAACTCCACTCAAAATCACAAAAAAAGCATAGTAGGTATTAACCCGCTACGCCTTTCTATATATGGTGGCCCCTCCCAGACTTGAACTGGGGACCTAACGATTATGAGTCGTGTGCTCTAACCAACTGAGCTAAGGGGCCAAATTTTGTTGTATCCGCGGAGCTTGCTCTAACCGCTATTTCAAGCTAAAGCTAAGGGACTAAATTTTGTTGTATCCGCGGAGCTTGCTCTAACCGCTATTTCAAGCTAAAGCTAAGGGACTAAATTTTGTTGTATCCGCCGAGCTTGCTCTAACCAGCTATTCAAGGCTAAAGCTAAATTTTGTGTTTTAGCCAACTGTACCTAGTTACGGCTAAGAGGCTAAATTTGAGACGCGATTATATAAGCTTCAAATTTGTCTGTCTAGTGTATACTGTGTGTTTGCCTATTAATTCGGCATTGTTTTTTGTATTAATTGAGTATGTTGGTTGTATATCACTAATTTAAAATAAAAAATCCTGCCGCAGCAGGATCTTAGCTATTCCTTCACTGAAGGCTGTTATTCGTCAAGGAAGCTGCGTAGCTGTTCGCTGCGGCTTGGATGACGCAGTTTACGTAATGCTTTTGCTTCAATCTGACGGATACGCTCACGGTTTGTCTTCAGGTATAGTTCAAACTGTCTGCTGGCTTTTTCTGGCTGCAAATATTTAAGACAAAAAAAATCCTGCCAGAGCAGGATTTTCAGTATTTATTTAGCTAAGCGAGTTATTCATCAAGGAAGCTGCGTAGTTGTTCGCTGCGGCTTGGATGACGCAGTTTACGTAATGCTTTTGCTTCAATCTGACGGATACGTTCACGGGTCACATCAAACTGTTTACCGACTTCTTCAAGGGTATGGTCGGTATTCATATCGATACCAAAACGCATGCGCAACACTTTTGCTTCACGTGCAGTTAACCCTTCCAGTACATCGTTGGTGGCATTTTTCAGGCTTTCACTTGTTGCACAGTCAACAGGTAGCGAAATTGTTGTATCTTCAATAAAATCACCCAGATGCGAATCTTCATCATCACCGATCGGGGTTTCCATGGAGATTGGCTCTTTCGCTATCTTAAGTACCTTACGGATTTTATCTTCCGGCATCATCATGCGTTCAGCTAACTCTTCAGGCTGCGGCTCACGGCCCATCTCCTGGAGCATCTGCCGGGAGATACGGTTCAGTTTATTGATGGTTTCAATCATATGCACCGGAATACGGATGGTACGCGCCTGATCGGCAATCGAGCGGGTGATAGCCTGACGGATCCACCATGTCGCATAAGTCGAGAATTTGTAACCGCGACGATATTCAAATTTATCCACGGCTTTCATCAGACCGATATTACCTTCTTGAATCAAGTCCAGGAACTGTAAACCACGGTTAGTGTATTTTTTAGCAATAGAGATAACCAGACGCAAGTTGGCTTCGACCATCTCTTTTTTTGCACGGCGTGCTTTCGCTTCACCTATGCTCATATTGCGGGAAATCTCTTTTAAATTAGAAATCGTCAGCGCGGTTTGCTCTTCAATACTCGCCATTTTTCTGATGCAGCGGGTTAAGTCTTCTTCAAAGAGTTTAATACGCTGTGCATAATCGCTGTCGCTGCAAAGAATCGCTTCTAACCATGCACTATTGGTTTCATTGCCTTTGAAAAGGGCAATAAAGGCTTTTTTAGGCATTTTGCTTTGTTCAACACAGATTTTTAGCGCTAAACGCTCTTGAACACGTACCGCATTCATTGATTCGCGAATCGATTTGACCATGCGATCAAACTGTTTCGGAATAAGCTTAAACTGCTGGAAAAACTCTGCTTGTTCATGAATGGCTTTGCGCGTTTCTGCGTGACCACGGCCATGTTTGATAATGGAATCTTCAACAGCCTTATTCAGTTTACGCAACTCGGCAAATTTCTCAGCCGCTTCTTCAGGACATGGGCCTTTTTGTCCCTCTTCCTCATCTTCATCATCGACAGCCTCAACTTCATCTGAGTCATCTTCATCTTTTAACTGAGTTTCTGTTAATTCGGAGCCGATATGCGTGGCGCTGACCGCTTGCGTCATTTCATCATTGGGATCAACAAAACCGCTGATAAGATCCGTCAGCTTCATCTCTTCGGCTTCATAGCTATCCCAGTTATCAAGTAAACCTGTGATCGTTGCCGGATATTCAGAAACAGAGTTCTGAACTTCTTTAATCCCTTCTTCGATACGTTTGGCGATAACAATCTCGCCTTCGCGAGTCAGCAGCTCAACGGTTCCCATTTCGCGCATATACATGCGCACCGGGTCGGTGGTGCGGCCGATTTCCGATTCAACGGTTGCTAACACTTGTGCAGCGGCTTCTACCGCATCTTCATCGGTGGCATCGCTGTCGCTGTCGGATAATAATAATTCGTCTGCATCAGGTGCAGTTTCTACAACACGGATTCCCATGTCGTTGATCATCTGTATGATATCTTCAACCTGTTCAGATTCAACAATATCTTGCGGCAGGTGATCGTTAACTTCTGCGTAGGTTAAAAAGCCTTTTTCTTTACCTTTGATAATAAGCTCTTTGAGCTGAGACTGAGGTGTTTGAGCCATAGATACCGTCCAAAATAGATTACGAATTAGGAATATGATTGAAAAAAATCAAGCGCTGGATTATACGCTTAAATTATAAGCTTTTCCAGTTTCATTACTTTTGTTTTTGTTCAAGAAGTAGTGATGCAAGCTGCAGCGTTTCTTCACTTGTCAATGCTGCACCAGAACGTTCTTTTTGTTTTAAATATTCAATTTTACTGCTGAGATGAAGATTAAGAAAATTCTCCAGAATATCCAGAAAAACGGCTTCGTAGTTTTCTTCTTTTACATCATTTTGCCAGACAGCCAATTTGTTTAGTTGCTTATATTCCGGTTTTTCACGCCAATGTTCAAGCAACTGCCCAGTACTAATATTGGGACTGATTCGGCAGATTTCAAGTAATGAATTCAATAAAGTCAGGCCGGGTAGGTTCATCTCTTTAAATTCAGGAAATTCCGGTAAGCCATAAGCGACATTGGGATGCTGTAATAACAGTGAAATAGCCAGACGCATCGGCGTTACTTTCTGTTTTTTGGTGTTACTTTCTGTTTTTTGGGTGTCCGGCAGCAGTTTTTGCAGGCCGTCTTCATCGACTCCCAATAACACAACCAGACGCTCTTTCATCATCTGTCTAAATACGCTTTCCGGCATTTTGCTGATTAACGGAATAGCCAGTTGCGCAAGTTTGGCTTTGCTGTCACGGCTTCCCATATCGACTTGTGCCAGCAGATGCTGAAAAAGAAAGTCAGATAACGGCAGCGCTTGTTCGATTAAAGACTCAAAGGCTTGTTTACCCTGTGTCTGTATTAAACTATCGGGATCTTCGCCATCAGGGACAAACATAAAACGCAGCGTGCGTCCGTCCTGTATATAGGGCAGGGCGTTTTCCAATGCCCGCCAGGCTGCATCGCGGCCTGCTTTATCACCATCAAAACAGCAGATAACCTCGCTGCTCTGGCGGAAAAGAATATGAATATGCTCGGCTGTGGTGCTGGTACCCAGTGAGGCAACGGCATAATCAATACCGAATTGTGCCAGGGCAACAACATCCATATAGCCTTCAACAACGAGAATGCGTTTTATCTCTTTATATGCCTGTTTGACCTGGTATAAGCCGTAAAGTTCCTTGCCTTTATGAAAAATAGGCGTTTCCGGAGAATTTAAGTATTTAGGCTCTTCATTTGCCAATACCCGGCCGCCAAAACCGATCACCCGTCCACGCCGATCGTGGATAGGGAACATCAGGCGATTACGAAAACGATCGTAACTGCCCCTGCTGTCTTTGGCGATAAGCATACCGACATCAATCAGCTGCTTTTCCAGCTCGCTGGAAAGGGCAAAGCGTTTACGCACTTCATCCCAACCATCGGGCGCGTAGCCGATTTTAAAGTGTTTCACGGTTTCGCCGGATAGACCGCGGCCTTTCAGGTAGTTGATAACCTGCTGGCTGTTTGTATGCTGGCGTAGCTGCTGCTGATAAAAAACCGTAATATCCGCCATTAACTGATAGAGATCCTTACGGTCGACATAACTACTGTGCGCTGATGCTGCTGTGCCTGTGGCTTCGCGCGGGACTTCTATGGCTTGTTGTTCGGCCAGTGTTTCAATGGCATCGACAAATTCAATACCATCATATTCCATCAGAAAGGTAAGCACATTGCCGCTCGCGCCGCAGTTAAAGCAGTGATAAAACTGTTTATCGCTGCTTACTGAAAATGAAGAGTCATTATTGCCGTTATGAAAAGGGCAGCGCGCACGGTAATCTTTGCCCTTCTTTTTTAATTTCACACGGCTATCAATAATATCAACTATATCGGTGCGTGCGATAAGATCGTCAATAAAATTTTGGGGAATACGTCCAGCCATGTATTTAAACCATTTAGTCTGTTAATTTGTTGATATGCTTATGCAGATAACTCAGGCAGCTAAAAATCACCATCAATAAGAGCCAGGAGTTCACTCCTGCTGAGTTATTTTAACCAAAAACATGAGTATTTATCGTAGCGGAACTGACAAAAGAATGCGCTGAGCTTATTCTGCTCCTAACACTGAACTGTCGTTCAATTCGCTCCCGACACCAATATAGCGAATTAGGCATATTCATTATACAAAAAAGCCCCAGACTTACGAATAAGCTTGGGGCTTTTTATCTAACGAGAGATTGTTTTAAGCTAAAGCGGCTCTTACAAGCGCGCTTACTTCACCCATATCCGCTCGTCCTTGAATATCCTTTTTGAGTATCCCCATCACTTTCCCCATATCCTGCATGCCGCTAGCACCTGAAGATGCTATCGCCTGCTCGATTAAAGCTTTCACTTCATCAGAGGTCAGTGGTTGTGGAAGAAACTCCTGCAATATCGCAAGTTCTGCCTTTTCCGTATCAGCAAGATCAGTTCGATTCGCTTTTTCAAATTGAGCAATTGAATCTTTACGCTGTTTTACCGATTTAATGACAACAGCCGTAACTTCGTCATCATTTAGTTCAACTTTATTATCGATTTCAATCTGTTTGATTGCTGCTAACAGCATACGGATAGTGCCCAAACGAGCTTTATCCTTGGCTCGCATGGCGAGTATCTGCTGCTCTTTTAATCTTGCTTTTAAAGACATTTTTACTACCTTTGACTAATTAGTAAAGGCGAACGCGACGTGCGTTTTCACGAGAAAGTTTTTTCAAGTGACGTTTAACAGCTGCTGCTTTAGCGCGTTTACGTACTGTAGTCGGTTTCTCAAAGTACTCACGTTTACGTGTTTCAGCTAAGATACCTGCTTTTTCGCAAGAGCGTTTAAAACGACGAAGTGCTACGTCAAATGGTTCGTTTTCACGAAGTTTAATTACTGGCATGTGCCTATTACCTTTATGGTTACGGTCATCAAGTGACCAGTTCATTTAAAATGGTGCGAGATTTTAATCCTATTTAGGGTAAAAAGTAAAGGATTTGTGTATTAAATATAGTGAAAAAAAGAAAAGATCTTTAAGATCTTCTTTGATCCGTTAATCCTTAATTATAGCACGATAAGATGTATTTGAAAAAATAGCCTGTTGCGATATTTTTACGTTAGACTACGCGTTCATTATTTTTTACTGCTTTTACAAAGGAGCATTTGTCATATGCGCATTTTAGGTATCGAAACTTCATGTGATGAAACAGGCATCGCTATTTATGATGACCAATTAGGTCTGTTATCACATCAGTTGTACAGCCAGGTCGCGTTACATGCTGATTACGGTGGTGTAGTACCGGAGCTGGCTTCACGCGATCATGTGCGCAAAACCATTCCTCTGATTAAAGCGGCCTTAGCCGAGGCTAACTGCAGCAAAGACGATATTGACGGTATCGCTTTTACTGCCGGACCGGGACTGGTCGGGGCGTTATTAGTGGGCGCCTGCATTGGGCGCAGTCTGGCCTTTGCCTGGAATAAGCCGGCGATTGCCGTGCATCATATGGAAGGGCATCTGCTTGCGCCTATGCTTGAAGAGGAGCGTCCTGAATTTCCTTTTCTGGCGTTACTGGTTTCCGGCGGCCATACCCTGATTGTGCAGGTCGATGATATTGGCGAGTACACAGTACTTGGCGAAAGCATTGATGATGCGGCTGGTGAAGCCTTTGATAAAACGGCTAAATTATTGGGGCTGGATTATCCCGGTGGCCCGCGATTGGCGAAAATGGCCGAACAGGGGGTTGCCGGACGCTTTAACTTTCCAAGACCAATGACCACTAAACCCGGCCTTGATTTTAGCTTTAGCGGTCTGAAAACCTTTGCTGCCAATACCATTCATAGCGAAGGCAATGATCCACAGACGCAGGCGGATATTGCCCTGGCATTTCAGGATGCGGTGATCGATACCGTGGCCATTAAATGTAAACGCGCTCTAAAACAAAGCGGACTAAAACGTTTGGTAGTGGCCGGGGGCGTCAGTGCCAATCAGTCGCTGCGTGAGCAACTGGCAATATTGATGAAATCATTGGGCGGGCAGGTTTTTTATCCGCGTAGCGAATTCTGTACCGATAACGGCGCCATGATTGCTTATGCGGGCATGCAGCGCTTAAAAGCGGGGCATGTGCAGGATTTGAGTATTACCGCCAAGCCACGCTGGCCGCTGGAAACCCTGCATAGCGTCAAACAAAAAGGAGCGCGTTAAGCGCCCCTTGGTTCGGCCTCGTTCCCACGCTCTGCGTGGGAATGCATAATTTGCTGTTTTTTAGCTCGCGCGCAATATCTGCGCTGCTTCGACCATATTTTTCAGCGCCGCTCTTACTTCAGGCCACTGCCTGGTTTTCAGACCGCAATCCGGGTTGACCCAGAGCTGCTGCGCTGGAATGCGCTGAGCAGCCTTTTCCATCAGCTGCACTATCTCGCTGCTGCTCGGAATATTGGGCGAGTGAATATCGTACACGCCTGGGCCAATGGCATTGGGATAATTAAACTCTTCAAACACATCAAGCAGTTCCATATCTGAGCGTGATGTTTCTATGGTGATCACGTCCGCATCCATGGCTGCGATCGCTTCAATAATATCATTAAATTCTGAGTAACACATATGGGTGTGGATCTGCGTTGTATCTGCAACACCATTGGCGGTAATGCGAAATGCCTGAATAGCCCAGTCTAGATATTCAGCCCATTTAGAACGGTGCAGCGGAAGCTTTTCACGTAGCGCAGCTTCATCAATCTGAATAATATTAATCCCGGCTTTTTCCAGATCTAAGACTTCATCGCGGATTGCCAGGGCAATCTGATTACAGATGGTCTGTAGCGGCAGATCATCGCGCACAAATGACCAGTTTAGAATGGTGACCGGTCCGGTTAACATTCCTTTTACTTTTTTAGCGGTTAATGATTGCGCATATTGTGTCCATTCCACCGTCATTGCCTGTGGGCGTGAGACATCACCAAATAGAACCGGCGGTTTTACGCAGCGCGATCCGTAAGACTGCACCCAGCCGAATTGCGTGAAAGCAAAGCCGTCTAGCAGCTCGCCAAAGTATTCCACCATATCGTTTCTTTCCGCTTCGCCATGCACCAGCACGTCCAGGTCAATGGCATGCTGCTCATCAATACAAAGTTTAATCGCTTGCTGCATGCTCTCTTTATATTGGCTGTCGCTAATCTCACCTAAGCGTTTGGCTTTACGGGTGGCGCGAATATCACTGGTTTGCGGAAATGAGCCGATAGTGGTAGTCGGGTAGGCGGGTAGATTCAGATGAGCCTGCTGCAGAGCGGCGCGCTGCGTAAAAGCCTGCTTACGTTTACCTAAACTTGCACATATATTTTGCACCTGCGACTGTACCGCCGGGTTATTAACGCGGGTATTCCGGCGGCGGTTTTGCAGTGCCGCCTGATTTTCAGCAAGCTCAGTGCCGACCGCTTCAACGCCCTGATTTAAAGCGATGCCGAGAATGTTTAACTCCTGCAGTTTTTGGCTGGCAAAGGCAAGCCAGGATTTAATCTCCGGATCGAGTGCCTGCTCACTATCGAGATCCACCGGCACATGCAGCAGTGATGAGCTTGGGGCAAGCCATAGGCGCTGCTGCAGTTGCTCATGAATTGGGGTTAGCCAGGCCAATGTTGCATTAAGATCGGTTTTCCAGATATTACAGCCGTTGATCACGCCCAGCGACAAGATCTTATTCTCACCTAAATAGTCAATGGCGGTCTGCACTTCATGCTGCGCATTGACGGCATCAAGGTGCAATCCGGCAACAGGCAGTTCACAGGCAAGCTGCAGGTTATTCTTAAGTTCGCCAAAATAGGTAGTTAATAACAGCTTGATGTCTGCCTGTTTAAACTGCTGATAAGCGCTTCGTAGTGCCTGCTGCCACTGCTTGTCAATTTCCAGCACCAAAACGGGCTCGTCAATCTGCAGCCATGCAATGCCTTTTTCTGCTAATAAAGCAAAAAGCTGCTTATAGACTTCAAGTAACGCGGGGAGCAGATCTAATTTGTTGCTGCTGTCTTTCTCTTTACCTAACCACAGGTAAGTGACCGGGCCGATAATGACAGGTTTTACATTTGGGGTGATCTGCTGCAGCTCTTCTATCTGTTTAAGAAGGTTCTCCGCGTGCAAAGTGAAGCGGGTCTGACGGTCAAATTCCGGTACGATATAGTGATAATTGGTATTAAACCATTTGGTCATCTCTCCCGCCTGTGTTTCACCTGTGTGATTATGCACGGCTGAACAGCAGCTTTGTGCTTGCGAGCGCCCGCGGGCAACGCGAAAGTAATTGTCGAGCGAATTGTCCTGGTCGCTTTGTTTAGCGCGCTGTGGAATATTGCCCACTAGGAAGCTGGTATCAAGCACCTGATCGTAAAGTGAAAAATCGCCAATAGTGTGCAGGTTTAAAGTTAGTTCCTGTTGCGCAAGCCAGTTATTGCGGCGCAGCTCGGCTGCTGTGCTCTGTAACTCCTGCTTGGTTATTTCCCCTGACCAGAATTTTTCCTGGGCAAATTTCAGTTGCCGTTTATTGCCGATGCGTGGAAATCCCAGGTGGTGTAGTTGTGCCATTTATTTTTCTCATCTCTGTTGTTGAAGTGGCTGATCATTGTATTTACAATCAAACGTGAAGAATAATGATGAATTTACTGAAAACCATGAGGAATACTCATGATGATTGAGCCGTCACATCTCAAAATCATGATTGCACTGCAGGAAAAAGGCACATTAACAGAGGCGGCAGATGCCTTATATTTAACGCAGTCTGCCTTATCACATCAGATTCGTTATCTGGAGAAAAAGCTCAATGTCAAGTTATGGCAGCGTTGCGGGCGACGCCTGCGTTTAACGCCTGCCGGTGAGTTACTGCTGCAGACGGCGCAGCAGGTGGTGCCGTTATTAACGCAGACCGAGCACGCTTTAAAAGCGCTCGGGGAAGGACTGGCAGGGCTATTGCGTATCGGTGTTGAATGTTATCCATGTCATGAATGGCTAACCCGGGTGGTTGCCGATTTTTTACAGCAATCGCCCAATATCGATATTGATATTATTCGCCAGTTTCAATTTTCAGGCCGGGAAGGGCTGCTCAATCACCATGTCGATTTGTTGATCACCCCGGATATTAGCGAGCATAAAAGATTGCAGAATATCGCCCTGTTTGATTATGAACTGGTGTTACTGGTTGCTAAAGAGCACAGTTTAGCAGGGCAGAGGCAAATTAGTGCCAGGCAACTGGAGAATGAGGTGTTATTTACCTTTCCTGTGGAGCAGCAGCGTTTGGATATCTTCAGGTGTTTTTTATGGCCGCAGAAAGTACAGCCTAAAGCGCATAAGCAGATAGAATCTTTAGCCATTATGCTGCAGATGGTTGAGCATCAGCGCGGAGTCTGTGTGTTACCGGAATGGTTAGCGGACAGTTACAGCCAGCAGTATAAGGTGCAGAAATTACGTCTAGGTGCCGCTGGCGTCTATAATACTCTGTATGCCTGTGTTAAAACAGCGGATCAGACGACGCCCTATATTCAGGAGTTTATCAGGCTGGGTAAAGCCAGTGTGCTGTAACTGCTCTGTGTTTTTGTTTTGACAAAGGTAGCCAGATCCTCAATGGTTAAAGGTTTGGAAAAATAATAGCCCTGAAAAAGATCACAGCCGGCATGCTTTAATATTTCCACATGGGCTTTTGTTTCCACACCTTCGGCCAGTACCGAGATATTTAAATTCTTACCCATAGCGATAATGCTTTTGATCATCTCTTGATCCGCCTGATGTTCACTAATGTGGTCGACAAAACTTTTGTCGATTTTCAGTTCATCGATCGGCACTTTTCTGAGCATATGCAGCGATGAATAACCGCTACCAAAATCATCTAAGGATAAGGTGATTCCCTGTTCTTTGAGCGCTTCAAAAAGCGGCAACAGGGTATCAAGGCTTTCAATAAACAAACTTTCGGTAATTTCAATGGTGATACAGGCTTTATCGGCGCTATGGAAGGAGCAGGCCTGCAGCAGTTTGTCGAGAAAGTCGCTCTGCATAAACTGCCGGACAGAGACATTAATAGAAAGCTGAAAGGCTACCTGCAGCTGTTTTTTCAACTGTGTTATTTCGCGCAGCGCTTGATGCATAATATATAAGCCCAATTGCGGCATTAACCCTGCTTCTTCAGCAATAGGGATAAAGATATCCGGACCAATAAAACCGAGTTTTTTGCTGTGCCAGCGCACTAGCGCTTCCACGCCGAATAATTTATTTTCTTTATCCAGTTGCGGTTGATAAACCAGGCTGATCTCTTTGTTTTCTATGGCATGGTGCAAAGCCAGTTCAATCTCGGTATTGCGCATTAACTGATAATGCTGCTCTTTAGAGAAGAAAAGGTGTGGCTCTTTCTTCTTTTTCGCGACCGACATACTGTTGTCTGCGTAACTGAGCAGTTTTTCAATATGCCGTGCATCATGCGGAAAACGGGCAATTCCCAGAGAGGAAGTGATTTTAAAATTATTGTTATTGATCGGGTAGGGGAGTGCGATAATCGTTAATAGCCCTGTCGCATATTCGGCAATCTCTTTTTTACTATCGGACTGAAGAAAAATAATAAACTCATCGCCACTGTAGCGCGCAGCCACTCCTCTATATACCGTCAGGCTTTGCTGAATACGTTTGCCCACTGCAATTAAAATCTGATCGCCGTAACTGTGCCCGAAGCTGTCATTAATCTTTTTAAAATTATCTAAATCCAGATACAGCAGAGCAAAAGGCCGGTTTGCGGACTGCAGTTTATGAAACTGCTTATTGAGCAGCGTACGGTTAGGCAACCCGGTTAATGCATCGTGCTCCGCTTTATAGGTTAACTCTGCTATTTGGCGCTTCTCAAGGCTAATAATCCATCTGCAGAGCATAAAAAACAGCATGATAATCAGCAGATAAAAAGCCGAACAAATCCCGGCAAAGCGGTACAGCTGCCTGCTGATTTGGTCATCGCTTTGTGAGGCAAGCACCCAAAACTGGTACCTTGGGTTATAGTTTAGAGTCGAGAGCCTTGTCTGCCCGGCGATTTCCCTGCTTATTTGCATATAAGCTTCGGAGTGCCTTAAGTCTGCAAGTGTCAGTTGTTGCTGCTGCAGGTATGAATTCAACTCCTGTAAAATAGTCGCCTCTACTGGAGCATGATAATATGCGTCATATTCCTCCTCACTTAGCTCGGTGCGCAGTATGCGAAAATAGGACTCATCTAAAACCGCCTGCAGCGTATTACCCAGCCCTTCAGTTGCATTCCATTGTCGGGTCAGTGCCTTAAGATCGAGCCCTGCTGAAAGCACGCCAATAACCTGGCCTTGGCTATCTACTATCCTTTTTCTGATGGGAATAATCCATGTCTGCACCGGGGTAAAAAAGTAGCTTTTACCAATCACCATTCGTTCACTGTTTAAGGTGCGTTGAAACCATTGCGCAGTATGCGGATTGTTCAATAAATTGGGATAGTTGGACTGACTCAGGTTACTGGTTGCGCTGTGTATATTGCCGTCTACAGAGAAGAGCGCAAAGCCAACTAAAAGAGGGCTATTATTGATCACATCATCCAATACTTCGATCTGGATACTATTATGGCGAGTAAATTCATGACTGATCAGAGCCAGGATAGTTTCATGCTCATTGAAAATAGATGTCAGGTGATTGTTAAAATTTTTACTGACATAGAGCTGCTCATTGTAGGCTTCTTTTAACAGTATCTGTTGTTTCATATAAATTGCCGTCGCAAGCAGCATTGCGCCAGTAAAGATAATACAATAAAAAAGCAGCCAGATGTTTTTTGTTGATTTGAGCATGGCGTGAAGAGGATCCAATCAGATTTATTTTTATAAGTACATTACATTTAGAGTATCTTTAAAAGCCATGGAAAGAAATGGCTACAAAAAATATTTGCACCTGTCGAACCGCTATGGTCTTGTATTTTTTTGATTCTTAATAAATATTTCCTCAAATATATCCTCTGTTTCTTTCACTTTGGTTGCTGTTTTTTTGCTCATTTTGAAAAAAAGTTGCAGAAAATGATATAAATCAAACCCTCCCCCCCTTGGAAAAGGGTAAATTACTGCCCATTGTGATCGATGTAACAAACACTTTCGTCTATAATGCTGCTGATAAAATAGGTACAATAAGGAAATGTTGTACCGAATAAGACAGTGTGATAGCTAAGCTTGAACAGTAAAAATTTATAATTTTATTAAATTAAATGAGAGGACACATCATGTCAGTAAAAAAAATGGTTGATTTGGATTTAGCCGGCAAACGCGTATTTATCCGTCAAGATCTTAATGTTCCAGTTAAAGATGGCAAAGTAACTTCTGATGCACGTATCCGTGCTTCTATCCCGACAATCAAACTAGCGTTAGAAAAAGGCGCTAAAGTGATGATCACTTCTCACTTGGGTCGTCCAACTGAAGGTGCTTCTGCTGAAGAAAATGCGCCATTCTCTCTACAACCTGTTGTTGATTACTTAAATGAAGCTTTAGATGTGCCTGTTCGCCTGGCAACTGACTACTTAAACGGTCTTGAAATCAATGAAGGTGAAGTTGTTGTCCTTGAAAACGTTCGCTTTAATAAAGGCGAAAAGAAAAATGATGAAACATTATCTAAGCAGTTAGCTGCTCTTTGTGATGTTTACGTTATGGATGCATTCGGTACTGCTCACCGTGCCCAAGCTTCAACAAACGGTGTTGGCGTTTACGCACCTGTTGCATGTGCAGGCCCTCTGCTTGCTGCTGAACTTGAAGCGCTGGGTAAAGCGATGGATAACCCGGCTCGCCCGTTAGTGGCAATCGTTGGTGGTTCTAAAGTTTCTACTAAACTGACTGTGCTTGAGTCGCTATCTAAAGTGGCTGACCAACTGGTTGTGGGTGGCGGTATTGCGAATACCTTTATCGCAGCTGAAGGTCACAATGTTGGTAAATCACTATACGAAGCAGATTTAGTTGATACAGCTAAAAAACTGATGAAAGAGTGTGCTATTCCTGTGGCGACTGATGTTGCCTGTGCAAAAGCATTTGATGAAAATGCCGAAGCTGAAATCAAAAATGTTGCTGATGTTCAAGATGACGACATGATCTTTGACTTAGGTCCGGAAAGCACAGCTGCACTGGCTAAAATCCTTAAAGAAGCAAAAACAATCCTGTGGAACGGTCCGGTAGGCGTATTTGAATTCAAAAACTTTGAAGCAGGTACAGCGGGTATCTCTAAAGCGATTGCTGAATCTCCAGCTTTCTCTGTAGCAGGCGGCGGTGACACGCTAGCTGCGATCGATAAATTCGGTATCACAGCTGACGTTTCTTACATCTCTACTGGTGGCGGTGCTTTCCTTGAGTTTGTTGAAGGTAAAAAACTTCCTGCCGTAGCAATGTTAGAAGCACGTGCAAACGACTAATAGAATATTTAAAGCGAGATAATGTCTCGCTTTTTTTTGCGTGTTTTTTGTCATATTTTTGTGTAGAATGGCGCGCGAAATTAAACAGAATTTAATTCAACTAAAATAGATGGGAAATATCTTATGTCTAAGATCTTCGATTTCGTAAAACCTGGTGTTATCTCTGGCGATGACGTACAAAAAGTATTTGAAGTTGCAAAAGAGAACAACTTTGCACTTCCAGCAGTTAACTGTGTAAATACTGACTCTGTAAATGCTGTACTTGAAGCTGCTTCTAAAGTTAAAGCTCCTGTAATCGTTCAGTTCTCTAACGGCGGTGCAGCATTCTTTGCTGGTAAAGGCGTTAAACTAGAAGGTCAAGGTGCGCAAATCCTTGGTGCTGTAGCTGGTGCTAAATACGTTCACGCTGTAGCTGAATCTTACGGTGTTCCAGTAATTCTGCACACTGACCATGCTGCTAAGAAACTTCTTCCTTGGATCGACGGTCTACTAGACGCTGGTGAAGAGTTCTTCGCTCAAACTGGTAAGCCTCTATTCTCTTCTCACATGCTAGACCTTTCTGAAGAGTCTCTAGAAGAAAACATCGAAACATGTGCTAAGTACCTAGAGCGTATGGCTAAAATGGACATGACAATCGAGATTGAACTTGGTTGTACTGGTGGTGAAGAAGACGGTGTTGATAACACGGATATGGATGCTTCTGAGCTTTACACTTCTCCTGAAGATGTTGCTTACGCATACGAAAAACTAAGCGCTGTTAGCCCACGTTTCACTATCGCTGCATCTTTCGGTAACGTACACGGTGTTTACCAGGCTGGTAACGTTGTACTTACTCCAACTATCCTGCGTGATTCTCAAGCATACTGTGCAGAGAAATTCGGTATTGCACCTAACGCACTAAACTTCGTATTCCACGGTGGTTCTGGTTCTTCTGAAGCTGAAATCCAAGAGTCTATCGGTTACGGTGTTATCAAAATGAACATCGATACAGATACACAGTGGGCATGTTGGGATGGTATCCGTCAGTACGAAGCTAAAAACCACGATTACCTGCAAGGTCAAATCGGTAACCCGACTGGTGAAGCTGCGCCGAACAAAAAATACTACGATCCACGTGTATGGCTACGTGCTGGTCAAGAGTCTATGGTTGCACGTCTTGAGAAAGCATTTGCTGACCTTAACGCTGTTGACGTACTATAATTTAACGCTTAAAGCTCTTTAAGAGTATACAGGTTAAATTTTAAAACCGGCTTGATTGCCGGTTTTTTTGTTTGCCCAGCAAAGCTGGCAAACCCGCTCACTTGCAAGAAAGTGAGATCACCCCGACTGAGGGGAAGATAATCCGAATGGTAAGGGCGTTGTTGGCCAACGACAGGGTCTGAAGGAAGCCATAGGAAGTTAGAGATACACAACTAACCGTAACCTGTTTCGGCAGCATGGGTGGGTAAGCGTCCAAAATAGCGCGAAGCCCGATACTCAGTCAGACCTATGCTGTGCTTGAGGGTGGCATTTCTAACAGGGAGTCAGTGTAATAACTGGGGAAGCCTGACACTGCATCCAATCCGAAGGACTGGACATATTATCTCAAGAGGTGACTCAAGGTTAGCATGAGTGTGAGGTGGCAGATGAACCCGTAGTAGTGAATAAGGCTAGGCCGATGAAAGCCAGTAATGGTGTGGAGGATAAAACCAAGCCGACTATCTGCATGATGTCAGATAGAGTCAATTTAAGTCAAAAGCTTTAATTGATTGCGAAGGGGGGAAGTATTCTTTAAGTATATGAAAAGTGCCGAATTTAAACTATCGGCTTACAAGTGCTTTGACGAAAGCAGGCCTAACATGACGGCTAAACAGAAATGTGGACGCTGAGAAGAAAGGGCCGAGCAACGGAGTAATTGCATACCGCTTAGGCAGATTGCCGATGGGCTAGCACACCTAATGTGGCAATGAAGAATCGAACGATAGGATAAAGGACAGCGACCGGACATATCGCAAGCAAGGGCAATTAAGTGAGAGTTTATTACAGCTTGTATCATCAGATGCTGGACATCAACAACTTGTACAAGGGGTTCAAAAAGGTCAAAAGCGCCAAAGGAGCAGCCGGAATAGATAGGCAGTCCATAGGTGATTTTGCCGAGCACCTGGAAATAAACTTAAAACAACTGCAATTTGAACTGCAAACTAAACAGTATCGCGCGCAGGCCGTCAAGCGGGTGGAGATCCCCAAAGATGATGGTGGTGTGAGATTATTAGGTATCCCCGCAGTTCGAGACCGAATAGTACAACAAACCCTATTAAACATACTCCAACCGATTTTCGAACCGGGATTCCATCCATCAAGCTATGGATATCGACCGGAGCGAAGTTGCCACGACGCTATCAGCAAAGCGACCGTATTTATGCGTAAATATGAACGTCAATGGGTAGTGGATATGGATCTGTCGAAGTGTTTTGACCTGCTTGATCACCAGTTGATCATAAAAAGCATTCAAAGACGGGTAACAGACGGTAGCATTTTAAAACTGATCACTCAGTTTTTAAAAAGTGGCGTCATGATTGGCAAGAACTGGGAAGCGAGCCGGGTAGGCAGTCCGCAAGGGGGCGTTATCAGTCCGCTTATTGCAAATATCTACCTCGATGCGTTTGATCAAGAGATGAAAAAGCGTCAGCACCGAATAGTGCGTTACGCTGACGACATCCTGATCCTGTGTAATACAGAAAGAGCCGCCGAGAACGCCTTAACGCAAGCGACGCAGATACTGGAAAAAGACCTGAAACTGACGGTCAACAAGAAGAAAACCCACATAGCGCATAGCGATAATGGGGTTAAATTCTTAGGCGTGGAGATAGGTAGCCGCTACACGCGGATACAACCATCCAAGCTTCAAGGCTTTAAAGTAAAGGTTAAAGCGTTAACAAAACGCAATGGTGGTCAAAACCTAGCCGAAGTGATCAAACGGCTTAATCCGGTCATACGGGGTTTTGTAAACTACTTCAGTATCGCCAATTGCAAACGTGAGTTAAAACGATTAGCCGGCTGGATCAGGCGAAGGTTAAGGGCAATACAGCTTAAACTGTGGAAGAAGCCGAGCAGGTTGCATCGACGGTTAAAGCAGCTGAAATACACGCCACCCTTTAAGTTCATAAAGATGAACTCGTGGCGAAATTCCAGAAGCCCCTTATCGAGCTATGCCATGCCGAACAGTTGGTTGGAAGAACTTGGTTTGTATAATATAGAAAATGTGAGTACCGGTTGGCTTGCTCCATCAGCGTTTGTGAAGACGCGATGATGGAATCTGAGAATACATGAGCCGTATACGAGGTCCGTACGTACGGTTCTGTGAGAGGGATGAGGCATAAAGCCTCACCCTACTCGATGTGTCTGGGTAATGGGTAATGGGTAATGGGTAATGAGTAATGAGCAATGAGTCATGAGTAATGGGTAATTACTCATCACCGTTCACTCATCACCGTTCACCCATCACCGTTCACCCATCACCATTTACCCATCACCGTTCACTCATCACCGTTTACCCATCACGCGGATACTAACTTCCAGCTTATTCTTATTACCTCTGCTAAAGCTCATCAAGTGACTTTTTTGCGGAGAAAAAAGCGCTATAAGGTGCTTGATATAAGGCTCAATAATATAAGCAGCAAAACTGCTTTCCAGGCTCAAATAGGTGCTTAGCTTTTCCGGTGTGATATGAATGGTTAAGTAGTGCGCCGCGCAGATTGCATTGAGCGAGTAACCTTTCGGGGTGAAGGTAAATTGATCGATAAGCAGTTGTGGAAAAAATTTTTTTATCGCGAGTGTCGCTGCGATTTCTCCAGTGCAGGCTGTACCTGCTTCTAAACGCCGGGAAAAAAAGCCCGATAAGCCATGCAGCATAAGAATCGTTTTTTTATTGAGCGGGTCGTCAGCAAGTCTGCCGAAGAAAAACAGGTCGCCTTGATATTGTTCCCGCCAATGCTGAGTCGTACCCTGCAAGTTTGTCTTTAACAGCAGCGAGTCCTGGCTGAAGGTGGTTTTTTGTCGTTCCGGCTGCACAGCCTGGTGACGCTGGAATAACAGGGACTGAATCTCTTCTCTGGCAATTTCTTTTTGAAAAAACTGTGCGGCTTTAACCAGGTGAGTGTTGCCGCAGGTGATCAACAGCAGTCTGTTCTGCCATACAAAGAGGCTCGATTCCGATAGCAGATAAGCACAAATATGCTGGTTTTTTATTTTAGAAAGAATAATAGTCTCGGCCTGGGCGAGCATCTCTTCCCAAAATGCTTCAGGAAGCTGTAGCAGATTCTTTTTTTTAACGGTTATCTCTAAACGTTTTTCTGTTCCTTCGTAAAACATCTGTTTCCTGTTGTTTTTATATACTTTCAAGCGTGCAATAAAACAGGCGCGATTGAAGCCGCACTTTTAAAAAACAGGATATATGATCAAGGCAATTGCGCCTATAAAAAAACCGCAATCAAGCGGTTTTTATTCTCGCGAAAGATGGAATCCCTAGCGTGTACCAAATACCACTATGGTTTTACCGTGTGCTGAAATTAAGCCCTGCTCTTCAAGCATTTTTAGAATACGGCCAACGGTTTCCCGTGAACAGCCGACAATCTGGCCGATTTCCTGACGGGTAATTTTTATCTGCATACCGTCCGGATGCGTCATGGCATCGGGTTGCTTGGCAAGATCCAGCAGGGTGTTTGCGATACGGCCGGTGACATCGAGGAATGCCAGGTTACCTACTTTTTGGCTGGTAACCTGCAGGCGACTTGCCATCTGCCCGGCTAAACGCATTAGAATATCCGGGTTAACAGTGATCAGCTGATTGAATTTTTTATAAGAGATTTCCGCCACTTCACAGGAAGTTTTAGCCTTTATTGAAGCACTGCGAATTGGGTTTTCCTCTTTTTCAAAGAGACCTAGTTCACCAATAAAGTCACCCTGATTCAGGTAAGAGAGGATCATTTCTTTGCCTTCTTCATCTTTGATCACAACGGCAACAGAGCCCTTAACAATAAAGTAAAGTGTATCGGCTTTTTCACCGGCATGGATCAGCATGCTTTTAGCCGGATATTTATGCGTGTGGCAGTGTGATAAAAACCATTCTAATGTCGGATCGGCTTGAGGTTTAGTTATGATCATAATATTCCCTTAATCTGTATTGAATAGCTTATCGGCTATCTCTCGTTGTTTTAATCTGTTCAACATGAGTTTGATGACAAGTTCGATTGTATCTCTTTTTACGTGTTGCTGATAACATTTATACATTAATGTTATTGAAGAAATTCGATCTTTGTCAAAAAGTCAAAATATTTTCTCAATAGGCTGATTATTTTAGAATAGCGGAATAACTATTCCGTTTAATTGTTGTTCATATTTTCAGCGATTTGGCTTTTGTGGATCAGGGTTACACTTTCCGAAAGTTGAGAATATTGGATAACAACGGAGCCCTCTTTGAGCTGCTGTAAGACATTTTCGGTTTTCTGCGCTAATGAAACCTCTTCTTCACCATAGTCGGTGCCTTCGCGTAGAATAAAGGATTCAATTAAGTTCTTGAGCGTGTCGGGATCGAGATTCTGATAGGGGATAAGCATATTGTTCCGCTAAAATAAGTGTAAAAAGCCATTATATACCCAATACAAACAAAAATGGTCCCTTAAGGGACCATTTTATTTAGGCGCATTATAAAGTTATTAAAGTTCGTCGCTGTGCTCAGCTAAAAATTCAGCCACGCCTTCTGGTGTTGCCTGCATTGCTGCTTTGTCTTTAGCCCATTGTGCCGGGCAAACTTCACCATATTCTTCGTGGAACTGCATAGCATCAACCATACGCAGCATTTCATCGATATTACGGCCAAGAGGAAGGTCATTGACTACCTGGTGGCGTACCAGACCTGCTTTGTCGATCAGGAATGAACCGCGTAGGGCCACACCGGCTTCTTCTAGTTCAACATCGTATGCTTTGCAAATTTCATGCTTAACATCAGCAACTAGAGGGTACTGTACTGCACCGATACCGCCATCATTGATAGCAGTATTACGCCATGCATTATGGGTAAATTGAGAATCAATAGAGATACCAATCACTTCAACACCACGCGCCTGGAATTCGCCAAAACGTTTGTCAAATGCAATCAGCTCTGATGGGCATACAAAAGTGAAATCAAGCGGATAAAAGAAAATGACGACTTCTTTACCTTTTGTAAATTCTTTAAAGTTAAAGTTATCTACAATTTCACCGTTACCTAATACAGCTGCGGCTGTAAAGTCAGGTGCTTGCTTGCCTACTAATACCATAATATTTTCCTCTTAATGAATAACATCGTTTACTTGCTTAGCATGCGTGAAAGTATAGATAGAATCGAATTGTTTATACCAATTGAATTAATAGTTTTTTTCTATTGTGTGTGATTTTTAGATAGGCTGAAGAACCTAATCAGGCAGCCATTATTTGCTGCCTGATGATATTGGTTAAGGGTTGCGGCCGTATTTTGAAAAGTCCGGTTTGCGTTTTTCGTTAAAGGCATTGCGGCCTTCCTGGCCTTCCTCACTCATATAAAAGAGCATAGTGGCATTGCCGGCTAATTCCTGTAAACCGGCCTGACCGTCACAGTCGGCATTTAACGCGGCTTTTAAACAACGCAATGCCATCGGGCTGTTCTGCAGTATTTCGCGGCACCATTTAACCGTCTCTTTTTCTAAATCGGCGAGAGGCACGACTGTGTTGACTAAGCCCATATCCAGGGCCTGCTGCGCATTATACATGCGGCATAAAAACCATATTTCCCGGGCTTTCTTCTGACCGACGATACGGGCCATATAACTTGCCCCCCAGCCGCCATCAAAAGAGCCCACTTTAGGGCCGGTCTGGCCGAACTGCGCATTGTCAGCAGCAATGGTCAGATCACACATCATATGCAAAACATGGCCGCCGCCAACGGCATAGCCGGCAACCATGGCAATAATAGGTTTCGGGCAGGTACGGATTTGCCGCTGAAAATCGAGCACGTTGAGGTGATGGCCGCCGGCATCATCTTTGTAACCGGAATCACCACGTACGCTTTGATCGCCGCCGGAGCAGAAGGCGAGGTCGCCTTGACCGGTTAAAATAATCACGCCTATTTTGTCATCATAACGGGCATCATTGAGTGCCTGCATCATCTCATTGACCGTCTGCGGGCGAAAGGCGTTGCGCAGTTGCGGACGGTTAATGGTGATCTTGGCAATACCCTCGGCCTTATCATAGATAATATCAGTGAAATTAAGGTCGCAGTTTTCCCAGAAGATTGGGGCATAGAAATCTTGTTCAGCCATTTTTTTCTCTTATTTATTGTTATTAAAAATATGTTGTTTGATAAATTGCGCATAGGGTAACGGCGCCTGCTGATGAACATTATGGCCTGTAGCAGCAAACGGCGTGATCTGCATATTTGTTTCTCTGGCGAGCGTCTCGGCGAGCTTCTTAAACTTCAGATCCTTCTCGCCAAAACAGTAATAAACGGGTAAAGGTTGTTCGCTTATGCTGTTGCTTTGTAAAAAGGGCAGGGCATCGCTTTGTTTGGAAAGACTGGTTGCCAGTAACATATTGGCCAGATAGACACCATAATTGTCGCTGCGCTTAGCAATCAGCAGCTCTTTTTCCCAATCATTAAGATCGCTGAAAACCGCTTGTTCATACCATTGCTCCAAGCTTGCAATCATAGTTTGTGTGGCAAAACGTTTGGCCCAGTCCAGATCATCTATATAACGCTGCTCTTTATCGGTCTGCTCACTAAGGCCGGTATGGCAGGACTCTAAAATAAGTTTTTGTAAGCCGCTGTCCTGTTGCGTGCGTGCATAATCCAGGGCGATTCGCCCGCCAAGCGAGTAAGCAATCAGAGTATATTGCTTAACCTTGAGATCAGTTAAGGTGCTTTTTATTAATTGGTGACAATATTGAAATCCCTCCTGTAGTGGTGGAGTGCTGGCAAAGGACTCCCCATGGCCGGGCAGATCGAGGCAGACACAATAATAGTCGTCTCTAAGATAGTTGATGGTTTCCTGCCAATCATTGCTGTTGCCGAGAAAACCATGTAAAAAAACTAAGGCCGGATTTTCCGGATTGCCTTGTACCTGACTAAAAAGTGGCATAGTGTATTTGCTCTTTAAGTTGCTCAAGTTGTTTAGAAGTTTGGTCGTTTTTCAGGCAAACTTCAATTAAAGACCGGGGGTTTTTTGTGGCCTTTTGGTAATTTTCTTTAAATTCACTGAGTTGTTCGGGTTGATAATAATCGATAGCAAACTGTGCACAGATCGGTGCAAAGCTTAAGCCATGCGGAAGCTGATAAAAATCCTGTTTGTGCTGAGCGGGGACCGGCAGCAGATTAAATATAGCCCCGCCGTCATTATTGATCACAATGATAATAAAAGGGTGATCCAGCTGCTTTAATAATGCCAATGAGTTCAGATCATAAAGAAAAGAGGTGTCGCCTAGTAATAGGGTCGTGAGCTTTGCTGATGCCTTGGCGACACCGCCCGCCGTTGCCAGCAAACCATCAATACCGCTTGCGCCGCGGTTACTGTAGACCCTTGCCTGGTGCTGCCGCATAAACATAGCGCAGATGCGAATCGGCATGCTGTTGCCGATAAATAACGGTTGCTCTTTGCTCAGCAGTGTATCCAGACTGTTGACGATATTGATCTCAGAAAGGCTGTTGCTGGCCAGAAACGGCTCGATTATTCGCCGCGTCATTTGCCTATGATACTGCGCAAGTGTTACCAGCCAGCTTTTATCTATTGCCGGTAGGGGCGCTTGTGCCGCTATCCATTGTGCGCCATCACAGGCAAAGCGCCTGCTTACCTGATGGCCGGGATCAATACGCTGCTCGCCATTTTCAATTAACCAGTACTCACCGCTAAAACCTTCGATAAATTGACTCAAGCGTTTGCTGATCAGCTTATCGCCAAACTGAATAATAAGATCGGCTTTGCCCAGCTGTGCTTGAAAGTCTTGCTTGAGCAGTAACAGATCGTAATAGCAGAGCGTACTGGCCTGTGCCGTCAGCGATGATTGAATATCGGCAAGCAGCGGATAGTGATGCGCCTGTGCAAATTGGGCAATGGCAGCCCCCTGTTTGCTATCCTTAATACGCCCGGCAATAATAAGTATTTTTTTTCCTGCCAGCTGGCGGGTGAAACTTTGCGAATATCGGGCTTTATTGTGACTATAACGAGTAAATACTCGCTGGCTGCTTAACCATTGCTTCAGTGGCGCTAAATAGCTTTGGTAATCAACTTCCTGCTGCTGCGGGTATAACGGCTCGGGAAAGGCAAGGTTAAAGTGAATCGGTGCCGGCGTGTTATGTTGTTTTACTAAGCCCTGATTGAGGCTGGTTAGCAGGTAATTAGGTTTAATTTGCCGCGTCGGACTGGGGAGCTGCTGAAAAAAAACCGGATAATCGCCGAAAATCGCATACTGATTGATCGCCTGATTGGCGCCGCAGTCAATTAACTCCGGCGGTCTGTCGGCAGATAGAATAATTAAGGGCACGCCGCTCTGCCTGGCTTCAATCACCGCCGGGTAAAGGTTGGCCACGGCCGTACCGGAGGTGGTGATAATCACCACCGGCTTTTTTTTGGCCAGGGCAATGCCCAGGGCAAAGAAACCTAAGCCGCGCTCATCAAAGTGCAGATGCGGCTCAATATCGTCACGCGCGGCAACGCTTAAGGTTAACGGGGTGGAGCGTGAGCCCGGGGCGATACAAAAATCACGAATATCATGGCGCACCAACTCTTCGATTAAAAGCGCCGACCAGAGCAGATTAAGGTTAGCGGCTGTGTGTTTGAAGGTCGTGCTGTTTTCCGGTGTGTTAGTCATTTTTGTATAATCTCTAAAACGGTGTCTATTTTATTATCCAGCTCCTGCCACTCCTGCTCGGCTAGCGATCCGGTCACGATACCGGCGCCGGCAAACAGTTTTACTTTATTGCCGGACACTAAGGCGCTGCGGATAGCGACGCTGAAATCACTTCTCTGCTGGCTTAAATAACCGACCGTGCCGGCATACCAGCCGCGCAGATAAGGCTCGTTATCATTAATAAACTGCAGGGCCGGCTGTTTCGGACAGCCTCCTACTGCCGGGGTCGGGTGCAGGCGGTATAGAAGCTGCGCGTCTGTGGTATGGGTATTGAGGGTGGCATTAATAGGGACGCACAGATGTTGCACTCTGTGCAGCTGCATCACACGTGCACTCTCGCAGCATACCTGTGCCTTTAAGGCCTTAAGGTTGGATATAATAAACTCCTGCACCAGATAGTTTTCCCGGTCTATTTTTTTATCCATTAACAGACTTTGCAGCAGCCGTTGATCTTCATCTTGATTGCGTCCGCGGTTGATCGTCCCTGCCAGGGCTTCCGTTTGCAGCCGCTCTTGTTCGCGGCTGAAAAGGCGCTCCGGTGAACAGCTGATAAAGGCGTGTTGCTCTGAAAACTGCACACTGAAATGAAAACTGTTCGGGTTGGCCTGCTGCCATTGTCCGAGCAGATCCAGGTGGTTGATGGGGTTTTGGCAATGCAGCTCGGTTTCCCGGGATAACACCACCTTGGGTATTAATGCTTTATATTCAATGGCCAGCTCAATAAGCTTCGCCCATTGCTCACGGTTCGGAGTATCGCGACGAGAAACCAGGCGGTTGTTTATCGCAGATAAGGGCTGCGCTTGCTGCAGGCGTTTTACCAGCGCCTGCGTCTTTGTCACCGACTGCTCGCCATTAAAATGGCAGGTCAGGGTAAGCTGCTGTTTATGCAGCTTAAATTCCAATGCCGGACGGATAAAGCGGATCGCCGGAAAATCCGGCCACTGCGCGCCCTGCTGCTGAAAAGCCAGTCCGCCAATATAGCTGGCCTGTTGCGTCGGCTGGGGAATATGCCGGCACTCTTCAATTTGCCCCAAACAGACAATAGTCTGGTGCTTTTCTCTATCCTGCCAGTAGATAGCCGGATAAATAGGCGCAGCGGCAAGCGCTTGCCCTTTTAAAAAAGCCAGCAGATCAAAAGAGGCCAGCGGAATAACTAAATTAATATTCGGTTGTTCGCCCTGTTGTTGTGCAAATTGTTGTAATTGTTCGCTAATAAATTTGATCATAGATTTGGAGTTTTACATATATAGCAATTTGCTATGATAGATTCAGATTTGCTAATGTAGCGCGATTAACGCCTTATTGCTACTGATGGGGGATGAGTGATGGGTGATTAGTGATTAAGTGATTAAGTGATTAAGTGATTAAGTGATTAAGTGATTAAGTGATTAAGTGATTAAGTGATTAAGTGATTAGTGATTAAGTGATTAAGTGATTAAGTGATTAAGTGATTAGTGATTAAGTGATTAAGTGATTAAGTGATTAAGTGATTAGTGATTAAGTGATTAAGTGATTAAGTGATTAAGTGATTAAGTGATTAAGTGATTAAGTGATTAAGTGATTAAGTGATTAGTGATGAGTTAATCACCATTCACCCATTGCTATTAGTGAGTAATGAGTGATTAAGTAATTAGTTGCCCATTACTATTCACTGTTTACCCATCACCGTTTACTGTTTACTGTTTACCCATCACTCATTACGATTAAGGAAATAGATACATAGATGAATAAGCTTTCAGTTTGGATCAGCGCCTTGCGCCTGCGTACTCTGCCACTTGCTGCGGCGTCCATTATTTTAGCGGGCGGTCTTGCCCTGCATGCGCATATTTTTGACGGCGCGGTATTTGCCCTGTCGCTGATTACCGCACTGCTGTTACAGATTTTGTCTAATCTTGCCAATGATTATGGCGATGCGCTCTCCGGCGCGGACAATAGCAGCCGTGTCGGCCCGAAACGGGCGATGCAGAGCGGTTTGATTACTCGCCAGGAGATGAAAAGAGCGATTCTTCTGAGCACCGGCTTATGTGTAATCTCAGGCTTTTCTCTGCTTAGTGTCGCGCTCGGCGACCATCTTTACAGCTGGCTGCTGTTTCTGTTTTTTGGTTTATTAGCCGTGGGCGCGGCTATTTCCTACACTATGGGCAGATTATCCTATGGTTATCGTGCGCTGGGCGACCTGTCGGTGTTTATCTTCTTTGGTTTACTGGGCGTGCTGGGCAGCTATTATCTTTATGATTTGAGTTTTAATCTTTCTCTGTTACTGCCGGCAAGCTGTATTGCGCTACTTTCGGTGGCGGTATTAAATATCAACAATATCCGTGATATGTATAGCGACAAAGCGGCCGGTAAAACCACTCTGGTGGTGATTTTCGGGCGCAATAATGCCTTTCTTTACCATCTGTTTCTGGTTTTCAGTGCCCCTTTATGCGCAGCTTTGTATTTACTGACGTTACATAATATCCAGCTCTGGCAGTTTAGTATTCTGCTGATCTTAATTCCGCTGCTTAAAAGCAGCTTATCTTTGCGCCATTTGATCGCTAATGATGTTCGCCAGGGGGAAATGTTTAATAAACAACTGCAAAGTGTGGCTTTAAGCACTTTTGTCTTTTCACTTTTATTTTTGCTGGTATTAATCCCGGTTAATTAAAAGTTTTTTATGCTTTTTCGTTATTTCAGACTGTTTTTTAAAAATCAATAAAAATAATGGCGAAAAAAACAACATATTTCCTGTTTTTTATCAATTCTGTGTTCTGTTTAATCGTAAAGATTGTATAATGCGCCGGGAATATTGATTTCAATTTTTACATTACAGAGTATAAAAAATGACAGATTTAAGTAAATACAGAAATATTGGTATTTTCGCGCACGTTGATGCGGGTAAAACTACCACTACCGAGCGTATCCTGAAACTTACCGGTCAAATCCATAAGACGGGTGAAGTACATGATGGCGAATCAACTACTGACTTCATGGAACAGGAAGCTGAGCGTGGTATTACTATCCAGTCTGCAGCGGTAAGCTGTTTCTGGAAAGATCACCGCTTAAACGTTATCGATACTCCTGGACACGTTGACTTCACTGTTGAAGTATACCGTTCTCTAAAAGTACTTGACGGTGGTATCGGTGTATTCTGTGGCTCTGGTGGTGTTGAGCCGCAATCAGAAACTAACTGGCGTTATGCGAATGACTCAGAAGTAGCACGTATTATCTTCGTTAACAAATTAGACCGTATGGGTGCTGATTTCTACCGCGTTGTTAAGCAGACTCAAGACGTACTGGCTGCTAACCCGCTAGTGATGGTTCTGCCTATCGGTATCGAAGATGAATTTGTTGGTGTTGTTGATCTGCTTACTCGTAAAGCATACGTTTGGGATGACACGGGTCTTCCTGAAAACTACGAAATCACTGATGTACCAGCTGATATGGTAGATAAAGTTGAAGAGTACCGTGAACAGTTAATCGAAACTGCCGTTGAGCAGGACGATGACCTGATGGAAGCCTACATGGAAGGTGAAGAGCCGACTATTGAGCAAATCAAAGCTTGTATCCGTAAAGGTACACGCACTATGGACTTCTTCCCGACATACTGTGGTTCTGCCTTTAAAAACAAAGGCGTGCAACTTGTTCTTGATGCTGTTATTGATTACCTGCCGGCACCTGATGAAGTTGATCCTCAGCCGCTTACTGATGAAGAAGGTGTTGAAACAGGCGAGCACGCGATTGTTTCTGCTGATGAGCCACTAAAAGCGTTAGCATTCAAAATTATGGATGACCGTTTTGGTGCCCTTACCTTCGTACGTATCTACTCAGGTAAAATCAACAAGGGTGATACTATTCTTAACTCTGCAACAGGTAAAACTGAGCGTGTTGGCCGTATGGTTGAAATGCAGGCGGATGAGCGTAACGAATTAACCAGCGCACAAGCGGGTGATATCATCGCTATCGTAGGTATGAAGAATGTTCAGACTGGTCACACACTATGTGATCCTAAAGCGCCATGTATTCTGGAAGCAATGGTCTTCCCGGATCCGGTTATCTCTATCTCTGTTAAGCCAAAAGATAAAGGCTCTACAGAAAAAATGGGTATCGCTATCGGTAAAATGATTGCAGAAGATCCATCTTTCCGCGTAGAAACAGACGAAGATTCTGGTGAAACAATCCTATCTGGTATGGGTGAACTTCACCTGGATATCAAAGTAGATATTCTTAAGCGTACCTACGGCGTTGATCTGATTGTGGGTGAGCCGCAAGTTGCTTACCGTGAAACTATCACGCAGGAAGTTGAAGATAGCTACACGCATAAGAAACAGTCTGGTGGTTCTGGTCAGTTCGGTAAAATCGATTACCGTATCAAGCCTGGTGAACCTGGCTCTGGTTTCGTATTCAAATCAACAGTTGTTGGTGGTAACGTACCTAAAGAGTTCTTCCCGGCAATCGAAAAAGGTTTCGCAGGTATGATGGAGCAGGGTGTACTAGCCGGCTTCCCTGTACTTGACGTTGAAATCGAACTTTACGATGGTGGTTTCCACGCCGTGGATTCATCGGCAGTAGCCTTTGAATTAGCTGCTCGTGGTGCATTCCGTCAGTCGATTCCAAAAGCAGGCGCACAACTTCTTGAGCCAATCATGTCTGTTGACGTGTTCACTCCAGAAGATCACGTTGGTGATGTAATCGGTGACCTTAACCGTCGTCGTGGTATGATCTCTGGTCAGGAAGCAGGCGCAACTGGCGTACGTATTAAAGGTGATGTACCACTTTCAGAAATGTTCGGTTACATCGGTTCACTACGTACAATGACTTCAGGCCGTGGTCAGTTCTCTATGGAGTTCAAACACTACATGCCTTGTCCGAACAGTGTTGCAGAAGCAGTAATCGAAAAAGTTAAAGCTGAAAAAGCTGCAGCTAAGAAGTAATTTATTTTAATTACTCGTTCCCATGCTCCGCGTGGGAATGCTAAGCCCTTGTTGTGCAAGCAGCGAGGGCTTTTTTATGCCTGATGCTCAGGCAACATGCCTTGTCTCTCTTTACCCAAAGCACGCAGTTGCAGAAGCTGTTATCGAGAAAGTTAAAGCTGAAAAAGCCAGCCGCTAAGAAGTAATTTATTTTAATTACTCGTTCCCATGCTCCGCGTGGGAATGCTAAGCCCTTGTTGTGCAAACAGCGAGGGCTTTTTTGTTTCTGCTGCTAGTTTCTGCTGCTAGGTGATGAGTTCAAAAACCACATGCCTTGTCACTTTTTACCCAAAGCACGCAGTTGCAGAAGCTGTTATCGAAAAAGTTAAAGCTGAAAAAGCCGCTGCTAAGAAGTAATTTATTTTAATTACTCGTTCCCATGCTCCGCGTGGGAATGGATGCATGTTTAAGCCCCTGTTGTGCAAGTAGCAGGGGCTTTTTGTTTTTGAATAGCAAACACTACCTGCCTTGTCACTTTTTACCCAAAGCACGCAGTTGCAGAAGCTGTTATCGAGAAAGTTATACCAATATTATTAAGTTTGTGATCTACTTTTGGAAGTGCGACTTCAGTCGCGCAGCTTGGTTTAAGGCGCGGTTGAAACCGCACTTCCAATATAAAAACAGAGCAGTTAATTAATTCCATTGGTATTAAAGCTGAAAAAAGCCGCTGCTAAGAAATAATATTTCTTAACTCGCTTTACAGTTAATAAGCCCCTGTTGCGCAAGTAGCAGGGGCTTTTTGTTTATAAATATGCAGATAGTAATTGGCATATGCCAATTATTTGGGTAGGATCTACTCGTTCCCATGCTCCGCGTGGGAATGAATATAGCTAAAGTAATTGAGTATTTAAACTATGCGGCCGAAAATAAAACGTAATATTTGTGCTGAGCATTGTGCCAAATTCAGTCTCTTTAAACCCAATGGTGTCTCTGCCTCAGAGCTGCAGTCAACAAAGGTTGCGGCGGATGAGTTTGAGGCGATCCGCTTAGTGGATCTCGAGCAGCTTTCACAGCAGGATGCCGCACAAAAAATGCAGATTTCCAGGCAGACATTTGCCAATATATTAAAAAGCGCGCGTAAAAAAATAACCTCGGCACTGGTAAATGGCGAAGCTCTGCGACTAAAATAACTGTTAAGGAATAAAAATGATTTATGCAATTGTGACTAATGATAAAAAACTTGCTCCGCGCTTTTCAAAAGCAGATATTTTTACTTTTTATAATGACCGGCAAGAGGTGATCGGTGTCTATAAAAACCCGGCTTTAGCTGCTTCAGGTTGCGCAGCTAAGCAATCTGTAATAGATCTTCTTTATAAAATGAACTGTGATATAGTGATTGTCAGAAAAATTGGCGAGAAGACACTGGCACGCTTATTAAACGCAGGTTTTAAGGTCGAGCAGGGCAACACTCGCCATAATGATAAAGAAACTATTGGAAAATGCACGCCTGCGCAAACACCCGCTGACGACTCCGGAACAGGGGGTCAAGAGCATGAAAAGCAGTTGCGGACACCACTAAGAGGAGAGCGCTATGGAATTTATTGTTACCTTTGTTATTTTTTTGCTGGTGGTGGTGGCGATGGCCGTCGGCGTTATTTTCGGTCGTAAACGCCTTCAGGGAAGTTGCGGCGGACTTTCCAGTGTCGGTATAGAGAAAAGTTGCGACTGTGACACAGTCTGTGCAGAGCAGCAGACTTTATATCAGATTCAGGAGCCGAAAAAATAATAGGATTTTTGAATTCGCTGGCGTTTGCTGTTTTTAGCTTAACAACCTCGGCGCAATTCCAGCTCTAAGTTTGTGAGCTTCAGCAAATAAATTTAGTATTGCTAGTTCACCTTGCGCGCTTTTTCTTCTATACTGCCTGCATCTTGTCGGAGCGCCTTCGGGCTGAGACCACTTTATGTGGAATCCGTGGAACCTGATTGGGGTAATACCTGCGAAGGGAACAAGGTGAAGGCGCATTCTATTCGGCTGTTTTTACAGCAAAATTTTACTTTGCGACCTTTATACTTTCCACTGTCTTTTCGACAAGCACTCTTAATATTCACCTCTTTTTAAGGTAAAGAATGCTATGTCAGATCAAGTTAATACCAATTTAAAAACAACCAGCCGCACCGGTTTATCACGTCGCGAATCGCGTCAGGCGGCGCAGGACTATATTCAAAACCTCAATAATGAGTCCTACCCGAATTCAGAGAAAATCTTTATTGAGGGTGAGCTGCATCCGATTAAGGTTGCGATGCGGCAAATCCATCAGGCGGATACCTTTGTCGGCGGCAGCTCCGATCACCCTGTTTTTGAAAAAAATGAGCCGATTCCGGTCTACGATGCTTCCGGGCCTTATACAGATCCCAATACTAAAATCGATGTTCATGCCGGTTTAACTAAACTGCGTGCATCCTGGATCACTGCCCGTGATGATGTGCAGACGCTGGAAACGGTGAGCTCGGATTTTGCTAAGCAGCGCCTCGCCGATAGCAATCTGGATGAGCTGCGCTTTGCCAATCTGCCTAAACCGCTGCGTGCCAAGCCCGGTAAATGTGTTACACAGATGCATTATGCGCGGCAGGGAATTATTACTCCGGAGATGGAATATGTGGCTATTCGCGAGAATATGGGCCGCGAACGGGTAAAAAACAGTGAGCTGCATGTGCAGCATTCAGGGCATAGCTTCGGTGCCAATCTGCAGGAAAAAATCACCCCGGAATTTGTCCGCAAAGAGGTTGCCGAAGGACGGGCGATTATTCCGTCCAATATTAACCACCCGGAACTTGAGCCGATGATTATCGGGCGCAACTTTCTGGTAAAAGTTAATTCCAATATCGGTAACTCGTCGGTCAGCTCATCGATCGAAGAAGAGGTGGAAAAACTGGTCTGGTCCACCCTGTGGGGGGGCGATACGGTGATGGATCTGTCAACCGGACGCAATATTCATGAAACCCGGGAATGGATTCTACGTAACTCGCCGGTGCCAATCGGCACTGTACCTATCTATCAGGCGCTGGAAAAAGTAAACGGCATCGCGGAAAACCTGACCTGGGAAGTGTTTCGCGATACCCTGATTGAACAGGCCGAGCAGGGAGTGGATTACTTTACTATCCATGCCGGCGTGTTACTGCGCTTTGTGCCTATGACGGCTAAACGCGTGACAGGTATCGTCTCGCGCGGCGGTTCAATTATGGCAAAATGGTGCTTATCGCATCATAAAGAAAACTTTGCTTATCAGTATTTCCGTGAAATTTGTCAGATCTGTCAGCAGTATGATGTGGCACTGTCATTGGGTGACGGCCTGCGTCCGGGCTCTATTGCCGATGCTAATGATCAGGCTCAATTTGCTGAACTGGAAGTGTTAGGTGAACTGACCAAGGTTGCCTGGGAATATGATGTGCAGGTGATTATCGAAGGGCCGGGTCATGTGCCGATGCAGATGATCAAGGAGAATATGGATAAACAGCTGACAGATTGTTTTGAAGCACCGTTCTACACCTTGGGTCCACTGACTACCGATATTGCACCGGGTTACGATCATATCACCTCGGGTATCGGTGCCGCGCAGATCGGCTGGTACGGCTGTGCCATGCTCTGTTATGTGACACCGAAAGAGCATTTAGGCCTGCCTAATAAAGATGATGTAAAAACCGGACTGGTCACCTATAAACTCGCCGCTCATGCTGCAGACTTGGCCAAAGGCCATCCGGGCGCGCAGATCCGTGATAATGCCCTGTCCAAAGCACGTTTTGAGTTTCGCTGGGAAGATCAGTTTAATCTCGGCTTAGATCCGGTTACCGCGCGTGAATACCATGATGAAACTCTGCCGCAGGAATCCGGTAAGGTCGCGCATTTCTGCTCGATGTGCGGGCCGAAATTCTGCTCAATGAAGATAACGAAAGATGTCCGTGACTTTACCAAACAGTTAGAAGAGGGCGAGATTTCGGTCAAGCTGCTTGATGAAACGGTTTCTTTGACAGCAGAGCAGGGCATGGCGGAAAAGGCCAGGGAGTTTAATGACTCCGGTGCCGAGATCTACCAGCCGGCTGCTGTAGCAGCAGATAAGGTTTAATATGAGTCACATTGTTTGGACAATTGCCGGCTCTGACAGCAGCGGCGGTGCCGGGATCCAGGCGGATCTGCATAGCATTAAAGCACTCGGTGCTGATGGCTGCTCTGTGATCAGTGCGGTCACGGCGCAAAACTCGCAGAGGGTCGCTCTGGTGGAGAGTGTCTCGGCGAAGATCTTTGCCGGGCAGATTGACTGTCTGGCGGCGGATATGCCGGCCAGAGTGATCAAGATCGGTCTGCTTGCCTCTATTGAGCATGTGCATATATTGGCGGAAAAGCTTGGCGAATTTAAGCAGACTTGGGCACAGCCGCCCTTTGTTATCTACGATCCTGTGGCGGTTGCCTCGACCGGCGATAATATGGCCGAGCCGGGCATTGTTGCTGTGATTAAAAGCGCGCTGCTGCCGCTTGTCGATCTGCTCACACCTAATGTCGGTGAAGTGATCAGCCTTTCCGGTCATGCGCTAATCAGTGGTGAATCATTAAAACCGGCGGCAGAAAAGCTGATCTCCCTGGGCTGTAAAAGCGTCTTGATTAAAGGCGGACATTTTCCGCTGCTGGATAAGGTGGCCCTGGATTACTGGACAGACGGTCAGCGCGAAATTGCCTTAAGCAGTGAGCGTTTACTTAATGTGCAGAGCCACGGTAGCGGCTGTACGCTGGCCAGTGCGATTGCCGCCACTATTGCTCAGGGTTACTTTATTGAAGATGCCTTAGTGATCGGCAAAGCCTATCTTAATCAGGGCTTAAAAGCCGCAAAAAAACTGGGGCAAGGCGAAGGGGCGGTTGCCCATTGCGGCTGGCCGACTGACTTAAGCGACTTTCCTGAAGTGGTGCTGCCGGAATCAACCGCCGGTTATGAGCTGAATCTGCCCGGCAGTTTAGAAGCTGGCGGCGGCTTTGCCTCCTGCGGTACCCTGCAGCTGGGACTCTATCCGGTGCTTGACAGTGTGCAATGGCTGGAAAGGGTACTGCAAGCAGGCATCAAAACCCTGCAGCTGCGTATTAAGAATAAACAACCAGAGCAGGTTGAAGCAGAGATCATTGACGCCATCGCGCTGGGTAAAAAATACAATGCGCGTTTGTTTATTAATGATTACTGGCAGCTGGCGGTTAAACATGGCGCCTATGGCGTGCATCTTGGTCAGGAAGATATGGAGTCGGCGGATCTGCCGCTGATTGCCGATGCCGGCCTGCGCTTAGGGCTGAGCACTCACGGCTATTATGAGCTGTTACGTGCTAAACAGTTACAGCCCAGCTATATCGCACTGGGGCATATCTTTGCCACACAAACTAAAGAGATGCCTTCCGATCCGCAGGGCTTGGAGCGTCTGCACAAATATGCGGCTTTGCTTGCAGATATCCCAACCGTTGCTATTGGCGGTATCAATCTGCAGCGCGCGCCGGCCGTGCGGGCAACGGGCGTCGGCAGTATTGCCGTGGTGACTGCCATTACTCAGGCTGATGATCCTGAAGCGGTCATTGGCTCATTTAAGGATATTCTGGGGCCGCGGCTTTAGCCGCGCTATGGGACGCGGACTTCAGTCCGCCTTTTTTATCGAGGTAAAGCATGCTCAGTGATGATGAAATATTACGCTATAGCCGCCATCTGTTATTAGAAGAGGTTGGCGAGTCCGGACAGAAGGCGCTTAAAAAGGCGCGCGTGCTGATTATCGGCCTCGGCGGATTGGGCTCGCCTGCCGCTATCTATCTGGCGGCGGCCGGGGTCGGCTCGCTGCTGGTCGCGGACTTTGATGTGCTGGAAGTGAGTAACCTGCAGCGCCAAATCGCCTATCAGAGCAGTGATATCGGAGCGAATAAGGCGGCGTTAATAAAACAGCGCTTAGCGAATCTTAATCCGCAAATACGGGTGCGCACCGTTAATCGCAAGATGGACCAAGCGCAACTGATGATGGAGCTGATGATGGTCGACCTGGTCCTTGATTGCACGGACAATATGGCCAGCCGGCAAATGATCAATGCTGCCTGCGTTCAAGCTAAGGTGCCGCTGATTGTCGGTGCGGCAATCCGCTTTGAAGGGCAGTTGATGTTTTTCGATCACGCGCAGGCCGACTCCGCCTGTTATCACTGCTTATTTCCCGGCACTGAGGAAGAAACGCTTAACTGCAGCAATTCCGGCGTATTAGGGCCGGTGGTCGGCACCATAGGCACTATGCAGGCCTTAGAAGCGATTAAAAAGCTTGTCGGTTTACCTTCGGCTTTAACCAACAGATTAAAACTCTTTGATGGCAAAACACTGAACTGGCAGACCTTTACTATCAGTAAAGATCCCCAATGCAGCGTATGTGGGCAGAAAATATGAATATAACAGTAAATGAAAGTGTCGTGGCACTGGCTGAAGGAAGCTCTATTGAGAAGCTGCTTATAAGCCTGGATAAACCGCTTACCGGCAGCGCCGTGGCTGTCAACCAGCAGATTATCAGCCGCAGTAAATGGGCAGAATATAAAATTTGTGAAGGGGATGAAATCTCTCTTTTCCAAGCAATAGCAGGAGGCTAGGCCATGTTAGTGAATGAAATGCACAATCAGGATCCCTTGTTGATTGGCGATAAAACCTTTACCTCGCGTCTCTTTACCGGTACGGGTAAATTCAGCGATCAGG
Source organism: uncultured Psychromonas sp. (assembly GCA_963674525.2). Taxonomy (GTDB): domain Bacteria; phylum Pseudomonadota; class Gammaproteobacteria; order Enterobacterales; family Psychromonadaceae; genus Psychromonas. Next base: position 318,466 of record CAXXRV010000024.1, on the reverse strand, counting down.
CAACTATGGTGGCAGCGCTTAAGGCATCAGGCTCCGAGCTGGTGACTATGGCGCTAAAGCGTGTCGATATGCAGCACAAGGACGATGATATTTTGGCGCCGCTGATAAAAAACGGCATGAACCTGTTACCCAACACCTCCGGAGCGCGCAATGCCAAAGAAGCGATCTTTGCCGCGCAGCTGGCGCGTGAAGCTCTGCAGACTAACTGGGTCAAACTGGAGATCCACCCCGATCCTAAATATCTGCTGCCGGATCCGCTGGAAACGTTAAAAGCCGCCGAAGCACTGGCCAATGAGGGCTTTGTGGTATTGCCCTATGTGCATGCCGACCCTGTGTTATGTAAACATTTAGAAGCAGCAGGCTGCGCGGCGGTAATGCCCTTAGGCGCGCCGATCGGCTCCAATAAAGGTTTAAAAACCGCTGATTTTTTAGAGATTATTATTGAGCAGGCCAATATTCCGGTGATTGTTGATGCCGGTATCGGCAGTCCTTCCCATGCGGCACTGGCGATGGAGATGGGCGCGGATGCGGTGCTGGTCAATACGGCGATGGCGGTTGCCGGCAATCCGGTGGCCATGAGTGCGGCTTTTGCCGGCGCGGTACAGGCCGGGCGACAGGCCTATCTGGCCGGTTTAGCCGGACAGGTGCAGCATGCTGTTGCTTCCAGTCCACTGACGGCCTTTTTAAATGCGGGGTAGGCAAAATGAGTTTTAGTGAGCAGATTAAAAACTATCAGTGGGATGATATACGCCTGTCTATTTATGGCAAAACTGCGCAGGATGTGCAGCGCGCACTGTCTAAAGCGCGTTTGAATTTAGAGGACTTTAAAGCCTTAATATCGCCCGCTGCCGAGCCTTTTTTAGAGCGAATGGCGCAAAAGTCGCAGCAGCTCACTCAGCAGCGCTTCGGTAAAACCCAGCAGTTTTATATTCCCCTGTATCTGTCCAATATGTGCAGTAATATCTGCACCTATTGCGGCTTTTCCATGCATAATGCGCTGCGCCGCACCACTTTGAATATGGAGCAGATTGAACAGGAATGTCTGGCCATTAAAAAAATGGGCTTTGAGCATATTTTACTGGTTACCGGGGAGTCGGAGCGTAAGGTCGGCATTGATTATTTCAAACAAGCGCTACCGATAATTAAAAAATATTTTGCCCATATCACTATCGAGGTACAGCCTTTAGACCAGGGTGAATATGAAGAGCTGATTGACTACGGAGTGGATGCCGTGCTGGTCTATCAGGAAACCTATAACCCGGTCACCTATGCACAGCACCACTTAAAGGGCAAAAAATCGGACTTTAAGTATCGCTTGAATACTCATGACCGGCTCGGCAAAGCCGGTATTCATAAAATGGGCTTAGGCTGCTTAATCGGCCTTGAAGAGTGGCGTACCGATTGCTTTTATGTGGCGGCACACCTCAGTTATCTGGAAAAACACTATTGGCAGAGCCGCTATACCATTTCCTGTCCGCGCCTGCGTCCCTGTGAAGGCGGCATGGAGATAAAGTCGGAAATGAGCGATAAAGAGTTAGTGCAGCTGATCTGCGCCTACCGCCTGTTTAATCCGGAAGTGGAGCTGTCACTGTCGACGCGTGAATCAGAAAGTTTTCGCAACAGTGTGCTGCCCTTAGGTATTACTTCTCTCAGTGCCGGTTCCAGCACCCAGCCGGGCGGTTATGCGCAGCAGGCTGAAAAGGCCCTTGAGCAGTTTGAAATATCCGATCAGCGCTCCCCGGCACAGGTCGCGCAGGTGGTCAAAGCGCAGGGTTATGAAGTGGTCTGGAAAGACTGGGATCATAGTTTGACAGGCGGTGCTTAAACTCGAGTAATGGTCGTTGCAGTGTAGCGGCTATTGGCTTTCGGCGATCGGCTATCAGTTATGAAGCCTTAGCCGTATAGTGTGGAACCGCGGCTTCAGCCGCGCAAGTGCTATGCTGCCAACTTTTGCCTTATTTATAGCTCGGCTGAAGCTGAGGCTCCTGGTGTAGTGGCAGAGAACAGGGCCTAAAAATGCTGTAGTGATTTCTCTGGCTAAAGTCTCTCTCCTATTTGCATCCATTTAAGTTATCATTAACATAGTCACAATAGCCTGTTTGCAGACTTCTGTATAAAAACAGCCCTTAACCGTTATATAAGGAAAAAATATGTTCGAAAATGAGCAGGAGATCTATGCCACCCTGGTTGAGATCAATCAGGAGCCGACCGAGCTGTATAAAATTCTAAAATTTGCCGATATCGTCTCCGGTGGCGGTGAGGCCAAGCGAGTGATCAGCGCAGGCTATGTTTACCTTAATGGCGAAGTGGAAACGCGCAAGCGGAAAAAGATCTATGCCGGTGATCTGCTGCATTTTAACGGCCAGTATTTTCAGATTGCGCTAAAAGGGGCAACGGATGATTATGAGATTGTTGACGAGCAAGAGCTGCCTGCAGAAGCGCCACAAGCTAAGCACGAGAAAAAAGCGCGCAAAGCGATCACTTTTTAGCACTATTTTTGTTTCGTCTCGCTAAAAGCAGTGCCTTAGGAGACAGGACTTCAGTCCTGCTGATTTTTGTGTTTTTAAAGCGGGACTGAAGTCCCGTCTCCGGTATGCCGCTATTGGAGTCAGGGCTTCAGTCCTGCAGGTTTTGTGTTGTTAAGCACAGCAAAAAGATGGGTACAATACACTTTTCAGCACCATTTTCACTATCTTTTATATGGCATACATCAATTTGTCATACAACAAAAGTATCTGTTAAACGGATTGGCTGTTTTCGAAATCATCGCTGAGTGCCGTATATTACCAAGAATTTATGCCGCATCCCCTTAAAACAGCATCTTCGCATCCCGCATTCAGCGTGATATTGATCACTTTTATTCTATTTTATCCCTACTTTCTGTGCTAAAATCGCGCAAATTTTAAACCTTCAATTTTTATTTTTTTAAAGGACTAATGAAATGTCACAAAAAACTAAACCGGCGAGCATTTTATTGATGCTTATTGCCGTTTTCTTTTCTCCTGGCCTGCTGGCAAGTAATGGCGAGACAATGGATTTGACCGCGCATGGCATAGGTTATGCTGCGATTTTGTTTTTTGCTATCGCTTACACTCTGGTGATGCTTGAAGATGTTTTTCATCTGCGCAAATCTAAACCTGTTTTAGTGGCTGCCGGTATGATCTGGGCGATGATTGGCTTTTATTATTCGCAGCACGGCATGAGCCATGATGCCGAAGTGGCTTTCCGTCATAATCTTCTCGAGTATGCCGAGCTGTTCTTCTTTCTGCTGGTGGCGATGACCTATATCAATGCCATGGAGGAGCGGCAGTTATTTGATGCCCTGCGTGCCTGGATGGTCAATAAAGGTTTCACCCTGCGTCTTATTTTCTGGCTGACCGGAGTGCTGGCATTCTTTATCTCACCTGTTGCCGATAACCTGACCACGGCGCTGTTGATGTGTGCCATTGTTATGAAAGTGGGCGGTGAAAACAAAAAATTTATCGCCATCGCCTGCATCAATATTGTCGTTGCCGCCAATGCCGGCGGTGCTTTCAGCCCCTTTGGCGATATTACTACCCTGATGGTCTGGCAGAAAGGCATGGTTGAGTTCGGCACCTTCTTTTTACTCTTTGTCCCCTCTGCGGTTAACTTCCTGGTGCCGGCGATTATTATGAACTTCTTTATCTCCAAAGAGGTTGCTCAGGGCGATGGGGAAGTTGTGCATATGAAACGCGGCGCGATGCGTATTGTTGCGCTGTTTTTGCTGACCATCTGTTTTGCCGTGTTGGGTCATTCCATTTTAGGCATGCCGCCGGTGCTGGGGATGATGACCGGTCTGGGGTTATTACAGTTCTTCGCCTTCTTTCTGCGTAAAACACAAAAAGCCTATTACGCTGCGGCCATTGCCAATTCCGATGATTATGTTGAGCATGAGCGTCTGCGTGAGATGGGCGGTGCGGTGCCCTTTGATATCTTTAATAAAGTGGCCAAAGCGGAATGGGATACCCTGCTGTTCTTCTACGGCGTGGTGCTCTGTGTCGGCGGTTTAGGCTTTATCGGTTATCTGGGCATGATTTCAGAAGCCATGTATATGAACTGGAACCCGACCTATGCCAATGTCACCGTCGGCGTGCTGTCGGCAATCGTGGATAATATTCCGGTAATGTTTGCGGTATTGAGCATGCAGCCGGATATGAGTACCGGTCAGTGGTTATTAGTAACACTGACCGCCGGTGTCGGCGGCAGTATGCTTTCAATCGGCAGCGCGGCCGGTGTGGCGCTGATGGGTCAGGCGCGCGGTATCTATACCTTCGGCGCGCATATCAGATGGGCACCTGTGATTGCTTTAGGTTATGCGGCGAGTATTCTCACCCATCTGTGGATCAACTCGGCACTGTTTTAATAGCGTCATCCTGACTCGTTCCCATGCTCGGCGTGGGAACAAGGTAAAGACCGATGCGGCTGGGAGGTCCCATCCATTTTTCTTGTAGTGGATAATCACTTTAGCAAGGAAAATCATGGATGATTTTCCTAATCTCAGCCAGTACAGGGACGTAATGTCTGGGATGGTGCGTTAAAAAGTGGTTGTTCACTACAAGATAAAAAAATGGTTTGGGCAGCCTTTCTTTTGGGCGAGTTATGCGAAAGCATAGTGTCACGAGCGGGCTAAACTCTGTGTGCCCTGTTTTCTTTGGCTTCACAAAGAGCATCGCTCCCTCGAACTGCGAAACTACGTTTCGGTTTCTCATCGCTTACTCGCCGTCAAGGGCGGAAGACCAATGATGAATTAAAAGCATTAGCTACAAGCGAAGGCTTACAACTGAATTAACTGGCATTGAGAATATTTAGCTTTTTAATGCTTGTGTATAAAAGACAGTGCTCTGCGTGGGAACGAGGGCGTGCGCTGAATAAGCGCTGAAAACAACGCGGCTTCATAGTTTTTTGCGTAAAATGTGAGTTAAGCAGAGAAATAACGGGGACTATAACTAATTGTTATTATTTGCTGCTTGCCTGACTGCGCTGTTTTTGAGAAGCTTAGCTTAGTAAAGTTTTTAGTGCAGTGTAAAATTTTGTGATGGCTCTAGCTTTAGTGAAATTTTTATCTGTTTAAAATCATAATGCTTTACTGAAGGGCTAAACTGAGCAGGTGAACCATGGCATGCCTATGCCAAAGATGCTTTAACTTGATATTATAGCAACGGCGTTGCCTTTGCTGTCATATTCGAGCAAATAAGAAAAGTTAAACTAGCAACTGCTTCACCATTATTACTTGATTCTCCAGGGAAGTGAGTATTAACAGTAAGCATTAACTTAAATATTAAAATAAGGAATAGTAAAATGAAAAAAGTACAACAAGGTTTTACACTAATCGAGCTACTGATTGTAATCGCCATTATCGGTATTCTGGCAGCAGTGGCATTGCCGGCTTATAATAATTACACAAAAAAAGCAAACTTTACTCAATTGACTGCTGCTGTCGGTGCCGCTAAATCTCAGGTAGAAATCTGCGCTCAAGTAGATGTGAGCAATGAAACTGATTTTGCAAGTGAATGTGCAATATCAGAAACAACCGCAAATGGGGTTACTGTAAAAGCAGCTACTGGAGTACCAACAGGTGCTCAGGCCGTTACTGGTGCAGATCTTTATATTTCAGGAACAAATTCAGCAGCTATTGGTTCATTACCTGCAGGTTCGGTGTATTCTCTTGCAGCAGCTTGGACAAGTGGTGGTGTGGTAACTTGGACTGCAGAAGAAGTTATTAAATAGCTAATGCCAACCCCTAATATCAGCGGCCTGGCGTCCAGCCTGGCCGCTCGCGGTTTACTGCCCTTTGATAAACTGCAGCAGATCACCACCTCGGCCAGACATGAAAAAAAAGTCGCTGGTCAGTTATCTGGTGGAAAACGATTTTATCGACAGCCTGGCCCTGGCGCAGTTCTGTGAAAGTGAATATGGTATTCCTCTATTAGATTCCGATACCCTGGATCTGGAAAATATTCCGGAAAAGTTTATCAATGAGAAGCTAATAGAGAAGCATCATGCCCTGCCTGTCTATGCGCAGCAGAAAACCCTGTATATTGCCATGTCCGATCCGACCAATGTTGCGGCGCTGGAGGATTTCGGATTCAGTTTTTCCATGCATACCGAAGCCCTGCTGGTTGAAGAGAAGCTGCTCAGCAAAGCCATTGAAGCCCTGCTTGAAGACTCCGCCGCCACTCTGGGCGAGGTCGGCGATATTGATGATATCGAAGTCGATGACAGCGAGTCGCGCCTGGAGGAGGCGCAGGGCGTCGATGATGATGCGCCGATAGTTAAATATATCAACAGCATTCTCCTTGATGCGGTGCGCAAGGGCGCCTCGGATCTGCATTTTGAGCCCTATGAGAAAAAATACCGCATCCGTTTTCGCGTCGACGGCATTCTTCATGAAGTGGCAACGCCGCCGGTCAACCTGGCCAACCGCTTTTCCGCGCGCCTTAAGGTCATGTCCAAGCTGGATATTGCCGAGCGCCGTCTGCCTCAGGATGGCCGCATCAAGCTGAAGATCTCCAATAAGCGTAATGTCGATCTGCGTGTCAGCACCCTGCCCACTATGTGGGGCGAGAAGGTGGTGATGCGTATTCTTGACTCCTCGGCGGCCAGTTTGGATATTGACCGTTTAGGTTATTCCGATGAGCAGAAGGCTAAGTACTTGAATGCACTTGCTAAACCCCAGGGGATGATCCTTATTACCGGTCCGACCGGCAGCGGTAAAACCGTTTCTCTGTATACCGGGCTGAATATTCTTAATACCGTGGAGCGCAATATCTCCACCGCCGAAGATCCGGTCGAGATCAATCTCGCCGGTATCAATCAGGTGCAGATCAATACCAAAGCAGGCTTAACCTTTGCCTCGGCGCTGCGCTCCTTTCTGCGTCAGGATCCCGATATTGTCATGGTCGGTGAGATCCGCGACCTGGAAACCGCCGAGATCGGCATTAAAGCCGCGCAGACCGGCCATCTGGTGTTATCGACCCTGCATACCAACTCGGCCGCGGAAACCCTGACTCGGCTGCTTAATATGGGCGTCCCGGCCTTTAATATCGCCTCTTCGGTATCATTGATTATTGCCCAGCGTCTGGCGCGGCGGCTATGCAATGAATGTAAAATAGAAGATCGCTACAGCGCTGCCGAGCTGCGCACCATAGGTTTTACTGAGCAGCAGATTGCTGCCGGTATTACCCTTTATAAACCGGTCGGCTGTGATAAATGTACCGATGGCTATAAAGGCCGTGTCGGTATCTATGAAGTGCTGGAGATGAGCGAGAATATCGGTCATATTATTTTAAATAACGGCAATGCCCTGGAGATAGCCAAAGTAGCGCAGCAGGAGGGCATGTCTACCCTGCGTCAGTCGGCACTGCAGCAGGCAGCAAACGGCATCACCAGCCTCAATGAAGTAACCAGGGTGACCTAAGCAATTGCCGTCTCCAGCGCATTGTTGGAGCCGGGACTTTAGTCCCGTTGTGTTTGTGTTTTAAGCGGGAGTAAACTCCCGTCTCCTGCAGGCCGGTATTGGAGCCGGGACTTCAGTCCCGTTGGTTTGTGTTTTAAGCGGGAGTAAACTCCCGTCTCCTGTAGGTCGGTATTGGAGCCGGGACTTTAGTCCCGTTGTGTTTGCTTTTTAAGCGGGAGTAAACTCCCGTCTCCTGTAGGCCGGTATTGGAGCCGGGACTTCAGTCCCGTTGTGTTTGTTTTTTAAGCGGGAGTAAACTCCGGTCTCCTGTAGGCCGGTATTGGAGCCGGGACTTCAGTCCCGTTGTGTTTGTGTTTTAAGCGGGAGTAAACTCCCGTCTCCTGCAGGTCGGTATTGGAGCCGGGACTTTGGTCCCGTTGGTTTGTGTTTTAAGCGGGAGTAAACTCCCGTCTTCTGCAGGTCGGTATTGGAGCCGGGACTTTGGTCCCGTTGGTTTGTGTTTCAAGCGGGAGTAAACTCCCGTCTCCTGCAGATCGGTATTGGAGCCGGGACTTCAGTCCCGTTGTGTTTGCTTTTTAAGCGGGAGTAAACTCCCGTCTCCTGCAGGTCGGTATTGGAGCCGGGACTTCAGTCCCGTTGTGTTTGCTTTTTAAGCGGGAGTAAACTCCCGTCTCCTGTAGGCCGGTATTGGAGCCGGGACTTCAGTCCCGTTGTGTTTGTGTTTTAAGCGGGAGTAAACTCCCGTCTCCTGTAGGCCGGTATTGGAGCCGGGACTTCAGTCCCGTTGGTTTGTGTTTTAAGCGGGAGTAAACTCCCGCCTCCTGCAGGTCGGTATTGGAGCCGGGACTTTAGTCCCGTTATGTTTGCTTTTTAAGCGGGAGTAAACTCCCGTCTCCTGTAGGCCGGTACTGGAGCCGGGACTTTAGTCCCGTTGGTGTGTGTTTTTAAGCGGGAGTAAACTCCCGTCTCCTGTAGGTCGGTATTGGAGCCGGGACTTCAGTCCCGTTATGTTTGCTTTTTAAGCGGGAGTAAACTCCCGTCTCCTGTAGGCCGGTACTGGAGCCGGGACTTCAGTCCCGTTGGTTTGTGTTTTTAAGCGGGACTGAAGTATGAAATATAATCACTTAATGCATATAGATATTGCCAGTTATTATCAATTTATTACGTTTAGAACCCATGACAGCAGCGATAATTTTTTAAAAAAATTATACCATCAGGAAAAGCCTGCTAATAAAAAACAGCTGGAAATTGATCACTACCTGGATAATTCCAAGCAAGGGCGCTTATTTAAAACGGTCAGGCGCTGGTTTATTTAAATCATTATCTGCATCAAGCCGATACGCAACTTTATCAACTTTCGGCTTTTGTTATTATGCCGAATCATGTTCACTTACTTGCTAAGCCGTTAATTAAATTACCAGCTATGTTGCGAAAAATAAAAGGCAGCAGCGCTTATCAGTTAAATAAGTTACTGCTGAAAAGTGGAACATTTTGGGAAGCTGATTATTATGATAAAGCTGTTAGAAATCAGCAACAGTTTAATTGTGTTTATAACTACATTAAAAATAATTCGTTAAAATTGCCTGACGATAGTCGTGCAGCAAGATTTTATGGTGTCTATGAAGGTTTAGGTTGAAAACGACAATATTGGAGCCGGGAGCGAATTGAACAGCAGTTCACTCTTATGAGCAGAATAAGCTCTGCGCATCTTTTTTAGTCCTGCAGAATTTCTATTTTTACAGCGGGGGGCTGAAGCCCCGTCTCCAAAATGTTGTTATCGGTGAACCAATCCTAATTAAGGAGCAATTATGGTTGCAAAGAAAAAGGCTAAAGAGACCGTTATTCATACCTTTAAGTGGGCTGGTGTTAACCGCAAGGGCGGTAAGGTTTCCGGTGAGTCGCAGGGGGAATCGCCGGCGGAGGTGCGCGCCGAGCTGCGCAAACAGGGGCGTCAATGTCACGCGCATCAATAAAAAATCCAAACCGCTGTTTTCCTTCGGCGATAAGATCACGCCGATGGATATTGCCGGTGATGTCCAGACAGGTCGCCACCATGCTCTCAGCCGGGGTGCCGCTGGTGCAGAGCCTGCAGTTGATTGCTAAAAGCAGCGAGAAAGCCCCCTTGAGACTGCTGATGACCTCGATCGCTAATGAGGTGGCAACGGGGACGCCGCTGTCCAAGACCCTGCGTAACTATCCTAAATATTTTGACGAGCTGTACTGCGATCTGGTTGATGCCGGCGAAGAGTCGGGCGCGCTGGAGACTATCTATGACCGTATCGCCACCTATAAAGAAAAATCGGAAGCGCTGAAATCCAAAGTCAAAAAGGCGATGTTTTATCCCGCTGCGGTTTTAGCGGTTGCCGGGGTGGTGACTATGCTGCTGCTGCTCTTTGTTATTCCCCAGTTTAAGGATATTTTTTGAAGGCTTCGGCGCCGAGCTGCCGGCATTTACTCAGTTTGTGCTGGGTATATTCCGATCTGGTGCAGCATTACTGGTATATTGTTGTGGCGCTGGGTTGTCGTCAGCGTCATACTCTTTAAAAAAAGCGCACCGAAAATCACAGAAGGTGCGCGACAATAGCGATAAATTTGTCCTTAAAATTCCGGTGATCAGCACCATTCTCGATAAATCCGCGGTGGCGCGTTTTGCGCGTACGTTGTCGACAACTTTTGCCGCCGGTATTCCCCTGGTGGATGCCCTGGTTTCTGCTGCCGGGGCTTCCGGTAATTATGTCTACCGCAGCGCCATTCAAAATATCCGCTCCGAGGTGATGGGCGGCATGCAGATCAATGTAGCGATGAAAACCACCGCCGTTTTTCCGGATATGGTGACGCAGATGGTGATGATAGGTGAGGAGTCCGGGGATCTCGATGGTATGCTCAGTAAGGTTGCGGATATCTATGAGCAGCAGGTCGATGATGCGGTGGATGCCTTAACCAGCCTCTTGGAGCCGATGATCATGGTGGTCTTGGGTATCGTTGTCGGCGGCCTGATTGTCGCTATGTATCTGCCTATCTTCCAATTGGGTAGTGTTATCGGCTAATCTATACTTTGTCATTCCCGAAGTGTTGTATCACCTCGTTCCCACGCAGAGCGTGGGAACGAGGGAAATGTAAACAAATTAACCAATGATTTATTAACTCAGTTTGTAGGCCTTCGCTTGTGGGCTAATGGTTTTAACTCTCTCGTTGGTCTTCCGCCCTTGACGGCGTGTTACTTTTCTTTGTTCAGCCAAAGAAAAGTAACCCAAAAGAAAGGCTGCCCAAACCATTTTTTATCTTACTCTGCCCAACTACTTTTTAACGCACCATCTCAGACAGTACATCCCTGTACTGACTGAGATTAGGAAAATCATCCATGATTTTCCTTGCTAAAGTATTTGTCCAGAGCAAGAAAAAATGGATGGGGAAAACGTAGCCGGTTTGGCTTGGTATTTTAATTCATTGAATTACCTATAAAGACAATTAGTGCACTTGTGCATAAGAATCAGGGCTAAAACCAAGGCTTCGATGCTGAAGCGTTGTCATCAATGACTTGTTGTATAATAGACAGCGCAGAGCGTGGGAACGAGGGATCGTAGATAATACAAGGTCCTCGATTAAAGACCTCGAGGATGACGTACAAAAAAAACCGACATAAAGTCGGTTTTTTATTTTTGGCTTAAAAATGAAAGGCTAAAATTATAGCGCTTTGATTTTTGCAGCAAGACGGCTTTTCTTACGAGCAGCCATGTTTTTGCTGATTAAGCCTTTAGTTGCGTAGCTGTCCATAACTGATTGCAGTTTTGAGAACTCAGCTGTAGCAGCTTCTTTATTTGCAGCTTCGATGGCAACAACGACTTTCTTGATAAAAGTACGCATCATTGTACGACGGCTTGCATTATGTTTACGGCGCTTTTCAGATTGTAAAGCACGTTTTTTAGCAGACTTGATATTAGCCAAGACCTTAACTCCTAAATTCTGTATAACAAGGGATAATCAAAGGTCGAGGGAATATGCCTTGTAACACGTATATTGTCAAATGGTTTCTTTTTAACCGCTGAAAAAACTGGTAAGAAACCAGTCATATGGTTAAACTGCGCGCATTTTATACCAAAAAGGCCTACAGATGCAAATCGAGAGTGCAGTTAAGCTATCTCAGTTTGTCAAAGCCTATGCGGTTAACAGTAAATTTTATGCGGGAATGCGATTGTGAGTAAAAAACTATTGAAATCAGGTCTGATTGTCAGCTCTATGACGCTGATTTCACGGGTGTTGGGTCTGGTTCGGGATATTGTGATTGCTCAGTTGATGGGGGCGGGGGCGGCCGCGGATCTGTTTTTTTTCGCCAATAAAATTCCTAATTTTTTACGCCGCCTGTTTGCCGAAGGAGCCTTTGCCCAGGCCTTTGTACCGGTATTGACCGAGTATGAGAAAGCAGAGTCTCCCGATCAGGTTAAAGCATTAATCGCCGCCGTCTCGGGGACACTCGGCAGCACTAGTCACGGTCATTACCATTTTCGGGGTGCTGGGCTCTTCTGTTATCACGGCGTTATTTGGTTTCGGCTGGTTTTTAGAATGGTGGCATGGCGGTGACCAGGCTTATAAATTTGAACTGGCCTCCTCCTTGCTTAAAATCACTTTTCCTTATCTGTGGTTTATCACTTTCAGCGCCCTTTCCGGGGCGATTTTAAATACTCTTGGAAAGTTTGCCGTGGCGGCCTTTACGCCGGTATTTTTAAATATTGCCATTATCAGCTGTGCGTTGTTTGTCTCTCCGCATCTGGCGCAGCCGGAAATGGGCCTGGCGATCGGCGTCTTTATCGGTGGCGCGCTGCAGTTTCTTTTTCAACTGCCCTTTCTGCGCAGAGAAAAGCTGTTAGTGAAACCGACCTGGAACTGGTCGCATCCCGGTGTCGTTAAAATCCGCACTCTGATGATTCCGGCGCTGTTCGGCGTCTCGGTCAGCCAGATAAACCTGCTGCTCGATACGCTGATTGCCAGTTTTCTGCAGACCGGCTCGATCAGCTGGTTATATTATTCGGATCGCCTGCTGGAGTTTCCACTGGGATTATTTGGTATTGCCATTGCCACCGTTATTTTGCCGAGCCTGTCTTCATCCCATGTCACTCAATCCAATGAGACCTTTGCCAAAACCCTGGATTGGGGCATACGCATGGTCTGTTTATTAGGCCTGCCGGCGATGTTCGGCCTGATTGTGTTAGCCGAGCCGATGCTGCGCGTGCTGTTTATGCGTGGTGAATTTGCCGTTGATGATGTATCGATGGCGGCAATGAGCTTATGGGCCTACGCCGGCGGACTGCTGAGCTTTATGCTGGTGAAGGTGTTGGCACCCGGCTATTACTCGCGCCAGGATACCAGGACGCCGGTAAATTCGGTATTATTGCCATGCTCAGCAATATGCTGTTAAATATTGTTTTTGCCATTCCTTACGGCTACGTCGGTCTGGCGATTGCTACGGCGATCTCGGCCACCCTGAATGCCGCTTTACTGTTTTCCGGGTTATACGCTGCCGGCGTTTACCAAGTGCAGAAAAACAGTGTCTCTGTATTGCTGCGTATGCTCTTTTCGGCACTGCTGATGGCGGCTTTTTTAAGCTTCTTTAGCCCGTCATTATCGCTATGGGCCGGTTTTTCCCTGCTGGCTGCCGCCACTAAGCTGTTTATATTTATTGCCGGCGCGGTCTGTGTTTACTTTGCTCTGCTGTTTGCTTTTGGCCTGCGTCTTCAGGATTTTAAAGTTTCAACGGAGAATGGTTAAAATGAGGGCTGATTAGTTGCGCACTCTGTTATATAATCGGCCTCTTGATATTTTTGCTGTTGTTTTCAGGTGGTGATGGCGTAGGCTATGAGCACTAGAATATACACGGGGCCTCGCTTTAACCGAGCTATAGAAATAAGTTGATCTAGGGGGTGCCATACGCACCAGTGAGTATGCATTCCCACGCGGGAGCATGAGAACGAGAAAAATATGGAACTACTGCGCGGCATTCATAATTTAAAGGCAAAGCATAGAGGCTGTGTTCTCAGCATCGGCAACTTCGATGGCGTACATCTTGGCCATAGCGCGGTATTGTCGCGTTTACTGGTTGAAGCTGAGCGTCTGCAACTGCCGGCTACTGTGTTGACTTTTGAGCCGCAGCCGGAAGAGTTATTTGCCGGTGAGAACGCCCCGGCGCGTTTAAGTCGCCTGCGTGATAAGTTTGTGCAATTGGAAAAACTGGGACTGCAGCGCCTGTTATGCGTCCTCCTTTACCCATAAATTTGCCAATTTAACTGCCCAGCAGTTTATTGATGAATTGTTAATTGCCAAGCTTGGCGTTAAGTTTTTAGTGATTGGCGATGATTTTCATTTTGGTTATCAGCGCCAGGGGGATTTTAAGCTGTTGCAGGAAGCGGGTAAAAGACATGGCTTTGAAGTGATCGATACGCAGAGCCTGACTCAGCAGCAGCAGCGCATCAGCAGTACCCGTATTCGCGATTTTTTAGCCGCGGGTGAGTTAGAGCAGGCGGCACAATTGCTGGGCAGAAAATACAGCATCACCGGACGCGTCGGGCACGGCCGCAAATTAGGCCGTACTATTGGTGTGCCGACCGCAAACCTGCTGTTAAAACGCCGCGTTTCACCGGTTTCCGGCGTATTTGCGGTGTCGGTGTTGGGGGTAAACGGCAAGGGTTTACCAGGGCGTGGCGAATATTGGTCAACGTCCGACGGTGCAGGGTGTCCGTCAGCAGTTGGAAGTCCACCTGTTTGCTTTTAATGGTGATCTATACGGCAGGCAGCTGGAAGTCGTATTAGAAAAAAAATTACGCGATGAAGTACGCTTTAATTCATTCGCCGAATTACAAGTTCAAATAGAAAAAGATATACAACAAGCCAAAAAATGGCATCAGTTAGCCGGATAAAAACAGATCCTAAATATTACGTAAATGGAAAATACAAATGAGTGACTATAAAGATACGTTAAACCTGCCTAAAACAGGGTTTCCGATGCGTGCAAATCTTGCCAATCGTGAACCGAATATGCTGAAAAACTGGTACAGCAAAGACCTTTACCAGAAGATCCGCAGCGCGAAAAAGATCTTTGGTAGTTTCGTAGGTAGTGTAAAAAAACATTCATTCTGCATGACGGTCCTCCCTATGCAAATGGCGATATTCATATCGGTCACTCAGTGAATAAAATTTTAAAAGATATTATTATCAAGGCCAAAACCCTGTCTGACTTTGATGCGCCTATATTCCGGGCTGGGACTGCCACGGTCTGCCGATTGAATTAAAGGTCGAGCAGAAGGTCGGTAAGCCGGGCAAAAAAGTAACGGCTGCCGAATTCCGCAAAAAATGCCGTGAATATGCCGCGCGTCAGGTTGACGGTCAGCGTAAAGACTTTAAACGCCTCGGCGTGCTGGTGAGTGGGATATCCCTACCTGACCATGAATTTTGACACCGAAGCCAATATTGTGCGCTCACTGGCAAAAATTATCGATAACGGTCACCTGCATAAAGGCTCTAAACCCGTGCACTGGTGTACCGATTGCGGCTCCGCTTTAGCAGAAGCTGAAGTTGAATATGAAGATAAAAAATCACCGGCGATTGATGTTGCTTTCACGGCCATTTGATAACGACCAGGTGGTCAGCTGTTTTAGCGCCGCAGGCGATGATTTAGGCAGCGGTGATGTCGCCCTGGTGATCTGGACGACAACCCCCTGGACACTGCCGGCTAACCGTGCGGTGGCGCTGGCAGAAAACGTTGACTATTCATTAGTGCAGGCGGATCAGCGCCGCCTGATCCTGGCCAGCTTCCTGGTTGAAGACTGTATGGCCCGTTATGAGGTTGAGGACTTCAAAGTACTGGCGACCTGTAAGGGCATCGATCTCGAGAATAAACTCTTCCAGCATCCTTTTTTAAGCCTGCAGGTGCCGGCGATTATTGCCGATCACGTTACCATTGAGTCGGGTACGGGTTGTGTGCATACTGCGCCCGGCCATGGTCAGGACGATTACAGCGTCGGCCTGCGTTATGATTTAGAGGTGGCTAACCGGTGGGGGGATAACGGTGTCTTTAGAGAAGAGACGGAGTTTTTTGCCGGCCTGCATGTCTTTAAAGCCAACGATCGCGTGATTGAAGTGCTAACCGAAAAGAATGCCCTGTTATGTCATAAGCCACTGCTGCACAGCTACCCGCATTGCTGGCGCCATAAAACCCCGATTATCTTCCGCGCCACGCCGCAGTGGTTTATCGCGATGGATCAGAAAGGCCTGCGTGATAATGCCCTCGGCGAGATCAAGAGGTGCAGTGGATTCCAAGCTGGGGACAAAACCGCATCGAAAAAATGATTGAAAACCGCCCGGACTGGTGTATCTCCCGTCAACGTACCTGGGGTGTACCGATCACGCTGTTTGTCCATAAAGAAACCGATGAACTGCATCCGAACAGTGTCGAGCTGATGGAAAGCGTGGCGCAAAAGATTGAAAAACAGGGCATTCAGGCCTGGTGGGATTTGGACGCTCAGGAGCTGCTTGGCGATGAGGCGGAGCAGTACCGCAAGGTCAGCGATACCTGGATGTGTGGTTTGATTCAGGTACCACGCATTCCGCTGTGGTCGGGACGCGCAGTGAATACACCCGGGAAGATGGTCAGCAGGCGCAGATCGATATGTACCTGGAAGGCTCGGATCAGCATCGCGGCTGGTTCCAGTCGTCATTAATGACCAGCATGGCGATTAAAAATCAAGCACCTTACAAAGAGGTACTGACGCACGGCTTTGTGGTTGACGGGCAAGGTAAAAAAATGTCCAAGTCTTTAGGCAATGTGATGTCGCCGCAAACTGTGATGAATAATCTCGGTGCCGATATTCTGCGCCTTTGGGTAGCTTCTACCGATTACACCGGTGAGATCACCGTTTCCGATGAGATTCTCAACCGCAGCGCCGACAGTTACCGCCGTATTCGTAATACCTCGCGTTTCCTGCTGGCTAACCTGAATGGTTTTGATCCGGCAACGGATATGGTTGCCAGTGACGAGATGGTTGCTCTGGATCGCTGGATTGTCGCGCAGACGCTGACCCTGCAGAATGAGGTGATTGCCGCGTATGAAAGCTATAATCTGCATGTTGTTTACCAGAAGCTGATGCACTTCTGCTCTATTGAGCTGGGCAGCTTCTACCTGGATATTATCAAAGACCGCCAGTACACGGCGAAAGCAGACAGTAATGCCCGTCGCAGCTGCCAAACGGCACTTTTCCATATTGCCGAGTCTCTGGTACGTTTAATGGCGCGGTATTAAGCTTTACCGCCGATGAAATCTGGGGGCGTATGCCCGGCGAACGTGATGAATTTGTCTTTACCGGTGTCTGGTATGATGGTCTATTCGGTCTGTCTGATAATGAAGTGTTGGATAATGATGCCTGGACAAGCGTGCTTGCGGTACGTGGCGAAGTCAATAAAGCCTTAGAGCTGGCGCGTAAAGAAAATGTGATCGGTGGTGGTCTGGGAGGCGCAGGTAACCCTGTATGCATCGAATGAACTGAGCACGCTGCTGAGCACACTGGAAGATGAGCTGCGTTTTGTTCTAATCACCTCGAAAGCGCAGCTGAAACCTTTAGCAGAAGCGCCGCAAAGCGCTATTGCTACTGAAGTGGACGGCTTATCGCTGACGGTTGAAAAAAGCGCGGCCGGAAAATGTCCGCGTTGTTGGCATCATCATGAAACTGTGGGTCAGAGTGCTGAACATCCGGAGCTATGTGCGCGTTGTATCACTAATATTGACGGTGCAGGCGAACAGCGTAAATTTGCTTAGTCTAGCTATTAAGTAAAAACTAAACGCCTTAAAGATTAAGGCGTTTTTTTTAGCTGTTAGTCGGGATGTGGCTTTAGATTTAATTATTATCGCAATCAGATTAATTAACTGATCTGTTTTTTATCTTGGAAATTTGCTTTCAAGCGCGCCTTATAGCAAACTGCGCGGCTGAAGCCGCACTTCTGAAATAGATCATAAATTTGGTATGAAATAAAAGATATACGAGAGTCATTTTAACTAATTGAGTATATTGCGCCTTTGACGGCGTGTTACTTTTCTTTGCTCAGCCAAAGAAAAGTAACCAAAAGAAAGGCTGCCCAAGCCATTTTTTGATCTTGTAGTGAACAACCACTTTTTAACGCACCATCTCAGACATTACATCCCTGTACTGGCTGAGATTAGGAAAATCAGAGGGCGCGCAGAGCTTGCCCGCTTATAAGCCTGAACAGCAGTTCAATTCGCTCCATGATTTTCCTTGCTAAAGTGGTTATCCTCTACAAGAAAAATGGATGGGACTTCCCAGCCGCGTCGTTTTTTGAAATATGCCAGCTAAAATAGTCTACATATTGATTACTTATACTTCTGTATAAGAGCCGCGCTTTTAGCGGCAAAAATAAATATGACAGCAAAAACGCATGAGGGCCGCGGCTTTAGTCGCGCAAATGAGTATGACAGAAAAAAACACGACTGGACTGCCTTGGTTATGGCTTTCCGTAATTGTCTTTATTATTGACCAGGTGACTAAGTATTGGACGGTGCAGGCGTTAGCGCTGCATGAGTCTTATCCTGTACTGTCATTTTTTAATTTCACCTATGCGCGCAACTACGGCGCGGCATTTAGCTTTTTAGGCGATGCGGGAGGCTGGCAGAAATACCTCTTTACCGTTATCGCCTTTGCGGTTTCAGCTTACCTGATCTATTCGTTAAAACGTAACTCGGCGGCGCAGCGTTGCACTAATATGGCTTTTGCGCTGATTTTAGCCGGTGCCATCGGCAATGTAACGGACCGTTTGCTTTTTGGTTATGTGGTGGACTTTCTTGATTTTGATTTAGGATTTTACCGCTGGCCAACCTTTAATGTCGCCGATATTGCCATCTTTATCGGGGCGGCCATGATTATTTTAGAATCTTTCTTAACCCCGCAAGAGGATTCGGCGCAGGATAAGTGATAAAAGGTTAAATAGTGCTGCGCAGAGCCAGGGCGCGAGCTTTACTCCGGCATTTTTATTTGTAATGGCAAAGCCTGGCCCGTAAGCAATATACTTTATTGAGCATAATTTAAGCAAAGGTTAGTGCGAATCAATCAGGTTACAGGTAATATTCCAGCTTTAAGCCATTTGCTACTCTCCATTATTAAAAAGGTTAGTCATGAACATTATTTTAGCCAATCCGCGTGGTTTTTGTGCCGGCGTGGACCGTGCCATCTCCATTGTCGAACGGGCGCTGGATCTTTTTACGCCGCCCATCTATGTCCGCCATGAAGTGGTGCATAATCAGTATGTGGTGGACAGACTGAAAAAGCGCGGGGCGGTTTTTGTCGAAGAGTTGCATGAGGTGCCGGATAATAATATCGTTATCTTCAGTGCCCATGGCGTTGCCCAGTCGGTGCGTGAAGAGGCCAAGCGTCGCCAGTTAAAGGTCTTTGATGCGACCTGTCCGCTGGTAACCAAAGTGCATATGGAGGTGACCCGTGCCAGCCGTCGTGGCCAGGAGTGTATTTTAATCGGTCCACCAGGGGCATCCGGAAGTGGTCGGTACTATGGGACAATATGACAATCAGGACCGGCGGAATCTACCTGGTAGAATCGCCTGAAGATGTGGCTAAGCTGCAGGTAAAAAATCCGAACAGTTTATGCTATAGCTCACAGACCACGCTGTCGGTCGATGATACGGCGAATATTATTAATGCGCTGCGTGAGAAGTTTCCGCAAATTAACGGCCCGCGTAAAGATGATATCTGTTATGCCACGCAAAATCGTCAGGATGCGGTCAAAGATCTGGCCATGAAAACGGATCTGGTACTGGTGGTCGGCTCGCCGAATTCATCCAACTCCAACCGTCTGCGCGAAAAAGCCAGTGCCGTGGGGGTTAACGCCTATCTTATCGATGATCAGTCTGCTATTAACTGTGACTGGCTTAAAGGCGTAAATACGGTCGGGGTGACCGCTGGCGCATCGGCACCGGAAGTGCTGGTGAAAGCTGTGGTTGATAGACTGCTGGCACTGGGCGGCACTGTGGTGAGCGAAAATCCCGGCGTGCAGGAGGATACCGTTTTTGAAGTGCCTGCCGAGCTGCGCATCAAGCAAGTTGAATAACAATCTTTAATTATGAGCAGGGCTCTGCATTAATTCTTTCCCAAACAACATCAAGATGCTGATTTTAGTATCTTGATGTTTTTTGACTTCTCCTGGTGAGCGGCGTTGATTAGTATAACGCATAGCTATCTGATAATAATCAGAACGAACAAAATGGTTTTTGGCCGGCCTTGTGCGTAGAAGTTGTTTTTTGTACTAATTTTGTTCGATTCCTGATATATTTCTTATTTTTCATACTAGGTTTAAGGAGCATGCTCATCTTTTATATTTTTTATTGGGTTATTTTATGAAAATGAGTGGTTTTAGTTTAATTGAAGTTATGATTGGCAGCTTTATTTTAGCTATAGGGTTGTTAGGGGTTGCAGGTGTGCAGATGACGGCAGTTAAATCGACCCTTGAAACTCAGCAGCGTACATTAGCTAACTCGCTTGTTGTCGATATCAGCGAGCGCATGCAGTTAAACAGCGTATGGTTGCAGGACACTGACAATAACTATGAAATCTCCAGCTTACTGGACGCGAAATTATCTACACCAGACTGCGTTGATAGCAAAGGTGCCTTTGACAACTGCACGGGTGAAGAAATTAGAGACAATGATCTTAAAGAGTGGCAGGATAAATTTCTTGGGGTAAATGCGGGCCCTAATGCTGGTTTAATCAATGCAGATGCCTGTATTGAACTTGATGCTGAAGGTCGCAGTATTGTCATCATAAGCTGGTCCTCGACAATTAAAAGTTCGGATGGCGCTGATAGTGACACCTCAAGTTTGTCCTATAAGTGTGGAGAAGCAGGCACCGGCCGTCGTCAGTTAATAGCAACGATCTACGCAGGCGCATCTTTATGAAGATCTCTGCAGCCTCTTTGCATTCCATGCAGAAAAAACAGCTAGGATACTCAATTGTTGAATGGATGATTGTTATTGCGTTGACCCTTTTTTTAAGCACGGGGGTTTTTAGCGTTTTTATTTCCAGTCAACGAGCCACAACAGTCGCCTTAGACAGTGATGAACGTCAGGAGAATGCTGCCTTTGCATTGCAGATTTTAACCCGTGATTTAAAACAGGCCTATTTTTTTGCTGGTGCAACGGGTGATAATGCTGACATATGGGATCTCAACGTTTCTTCATTGGCAAGCAGTGCAGATTGTTTAGATAACAACGGCAATGGCAGTTTTCCGACGGCTGGAATATATCGCCCGCTTTGGGCTTCGACAGTGCCGGCTAATATATCTGATTTGGAAATGGATTGTCTTGATGATGGCGACAGTGCGACAACACTTATATCCGAGGCAGGCTTTATCGCTATAAAACGGGTCAGAGGATTAGCGCAAGATGATGATTTTGACAGTGATGGTTATTACCTGGATATCAACGCGACGCAAATAACGGTTTATAGTGGAGATGCAAGCCACTTAAACGCAGTAGAAGCTGGGACAGAGCCTGCAGTTTGGCAATATATTCATCATGTTTATTATTTAGATAAAGCAGCAGACATTCCCAGATTGCGGCGCATGCGCCTTGTTAAAGATAAAATGCTAGACGAGGTGCTGGTTGAAGGGATTGAGAATATGCAGTTTACCTTTGTTCTGGATGAGCTGCTTTCCAGTGAACGTGACGGTGCTGTTCACGCGATTGCTGAAACAGAAAGTGTTACCGATAATGACTGGGATACTGGGCGAGTGATTGGTGTAAAAATTTATTTATTGGCGCGCTCCCTGGAGCCGACTGCTGGTTATGTCAATAATAATACCTACCAGTTAGGTAACAAAACTTTTATTGCGCCAGGCGATGCTTATAAGAGGGAGTTGCTATCTGCTGTTGTTGCTTTTCCAAATAACATGGTATTAGTCGATGATTAATTTACACAGACAAAATGGCATGATGCTATTTATTGTTATGCTGATTTTGCCTTTACTGTTAACGCTGGGGACATTGTTGATGGGAAACTCATTTTTGGGATTAAGAATCGTTGATTCACGCGTGATGCAGGTGGAGTCAGCTATGCTTTTAAATGGTGCTGCGCACGCTATATTGAATGATCAGAATAGCCCGCAGTTGTTTGCCGAAGCACTTGATTCAGGAAAGCTTGATTCAGAGGCTCTTAAATCTGATGCATTTAGTGATGTGACGACAACGGTAGAGTTAAATGGTGAATTAACCTGTAAACGCACTATGCGAGCCAGCGGTACCAATAATGGTTTTAAATGTAAGTATCTGCAGGTTAACCTCAACCATTCCTATGGCAGAGAAACATCCGAAGGGGCTAAATGGGCGGTTAACTCTATGGGGCTGGGCGTTGAGCAGCCGATTATTGCAGACTAAAAATATGCTGGAAAAGTGGGCAGCTGTGCCTGGTCAAGGGCAAATGGAGTAGAGATTATGGGGTTCAAAAGATTTTTAATCGGACTGTTAAGCTTTTGTTGCAGTGCTGTGCTTGCTGATGATACCGAACTGTTCAGTGTCAATGTCAGTGAAGAAAATGGCCTGCGCCCGCAGGTACTGATCATTTTTGATAATTCCGGCAGTATGGATACTAAAGAGACGGTGACGGTGGCGATTAAAGAGCCTTACGATCCTGCAAAAGATTATGGCGGTGATAAGAATAAAATTTATTGGAGCAAGAATGCCAAAAAACTACCTGATACGAGCAAACAATACCTCAACGTCAATGAGAATAACTGCCAGGCCTCCTTATCCGCGCTTACTTCTGAAGGGAAATATACGGGTAATGTCCGCTATTGGAAGGAAAATAATAAAGCCAATAAATCAAAGTGGAAAAAATTAAAGAACAAAAAAACCGGGATTTTTGACTGCAAAGAGGATGTTGTTAAAAAACTGACTGATAATCCTCATGGTTCTGATGGTTATCCCGCTGATGGAACAAAGGGGCCATATTCTGATAGTGCATCTAGATCGGTATTTAAGAATGATGCGGTTACTCTTTACTCTGCTAATTACCTTGCCTGGAAAAATATTGATGAAGGCGGGGACACCTATCAGGAAACCCGCCTGAAGATAGCACAGAGCGCGATAAAAAGTTTAATTGCCAGTACCCCTTCTGTTGATTTTGGTCTGGCTATTTTTAATCGTAATAATGATTCAGGAGACAGCGGCGGTAAAATTCTCGAAAAAATAAAAACCAGAGATGATGAGCAAACGGATGATTTGATTAAGCAGGTTGAGGAGTTAAAAGCCGAAACCTGGACACCGCTGTGCGAAACCATGTATGAAGCTTACCGTTATTATGCCGGAAAAGGCGTCTATTATGGTGACGACGATGATAAAAATCCTAAGCGGGATCAAACAGCAGAAAATAGTGGGGTTTATTTATCACCAATGAAAAGCTGTCAGGAGCGTGCTTATATCATCTTAATGACCGATGGTGAGCCGACTAGAGACTATCATGCAAATACATTAATTAAAAACCTTACCGGAGAAGGTGCTATCTCGGGCAGCTATATGCCAACCCTTGCGAAGTGGATGAATAATGAAGATATTGATGGCGATGACAGCAATGGCGACCAGCATATCAGCACTTACACTATCGGTTTTGGTCAGGACGCCGTTGACGATGCTGGCGAGTTGCTGGCCGCTACCGCTCTGAAAGGCGGCGGGGCCTATTTCCCCGCGACTGATGCAGACGCATTACAAAGCGCTTTTCAGGCAACCCTTATTGATATTTTAAATACAAATTCAAGTTTATCTTCGCCGGCGGTTGCCAGTAATAACTTTGACAGAACGCAAAGTTTAGACTCAGTTTATTATTCGATGTTTATACCGGACAATAAAGCGGTCTGGCAGGGTAATATTAAAAAACTCACCATGAATGACGCCGGCATTCTAGTGGATCGTTTAGGGAAGCCGGCAATAGATGCCGACGGTAATATCAAAGAGGAGGCGTCAACCTACTGGGGAGGGGATGAAGACGGTAATACGGTTTCTGAAGGCGGTGTTACAGGCATGCTTGCAGCTGCCGAAAGTCGGAGAATTTTAACTAATCTGACCGATAACCTCCTACAAACGCCGAATATCGCAAACCTTAAAACCTATTATCAAGTGTCGGATGATGAGGAACTGGCAGAGGAATTAGGCCTTGCAGAAGACGAATTGAGTGAGTATTTAAACTGGTTACAGGGATTGGATGTGGATGACCAGGACTCCGATGGTGATAGGACAGATTACCGGAATGATATTTTTGCCGATCCGCTGCATTCCAAGCCTTTGGCTATCACTTATATTGAAAACGGTAAACAAGTGGTGCGCTTACTGGTCGGTACAAATGCCGGATTTTTACATATGTTTACCGATCACGGAGATAGCGTCAGTGAAAATTGGGCGTTTATTCCCGAGGAGTTATTAGCTGACGGCCTTGCCCTAAGGGACTCGGCGGATTCGCTTGAGCATCAATACGGTATGGATCTGTCACCTGTTACCGTTAAAACCTATACATCAGGTAATGTGTCGAAAATTATTGCCATTGTCGGCATGCGCCGCGGCGGAAGCAGCTATTACGCCTTGGATATCACAAATCCAGATGCTCCGCAATTACTCTGGACCATCAACTCCGGAGATGACGGTTTTGAGGAGCTCAGCCAAACTTGGTCAATACCGGCGGTGGGCAGCTTTTCTTATAAAACTGGCAGTACCGTCAAAGTTAATCCCGGCATAGTCTTTGGCGGCGGTTATGACACTAATAAAGACAGCTGCAGCCCCTCTGACAATGAGACCTGCAACGATACTACTGGACGGGCCGTGTATATTGTTAATGCCTTAACCGGAGAGAAAATCTGGTCGGTTGATGGTGCCAACTGTAAAAGCGATGATCAGCACTGTATTCGTGACAGCATTCCCAGTCAGATAGGCATATTAGACAGTGATGATGATGGCTATATTGATCGCCTCTATACTGGTGACACGGGCGGAAATGTCTGGCGAATGGATTTAGTTGGCAGTGACAGGAGTAAATGGTCAACGATTAAACTGGCAAGCTTAGGCGGAGATAGCGACAGTACAGATCGCCGCTTCTTTAACGCGCCGGTGATTGTGCGTACGTTTAATGAACAGGTAAGCAAAAATAATAACCAGTATTCTTTTAACAAAATTGCTTATGACGGAATATTATTAAGCTCAGGCGATCGTGCCCACCCAGCTTCCAGCACGGCGGTTGATGATGCTGCTTACCTATTACATGATTATAATATAAAGCCAACCTTGTTCGGCGAAGAGGGTTATGCAGCTAAACCCACTCCGTTAACGGTTGGCAGCCTTTATGATATAACCGAAAATCCGGTTGGTTCATATACAGGTACTCAGGTGCTCGATGTGTATGCGGATCTCAGCAGTTATGCCGGCTGGAAATATCGTTTAATAGCGACGGGTGAAAAATCTTTAGGCCAAGGAGCTATATTGGATGGTACCGTTTATTTCACCTCTTTTGTGCCGAATTCAACGGTTAACATCAGTTGCGGGGTAACCGACCTGGGTCAAGGCTGGTTATACGCCGTTGATTTACACTCCGGAACTTGGCGTTTGAGAAATAATAACCATGATAATGACGATGATGAAGTTGCGGTTGCGAAAATAGATTTAGGCTCGCGCGTGCCTGACACTCTGGTTCTGCATGCCGGGGTTGATGAAGACGGCACAACTGCATTACGTTTATTAGGCGTTGGACAAGGTGATTCAATCGCCGTTGTTGATGAAGAAACAGAAGAAACAGAGACTGTTTATACCGGTACTGTGGATACTGATGCTAATATGATGCCGCGCCGCATTTACAGTTTTTTCAGTGAGAAATAAGGGCTAATAGATTATTAATCGGTTAATGTTTTTGGGGTTTTTACGTGCTTAAAGGGGGAAGTGTGAAAGATAAGGGTTTTTCATTAATAGAGTTACTGATTGCAATTGCCATTGTCGGTATACTAGCCGGTGTTGCGTATCCGAGTTATATGCAGCACCTGTTAACATCCAAGCGCAGTGAGGCGCAGTCAGCATTGATTGCAATTGCTAACCGTCAGGAAATGTATTATTTAGATAATCATGAGTATGCAACAAACTTAAAAGAACAATTAGGACTCAGTGCCAACCCTTTTATTACTGAAAATGGTTATTACTCGCTCAGCACCAGTTCAGCAAAAGCGACGGCTGATTTTACCTTAACCGCAACAGCAATCAGCAGTCAGGCTGCGGATACAGATTGTGCGGTACTGACTATCAATCAAAACCTTAAGAAAACAGCGACCAGCAGTGGTTGCTGGCATTAAAAACAGATGCACTCTCTGACATATCAAGCGCATGTCTATAATTGATATTTTTAAAAAGGAAAATGCGATGAATACAAAACTGCTAATAACCATGCTGACGGCACTTGTGCTGACAAGCCCATTAAGCCATGCTGAAAGCGCGGATAAAAAAAGTGAGCGTGTCCATTATAAATGCCACCTGAGACTGGACGATAATAGTGAGGTTGTGCATCAATTTGTCAGCGTTGGGGAAACGAAAGCGGAATTTCAAAAAAGCTTACCGGGAAGCACACTCTATACAGAAAACGGAGAAGATGCGTTAATAGAGACGGTTTATCACTGCGTCACAAAAAAACAGCGTTTTAAAACTAAGCAGGCAATAGAGCTGGAAGCAAATACCCCTTTTTAACTTTGCCACGGTCGAGGATTATCTGTTTTGCCGTAAAACCTCTTCCTTTTAGGTAGAGGATATAAGGCGATTAGCGCAAAGCGCTGATGGTTTGACAATATTGTTTCTGCTTCTAAACTTAAAACATACCGCAGGACATGCGGGATTTTAAGTCTGTGGAGTACGTGTCAGACCTGGGGAGCATGAGTTGCGTGAAGCGCGTAAAAGCTCCCACTATGGGGGCTAAACGCGAAAACCAAGCATCGCTCTCTGGGTTGTGTACATTGAAGCAGAAACCTGAAAACTCGTGAGAGTTCTTCACCGGTTTTTACTAACCGGAATCCTCTTCCTTTAGGGAGAGGAGGATGTCAATCACAGTTCGTAAACTCGCTACTATCAATAATTTTCGCCCGGCCGCTATAAGCAATGTTAACACCCACGCGACTATTACCCGTACAGTATCTGAAATTTGCCGAGTTTCCGCTAATCAATCCGTCAGGCGTGTAAGTAACCCTGTTGGATGGAAAAACCAGCTCACCATTAAGGTTGAAGTTTTCACCTGATTTTAATAAAACTTCACCGCTGTCGAAGTCTCCATCCCGGTCGGAATCAATGAAAATATCTATTCCGTTGATCCAGTTATCAGTGCATTGATTATCTTCTAACGGGCAGACGGTGACAAAGTTAGCTAAACTGACTGCCTGGCTGCGCGCAAATGCAAGGTTATTTTTAATGCTGGCTGCAACGCTGGTTAGACGATTATTTTCTATTAGCGTTTGAAACCCGGGAACGGCGATTGTGAGCAGTATGATACTAATTGTGACAACAATAATAAGCTCTAGAAGTGTGAAGCCCCGTGTAGATTGCATGTTTTTTCCTGGTGGTAATATGTGGGGCATTAGTATAATATTTTTTTTGTTATTTGCCTGTATATTTATCTCAATTGTATTACAGTAAGCAATTATTATTAGTTTAAAAATATAAAGAGAACACCATGAAAAAAATCGAAGCAATTATTAAACCCTTTAAACTGGATGATGTTCGAGAAGCGCTTGCTGATATTGATATCACAGGGATGACGGTCTCGGAAGTAAAAGGTTTCGGCCGTCAGAAGGGACATACGGAGTTATACCGTGGTGCCGAATATATGGTTGATTTCCTGCCTAAAGTAAAGATTGAGCTGGTGGTAAGAACGGAAGATGTGGAGCGTTGTATTGAAGCGATTA
Source organism: uncultured Psychromonas sp. (assembly GCA_963674525.2). GTDB lineage: Bacteria > Pseudomonadota > Gammaproteobacteria > Enterobacterales > Psychromonadaceae > Psychromonas. The sequence continues at coordinate 291,060 of CAXXRV010000024.1, read as the reverse complement.
TGAACACCGCCCAAACAGGTAAAATCGGTGACGGTAAAATCTTTGTCACCCCTGTTGAGCGCGTGATTCGTATTCGTACCGGTGAGGAAGATAACGAAGCGATTTAATGCTTTTTTTGGCAAGGAGAGCCGGGCTCTCCTTTGTTATTTTACCGTCCACAACTAAAATTCAGGATTGAGCAGGCGATTGTCAGGGTAATTTAACTTTAACACCGCCAGTGCATTTTCCTTCGGCACGTCCAGCCCCAGCGCGTTATAAGCCGTGATCATTATTTCTAAAGCATCCTCTGTCGCAGCCGTATCCGGGTAGTTATTGAGTACTATTTTGGCACGGTTAATGGCGGCAATATAAGCGTCGCGTTTAATATACCACTGGCCGATAGCGACTTCATAACGTGCCAGGCGATCTTTAATGGCGATCATTCGCTGTCTGGCGTCGGCGGCGTAGAGGCTATGCGGATAGTAGTTAATAACCCGGTTGAAGTCGGAAAATGCCTGTAATGCGTGGCTTGGATCGCGATTAAAGCGATCGATGCCGAACAGTTTCTGGAAAAAATGCTGATCGGTGGCCATATGCGTCAAGCCGCGCATATAATAGAGGTAGTCAAGGTCAGCATGGGTCGGGTTAAGGCGAATAAAACGATCGATATTGGCCAGCGCCAACGCCGTTTTATCAAGTTTATAATAGGCGTAGATAAGATCCATCTGTACCTGCTTGGAGTGCGGGCCGAATGGATAGCGGGTATCGAGGGCCTCGAGCACTTCAACTGCTTTTTCGAAATTGGCCGACGCCAGTGCTTTTTTAGCATCCGTATAAAGTTCAATGGGCGCCTTATCAGCCACTTGCGGCTGTTCACTTTTCTTTGAAGAGCAGGCGCTGCTTAATAAAACAATACAAAGGGAAGTCGTTATTAGTCTGAGGATCTTGTTCATAAGTGTTATAATGCCAATGCAGATAAAAGCACAGTATCTTCTATCGACTAAAAAAAGAAAAGTTAAAAAAGATAAAATGTGACAAGATTGCCGTGTAATTCCTTAAATTATATTTAAATCCCCCTTAGCGGGAGCAAAGAGAACAATATATGAGTCAACAATTAAACCTAAGCGCAGAAGTAACTGACGAACAATTAGGATTTCGTTTAGATCAGGCGCTGGCCTCGTTATTTCCGGACTATTCCCGTTCGCGTATCAAGGAATGGATTTTAGCGGACAGGGTAAAAGTTGACGGGCAACTGGTCAGTCGTCCGCGTGAAAAAGTCTACACCGGACAACAGCTTAATATCGATGCCCTGTTAGAAGATGAAGTGGTCTTTGAAGCACAGGATATTAAATTAAATATTGTTTTTGAAGATGAGCATATTTTGGTGATTAATAAGCCGGCGGGCTTGGTGGTACATCCCGGTGCCGGTAATCCTAATGGCACCGTCTTAAATGCGTTGCTCCACCATTACCCGGAAATTGCCGAAGTGCCGCGTGCGGGAATAGTACACCGTTTAGATAAAGACACCACCGGTCTGATGGTGATCGCCAAAACCGTACCCGCACAAACGCATTTAGTGGCCAGCCTGCAGGCACGGGAAATTACCCGTGAGTATGAAGCGATTGCGATGGGCTGCTTTACCGCGGGTGGCCGTGTCGAAGCCGCCATCGGCCGCGACAAGGTAAATCGTGTCAAAATGGCGGTCAACCCAACGGGCGGCAAACATGCGGTCACCCATTACCGTGTCGCAGAAAAATACCGCGCCCATACGCGTCTGCGTCTGCGCCTGGAAACCGGACGTACCCATCAGATTCGTGTGCATATGGCGCATATTGGTCATGTGCTTGTCGGCGATCCGGTTTATGGCGGCCGTCCGCGTCCACCCAAGGGCGCCTCTGAGAAGCTGATCAGTACCCTGCGTGAATTTAAACGCCAGGCACTGCATGCCACTATGCTGCGTTTAACGCATCCGATCACCGGCGAGCAGATGGAGTGGCATGCCCCGGTGCCTGATGATATGGCGCAATTAGCACAGGCATTGCGTGACGATACGCAGTTTTATGCCCGCTAAAATATCAGACCTGAATTTAATTCAAGTCAACTGGCCGGCGCCGGCGCATATTCATGCCTTTTCCACAACCCGGCAAGGCGGCTTTAGTACGGGGCCGTACCAAGGGTTAAATTTAGGCCTGCATGTCCAAGATCAGCCTGCAGTGGTGGCAAAAAATCGCCGTCTGCTGAGCGCTGCGCTGGCGCTGCCGCAATCACTGTGCTGGTTAACGCAGACCCATAGTACAAAGCTGCTGAAACTTGAAGCAGACACATTAAGCGGCCAGCAAGGCGATGCTTCCTGGACTGTGCTAAAAAATCAGCCCTGTGTGGTGATGACCGCCGACTGTCTGCCGCTGTTGGTCACGGATCAACGGGGCAGTTTTGTCTGCGCCATTCATGCCGGCTGGCGTGGTTTATGCGATGGTATTATTGAAAAGTCACTGCGTTCTATCTGCACTGAGCTAGCGATTGCGCCGCAGCAGCTGCTGGTCTGGCTCGGTCCCTGCATCGGCCAAGAAGCCTTTGTGGTCGGCGCCGAGGTCCGTGCTCAGTTTATTGAGCAGGATGCGCAGGCGGCAGCAGCATTTACCCCGTATCAGGATCGCTATTTAGCAGATCTGCAGCAGCTTGCCCGTTTACGCCTGCAGGCGCTCAATATAACCAAGATAAGTGTCAGTGCGCACTGCACCTTCTCCGAGCCCGAACTGTTTTACTCCTACCGCCGCGATGGCATAACCGGGCGCATGGCCAGCTTGATCTGGATGGATTAGCAAGCTTCTGTCTGAAAGCTGACATGGACTCACCACTCACCACTCACCACTCACCACTCACCACTCACCACTCACCACTCACCACCCACCATCCATCACCCATTACCCATTACCCATTACCCATTACCCATTACCCATTACCCATCACCCATTACCTATCACCCATCGCTCACCACCTATCACCCATCACCCATTACCCATCACCCATCACTCATCACCCATCACCCATCACCCATTACTCATCACCCATCACTTATCACTCATCACTCATCACTCATCACTCATCACTCATCACTCATCATTCATCACTCATCACCCATCACCCATCACCCATTACTCATCACTCATTACTCATCGCTCACCACTCATCACCACAACTAATTGCTCATATTTTAAGCTTCATGCCTTGAAATATGAACAATAAACCACCACTTTTATTGGTATAAGAGTTTTTGGAGGTTCAAGTTATGCGTTTAGATAAATTAACCAGTAAATTTCAATTGGCACTTGCCGATGCGCAATCCCTGGCGCTGGGGCGTGATCATCAATATATTGAAGCCACTCACTTGATGCTGGCGTTATTAAATCAGGACAGCGGCTCGATTCGCCCTATTTTAATGGATCTGGAAGTGGATATTAACCGTCTGCGTTCGCAGCTTTCCGCTGAACTGGAGCGAATGCCTAAGGTCGAAGGGATTGGCGGTGATGTTCAGGTTTCCCCTCAGCTGGGCACGCTTTTTAACCTTTGTGATAAATATGCACAAAAATCCAAAGATAAATTTATCTCTTCGGAGTTTTTTCTGCTCGCTGCCTGTGAAGATAAAGGGGCTTTAGGCAGGATCTTAAAAGATCTCGGCTTAAGTAAAGATAAGGTCGCGGCATCGATTGAAAAAATCCGTGGCGGACAAAAAGTGGATGATCAGGATGCCGATGGACAGGAGCAGGCTCTGGCTAAATTTACCATAGATTTAACCGAGCGCGCCGAGCAGGGTAAACTGGATCCGGTTATCGGTCGTGATGATGAAGTGCGGCGCATGGTACAGGTGCTGCAGCGCCGTACGAAAAACAATCCGGTGATTATCGGCGAGCCCGGTGTCGGTAAAACCGCCATTGTTGAAGGGCTGGCGCAGCGTATTATTAATGGCGAAGTACCGGAAGGGCTGAAAAACAAACGCGTGCTGTCGCTGGATATGGGGGCATTGATTGCCGGTGCTAAATATCGCGGCGAGTTTGAGGAGCGCTTAAAATCAGTACTCTCGGAGCTTGCCAAAGAGGAAGGGCAGGTGATCCTGTTTATCGATGAGCTGCATACTATGGTCGGCGCCGGTAAAACCGAAGGCGCGATGGATGCCGGTAATATGCTTAAACCGGCATTAGCGCGCGGTGAACTGCACTGTGTCGGGGCAACGACGCTCGATGAATACCGCCAATATATTGAAAAAGATGCAGCTTTAGAGCGGCGCTTTCAGAAAGTACAGATCGATGAGCCGACGGTTGAAGATACTATCGCTATTTTACGCGGCTTAAAAGAGCGTTACGAACTGCACCATAAGGTAGAGATCACCGATCCGGCGATTGTCGCCGCGGCAACGCTCTCCCATCGTTATATTGCCGATCGCCAGTTACCCGATAAGGCCATAGATCTGATCGATGAAGCAGCATCGAGCATTCGTCTGCAGATGGACTCGAAACCGGAAGAGCTGGATAAACTGGATCGTAAAATAATCCAGCTGAAACTGGAGCAGCAGGCACTGCAGGGTGAAAAGGATGAAGCAAGTATTAAACGTTTACAGGATATTGAAAGCGCGTTAGCGGAGAAAGACCAGGAGTATCAGGCGCTTGATAAAGTATGGAGAACAGAAAAAACAGCATTATCCGGCACCCAGGATATTAAAGAGGCACTTGAGCAGGCGCGCCTGGATCTTGAAGTTGCCAGCCGTGCAACGGATCTGGCGCGCATGTCGGAGCTGCAGTACGGTAAAATTCCGGAACTGGAAAAACAGCTGCAGCTGGCGGCACAAGCAGAAACACAGGAGATGACGCTGCTCAAACACCGCGTCACTGAGAATGAGGTTGCTGAAATTCTGGCCCATTGGACAGGCATTCCGGTGGCGAAAATGCTGGAGGGCGAGCGTGATAAACTACTGAGAATGGAAGAGCATCTGCACAGTCGCGTGATTGGCCAGAATGAAGCCATTGATGCCATTGCCAATGCGATTCGCCGCAGTCGTGCCGGGTTAAGTGATCCGAACCGCCCGATTGGCTCATTTCTCTTTTTAGGGCCGACCGGGGTCGGTAAAACAGAATCCTGTAAAGCACTGGCTAACTTCCTGTTTGACAGTGAGGATAATATGGTTCGTATTGATATGTCGGAGTTTATGGAAAAACATTCTGTGGCGCGTTTAGTCGGTGCGCCTCCCGGTTATGTCGGTTATGAAGAGGGCGGTTATCTGACCGAAGCGGTACGCCGTAAACCCTATTCTGTGATTCTATTGGATGAGATTGAAAAGGCCCATCCGGATGTCTTTAATATTCTCTTGCAGGTGCTTGATGACGGGCGTTTAACCGATGGTCACGGACGTACCGTTGACTTCCGTAATACGGTGATCATTATGACCTCCAATATCGGCTCGGATCTGATTCAGGAAGCATTTCCTAAGGTCAGTTACAATGAAGTAAAAGCAAAATTATTGGATGTCCTGCATAATTACTTCAAACCTGAGTTTTTAAACCGCATCGATGAGACTGTGGTCTTCCATCCGCTGGCAGAAACACATATTAAGTCTATTGCGGCTATTCAGTTACAGGCATTGCAGAAACGTCTGCAGACACGAGATTATCAACTGAGCTTTAGTGACCGGGCCGTCGAGCTGCTGGTCGAAGCCGGGTTCGATCCTGTCTATGGGGCGCGGCCTTTAAAACGTGCCATTCAGCAGGCACTGGAAAATCCGTTAGCGCAGGAGATGCTTTCCGGACGCCTGCTGCCGGGTAAGGAGATACGGACTGAGGTGAGTGATGATAAAATCACCTTTGTGCAGTAAGGAGCTGCGCTTATAGAAAAACCGCCGTAAAAGGCGGTTTTTTTAGTTTTACCACGCTCTGTATGGGAGTACATAGCTATACAAAAAGTGAAATCAATACGGCAACAATCCCCCCGGTAGTACCAATGATCGTCTCCATGACCGTCCAGGTTTTCAGCGTTTGTTTCTCCGTCAGGCCAAGATAACGGTTAGCCAGCCAGAAACCGGAATCATTGACATGGGAAAAGACAATAGAGCCGCCACCGATAGCAATAGTAATAGCAGCCAGTTGTGCACCATTAAGTCCAAGCGGCTCAAGCATCGGAATAATTAATCCGCATGCCGTTAACATTGCAACTGTCGCCGAGCCTTGAATAACACGTACTGCAGCGGCAAGAATAAAGGCTAAAACCACAATTGGTAATCCGGAGCCTGCCAGCATATTGCCTAATGCTGCACCCACACCGGAGTCCACTAAGACTTGTTTAAATACGCCACCTGCGCCGGTCACCAGAATGATGATCCCTGCTGGCTGCAGTGCACTTCCGCAAATCTCCATAATACGATCGCGGGAAATACCGCGTTTTGTACCCAATAGATGGAAGGTTACTGAACATGCCACTATGATTGCCGTAAAGGGATGACCGATAAACTCTAACCAGCCATGCATTGTTGAAGCCGGATCAATAAAGCGTGCGGCAATCGTTTTTAAGCCAATCATCAGCAATGGTAAACCGATTAACGCCATCGCCAGGCCGAAGGTAGGTGTACCTTCACCTTCGCGATCACTTTCATCTAATTGCGCATGGGCAGGCAGCTCGACATGTACGTGCTTGGAAATCATCGAGCCGAAAACGGGTCCGCCGAAAATCATTGCCGGAACGGAAGCCAGCAGACCGAACATGATCATAAAACCAAAATCAGCATTCAGTTGTGAAGCCACAAGGATAGGTCCCGGTGCTGGAATTAAAAACGCCTGACATGTGGCGATACCTGCTAGAAGTGCAATCCCTATTTTAACAACACTGCCACCGCCGCGACGAACAACGGCAAAGGCAATACCAATAAGCAGTACTACGGCCACGTCGAAAAAGAGGGGTAAGGCACAAATAAAGCCGGTAAAGGTTAATGCCCAGTTTGCATTTTTAGTACCGAACTTATTGAGCAGGGTATGGGCAATGCGATCCAGTGCCCCGGTGACTTCCATCACCTTGCCGAACATTGCCCCCAGCGCAACGACAACGGCAACAAAACCGAGAGTCCCCCCCATCCCTTTTTGGATGGTTGCGGCGATATTGCCAGGACTCATACCCGAAAACAGGCCTGCAACCATAGAGACGAGTATCAGTGCGACAACGGCATGTAAGCGCGCTTTCATCACCAAAAATAACAGCAGGACGATAGATCCTGCTGCGGTCAATATTAACGATAGATCGGACATAATATTTCCTTTTTAATTTAATGTGTGATGCTTCACACTTGTGATTATTTCATGGTTTTCATGAGTATTCTTGGTGCTGAATATCTATCCGCACCAGGTTACGGGTAACATGTTACGCGTAACTTTTTTTTATAAAAACCCCAATTTACCCCCTTTTTTAATTAATGTGTGGTGCTTCACAACTTTGGTTGTTTATTGATCATTCATTAAAGATACTTGCTAAAGAGCCTTCACAAGCAGGTAGGTTACCGGTAACATGTTACCCGTAACTTCAGCGGTTGCATATAAAGCCCGAAATTAAGAGTTAGATTCAGAAAATGAGATAGAGGTCAAAAATGGATAAACAGCAAAAATCTAAGTGTTTTATCATCATGGGAGTCAGCAGTACGGGGAAATCCTCAGTTGGCGCAGCTTTCGCAAAAGCGATTCAAGCGAAATTTATCGATGGAGATGATCTTCACCCGAAAGCCAATATTCTAAAAATGGCATCAGGGCAGTCACTTAATGATCAGGATCGTGTTCCGTGGTTAGAGCGCATTCGCGATGCCGCTTTCAGTCTTGAGAAAAAAAATGAGAAGGGCGTGATTGTTTGCTCTGCGCTTAAGAAAAAATATCGGGAAATGATTTGTGACGGCAATGAAAATGTCGACTTTGTCTTTTTAAATGGCGATTTTGAGCTGGTGCTGGAACGGATGCAAAACCGTAAAGGTCATTTTATGCCGGTTGAATTACTGCAAAGCCAGTTTGATACGTTAGAAGTTCCGCAGCACGATGAAACCAATGTTATCAATATTGATATCAATGGCTGTTTTGAAGATGTAGTGCAGCGTTGTATCAGTGCAACTCAATAAAGGAGTATATTTGATGAATAATATTATTAAACAAGTTACCGAAAATATTGGCAAACGCAGTGCTGAAACTCGGCAAAAATATCTATCCCGCATGCAGCAGCAAGCAGATCAAGGTAAGGATAGAGCCAAGCTTGCCTGTGGTAATTTAGCTCATACCGTTGCCGCCTGCTCTGCGCAGCAAAAATCAACAATTCTCGACCTTACCCGTGTGAATGTGGGCATTATCAGTGCCTATAACGATATGGTAAGTGCTCACCAGCCTTATAAAAGCTACCCGGATCGAATCAAACAGGCATTGCAGCGTATCGGTCACAGTGCCCAGGTGGCAGGCGGGGTACCCGCCATGTGCGATGGGGTTACACAAGGGCAAACGGGCATGGATCTGTCGATGTTTTCACGAGATTTAATTGCACAAGCCACAGCTTCAGGCTTAAGCCATAATACCTTTGATGCGACATTACTTCTGGGAGTATGTGACAAAATTGCACCCGGACAAATTATGGGCGCGTTAGCATTTGGCCACTTGCCTGCCGCTTTTGTACCTTCAGGACCTATGCCAACGGGTATTAGCAATGATGAAAAAGTCAAAGTGAGACAAAAATATGCTGCTGGTGAAGCCGATAAAGCGGCTTTGCAGGAGATGGAAAATAAAGCCTACCATGCGCCTGGTACTTGTACTTTTTATGGTACAGCCAATACCAATCAGCTGGTTTTTGAAGCGATGGGCTTGATGCTGCCGGGGTCAGCTTTTATTAGCCCTAATGATCCGCTGCGCCATGTCATGACCGATGCCATTGCCGAACATATGGTGACCATTACCCATGGTTGTGAAAATTATCGCCCTATTGCTGAAGTGATTGATGAAAGAAGCATTGTTAACGGTCTGGTCGCTCTGCTGGCTTCTGGCGGCAGTACTAATCATACTATGCATATGATTGCTGTTGCTCAAGCGGCTGGTCTGTCGGTGACCTGGGATGACTTTGATCAGCTCTCCGATGTGGTCCCGCTATTAACCCGCCTCTACCCCAATGGCCCTGCTGATATTAATGCGTTTCAAGCAGCAGGTGGCGTGCCAACATTAATGAAGCAGCTGTTTGACCGTGGATTGTTAAATATGGATGCTCAGCCTATTTATGGTGATATGACTGATTATTTAAAAAGCCCGCGTTTAGTGGATAATCAACTCACTTATGTTGCAGCTGCGGATTCACTGGATCCACAAGTGATTGCTGCTCCGCAACAGGTATTTAGCGAAAAAGGCGGATTAAAACTGCTGGACGGTAACCTCGGCAGAGCAATGATAAAAATCAGTGCGGTTGCCGAAGAAAACCGTTTTATTGAAGCACCGGCGATGGTCTTTGAATCACAACATGATGTCGAAAAAGCCTACCATGCCGGCCTGTTAAATAAAGATGTTATCGTAGTGGTTCGACACAACGGTCCTGCTGCTAATGGTATGCCTGAGTTACATAAGTTAATGCCGATATTAGGCAATGTAATGAAAGCCGGTTTTCAAGTTGCGCTGGTGACCGATGGGCGGTTATCAGGGGCGTCAGGAAAAATACCAGCAGCCATTCATATAACACCAGAGGCGTTACATAATGGTCCTCTTAGTAAAATTCAAGATGGCGACATTATCTGTTTAGATGCCAATAATGGCAGTATTTCAGTGCATGCCGATATCAGCGGGCGTCAGCCATTTCATCCAGATTTATCTGAACTGCAAGTGGGAGCCGGCCGTGAGCTGTTTAATATATTTCGTCAGTCGGTTTCCAGCGCGGAGTTAGGCGCGACAATTTTTAATCAATAAATAAGTTTAACTAATGAAAGGATGTTTTATGAATTGGACAGTTTCTCCTAAAGATGTATTTGCCGGCTCGCCTGTTGTACCTGTTATGGTGATTAAAGATGTTGCCGATGCGCTGCCGATGGCAAAAGCGTTGGCGGCAGGTGGTATCACTGTGTTTGAAATTACTCTGCGAACGGATGCCGCATTGGATGCTATCCGCATTATCGCACAAGCGATGCCTGATGCTATGGTGGGGGCCGGCACAGTCATTAATGCGCAGCAGTATGATGAGGCCGTTGCCGCCGGTGCGAAATTTGTGATCTCTCCCGGGTACAGCCCGTCTTTATTAAAGCATGCCCAAAAAGGCACTGCTCCGTTAATTCCAGGGGTTGCTACGCCATCGGAAATAATTACCGCCTTAGAGTCAGGTTATGATCATCTTAAATTTTTCCCGGCGGAAGCCAATGGTGGTGTTAAGACGTTACAGGCTATTGCCGCGCCACTGCCACAAGTTCGTTTTTGTCCAACAGGCGGCATCAGTCCGAGCAATGTGGCGGATTACCTCAAGCTTAACTGTGTTGCGACTGTCGGGGGATCATGGATGATACCTAATGATGCGATTACTGCAGGTGACTGGCAGCGCGTCACTGAACTTGCCAAAGAGGCTGTTGAATTAATTGCCGGACTACAAGCTTAAATCCCTTGAAAATCAGCATAGAAAGCACTCTGTGTTGATTTTAACTTTATAATACGGGTTAAAATAATGATCACACTTGATGAATATATTATTAAAAAGCAGGATGAATATCCTCAGGCAACAGGTGAGCTAACTGCTCTTTTAGGTGCCATCAAATTAGCGACGAAAGTTGTAAACCGGGAAATCAATAAAGCCGGTTTGGTTGATCTTATCGGTGCGACAGGTATCGAAAATGTACAGGGTGAAATACAGCAGAAAATGGACTTGTTTGCCAATGATAAGTTCAAAGCGGCATTGGAAGCGCGTGGTGAAGTCTGCGGTATAGCTTCAGAGGAAGATGAAAAAGAGGTGATCTTTGACAGCAGGCGCGGACATAACAGTAAATATGTTGTACTGATGGACCCGCTGGACGGCTCATCCAATATCGATGTTAATGTTTCTGTCGCTAGCGTTTTTTCCATTTACCGTCGCGTCAGCCCGTTAGGCGGGCCTGCTCAGTTAGAAGATTTCCTACAGCCGGGAAACCGCCAGGTTGCAGCCGGTTATATCGTTTACGGATCATCGACAATGCTTGTTTATACAACAGGCAATGGTGTGCACGGTTTTACCTGTGATCCGTCACTCGGTGTTTTTTACCTTTCTCATGAAGATATCAAAATTCCAGAAGAGGGGGCAATCTACTCAATCAATGAAGGTAATTACTTTAAATTTCCTGAAGGGGTGAAGCGATATCTGAAATACTGTCAGGAGATAGACGAGCCATCGAAGCGCCCTTATACCTCCCGGTATATCGGCTCACTGGCAGCGGATGTTCATCGTAATTTACTAAAAGGCGGTATCTATATCTACCCGTCGACGGCTTCAGCCCCCAAAGGCAAGCTGAGGTTGTTATATGAATGTAATCCGATAGCTTTTCTGGTTGAACAAGCTGGAGGCAAAGCAACTGATGGTTTCAAACGAATATTGGATATAGAGCCGAGCGAAATACATCAACGAGTACCGCTGTTCTGCGGCAGCATAAATATGGTTGAAGATGTAGAAGCGATGATGCGAGAACACTCGGCAGAGTGTGAACTCGTGAGTTTACAACGTTCATGTCAAAAGATTACCGCTTAGCTTTCTGCTGGCGGGGTTAAATAATTAAGAGAATTGGGAAATAGTTTTTTCAACTATCTCAGTAATTTTAGAAGGTATATATTATGAAAATAGCCGTCGCTTGTGATCATGCAGGCTTTAATCTAAAAGAGGAAGTAAAAAAGTTACTACAAAATCAAGGTCATGAAGTTTTAGATTTTTCTACAGACTGCGAAGAAGTATGTGATCTGTCAGATTATATCTATCCGGCTGCACTTGCGGTTTCCAAAGGAAAAGCCGAACGCGGTATTTTTATTGACGCCGAAGGCTATGGCTGTGCTTTAATCGCCAATAAAATTTCCGGTTTATATGCTACAGTATGCCAGGATCCTTTCTGTGCTCAATTATCTCGCGCACATTGCAATACTAATGTTCTTTGTATTGGCGCTAAAATAACCGGTCCCGCTGTTGCGCTAGAGACGGTAACTGCGTGGATGACAACTGACTTTCTTAGTGAGCAAGAAAAATATAAAAACCATGTTGAAAAACTGGTTAAAATATCTGAAGAGCACCTGAAAGCACTATTTCGTTGCGATATATATAAACAGGAAAAATATATTGAGAATGTGATTGCAAAATCAGCACTACAGACTCGGAATTGCTGCAGCTAGTTAACAACGGAATCATAGTAGAAGAATTCATTAAGTGCTCAACTCTGTCCATTCTCTTTTACTAAGCGCCTTCACTTGGGCAACTAGAGTGAAGACGCTTACTGTTATGTGGCTTTTCATGCATTGCTGAGCAATTAGCAAAGCCAAAGCAGTAAAGGCTCTAAATGCTTTCCCCTTGCTCAATTGCAAAACCAAGATCAATGATTTTATCTTCAATCGCCTCTCCTTTTAAGCGAGCTAGCAACTTCTCTGCCGAAGTGCGGCCAATTTGCTCTCGAGGAGTGATCACGCTGGCCAATTTAGGCTGCATCACCTGCCCCACATCAAGCCCGTGAAAACCGGCAATGCCCATCTGTTTGGGGATATCGATCCCTTGCCGCTGACACTCAAAAATGGCACCAATTGCTAAATCGTCATTAGTACAAAAGATGCCGTCAGTTTTTGGGTGCTTAGCCAGGGTTTCTTGTAACAATTCTGCGCCTAAGGTGAAGGAGGAAGCCGACTCTGTAGAAATAGTTTTGGCTGTTAAACCATGTTCGAGCATCGCTTTGGCATAACCTTTCTCTTTTAACTGAGTACGCGCATCCATACGCGCAGCTAAATAAACAATATGTCGATAACCTTTTTTTATCATGGTTGAGACCATCTGATAGGCCGCATCGACATTGTTAAACCCTACCGTCAGATCAAGCGCGGGTGATGTGACATCCATCATTTCAATGATCGGGATCCCTGCGGTATTGATCATTTTCAGGGTGCGGGCGCTATGCTGGCTTTCAGAAAGGATTAAACCATCGATAGAGTAGGATAATAGATAACTGATGCGTTGCTCTTCCACTTCTTCACTATAACCATAGTGTGCCAGCATAGTTTGGTAACCCGCAGCCTCAGTGACACTTTCAATACCGCGGATCACTTCAGAAAAAACCTGATTGGTTAATGAAGGAACCAGTACTCCAATTGCATTGCTTTTTGCCCGGGAGAGTAAACTTGGTGCACGATTGGGAATATAACCAAGCTGTTCGATTGCAACTGCAATTTTTTTCTGCACCTCGGCTGATACCTGTGAGGGATCTTTTAAAAAGCGGCTAACGGTCATTTTCGTGACCCCAACCAGATTGGCAATATCTTGTAAAGTCGGTCTTTTTTTCTTATTCATCATTAACTTATAACTCAAGGCGTGTTACATGTAACATAGCAGAAAAAGAAAACAGATACTAGGATGAGTCGAAACAAAATCCATTTTAAATCTTGCTCAATCTAAAAGCGTTCTGAGCAAGGCGCGAGGAACGAAGCATAGTTATTCTATGTAAACAACGAGCAACGCAGCGCGCTTTTAGATGAACCCGCAGGGCAGCATTTGTTCGCACCTTCTACTTCGTTATTACCTACTCAGGCCCTAGAATTTACTTGTTCGCTTTAAATGTTGATGATTAAAGCCACAAAAGGGCATAAAGCCCTTTTGTGTAAAATAAAGGTGATTTACCCTTCAACAATCCCCTGGCTTTTCAGGTATTCGCTGTACGGACCATGGAAATCAATCACTTCATTGTCTTTGATTTCAATAATACGGGTTGCCAGTGAGGAGACAAACTCACGGTCGTGGCTGACAAACAGCAGGGTGCCTTCGTAGTTTTCCAGCGCCAGGTTTAAGGATTCAATGGATTCCATATCCAGGTGGTTGGTCGGCTCATCCATTAACAGGATATTCGGCATATTCATCATTAATTTACCAAATAACATGCGGCCCTGCTCACCACCGGAGATGATCTTCACCGATTTACCGATATCGTTGGAGCTGAACAGCAGACGCCCTAAGGTGCCGCGTACCGCTTGTTCGTCATCACCGGGCTGCATCCACTGGCTCATCCACTCCATCAGCGTCTGCTCTTTGGCAAAGTCACTGGAATGATCCTGCGCATAGTAACCGAGGTTGGCATTTTCCGACCATTTGAAGCTGCCGCTATCAGGTGCAATTTCACCCACTAGAGTACGCAGCAGGGTGGTTTTACCGACACCGTTCTGACCGATAATGGCAATACGTTCGCCCACTTCCACCATCAGGCTTAAATCTTTAAACAGCGGCTTATCAAAACCTTTGCTGATATTTTCCACTTCCAGGGCATTACGGAAAAGCTTCTTCTCCTGCTTGAAGACAATATAGGGGTTAACACGGCTGGATGCTTTGACTTCTTCCAGCTGGATTTTATCCATCTGCTTGGCACGCGAAGTCGCCTGTTTGGCTTTTGAAGCATTGGCCGAGAAGCGGCTGACGAATTCCTGCAGCTCGGAAAGCTGTGCTTTTTTCTTGGCATTTTCTGCCAGCAGACGTTCGCGGGCCTGGGTTGCCGCAGTCATATATTCATCGTAGTTGCCCGGATAAACGCGCATTTCACCGTAATCGATATCGGCCATATGAGTACAGACTGAGTTTAGGAAATGACGGTCATGCGAGATAATCACCATAGTGCACTGACGGGCATTAAGCTCTGTTTCCAGCCAGCGGATAGTGTCGATATCGAGGTTATTGGTCGGCTCATCAAGGAGCATAATATCAGGATTGGCAAACAGTACCTGTGCCAGCAGCACACGCAGTTTCCAGCCCGGCGCCACTTCCGACATCGGACCGTAATGCTGCTCCAGGGGAATACCTACGCTAAGCAGCAGTTCTCCGGCGCGCGAATCGGCGGTATAACCATCCATCTCGGCGAACTCAGTTTCCAGATCGGCAACCTTCATGCCGTCTTCTTCGCTCATTTCCGGCAGGCTGTAGATGCGGTTACGTTCGTTCATTACCTCCCACATCTCTTTATGGCCCATCAGTACTGTATCCAGTACGCTGTATTCTTCAAAGGCAAACTGATCCTGATGCAGTTTGGCAATACGCTCGTTAGGGTCTTTGCTGACATTGCCGGCACTTGGCTCAAGATCGCCGGTGAGAATCTTCATAAAGGTTGACTTACCGCAACCGTTAGCGCCAATCAGACCGTAACGGTTACCGTCGCCAAATTTAACTGAGATGTTTTCAAACAGCGGTTTTGCACCAAACTGCATGGTGATATTGTTCGTACTTAACAAGCTTGTACTCCTGATTCTACGTAATGCTGTCTTCTTAACTAAGCAAACGTGACTGTATTAATAGGGTGATGCCGCGAATCACTCGCCGTGCATTTTTAACGTGCCGTTATTATACAGAAAACGTGATTTTAATCACGCTGGATATGTACATTGTTTATGCAGTTTTTATCATTAATATGGCATAGCACAACGCGGCCTGTTGCTGTAAGCTACGCGCCTATTTTGTACGAATACAAGAGATTATTTTATGAGTTTTGACTCCCTAGGTTTACCCGATTCACTAGTAAAAGCAGTTAAAGAGCAAGGTTATACTGAGCCTTCTCCGATTCAGGCTCAGGCAATTCCTGCTGTGTTAGAAGGTAAGGATGTGATGGCTGCTGCGCAGACAGGTACCGGTAAAACGGCTGGTTTTACCCTGCCTTTATTAGCCAACCTCGAGCATGGCGAGCGCGCCAAGTCAAATCAGGTACGCGCCTTAATATTGACGCCGACACGTGAATTAGCGGCGCAGGTGCATGCCAGTGTGCAGAACTACGGTAAAAATATGCCATTACGTTCGGCTGTTGTCTTTGGCGGGGTGAAGATCAATCCGCAGATGCAGAATCTGCGTCGCGGTGTCGATGTATTGGTGGCAACACCGGGACGTTTACTGGATCTTTACCAGCAGAATGCGATCCGCTTTAAACAGTTGGAAGTGCTGATTTTAGATGAAGCGGATCGCATGCTGGATATGGGCTTTATTCACGATATTAAACGTATTTTAGCTGTGTTACCGAAAAAGCGTCAGAATCTGCTCTTCTCTGCGACTTTTTCCGATGATATCCGCAATCTGGCCAAGGGACTGGTTAATAATCCGGTCGAGATCTCCGTCAGTCCGCGCAATACCACGGCAGAAAGCGTGACTCAGTTTATCTATGAAGTGGATAAAAGCAAAAAATCGATCGTCTTAAGCACCCTGATTAAAGAAAACAACTGGCAGCAGGTGCTGGTCTTTGTCAAAACCAAGCATGGCGCTAACCGCCTGGTTAAAAATTTAGATGGTCGCGGTATTCGCTCTGCAGCTATTCATGGCAATAAAAGCCAGGGCGCACGTACTAAAGCATTGACCGGCTTTAAAGCAGGAGAGATTCAGGTGCTGGTGGCAACCGATATCGCCGCGCGCGGTATTGATATCGATCAGCTGCCGCAGGTAGTGAATTTCGATCTGCCGCATGTCAGCGAAGATTATGTCCATCGTATCGGTCGTACCGGCCGTGCCGGCAATGACGGTCAGGCGATTTCACTGGTCTGTCAGGAAGAGTTTAAGCTGCTTAAAGATATTGAAAGGCTGATTAAAAAGGTGATTCCGCGCAAAACCCTGGCCGGTTTTGAGCCGGGAGAGCCGTTGCCGCCGTCCGTGCTGGATACGCGTCCAATAAAACCTAAGAAACCGAAAAAACCGAAAGTGGAGCATCATGACGGTCAGCGCTCCGGTCCGAAAACCGGCAGCCATAAAAAACAGCGCTCAGTGCGCAGTAATTTTGTCGGCGGCTAAGCACTTACATTCATAAAAGCTGCTGCTCTTCTACAGCAGCTTTTATCTTTTATTGCGCCTAATCCGCCTTCCTTAGCAATAGCCATCAACTTATTCAATAAATTGCTTAGTCAGCTTGGGCTGTGGTTTTTTTGTTCAATTAATCACGATCCCGGATTGGATCTTTTACCATCGCGCACCCATAATTCCTAAAGGTAAGCTACTTTGTGCTGCACCTGTCAAAGCGCTGCAGTACTCGTTTTCAGCAATATTGCGTTTATCATGAGAAGGAGAATGAGATGGCTAAATTATCGGAAATACAGGGTATCGGCGAGCAGTACTCGGCAAAGCTTGAAGCCTTAGGGATCACCTCGCTGGTGAAACTCCTTGATGCCTGCGCGAGCAAAAAAGGGCGTAAAGAAGTCGCCGCTAAAATAGAGGTCAGTGAGAAGGTGCTTTTAAAGTGGCTTAATCGCGCCGACCTTGCCCGTGTCAAAGGCATTAGTACCCATTATGCGGATCTGCTGGAGCTCGCCGGTGTTGATACCGTGCCCGAACTTGCTCAGCGCAATGCCGAAAACCTGCTTGTAAAAATCAATGAGTTGAACGAGGACAGGGACCTGGTGAAAAGATTGCCCAGTCTCGGCCAGGTTGCAGAGTGGATTGCCCAGGCCAAAGAGCTACCGCGAGTGATTAACTATTGATTGGCTCCACAATGTGAATGCTCCCTGCGCTTGCCTTTTTGCTGTAGCGGCAATGGCATGATAAAAGCTAATTAATATGATGCACAGGATAAGTGAAAGCGATGAAAAAAATAGCCCTGTTTGCCGATGTGCAGAATATCTATTACACCAGCCGTCAAGCCTACGGCAAACAGTTTAACTACCGCAGGTTATGGCAGCGCATCGCGCAGCAGGGCGAGATAGTGCATGCTTTTGCCTATGCCATCGATCGCGGTGATCAGCAGCAGCAGAAGTTTCAGGATATGCTTAAGCACCTTGGCTTTACGGTAAAGCTTAAACCCTATATTCAACGTAGTGATGGCAGCGCCAAAGGGGACTGGGATGTCGGCATCACCATAGATATTATGGAGATCGCCCCGCAGGTCGATACTGTTATTCTGCTTTCCGGCGATGGTGACTTTGCCATTTTACTGGATAAGATCAGGGAGAGTTACGGGGTTGATACAGAGGCTTATGGCGTCGCGCCACTAACGGCCAAGGCGTTAATTGATTCCTGCTCTGTATTTAATCCGATTTCTGAGCAGCTGTTACTTTAACAGGTGGCGAATTTTAGCTTTCAGCATATCGATGGCGATGCGGTTTTTGCCGCCGCGCGGCACGATAATATCGGCATATTGCTTGGAAGGTTCAATAAAGCGCACATACATAGGACGGACGGTTTTTTTGTATTGCTTGATCACAGATTCCATGGTCCGGCCACGCTCGGCAACGTCTCTGGTTAAGCGGCGCAGTAGACAGATATCTAATGGCGTATCCATAAAAATACTGGCATGCAGCTGTTCACGCAGTTCCGGCGTACTGAGCAGCAAAATCCCTTCGAGGATGATCACTTTTTTCGGCTCCAGGCGGGTGGTGCTGGGCAGACGATTATGGGTGCTATAACAGTACTCGGGAATATCGACTGCCTGGCCGTTAATCAATGCTTTCAGGTGGCTGATAAGTAGTTCATGATCCAGTGCTTTGGGGTGATCGTAATTGGTTTTATAACGCTCTTCCATGGCGATATCTGACTGATCTTTATAATAACTGTCTTCAGAGATAATGGCTATTTTGGCTTCGCCAAGATCCGCTTTTAACTCCTTGAAAATGGTGTTGGCGATCAGGCTCTTACCTGAAGCAGAGGCACCGGCAATGGCAATTATTAAACAATCAGAGGTATGGGACATAAATATTGGACCTTTCTTAAATTTCATTCAAATCAGACTTTAGCTGTGCTGAAAGTTTGCCCGGCAGCTAAAATTAGCGCGAAGTTTACAGCAATAGGCGAATATGTCAGCAATAAAGACACTTTTTCAGGGTTTTTAATCTACAGTTAAAAGATCGCAACTGCTTTGGATAACGCCTGTGCCGCTACTATTACTGCTACTGCTGGTTTTTTCTCCTGTAGCCTTCTCCGCTGCCTGCCCTAAAGTAGACTGGGATAAAACGGTGACCCTGAAGCGGATTAATGATGGCGATACTATTACTCTGGAAAATGGCCGTTTAGTGCGTTTTATCGGCATTAATACCCCGGAAATTAATCACCGTAATATAGAAAAATCAGAGCCTTATGCGCTACGCGCTAAAGCGCTGTTGCAAAGGCATATAAAAGCCGGTGATAAGGTGCACCTGGTATTTGACAGAAGCAGGCGTGATAAATACGGACGCCTGCTGGCTTACGTGTATAGCAGAGGCGGGCGTAACTTGGCCGCGCTGCTGTTGCGCGCCGGACTGGCGAAACAGTGGGTGGTCGGTAAAAATGATCGCTTCTGGCGGTGTCTGCAGAAAGAGCAGCGCGTGGCGCGCCTGCGGAAAAAAGGTCTCTGGTCGGATTTCTCGCCTCTGCGCGCGGCGCGAATAACGGCGCAGCAGCAAGGCTACCAATATATTAGCGGTACCATCAGTGCAATAAGCAAAAGCAAAAAAGGGCTGCAGTTTTTTCTCGATAGAAAGTTAAAAGTGCGTATTAGCGCCGCTAACTTAAGGAAGTTTAAAGCTAATAACAGTGATTTTCACCTCCATGATAGAGTGTTATTAAGCGGCAAAGTAACTTTCTTTGCCGCTCAGCCGCAACTAACGCTTTACCATCCGGTGCAGATTTTGCCTTAGGCTCTTATTTGTCAGTGCAGGGTGTTATCACGCTCTCCTCCGGGCAGATCGCAATACACCTTAATGATTCATTGTCACTGCACTCATCGCAGAGCGCCGGGTTAATAACAAAGGTGTTGTCTTCGACGCTGATTGCGCCTGCGGGACACACCGTCTCGCAGGCATAACAGGCAATACAATTTTTTCCAATCTGTAGCGCCATAGCTATAACATCTCCACGCTTTGTTTTTGCCGTTGCAGCCATTTATCTTTGGCCAGAGAAATATATTGCGGAAAGATCTCCGCTAAAGCCGAGTGTACGCCGTGGTAGGCATAATCGGTAACCGGCTTAATATTAGCCTTCTCCAATGCTTCTGTCGGCGGCGTACCAATGCGGCAGCATAAGACCAGATCCACACCATGCAGTGCTCGAACTGTCGTTGCTAAGCTGCTTGTATTACTGTCGGCGCTGGCCTGGTGATTTTCACCGGTGCAATAGCGGGTAATTCTTCGCTCGCCGATAAAGTGCTGCTCATTCTCGGTGAGCAGATATAACTTAAAGCAGTCGGCATGACCAAAATGCAGATCGATCTGCTCATTGTTTTTCGTGGCAACCGCAACCACTAAGGAAGCCTGGGTTTCCGAAGCGCCTTTACTGACCACGGCAGACTGAAAACGGCAGCGTTCCTGCATTGTTTTTGTGTAATCACTCGCTTTCGGTTCAAGATCTTCAATATTAAACTCGCTACTGCGATCTTCCTTAAGCATGCCTATCGCATCGGCGCGACATTGCTGACAATGCTTCATCTGGCTGACATTCAAGCCGGCCAACTCGCGTACCTTATCGAGCTCTGATTCTAACGGTTCTCTTTGTCCGGTCAGGCCAAAGTGAGTACCGTGTTCTGCCTTACTGATAAGCGCCATGATATTATGCAAAAAGACATCGTTACGGCGCAGCTCTTCACTGAGCTCGGGCAGGTGAAGATCATTGATCCCCGGAATTAATACCGAGTTGATTTTAGTTAAGATGCCTGCCTTGGCAAGGGCGGCAGCCCCCTGCATCTGCCGGTCAATCAGTATTCTGGCACCTTCGACACCCGTGTAGCGTTTACCATCAAGATAGATCCATTTGTAAATTTGTGCGCCGACCACTTCATCCAGGGTATTGATGGTGATCGTCACATGATCGACACCATATTTGACCAGATCATCGATATGCTCGATTAAGGTTAAGCCATTGGTGGAGACGCACAGCTTGATATCGGGCATCGCTTCACGAATAAGCGCCAGGGTTTTGAAGGTGCGCACCGGATTGGCCAGCGGATCGCCGGGACCGGCAATGCCAATCACTGAAAGTTGTGGAATGGCTTTCGCCACGGCCTGCGCCTTAAGCAGTGCCTGCTCTGGTGTAAGCAGCTCAGAAACCACGCCGGGGCGAGATTCATTGGCACAGTCATATTTACGGTTACAGTAATTACACTGAATATTACAGGCCGGCGCAACCGGAAGGTGCATACGCGCATATTTATGATGGGCATCATTAGAGTAACATGGATGATTGGCTACTTTTTGCAGCTGTGATTCTCCAAAGGTAGAGGCTGAGTTTTTTATTCCCGGGGTTAACATTTCGCTTTCGCATTTTGACTTACAGCTTGGGCGAGATGTTGAATCTGTCACTGAGTGAGTGTTCGTACTGTTATTATCCATAATTATCTACCTGAAAAGAAAGATGACTTTCCTGTTATGTAGCAACCTTTGTACCAGATAAAAGTTAAATCATAACCGTTTGATATTTATGGATTTATTTTTAATCTGTGAAATTATTAGGGAATTTTTTGCAGGAATAATTGGTGGTATAGAAGACAATTGTCAGACAATCAACACAAGCAATGCTATCAGCTTATTTTTGGCCTTTTTGTGAAATGTATCATATCCGACAAAAGCAACATTGGTCTGCTACATCTCCCCACTATGAACTCAACTCTATGTCATAAGCCATTGAATGTTAATGCTTATTTTCTTTGGTCTAAGTTTTGCAGAATGAAAAGCAAGAGAGCCAAGCGATTCAAGCTCAACAATTATAAAACAGACAGCAAATAAACGACGAGGTGTTTATGTGGAACTATTCGGAAACAGTCAAAGATCATTTTTTCAATCCAAGAAATGCTAAAGCGTTAGAGGATGCTAATGCTGTGGGCGATGTCGGCTCTATCAGTTGTGGTGATGCGTTGCGTCTGACGTTAAAGGTCAATGAGAAGACAGAGATTATTGAAGACGCGGGTTTTCAGACCTTTGGCTGTGGCAGTGCGATTGCTTCATCATCAGTATTAACAGAGCTTATTATCGGCAAGACGGTAAGCGAGGCCGAGCAGTTAACCAATCAGGAAATTGTTGATTATCTCGGTGGTTTACCTGCTGAAAAGATGCACTGTTCTGTGATGGGCCAGGAAGCACTAGAAGCGGCTATTGCCAATTATCGCGGCATAGAGCTTAAAGCGGATGATCATGAAGAAGGTAAGTTGATTTGTCGTTGTTTTGCGGTTGATGAAGGAAAAATTTCCCGTGCAGTAGAGAAGCATAGCTTGACGAGCATTGAAGATGTTATCAATTACACCAAAGCAGGCGGCGCCTGTACCAGCTGTCATGAAAAAATAGAGATGGTCATTGATGAGATAGTGGCAAAGAAAAAAACGCAAGCCGCCTGCCCGTCAGCAACTAGCTTTGTCGAAACGCCTGCTGCACAGGCACCTGCTGCGCAGGCAACGCCGGTAGCAGACTCGCTGACTCAGAAAGTGCGCGAAATAATTACTGAATTAAGGCCTTTCCTGCAGGCTGACGGTGGCGATATGAGTTTAGTGAATGCCACGCCGCATCTGATTACCGTGAGTTTATCGGGTGCCTGTACTGGCTGCATGATGACAGATATGACCTTGGGTTGGTTACAAGATCAAATCAGTAAAAAATTAGGCTTTCTTGTACCCGTTGTTAATCAAGAGCCCGTTGATTATGAGCCGCAAGAATTAAAAGACCTTGCGCATTTAGCCGGCGCTAAATAGTAAAGGAGTCCGATATGAAAAACGTTTATTTAGATAACAATGCCACCACTAAAGTCGACCCTATGGCCGTTGAGGCCATGATGCCTCTGTTTACTCAGCAGTTTGGTAACCCTTCCTCCATCCATAGCTTTGGCGATCAGGTCGGCGCTAAACTGAAAGTGGCGCGCAGACAGGTGGCTGACTTGATTGGTGCATTGCATGACAGCGAAGTTATTTTTACTTCCTGCGCCACTGAGTCCACGACCACGGCTATTTATTCTGCACTAAAAGTACATGCTGACAGAAAAGAGATTATTACCACCACCGTTGAGCATCCAGCGACACTGGATGTCTGTGAGCAGCTGGAGCGTGAAGGCTATACCATTCACCGTTTACCGGTAAATAAAAAAGGTCAGTTGGATATTGACGAATACAGCCGCCTGCTTTCCGATAAGGTGGCGCTGGTCACTGTGATGTGGGCCAATAATGAAACCGGCACAATCTTTCCGGTTCCGGAAATGGCCAAACTGGCCCGTGCAAAAGGCGTCCTCTTCCATAGCGATGCGGTGCAGGTGATTGGCAAGATAGCGATTGATGTTCAGGATAGTGATATTGATATGCTCTCTTTTTCCGGACATAAACTGCATGCACCTAAAGGGATCGGGGCATTATATGTACGCCGCGGTGTACGCTACCGCCCTTTACTGCGCGGCGGACATCAGGAGCGCGGGCGCCGTGCCGGTACTGAAAATAGTGCCAGCATAGTGGCATTCGGGGTTGCGGCAGAGCAGGCCGAGCTGCATCTGGAGACCATGGACAAAAAAATAAGAGCATTACGGGATAAGCTGGAAAAGGGCATTTTAGCACAAGTGCCGCATGCCTTTGTTACCGGTGATCCGGATAATCGCGTCGCCAATACCTGCAATATTGCTTTTGAATATGTGGAAGGTGAAGCGATTCTGATGCTGCTCAATCAACATGGCATTGCTGCCTCAAGCGGTAGTGCCTGTACTTCCGGCTCACTTGAACCTTCGCATGTTATGCAGGCGATGCAGATTCCCTTTACCGCAGCGCACGGCACGATCCGTTTTTCTCTTTCCCGCTATACAAAAGAGAAGGAGATCGATGCAGTGATTGCCGCTGTGCCTGAAATTATCGAAAAACTGCGAGCCTTTTCTCCGTACTGGAAAGATGGCAAGCCGCTGGATATCGAAGCTTTTGAACCGGCTGTTGCTTAAAAGGTGAAGCACATGGTGACGATTAACGATACAACATTAAGAGATGGTGAACAAACCGCCGGCGTGGCTTTTACCCGCCGCGAAAAAGTGCTCCTGGCTACTATGCTTGTTGCGGCCGGCGTCACTGATTTAGAAGTCGGCATTCCGGCCATGGGCGTTGAAGAACGCCTGACGATTGCGGCTATTCGTAAGGCGCTGCCGCAAAGTACCTTAATGGCCTGGTGCCGCGCTAAACATGCCGACATAAAATATGCTGCAGATCTGCAGCTGGATTGGGTGGATATTTCCATTCCCAGCTCAGAGCAGATGATTGAGCATAAATTAAAATGTACTAAGGCGACGCTTCTAGCGCAGATGCAAAGTTGTATTGCTTATGCCGTTTCACTGGGTTTAGAGGTTTGTATCGGTTGTGAGGATGCTTCCCGCGCGGATCAGAGTTTTTTAATCGAAATCGCTATTTTAGGCGCAAGGGCCGGCGCTAAGCGTTTGCGTTATGCGGATACGCTGGGTCTGTTGGAGCCTTTTATCACCTATGAAAACATTAAATCGCTATCTGCAGCGCAACCTTTGCCGATTGAGATCCACTGCCATAATGATTTTGGCCTGGCTACGGCAAACACCCTGGCCGCTATTAAAGCCGGCGCGCTTTTTGCCAATACAACAGTGGTTGGTCTTGGTGAACGTGCCGGTAATGCGCCTTTAGAAGAAGTCGTTGCCGCCCTGGAGCACTGTTATCAGCAAACAACGGGTATTCGTCTGGACCATTTTCCGGCGCTCTGTCAGGCCGTCTGTGATGCAGCTGGGCGCACTGTACCAAAGCAGAAAAGCCTGGTCGGCGCGCAGGTCTTTACCCATGAGTCGGGGATCCATGTTGATGGCTTAGTGAAAGATGTGCGTAACTATCAGGGAATCGATCCTCAATTATTCGGGCGCAGTCATACTTTAGTTTTAGGCAAGCACTCCGGTATCAGCGCGGTGCAGGCGGTATTTTCGCGAATCGGTATTTCACTAGACGATAAGGTGCAGACGAGTAAGTTATTGAGTGCTGTGCAGGCATTTGCTATTCGTTGCAAACGTAACCCCTCAGATGATGAGTTAATTGGGCTGAGCAACCAGGTGTTAGGGATTGTTGACCTTTCAGCACCGCCAGCAGTGATGGCGTCGAAAGGTCAACATACCCTCGATGCCTTAGCTGTAAAATAAGTGAGGAATTGTAATGAATAATACTTTTGATTGTGGCGATAAGGTCAGAGTGATTAGAAATATAAGGAATGATGTCTCTATTGCAGGCGTCGATCGTGGTGAGTTATTGATTCGACGAGGAAGCGTCGGTTATGTCAAATCATTCGGAACGCTGCGCTTTGATGAGATTATCTATCAGGTAAACTTTATTGAGCAGGGTATAACTATCGGCTGTCGGGATACGGAGGTTTGTGCTGCAGATGCACCCTGGGATGAGCGCCTGTTTGAGCGCGGCGATAAAGTGAGTGTACAAGTCTCTTTAAGCAGTGCTGGAGAAATTGTCGTTGTTAAAGGTGATATAGGGACAGTGTTGGGCCTGGAAAATAAAGAAAAACCCTTAACTTATCGGGTAGGTTTCGAACGCAGTGAAGGTGTGGATGCAAATTCATGGGTGATACCGGAAGCGGTTTTAAAATTAGAGAAAGCGGCGCCGATGGCGCTAGGGAGAGGATAATGTCAGCGAAATATCAGTCAAAGTTACCGGTAAACCGACAATATCAATTAATCAAGCTCGCCTGGAGTAATTATCAAAGTGCACCGGAGGCACTTGAGCCGGAGCCTTTAGAAAAAGTAGAGAAACAGGCTAAAGCGGCAGAGCAAATAATGACAGCCGTGTTAAGCAGCGTCGAGGCTGAAAATGAGGAAGTGCTCGATCAGGAAGTTGAATTTATTTTTGAGCAGTTAAAAGAGCAGTTTGATAGCCAGGAAAGTTTCGCTCTATCCCTTGAGCAGCAGAATTTAAGCGAGCTGACGTTAAAGCAGGCTATCTATCAGGATCTGTTGTGTGAAAAAACCATTGATGCGCAGAGCCAGAATTACACGGCGGCGACTGAGCAGGAAGCGCTGGATTATTACCACAAAAACAGAGCGCGCTTTGTCCATCCCGAGCGTCGTGAGGTCAGTCATATATTAATTACTATTAACGACCAATATCCGGAAAATAAACGTCCGCAAGCACAGCTTAGAATTAATGGCATTAGAAAGCAGCTGCTTAATGATATTAATAAATTTGCACAGCTGGCCGCTAAATATTCAGAATGTCCGACCTCATTAAATAAAGGTTTAGTGGGCAAGGTTTCACGCGGCCAGCTCTATCCCGAGTTAGATAAGGTTCTGTTTACTATGCAGCCACAGACGATTAGTTCGGTGGTCGAAAGCGAAGTGGGCTTACACCTGCTGCTATGCCATAAGATCTATCCAGCCGGTGAAACCAGTCAGGCGGATGCTGTCGCAGAGATTCGCAGGCAACTTGATCAGCATAGAAAGAAAAAGTGTGAGAAAAGGTGGTTGAGCAGTCTGTTCGCCGCTGCACGAGTGCAATAATATCTTGAATAGAGGCTGGTGGCGTACGTTTGCTCTGTTTGCAGATACTACAAAACCCGCTTTCTTTTGCGAGTTTGTATTGTGCAGACTGAGTGGGTGATGGGTGATGGGTGATGGGTAATGAGTAATCAGTAAATTGCTGGTTAATTCATTTACAGTTATTGCGGAATAAATTTCACCCCCTAACCAATGACAAGCCAGGGGCGTGGTGCGAATTAGACGGCAGTCTAGTGTTATGAGCGGAAGAGCCTCTGCGATTCCTTTCTTCAATCCACCTAAAACGAAGTTACTACTGCAAATCAAGGCGCAATAAATTCCGCGCCCCAAAGTCACAGCAAGCAAGCGCGTGGAGCTAATTTAATGTGAAAACGCTGCTGGAACTGGCAATAAAGCGATAAATCAACAACACTGCTGCTCAATTTGATAGAGCAGCTCCTTAGCTTCCTGGTCATTACAGTGCTCAAAATACTCGTATAGAGTATTAGTTTGATGGCCGATAAAGTTGAGATTATCATGCTGCAGTTTTGTCTGCTGTGCTCTTTTTTGGGTAAAGTAGCTATGCCATCTTTTATCACCCTTACCGGCACTGATATTTTTATCGAGCATGGCGATCAGTTGCTCTGCTTTTAAATCGCAATTGAGTCCGCAGAAGGAGACATAACGATCTGTTTGCTGCTTATTTTCACCCGTGGCGGTGGCGTTTGTGCTTGTAGGTATTGCGTTCATACGGTACTCCTAATATCTATTATTTATACCCTTACAGTTTATAGAGGACATCATTTGAGGTCTGTCAGCTAGCTGACGGGCTCTTACAAATATGCTGATTTTTTTAGTTTTTCTTTATTGAGTATCAATAGCTGGCCTTTCGCCTGACGCTGCACAATGCCGGATTTCTGCATATTTGAAATCAGCGTGGACAGTGTCTGCCGTGAAGTGCCGATCGACTGAGCCAGTAATTCAATACTCAAGGGAAGATGAATAACAGTTGCTGTGTTTTGTTCTTCATCGGGCAGTTGGCTAAGCAGAAAGCAGGCAAATCTTGAGCGCACATCTCTAAAGGCTAAATTCTCTATGGTATCAATACAACCCGCCAGGGTCGTGGATAAGACGCGAGTGACAATGCCAACCAGTTGCGGGTGCTGCTGCAGACGACGAGAAAAAGTCTGCAGATCGCAGACATAAACCTCACTTTCCTCTATTGCTTCAACATAGGCACGCGTGTGAGTGCAGTAAATATCGCCGGGATTAAGTAAGGCAAGGGTAAAGACTTTTTCTCCATAGCTTAGAAAAACCCGCAGCCGCCCTGATGCGAGATAAAATACTCTATTATCCGCATCCTGTGGGTTACTGAGTATGCTATTGGCGGTAAGCGAGCGCTTACGAAACTCCTTCAGCAGAGTAGCGAATTCTGCTGAAGGGTGCTCAATTGAGGAAGATATACGCATTGAGGCCTCTATATCGATAAAATAAAACAGCGAAACGCATTGCCTAGTGGCTTTATTTTGTTTGTTGCAATTATTACGCCAAAATTCAATTGCTTATTTAGCGATAACAGAGGAGGCTGGTGCTGATAGGGAAGAAATTACCCCTGCAGATCTTTTCGTGCAGGGGAGAATGTTTAAACCTTGATGATCTTACAAGTGTCGGTGGAACCGGCCTGGTAGAAGTCACCGTGGGTCATCAGGATCAAATCACCTTCCTGTAACTGGCCCTGCTCTTTTAATGAATCAATTGCCCGCTTGATAAAGCTGACAT
This sequence comes from uncultured Psychromonas sp., assembly GCA_963674525.2. Lineage (GTDB taxonomy): Bacteria > Pseudomonadota > Gammaproteobacteria > Enterobacterales > Psychromonadaceae > Psychromonas. The sequence goes on along the minus strand of CAXXRV010000024.1, from coordinate 262,722 downwards.
TAGTTGCATCCTGGCTGGCAAATTTAATCGGCGTCACACCGCGATACAGCGCACAATAGTTCAGTGTCTGCTGGTTGCTGGACAGCGCATAAATAGGTAAACCTGAGCTGATCCGTGATAGCAGCAGGGGGGTCGTGCCTGATGCGGTTAAGGTAACAATGGCTTTAATGTTTTCAGTATGGTTGGCGGCAAACATAGTGGTCATGGCCAGTGCTTCCTGAGTATCATCAAAGATTTGATCCATACGGTGTTTGGAGACATTGATGCTCGGGTGCTTCTCCGCACCAAGACAGACTTCAGCCATGGCTTTAACGGTTTCTACCGGGAAATCCCCGGCTGCTGTTTCGCCTGATAACATCACTGCATCCGTCCCGTCTAAAACGGCATTGGCGACATCCATCACTTCTGCGCGTGTCGGCATTGGCGCGCTGACCATGGATTCCATCATCTGTGTTGCCGTGATCACCACGCGGTTTAAACGACGTGCGGTGCGGATCATTTTCTTCTGTACGCCGACCAGACGGGCATCACCGATCTCGACACCCAGATCACCACGTGCCACCATCACCACATCAGAAGCAAGAATAATATCTTCCAATGCCTGATCCGTTTCCACCGCTTCTGCACGCTCAACTTTAGCAACAATTTTGGCATGACAACCGGCATCTGCCGCCAGTTGACGGGCATAATGTAAATCGGCGCCATTGCGCGGGAAGGAAACGGCCAGGTAATCACAGCCAATTTCTGCCGCGGTAATAATATCTTTTTTATCTTTGTCGGTCAGTGCTGCAGCCGATAGACCGCCGCCTTGTTTATTGATCCCTTTATTGTTCGATAAAGGGCCGCCGACAGTAACAACGGTATGCACTTTATTGCCTTCAACACTGGATACTTTAAGCTGCACACGACCATCATCGAGCAGTAGGATATCACCGCTGTCCACTTCCTGCGGCAGCGTTTTATAATCAAGGCCAACGGCCTGCTGATCACCCTGACCTTTTTCAAGGTCGCTATCCAGGGTAAATGTATCACCCACAGCCAGTTGAATTTTGCCATCTTTAAAGGTGGAGACACGAATTTTAGGCCCCTGCAGATCACCCATAATGGCAACCTCAACACCGAGACGGGCGGCAATGTCACGTACTTGTTGTGCACGCTTTACATGATCAATAGCTTCGCCATGAGAAAAATTCATACGCACCATATTGGCACCGGCGGCAATGATTTTTTCTAAATTGTTATCTCTGTCGGTGGCTGGGCCTAATGTGGTCACGATTTTAGTACGTCTGGTCATTCTATACTCCTGTATATGTAGATAAATCTTTCCCGGTAATCATTGTTGAAAATATATTCAAGTTATCTGAAAGCTTCGCTAGTAAGTTCGCTGTTTGTGCATTGTGAGTTCAGCCAGCTTGGATATATCTTCTTATTTTAAAAAGCTAGCCTTATAAAAAGGCTAGCGTGGCAAGGGTATTTTCAATACTAATTTACCCATAGTTTAATACAATTGCAATACAAATTTAATTATTAAGTTAATCGCGCTGCTTATGCGCCGCCAGGCTCTCCTGTGAACTCAACTAATATATCTTCATCTGCAACAATCGCCTGGCAAGCCAAACGATATTTAGGCGGCATATCATACACTGAGGCACGCTGCGCATCCTTTTCAGATAATTTACCGATATTTTTAAGTCCTTCGCGTTCCTTGTCGGTCAACATTGCTCCTTTAATGTGATCGCCATCGAGGTGGGTGATCTGCACTAAGCAGGAGCCGCATCGGCCATCTTTACACTCATGTGGAATTTTTACACCGTTTTCTTCCGCCAGTCCTAATAACGCATCGCGTTTACCGACAACGGCGTTTACTTTTTTATTTTTACGCATAATAGGCGATGAAAAATATACAGTAGCCATATAATCTCTCCTTTTGAGGGGGGTAGATACTAAATGCGTTAATAGCGAGCCGGCTGTCGGAAATAAACACCTTTAGTAAGATCAACCTCATTGCGAGATCTTATCAGCCACTTTTTCTAGTCAGTTTTAGCCTAGGAAGCGCCTTATTACGTAAATTATTTTGCTGCAGCCTAACTGCTATCAATACATTTAGTATGATTAATAGCCCTGTGCTTAATTCTTTATTCACTCGCAAACGCATTTTTGTTTCTTAGCAAAGTCATCAGTTGCCAAGGGAACCCTTTTAAGCTGATGAAATATAAGAAATAAAATACACATAATAAAAGATTAACATTCTTTAATCGGGCTTAGTCTGAATGAACAAAGTTTAAGCACAGCGGCGCTAAGTTAGGTGCAATTCATAAGCCATAAGGCTGTCATTCCTTTATTGCTTAATAATTGTCCTGACACTTTTCCATAAATAACCGTCAATAAAAAGAGTTTTTATAAATTACATTTAAAAACAATGTCTTGAGTTTGTCTATTTTGGTTGGCTGCAAGGATTATTGCAGCTCTCTTAATAATCTTCTGCATCTTAATTAGCACCGTCACCATTTACCGGCTCGGCAAATTATCAATAGGATTATCACAAAAACGACAAAGTGAGCTATCTGTTACAATATTGTACGGGTTGCTAGGGCCTGTTTATCTTTCATTGCCAAACCTGTAGTCGCCTAGAAATCACTCAATCAAGGCGCGAGAAGTGTGGTTTAGTTATTCTAAATGAACTTTGAGCAACACAGAGTGAGTGATTTTTAGGCACTACCCAAAGGGCTGGGGCTATTTTTCACTCTGACTGCGTTGGCAAATGTTAACTATAGATGGCTATTACTTAAATTTTCCGCCTTGCCAGAGTAAAAAATAGCCTCCAGCAGGAACGGCAATGAAAGATAAACAGGCCCTAGAGTGAGCATGTGGCTATTGTCGGCCGTTCTCTAATCTCTTGCTAAATCAGCTAAATGGGCAATAAACCAGCAATAGATGCCACACTCACTGCTTTGTTAAATTACTTCAGCCTGACTCTTCCTTAACTGCTTTATCAGCTAAATGCTGGCGGTTGAACGATAGCCATAATATTGGATAATGTTTTGCGCCTGCGGAGTCAGCATAAAATCCAAAAATGCTTGCGCCAACTCAGGTGAGCTGGATTTGCTTAAGCGGATTGCCTGTTGCACCAATGGTGCATGCAGTTCATCCGGAACAATCCAATAAGAGCCGGGCATCGGCTGATTCCCTCGGTGGATCAATGACATACTGATAAAGCCAAGCTCTGCCGCCTGACTGTCAATATATTGAAAGGTTTGCAGCACATTTTTACCTTCAACAAACTTGTCGCTAAGCTGCTCAGTCAAGCCCAGCTTATTCAAAACTTCAATGGCTGCTTTACCGTGGACCCCCACTTTAGGATTGGGAAGGGCTAGATGCTTAAATGTAGTGCTGCGTAAAATGGCCGATGTGCCATCAATATTATCGTCCTTGGAGGACCATAATACTAATTGGCTAACGGCATAGCTGATCCGTGAGCCTTGAACGCCAAGCCCTTGTTCTTCCAGGCGCTGAGGCGCCTGACTATCTGCACTGATGAAAAGATCAAACGGGCCGCCTTCCTGAATCTGGGCATACAGCGCGCCAACCGAGGCATAAGAGGCTAACACCTCCTGCCCGGTTTGTTGTTCAAATAATTTAATCAAGGGTTCCATAGCGGGTTTAAAACCGCCGGCAACACCGACAAGCAGTGGCTGGGCACAACTGCTAAAACTAACCAGGCTAAGCCATAACAGGGTAAATCCTATTGGTAATAATCTCATAAAAAACTCCTAGCGTTGTTGTGTGCTTAAAAGAAATGACGAAGACCAAGAGAAACAGCTGTGTCATCCTGCGTTTCCAGGTCAAGGCGAGTCGCCGCTAGATAAGCTGTTGTACTGCTGGAAAAGTTGTGATCTACGCCCAGTGAGAGCATTTTCGCGTTTTCTGAGTGCACCATTTTTGCGTTGTCGTAACTGTATTGCAGCTTGGCAATATTGTTTGCAAATGGCATGGCAACATTCACCATAAAGCCTTCACCAGTAAGAGAAGCGCTGTCTTTTTCCGTAGACTGGAACAGACCACCTAACTGTACCAGGCCTAAATCAACCTGCCCGACAAGTCGCCAGGCATCAATGCCTTTGACTTCTTGATCAACTGCAGCCGCAAGGTAAAAAGAGTGCTTCTTAAGTTTGCTGTCGCCATAAGTGGCTGAAAAACTATAGCCATCTTTTTCGTTAATTTGACTCTCGGCATCATCACCTAATATCCAGGTAGCCCCCAATGTGAGGCCTTTAATAGCGGGGGATATATAGGTGGCGGTATCACCAAAGCGCTCCTGGCCGGCAAAGATCTGTTTGAGGTTGCCTTCACGCTCCTTAAACAGATCGACACAACCTTCTGATTTTTTAAAGCGCGTGTCATTGCGGCCAAGGAGCAAGCTGCCATAAGTGATAGATCTCAGCCCCATAAAGGTGTTACGCGCCGAAAATGGCTGATCTTTGCTGCTATCATCAAAGCCGCTCACCTCGACCTCCAGGGTATAAACCACCTGCGCATCATCGCTTAATGGGTAGCTTCCTTTCACTCCCGCGCGGCTAAAAATAGAGTTCAGGTGAGTGCCCTTATCTACTCGCTTTAATACGCCGCTATCGGCATGGGTCATCGCCAGTTCGGCTTTGCCATAAAAGTCGATCTCTCCGGGGATCTTAACCTCAAAGGACTGGGCTGCCCCCGTTAAAGGAGATAAAAGGCTGAATGTGGTCATTAATAGTTGTGCTGTTTTCATAGTTACTCCGTTATCTATTGTTGAATATAACGATTAGCAATGGCAGTGCCAATATGACCTAAAAAATGACAGTGGTTTATATGTATCTGAATTTTAATGTTATTTTTTTAAACTGATGGTTGGTTTAAAGTGCTCTAAGCAAAGGTTAATAGATAATAATGTAAATATTGTGAGGTAAAATGTTGGGTTGTATACAAGGTTACATGGCGATGGCCTGCCAAAAAGGGCTGATTAGCGCTGATAATGGCGGTTTGGCGCACATTTTAAAGTTGGTATTGTCCTTGCTAGCTATATAACGAATCATGGTAAAAGGTTTTCTACAGGCTCTATTCCTGGCTTGTAAGCCAACACTATGACTGAATAACTTACTGTTATACGACCGCTATGTTGATTTCAGCAAGATCTTGAAGGTGAGCAAAACTGTGTGTTTTCTTGTCGTTATATTTACAAGTAGATAACGACGATGATGCAAATGCCACAAGAAATGCCGATCTAACGTATCGCACTTTTATTAATAAAGGGATGGAGTAATAAATATGACGATCTTTAAACGAATACTGTTGATGATAACACTAGTGGCTGCCGGTGCTGCTCAGGCTGGAGAGGTAAAAGTGGCCGTGGCGTCTAACTTCTATAAGCCGATGCAGCAATTGGCAAAAGAGTTTGAGCAGGCAACAGGCAACAGGGTGATGCTTTCTGCCGGCTCAACGGGGACTTTATACGCACAAATTAAAAATGGCGCGCCATTTGAGCTGTTTTTAGCCGCTGATCAACGTCGCCCGAAAGCACTAGAGGGGGGAAAGCTGGCTATTAACGGTTCGCGTTTTACCTATGCTCAGGGGCAACTGGCATTCTGGTCGAAAAAAGCGGGCTATAAAAGCGAACAGGATTTTATCGATGCGCTTTCTCAAAGCGAGCATATTGCCATTGCCAACCCTAAAAATGCCCCTTATGGCGCAGCAACAATAGATATGATGAAAAAACTGGGCGTCTATGAAAAGGCGCAAGGCAAAATTGTTGAAGGGCATAATATTGGCCAAACCTATCAATATGTCAGTTCCGAAACCGTCACTTGTGGTTTTGTCGCCTTATCTCAGGTTTATCAGAACGGTAAAATCACAGAGGGCAGTGCCTGGCTGGTGCCGGGGGAGCTGCACCGCGCTCTAAAACAGGATGCAGTGCTGTTAAAGCAAGGGGAAAGCAATGCGGTTGCGCAATCCTTACTGGTATTTTTACAAAGCGAAGCGGCTAAACAGACGATTCGTTCATTTGGCTATGAGATCTAAAAAAGGAGATTTGATTTATGATAAATGACATTGTGCTCGATGATCAGGACTTGCTTGCCTTGTATCAGGAAGATGTGCCCTTGGGCGATCTCACTACCTCAGCTTTGCAGTTAGAAAGGCAACATGGGCGTATAGAATTTAGTGCCCGCTATGCTATGTGTTGCTGTGCTGTCGAAGAGGTGGCTCGCCTGCTGACTTTAAAGGGACTGAGGGTTGAATTGCTCAAGCATTCCGGGCAATGGGTTGAAGCAGGAACCTTGCTGCTGTCGGCGACGGGCAGCAGTGCAACGGCTTTAGCCTGCTGGAAGATCTGTCAAAACTTGATGGAATGGAGTGGCGGGATCGCCACGGCCAGCTACCAGCTGGTAGAAGCGGTCAAAAAGGTTAATCCTAAGGCGCATATTGCCTGCACGCGTAAAAATACGCCCGGCACCAAAAAAATGAGCGTTAAAGCAGTGCGCAGCGGCGGTGCTGCGCTGCACCGTTTAGGTTTGTCCGAGAGTATACTGATCTTTGCTGAGCACTGTCAGTTTAGCTCAGCCAGCCCGGAAGAGCTGATTAGCCGAAGCAAAGCCTACAGCCCGGAATTGAATACCACGGTCGAAGTCGATTCAATAGCAGACGCATTGCGCTGGACAGCCGCCGGCGTTGATCTGTTGCAGCTGGAAAAGTTTACTCCGGCGCAGGTTAAAGAGTGCCGACAACAACTCTCGCAACAAGGACGCTTACCGCTGCTTGCCGCGGCAGGCGGTGTCAATCTGGATAATGCGGCAGAGTATGCCGCCTGTGGTGCCGATTTGTTAGTTACCTCATGGCCCTATCAAGCCAGACCGAAAGACATTCAAGTCAGGTTTTACCCGCAGGGAGATATCAATGTTTGAAACGAGTTTCAGCGTTGTCTGGCTGACCCTAAAGCTGGCCTTAATTGTCACCGTGATTTTGCTGCTGGTGGCCACACCGCTGGCCTGGTGGTTATCACAAACCCAATCCCGCTATAAACCCGTTATTAGTGCGCTGTTTGCGGTGCCGCTGGTACTGCCGCCGACGGTGCTGGGCTTTTATCTGTTGTTATTAATGGGCCCCAACGGACCTATCGGGCAACTGTCCGAGGCGTTGGGATTGGGCTCTTTGCCCTTTAGTTTTACCGGTATTGCCATTGCCTGCGCGGTGCACTCGTTTCCCTTTGTGATACAGCCGCTGCAAAACTCCTTTGAAGCGATTGGTAAGCGGCCACTGGAAGTCGCTGCTACTTTAGGCGCCTCTTCCTGGGACTGTTTTTGCAATGTCGTTATTCCTCTGGCACGGCCGGGGTTTATTACCGCGATGGTAATGGGATTTTGCCATGCCATTGGTGAATTCGGGGTAGTGCTGATGATCGGTGGTAATATTCCGGGGAAAACCCGCGTGTTATCGGTTGAGATCTATAACCATGTGGAAGCCATGGAATATGCCCAGGCACATTGGCTGGCGGGCGGCATGATGGCCTTTTCATTCTTAGCCTTATTACTTATCTATCTGGTCAACCACAAGGCTGCGCAAAGGAGTATGGCATGAGTCTATTACAAGGGCGTTTTCAGGCCGATCACGGTGACTTTCAACTGAATGTCGCATTTACTTTGCCTGATAAAGGTGTTACGGCTTTGTTTGGGCCATCAGGCTCAGGCAAAACCTCTTGTTTGCGTGCCATAGCCGGACTGGAACGCTTACCCAATAGTTTTTTTCAGATCGGTAACAAGGTTTGGCAGGATGAAGCGCAGGGGATTTTTGTCCCGGCCAACCAACGTGAAATTGGTTATGTGTTTCAGGAAGCGAGTCTTTTCCCGCACCTTAATGTGCAGCAGAATCTTGAATTTGGTTTAAAACGCTTGGCAAAAGAGAAGCGCAAGGTGAAGCCTGACTCGGTGATTGAATTGCTCGGTATCGGCGCATTATTATCACGCCCGCCAGCGGCGCTTTCAGGTGGAGAAAGACAACGGGTTGCGATTGCACGGGCACTGTTACGCTCACCGGAATTGCTGTTAATGGATGAACCGCTTTCCGCCTTGGACAGGCGACTCAAACGTGAAATTTTGCCCTATCTGGAAGAGCTGCACCGTGAATTGTCGATTCCGGTCGTCTATGTCAGTCATGCGCCTGATGAAGTGGTGCGTCTGGCCGATCATATTATCATGCTTGACCAGGGCAGGCTGCTCTGCTCCGGGCCGCTCAAGGAGATCATGGTGGATCCGCGCTTTGCCTTACTCTTCGGTGATGGTGCCAGTACCCTGTTTGAAGGCAGGGTTAGCGCCCAGCGTGAGGACTTAATAACTGAAGTGAGCGCTAAGGATCTGACTTTAAGATTAACCCACCGGCCAATAGCGCTGGACTTTCCCATTCGCTGCCGTATTCACGCCAGCGATGTCAGCTTATGTACGCAAAAGCCCTCCCACTGCAGTATTTTAAATATATTTCCGGGGCGGGTATTGCGTATCGATCCCGGAGAACAAGCGGGTAAGATCCTGGTAACCCTTGAGCTGGCCAAGGGACAGAAGCTGTTGGCACAAATCTCCAGCTACTCTGTCAATCGACTGCAACTGCAGCCGGGAACGCCTGTTTGGGCACAGGTGAAGTCAGTTGCTGTGTTGTAATTTTCAAGATTAAGCAAGGAAATAGAATATGAAACTAAGTGCAAGAAATGTTATTGCTGGTAAAGTACTTAAGATCACAGAAGGCGCTGTGAATGTAGAAGTGGATATCGAAGTGGCACCAGGTGTTGAAGTCGTGTCCATTATCACTAAGCAAGCTTGTGAATCCCTGGGACTTAAAGAAGGGATGCAGGCTTATGCGGTAGTTAAAGCATCTAATGTTATGATTGCAACAGAATAACATGCAAAAAGAAGAGAGGGTTGATGAGCACAGATGACAGCATAATAGGAGCAGCCAAGCTCAGTTTAAGTACCGAGATCGGGCAATTTTTAAATGATAATCGCATTCGTTTGCTCGATGCGATTGGCGAATATGGCTCATTAAGTGCCGCAGCCCGCTCTTTGCCTATGTCTTACAAAGCAGCGTGGGATGCGCTCGACTCAATGAATAATATCTCCACAGAAGCGCTGGTGATCCGTTCCACCGGGGGGAAAAATGGCGGCGGAACTCAGCTGACGCCTTATGCGAAAAAGCTGATCAGCATGTATAAAGCGATGGCCATCGAATACCAGCAAAGTTTAGAGCGCTTGCAGCAGGCACTGGTTGATATGCCTGAGGCCAAAGAGATTAATGATTTTCGAAAACTGATGTCGCGGGTTAATTTTAAAACCAGCGCCCGTAATCAGCTCACGGGGACGGTAACCTCTGTAACCATTGGCGCCGTTAACGTGATCGTCGAACTGAAGATTAGTGAGCAACTGAAGCTCGTAGCAGCAGTGACTAAAGATTCAGCACAATCCTTAGGCATTGAGTTTGGTCAGGAACTGGTGGCGTTGATTAAATCCTCGCAAATGGTGTTGCAGCAGGGCAGTAACCTCAAACTCTCTGCCAACAATCAACTGCAAGGTGTGATCAGCCGCATTCAACCGGGCGCCGTCTGCTCAGATATCAGTGTCGAACTGGCCGATCAGAAATCCCTGAGTATTACCATTACCGAAGAAAGCCTGAAACAAATGGCGCTACAGGTAAAACAGCCGGTCACGGTTTGTTTTAACGCTTCAGCAATTATTTTGTGCCGTTATGCTTAACAGGTATTAACAACATTCCTGCTTAATCTTGCCCAGCAGTGATTTAGCTTCTTCATCATTGCAGCTTGTAAAATATTCACAGAGCGCATTGCTCTGCTTAGCGATAAAATGCAGATTATTATGTTGCACTTCTTTGTGCCGGGCTCTTTTCCGGGCAAAGTAAATCTGCCATCTTTGTTCGCCATTAGCGCAACTGAGGTTTTCGTCGAGTAGAGAGAGCAGCCTGTCTGCGTTTACATAGCAGCAGATACCGGAAAAGGGGGGATAATTATCCGTGCGCTTATTCTTGCCACTCATTATCTTCTCCATTGTTATTCAGGCAAAACATTCTGTGTAAGATTTGCATTCCTCACAACTGGGGGCTCTGCAGATATAATCACCGCCTTCCTGGCAAAGCTGACGGTAAAAAAAGCGTTTCCAGCGCATATTTTCTGTATTAAGCGCGTATAGTTCCGGGAAATTATGCGCGATTATCTCTCCGAGTTGTGCGCGCTCCTGCAGGCCGAGGCTTTCCCAGAGATGGAACTTAGTCAAGCAGGCTGTGGCAATAATCACGGCCATCTTTTCTGAAGAGGGATTCTGCTTATTGCGATAACGGCATAACAGATCGATTAACGAACGGCGCTCATCTTCTTTCATGGCAAACAGCTCGCCGCAAAATTCAGCGCGTTCACGAATAAACTGCCAGTCATCTTTGTACCATGCGATCTCCTGATGTGTTAAATCGGCATCATCAATGGCTTTGCGCAGTTCCTGGTACTCTGCTTTATCGAGTCCCAGGCCATGGGGTAAAAGAATACGTCCGGATAACTGGGCATGCATGATTTGTTTGCAGTATGCAAGATTAGCTGCAGAATAGTGAATTGAGCGTACAATTTTCTCTGATAAGCGTTCGATAATGGCGTGATCGCCATTATTTGCAAGGATTTGCTCCATTCTACCCCCTTGTGTCGTTATAAAGTCGCTGCAGACTTTATCTGTGCTGGCAGTACATTACTTATCGAACTGTCAGTGGCAGCTGATATTTTTACTATTAATTACGGCTGGCAGCGCCGTCGCAGAGGACGGCGTATAATACTCGTTAGGATTATAAGCCTAGCTCAGGTTTTACTGTTTCCAGCCATTGGCTTAAGCGCTCATCTGTTAATCCGGCCTGATTATCCAAGTCAAGTACCAGGCCGACAAATTCATCACCGTCTAACGCCGCTGAACTGTTAAAGCTATAGCCATCGTTTGGCCAGCGACCAACCATAGTCGCCCCTGCGCCGGAGAAGATGTCATAAAGCTCGCCCAGGCCATCAACAAATTCATCGGGATAACCTTCCTGGTCACCGAGGCCGTAAAGAGCGATGGTTTTACCGCTGAAATCTGCACCCTCAAGGTCGCCAGCTGCTTCTTCCCAGCTTTCACTCTCACAGTCAACCGATAAGCCCGGAAGCTCACCTTCCCCTAAAGTGGGCGTGCCGATAATTAAATTATCAAACGCCAGCAGTTCATCGATTGAGCAACGGTTAATATTAATAGGTTTAGCCACATCATCACTGCCGAGCAGTTTATAAATTTGTTTTGCGACTTTACGTGTTTTACCTGTATCTGTTCCAAAGATAATGCCTGTTTTAGCCATTGTGATTCTCCTGTAAGTTAAAATTACTCTCCCATAGTAATTTGTATTTTGCAGGATCTATGCCTGCTTATTATTTTTTTTTGGTTTTTATGTAAGCTATTGATTTTTATGTTTTATTTTTGTTTTTGAAGCTTTTGTGAAATATGGCGATTGTGGCATTTAAGACAAGAGATACAATTGTTTTCAACAATCAGCTGAATTTGTGTGAGATATCACAAAGAATCAAATTAATTATCAGGCTGCGATAATAAACAGTCTTGCCTCGCAGCCATTTACGAAGCTTTCAGCAGGTTACGGATTATCAAAAATAGCAGTGTGTCAGGTTGGCTGGGTTGAAAATAAAAAAGCGCCTGCAGGTGAGATGCAGGCGTTTTGCTGTGCAGGCGTTAGGAGCTGTTAATCGACAATGACGCCGTTTTTATTAATGGTGATCACTTGCATCGGAATATTGCGTCGCGCCTGCTGCATCGCTGTTTGCGCTAATTTAGTTAAACCGCCGCAGCAGGGCACTTCCATGCGCAGTATGGTCAGGCTGTTTAATTTGCCATAACGGATCATTAGGCTCAGTTTTTCAATATAGCTGTCCTGATTACTGTCCAGTTTAGGACAGGCGATGGCTAATTTTTTTCCGGCCAGGTAGCTTTGATGAAAATCAGCGGCGGCAAAGGCACTGCAGTCGGCAGCCAGTAATAGATCCGCACCGGCAAAGTCCGGATTGCTTGGATTGATCAGGTGTAACTGTATCGGCCAGTGGCTGAGCTGGCTGCCGGTTGTGCTGGTGGCAGGTGCATCCTCAGTGATGAGCTTGCTGCTCTGGCTGCCCGGACAAGCCTGAGTCTTGCTCTTGGCCTGGCATTCAGGAATGGCAATGTTTTGCTCTTTTAATACCTGGATCGCGGTAGCGTAATAGTGCAGCTCGTTGTGATCCAGCATATGTTGCAGGTGTGCTTTAATTACCTTTTCACCCCCTTTAATAATATTGACCATCACCTGGCGCTCATCATAGGGGGCAGCTTCACGCTGCACGACGCGCATCGCCCCCGTCGGACATTCACCGAGACAGGCGCCCAGGCCATCACACATCAAATCGCTAATCAGGCGGGCTTTGCCGTCAATAATCTGCAAAGCACCTTCATGGCAGGCGGGAACACAGTCTCCACAGCCATTACACAACTGTTCATCAATCTCGATAATATCACGTAACATCTACCACTCCTCATCGTCGTCGTCATCTATCTCTTTGACCAGAGTCGGCTGATAAACTTCAACGCGATCCCCCTCTTCGAGTTGCTGGCTTTTTTTACAGACCTTGCCAAAAATACCTATTTTTAATTTATCCAGATCCAGGTCGCTAAAGCTGCTAAGCAGTCTCGACTGGACAATGGCTTGCTCAGCCGTGACCGGCTCAGGTAAATCCAGCTCCTGGCGAAAACTGTCACTGCCGGCCGCGTAGGCAACACTTAATTTCATAATATCAGCTCCTTATACTGCTGTTTTGCAAAGCCCCTGAATTAGTCAACATTGCAGGAAAATTCATTGCCGACTTTTGCCGTGTCTGCTTTGGGTTTGAGGAAAGAGTCAAGCAGGCGTTTACCTGATAAGAGAATACCGAGCATAATAAATCCGCCCGATGGCAGAATAACTAATAACATGCCGCGATATTCAGGTAGAGGAGTTAACTCAATCAGGGAAAAGCTCTCGCCGAGTAACAGGCTGGCATTGGCAAACAAGGTGCCGCTACCGACTAACTCACGAAAACCACCGAGTACGACCAGTGCGAAGGTAAATCCGACGCCCGTTGCCAGGCCGTCGACAACAGCCGGAAAACAGGGGTTTTTTGAAGCGTAGGATTCAGCGCGTCCTAAAATGGCACAGTTAGTGACAATCAGCGGAATAAACAGGCCGAGCACTTTATGCAGCTCATGCAGCCAGGCATTCATGGCCAAATCGGCAATAGTCACCAGAGTGGCAATTAATAAAATAAACACCGGAATACGTACCTGCGGCGTCAGTAACGGGCGAATCAGTGAGATCAGTAAACTGGAAAAGAACATCACAGCTGTGGTAATTAATCCTAAGCCCAAGCCGTTTGTGGCACCACTGGTGACAGCTAACAGCGGACAGAGCGCTAACATCTGCGCAAAAACGACATTATTGCTCCACAGGTTGCTGCTAATGATCTCTTTGTAATTATATTTTTGCATATTAACTCCTGTTTGTGTCTTCTGCTGCATCGGTTATTTCAAGGAAATAATTTTGCTGCGCTTTAAATAGCTGCAGCGCTTCATAGACCCCTTTGACAACCGCTCTCGGGGTGATTGTTGCCCCGGTAAAGGCATCAAACTGTCCGCCATCTTTTTTTACCGCCCAGCCGGCTGGCTGCGGGTGGCTGAGAGAAAGCCCGCTGAAACCTAGAATCCAGTCGGATTTATCCTGCTCAATCTTATCGCCAAGTCCCGGAGTTTCCGTGTGGCTCAGTACCCGTACACCGCTCAGCTCACCATCGGCTTTAATGGCCACCAGCAGGGCAATATCACCGGAATAACCCGATGTATGGGTAAAGAGAATAATTGCGCTGACTTTATCCTGCAGACGGGCACGATAAAAAGTGAATTTCTGCCCATTGAGCAGCTCTTCATATTTTTGATCCAGTGGTTGATTATCATAAACACTGCTGGGTAAGACCTGGTTTAACTGCCTGGTCAGATCTTCACGCTGCCGGTCTGCGATGGGTTGTGCGGTCAGGCTGTTGGTGATCAGCAGCAGACTGCACACCAGCAGGGCGACACAGCCCATCAGCAGTGCCGGGTAAGCAAGTGTCTGTTTTATTTTTTCGCTAATTAAGATCATTTGCTCTCTCCATATGCACGATGTTTACTGGTGCTTTCAATTAACGGGCTGACGGCATTCATCAGCAGAATAGCAAAGGCCACACCTTCCGGATAAGCGCCAAAAATACGTATTAAAAAGATCAGTAAGCCGCAACCTAAGCCGTACCAGATACGTCCTTTAGGGGTGGTCGGACTGGTCACCGGATCGGTGGCAATAAAGAAGGCGGCCAGCATTAACCCGCCACTGCTTAATTGTGCCAATGGCGATAGAATAGTCTCTGGTGTTATCCACCAGGCAAGGGTGGCCGGCACGATACAGCCGATAATCAGGCTTACCGAAATACGCCAGTCAATGACCTTTTTATAGCTCATCCAGATCCCGCCGAGCAGCAGTAATAGCGGGGATTCGCCTAAACTGCCCGGGCTTATGCCAAATAATAGTGGTAACAGTTGCAGTTCAATAATACTGCTGCCGGTTTCCATTACCGCACCTAAAGTCGTCGCACCGGTAAAGGCATCGGCAAGATCGTTGAGACCGGGAAGGGCAGGTAACACAGGCACAGGTGACGGCCAACTGGTCATCTCCACGGGAAATGAGATCAATAACACCACCCGCGCCAGCATAGCGGGGTTAAACAGGTTCTGCCCCAGTCCGCCATACACCTGCTTACCGAGGATAACGGCAATCGCCGCGCCCAGCGCACCAAGGTACCAGGGGAAATGCGGCGGCAGGCTCATCACCAGTAACAGAATGGTGACAATGGCACTGCCGTCCAGCAGACTGCCGAGCGGTTTATCCTGGCACTTCTGACACAGCCACTCGGTCAGTAAACCTGCTGCCAGAGAGGCCATCACTAAGACTAAGGCCTGTTCGCCAAACAGATACAGACCTAATAGCAGTGCCGGAAAAAGTCCGATAATAACCTGGCGCATCAGGCGGTTAACCGTCATGCCGGAGTGAATATGGGGCGCACTTAATAATAATGTCGGCATAATTAGACCTCTTGCTTAGTGGTTTTTCGTGGAGCGCGTTTGCCTGCAGCTCGCGCTGCTTTTTTGGCGGCTTTAGCTGCGGCTTTCTTGGCCGCTTCTTTTTCCAGCCGCGCAGTGCGCTGTTGATTTAATCGTCGTGCCAGTTGCGCCTTCTGCTCCATCTGTTTCTGACGCTTAATTTCACCCGTGGCATAGGAAAAATACTGGGTCAAGGGCAGGGAGGCCGGGCAGATAAAGGCACAGGAGCCGCACATCAAGCAGGCACTTAACCCCTGCTCGGCGGCCCCTTCGAGATCGTCATTGGCCACTAATTCAGCCATCGCATTCGGCAGTAATCCCATCGGGCAGGCGGCCACACAGCGTCCACAACTTACGCACGGACTGCTTTTTTGCTCCGGGAGTTCATCTTCATGGAGGAACAGAATACCGCTGGTGCCTTTCATAATCGGCGTATTCATATTGGTGATCGTGTGTCCCATCATAGGGCCACCGACCACTATCCGTGCTGCGTCTGCTTTCAGGCCGCCACAGCTGGCGAGCAGTTCTGAGATAAGCGTACCGATGGGCGCTTCGATATTCATCGGTTTTTCCAGCGCAGCGCCGCTTAAGGTCACCACTCTGTGGGTCATAGGGCGGGCGAAACGAACCGCATAATAGATGGCGGCGCAGGTGGCTACATTCTGCACAAAAACACCGACATCGGTAGAGCGCTTGCCTTTCGGGACTTCCACTTTACATAGCGCCTGAATAAACTGTTTCGCTGAGCCCATAGGGTAATGGGTCGGCAGTGTTCGCACTTCAATATTGTCATCTTCGCTACAGGCATCGATTAAACTCTGCGCTGCCAGCGGTTTATTATCTTCGACACCGATAATGGCTTTTTTAGCACCACAGGCTTCGAGCAGATAGCGGATTCCGCCGACTACCTGTACACACTGCTCCTGCATCACCAGATCATCACAGGTCAGATAAGGCTCACATTCACAGCCGTTGATCAGCAGGGTGTCGACATCTTTATTGAGTGTGGAACGTAATTTGGTGGCAGCCGGGAAGACCGCGCCGCCCATGCCGACAATCCCGGCATCGGCAATAATATCAATCAGCTGTTCGCGGCTTTGGTAGTTATTGTCAAGCTTAACGTAATCCGGGGGCAGCATGTATTTAGATTCCGGCTGCGCATCACAAAGCAGGTGGATCATTGACTGTTTACCGCCACCGGGTATGGCAGCGCTATGTTCGGCAATTTTTTCCACCGTACCTGATTGCGGTGCGTGGATATTGGCACTGCCGCCTTGGCCAGTGGCCAGCAACTGCCCGGCATTCACTTTATCGCCTGCTTTGACCACAGGTTTGGCAGGGGCGCCTGAATGCTGTTTAAGGGCAATAAATAAGCGTTTCGGGGGTGGCAGGCGCAAAATATCACTATTATTGCTTAACTGCTTCTGGCCGACGGGGTGAACCCCCCCCTTTATCAATTTTTTGGAAAAAAGCATCGGTTTACCTCTTCTTAGCTTAATTCAGGTTTAGGCCAGGCCCAACCGTCGTTAAAGATAGGATCTGTTTTATAAGCAAAAGCATCCTGCGGACAGACGGAAACACACATACCGCAGCCGGTACAAACATCACTTAACACGCCATGCAGCTGCTTATTGGCACCAATAATGGCATCAAAGGGACACTTCTTAGCGCAGCGGGTACAGCCGTCACAGAGCTCCGGATTTATCTCCACCACCTGTGGCAGCTGTTTTTCTTGCGATGAATTGCTTTCTAAAGGCACATTCAGTAACTTAGATAGCTTTTCGGCTAATGCCTGCCCCCCCGGCGGGCAGCAGTCAGGGCCGAGCTTGCCTTCGCTCATGGCAATAGCGGCCTGGGCACAGCCGGGTAAACCACACTGACCACATTGTCCATTAGGTAAAAGTTCCATAATGTTATCAACGACGGGATCCTGCTCTACAGCAAAAAAGCGTGCCGCCAGGCTGAGTGCAATGCCCATCACTGTTGCTAATAGTGGAATACTTAATATATTGATAATGTCCATTTTCTACTCCTTTAAGCTAACCCGGCAAAGCCGGAAAAAGCCATTGCCAGAATACCTGCGGTAATAAAGCCAATCGGCGCCCCTTCCATAAACGGAGGAATGCGGCACAGACTCATGCGCTCGCGCAAACCGGCAAAGATGACGATCACTAAGGTAAAGCCGATTGCCGAGCCGAAGCCGTAGAGCAGGGCGGCAACAAAGTCCAACTCTTCACGTATGGTCAGCAGGGCAACCCCGAGGACGGCACAGTTGGTCGTGATCAGGGGCAGAAAAATACCTAATACGCGGTGCAGCTCCGGGCTTTGGTAGGCGACCATCATTTCCGTTAACTGCACGAAAACCGCGATCACTAAAATAAAGCTCAGCAGTCGTAAAAAACCTAAGTCTAAGGGCAGTAATAGATAATGCTCCAATACCCAACCGGCGGCACAGGAAAGGGTAAGTACAAAAGTTGTCGCTAAGCCCATGCCAAATGCAGCGCCCACTTTATTCGATACTCCCATAAACGGGCATAGACCTAAAAATTGTGCTAATACCACGTTATTTACCAAGCTGGTGGTCAGTAACAGCAAGAGGTATTCACTCATTTTATGCTCCTTGATAAGCGACAGAATTTGACGCTTAGAGTGGCGTTTTATTCTGTTGTGATTAATAGTTAATAAGCAAAATAGTTATTACCTTATAGTAAGGCTGTTCGGATCTATTGCGATAAATATGCCAAGAGTGCGCTTTTTATTAAGCGCATCAAAGTGGTGCAATTTAGGTGAAAAGCGCACTTTAAAGGGGCGGGAGAAAATACTGGGAAAGTGTGATATCCCGCACACAATTTGTTTTAGATCATTTATTGCTTTTATTTATATGCCCCGTTGAGAAAAGCTTCCGATCTGGCATATTGATTGCCTTACTAACTGTATGGGAGTTGTTGCGTAGTTAGGCTGAAGCAGTTAAGACAATTTGTTATCTTTATTACAGTGAAAAGACCAGCTCCCTTTCTTATTTGATTTTTAAAATTAACCATTAGCCTGTAACGGGCTTATTAGGATCTTCGATGATAGAGTCAGTGGATAGTAATTTTGAGCAGCCTTTTGATGCTGAGCAGCAGTTAAAGGCACTACATAAGATCAGTGTTATTTTGAGCCGTACACTAAATATGGAGGAAACCCTACAACAGCTGCTTTGTTGTCTGCATGAGTTAGCGGGTATGCAGTTTGGCATGGTCACTTTATATGATGAAGATCGCCAGGGCATGTTAGTGCAGGCACTGCATGGGGCGAATCCTGAAGTGATTCGCGATGCTTCAAAAATTAAATACCGTATCAATGAAGGCATTTTAGGCAATGTGCAGGCGAAGGGAGAAACCCAGGTTATTGTTAAGGTTTCTCAGGATCCGCGCTTTTTAGACAGGCTTAGCCTATACGATTATGATCTGCCGCTTATCTGCGTGCCGCTGGGCAGAGGCTCTGAGTATTCCGGCGTGCTGGCTGCGCAGCCGGTCAATGCTAATTTAAGCGAATTAGCGGCTAAAACACGTTTTTTGGAGATGGTCGCTAACCTGATACTGCAGACCCTGCAGTTATCCAATAGCGTGCAGAAAGAGAAACAGGAATTACAAAACCGTAATGATAACCTGCAGCTGAAAGTGGATAGTCAGTCGGGCGGCTTTGATTCCATGGTCGGCAGCACCGCGGTGATGCGGCAAATATTTGAAACCGTCAATCAGGTGGCAAAATTTGATACGACGGTATTGATCCGTGGTGAAAGCGGTACCGGTAAGGAGTTAATTGCCGGTGCTATTGCTTATCAGTCGCAGCGTAAAAATGAGCCCTTTATCAAGCTCAACTGTGCGGCACTTGCCTGATAACCTGCTCGAAAGCGAACTTTTCGGTCATGAAAAAGGCGCGTTTACCGGTGCCGTGAAAATGCGCAAAGGACGTTTTGAACTGGCCGATGGCGGTACTCTGTTTCTCGATGAAATTGGCGAAATCAGCGCCAGTTTTCAGGCTAAACTATTGCGTATTCTCCAGGAAGGGGAGTTCGAGCGGGTTGGCGGCCACGAAACGATTAAAGTGAATGTGCGTATTATTGCTGCAACCAACAGACCCTTAGAGCAGGAAGTGCAAAACGGTCATTTCCGCCAAGATCTCTATTACCGCTTAAATGTGATGCCGATTAATCTGCCGCCACTGCGCGAAAGGCTGGAAGATTTGCCTGGATTTAGCGCGCTTTTTAGTCAATAAACTGGCTAAACATCAGGGCCGCACCTTAAAGATAAGCAGTGGCGCGATTCGTCTGCTGATGGGCCATAACTGGCCGGGTAATATTCGTGAACTGGAAAACTGCCTGGAACGGGCATCGGTGATGAGTGAATCGGGGTTAATTGATCGCGATGTGGTGATGATTAACCAAAACAGCATGATGCCATCGAGTCAGGTCTATCAGCAGGAGCTTAATCAGGGGGGGACGCAACAGGCTGAGCCGTTAGCGGGCGACAGTGCCGATATGGATGAGCGGCAAAGGGTGATCAATGCGCTGGAGCAGTCCGGTTGGGTGCAGGCCAAAGCCGCGCGTCTGCTCGGTATGAGTCCAAGACAGATAGCCTACCGAATTCAGACCATGAATATTCATGTGCGGCGCATCTAAATACTGTGAAGCAGCCGGCACACTGACAGGCGTTAATGTGCCGGCTGTTTTTAAATGCGCTTAAAGCGACTGCGGGGCCATTTCAAAGCAGCTTTTCGCGCAGGCTTGCGCACAAGCGCCACAGCCGATACAGTTGTCGCCATCAGCAATACTCATCACCATACGCACATCGTCATCGTAATCATCTTCAAACTCTTCATCGACTTCAATCTCTTCCGGCGCAAAGACATTGCGCGTGCAGACGTTATAACAACGTCCGCAACCGATACAGCTTGCCTGATCTAATGATTCGATATAGGTGGGTGTCCAGCTTTCTCCTGCCTTAGTGAGTCCCGTTACATGTGCCATTTTCTTCTCCTTTTTTGTGTTCCAGACGCCTGCGAATCAGGGAAATCCTGATCCGTTAAGTGGTCTGAATATTGATTTAATTCTCTACATCCCATTCGCTGTCGGCTAATTTTTCAAAATAATCGCTATCCTGCTTTTTGTTTACCTGCCTTTGCTGGCGAAGCGCTATTTCTCCGGGCCAGTTATCTTGAATCTGCGTCACTAGATCAGCAATCAGCTCATCCTGCGGATGAATCACCACGCGTATGCCGTTGGCCATCAGCTGTTGGCGTACCGGATTACCGCAGGCAAGGCAATACACCGCAAAACAGTCCTGCAGCGCGGCCAGGCGTGCATTTATTTTCTGCTGGTTATGGCCTTCACTGGCGATAAAATCAACCGTGCGCAGGTGCTTACTGCTCTGCACCGAGACGCGGTAAATAGCAAACTGCGGGCAACTGCCGAAATGCTCATTGAGATGCCTTTGGTCGTTACTGGCAAAGGCGATATTAAGGGTGTTTTCTGCGAACTCATCCATGCTCAACCTCCACTTGTATCTGCGTGAGATCCTGTTTAAACGGCGAGTGCGAGTGATAGTCGGGAATGCTGTGCACTTCATGGCGTAATAAATTAGCCAGCTCAAACAGCGGATTGCGAATCCCCTGACGCTCGTTACTGGCAAAGGCAATATTAAGGGTGTTTTCTGCGAACTCATCCATGCTCAACCTCCACTTGTATCTGTCTTAAATCCTGTTTAAGCGGGGAATGGTAAACGGGAATGCTGTGCACTTCATGACGTAATAAATTGGCCAGCTCAAACAGCGTATTGCGAATCCCCTGATAACCGATAAAAGATTTCGCAAAACAGCCGAACTGGTCGTGCACCGGAATACCGATGCGCAGCAGCGGAATCGCCATCTTTTTAGCGATGCTGACGGCATGCGAATTAGACAGCAGCAGATCCACATCCTCCTGCATCGCCTGCTCCTGGAGATCCTGCAGATCGCCTATCTGCACCTTATCAACCGGCAGCGTTGCCAGTTGCGGTTGATTGGACGGCGCGATAATCACCGCTGACTTGATATTGACCGTCTCAAACAGTGCACTAAAGGCAGTCAAATGATCCGCTTCCATGGCCAGAGCGGCTTTCTTGCCACCGAGTTGCGGATGGGTATCGATGAGTGCATCACATAACTGGCCGCGCGCACGCTGCAGCGCGGCCGGTACTTTGCGTCCGCTGAGCTGGCTTAACAGCATCACCAGGCGATCGCTCTCTTCCAGCGTATGCAGATGGGCAAAGGTTTCGGTTTGAATACGCGTGCGTTGCGCTAACATGGTGGCGACACGCTCCAGGGAGCGACCGACCACTATAGTTGCCAGGCCTTGCCCGAGAGTTTTGATCTGTTCAACGGTTGCTCCGCCCTGCGATAGGGCGGTGAAGTCATGTTCAGCCAGGTGCCCGTCCAGCGATAAACTGAGATCCGGAATCACCACAGGTGTTAAGCCGAAGGCTTCCACATAACTCTTTAACAGCTCCACATCGCCCGGAGTCAGCATATGGCTGACCACCAGGTTGATGCGTTTACGGCGCACGGTGCTCGGCGCTTTATCCGGCACCAGCTGCTCGATCATAGCCTCGACGGCGGCGGCATAGCCATTTTCCAGAGAGCCGTAAAAGTCCGGCGTATTGACCGCGACTATTGCCGTGTTTTTAAATTTAGGCTGCTCACTCTTAAACTCTTTTACCGCCTTGGCAATGTCTGCGCCCTGCGCTTCGGTTAAGCCTGAGGTCAGCAGGCCGATCAGTTTCGGGTGATGGCTCTGGCATAAGTTAGTAAATGCCTGTGTCAGGTTGTCATCGGAGCCCATCACGGTTGAAA
The DNA here is from genome assembly GCA_963674525.2 of uncultured Psychromonas sp. Lineage (GTDB taxonomy): Bacteria > Pseudomonadota > Gammaproteobacteria > Enterobacterales > Psychromonadaceae > Psychromonas. The sequence goes on along the minus strand of CAXXRV010000024.1, from coordinate 240,622 downwards.
TCGGATCCATGGCCGTTGACTGCATTGGAATCGGCTCATGAAAATGTTGGATTAAGAAGACCTTGGCAAAGGCGCTACAGCCCTGTGCCGCATGCATCAGCGGCATCGCTCTGTCTGTGCCTAAAAATGCCAGGGCCGCGCCAAGTGGCTGGCCTACTTTTAAGGGTTGCTCTGCCAGCGGTTTTTTATTGGGAATTATCTGTGCCATATACTGTTCCTAGTTGCCGTTAGTGAAGACAAAATTAATGCGTTATAGCCAGGGAGCCGGCTTGCTGGTTTGCTGCCAGACCGGATTTTCCAGGGTTAAACATAATTGCTGAGCAAGAGTAAGCATGCCCTGGAATCCGGCGAAAGCATGTTCGCGTTCCTGATTGACCTCAACAAAGGGCATGCGCGCCTTATAAGCGGTATACATATTACGGCCACCGGCGATCATGACATCGGCTTTATACTGATAAGCAACATCGAGGAGATTGCGCGGACTGGTTTCTTCCAGCAGTAGCGCATTGTCGCCCATCAGTTCGCGGATTCGGGCTTTATCTTCTTCTGTACTCTTACGTGTGCCGCTGGCAATCACTTCCATGCCGAGATCCTGCAGTGCGGAAACAATCGACCAGGATTTTACGCCGCCGGTATATAAAAGTGCTTTTTTACCCTGCAGTTTTTCCCGGTAAGGCTCTAAGGTTTCATTAAGCCAGGCCAGCTCCTGGGTAATTAATTGCTCTGTGCGCAGGGTCAGATCGGGATCGTTAATCAGTCTGGCAAACTGGCGAAGCGCTTCACACATATCGCGAACACCGTAGAAACTGCCCTCAAACCAGGGAATCTGGTATTTTTCTTCAAGTCTGCGCGTGACATTCACCTGTGCTCGTGAGCAGACCAGCATAATCGCTTCGGCATGGTGCATGGTTTGCAGCTCTTGATAGCGACAGTCACCGGATAGGTTGGCCAGTACCCGCAAGCCTAATCTGTCCAGCAGCGGCAGGATATGCCACAGCTCTCCGGCGATATTGTATTCGCCAACCAGGGCGATATCGTGGACGACGCCATCGGCAAAGTCAGGTTTAGGGGCAGGTTTAGCTGTACCTATCACTTTATCGACCATCATCTGCCCGGCGATGCGGTTACCGAGGTTTTTATTACCGTAAAACCCGGCAGCATCAATGGCGATAACAGGAAGTTCTACCTTTTTTTGGGCCATTTTGCAGACCGCTTCGATATCATCGCCCTCCATTGCCGGAACACAGGTGTTATAGACAAAAACGGCGCTCGGATGGTGTTTTTTAGCTGCTTGTAATATGGAATGATAAAGGCGTTTCTCGCCGCGGCCCATAATCACATCCTGCTCGTTAAGATCTGTGGTAAAGCCTAAACGATACAACTCCGGGCCTGAGCTTTGCGAACCGCGTTTATCCCATGAGCTACCTGCACAGTTAACCGGACCATGAACGATATGCGCAACATCGGTGATTGGCAGCAGGGTTATCTGGGCGCCGTCAAAACAGCAGCCGCCTGCGGTCGCACCTGGTTTAGCCGGTGCACAGCCCGATTTGGATTTTTTATTATGGCTGCAAGCAGGTTCATTCTGCAGCTCTTTTATTTCTGATTGACGCATATACACTCCCATTAGTCATCATTTCTACTGATCTTGATTGCAACTGTTGTGCCATTTGTAAGGTGTTGATATTTAAGTATTGTTTGCTGTTGTGTTTGTGACAATGAGTGGCATGCAACACGACATTCTGGGGGCTGGACGCTTTCGTCAAGCGTCCAACGCCTTATTCCATCATTTCAAAGCGTGTGCTTAATTGATCCGCCTGACCGGTCAGTTTGGCTAACCAGGGCGGCAGGGATTTACTCTGCATACGCTGTTGTAGTTGTTCAAGCTGTTCGGTTATTGCAGGAAACGAATCGTTAACAGGTTTACATTTCATCGGATGAATATCACTGCGGATAACGCGCGCTGCAGCAGGGCCGCCAATGGAAGCACAGAACAGCAGCTGGCAATCATTAATCAGATCTGCTCTGATGGCATTTTTATCGACCCCTCGTCCGCTTGCAGCCTGACGCACGTCTATTTTCTGATAGCTATCGGCATCAATCTCATAGATATAAAATTGCTCACAGGAGCCAAAATGACCGTCAACGGTGACGCCATCGGTTGTCGCAAAAGCAATTTGTAGTTTCTGTGTCTCTGTTGTCATGCTGTTCTCCTTGAACTAAAAATAAAAAATTAAGCGCGATGCATGCTAATGGTGACGGGAAAGTCGTGATTTGCCCTGCAACGGGCACAGTGCCTTTATGATCTCTGGCCGCCGCATCTGCATTGCCATTAGTCATCATCTTAGTTATTCTTGATTGCAACTGTTGTGCCAGGTGTAAGCTATTGATATTTACAGGTTGTTTTGTGTCGTATGTGGTGTTTGTGACAATAGATAGGATGTAACACGACATTTAACGAACCTTGCGGAATTCTCCACCCATAACTTGTTTGGGTGGAGATGGATAGCAAACCAGCCGCTAGGTTGGTCTATCTTAGTTGGATACACTATTATTTGTTACTGTGTTTACACCCAGGTAGATCAGGTCTACTATGATCATTATGAAAAGCAAAGTACACACAAAAACGCTAAAAATAAGAATCCGTGATAAACATCTAAGCACCCTAAACAAATGGGCTTACGGTGTGAATCAGGTGTGGAACTTCTGCAATGAAACGGCAATGAAGGCACTGAGCAATGTCAGTGAATTTGGCCCGGTAAAACCCGCTTTCCTGTCTGGTTATGATCTCCAAAAACACACTAAAGGCATGAATAAAACGCTTGGCCTGAATTCTGCTACCGTGCAGATGGTTGGTCATGAATACGCCACCCGTCGCAAACAATTCAAGAAATACAGATTGAATTGGCGTAAGTCAGGGGGTGTTAGACGCTCACTGGGTTGGATCCCGGTTCGTAAAGACTGCATTGGCTTCAAAAATGGTCAGGTTTATCATAACCGCCACTATTTTGGCGTTTGGGATAGTTACGGATTATCTCAATACACGTTCAAATCAGGCTCATTCAATGAGGATTCAAGAGGCCGGTGGTACTTCAACGTTGTGGTTGAGGTGGAAGCAGAGCAGGGTACAGGCAAAGCCAGTGTGGGTATTGATTTGGGTTGTAAAGAAACAGCCACCGACAGTAACGGCTACAAACTAAAAGGCCGTGAATACCGCGAGCTAGAGGAAGATTTAGGTATTGCGCAGCGTGCAAAGAACAAAAAGCGCGCAAAAGCGATCCATGCAAAGATAAAAAACCGCAGAGTAGATGCTTTGCATAAATACAGCCGCAAACTTGTCAATGAAAATGCGGCGATATTCGTTGGTAACGTCAGTAGTCAAAAACTGGTCAAGACTAAAATGGCTAAGTCCGTTTTAGATGCGGGCTGGTCTACATTAAAAACACTATTGGAATACAAAAGCGCTCACGCTGGTATTGTTTTTGAAGAAATCAATGAATCGTACACCACCCAAACTTGCTCGTGTTGTGGCTCTCGCCAAAACAGTCCGAAAGGTAGAGCAGGACTTGGAATAAGAGAATGGACCTGTGAGTGTGGTGTCACTCACGACCGCGATGTGAACGCGGCCAAAAACATTCTTGCGCTCGGGCATGAGCGTCTAGCAGTAGGAATCCCCCACTAAAATCTTTGATTTAGTGGAGGGAGGATGTCAATCAATACAATAGAGAGTAATTATTAGATGGCGAAAAAATAGTCACTTATAGGCATGCTGACCTATAATGCACACATAGTTATAAATGGGAATTAAAAGTGAAAGTCACTCGCATACTTTACAGTTATAAACTAAATCAAGGGAAGCTTGATCAGTTGCAAGAGCAAGCACGCTTGCTTGGCCTTGTGCGCAGTGAAGTATGGCAACGGTTTGGCTCTATCTCCGGCATTAAGTAAGTTGTGGGATCGCACTATCCGCGATCAGTGGATGAAAGAAAAACGTAACTTTGCTGTAAGTGCTAATGCCTGGAAAGAAACCTTGCGTGATGCCATGGCTGACATTAAAGCGTACCGCGAAGCTGCGAAGGATAAAGTAAAACAGGCTATTCGTGCTCGCACCAGTGACAAGAAAGCGCTCAAGCGGCTTTATACGCTATTGAAGTGTGATGATTGGCAGAGTGATCCGTTCTTGCGCAGGCAAATGCGTAAGCACTTCAAGCATGGTGTTAATCACACAAGCAATCAGATTATTGTCCGGGCTGACATGTGCAAAACCTTTACACTAAATGGACAATGCTGGTTGAAAGTGCCCGGGCTCATTCCAAGACAAGTTATCAGTATTCCACTGAAAACAACTATCGACTATGCGCCAACAGGCACGCTGAGACTGATTATCCGTCAAGGAAAGGTTGAGGTGCATTATCAGCAAGAAGTTGATGTGGTGCAGCGCTGTGGCGATCAAATGGTTGCCATTGATAAAGGCTACAGCGAAGCGTTTGTCGATTCAGACAACGCTAGGTGTGGTGAGGGACTAGGTGATCTGATTTCCAAAGAGTCGGATCACCTAAATAAAAAATATCGCAATCGCAATAAGTTACGCGCCATAGCCCGAAAGAAACCGCATAAGCGCGCTGCAATAGAGAAAAATAATTTAGGCCGTCAAAAACTGGATAAACGACAAGATATTCAGGTCGCTAAGCTGCGTACACTTATTTTTACAGCTACCCATCGCTTAATTGATAAAGCAGGAATGGTTGTGGCAGAGGACTTAACCAGTCCCATCGCAAGCAAAACTAATTACGGCAAGAACACCAATAGACGATTAAACCAGTGGACAAAAGGTATACTGGCAGAAGCGTTAGAGACAGTATCTAAGAGACGATGTTCGTCTTTGCATTTAGTTAATGCGGCATACACTTCGCAAATGGACTCTTTCAATCGAGGGCTTTTAACTGGCACTCGAAGGGGAGATAAATTTTACCGTGAAAACGGGGAGGTTGTGCAGGCTGATTATAATGCTGCGAGAAACATTCTTGCAAGACTTGACGACCAGGAGATTGGTCGTTGGATGAACTTTAAGAAAGTAAAATCCATCTTGCAGGAACGGACAGATCGCTATCGGTTGGAACTGACCAACCAAGGCTCTAGTTACACACTTGGAAACAGGTCATTAACAGAGTGCGAAGACATTCTTAAATATGTTTAAATACATTTTGAGAAGCAGTTATTGACAGATTTGCAGATGTAAATAACTCGGCCATTAGGCATTAACCGCGGCGCATTCTAATAGTGATCGGCAGTGCTGGCGGTGCGGGTAGGGGATCGAAATAAAAGCTCATACCATTGTTTAAGGTCATCTTGCCACCCCACTTATCTGCATCGGTAAACTCAAGTGAGGTTATTTCTGCTTCCAGATCTTTTTTGGCAATATACCCGGTAAGGATATCATTTTGTTTTCTTATCATAATGTTAGGCATAACTGCTCCTTGCTGAATAGAAAAGAGCCAAACATCCTGCCTGTTTATTCAGGATGTTCGGCTGGAGTGTGTACTATAGATATGATTATCTGATCAGGTCGTAACCGAAGTCAGTTTTACCATATTCGCTAGTGCCTTCATCTAACTTAGCCAATACTTCGTTAACCAGTGTTGTTAGAATCTGCATTGCACCTTCATAGCCCCAAGTTGTTTGACGGTGCATATGATGACGGTCAGTGATCGGGAAGCCGATACGGATAAGTGGTACTTTAAACTCCGGACCTTTAGCTAATGTATCACGCTCGATAAATTTACCGTGCGAATTACCGATCATAAAGTCAGGCTTGTTAGTGAACATTAATGAACGGAAATGCCATAGATCTTTACCGATAAGTACTTCACAATCTTTACCGTAAGGGCTTGAGTCAAGCAGCTTCTGCATCGCTTTACCCCATTTTTTACTGCCGTTATGACATAAAATAGTCGTCGGCTCACAACCTAGCTCGAGCAGGAAGCTAACCATACCCAGTAGGTAATCCGGATCGCCGTAGATACCGAATTTCTTACCGTGTAACCAAGTGTGGCTGTCGGTCATCATATCAACGAGGCGACCGCGCTCTTTAGTAAGTGAATCGGCAACAGGTTTGCCAGTCAGCTCGCTCAGTTTCATCAGGAACTCATCCGTACCTTCCAAGCCCATTGGGATCTTGATGGCGCTGGCCGGCTGTTTCCAAAGACCTTTAACGATCTTCTTAGTGCGAACTAACTGCCAAGGCTGCAGCATTAATGTGTCGATAGCATTCGGCGCATCTTTCATCTCTTCAGGTGTGGTACCGCCAGAGTACATACGGTATGAACCGTCTGCCGGCGTATCCAGTACTTCAGAAGGATCTGACAGCAGGCTGTAAGGAATATCCATCTCCTGCATGATACGGTGCAGAACACGGTAGTTACCCAAGTAAGTTTCAAAACCTGTTACCAGGTTGATCTTGCCGTTGCTGCCGACCACTTTGTCTTCCATCGCCTGGCGTGTAAAGTTATTGGCAAAACCTTCAAACATACCGTCCCAGCCCGTCAGGTGGCTACCCACGAAACTTGGCGTATGCGCAAATGGCGTATTAATATCTTCCGGTATATGGCCATCTTTTTTCGAGTTATTGATAAAGGCGCTTAAGTCATCACCGATAACCTCTGCCATACAAGTCGTAGAAACGGCAATGGTTTCCGGCTTGTATAGGGCATAAGAGTTAGCCAGACCGGCGTCCATGTTTTTGTTACCGCCAAATACCGCTGCATCTTCTGTCATAGAGTCAGATACACAGGCAATCGGCTCTTTAAAGTGACGGTTAAAGTAACTACGGAAGTAGGCAACACAACCCTGTGAACCGTGTACATAAGGTAGCGTTTTTTCAAAACCTAGCGAACAAAGTACCGCGCCTAAAGGTTGACATGCTTTTGCCGGGTTAACGGTTAATGCTTTACGGGCAAAGTTCAGCTCTTTGTATTCTTCGGTTGTAGTCCACTCAAAAATTTCCTGAACTTTTGCATCGCTGTGTGCTTCTTCAGAAATGGCTTTTTTACGGGCCATCAGATCCTGATATTCCGGTTGGTTAAATAACGGATATCCAGGTTTGATTTCATCTATTGTTTGACTCATATTTAATTCTCCTCCTGCATCCGTTCTTTAAGAACAGTCAGGTATGATCTTTATTGATAGTGGTAGCAACTTATGCTGCTACCATATAGCTATTAACTCGGCTTATGCTGCAGCTTCTTCTGCTTTACTTTCTTCAAGCCAAGGGGCTGTCATTTTGCTCCAGCAAGGGTTGTTCAGTGTCATGTCCATATCGCGGGCAAAGATGCTAAAGCCATCGTAACCGTGGTAAGGACCTGAGTAATCCCAGCTGTGCATTTGACGGAAAGGGAAACCCATTTTCTGGAATATGTATTTCTCTTTAACACCAGAGCCAATCAGATCAGGTTGAATCTTCTTAACAAACTCTTCAAACTCATAACCGGTAACATCGTCATACAGTAATGTAGAGTCTTTTACATCCGGTAGGGTACGGTCGTAATCATCGTTATGACCGAACTCATAACCTGTACCAACGATTTCCATGCCCAGATCTTCATAAGCGCCGATAACATGACGAGGACGTAGACCACCCACGTAAAGCATCACTTTTTTGCCTTCTAAGCGTGGCTTGTACTTGTCAATCACGGCTTGCCATTGCGCTTTGTAGCTAGCGATAACCGCTTTTGCTTTCTCTTGAATCGTCTCATCAAATTTAGAAGCAATCTCTGTTAGTGACTCTTCAATTTTTGTTGGACCAAAGAAGTTAAACTCTAACCATGGAATATTGTATTTCTCTTCCATATAACGGGCGATGTAGTTTACGCTTCGGTAACAGTGAACTAAGTTCAGTTTCGCTTTGGCGTTCAGTTCCATCTCAGAGATAGTACCGTCACCAGACCATTGTGAGATAACACGCAGACCGATCTCTTCAAGTAGTAAACGTGTCGACCAGGCATCACCACCGATATTGTAGTCACCGATTAGGGCAACATCGTAAGGTGTGCTTTCGAAGCTGTCGTCATCTTCACGGTTATCAATCATTTTGTCACGAATTGCATCATTGGCAATATGGTGGCCTAAAGATTGAGAAACCCCGCGGAAACCTTCACAGCGTACTGGTACAACCACTTTACCGATTTTAGCAGAGGTTTCCTTAGCAACCGCTTCGATATCATCACCAATCAGACCAACCGGACATTCTGACTGAATGGAGATACCTTTATTTAGCGGGAACAGTGTTTCAATCTCTTCCATTAAGGTCTCTAGCTTTTTATCGCCACCGAAAACAATGTCTTTTTCCTGGAAGTCAGAAGTAAAGTTCATGGTTCCGAAAGAGTTTACGCCGGTCTTACCTGTATAGTAGTTACGACGACCTGCGCTTGAGTACTGACCACAACCGATAGGACCGTGGCTAACATGGATCATGTCTTTGATTGGACCAAAAACAACACCCTTAGAGCCTGCGTAGGCACAACCACGAGCGGTCATTACACCAGGTTGAGATTTACGGTTAGAGGTAATACAGCTGCTACAGCTGCTAGCGTCGCTAGTACCCAAGTGTTTAGCACGGTCTGCTTTGGCTGCAGCGGGATAAACCTCAAGTACCTCTTCAATTAACTTTTCATTTTGCTCTTTAATGTTAGTCATAAAAGGCCCCTTGTATTATGCTACAGATTCTTCGTCAGCTAATTCTTCTGCTGTTTTACCGATGATTGTTTCATCTTCAACTTCCATGATACCGAATTCCATTAGCAGGTCTTCAAGCTCATCCATTGTTACTGGAGTTGGGATAACGAACAGTTCGTTGTTGATGATTTTTTGCGCCAATGTACGGTACTCATCAGCCTGGTTACATTTAGGATCGTACTCGATTACTGTCATACGACGGATTTCAGCACGTTGTACGATATTGTCACGTGGTACGAAGTGGATCATTTGCGTACCTAGTTTGTCGGCAAGCGCCATGATTAACTCATCTTCACGGTCGGTGTTACGAGAGTTACAGATTAGACCGGCTAGACGTACGCTACCTGATTTAGCATATTTACAGATACCTTTAGAGATGTTGTTCGCCGCGTACATCGCCATCATCTCACCAGAACATACGATGTAGATTTCCTGTGCTTTGTTTTCACGGATAGGCATCGCGAAACCACCACATACAACGTCACCCAGTACGTCATAGAATACGAAATCAAGGTCTTCTTCGTATGCACCTTCTTCTTCAAGGAAGTTGATCGCTGTGATTACACCACGACCTGCACAACCAACACCTGGCTCTGGACCGCCTGACTCAACACATTTCACATCACCGTAACCGGTTAGTAGTACATCTTCTAGTTCGATATCTTCTACCGTACCGGCTTCAGCAGCCATTTCCATAATTGTGTTCTGCATTTTAGTGTGCAGGATAAGACGAGTTGAATCGGCTTTAGGGTCACAACCGATGATCATCACTTTTTTACCAGCTTCAGCAAGCGCTGATACTAGATTCTGTGTAGTTGTAGATTTACCGATACCACCTTTACCATAAATTGCACATTGACGAATAGCCATAATTACTTCTCCTGCTTGTGTTTGAATTTAAATTGATAACTTGTTGTTACGATTATTTAAATGCACTACTCGTACCAAGATCACATTTTATTGTAACTTGTTGTATTTTAAGGTTTTTTGTTTTGGTTGTTAGTGTGGGCTGTGTATTGGCTGACGATTAAGCAAACAAAAATGAGGGATTTTGTAATAAGTAAGACAAAGGAATAACAGGGAATGAGTTGGCACGTGCTAAATTGGCCAATCTGTCGTTATGAAATCAGCTAAACAATGCGTCTAGGTATTTCCCATCCATTTTTCTTGTAGTGAACAAACACTTTAGCAAGGAAAATCATGGAGCGAATTGAACTGCTGTTCAGGTTTATGAGCGGGCAAGCTCTGCGCGCCCTCTGATTTTCCTAATCTCAGTCAGTACAAGGACGTAATGTCTGAGATGGTGCGTTAAAAAGTGGTTGCTCAGTACAAGAAAAATGGCTTGGGCAGCCTTTCTTTTGGTTACTTTTCTTTGGCTGCACAAAGAAAAGTAACACGCTGTCAAAGGCGGAACTCCCACTAAGAGTTAAAACCATTAGCCTGCAAGCGAAAGCCTTAATGACAGATAATCAACTAATCATTTCTTTTTTGAAGAAGTACTAGGTTATTTACTGCAACGGCCGAAAAGAATAAGGCCTGCGCTTATTATTTCCCTGCTGCTCACTTAAGAGCAAAGCATTTATGCGCTTTATGCTCAATAAGCTGAAGCAGATCTGCTTTTGCTTAGCACAGGCCAATATAAAGGAATAAGCGGCTTATTGTCCGTGCGCTTGCCACTCGCTATTTTTGCTTCCTTATATAGCAAGCGTAATTAACACTGTAAATCAGTGCAAAATTTGACTATTATCACGGTTTCCTTTTTTTTTGCTCTTTATTACAGTGGGATTTATAAATGTCAGATTTACGTCAACAAGCACTTGATTATCACGCTTTTCCGAAACCGGGAAAAATCAGTGTTGAAATTACAACGTCAGCAGAAACTGCCCATGATTTATCACTTGCCTACAGCCCGGGTGTTGCTGAGCCGGTGCGTGAAATAGCTGCCAACCCTGATGATGTTTATAAATATACCGGCAAAGGCAATCTGGTTGCCGTTATCAGCAACGGTACAGCTATTTTAGGCCTGGGTAATTTAGGTCCGCTGGCTTCTAAGCCGGTTATGGAAGGTAAGGCGCTGCTATTTAAACGTTTTGCGGGTCTTGATTGTATCGATATTGAAGTTAAGCACCGTACCTCGGAAGAGTTTGTTAATACCGTTGCCAATATCGCCGATACTTTTGGCGGCATTAACCTCGAAGATATTAAAGCGCCGGAATGCTTTGAAATTGAAAAAGCACTAAAGCAACGCTGCAGCGTGCCCATTTTCCACGATGATCAGCACGGCACGGCCATTGTTACCGCTGCCGCTATGATTAATGCGCTGGAAATTCAGGGCAAAAAAATTGCAGAAGCTAAAATTGTCTGTATGGGAGCCGGTGCAGCCGCCATTGCCTGTATGGAACTGCTGATCAAATGCGGCGCTCTGCGTGAAAAAATCTATATGCTGGACCGCAAAGGGGTTATCCATACCCGTCGTGATGACCTTAATGAATATAAGAAACTGTTTGCCAATAATACCGACCAGCGCACGCTGCAGGACGTGATCAATGGCGCCGATGTCTTTGTCGGTGTTTCCGGTCCCAATGTCCTATCGGCCAGTGACGTTAAGTTAATGGCAGACAATCCGGTGATTTTCGCCTGCTCCAACCCGGATCCTGAAATCAAGCCGGAAATCGCTCTCGCTGCCCGTGATGATGTGATTATTGCCACCGGACGCAGTGATTACCCTAATCAGGTGAATAATGTACTGTGTTTTCCGTTTATTTTCCGTGGTGCGTTAGATGTGCGTGCCACTGAAATTAATGATCAGATGAAGGTCGCAGCAGTTCACGCTATTCGTGATATTGCTAAACTGCCGGTATCGGAAGCGGTACTAAAAGCAAGTGGTGCTAAATCACTGCAGTTCGGTAAAGAGTATATTATCCCTAAACCTATGGATCCGCGCTTATTGAACAAGGTTGCCGGTGCCGTTGCCCGTGCTGCTGTGGAAAGCGGCGTGGCACAAATTGAGTTACCGGAAAACTATATGAGCTAGTTGCCGTTGTTAAGACCCTGTTATTTTTCATTTTTGTGATTCAGTAACGGGGTTTTTAGTGAAGCGGTGCACAAATAACGCTGCAAAGCTCGTAGAATATAGTTTATTACCTTATGATTTCACGGCATTCACTAATCAATAGTGGAATCATAAGTCAATAAGTTGTAAATTATGCCGTCTATTTTTTTATCATTTTCTTGTAAGGGTATTGTATGCCAGGAAAACCTTCTTCTCAGTTTGAAGTAAATCATATTGCTGATCCTTTATTCCTTCATGCTGAGCATATAGTAAAAGACTTTTCTCAGTTTCCGGATAATTCATTACCATCAAATACAGATCGTTTAGAAGGTTTGATTGAGCGCAAGCGCATTCAATCCAATCTGGCCACGATCAAAAAACTGGATGTCGACGCTTATATTGCACGCACAGTGCAGCCGGCTGAAGATAATAAACGTCCCGGCGCGAAAGATATTGTCTCTGGCTTTAACGGTAAAATTGTTACTGAGCAATTAAACGGTGCTTTTTACAGTGCGGAAATGGAACTTGATTTTGGCGGCTATACACGACGCATCGGTATTATTGCCCAGGAGCGCAGCTCCAATAACGGTGCCTGGATGCCGGAGCATCATTTAGCAGCCAGTAAGGCGATTCGTAAATTTGCCGATCTGTCGCTGCCGATTGTCTACTTAATTGACACCCCGGGGGCAGATGCCGGAGAAGAAGCCAACAGTAACAACCAGGCGCACAGCATTTCGCAGATGATCGCTGAAAGCGCCAATGTCGATGTACCGACAGTCGGTATTGTGGTCGGTGTCGGCTATTCGGGCGGCGCTATTCCCCTGGCCACGGCAAATATTCTGCTTTCTGTGCGTGATGGTATTTTTAATACCATTCAGCCCAAAGGCCTGCAGAGTATCGCCCGTAAGTACAACCTTTCCTGGCAGGAGTGTGCGCAGTCCGTTGGTGTCTCCCCTGAAGAGTTATATGAAACAGGTTGTATTGACGGTATTGTTGACTACTCGCCTGTCGACCAGGATGAGCGCCAGCATAATCTCCAGAAAGCGGTGGTTTCCAGTATTTTGTCAATCGAAGAAAAATCGGTTGAGTTTGTGCGTAACTACCCGGATATTCTTGAGCACTATAACCGCAGCCTGGTACGCTATTTAGAGCCGTCCAATAAACTGCAGGCTATTGAAAGTGCCTCCGAGCAAGCGTATCTGCTCGCCAAAAATCCAACCGTGCACAACAATGCCTTTGGTACCACCTACCGCTATATGCGTTACCTGACGCTGCGTTTGCGTATTAAAGCGATTCAAGTGGGTGAGTACGGCCGTTTATCTAAATTAACCATACCCGAAGGTGATCTGAAAGCGCGTATTGAAGCGGATCGCAAACAGGTGTTTATCAACTGGCTGAACAATCCCGATAAGCTTATTTACGATGATAAGCTTAATAAAAACTGGAAAACCTTCTTAGCCAAACGTGAAGATAAAAGCCTTGAGCGTAATATGTTCACCAAGCTGATTTTAGGTGAGCCGCAGGCAAATTATAACAATGCCCGCAGTACGCTACTGATCAACCTGACCTGGTCTTTATATAACCGCTGGAAAACCAGTGCCGAAAATAACTTCCGTGCCCTGATTGCGCATCTTGAAGATGAGCAGGCAGTGCCTGTGACCGATTCATGGCCGGAGCTTAGTGAACTGACCATTATTGATGTGGTCACTCATCAGGAGACGCGCGAATGTTTCCTTGTTCACTGCCGTCATATGCTGGTATTTAATGCCCTCTATGACAATACTATGGGCAACCTGGCTTCCATTGCCAAAGAAGCGATGACCACTAAAGAGCTGTCCCGTGAATCCGTTGCTTCACTGGTACGCAGCTCATTAAAAGACGCATTAACCAAAGTCAGTGACGATGATTACGAACAGCTGCAGGAAACCTTTAATGCCTGGCTGCATACTTTCACCGCACAAAGTGACCGCGGTGAAATTTTAGCCAAGGTGGAAGAGTGGAAGAGTATCGGGGCGCCGCAGATGAACTCCAGTTTATTTGTTATCCTGACTTATCTGTTTGAAAAAATTCTGCCTTCCTATTACGACAGCAATGAAGATCAAGGCAAGTATAACGGTGCCATTAACCCGGTACGTATCGGCCGCCGTAAGGATTTCTGGAACCGTTTAACAATGGGCTACCAGGATCTGCTGATTCAGGCGGTATTGCGCGCCGATAAGCAGAAAAAGAATAACTCTCATGATGTGATTTTGAATAAATTCTTCACTAACTTTAAAGAGCTCAATGGCGAGCTGATGACCGCTAATCTGCTGGATTTTCCCGGCTTTCGTTTATCCGTTGAAGATGCCCTGGATAAAAATATCAAACCTTGTGGTCTGATTACCGGGCTTGGTGAGTTTAAACTGGAAAACGGCACTGCGCAGCGTGTCGGTGTGGCGGTTTCCAACCTGTCATTCCAGGCCGGTGCCTTTGATATGGCCAGTGCCGAGAAATTCTGTCATCTGTTAGTGGAATGTGCGGAGCAGCATCTGCCTGTTGTCGCCTTTATCAGCTCTGGCGGTATGCAGACCAAAGAGGGGGCGGCCGCGCTGTTCTCTATGGCGGTGATTAATGATCGTATTACCCGCTTTATTCGTGATAATGATCTGCCGGTGATTATGTTCGGTTACGGCGACTGTACCGGTGGGGCGCAGGCGAGTTTCGTGACCCATCCGCTGGCGCAGACTTACTACCTGTCCGGTACCAATATGCCCTTTGCCGGACAGATGGTCGTACCGGCCTACCTGCCGTCGACAGCAACCCTGTCCAACTATCTGTCACGTGTGCCGGGGGCAATGGACGGCTTAGTGATTAACCCGTTCGCCGATGATCTCAATGATAAACTGCGTGATATCGACGAAAATATGCCGATGCCGACCATCAGCATTGAAGAAACTATTCAACGTGCCTTAACCGGTTTTGTGCCGGTCTGCAATATTGAACATGAAGACTTTATTCAGGCCGATCCGCGCGAACTGATGACGCCGGTGAAAAAAGTGCTGGTCCATGCGCGTGGTTGTACCGCGGTTAAATTGATCCGTAAGGCGCAGGAAAATGATATCGATGTTGTTTTAGTGGCTTCGGACCCGGATATGACATCAGTACCGGCCGATATGCTCGGTAAAAATGACAAACTGGTCTGTCTCGGCGGCAACACTTCCGATGAAAGTTATCTTAATGCCGGCTCGGTATTAAAAGTAGCCGAATATGAAGAGGTCGATGCCCTGCATCCGGGGATTGGTTTCCTGTCGGAAAGTCCGCATTTTGCCGATCTTTGCGTCAGCCATAATATTAACTTTATCGGCCCGAGCATGAACAGCATGCTGACTATGGGTAATAAGTCGAACGCCATTAAAACCGCGCAGGACAATGGTGTGCCTGTGGTGCCCGGCAGTCACGGTATTCTTAGCGGTGCGGAGCAGGCGCTGGATATTGCCAACAGCATAGGTTATCCGGTATTGCTTAAAGCGGTGAATGGCGGTGGCGGTAAGGGGATTCTGGTGATTGAAAAAGCCGAAGATATGTTTGCCGGCTTTAATCAGGTTTCAGCAGAAGCGCGCAGTGCCTTTGGTAATGGCGATCTCTACCTGGAGAAATACATTACCTCATTGCGCCATATTGAGGTGCAGCTGTTACGTGATAAACACTGTAATACTAAGGTGTTGGGTATTCGTGATTGTTCTGTACAACGTAATAACCAGAAAGTAGTGGAAGAGTCTGAGTCTACAATGTTACCTGCGCACCTGGAAGCTGAAGCATTGAAGCACACAGCAGCGCTTGCTGATGCGGTTGACTATATGGGCGCGGGTACGGTTGAGTTTATCTATGACCTCGATGAGAATGCCATCTACTTTATGGAGATGAATACGCGTCTGCAGGTAGAACATCCGGTCACCGAAGCAACATCCTGTATCGATATTGTCAGCGCGCAGTATGATATTGCATCGGGTAAAAGCATTGCCGATCTGCAGCCGCAGAAAGAAGGCTATGCGATTGAGGTGCGTGTCACGGCCGAAAAAGCCGCGTTGGATAATAACGGTGTGATGCAGCTAGTGCCGCATCCGGGTAAAGTGCTGGAATGTGTGATTCCTGAGCAGGACGATGTGGAAGTGATGTCGATGATTGCAGCAGGCAAAGAGGTGTCTCCTTATTATGACAGCCTGGTTGCCCAGTTTATCTGTCATGGTAAAGATCGTAACGATACCATTAACAAGCTGCTGGTATTTTTGGATAAGGTAGTGATTAAAGGGATTGCGACCAATATTCCACTCTTGCAGCGTATCCTTAAAGATGAAACCTTCTTAAAAGGGTCCTATGATACCACTTATCTGCCTAAATTTATGGCTGAGCTGGATCAGCAGGCGATGATTGAGGAGATGGAAGCCTCTGCCGCTGCAGGTGGTAGTGATATGTCTATTCAGGTTGACGGCAGCAATGAACTGAAAGTCATTGCTCAAAGCGCCGGTATCTTCTACCGTGCTTCTTCGCCAGCCGAGCCGGACTTTGTTAAGGAAGGGGACATTGTCAGCGTCGACAAGACACTGGGCTTGATGGAAGCGATGAAAATGTTCTCTCCGGTGACATTAGCCAGCTTTAACCGTCAGGATGCGGTGCTCTATGATGCCGATACTAAGTTCCGTATTGAGCGCATTATCAATGCCAACGGTCAGCAGGTCTCAAGTGGCGATCTGTTATATATAGTGACGCCTTTATAAGCTTGCAATAGTTATATAAACTAAAAAGCCAGTCGATTGACTGGCTTTTTCTCGCTCCCACGGTCCTCCGTGGGAATGCATACAAAAGTGATCAAATATTAGTGATGAGTAAACAGTAAACGGTGATTAGTCTATTCACCATTCACCATTCACTCATCACCATTTACTCAACTACTTGAAAACTTTTGTGTTGTTACTTAGCAGACCCAAAGCCAGTCTTATGACTGGTTTTTTTATATGAGAAATAATTTAATGGATATTCCCTTAATTTGTAATGACAGCGTACTGCGAGACAAAGCCAGGCGTCTGCGCGAGAAATGGGGCTTTTTAAGCACCCAAAGTGATACTTTTCAACTGCGCCTGTTACCTGAGTATTTGGCGCTTGAGCAGGTTGACGATCCCAAGCAGGGGCTGGTCTATGTCGACTTTGTTTCCGGGGCGGCAGCGCATCGTCGTAAATTCGGCGGCGGCAAGGGCCAGGCCATCGCCAAAGCGGTCGGCCTCAAAGCCGGCGTGCAGCTGGATGTTATTGATGCCACGGCAGGCCTTGGCCGAGATGCCTTTGTGCTGGCCTCGCTGGGCTGTCATGTGACCCTGGTTGAGCGTTCGCCGGTGGCGGCGGCGCTGCTTGAGGATGGTTTACAGCGCGCTTATCTGGATTTTGAGATTGGCCAGTGGATGCAGCAGCGCATGCAGCTGCACTTCGGCAGTGGTTATGAGTATCTGAAATCGCATCAGAGCGATGTCGTCTATCTCGACCCTATGTTTCCGCATAAAAAGAAATCCGCACTGGTTAAAAAAGAGATGCGTGTTTTTCAGGGCGTGGTCGGTGCCGATGATGATGCCGATGATCTACTTGAGGTGGCGCTCAATGCGGCGCGTTATCGTGTGGTGGTTAAGCGCCCGGATTATGCGCCGTATTTAAATGATAAAAAGCCGAGCATGAGTATTAAAACCAAAAAAAACCGTTTTGATGTTTATGTTAAGCGCGCCATAGCACAAAATACAAGCCGCAAAAGTACAGATTAGGCAAGGTCAATGGTAAAGAGCGGAGTGATAAAGTGAGTCGAATAGTTGCTAATTTTACAGCCAGTGTATTGATTTTTGCTCTATTTTTATTGCCGCTAGCGACGCTTGCTGTCTCTGCGGCAGAAAAGCAGAATACCCTGCAGGCGGATGAGCAGAAAGTACAACAAGCAGTCACTGCCTATTTGCCGAGCGAGATGCGTGCGCTGCTTAGTGAGAAGGAGCGCAACTGGCTGGCTGCACATCCGCGCATTACCATTGGCACGCATCATGCCCGGCCGCCCATTAGTTATGTCGACCGGCAGGGAAAACCACAGGGCATAGAAGTAAGGTTGATTGAAGCGCTTAACAAGCGCCTGGCGAATCGCCTGCAAATTGTGCCGGGGCCATGGCAGCAGAGTTATGACTCGGTTAAAAACAGAACGCTTGATGCGATGACGGATATTAAACAGACAGCCGCACGTGAGGCCTATTTTAACTTCACCGAGCCCTATCTCAAGCTGCCCTATGCCATTTTTGCCCGTGATGACAGCCCCTATCTGAAAGAGCTGAATGACTTAAAGGGCAAAAAGGTCGGCATTAGGCGTGACCATTCCCTGCTTCCTTTGCTGCAAAGGCAATATCCCGACATTGAGGTGATCGAGTTTGATTCGCGCAGTGACGGCCTGAATGCGCTCGGCAAAGGTCAGCTCGACGCCTATCTCGGCAATCGCACCCTGGTCAATTATATTATTGAAAGCGAACTTATTAGTAATGTCGTGCAATACGGCACAGTCAGCGAGCTCAGGTCAATCAACGCGATTGCGGTGCGCAAGGACTGGCCTATTCTGCGTGATATTCTGCAGAAGGCGATGAACACCATATCGGCGCAGGAGCGGCGCGCGATCTTTCAATACTGGTTGGAACCTAAGCAGCAGAGTGCCAGCCTTAAGTTAAATACGCAGGAGCAGGCCTGGAAGAATGCCCATCCTGTGGTCACTGTCGGCAGCGCTAATCATTGGCTGCCGCTGCTGAGCAGGCGCAGGGGCATGAACCTCGGTGCCACGGTTGACTATCTGGAGCTGCTGCATGAGTTGACTGGTATCGAGTTCAGACTGAGCAGCAGTAGTGCGGAAAACGTAATGGCGGGTGCGCAGCAGCACAAAATAGATATTCTCTCGGGTGTGGCGATGAGGGATGAGCTGGCCGCTCAGTTTACTTTTAACGCGGCCTATTTCAGCAGTCCTGTGGTGGCTGTCACTAAAGCCTGGACACACTATGACACTATCAATACGCCTAATAATCAAGTCTGGCATCCGCAAATGGCCGATCTCAGAGGTGTTGCGGTTGATAAGGGCAGCGCCATTCACAAGCTGCTGGAAAAAGAGTATCCGCAGCTTAAACTTAAGCTGGTTGCCAATCTCTCCCAGGCAATACCACTACTCTCCCATGGGCTGGTGGGTGTTTATCTGGGCACGCGTGCCGATATCAGCCAGTATGATATTCCCGAGGAGTACCTGCCGCTTAAGGAAACGCGGCTGCCTGAGGTGCCGCTGTATTTTGCCGTGTGCACTGACTGGCCGGAACTTGCCTCTATTATCAGCAAAGCATTGGCGGTGATCAGCGATAAGCAGCAGCTTAAAATTCAGCAGCGCTGGCGCAGCATGGACGATATGCAGGGCCGGCAGGCTGAGAAAGGCATTGCGTTAAGCCCGGCTGAGCAAAAGTGGCTGCAGGCGCAGCCAACATTAAAGCTGGGCGCCGACCCTGATTGGGCTCCTCTGGGGTATTTTACTGAAAAAGGCGAATACAGTGGCCTGCTTGCCGATTACCAGCAACTTATTGAGCACAGTATCGGGATCAGCATGGAGGTGCACTCGGCGCCAAGCTGGGCAGAAGTGATGGAGAAACTGAGCAGCGCTGAGCTCGATATTATCGCCGGGATGAACCCCACCGTTGAGCGGCGCAAGAAATTTCTGTTTACTGATACTTATATTGATCAGCCGCTGGTCGCCTTTACCCGCCTGGATATGCCGGATCTGCACAATATGCAGGGGCTGAACGGTAAAATTGTCGCGATTCCCGCTGAGCATCAGCAGGAAGAGCGGGTCAGGCGAGATTACCCGCAGCTTGAGATCTTTAAGGTCGCGACAGTGGCCGAGGGGCTGAAGGCGGTGTCCAGCGGCCGTGCCGATGCTTATCTGGGCAATCCCTTTGCTGCGGGCAATGCCATCAACGAAAATGGCCTGCATAATCTGCGCATTAACTTTACTACGGAATACTCTTATCAGCTCGCCTATGCGGTGCGTAAGGACATGCCGGAACTGGTGCCGATCCTCAATAAAGCACTGGCGGCTATCAGTGAACAAAGTCATTATCGTATTGAAAACCATTGGCTGAAAGCGGAGCTCGACAGAGCAAGAGCTCCACAGAGTGGCAAACAGTTTGATTATAAAAACATTATCGCCTGGTTTGGCGCCCTGCTGCTGGTGCTGATACTGCTGCTGGCGCTGTTAAGCCGCCTGCAGAGGACGCTCTGGGAGCGTATTTTTGCAAGGCAAAATCTGTTTTATCTGATGATGTCTGCTGTGACTGTTTTTTTAAGCATCGCCCTGCTGGTGACATGGCTGGCTCTGCAGCGTGAGGAGCTGCATTTTCGCGAGGAGCTGGGTAAAAACCTGAAGAATGTTAATAACGCGGTGAAACAGTCACTGATGCTGTGGCAGGATAAAGGCTTTTATGAGACAAGGTACCTGGCTGCTGACCCTCAGCTATTATCTCTGGCCAGGGAGCTGCTGGCACTGCCCCGTGACAGCGAGGCGCTGCTCAGCAGTGATGCCCTGGCAAGCTTGCGCGAGCTATATAATGACCATAACCCTGAGATAGGCGCGCAGGGCTTTTTTGTGATTGCCCCCGATGGCACCTCAGTGGCCTCGCTGCGTGATAGCAATATCGGCAGCCAAAACCTGATTGCGCTGCAAAAGCCGGAACTGTTGGCCAGGGCGCTGGCCGGTGAAAGCTTGCTGGTGCCGCCGATTTTCTCTGATATTGTGCAAAAAGATGCCACAGGGCGTTTGCTGACGCAGGCGCCGACCCTGTTTTTTGCCGAGCCGCTGCGCGATCAAGCGGGCAGCGTGATTGCCGTTTTCACGCTGCGCTTTGATCCTGCCGAGGAATTCAGCGAAATTATTGCAGCAGGGCGAATAGGTGACAGCGGCGATAGTTACGCCTTTGACGAGCAGGGGCGCCTGCTTAGCCGCGCCCGTTCTGCTGCCGATCTGGCCACTGTCACAGAATACTATCAGCAGGGCAATAAGCCGCTCAGCTTTGCCATTAAGGATCCGGGCGGCAATCTGCTGCACGGATATCAGCCCGATAAAGCCAGCGCTGCACAGTGGCCGCTGACAGTGATGGCACAAAGCGCACTGGCAGGCGGGCGAGGGGTGAATACCGAAGGCTATCGCGACTATCGCGGCGTGCCGGTGATGGGGGCATGGATCTGGTCAAGCTCTCTGGGGATCGGCGTCGCCACCGAAGTCGATATGGCCGAGGCACTCGCTCCCTACCACAGTATGCGTCTTGTGGTCATGATTGCCCTGGGCTGTGTCTGCTTTATTGCCCTGCTCTTGACGACGGTAGCTATTTTACTCAGTGAACGTGGCCGTAGCAGGCTGGCGAAGCTGGTTAATGAGCGCACTGAAGAGTTGCACAGGGTGGCGAGAGAGCTGCGTGCAAATGAAGAGCGCCTGGCATTGAGTACCTCCGGCAGTGGTGACGGCCTGTGGGATTTCAATATTGAGGAGGAGCATTTCTGGTTTTCCGACAGTTTCCGCCGTTTGCTCGGCTATAGCGACGAGCAGGATTACCCTAATAAACTGGAGTCATTTTTAGACGGCCTGCATCCCGATGACAAGGAGCGAGTACTGGCGGCAGGCGAGGCGCATGTTGAGGAGAATATTCCCTACAATGTCGAGTATCGCCTGCGCACTAAGCAGGGACAGTGGCGCTGGTTTCATGCGCGCGGCAAGTTGCTGCACGATGCCTCGGGTGAAAAAGTGCGCATGGCCGGCTCCATTAGCGATATCCATGAGCGCAAGCTAATGGAAAAGGCCTTAGCGAAGGAGCGGGCACAGCTGCAGCGCATTATCGATTCCAGCCCGGTGGGTATATCTATTGTTATCGATGGCGTGATTGAGGTGGCCAATCCGCGCTTTATTGAGCTCTACGGGCTGCAGCAGGGAGAGGGAATTTTCCCGGCCTATTTTGATAGCAATGAGCGCGATAAACTGCTCACGCGTTTAAAGAAGGACGGCATAGTTAAGAATCATGAGATCTTTGCCTATGGTGCCCAGCAGCAGGTGTTGACCATTCTCCTCACCCTGAAACAAATAGATTATCACGGTCAACAGGCGATAATCGGCTGGTCGACGGATATCACCGAGCAGAAGGCGATTCAAAATGAACTATCGCAGGCCAGGGATAAAGCCGATGAGGCGACTCAAGCAAAATCAGAATTTCTGGCCAATATGTCGCATGAGATCCGCACGCCGATGAATGCCGTTATCGGTTTGTCCTACCTGGCGTTGCAGACAGAGCTTAACAGCAAGCAGCGCAACTATATCGAGAAGGTTAACTATTCGGCCGAGTCACTGCTCGGCATTATCAACGATATTCTTGATTTCTCCAAGATCGAAGCCGGGCAACTGGCGATGGAAAACACCGCCTTTCATCTCGAAGATGTGTTCAATAATCTCGCTAATTTGCTCGGGCTGAAAGCCGAGGAGAAAAAACTGGAGCTGATGTTTGATCTGTCGCCGCAGCTGCCCTTTGCGCTGCTCGGGGATCCGCTGCGCCTGACCCAGATCCTGCTCAATCTCGGTAATAATGCGGTGAAGTTTACCGAGCAAGGCAATATTATTATTAAGGTCGAGCTGCGTGAAGAAAATGAGCAGCAGGTTAAACTCTACTTTTCGGTACGTGATACCGGCGTCGGGCTCAGTGATGAGCAGCAGCAAAGGTTGTTTAAAGCTTTCTCGCAGGGCGATACGTCGACCACGCGTAAATATGGCGGCACCGGTCTTGGCCTGGTGATCAGTAAAAATCTTGTCGAGCTGATGGGGGGAGAGATCTGGCTGGACAGTGAAGCCGGTGTCGGCAGTAATTTCCAATTTACAATCACCCTGCAGAAACAGCATGGCAAGCCCAGCATGCCGGGCTTGCCGGCCCGTGAACTGCAGGGACTACGGGTGCTGGTGGTCGACGATAATGAGTCGGCGCGGGAAATCCTGTGCAGCATGTTGAGCAGTTTTGAACTGCGCAGCGATTGTGTCGCTAGTGGCCAGGCTGCTTTGCTCAAGCTGGAGCAGGCGGTTGCAGATCCCTACCAGCTGGTGCTGATGGACTGGCAGATGCCGGGCATGAACGGCGTGGAAACGGCTCGTGCGATCCATCACAGCAGCACCCTGGAGGATCTGCCGACGGTGATCATGGTCACCGCCTATGGCCGCGAAGAGGCGAGCCGAGCTGCTGAAAATGTCCAGATCAGCAAATTTATCACTAAGCCGGTAACACCCTCGTTATTATTGAATGCGCTGCTTATGGCGGTGGGGAATAAGGATGAAGAGGAGCTAAGCAAAGAGCAGTGGGGGGAAGTAGATAAAGCCATTGCTGCGTTGCAGGGCGCGAAACTTTTACTGGTCGAGGATAACGAGATCAATCAGGAGCTGGCAGTGGCGCTATTGAGCGATAACGGTTTGTTTGTCGAGGTCGCCAATAATGGTCAGGAGGCCTTGAATAGGCTGGCTCAGGAAGAGTTTGACGGGGTGCTGATGGACTGTCAGATGCCGGTGCTCGATGGCTATCAGGCGACCCGGAAACTGCGTCAGCAGCCGCGCTTTAAGGATCTTCCGGTGCTGGCCATGACCGCCAATGCCATGGTCGGTGATCGTGAAAAAGTCCTGGAAGCGGGCATGAATGACCATATTGCCAAGCCGATTAATGTCAATGAGATGTTTATCACTATCGCCAAGTGGGTGAGGCCATCCACTCCAACTTCTGCGCGGTTAACAGAGCAACCGGGTAACCCGGATAAGGAAGAAATTCCTGAGCTCGATGGTATCAACCACGAAGAGGGGCTGGCGCGCACTATGGGCAATAAAAAGCTCTATCTCAAGCTGCTGCGCAGGGTGAAAGATAAGCTGCCCGGTTTTATCGATGCCTTTGCTGCCGCGCTTGTCGAGCAGGATTGGCAGCAGGCCAATATGCTTGCCCATACCTATAAAGGGCTGGCCGGCTTAATTGCTGCCGCAGAACTGCAGGAAATATGCAGCGTACTGGAGGCGCAGACGCAGCAGCAGCAGGCCGGTGCGGATGAGTGCGAGCGGTTAAGAGATGAAGTGCAACGTCTGCAGCGCGCCCTGGCGCAACTGCCGGAAAACAGTAAGCAGCACGCAGAAAACAGCGTTGCTCCGGCGCGGATGAATGAGCTGCTCAATAGCCTGGCAGAGCAGCTCTCAAACTTTGATGTCAGTGCCGCCGATACCCTGAATGAGCATTATGCATTGTTATCTACGGGTGACCTTGCGCCGCTGGCCAAGTCCTTGCAGTCTGCCCTGGCAGACTATGACTTTACAGCGGCGCTGAAGTTGCTGGATAGAATGCGCAATAGCTATAGCAAGAAGAAATCATGATTGCTAAAATAACGGCTAACTATTTGCGCTGCGGCGGATAACTTATTGTCTGGTTGATTCCAGTCACAGAGATACTTAAGCGATAAAGGAAAGAAAAACCGATGGCCATTGAAAAACAAACGGTGTTGATTGTCGATGATACAGCAGAGAATATTACCGTACTTGTTGAGACGCTTAAGGATGATTACCATGTCAAAGCCGCCATCAATGGGGAGCTTGCGCTAAAGATAGTGCAGAGTAGCCCGCCTGATATTATTCTACTGGATATTATGATGCCGGGTATTGACGGTTATGAGGTCTGCCGGCACCTGAAAGCGGACCATACGACGCGCCATATTCCGGTTATCTTTATCAGCGCCAAGATGACTGTGTGCGACGAGCTGATGGGCTTGGAGATCGGCGCGGTCGATTATATCACCAAGCCGATCAGCCCGGCCCGCGTGCAGGCGCGGATACGTACTCACCTGGCGCTTTATGACCAGAATCGCGAACTGGACCGCAAAGTGCTGGAACAGACGGCTGAAATCAACCAGACACGCCTGCAGATTATTCAGCGTCTCGGACGGGCGGCTGAATACAAGGATGATGAAACGGGCATGCATGTGGTGCGCATGAGTCACTATGCGCGACTTCTCGGCATTGCTGCCGGCATGAGCGAAATGGAGGCGGATATGCTGATGAATGCGGCACCTATGCATGACATAGGTAAAATAGGTATTCCCGACGAAATCCTTAAAAAGCCCGGTAAGCTGAGTGCCGAGGAATTTCAAATTATGCAGACTCACGCGCAGATTGGTGCTGATATTATCGGCGACGACGCCTCCGAGCTGCTGAAAATGGCTAAAATTGTGGCCCTCACCCACCATGAAAAATGGAACGGACAAGGTTATCCGAACCGCCTTAAGGGCGAAGAGATTCCGCGTATCGGCAGGATTGTCGCCATTGCCGATGTTTTCGATGCCCTGACCTCCGAACGACCCTATAAAGCGGCCTGGTCGGTGCAGGATGCCGTGGCTTTTATTGAACAGGCGGCCGGAGAGCATTTTGATCCGCAACTGGTAAAATGCTTTGTCGCTATTCTGCCGCAGGTCTTGGAAATTAAAAGCAGGTATTCTTAGGGTAATTGATTGCGCCTTGTTTTTAAGCTATGGGTGAATGGTGATGGGTAAACAGTGAATAGTGAATAGTGAACAGTGAATAGTGAACAGTGAATGGTGATGGGTAAATGGTAAATGGTAAATGGTAACTCATCACTCATCACCCATCACCCATCACTCATCACTCATCACTCGTTACCCATCACTCATCACCCATTACTAGTCAGGGCTTTAGCCTGTCATTCGCGAATTGTTTTTCATTTCATTAATAGGTACTGAGTATGTCAAATTTAACCATGATATTGCTGCTTGCGCTGGCGGCTTTTTTTATTTTTCAGCATAGACGCAATAGTAAAACCGCGGCGAAAAATGAGCAGCTGGGGGCGCAGTTCCTGGCTGAAAATGCGCAAAAAGAGGGCGTACTCAGCACGGCATCGGGCCTGCAGTATAAAGTGCTTACAAAAGGGCAAGGCCAGGTTAAGCCGACGCCAAAGAGTAAGGTGCAAGTGCATTATCACGGCACGCTCATTGACGGCAGCGTCTTTGACAGTTCTGTGGAACGCGGCAAGCCGATCACCTTTACCCTGAACCGGGTGATTGCCGGTTGGCAGGAAGGCCTGCAGCTGATGGTCGAAGGGGATAAGTTGCGCTTTTATATTCCCAGTGAGCTCGCTTACGGCAAGCGCAGTGTCGGTAAAATTCCTGGCGGCTCATTACTGATCTTTGACGTTGAATTAATGGCGATAAATTGAGCTGCACTTTGATCCCGGGAGAGTATCTCTATTCCACTTCGCCTTTAAATTTAGTAGAGTGAACTTTTAAATTCATTGACAAGGTCTGCACTGTGCGAAAAAAATTAATATTAGCTGCTATCGTTATCGTTTTTGTGTTTTTTTATTTCCACCGCCAGGAAAATGTACAAAGGATGGAGGCCAATATACAGCAGGGTGTTGAGTTTCTTGCCGCTAATGCGCAGCAGCAGGGGGTAAAAAGCACTGCTTCCGGACTGCAGTATAAAGTGTTAACAAAGGGCAACGGTACGCTTCACCCAAGCGCTGCGAGTAATGTCACCGTGCATTATCACGGTACACTCATTGACGGCAGCGTTTTTGACAGCTCAGTGGAGCGCGGCGAGTCTATTTCCTTTGTTCTCAATCAGACCATTGCCGGGTGGCAGGAAGGCGTACAGTTGATGGTCGAAGGGGATAAATTCCGCTTTTATATACCCAGCGAGCTCGCTTATGGCGACCGTAATGTCGGTGCCATTCCCGCCGGATCATTATTGATTTTTGATGTCGAGTTAATCTCGATAAATTAATTTTAAAAGCATCACCGGCCTGCTTGCCGGTGACCTGTTTTACGTTTTACCTGAATAAAATGCACGGGCACCTATAATAATTGTGAATAATTGCTCTCTGGATCAGAATTGTGAACAGCTTTGTTCTATAATCATGCTAATTTTTTTCACAAGCAGACTTTAAAATAAATGCAATATGTTAGTTTGAATTTTAAGCATTTCATTGCATTTTAGAGCGGCTGTTTTGCTGCTCTTGCTATGTTTATGAATTACCAGGTTATTAGCTATGCGCTAAAAAATTATTTAATGATAACTTTTTGATTGATATGCCCATTTTTAGCAATAACACGCGGGCGCTTCAGCGGAAAGCATAACTATAAAAGGGAACTTTGTTTATGAGATATAAAGGTTTTACTTTAACGGAACTGCTGATAGTGATCGCTATTATCGGCCTACTTGCCGGCGTCGCATTACCGAGTTACCAAGCCCATGTCCAGCAAGGCAACCGCGTAGCTGCACAGCTAGCTCTAACGCAAATGGCACAACAATTTGAACGCATCAACGCGCGTCAGGGAAAGTACCCGACCTCCTCTTCTGTGCCGACTGACTCTGAAGTTGTAGATAGTATCGATAGTCCTGATAGTTATACTTTTGCTCCAAGCGCAGCGGTTGCGACTGCCACCACTTTCACCGTAACAGCAGAGCCCGTTGAGGGGGGAATTAATGACGGTGACGAGTGCGGCACACTGAGCATTGCTCAAACAGGCGAGACACTGCCGAGTACCTGCTGGTAATACTATGAAATATCACTCCATCAACCACTCACAAGGCCTGACACTAGTCGAGCTGTTAATCGTTATGGCTATTGTGGCCATATTTGCGGTGATCGGCGTGCCCAGTTTTAACTCTTTTATGGCCAGGGAGCGCCTTGCCGTGGCCACCAATGAGCTTTATAACGCCTATCGTTTGGCACGCAATGAAGCCATAAAGACCTCGAGTTCAATGACCTTAGATGCAGTAGATAGTGATTGGACTAATGGCTGGCAGGTGAAAGATAGCGACAATACTGTGTTGTTCGTCAGTAAAGTGCCGCACTCAAGTATTACGGTTTCAGCAAGTGCGGTGACCGTACAGGGAATGGGCGCCGTTGACAGTGCTGTTAATTACAGTATTACCGGCAGTGAAGGTGCAAACTGTATTCGTATACTGACAAGCGGACAAAGCGAGCTACTAAATGGTAGTTGCCCATGAAAAATAGAGAAAACGGATTCACTCTTTTTGAAGTGCTGATCTCTATGTTTATTACCGTGGTCGCCTTATTAGGCTTGGCGATGCTCAATATCTATATTTTAAAATCTTCTCAGTCGAGTTTTAACTATACGGTGGCCACGATTCACGCCAATAGTTTTGTTGATGAAATATGGGTAGATTTATGTAATGCCCAGAGCTCTGCTACCGGCACCTATAGCACTATTCGCAGTAACTGGGTCAATCAGTTGACTTCTGCAAGTATGGCAACTGATAACAATAATCCGCCTGCTGCATATGCACAAGATATGTCAGTGGTAGTGAGTTGGAGCGATGCCCGTTTCAGCGATGATACCAATGACCAGGTGACTATGGATGTTAAATTCCCAAGCAGCGGCTGCGAGTAGGAAATGAGGTGTAAATATATGGGGTGCTTAACAAAGAAGGTTAGACAAAGCGGCTTTACGCTGGTTGAGCTGATGATCGCCATGCTGATCAGTCTGACCTTAGTCTTTGCCTGTACCACCCTTTACAGTTCACTGAAAAACAGCATTGCGGCTGCACAGGGATTGGCAACGGCACAAGAGTCACTGCGCAGCGCTTTTTATCTCATGTCGCGTTCAGTTCGTCAGGCGCAAAGTTTTGCTATCAGCGGTGCCAGCGATACAGTGTTAACTGCAACTTATGGCACACCTCCTGCAGGCAGTACGGCATATAGTTGTCTGGGAAATATTATTGTTTCAGGCAGCGCTGATACCTATAGCACTGATGGTGATGGCTTATATTGTGATGATGGCAGTGGTGCGCAATTGATCGCTTTGAATGTTGAAGAGTTGCAGTTTGAAAAAATTAATGATGATGGTTTAAAAGTGAGAGTCGAGATAGATGGCATACCTGCCTCTTATACTGATGGAATCACTTTTACACTGGCATTGCGGCAGAAAATTTTATTAGATTTATCCAATTAATGTTCGTTCCTCGCTTTAACAAAGGGGCAATATTTATTTGTTCTATGGAAGATAAAAAATAATGGTTATGAAAAAGCAAAATGGTTTTGTACTGGTATCGGTATTGGTTATTACCAGCATTACCACTATGCTGGCATTTTCTCAAATTAATGAGAACCGCCTGCAGGAGCGTATCGGCGGTAATCAGCAGAAGGAATTAAATGCTCGTCTTGCGGCAGAAAAAGGTATTTTCGATGCTTTTGCATATATAAAAGCGCAAAATGAAGCGGGCAATAAGAATAGTGAAATCGCGGTTAACCTTGAGGCTTTATCAACAGGTAAGGATTACTCTTTTCCCTCCATTGAGCTGAGCGGGAATACTTTTACCTTGGTTAGTAAAGGTATTATGAACGGTGCTATGAGTTATTTAAAAACAGAAATCGAAGCGATTGAAGAAAGCGGTGTGTTTAATGATGCGATTAGCGCTTGTAATAGCGTCAGGGTGTGGGGAAGTGCGGACATTAATAGTTTTAAAGGACAAGCTTATAGCGATGCGACTTCTAAAAGCAATGGCGATGTCAGCGTTCTCAATGGCGATGCTACCTTGGGCGGTAGTGGAAACATTTGGGGGAATCTAACCGCATCTGGTAATACTGCCGGTGCAGACAGTAGTAATGTAGCCGGGACAATAACGGCAAACTATACGGGAGATCTTGGTGAATGTGATCCGCTTGCTATCACGAGTGAGATAAATGCAATATCAGCTCAGGTGGGCTCTGCGAGTGACTTTAATCCAAGTAATAACGTTGTTTTTGACGGCTCAACGGTTGATGGTTTTACGCCGACAACATTGACAGTGCTCGGTGACAGTACGGAAGTTTATGTTTTTAATGATTTTAATATTAAGAATAATGACCTTGTCATATCCGGAGATGTCACTTTTTATATACAAGGTGATATGACCACTAAAAATACCGCCTTTACTCTAGCCAATGACACTAGTTCGTTAACAATATTTATAGCTGGTCTTATAGATGTTGATACCGGTAGTAATATTTTTGCAAACAGATATGCGACAGCTAATAATGTTCCGCTCACTGTTTATTCATCTAATAATGAAAATTCAGCGGTGACACTTGCCGGTAATGGCGATATCTATATGAACCTTTATGCGCCTTACGGTACAGTTTCTTATAACGGCAATGGCGATATTATGGGCGCCTTACGTGGTGATGTTGTTGATATTTCCGGTAACGGGGATATCCATTACGATGAAGGTCTCGGCGATATTGGCGACTCAACAGAAGAGGCTTCTGTTTCATACGCTTCCATTTATTATCATTATCCGGAAGAGGGGACGACTGAAGAAGTTGTTGAAGAGGTAGTTGAAGAAGTTGCTGAGGAAGTAATTGAAGAAGTCGTTGAAGAGGAAGTCGCTGAAGAGGTGGTTGAGGAAGAAGTTGCTGAAGAAATAACTGAAACAGTAACTGAAGATACGACAATTGAAAGTCAGGGGAATCAAAAAGTGACTACCTATACTCAGGTTACCACTAAAGTAGAAACCAGCGGAGATACCACGACGACTACGGTGACGACCTATACTAAAGTGACTACGCTTAAAAATGAAGGCAAGAAGAGCGAGTCTACGACTATTACCGAGGATACGGTTACTGAAGTTACTATTAACTGACCGATCTAATGGTGTTTTAGGAAGGTTTATTTAATAAACTAGGTGCCGCTATCATAGCGGCACTTTTGTATGCAAGCTATCTTTAGCGCTGCAGTTTTTTGGCCTGCTGCAGTTCAAAATCAAACTCGTCGGGAAAGAAGATCAGACCTTCGCTGTGTTCATCGGGAAAAACCACAATCGCCAGTTCATCCTCTTCCAGGCCATGCGTCCAGCGGTGCTGCCATGTTTGCAGTGAAACCGCCTGCGCCTGGCAATGTGACCACTCATCTGTTGCCCAGGCCTGAGCAAACTCCTTATTCGGCCAGACAGGTACGCAGTCCTCTTCTTCGCTATTGAGCATCACAGAGCCGTGCTCATCAACGAGCAGCCACAGCTGTTTATTCTTTAATACTTCCTGCAGAAGATAATTAAAGCGTTTTTGCGGGCTGTATTGTTGGATCGTGCTGATCTGTTGCGCATCTAGTGCTTTACTCATAAGCAAGGCTCCTGTTAGTGATAAAAGCACAGAATAGTCGAAAATGACGCTGAGATCTGTTTATTTTTTAAAAAGATCTCAGTTTAAGCGCTAGCGGCCTGATTCAAGGAAGTAAGCTTGAGCGTGCCTGCTCGGTTGCCAGCAGATGATCCAGAACCGGCACCATGACAATAGGATCGTAAGACTTGCTGATCGCCTGGTGCATCTTGATGCGCGCAGCTTCATGCTCATTATGGGAATTTAAGTCATCAGAGGCATTAAAAGCCTTAAAGCCATTTTTAAAATGCTCTTCGCTAAGCCATTGGCTATAGGAGATCCACTGGTTATCTTTGCTCTTGTGCAAGCGTGAGCCCAGGGCGCCATATTTTTCGATATTAAAGAGCATGATTTTCGACCAGCACTCCTGAAACGCCTGTTCATGGCCGGGCTTAACTTCCCAGCGGAAAAGTACAGCTATCATAACGCCTCCAATCCTAAAGTAATGCTTTAAGTTTTTGCGACAAAGGCTTTTCTGTCAAGTGCGGTGTAATAAACACTGGGCCTCGGATTCATCCGAGGCCCAGTTAAGAAAATGCATTGAATATCAGGCATCCCGTGGCAGGCCTTTTTCTACCGCTTTGATTAAACGCTGATTGAGGCGCTGGTTAACGACAGGAATGTTATTTTTATGCTGTGCAAGCGCCCAGTGAATATGCTCATTGACTAATTCAGAGTCACTCTGCTGCAGTTTATTTTCCAGAGCATCAATAACAGCCGGAGTAGTAGGAGCGTTGCCTAAGGCGACGGCAATATTGCGCAGCCAGCGCTGATAGCCGATGCGGCGAATCGCTGAACCTTCGGTATTGCTTAAAAATTCTGTTTCACTCCAACTGAATAGTGTCAATAGCGGCTGCTGCTGCAACTGCCGGCGCGCCTGGTAATCCGCTTCCTCGCTGGTGCTGGCAAAACGGTTCCACGGGCAGATAAGCTGGCAGTCGTCGCAGCCATAAATGCGGTTGCCGATGGCTTTACGAAACTCTACAGGAATAGGGCCCTGCAGCTCGATAGTCAGGTAGGAGATGCAGCGGCGGCCATCGACTATATAAGGGGCCACAATCGCCTGCGTGGGACATATTTTTAAGCAGGCCACGCATTGCCCGCACTTATCCTCGACCGCTTGATCAACGGGCAGCGGCAGATCCACCATCAGTTCACCGATAAAGAACCACGAACCGGCCTGCTCATCAAGCAGTAGTGAGTGCTTGCCCGTCCAGCCGAGGCCGGCTTTTTCTGCCAGCGGACGCTCCAGTACCGGTGCGCTGTCGACAAAGGGGCGATAACCGAGTTGACCGACTCGCTGTTCAATCTTTTGGCCGAGCTGTTTGAGTTTTTTGCGTACTACCTTGTGGTAATCGCGGCCAAGCGCATAGCGGCTGATATAGGCGCTGCTTTTGTCTTGTAGACTGCGTGCAAACTGGGCGTGTTCTGGCAGGTAATCCATACGTACCGAAATCACCCGCAGTGTACCGGGGTGCAGCTCATCGGGACGTGCGCGTTTCATGCCGTGCTTGGCCATATAGTCCATTTCACCATGGTAGTTATTGTCTAACCATTGCTGTAATCCCGCTTCATGCTGTTGAAGATCGATATCTGTGATACCGACTTTCTGAAAGCCCAGTTCTTTGCCCCACTCTTTGATCTCTTTACTGAGCTGCACTAAATCAAGCGGCTCCTTTTTCATTGCCGGATTTTCAACTAAATTTGTAGGAGTTGTCATTTTCTATACTCTTTAACAGGACAATCATTATGCGTGTCGATCAGATAAAAACAAAATCCAGTTTACCACATTCTTTATACATCGCTGAGCAGATCAAAGAACATGAAGGACAGGCGGCGGAGCTCGCCGGCAGCAGCCTATACGGGTTAATGAAGCGTGCCGGTGAGGCCTGTTTTCAGGTCTTTAGCACACACTTTCCGGATGCGCAGCGTGTGTTGGTATTAACGGGAAGAGGCAACAATGGCGGCGATGGCTATATCTTTGCCGCTATTGCCAAAGATGCCGGTTTCCTGGTGCAGCTCTGCCAGATTGGCGATGCTGCCGATTTAAGCGGGGATGCTGCGCAGGCGCGAGATGCCTGGTTAGTTGAGCAGGGAGTCATTGACACTATTGAGCAGGCGGACTTTACAGCTGCCGATGTGATTGTCGATGCCCTGTTAGGGACGGGCTTATCCGGCCCCGTGCGCGGTGACTATGAGCCTTTGCTTGAGAAGATCAATCAATCCGGCAAGCCGGTTTTAAGTGTCGATATTCCTTCCGGTTTAAATGCCGATAGCGGCGCGATTGCCAATATTGCGGTACAAGCCGCGGCAACCATTACCCTGGTGGGGTTAAAACAGGGTCTATTAACCGGCTCTGCGGCTGATAACTGCGGTCAGTTGTATTTTTCGGGGCTGGGCATTAGCGAGCAGTTCAGCCAATTAGCCACAAGCAGTGCATCCCGTATCAGCTATCAACAGCTGAGCGGATTATTAGCAGCGCGTAAGCGTTGCAGCCATAAAGGCTGTTTTGGCCGCGCCCTGATTGTCGGCGGCAATATCGGTATGCCCGGTGCGGTGCGTTTAGCCGGCGAAGCTGCGCTGCGCTGCGGCTCAGGATTAGTGAAGGTATTAACGCGGGAAGAAAACAGACTGGCGGTGATTAGCGGGCGCCCGGAGTTGATGCTGGCAGAGTGTGACGCGCAACAAGTAAATACTGAGGCACTGCGTGAATGGGCAACTACACTGGTGGTCGGCCCGGGCTTGGGTAAGGATGCCTGGGCTGAAAAACTGTTTTCCTGCGTGCTGGCCAGTGATTTACCGACAGTCGTCGATGCCGACGGTTTAAATCTGCTGGCCAAGCACTTAAAGTGTAAAAATAATTGGATTTTAACCCCGCATCCCGGTGAAGCGGCTAGATTATTGGGATGTTCTACGGATAAAATTGAACAAGATCGCTTTGCGGCAGTGCGGCAATTACAGCATAGATTGGGCGGCGTGGTGATTTTAAAAGGCGCGGGCACGTTAATTTGTGATGATCAGGGAATATATGTGGCCAATGTCGGCAATCCGGGGATGGCAAGTGGTGGCATGGGCGATGTGCTTTCTGGTATTATAGGCGGTTTATTAGCACAAGGCTTAAATTTGTCGCAGGCGGCAATGCTGGCTGTGTGTATTCATGGGCTGGCTGCTGATTTAGCCGCTGAAGATGATGAGCGCGGTTTATTAGCCGCTGATCTGTTCCCTTATATCAGGAAATTAGTAAATCCATAATGTTTGATTTATTTAAAGAAAAATTAGTTGCGGCTGAGCAGACGGTCGCTTTCGGCAAGCGTTTAAGTGCTGCTTGTGAGGAGGCTGTCTGTATCTATCTGCATGGCGATTTAGGAGCGGGTAAAACCACCCTGACACGCGGTTTTATTCAAGGCTTGGGACATAAGGGTAATGTAAAAAGTCCGACTTATACCCTGGTTGAGCCCTATGAGTTGGATAATTGGCAGGTTTATCATTTTGATCTGTATCGTCTCGGCGACCCGGAAGAGCTTGAATTTATGGGGATTCGTGATTATTTTACCGATAATAGCCACTGCCTGGTGGAATGGCCGGAGCGTGGTGAAGGCGTTTTGCCGCCCCCGGATATTGATTTAACACTTTCTTATGTCGAGCAGCAGCGTATGGTCATGCTTAAGGCCAATACGGAAGTGGGAATGCGAATTTTAAAGCGACTATGAAATTAAGCACGCAACTTTTTACCCGTTTTCTCTTTTTGCTTACTTTATGTGCGGCAGGTTTTTTGGCATCTGTCAGTGCCGCACAAGCTAATCAATTGAAAGGCGTGAGATCCTGGCCCTCACCGGACAGTACGCGTGTTGTCTTGGATCTTGCCGGTAAACCCGATTATAAAATCCATTATTTAAAGCATCCGCATCGCCTGCTGGTTGATCTGCAGTCGACCGTCAGTAAGGTCAATTTAAGTAAAATAAAAAATAACGGGCCTCTACTGAAAGGCCTGCGCGAGAGTGCCAGCGGCCAATCAGGTACTTATCGGCTGGTGCTTGATCTAAACCATGCCAGCCGCGCGCAAGTATTTCTGTTGCCACCGGAAAAACCTTACGGTCACCGTTTAGTGCTGGATCTGCCGCATACACAGGTAACCGGCAAAGCGACTTCCATTGTGAAAAAGGCAAGCCTTGCCGGGCGGGATATTATTATTGCCATTGATGCCGGACACGGCGGTGAAGATCCCGGCGCCCTGGGTAAATACACTTATGAGAAAAACGTCACCCTGGAAATTGCCAAGCGTCTGCAGAAAAGAATTAACCAACAAAAAGGAATGACCGCCTTTTTGATCCGCTCGGGGGATTATTTTGTCGACTTGAATAAACGCTCCGCCATTGCGCGCAATAAAAAAGCAGATTTTCTGGTCTCCATTCATGCCGATGGCTTTACCTCCAGCAAACCCCGCGGTGCATCGGTTTGGGTGCTGTCCAACCGCCGCGCCACCACAGAGCTGGGCCGCTGGATGGAAAAACATGAAGCGCATTCGCAGTTATTAGGCGGTGCCGGCGTGTTGACTCAAGATTCAAGCAGTGTGCCTTTTTTAACGGAAATGTTTTTAGATATGTCGATGGGTAATGCCATGGATGTCGGTTATCATGCCGGCGATCTGGTGGTTAAGGAATTAAAAAAAGTTACCAAACTGCACAAGAAAAAGCCTGTCCATGCCAGTTTGGCGGTCTTGAAATCCCCGGATATTCCCTCGATTCTGGTGGAAGCGGGCTTTATTACCAACCGCAGGGAAGAAAAGTTACTCAATCAGGCAAGCCATCAAAATAAAATTGCCAATGCCGTCTTTACAGGTATCTATAAACACTTTGTTGACGCGCCGCCGCAGAATACTTTGTTTGCTCAGAAAAAGCGCGCGATTCAACATACGGTGCGCAGTGGCGAGTCTCTGTCCGTTTTAGCCGCACGTTATAGCGTTTCAGCTCAAGAGTTACGCGCTTATAACAATCTGCGCTCAAACTCACTGCGCATTGGTCAGGTGCTCAAAGTGCCGCCCAACTATCAGTTAGCCGTGCAGGCTGAACCTGCCGTAAAGCTGCTGGCTAAAACCCCGCAGACGCGTATTCATAAGGTGCAAAGGGGGGAGTCATTATCTGTGATCGCCCAGCGTTACGGCAAAACCACGACGGAGCTGCAAACTTACAATAAACTGCGCTCTACAGTACTGGCGGTGGGGCAGCGCATAAAAATACCGGGAGAAGCAACAGGCACAGCAACGCAGCTGGCAGCCGTTAAGCCATTTATCCATAAAGTAAGCCGCGGCGAATCTTTATCGGTGATTGCGCAGCGCTACGGCAAAACCACTAAGGAATTGCAGGCTTATAATAAGCTGCGTTCAACGTCCTTAGCCGTGGGCCAGCAAATTCGTATTCCGGGTAAGACGCTGAGCCTTGCGCAACTGCCTAAAGCTGCGCCTGTTGCACCTGAGCCCGCTCAGCCAGTGGTTCATAAGGTAAGCCGCGGTGAGTCCTTATCTGTGATCGCGCAGCGCTACGGTAAAACCACTAAGGAGCTGCAGAGTTACAATCAACTGCGTTCAACTTCTTTGCGGGTAGGACAAAAACTTAACATACCCGGCGATGCAACAAACGCAGCAGTGCAGCTTGCCGCGGTTAAGCCGCTTATTCATAGAGTCAGCCGTGGTGAGTCCTTATCGGTGATTGCGCAGCGTTACGGCAAAACCACTAAAGAGCTGCAGAGTTACAATAAACTGCGTTCAACTTCCTTAGCTGTCGGACAAGAGCTTACAATACCGGGAGAAGCGATAAGGCCAGCAGCGCAGCTTGCTGCCGCTAAGCCGCTTATCCATAGCGTAAGTCGTGGAGAGTCTTTATCAGTGATCGCGCAGCGCTATGGTAAAACCACTAAGGAGTTGCAGACTTACAATAAACTGCGTTCCACATCTTTGCGGGTCGGACAAAAAATCAAAGTCCCTACTGCTGATTACCGTGCACCTGCGCAGCAAGTAGTAGCTCAGCCTATCGTCCATAAAGTGGCACGCGGTGAATCTTTATCCGTGATTGCCAGCCGCTTCGGAACAACGGTCACGGCACTGAAAAAATACAACAAGCTTGCTTCTAGCTCACTGAGGGTAGGACAAAAAATTAAAATTCCAGATGGAACAGCACAGTTTACTAAACATAAGGTGCGCAGCGGTGAATCACTTTCGGTGATTGCCAGCCGTTACGGCACCACAACCAATACATTAAAAACAGTTAATAATCTAAGCTCCAACTCTTTGATGGTTGGACAAGTATTAACCATACCCGTCACTTAATTCTTTTTGGATCATCTTAGCTAATGCCTATTCAAATCTTACCTGCCCGGCTTGCCAATCAGATAGCGGCCGGTGAAGTCGTGGAGCGTCCCGCATCCGTCGTCAAGGAGCTCATTGAAAACAGTCTCGATGCCGGGGCAACCCGTATTGAAATTGATATTGATAAGGGCGGTGCGAAATGTATTCGTGTTAAAGATAACGGCAAGGGGGTATGTAAAGACCAACTTACCTTAGCGTTAAGCCGCCATGCCACCAGTAAAATAAGCCATTTAGATGATTTAGAAGGCATTGTCAGTTTAGGTTTCCGTGGCGAAGCGCTGGCCAGTGTCAGCTCGGTATCCCGCCTTACTTTTACCTCTAAACCCGTTGATCAGGAGCAGGCCTGGCAGGCGATGGCGGAAGGGCGTGATATGCAGGTCAATATACAACCGGCTGCGCATCCGCAGGGGACAACGGTCGAGGTCTTGGATCTGTTTTTTAATACGCCGGCACGGCGCCGTTTTCTGAAAACAGAAAAAACAGAATTTCAGCATATTGATGAGCTGATCCGCCGTATTGCATTAAGCTGTTTTAAAATCTCTTTTGTTTTAAAGCATAACGGTAAAATCATTCGTCAATATCGTGCCGCGCAGACGCAAAGCCAGCAGGAGAAGCGCCTTGCTGCCATCTGCAGTGACAGCTTTGTTAAAAATGCGCTGCATTTTCAAAGCAGTGATAATGATCTGAAAATATCGGGCTGGATATCCGACCCACTATCTCCGCGCAGTGCGCCGGATGTGCAGTATTGTTATATTAACGGGCGCATGATCCGCGATAAATTAATTAATCATGCCATTAAACAGGTGTACACTTCGGTGCTGCCGCAAGGAATGTTTCCGGGCTATGTCATTTATATCGAATGTCATCCTGAGCAGGTCGATGTGAATGTCCATCCTGCCAAGCACGAAGTGCGTTTTCATCAGGCGCGCTGGGTGCATGATTTTATCGTCACAGCGTTAAGTGAAACATTAAATCAGGTACCTGTCAGCGCTGAGCTAGGTGGCAACGCTACGCCACAAGTCGCCGAGCACGCTTATCAGCCGCCAAAGATGCCGATAGCAAGTGCCAGTCATGAGCAGGCAGTGCGCAAAGCAGCTCCTTCCGGCGGCGGTTATAGTGGCGGCTATTCCAAGCCGAGTCTTGATAGCAAACAGATTAACGCCTACTGCGATTTTGTCAGTGAAGCGCAACTGCCGGTAACGGCCGATGAAAGCAAACAACAGAATCATCCGGGAATAGGACAGATTGTCAGTTTAATTAACGCTGACTATGCGCTGCTTAAATTACATGCCGGGCAGTCGTTGCTCAACTGCAGTTCACCTTTATTGGTTTTATCCTTAAATAGAGCCGATGCGCTGCTTAAGCAGACGCAGCTCTTTGAAGCCTGGGAAAACGGTGAGGTGATTGCGCAACCCCTGTTATTGCCGGTGCGCATGCAGCTTGACAGCGCTCTGCTGCACTGCTGTCAGGATTTTCAGGTGCTTTTTCAGCGCTTAGGTTTTGCTTTTAAAATACAGGGCAATAAACTGATCATCAGTAAAGTCCCGCCATTACTGCGTCAGGCACCGCTGGCGAAAATATTTCCGGCGCTGCTTGAGCATCTTTGTTCGGTGAATAAAGAGATGAGTGCCGCGCAGGTGAATGAGTTTTGTGCTTTTCTGGTGACAACCTTAGCGCAGAATCTGCTTGAGAAAAAAAACTGGACTGAGCAAAATGCGGCAACGCTGCTCGATTCACTGGTCACTCAATGCGCGCGACAGTTAACAGAGCAGCAGGCATTGCTGTTTAATGAACCCGATTTATCCTTATTAGTGCAAGGCTTTTCCGATGAGTAAATATCCAACCGTACTGTTTTTAATGGGGCCGACCGCGTCTGGAAAAACAGATCTGGCAATCAAATTAGCACAACAGTGTAACTGTGAAATTATCAGTGTTGATTCCGCGCTGATCTATAAAGGCATGGATATTGGTACTGCAAAACCCAGCGCGGAGGAGCTGGCCAAAGCCCCGCACGCGTTAGTAAATATTATTGATCCGCTTGAGTCCTATTCTGCCGGTGATTTTCGCAGTGATGCGCTGCGCTTAATGAAAGAGATCTGCGCGCGCGGCAATACGCCGCTGTTGGTCGGCGGCACCATGCTCTATTACAAAGCATTAGTGGATGGCTTATCGCCGCTGCCGAGCGCGGACCCTGCCATTCGAGCTGAAATTGAACAGCAGGCCGCCGAGAAAGGCTGGCAGGCGATGCATGATCTGCTCAAGGAGATAGATCCGGTCTCAGCTGCGCGCATTCATGTGAACGATCCGCAGCGTTTATCCCGGGCGATTGAGGTTTACCGTATCTCCGGAAAAAGCCTGACCGAGCTGACGGAAACCAAAAGTGAAGCGATTCCCTACAATATCAAACAGTTCGCCATCGCCCCGCGGGAAAAATCAGTACTGCATGAGCGTATCGAGCAACGTTTTCATATGATGTTAAATGCGGGTTTTGAGCAGGAAGTACGCGCCTTATACGAGCGCGGCGATCTGCATCTGGATCTTCCGTCGATGCGCTGCGTCGGCTACCGGCAGATGTGGGAATATCTGCAGGGCAGTATGGATTATGAGGAGATGGTGTTTCGTGGTATTGTCGCAACACGGCAGTTGGCGAAGCGGCAGATGACCTGGCTGCGGGGCTGGAAAAATGTCACCTGGCTGGAAACGGGTGATCCGGATAATTTCGATATTATTAAAGCAGTACTGTAGGGTTGAGTGATGAGTGATGAGTGATTAAGTGATGAGTGAATGATGATGAGCCACCATTTACCATTTACCATTTACCATTTACCATTTACCATTCACCATTTACCACTCACCATTCACCAGTCACTGTTTACTACTCACTCTTTACCATTTACTCATTCAAAGGTAACAATTATGCAGGTAAAAGCTTTTTCACAGGCCTGTGAAAATAATAAGCATCCCATTTTTACAGTTTTAGCGCCTCACCTTAAACGGCTTGCTCATGTTGTTGAAATTGGCAGCGGCACCGCACAGCATGCCTCTTTTTTTACACAACAATTGCCGCATTTAACCTGGCAGACGACAGATCAAGGTAAATATTTTCCGCAACTACAAGAGCTTATAGCAAAACAGAACAGTGCTTGTCTGCCTGCGCCTTTACGTCTTGATGTCAGTC
This sequence comes from uncultured Psychromonas sp., assembly GCA_963674525.2. Taxonomy (GTDB): domain Bacteria; phylum Pseudomonadota; class Gammaproteobacteria; order Enterobacterales; family Psychromonadaceae; genus Psychromonas. Next base: position 200,063 of record CAXXRV010000024.1, on the reverse strand, counting down.
AGGCTGTTTGGCCGGTCAGTGATTGTGAATGTATTTTTACCGCCAATACGCTGCATATTATGCCCTGGGCTTGCGTTGAAAAATTGTTTACTGCTATTGAGCTGGTGCTACAGCCGGCGGGACATTTATTTATCTATGGTCCCTTTAATTACGGCGGTGAATATACTAGTGTCAGCAATGCCGCATTCGATCAGCGTATAAAGTCAAACAACCCGTTAAGCGGCATTCGCAATATTGAGAAAGTCATTGCGCTGGCGCAGGACGCAGGCCTTAAGTTGCTTGCTGATCATAGCATGCCTGCGAACAACCGTTTATTACATTTTAACGAACCTTGCGGAATTCTCCACCCATAACTTGTTTGGGTGGAGATGGATAGCAAACCAGCCGCTAGGTTGGTCTATCTTAGTTGGATACACTATTATTTGTTACTGTGTTTACACCCAGGTAGATCAGGTCTACTATGATCATTATGAAAAGCAAAGTACACACAAAAACGCTAAAAATAAGAATCCGTGACAAACATGTAAGCACCCTAAACAAATGGGCTTACGGTGTGAATCAGGTGTGGAACTTCTGCAATGAAACGGCAATGAAGGCACTGAGCAATGTCAGTGAATTTGGCCCGGTAAAACCCGCTTTCCTGTCTGGTTATGATCTCCAAAAACACACTAAAGGCATGAATAAAACGCTTGGCCTGAATTCTGCTACCGTGCAGATGGTTGGTCATGAATACGCCACCCGTCGCAAACAATTCAAGAAATACAGATTGAATTGGCGTAAGTCAGGGGGTGTTAGACGCTCACTGGGTTGGATCCCGGTTCGTAAAGACTGCATTGGCTTCAAAAATGGTCAGGTTTATCATAACCGCCACTATTTTGGCGTTTGGGATAGTTACGGATTATCTCAATACACGTTCAAATCAGGCTCATTCAATGAGGATTCAAGAGGCCGGTGGTACTTCAACGTTGTGGTTGAGGTGGAAGCAGAGCAGGGTACAGGCAAAGCCAGTGTGGGTATTGATTTGGGTTGTAAAGAAACAGCCACCGACAGTAACGGCTACAAACTAAAAGGCCGTGAATACCGCGAGCTAGAGGAAGATTTAGGTATTGCGCAGCGTGCAAAGAACAAAAAGCGCGCAAAAGCGATCCATGCAAAGATAAAAAACCGCAGAGTAGATGCTTTGCATAAATACAGCCGCAAACTTGTCAATGAAAATGCGGCGATATTCGTTGGTAACGTCAGTAGTCAAAAACTGGTCAAGACTAAAATGGCTAAGTCCGTTTTAGATGCGGGCTGGTCTACATTAAAAACACTATTGGAATACAAAAGCGCTCACGCTGGTATTGTTTTTGAAGAAATCAATGAATCGTACACCACCCAAACTTGCTCGTGTTGTGGCTCTCGCCAAAACAGTCCGAAAGGTAGAGCAGGACTTGGAATAAGAGAATGGACCTGTGAGTGTGGTGTCACTCACGACCGCGATGTGAACGCGGCCAAAAACATTCTTGCGCTCGGGCATGAGCGTCTAGCAGTAGGAATCCCCCACTAAAATCTTTGATTTAGTGGAGGGAGGATGTCAAAAGGCAGTGATCCTTGGAAGGATAAGAGTATGAGCAGGAAGAATATTGAACTGTCGTGCAGCTTTCTGCAAAGAAAGTGTTACGGATCAAAATTTTGAACTCTCAGGCAGTTTTTATTTAAGCATTGTTTATACTAATTCAGATAACAATAAATAAAATAGGAAAAGCTGATGGCCAAAGGACAATCACTGCAAGATCCGTTTCTCAATACACTGCGTAAAGAGCGTATTCCGGTCGCAATCTATCTGGTAAACGGTATCAAGTTACAAGGACAAATTGAGTCATTTGATCAATTTGTTATTCTATTAAAAAATACTGTTAGCCAGATGGTTTACAAACATGCCATTTCAACCGTTGTACCGTCACGTCCAGTGCCAACAACGCCTCATGTTGATTGATGCTAATTCGATTCTTTTCAGACACTGAATAGGCTATTCCAGTAACGGTATCATTATCACTGCACAAGATTAGCGGATTTATTTTGGCTTGCTTTGATGCAGGCCATTTTTTTGTCTAATAGTTGTCATGGTTATGGTAGGATAAATGCCTTATGTTTTTCTTAGTTGGAGCTGTATTTGTTTGATCGTTACGAAGCCGGGTGAACAGGCTGTTTTAGTTCATATCTCTTTTTCTGATGAAAATAATAAAGAAGATCTTGATGAGCTGAAGTTATTGGTCAGTTCTGCGGGTGTTAATGCACTTGAAGCAGTGACTGGCTCTAGAAAATCTCCGCATCCGCGTTACTTTGTCGGTACGGGTAAAGCCCAGGAGATAGCTGATACGGTAAAGGCGCTGCAGGCTAATGTGGTGATTTTCAATCATGCTTTAAGTCCCGCGCAACAGCGTAACTTAGAATCGTTATGCGAATGTTTAGTGTTGGACCGTACGGCACTTATTTTAGATATTTTTGCGCAACGCGCGCGTACCTATGAAGGTAAACTGCAGGTTGAGCTGGCACAACTGCGTCATCTTTCGACACGTCTTATTCGCGGTTGGACGCATCTTGAGCGGCAAAAAGGGGGGATCGGTTTACGTGGTCCGGGTGAAACACAGTTAGAAACGGATAGGCGTCTGCTGGGGATGCGCATCAGCACCATTCGCAGCCGTTTAAACAAGGTTGCCAAACAGCGCGAGCAGAGCCGCCGCTCGCGTCAGCGCAATGAAGTGCCGACCATCTCACTGGTCGGCTATACCAATGCTGGAAAATCCACTCTGTTTAATCGCATTACCGATGCCGGGGTTTATGCGGCCGACCAGTTATTTGCAACTCTGGATCCGACGCTGCGCAAAATTGAGGTGGCGGATGTAGGCACCTGTATTCTTGCCGATACCGTTGGTTTTATCCGTCATTTACCCCATGATCTGGTGGCCGCTTTTAAGGCTACGCTGCAGGAAACACGTGAAGCGACCCTGTTGCTGCATGTTGTCGACTGTGCAGATGAGTGTTATCACGGCAATATCGATGAAGTACAAAAAGTACTGGATGAGATTGATGCCGGTGATGTGCCACAATTGATGGTCATGAATAAAATTGATGCCCTTGACGATGTAAGGCCGCATATTGACTTTGATGATCAGGGCAAGCCGGTGCGTATCTGGCTTTCTGCACAAACAGGCGCGGGGGTTGAGCTGTTATTTGAAGCATTAACCACACTTTTATCAGGGCAGATGCATATTCTGCAGTTATCGGTGCCGGCTGAACAGGGTAAATTACGTGCTCTTTTCTATCAAATGGAGTGTGTGGAAAGCGAGTCTTATACGGAAAATGGCGATTGCTTGTTAAACATTCGTTTGAATAATATCGACTGGCAGCGTTTATTAAAACAGCAGGGGCATTTTATAGAAGAGTATGTAGTTAACGTTAATTAACATAGAAACAACATAATATGTCATGTTTGCTTTATTATTAGCGTGAACATTGCTACATTGTTGCATTATATCATTTATTTATATTACTTAATCAGGAGCTGGATATGGCTTGGAATGAACCGGGAAAAGATAAAGACCCGTGGAAAAATGATGATAAAGGGAAGGATCAGGGACCGCCGGATTTAGATGTTGTCCTGCGTAAACTATCCGCTTTTGTTGCTGGTCTATTTGGTAAAAAATTATCGGGCGGCAGCGGTAAAAAACGGCGGTGGCAATAAATTCCTTGCCGGTGCGGTTTTTTCTATACTCCTGGTTGTTTGGTTTGTCAGCGGTTGGTATACCATCAATGAATCAGACCGTGGTGTCGTACTGCGTTTTGGCGCCTACCATTCACAAGTCGAGCCGGGTTTGCATTGGAACCCTAAATTTGTGGATCGTGTTATTCCCGTTAATATTGAAGCCTTCCGCACCATGCCTACATCAGGCTTTATGCTCACTGAAGATGAGAATATTGTCCGGGTAGAGCTGGAAGTGCAATACCGTATCGTTGCCCCTGAAAAATATTTGTTCAGTGTGACCGATGCCGATAACAGTTTATTACAGGCCCTTGATAGTGCATTACGCTTTGTGGTCGGGCATTCGACGATGGATAACATTTTAACCATAGGTCGTGAAGTAATACGTCAGGAAACCTGGGAGATTGCTCGAGACAATTATCGAGCCCTATGATCTGGGTATCCAGATAATTGATGTCAACTTACAACAGACGCGTCCACCCGAGCAGGTAAAAGATGCTTTTGATGATGCCATTGCCGCGCAGGAAGATGAACAGCGTTTTATTCGCGAAGCTGAAGCTTATCAGAGAGAAAGAGAGCCGATTGCCCGTGGTCAAGTGAAACGTATTGAGCAGCAGGCGCGAGCTTATAAAGAAGGGGTTATTCTAAAAGCGCAGGGTGATGTTGCCCGCTTTAATAAATTATTACCTGAATATAAAGCGAATCCGGAAGTCACACGCCAGCGTCTCTATCTGGAAACAATGGAAAAGGTATTTAACAACAGCAGCAAAGTCTTAATTGATAATAAATCTGCCGGTAACTTAACATTTTTGCCGCTTGATAAATTAATGAGTAATGGTGCTTCTAAAGAAAAAGTTATATCTGAGATTGAAACGCGCTCTAAAGCGGATGAAAAAGCCGATCAAGCTGAGCGCGCCGCCAACAGTGACCGCTTCTCCGGCAGTAGCCGCAGCACAGGGAGAAACTATTAATGAATAAATTATTTATCCTGCCAATTGCACTTGTTCTTATTTTAATGAGCAGCGCCTTTGTTGTTTCTGAAGGGCAGAAAGGTATTGTCCTGCAGTTCAGCAAAGTTAAGCGTGATGCTGATAATTTACCCGTGGTTTATGAACCTGGGTTACATTTCAAAGTGCCCTTTATCGACTCTGTACGTACTATGGATACACGTATTCAGACCTTGGATGAGCCGGCGGAGCGTTTTGTAACCTCCGAGAAAAAAGATCTGATTATCGACTCCTATATAAAATGGCAGATCGATGATCTGGCTGTCTATTACCTCGCTACCGGAGGTAATAGAATGCAGGCGGAAGTCTTGCTTAAACGTAAAATCGACAATGGCCTGCGTAGTGAGATTGGTTCCCATACGATTCAGGAGATTGTTTCCGGTAAACGTGGTCAAGTGATGGAAACGGCCCTTAAACGTATGGCGCGCTCTTCTGAGTTAGGTATTACAGTGGTTGATGTGCGTATTAAGAAGATCAACCTGCCGGAAGAGGTAAGCAACAGTATCTATAAGCGTATGCGTGCCGAACGTCAGGCGGTGGCTAAAGAGCATCGTTCTGAAGGTCAGGAGCAGTCTGAGGTGATCCGCGCCAATACCGATCGTAAAGTGTCGATTATGTTGGCGCAGGCAAATAAAGAGTCTTCTGAAGTGCGCGGCCAGGGTGATGCGGAGTCTTCTAAAATTTATGCTGACGCTTATATGCAGGATGCTGAATTCTTTGCCTTTTTACGCAGTATGCAGGCCTATAGCAAGAGCTTTGCTGATAAGGATGACGTGATGGTATTAAGCCCGGATTCAGACTTCTTTAAGTATATGAATCAGAGAGAGCAAAACTAAAACGTTAATGTAATTAGCGTAATTACGATTAAGAAAAAGCCCGTTGTGCAGCAGTACAGCGGGCTTTTTGTATTTGTCAGTATCTCAGCGTAAGGAATAAAAGCTAGAGGTCTTTGTCTTTAAATGACTCCATTATTGCCAGCACCTGCTGTTTATTGTTAATTAACGCATTAACACAGTCACTGTCTAACTTGCTGGCAGATAAATTACGCATTTCGCTAAAGGCATCTTCAAGTGACCAGGCTTTTTTATAAGGGCGGGCACTGGTTAAGGCATCAAATATATCCGCCACGGCAATAATACGCACCTCGACTGGAACCTCGTCACCCACTAAGCCATCAGGATAACCCGAGCCATCCATTTTTTCATGGTGAGAACGTATAATCGCCAGTAGTGACTCGGTAAAGGGCAGGTCACAAAGTTTATAAATCTTGATTAATTTCCTGGCCAGATCAAAGCCGTTATTGGTGTGCCCCTTCATAATGGAAAACTCAGCTTCTGTCAGCGGGCCCTGCTTTAATAAAATATCGTCGCCTATGGTTAATTTGCCGAGATCATGCAGCGGAGCATACAGGTAGATATAGCTGATAAAGTCATCAGAAAGGTTAAATTTATGGGCAACTTCTCTTGCTATTAACAGCGAGTAACTGGCCATCCGCTGCAGATGCTCTCCCGTCTCCGGATCTTTGTGGAGATTAATCACTTTCATCGACTCAACCGTTGATTTTAAAACATTAAGTCTGGCCAGATCGCGATGCAACAACAGCGTTAACACCATCGATAACATGCGCAGGTGCTGTACAGTTTCTTCTGTGAAAACATTTACCTCTCTTGAATTGACAAAGAAGAAACCGAGTAGCTCGCCTTCCATTAACAGCGGAATAGCCACACTTGATAAATAACCGGCCTTATGCACTAAGTTGCTATGCGTTTTAGAGCTCTGTGTCAGTGTAGAGATATCATTTAAGACTCGTTGCGTTGCCGTTAATGCTAATTTATTCAGTGAGGGGCATTCAGGTAAAATGGCTTCATAGTTATGCAGATCAGTGGCTATATCTTCATCATAAACATGGGTTTTGAGCAGCTTACACTCTGGATTATAAAGCGCAATGGCGATGCGGTGTATAAACGGAAATGATCGATTCAAGTCGCCCCTAATTGTGCGTATTTTTTGCTGTAGATCCGCATGGCTATCAAGGTAGGAAGATAGTTGTATTTCCTCAGTAGGGGAAGTCATAATCATCTCTGAAATTGTTAATTTTCTTGTAAATAGAAAATTGTAAGGTATTTTTCTATATAAATCTATTATCAAACTGCTGTGATGGTTGTTTCTGTTTTTGCTAAAAGCGCCTGGCGTGTCACATTTAGGCGCTAAAAAAATAAAGCAAACTTGAACCGTCTGCCTTCAGCATAATAAAATTGCCGGTTTGCAGGTAAATAGTGGCTACAAACCTTTAGGGCCGGCTACAGGTAAACTTTCTCTCCATATTCAACAATATGGGCGCTTTTATCCATTTTATCGGCTATGGCTTGTTTGAATAGGGTTTGCTTGTCCGGCTCGCCGTGTATTAAAAAAATCTTATCGAGTTTTTCAAACTCGCCCATCCAGGCTAAGAGGTCGCTTTGGCCGGCATGAGCGGAAAAACCGTTGATCATATGTATTTGCGCATTCACTTTAATATTTTCATGATAAAGCTGAATGGTATCACAGCCATCTATCAGTTGCCTGCCGAGCGTATCCTGCACCTGGTAACCGACAAAGAGTACGCTGTTGCGCGCATTCCAGAGGCGGTGCTTAAAGTGATGGAGAATGCGTCCGCCGGTACACATACCACTGCCGGCAATAATAATGCAGCCGCTTTCTTCCTTATTAATCAGTATGGAATCATCATTTTTCAGTGAGTAGTTCAAGTAAGGAAACTCAAAAATGCTGCCGTCACGCGCTAGCAGCTTATTGGCCGCATCATTTAACTCATTATGGTAATTGGTATAGATTTGCGTGGCGCGTATCGCCATTGGTGAGTCTAAAAATACTTTGCACACCGGCAACTCCTGAGCGTAATACATCTGCTTAAGCAGCAGCAGGATCTCCTGTGTGCGCTCAATCGCAAAGGAGGGGATCAGTACATTACCCTGATTATTTAAGGTGTCGATAACCACTGTTTTAAATTCTGCTATGGTTTCTTTTAAACTGCGGTGATCACGGTCACCATAGGTCGATTCAATATACAGCGCATCAGCAGATTTAACCAGGGAGGGAGGCGACATAATTAAGTCTTTACGCCCGCCTAAGTCACCGCTGAAAACCACAGATTTTGTTTGTCCATCTTCTTTGAACTCGACTTGAATAGTTGCCGAGCCGAGAATGTGTCCGGCGTCTCTAAATGTGACCTTTACATCGGGAGTCAGCTGAATCGCTTTATTGTACTGAGCATATTGAATGGTTAAATCAAATACCGCTTTGGCATCGTCAGTGGTATAGATAGGAGGGGCGAACCAGCCGTTCCTGACCTACTCTTTTGGCTTTTTTAAGTGCCGTTTTATAATCTTCTTCGGCAATTTTGGCACTGTCAAGCAGGATAACTTCGGCTAGGTCCATGGTTGCTCTTAACGCCACCACCTTGCCGTCAAACCCTTCTTTGACCAGCTTGGGAATACGTCCAACATGATCCAGGTGAGCATGAGTGATTAATAGAATATCGACATTCTGCACTGCAAAATCAAAGGGGGCAAATGTTCTGTCTTCATCGCTGCCTTGAAAGTAGCCGCAATCGATTAGAATATTAGGGCCATTTTTAAGCTGTAAAAAATGACATGAACCAGTCACCGTCTCAGCGGCGCCAAATGATTGGATAAAGGCCATCAGCAGTACTCCTCAACTATGGTTATATCTTTGACTATAGCATGGTTATTCCCTTTTCAAATGTTGTAACGCAGGACGGACTTTCAATAGAATCTCTGAAGGACAAGCTGAGAGGCAGCCATATTCAAGTAGTTTGGATATATATTTAGGGGGGGAAATGGAATAGCTAACGCGACAGTAACGCCCTTACTTACTAAATTTTAACTGCTATCTAAGTTCGCCTAATGAACATATAGGATCCATACTAATACTATGCAGCCAATTCATGAATTGCTTAATCGAATCTACTGGGACTCCGAGTTCGGGAAGGGAATGTTTGAACTGTGGTTTCTGGATCGTGTTGAAGCGCAGTTGATTAAATTGGCCTTTGATGAAATCACTTTTATTTCCGGTGATTATTATCTGGATGAAGAAGGTGAGGAACACTGCGTACCTTTGCATCGCATCAAAGCGGCATATAAAAATGGGGAAGTGATCTGGCAGCGTCAGCACTAATGTTCTGCTGTCATCATATCGTTATTAAGTTAATTAAAATTATCAGGTGCATTTATGAGTACTGCATCTTGGCAGCACTTTGAACACCAGGCTGATATTGGTGTACGTGGTACTGGTAACACTCTGGCCAATGCATTCGAGCAGGCTGCGCTGGCCATGAGTGCCATTATCACCGATTTATCGCTTATCAAGCCCAGAAATAAAGTCACTATTCGGTGTCAGGAAGCGGATCCTGAACTACTGTTTGTCGACTGGTTAAATGCCCTGATCTTTAAAATGTCCACGCACAATATGTTATTCAGCCAGTTTAAGGTTTATATAGATAATGGGCATCTAGAAGCCACCGTATGGGGCGAGCCGGTAAATATAAAACGCCATCAACCCGCGGTTGAAATTAAAGGTGCAACTTATACCGAGTTGGCTGTGTATAAATCACAACAGCAATGGACAGCACAATGTGTTGTTGATGTTTAAAGGTGAACGTGATGGATATAAATAGATTACAGCGTATATCAGATTACCAGTGGCGTATTGAACCTGTTAATGGCATGCATGTACCGGGAGTTATCTTTGCCAGTAAAGAGCTGCTCCTAGAGATGGATGAAAAAGTTTACCAACAAGTCTGCAATGTCGCGAGACTGCCCGGCATAGTCAATGCTTCCTATGCCATGCCTGATGCTCATTGGGGCTATGGTTTTCCAATAGGTGGTGTTGCCGCATTCGATCCGGAGCAGGGGGGGGTTATTTCAGCAGGTGGTGTCGGTTTTGATATCTCCTGTGGCGTGTGTACATTGCATACCGGCTTAACTGTGCAGCAGGTTATGTCAAAGCAAAAAGGGTTGGCAGATATTCTATGCAAAAGCATACCAGCCGGGCTTGGCAGTACCGGTATGTTTCACCTTAATAAAAAAGAGATGAACGCCATGCTTAGTGGGGGGGCGCGCTGGGCAGTTGAAAGAGGGCTTGGTGATCCGGCTGATCTGCAACGTATAGAAGAAAACGGCTGTATGCAGGGAGCTGATCCGGAGCAAATATCCGAATATGCCAAGAAACGGCAAAAAAATGAGATGGGTACACTAGGCTCAGGTAACCACTATCTGGAAGTTCAAAAAGTAGTCGAAATCTATGATAAGCCTATTGCTGAAAAATTCGGTGTTGCATTAAATGATATAAAAATAACGCAGCATTGCGGATCTCGCGGTCTCGGTCATCAGATAGGCACGGAATTTCTAAAGAGCATGGTTGTTCATGCAAAAGAGTATGGTATTACTCTACCGGATCGTGAATTGGCCTGTGCGCCTATTAATTCAAAAATCGGGAAACGTTATTTAGCTGCCATGCGCGGAGCGATTAATTGTGCATTGGCCAACCGGGAAATAATCACCCACTTAACACGGCAGGCAGTAAAACAAATTTTTCCGGATACTCATCTGGAGCTGCTTTACGATGTTTCGCATAACACCTGTAAGCTGGAGCAGCATAAAGTTAATGGTGAAATAAAAAATCTTTTTGTACACCGTAAAGGTGCAACCCGTGCTTTTGCTCCCGGCCATCCTGCTCTGCCTGCTGCTCTTCGTGAAGCGGGTCAACCTGTGCTGATCGGTGGCACTATGGGAACGGCGTCCTATATTCTTGCCGGTACAAGGGAAAGTATGCAGTTAGCTTATGGCTCAGCTTGTCATGGGGCTGGGCGCAGTATGAGTCGCCGTAAAGCAAGCAAACTGTGGCGTGGCAGCAATATTATGCAAGAACTTGCTGCTCAGCGGATTTTGCTGCGCAGCCCGTCCCTGCGTGGTGTGGCTGAAGAAGCCCCTAATGCCTACAAAGATGTTAATAAGGTGGTTGAAGCGGCTGATCAGGCGGGGCTTTCACGAAGGGTCGCAAAGCTGGAGCCTTTGATTTGTATTAAAGGTTAAGTGCCGCGCTTGTTTTTCAATAAGATAGAGAAGCAAAGTATGGAGACGGAACTTCAGTCCCGCAGTCTTTTTTGGAAAATAAAAAACAACTGGACTGAAAAAAGGGTGCGCAGGAGCTAAACCGCTCATAGAGTAAGTGACTTCGGCACTCAAACCTACGCCTTTCAGGTCGTTGTCGTAAACGCCAACGTTCAAATTTATTGCTGATAAATTTGTGCTCCAAGCTCTAATAAACGGCTTTAAAGCATAGTTTACAACTAAAAATATGTGGGGATCTCTCAGGCTTTAGGCCGCTTGTTTTAAATTATCCAATCTACCTCCTACCTCAACTTCTATTAATGGCTTGAGGTAGGTTGGCTTTGACATCCTCCTCTTCCTAAAAGAAGAGGATTCCGGTTAGTAAAAAACCGGTGAAGAACTCTCACGAGTTTTCAGGTTTCTGCTTCAATGTACACTGCCCAGAGAGCGATGCTTGGTTTTCGCGTTTAGCCCCCATAGTGGGAGCTTTTACGCGCTTCACGCAACTCATGCTCCCCAAGTCTGACACGTACTCCACAGACTTAAAATCCCGCATGTCCTGCGGTATGTTTTAAGTTTAGAAGCAGAAACAATATTGTCAAACCATCAGCGCTTTGCTCTAATCGCCTTATATCCTCTACCTAAAAGGAAGAGGTTTTACGGCAAAACAGATAAAGGTCTGGGTTAAAGCGTCACCAGCTCTTCGGCACTGGTCGGGTGAATAGCAATACAGCTGTCAAAATCCGCTTTAGTGGCGCCCATTTTCATGGCTACACCAAACCCCTGCAGGATCTCATCAGAGGCAAAACCAATGCAGTGCAGACCAACTACTTTTTCCTCTTTACCGGCACAAATTAATTTCATGCGTGTCGGCTGGCGATGCTCTGTCAGTGCCGTATACATACTGGTAAATTGTGAGGTATAAATGGTTAAATTATCTTTACCGTATTGCTCAATCGCCTGCAGCTCGGTTAAACCTATAGTGCCGATTGGCGGGTGGCTAAATACGACGCTGGGCACCAATCTGTTATCCAGACAGGCATCGGGTTTATTGTTAAATAAACGTTCCGATAACTGTCGGCCTGCTTTGACCGCGACAGGCGTCAGTTGGATTTCGCCGGTATTGTCACCGACCGCATAAACGCCTTGTACGCTGGTATTCTGGTATTTATCGACCTTGATAAAATTATGCTCACCCAGTTCAATATCGGTATTTTCCAGCCCTATTCCGGCATTGGCGGGCGTACGGCCAATGGCCCAGATCAGGCAGTCGACCGTCACTGACTTTTCATTTTCCAGTTGTAAGGTCAGGCTGCCATCGCTATTTTTTTGTACTGATTTTGGCACTGAGTGAGTGTGCAGAGCCGGGCCTTCTTCCTGCATCACCTCAACCAGCGTGGATGACAGCATGCTGTCAAAATCACGCAGGAAAGTTTCGCGCCGGCAAAGCAGGTGGGTTTCACTGCCCAGGGCATTAAAGACACCGGCGATTTCCACGGCAATATAGCCGGCACCGACAACAGCAACACGTTTCGGCTGTTCAGTCAGGGCAAAGAAACCGTCGGAAGTAATGCCATATTCCGCCCCTGCAATTGCCGGCACACTCGGTGCGCCGCCAGTGGCAATAGTGATATGTGCTGCTGTGTAGACGCTGCCGTTAACCTCAATGCTGCGGTTATCGATAAATTTAGCAAAACCATTGATCACAGTGACCTTATTGCTGGCAAGTACGCGATCATAAGATTGGTGAATGCGCTCGATATAAGCATCGCGGCTTGCGATTAGTTTTTCCCAACTAAAGTGTTTCAGTGGCGCCTCAAATCCATAATCAGGCGCATAACGCAGTGCATCAGCAATCTGTCCGGCATACCACATCGCTTTTTTAGGTACACACCCCAGGTTCACGCAGGTACCGCCTAACGCTTTAGCTTCAATAATCGCTACTTTCTGTCCATAACGGGCGGCGCGATTCGCCGATGCGATACCGCCGCTGCCGCCGCCAATACAGATATAGTCGAAATCGAATTCACTGTTACTCATATTTACTCCTGATCATGCTATTTGCTATTGATAATAAATGAATTTTCTAAACTAACAATAAACAGGGCGTTTTAACAGTTGTTTTGAACGCTAGTTCAAATTTAAAGGTGATAAAGTTCGTATATTTTATACTCTGGTAGTTTGCTGCGCGGGAATAGTTTTTGCAGGGGAATCTTGCTTATCGAGTTAGCTGTTTTGCACTGTGCCGGACGGGAGTAGCGCAGCAAAAGATGCAAGCCGCTTTAAAGGCGGCTTGCGGGGAGGTTAAGCGACTTCCTGGTATGCCCAGCTCAACCATGGCAGTAATGCTTTAAGATCCTGCTCTTCTACCGTGCTGCCACACCAGATACGCAGGCCGCTTGGTGCATCTTTATAGGCGCCGATATCGTAGGCAACCTGGTTATCAGCGAGCAGCTTAATAAAGGCTTTAATTTGACTGTCGTCCAAATCAACGGATAAACAGACACTGGTATTGGAGCGGCTTGCAGGATCTTCGGCCAGAAAGCGGATCCAGCTGTTTTGTGCAACAAATTCTTCCAATACCGCCAGGTTAGCTAATGACTTGTTGATGCTGGCCGTCACACCGCCGATCTCTTTGATCCAGTCCAGCGCATCCTGATAATCGCTGACACAAAGCATGGAAGGGGTGTTGATAGTGGCGCCTTTAAAAATACCTTCAATCAGCTTACCGCCGGCGGTTAAACGGAAGATCTTCGGCATCGGCCAGCTCGGAGTATAAGACTCTAAGCGTTCCACGGCGCGCGGACTGAGAATAATAATGCCGTGCCCACCTTCGCCGCCTAGTACTTTTTGCCAGCTGAAGGTGGTGACGTCTAATTTTTCCCAGGGCATCTCCATGGCGAACACCGCGGAAGTTGCATCACAGATAGTCAAACCCTGGCGCTGCTCGGAAATAAAATCAGCGTTAGGCACTTTTACGCCGGAGGTGGTACCGTTCCAGGTAAAGACCACATCATGTTCAGGGTTTACCTTTGCTAAATCAGGCAACTGCCCGTAATCTGCGTTTATCGCATTCACCTTTTCAAGTTTTAACTGCTTAGTAATATCGGTAAACCAGCCTTGGCCAAATGATTCCCAGTAGCAGATATCAACCGGACGGGCGCCAAGTAGAGACCACATCACCATCTCCATCGCGCCGGTATCAGAGGCGGGTACGATACCGACACGGTAGTTGGCCGGCAGTTGTAAAATTTCAGCGGTATCATCGATAACTTTTTGTAAGGCAGCTTTACCAAGAGCAGAGCGGTGCGAGCGTCCCAGAGTATCAAGATTCAATTGCTTAATATCGTAACCCGGTCGTTTGGCGCATGGGCCGGAAGAAAAGTTAGGATTAGCCGGTTTAATTGCTGGTTGTGGGGTACTCATAGGTAAAGATCCTTTTAAAAAACAATTGCAGGTTATTGTGCTAAAAGTTAAGTGTATTGTTCACTTAGATGTCGAGGAAGATAAAAAATAATGCTATTTCGCTTAGCTGTACAGTATTATTTTGACATCCTCCCTCCACTAAATCAAAGATTTTAGTGGGGGATTCCTACTGCTAGACGCTCATGCCCGAGCGCAAGAATGTTTTTGGCCGCGTTCACATCGCGGTCGTGAGTGACACCACACTCACAGGTCCATTCTCTTATTCCAAGTCCTGCTCTACCCTTCGGACTGTTTTGGCGAGAGCCACAACACGAGCAAGTTTGGGTGGTGTACGATTCATTGATTTCTTCAAAAACAATACCAGCGTGAGCGCTTTTGTATTCCAATAGTGTTTTTAATGTAGACCAGCCAGCATCTAAAACGGACTTAGCCATTTTAGTCTTGACCAGTTTCTGACTGCTTACGTTGCCAATGAATATCGCCGCATTTTCGTTGACAAGTTTGCGGCTGTATTTATGCAAAGCATCTACTCTGCGGTTTTTAATTTTCGCGTGTATTGCCTTGACGCGCTTTTTGTTCTTTGCACGCTGCGCAATACCTAATTCTTCCTCTAGCTCGCGGTATTCACGGCCTTTTAGTTTGTAGCCGTTACTGTCGGTGGCTGCTTCTTTACAACCCAAATCAATACCCACACTGGCTTTGCCTGTACCCTGCTCTGCTTCCACCTCAACCACAACGTTGAAGTACCACCGGCCTCTTGAATCCTCATTGAATGAGCCTGATTTGAAGGTGTATTGAGATAATCCGTAACTATCCCAAACGCTAAAATAGTAGCGGTTATGATAAACCTGACCATTTTTGAAGCCAATACAGTCTTTACGAACCGGGATCCAACCCAGCGAACGTCTAACGCCACCAGATTTACGCCAATTCAATCTGTATTTCTTGAATTGTTTGCGGCGCGTAGCGTATTCATGCCCAACCATCTGCACGGTCGCAGAATTCAGGCCAAGCGTTTTATTGATGCCTTTGGTGTACTTTTGAAGATCGTAGCCTGACAGGAAAGCGGGTTTTACTGGACCAAATTCACTCACATTGCTCAGTGCCTTCATTGAGGTTTCATTGCAAAAATTCCACACCTGATTCACACCGTAAGCCCATTTGGTTAGGGTGCTTACATGTTTGTCACGGATCCTTATTTTTAGCGTTTTTGTGTGTACTTTGCTTTTCATAATGATCATAGTAGACCTGATTTATTTGGATGTAAATACAGGCAAAAATGATAGTGTATCCAACTAAGATAGACCAACCTAGCGGCTGGTTTGCTATCCATCTCCACCCAAACAAGTTATGGGTGGAGAATTCCGCAAGGTTCGTTAAATTTCAGCGCTGCGCGATATTATTTGCAGCATAAAGGAGTAATTAATAGATAGCGATTATCTACCTAAACATAGTCAAATACACCCCAAATGGGCACTACGCACTTGTACAACACATGATGCTGGTTATAATTAAGGGCTATCCATTTAGCCCGACCTGCATCAATATATAGTAATGACACAAAACTCAAATTCACTCAAAGCTGGTGAACATTACCCTAAAAACTGGGATCAATTTATTGAATTACTTGAACAAACAATAGTTACTGAACCGCTAACAGATGACGAAATAAAAAATAGATAATCACTACATATAGTGCCTGGTCGGGCTAAGTGGATAGCCCTTTTATAATTACAGTGTGCAAAAGGGATTACGTTTATCCATAAATTCCAATAAATACTAAGGAAGTTGAATAACCGTGAAAGTTACACGCATACTTTACAGCCACAAACTAAACCAGGGGAAACTTGAGCAGTTACAAGCACAAGCTCGCTTGCTTGGCCTTGTGCGCAGTGAGGTATGGCAACGGTTTGGCTCTGTTTCCGGTGTTAAGTTGCGGGATCGCACTATCCGCGATCAGTGGATGAAAGAAAAGCGAAACTTTGGTGTTAGTGCAAACGCTTGGAAAGAAACATTGCGTGATGCCGTGGCTGACATTAAAGCGTACCGCGAAGCTGCAAAAGATAAAGTTAAGCAGGCAATTGGATCCTGTACCTGTGATAAGAAAGAACTAAAGCGGCTTTATACCTTACTAAAATACGATGATTGGCAAAGCGATCCTTTCTTGCGTAGGCAAATGCGTAAGCATTTTAGACATGGTGTTAACCAGACACAAAACCAGATTATTGTTCGTTCCGATATGTGCAAAACTTTTGCACTAAATAACCAATGTTGGCTAAAAATACCAGGCCTTATTCCAAGACGGGTTATCTGCATACCATTAAAAACAACAATCGAGCATGCGCCAACTGGCACACTGCGCCTTATTCTTCGCCAAGGTAAAGTTGAAACAGGAAGTTGAGGTACTGCAAAGCTGCGGTGATGAAGTGGTTGGCATTGATAAAGGTTATACGGAAGCGTTTGTTGATTCAGATAACGATAGATATGGTGAAGGTTTAGGAAAACTGATTTCTAAAGAGTCGGATTTCCTAAACAAAAAATACCGCAACCGTAATAAGTTACGCGCTATTGCTCGAAAAAAACCGCATAAGCGCGCTGCAATAGAGAAAAATAATTTAGGTCGTAAAAAGCTTGATAAGCGGCAAGATGCGCAGGTTACTAAGCTACGCACACTCATTTTTACTGCAACCCATCGTTTAATTGATAAAGCAGGAATGGTTGTAGCAGAGGACTTAACGAGTCCCATCGCAAGCAAAACTAATTACGGCAAGAATACAAATAGACGCTTGAACCAGTGGGTAAAAGGCATATTGGCAGAAGCGTTAGACACAATATCTAAAAGACGATGTTCGTCTTTGCATTTAATCAATGCGGCATATACTTCGCAAATGGACTCTTTCAATCAAGGGCTTTTAACAGGCACTCGAAGGGGAGATAAGTTTTACCGTGAAAACGGGGAAGTTGTGCAGGCAGATTATAATGCTGCGAGAAACATTCTTGCAAGACTTGACGACCAGGAGATTGGTCGTTGGATGAACTTTAAGAAAGTAAAATCCATCTTGCAGGAACGGACAGATCGCTATCGGTTGGAACTGACCAACCAAGGCTCTAGTTACACACTTGGAAACAGATCATTAACAGAGTGCGAAGAAATTCTTAAATATGTTTAAATACATTTTAAGAAGCAGGTTATCTTGCATTGTTGAATCAATTGAGCCGTTATTCATCTATTCGCCTGTTGTTTTAGCTTGTTGCTTGTTTTACAGTCAGTTGAACGTTTTTATAAAAAAAGCACTTTACTTTAAAATTGGTTTAGGTATTATTCGCCCTGTTCGCAGGGGTGTAGTTCCAACGGCAGAACGTCGGATTCCAAATCCGAATGTTGGGAGTTCGAATCTCTCCACCCCTGCCATTTTCTAGATAAAGCCTCAGCAATTGCTGGGGCTTTGTTGTTTCTAGAGTAAGCAAAAGGTTAGATTCAATTCACCTTGGCCTATAAAGCTAATTTTTCCCTGTTTTATCCCCTCTGAAAATCTTCTTCCTGTCCATATCCGGACCTTCACGTGCAGATTCTGTGCGCAAGTAGATCCCAAGCTTTCCAACAGATGCAAAAATAATCCAAGTTGGCTTTCAGTCAAGTTGGCTTTCAGTATAGGCAATCTCTGCTGGTGGGCCGTTTCTGGTACAGGTCTGCTCCATTTACGGTCTGTTGTTCGATTTGTTAGTTAAATAGATGAGACTTAACTTAACAACTCATTGATCTTTGCTCAAATAATTATTATTGTGATTTAGAAATACCAACTAATTAGCTAATGGAGCTTTGCTGAAATGTATTATTTTTGGGTACCATTTTTACCCATGTTAGGGATTATTGTTCCCTTACTGACCAATAAACTCAGTCGCAGCGCCTGTGCGCTGGCCACCGCGATGCTCCCGGCTTTAGCCCTTTGCTTCATTTTTCTCGACTTGCCCGCGGTATTTGCCGGACAGTCTTTTAGCCAGAGCATTGAGTGGATCCCGCAGTTAGGTTTGGCGCTATCGTTTCGCCTCGATGGCTTGGCTGCATTATTCAGTTTACTGATTTTGGGCATTGGTCTGCTGGTAATTTTATATGCTCGCTACTACTTGTCTGAAAAAGACCATATGGGGCGTTTTTACTGCTACTTAATTATGTTTATGACCGCAATGCTCGGCATTGTTATGTCAAACAACATGCTGCAACTATGGTTTTACTGGGAATTAACCAGTATTAGCTCATTCTTGCTGATTGGTTTTTGGTCACACAATAGCGAGGCGCGTAAAGGTGCCAGAATGGCGCTTACTATCACAGGTGCCGGTGGTTTAGCTCTATTGGCTGGGATAATATTGTTAGGCCAGGTCGTGGGCAGTTATGAGTTAGAGGTAGTACTAAATAATGCTGAGTTGATAAAACAACACCCTTATTACTTAGCAATTTTAAGTCTATTTTTAATTGGTGCCTTTACCAAATCAGCGCAATTCCCGTTCCACTTTTGGCTACCCCATGCAATGGCGGCACCTACGCCGGTAAGTGCCTATTTGCACTCGGCGACCATGGTAAAAGCCGGCATTTTCTTACTGGCTCGTTTTTACCCGGTATTAGCAGGTACGGAAGTGTGGTTTGTGGTGGTATCACTAACTGGTTTATTCACCTTATTATTGGGTGCTTATACAGCATTATTTAAGCATGATTTAAAAGGCCTACTAGCCTACTCGACCATTAGTCATCTTGGTTTGATTGTATTGTTACTCGGTTTAAATACGGAATTGGCTGCAATTGCTGCGATATTTCACATCATGAACCATGCCATTTTTAAAGCGTCTTTATTTATGGCCGCCGGTATTATTGACCATGAATCTGGTTCGCGAGATATGCGCAAACTCAACGGTTTATGGAAATACATGCCTATCACTGCCACGTTAGCGATGGTGGCATCGGCGTCGATGGCCGGCGTGCCTCTGCTCAATGGCTTCTTATCTAAAGAAATGTTCTTTGCTGAGACTTTAGAGCAAAGTGTTTTAGGATCCATATCTTGGTTAATTCCAATATTAGCTACGATTGCGGGTGCCTTTGCTGTCGCTTATTCACTGCGTTTTATTCATGATGTATTCTTTAACGGTGAGCCAAAGGGGTTAAGCAAAACTCCGCACGAGCCACCACGTTATATGCGCGTTCCCGTTGAAGTATTAGTCGCGATTTGTTTGTTGGTAGGCATCTTCCCTAATTACACTATTGGCCCGCTGCTAAAAAGCGCGTCCTTTGCGGTGTTCAATCATCCTTTACCGGAATATAGCCTTGCCCTTTGGCACGGTTTTAACATCCCTTTACTGATGAGCGCCTTGGCGATTGTTGGTGGTGTAGCCATTTATCTGAGCCGTAAACCTTTATTCAAATTTTCAGGGCAATTTCCGGTTATTGACGCGAAAGCTGAATTTGAAGGGTTTATTCAAATCTGTGTAAAGAGGGCGCAAACAATTAATGGTAAATTGGAGACAGGCTCCTTACAACGTTATGCTTTTTGTCTGTGTTTCTTCGCCTTATTGTTAATTGCACCTCCCTTGCTAGACTTAGATAGCACGAGAGGAAGCCTACCAGGCACCCCAATAAATGGCGCAGTGATTGTTGCTGCCATTTTATTAATTGCAGGTTCGTCAGCAACCGTGATTTGGAGCCATTACCGACTGATTGCTTTGTTCATGTTGTCGTTAGTGGGCTTAGTGGTATCAATAACCTTTGCTTACTTCTCGGCGCCCGACTTGGCCCTCACTCAACTCTCGGTAGAAATTGTAACGGTGATTTTGTTATTGCTGGCGCTCTATTTCTTCCCTCAACATACCCCCACCAGTAAAAATCGCCCTAGTCACTTGGTTCGCGATTTAGCGGTAGCCTCTTTAATAGGCTGTATTATCGGTAGCATTTGTTTTGCCTTAATGACTAACCCCTTGGATAGTATTTCTGAATTTTTCTTAGCAAATGCTAAAACAGGCGGAGGCGGTACTAATGTGGTGAACGTTATTTTAGTCGATTTCCGTGGTTTTGATACCTTTGGTGAGATTACCGTTCTAGGTATTGCAGCATTGGGGATCCACAAACTCATTGCTCGCATGCGTTTATCGATGCGCACTAAAGATCACGATGGACGACTTTGGGCAAAAGATAAATACCCACTATTACTATCGGTCGTATCGCAAAGCTTGTTACCGCTGTTTCTACTCATTTCTGCTTACATATTTATGCGTGGGCATAATTTACCAGGCGGTGGTTTCATTGCTGGTTTAATTACTTCAATTGCGCTGATTCAGCAATATCTTGCACACGGAGTTGATTGGATGGTAAAACGAGTGAATATTAGTTACCACTATATGATAGCCATTGGCTTAGCGATAGCTGCACTAACTGGCTTAGGTAGCTGGATATTTGGTCGCCCGTTCTTAACCTCGTGGTTTGAATATGTATCGCTGCCATGGATAGGAAAATTTGAACTCACCAGCGCATTGCTATTTGACCTAGGGGTTTACTTCACCGTAATCGGCGCAACCCTGCTTATATTAGCCAGCCTCGGCAAGCTAACCACTAAAGAACGACTCACCGTAGGAGAAAGATAATGGAACTAGTCTACGCCGTCTGTGTCGGCTTTATGAGTGCCTGTGGCATCTTTTTAATGTTACGCGGACATACTTTCACTCTAGTGATTGGCCTTACCTTATTGTCTTACGCTGTTAACCTATTTCTATTTGCCAGTGGTGGTTTAACTATAGGCGCACCAGCAGTACTTAACGGAAGTGATAATTACGCAGATCCATTACCACAAGCTCTGGTACTTACTGCCATTGTCATTGGTTTTGCCATGACCGCCTTTGCCGTAATTTTAGCGATGCGTGGACGTGCTGACCTCGGAAATGATCATGTCGATGGTGAAGAACCGTTTGACCGCTTAGCTGCGGAGGAGAAATCCTAATGAGGTTGTTTGATCATTTAGTTATTTTTCCGGTGTTAATACCTTTTTTGGTAGCTGTTATTATGCTTTTCCCGAGCATCAGTAATTCTTTAAGCAAACAACGGGTACTGAGCATTGCTGCCAATATTTTAATGGTCGTCGTGGCGTTTATATTGCTATTTAAAGTTAAAGAACAAGGTATTCAAGTGTATGCGCTTGGTGATTGGTCCGCACCTTTTGGCATTGTATTAGTGGCCGATGCCTTCTCAATGTTAATGGTCTGCTTAAGTGCTATTTTGGGCTTGGCGGTCACTATCTATGCTAGCGCCGGCGAAGATAAAAGTGGCATCTTTTTTCACCCGCTAATTATGTTTCAATTGATGGGAATTAACGGTGCATTTTTAACTGGCGATGCGTTTAACCTATTTGTATTTTTCGAAATATTACTGATTGCTTCCTACTCATTAATGATCCACGGAGGGGGCAAACAACGGACACAGGCCAACATCCATTATGTGTTTCTTAACTTAATTGGCTCATCACTGTTTTTGTTTGCATTAGGTACCTTATACGGCACCTTAGGCACGCTTAACTTGGCTGATATGGCTGATAGAATTCCGCTACTAGCGAGCAACGAATTACTGATCGCCAAATCAGGGGCATTATTGTTACTGGCTGTTTTTGGTTTGAAAGCAGCCATGCTTCCCCTGCATTTCTGGCTACCAAAAGCTTACGCGAGCACCAGTGCTCCAGTAGCTGCACTATTCGCCATTATGACTAAAGTAGGTATTTATAGTATTTGGCGGGTGCATGGCGTTATGTTTGGTGACCAAGCCGGTGAGCTGGCGAATATCGCCTTGCCGTGGTTATGGCCGATTGCTTTATTAACCATTGCTATTGGCGCTATTTCGGTACTGGCTAGTCAAAGTTTGCGGGTGCTTTGTAGTAACTTGGTCATTGTATCAGTAGGCACTCTACTGGTGAGCATTTACTTGAATACAGTACAGGCCAGTACAGCAGGTATTTATTACTTATTGCATAGTACCGTAGCTTGTGCCGCTATGTTCTTACTAGCGGGATTAATTCAGCAGCAACGCGGTAAAGCGGAAGACCGATTTGTAAGCGCTAGAGCAATGCCTCAGGCAGGTATTTTGGGCTTTATCTTTGCCTTGTTGGCGATAGGTTTAATTGGTATGCCACCAATGTCAGGTTTTGTAGGTAAGGCCTTGATTTTACAATCAGTGACCAAAGCAAGCCAGGCAATTTGGATTTGGCCACTAATATTAGGCGCAGGGCTGATTGCTTTAATCGCCTTATCACGGGCGGGCACCTCATTATTCTGGAGAACTACGGGTGAAAACAGCAGCGCAGTAAAAGGTCATCCTATTCAGTATTTAGCCATTGGCTTATTGGTAGCAATACTACCTTTGCTGGTGATTTTTGGCGGAGCTGTCAGCGATTATGCGCAATTGGCAGCAGAGCAACTTAATGCAGGTTTAAGCCTGCAACAACTTAATGAGGTAGCCAAATAATGGATAAATCGCGTAAGTTTATTTGCTTTCCCACCCCTTATCACAGCATTTTATTATGGTTAGTGTGGCAAATCCTGCATGATTTTAGTCGTGGTCATATGGTGTTAGGGGCGGTGTTTGCCATTGTGATTCCTTGGATTGTCGCGCCGCTCAGTGAGAAACAACCGGTAGCAAAAAAGCCTCTCAAAGTATTGACCTATATCTGTCGTTTACTCTTTGACATTGTGCTATCTAATTACGACGTAGCGAAACGCGTACTGCAAAGCAACCGTAGTTTAAAGCCCGCCTTTATTGCGGTGCCTTTAGCCATTAATGAGGCTTTACCACTCACCATCTTTACTAGCTGCGTGTCATTAACACCCGGCACAGTGAGCGTAGAATTGTCGGATGACAGGCAATGGCTGTATGTACACGTGCTGCATCTTGAAGACGAGCAGCAGTTAATTAACCTTATCAAACATCGTTATGAAGCGCCTTTAAAGGAGATTTTCGGATGTTAAGTTACGCTATACTGATTGCTTGCGGTTTAATTTTTTGTGCTTTAGCCTTAAATGCCTGGCGCTTGATCATTGGCCCCACTGCCCCTGACAGAATTATCGCCGTTGATACCATGTACATTAACAGTATTGCACTGATCATATTGTTAGGGTTTTACCAAGGCTCGCCCAGTTACTACGAAGGTGCATTATTGATTGCACTGCTTGGCTTTGTAAGTACTTCGGCCTTTTGTAAGTACTTATTGCGCGGCGATATTATCGAATAAGGAAGGTAAATGAGTGTATTTTTAGAAATAGTGGTGAGTGTTTTATTGGTGTTGGGTAGCATTGTCACACTAATTGGTTCTATTGGTTTAGCAAAACTCCCTGATTACTTTACGCGCTAAAGCCAGTACCGTAGGGGTCGGCTGTATCCTGATCGCTTCGATGATATTTTTCAGCGTTGAGCTTGGCCGTGTGAACTTGAAAGAAGCATTAATAAGCATGTTTTTGTTGATCACCGCTCCCGTAGCCGCACATATGCTAGCTAAAGCAGGCTTACACTATAAAGTAAAGATGAAGGATAACACCCAAAATCAGCATTTGGCTAAAAAAGCTTACTTACACCAAGGCCCTGATGATAAGTAGATATTAATATTGAGAGCTTTAACCTTGCCGCGTATTTGTTTTCTTAAAATTAGTAACTCAACCGAAGTTGTGGTTGAATAATCCCGGACACCATTCCACCAAGTTAGCTTTGGCCATCTTTTTGTAGCTATGAGCATTAATGGACTAGGATTTACCGGTCGAACACTGCATATGTAGAGTGAATACTTTCCGAATAAATCATTAGATCGTCTTATTGCCCCGGTATTAAAGCTGTACATGTTGTTTGTTTTCTATGGCACTAGCTGCACAAAGGCCCTAGTTTTTTTGAAATATAATGTATTTATAGATATCTCTATAAATGCAGCTCTCACTTTTTACATAAAACCAATATCAAAATTTATGCACAAAACGAGATCTAACGTGCTGTTTAAAAAGATTAATTTTGTTATAAAGCATATTATTAGACAGGTTGTTTTTGCGTATTAGTGAGCATGCAATCTAATCCGCTGTTGTTGTTTTTTTTAAGCCAGAATGTCGAGATACAGGCTATGTTCAGGTTCTATACAAAGGTGTAATAAAACTTAGAAAGGATAGGGCCGGGCTATTTGTCCGCTGGATTACAGCTGAAAATAATTATAGGGCCGTGTTTCTTATAATATAATAGCCGCCAAAACACATTGGCTTACTTATCAAATGCCTGTCGAATAAATAGGTCTACGTTAATCACTAAACACATGTAGGGTATTAACCAGTGGATTTTTTCCCATCTACAAATAATAAATTCTGGAGTAATAATGAAGATAGGAATTGGTTTTGTTAATGAAAAGGACTCTTTGTCTTCAGGAAGACTCATTGCTTCTCAAGCCTTAGAAAATGGCGACATTCAACAACCTACTCTAGCTTTAGCTTTTTGCCACAATAATATCGATGCAGAGCAATTGCTTGAGGGACTAAGAGAAGTACTTGGAAAGGAAGTTCCTGTCGTGGGTGGTTCAGCGGTTGGCATTATTACCAATAATACGATTTCATATGAAGAATACCAATCGGGTTTGTTATTGATTGAAAACCAAAATATTGATTTGCAAGTTGCCTATGCCGAGGGGCTGGATGGGGATGAAGAGCAGGTTGGCCGAGAATTAGCTAACCAGTTATCGATCGAAAATGGCGATACCATTCTGCTGTTTTATGATTCAATCAAAAAATCAGCGGAAGGAAATGCTCCGCCAATTATTAACTCTTCTACTCCTCTGTTAAAAGGAATGTATGACGTTTTGGGAGTTGGCGCATCCATCATTGGTGCGGGAACCGTTGGGGATTATCTGTTTTTGAATACGACCCAATTTGATGGGAAGTCTGTAAAAAGCCAGACGGCTGTGGCTGTTAGACTCCGAAACGGTTTTCAGATTGATCATAAAATCATGCACGGCTGCTCACCAAAAGACGGTATTTATCACACCATTACCAAAATTGAAGGTCCGGTACTGATGGAACTTGATAACCGTCCAGTGGTCGAAGTCATCAACGAAATATACGGTGACGAAAATTGGCAAAAGCAGTTCCCAATAAAACGCCTGACCATTGGTCAAAATATCGGTGATAAGTTTCCACTAGAATATATCGAATCTGAATATTCTAACCGCCTGATCATGGGGGTATTACCTGACAAATCGGGCATACTCCTATTTGAGTCTGATTACGAAGTAGGAACCGAGGTTTTGTTTATGTTACGGGATTCACATGTTATGTTTAAATCCACCAAGAAAAATACGGAGTCTATTCTCAATGAGTTACAAAATTCGGGTAAAAAACCGGCCTTTGGTTTTTATATCGATTGTGCCGGTCGTTCTGCCCTGTTCTCTGATACTCTGACTGAAGAGGCAGAAGAAGTGCAAAAACTGTTCAATCAACAGAATATTCCACTGTTCGGCTTTTATTCGGGCGTTGAGATTGCGCCTTTTGCGAATAAAAGTTGTGGACTGGATTGGACAGGCGTACTTACTGTTTTTTCTGAACCCAAATGAACTTATCCCTAGTCAAATCCTTGTCTAAAGATGATGAAATTACCAGGCTAAAGGAACTGGTTAAATTAAAAGACAAAGAAATCGCTTATTTTAAAAAAATGGCCAGTGATACTGGAAATATTCGCCTGCGAGAAACAGAAGAGCTCTCAAAAGCCAATGCTATTTTAAGAAGTAAAATGGACATTATATTACAACAGCGTTTAGAACTTGAATGTCTCTACAAAAAAATAGAAAAAGCCAGCGTCACAGATGAATTAACCGGTTTGCTTAACCGGCGAGGCACAATGTTGCAAGTTGATCAGGTATTTCATACCTATAAACGACAGGTACATCACGAAAATAGCGGTAATTTTCCTGAATCTGGCTTTACCTGCGCAATACTCGATATCGATTACTTCAAGAGAGTCAACGACAATTATGGTCATCTTGCCGGCGATAAGATCTTAAGTGAATTGGGAAATATTATTAATACTCCCGGTTTGTTCAGGGCAACAGATATATTGGGAAGATATGGCGGTGAGGAGTTTATGATTATTCTTTCCGGGAGCAACGCCAACACTGCAATTCTGCCGATTAAACGCCTCTGTCAACAAATTCGGGCTAATAAATTTATTCTTGATTCTGGAACAGAAATTAACGTTACGGTTAGTATTGGCCTATCTCAAGCCGCCCCCGATGACTGTGAGTTTAATTCTATTTTTAGACGAGCAGATCAGGCGCTTTACATTGCCAAATCGTCTGGCCGTGACCGAATTGAAATAATTTAAAAGTAAATCGAATAGTATATTTGATTAATATTCACTATTTAACAGTCCAAAGGCCTAGAAGCTGACCACTGTATTTTAATTGTTTTTTTCATGGTTAAAGTGGCTTCACTAACGAAGATAGAGATAAGCAATCATTGAAGCCTTATTGCCATCACTTGATTCCTTCCCTCATTCGGAAGAGCGCCGCTTACTATATGTCGGTATTACTCGATCAAAGAATAAGTGTTATATAATTGCAAAATCAACTGCCCCATCCGACTTCGTAACAGAATTGCCTGCTCCCAAGTACGACTTAAATATTGCATCGAAATCATTCCAAGAGCAATTTCGAAAAATGTTTAAATATCGCAACCGGTTTCACCGGATGGTACAAAAGATAGTGAAGAGATAGTAAAGTTTGCAGATATTGCAATGTATCAACACTACCTGGTTTTCCAAATTTGGCAACTTAACTGTCGGCAAGATCACGCGGAAACAGGCCAAAGCTGAATTGCAGCTGTTGTCTCATGATAAATCGCCTGCCACTTTAATCCCTGATATGGCCTAAGTTTTTGGTATTATTTGCTTTTTTGTATTAAATTTTGGGTAACAATAGATCTTTCTCTCGAATAAATATGCTTATCAAGCCATTCAACAGGATAAAATACAGTTGGCTATTTTCTGAAAGAGTAAAGTGATACCTGCAAATTTTCATTAGAAAACAGAAAAGGGAGCGTCATGACAGCGAAGGTCAATCAAGCCCTGGTAGCCAAATTCCTTAACAGCTACTTTCCCCCGATTTTGATCTTCCTGGCATTGGCGGCTGGGATGGCGTCCCTGTTGCTGACACCACGGGAAGAAGATCCTCAAATTATTGTGCCAATGGCTGATGTGCTGATCCAAGCTCCGGGCCTTTCTCCCTCTCAGGTCGAACATCAGGTCACTCAGCCTCTGGAAAAATTGCTGACCCAGATTGATGGGGTAGAGGATGTGTACTCGACGTCTATGAAAGGGGCCGCCCAGGTCATTGTGCGCTTTTATGTTGGTGAGCAGCGTGAAGAAGCCCTGATCAAACTCTACAACAAGATATATTCAAATCTGGATTTGGTGCCGCCGTCCGTGACCCAATGGGCAGTGAAACCGGTTGAGATTGACGACGTTCCTATTGTCGTTGCCGCGCTTTATAGCACTGACCCGCTGCAGACAGGCAATGCCGAGCTGCGACGTATCGCCGAGCAGGCCGTGAATCAGCTCCAGGCACTGAATAATACCAATAAGGTTGCGGTGGTCGGGGGCAACCCGAGGGTGATCCAAATATCTCTGGATACCGTGGCCATGGCCAGCAGATTGACCACCGTTGATGATATCCAGCAGGCATTTGCGCTGACCAACCAGCATCAGCAGCTGGGCTGGATTCACCAGCAGGGGCGTGTCTACCAGCTGGAAAGCGGGCAGTTTTTCCGCAATGCGGAAGATGTGGCTAAGACCGTGGTGAATGTCGTCAATGGTCAGCCTGTTTATTTGCAGGATATTGCCACTGTGATTGACGGACCTGAAGAGGCCACAGACCAGACCTGGTTTAGCTGGGGACCGGCTGCAAAGCCGTTTGACAAACACAAGCAGGGGGCAGAGCCTTATCCAGCGGTATTTCTCTCGATCGCCAAGCAGAAAGGGAGCAATGCCGTTTGGGTGGCCGATGATGTTATCGGCTTGCTGAAATATATGGTTGAGACCCAGTTCCCGCCTCACGTTAAGATGTCAGTGGTCCGTAACTATGGTGATACGGCCAACGAAAAAGTAGGTAACCTGGTCTCCAGCCTCGGGCTATCTATCCTGATAGTCGTAGTGTTTGTCGGGGTATTTCTTAACTGGCGTTCGGCACTGGTGGTAGGAATTGCCATTCCTATCAGTTACGGCGCGACGCTGGCGATGGACCTTGCATTCGGCTACACCATTAATAGGGTAACCTTGTTTGCCTTGATTTTGGCACTGGGTTTGATAGTCGATGATCCGATTGCCAGCATTGACAATATCGAACGCTTCCTGAAACGAAAAGGTCTGGCCAAGCCTGCTGCTATTGTGATGGCAATGTCTGAAATCCGCAGCGCACTATTGATGTCGACGGTCGCCATCATCATTGTTTTTACCCCGATGTTTTTTATTACCGGAATGATGGGCCCCTATATGGCACCGCTGGCGTTTAATGTTCCAGTCAGTGTGATGTTCAGTACCGCAGTAGCCTTCCTGATCACTCCCTGGTTGGCGAAAAAGATCCTGACTGCGGCCCATGGCTCCGGCCATTACCGGGTAGAAAACACCCTGCTCTATAAGATTTATGACAAGGTGCTGGCACCGCTTCTGGCGCGTAAACGCAATAGCGTAATTTTTCTTGCCGGAGTTGCTATCGTCTTTATCGCTGCGGCAATGTTGCCGGCATTGCGGGTGGTGCCGCTCAAATTGTTGCCCTATGACAATAAGAATGAATTCCAGTTGATACTGAACATGCCGGAAACCAGCAGCGTTGAGCAGACTTCGAATGCTCTGAGTGATTTTGCCGATTATCTGAAAAACGTGCCCGAGGTGGTCTCTGTCTCCGGTTTTGCCGGTATTGCCTCGCCCATGGATTTCAACGGTATGGTCAGACACTACTTTATGCGAATGATGCCTTACCAGGGAGAGTTGCGCATCGTGCTGGCAGATAAGAACCAACGCCAACAGCAGTCCCATGAGATGGTTACCAGGCTGAGGCAGGATTTGACCAGCATTGCCGAAGGCCTGGGGGCTGATATCCAACTGGTCGAAACCCCGCCGGGGCCGCCCGTTATTGCCACTATTGTCGCTGAAGTCTACGGCCAACCGTATACTCCGTACCATGAACTGCAAAACGGGGCTCGAATCGTTGCCGAACGGCTGGGGCGCGAGCCTTTTGTCGCGGAAACGGATACGACGATTCAGGAAAATATCGAAAGCTGGCGTTTTGTCGTTGATCCGGAAAAAGCCGCCTTGTCGGGTGTGTCGGTTTATGACATTAACCAGGCGTTGGCGGCGGCAAATCAGGGGCGGGTTGTCAGTTACCTTCAGGACGAGTATGAAATCAACCCGCTGCCGATAGAAATCCGCCTGCCGCGAAATCAGCGTGACGATCTTAGCACGCTGGAAAACCTCTACGTCCGGGGAATGCCGGGTGTTGCCAAGCGCATCGAGCAGGGGCGGCTTGTCGATGCCGGTCAACCACTGGTTCAGTTATCAGAGCTGGGACAGTTTGAGAAAATCGCCGCACCGCAGCCAATAATGCGCAAGAACCTGCGCCATGTTGTGTATGTTTTTGCCGAGGCAACGGGGCGGGTGCCTGCTGAAATAGTTGCTGATGTGGTATCCGATCTGCAAACCAGAGAAAGCCAAGCGCAAATTCAGGTCGAAAGCAATCAGGTACGAACTTTAAGTGAACGTACCTACCTAAACAACGGCGGTGACGATTACTGGCAGCTTCCCTCGGGGATAGAGGTAAAGTGGAACGGAGAAGGAGAGTGGAAAATTACCCTCGATGTTTTCCGCGATCTCGGTATAGCCTACGGTGCGGCGTTGCTTGGGGTATTTGTGGTTATGCTGCTACAGACTGGGCTGCCTGCGGTTTCCGGTATTATCATGCTGGCGATCCCGCTGACCGTGATAGGGATCATGCCCGGATTCTGGCTACTGAATATACTCGGTACCACGGAGATCCGCGGTATCCCGAATCCGTCTCTGTTTACCGCCACGGCAATGATCGGCATGATTGCGCTTGCCGGGATCGTGGTGCGGAATTCATTGGTTCTGATTGAATTTATCCACCAGTCGTTACGGGAAGGCGAAGAGCTGAAAACGGCACTAATCAAAGCGGGGGCGGTCAGGATGCGGCCCATCCTGCTAACGGCCGGAACAACGCTGCTCGGGAATGTGGTGATCACCCTGGACCCAATTTTCAATGGCCTGGCTTGGGCTATCATCTTTGGCATCTCGGCATCGACGCTATTTACCCTGTTGGTTATTCCGGTCGTTTACTATCTCGCCTACGCCAATCAGCCAGGCCATGGCTTGCCAAATCAGGTCGATGATTCCGAGTCAGTCACCGCTTATGAGCAGTCTCCTGAGGCAAATTCTTCCACTTCGTCAGTTCAATACAGGGAGTCGCAGTTATGAGCATGAAAAAACTGTTATTGATAATTGCTGCTTTTGCAGCTCTGGGGATACTCTTTTTTGCCATCTCCGGCGGCTTTGTCGCGAAGCTGAACACAGAAAACAAGGTTTTACCCGGTGAAGCACTGGCGGGACGCGAGACAGTCCAGGTTGAAGCCGAGAGGTTGCCGGTCTGGCAGGCTTATACCGGTAGTATTATTGCCGACCAGCAGACGACGCTATCGGCACGCCTGATAGCGCAGGTGACAGATGTGCTGGTGGATGTGGGGGACAGGGTGAAAGCAGGGGATATCTTGATCCACCTGGATAATCTTGATCTCGATGCCCGTGTGCGCCAGATGGAGCAGGCACTGGCCAGCACCCAGGCCCAGTTGAACGTGGCCCGTAAAGATTATAAGAGAACAAAATCACTAATTAACAGGAAGCTGGTATCCCAATCCAGGCTAGACGAGGCCCTGAGTACTTTGCAGACCGCCGAAGCAAACTTTAAGCAGGCACTGGCCTCCCTGGAAGAAGCCCGGACAACCTATGGTTACAGTATTATTACTGCGCCTTTTAATGGCGTGGTGACGCAGAAATTGATCCATAAAGGGGATATTGCCTCTCCCGGCGTGGCTATGCTGAGCCTGTATAACCCGTCGACATTAATGATGGAGAGTTATATTGCTGCTAGCCGGCGTCACCTGTTGCAGCTAGGCCAGCATTGGCCAGTGACTTTACCCGAGCAAGGTATTCGGCTTGATGCTGTGATTCAGGAGATTACTCCGGCTTTTGATGCCGGATCGCGCAGTGTGTTTGTCAAGTTAGCATTTGCCAGCGAAGCAATGTTGCAGGCGGGACGGCAACAGCTGTATCCCGGGATGTTTGCGCGGGTCAGTATCCAAACCGATGAGCACCTGGCGCTGGTGATCCCCCTGTCGAGTATCTACCGTATCGGTCAGCTTCAATATGTAAAAGTGGTTGATGGTGAGCGAGTAGTTCCTCGCTTGGTTGAGACTCGGCCCTATAGCGACGATAAGCTGATTGTGAGAAAAGGGCTGACGGAAGCGACAGTACTTCTGGCGGAGCCTGGATTATCAAGTGATGGTTCTTGAAATTCGTCCAGCTCAGTAAGCGGAGTGGCCTTAATGAGCATCAAATATTTGATTTGGATTTTATTTTGATGTATATTTGATTTTAATCTTTTGCTGTTCTGCTTCTTATGGGACAAGGCGTTGTTCTTGTTTAATAAGCTGTTAGTTGGCAATAACTATTGTGGAGGAGTTGATGCTTGGGTACATTTTGCTTGTAATCGTTGTTGTGATTATCGGTTATAAAGTCATTTCGCCTAAACCAAGGCCTTCAGCGAAATCCATTGGTCAGGCTATTAATGTAAAACCTTTATTAGTAGAAAAGATGATTTGTGATATGGGGGTTGAACGAGGTAATTTATTCGTTAATACATTAACTGCAAGTAACAATATTTCTATTGGTGTATATACCTTTATCATATTTCAAGTGTTAAAAAATGCTCACCCGCAAAATATACAGTGCTGGAAAGAAAAGCTTTTAGCGCATGGCTATGAAGTTAATTTGGGATTAGATGTTGCTGAAACTGTCTTTATATTTTTAAGAGATGCAGAGGCCGATATCGAAGACATAGCAAAATTCGTCAAAATTTTTAACGAACCTTGCGGAATTCTCCACCCATAACTTGTTTGGGTGGAGATGGATAGCAAACCAACCGCTAGGTTGGTCTATCTTAGTTGGATACACTATCATTTTTGCCTGTATTTACATGGCGGTGTTCCCTATGAGTGTTGAAACTTTATCTATACTGATAATAGCGATAAGTATCATGGGGTTAATATTATGGATAAAGCTACATTTGCTGTTTGCCAACAGCATATTAAAGAACTTTCTTATACTGAATTAAAACGGTTAAATCATCAAGTCGAGTCCCTTCTCTCTGAAGATGAAGTCGGTCAAGTTCTGGCCAAGCACGAAAATCAAATTTCAAGCTGTCCTCATTGCCATTGTCGTACTTTATCTAAATGGGGCTCTACTGCTCAAGGAAGGCAACGTTATCTCTGTCGTGACTGCCATAAAACATTCAGCACCCTCACCGGAACAAGCCTATATCGAATGAAAAAACCAGATAAATGGTTGAAATATATAAACTGCATGATTTTGTCTACTACTTTAAGGGCAGCAGCCAAAACGCTTGGTATCAATCTAAAAACCGCATTTAAATGGCGGCATAGGTTATTAAAAAATCCTTGTGCTCATCAACCTACTGAACTAGTTGGTATTATTGAGGCGGATGAAACGTTTGTTGCTGAAAGTTTCAAAGGTTCTAAAAAAATGCCAAGGGAGTCAAGAAAACGTGGCGGAGAAGGTCGTCAAGAAGTTCCAATTCTACTTGCGTTAGATAGAAGTGGTTCAGTAAACCATCATGTATTAGAGCGTGATACTAAAGAAGAAATTAGCTTCGCATTAAAACCGCTTTTAACTGCTGATTCAGTATTGTGTACAGATGGTAATTTATCTTATAAAAGTATCGTTAAAGAGCTTGATTTTAATATCGATCACAAACGACTTATTGCTTTAGATAATCAAAAAGTTATTGATAAAATATACCATATTCAAACACTTAACAATTTAACCATGCGTTGGAAAACATGGATGAAACGATTTTTTGGTGTAGGAACAGCTTACTTAGATAATTATATTGCATGGTTTATTTTCATGGAAAATAAAGAGTCGAATCAAAATAGTTACTGGCTTAATGAGGCGATTAAGTCGGCCCAACACTCATAGGGAACACCGCCATTTACATCCAGATAAATCAGGTCTACTATGATCATTATGAAAAGCAAAGTACACACAAAAACGCTAAAAATAAGGATCCGTGACAAACATCTAAGCACCCTAAAAAAATGGGCTTACGGTGTGAATCAGGTGTGGAACTTCTGCAATGAAACCTCAATGAAGGCACTGAGCAATGTGAGTGAATTTGGCCCGGTAAAACCCGCTTTCCTGTCAGGCTACAATCTTCAAAAGTACACCAAAGGCATGAATAAAACGCTTGGCCTGAATTCTGCGACCGTGCAGATGGTTGGGCATGAATATGCTACACGCCGCAAACAATTCAAGAAATACAGATTGAATTGGCGTAAGTCAGGGGGTGTTAGACGTTCACTGGGTTGGATCCCGGTTCGTAAAGACTGCATTGGCTTCAAAAATGGTCAGGTTTATCATAACCGCCACTATTTTAGCGTTTGGGATAGTTACGGATTATCTCAATACACGTTCAAATCAGGCTCATTCAATGAGGATTCAAGAGGCCGGTGGTACTTCAACGTTGTGGTTGAGGTGGAAGCAGAACTGGGTACAGGCAAAGCCAGCGTGGGTATTGATTTGGGTTGTAAAGAAACAGCCACCGACAGTAACGGCTATAAGATCAAAGGCCGTGAATACCGCAAGCTAGAAAAAAGTTTAGGCATCGCACAACGGGCAAAGAACAAAAAGCGCGTCAAGGCAATACACGCGAAAATTAAAAACCGCAGAGTAGATAGTCTGCACAAATACAGCCGCAAACTTGTTAATGAGAATGCGGCAATATTCGTTGGTAACGTAAGCAGTCAAAAACTGGTCAAGACTAAAATGGCTAAGTCCGTTTTAGATGCTGGCTGGTCTACATTAAAAACACTATTGGAATACAAAAGCGCTCACGCTGGTATTGTTTTTGAAGAAATCAATGAATCGTACACCACCCAAACTTGCTCGTGTTGTGGCTCCCGCCGCAACAGTCCGAAAGGTAGAGCAGGACTTGGAATAAGAGAATGGACCTGTGAGTGTGGTGTCACTCACGACCGCGATATAAACGCGGCCAAGAACATTCTTGCGCTCGGGCATGAGCGTCTAGCAGTAGGAATCCCCCACTAAAATCTTTGATTTAGTGGAGGGAGGATGTCAATCAAAACTGACCGAAGTTACTGTGCGTTGCGTACTCCGGCGAGATTGAAAGGGGACTCGTCTAATCGATGTAACCGGGTTTTAGGAGCCCAAATCCGAATGTTGGAACTCGAATATTTCCACCCTGCCATTTTATAGATAAAGCTTCGATATTATATCGCGGCTTTGTTGTTTTATGAGCTTAGGTATTCTTTGCTTGTGCCTAATGAGCTTTGACATCCTCCCCCACCTAAAGGAAGGGGATTCCGGTTAGTAAAAACCGGTGAAGAACTCTCGCGAGTTTTCAGGTTTCTGCTTCAAAGTACACTGCCCAGAGAGCGATGCTTGGTTTTCGCGTTTAGCCCCCACAGTGGGAGCTTTTACGCGCTTCACGCAACTCATGCTCCCCAGGTCTGACACGTACTCCACAGACTTAAAATCCCGCATGTCCTGCGGTATATTTTAAGTTTAGAAGCAGAAACAAAATTGTCAAACCATCAGCGCTTTGCGCTAATTGCCTTATATCCTCTACCTAAAAGGAAGAGGTTTTACGGCAAAACAGATAAAGCATGCGAATTATTTTCCTTGCTGCGAACTTAATCCTCTTATTCTGCCGTTCGTTACTTTCTGCTATTCTCTGTGTCGTTATAAACACAAGGAATTAATATGATCTAAAGCAGAGAATGAGTCGTATCATTAAGCATAACGGACGATTTACCTGTGTGGACAAGCGTGTGCAGATGCAACTAAGGATATTAGCGAGCAAACTCAGACTATGTTAGGTAAAGTGGATGAACTGCTTGGGTTATAGGGCTATGCACCGGCAAGAGCTTGTGTCGAAGCAAGTATGGCGAGAGAAGCATTATTGGTTGAAATTTCAGTGATTGCGGTTGAGAAGTAATTAGTAAAGGGAGTTGTCGGACGGCGCACTCCTTTTAATATGATTAATGCTCCTGCTTATGCTGTTGAATTTTACCACCTTAATACTTTCGTTAAATATATTTAAAAGCGACAACCTCGCATTATTGACGCGCCGCTTACTGAGTATGTGAATTATATTGATCTGGCTATAGGTAATGCCAATAGCCCAGCCTTACAATCATAATTTTTTTTACAGAGATAAAAGAGAAAGCGATGGAAAAGAAACTGCGGATACTGCTGGTTGAAGACGATCAACGACTTGCCGGGCTGGTGCGAGACTATCTGCAACTGCAGGGCTTTGAAGTATTGATTGAGGGCCGGGGAGACACGGCTCCTGAACGCATTCTTAAAGAAAATCCGGATCTGCTGATCCTCGATCTTATGCTGCCGGGAAAGGATGGCCATGCTGTGTGCCGCGCCGTCAGATCTCAATACCAGGGACCGATCCTGATTCTGACTGCTCGCGAGGATGATATGGAGCAGGTTGTCGGCCTTGAACTGGGCGCCGATGATTTTGTAAAAAAACCGGTAGAGCCTCGCGTACTGCTGGCGCGGATTCGCGCCTTACTGCGTCGAGTGAAAAAAAATACTAAGCAGAATAAGAGCTGTACAGTCCCCCTCCCTGACGATGAGAATGAGCTCCAGTTCGGCGGGTTGAGAATTTGTCGCACCTCCCATGTTGTTTTCCTGGATAACGAGCAGGTCGAATTGACCACCACTGAATTTGAGCTACTTTGTTTTCTGGCAAACAATGCCGGTAAGATACTTGAGCGAGACCAGCTGTTTTCTGCTATACGCGGCATTGAGTATGATGGCCTGGATCGCTCTATCGATATTACTATCTCCCGCTTGCGTAAAAAACTCGAAATTGACCCCTCAGTGCCGAAGCGAATCAAAACCATCTGGCGACAAGGCTACTTATTTGTCAAGGAGGCCTGGTAACGGGTTATGAAAAGAGTTTTTAGATTTTTATTATATGTCGATGCACTTCACTCAGATAAAAATAGATATTGAAGATGTACCACCGAGGACACAGAGTCAAAAGAGAAAACATAAAATATTAATGAGTTTATAATTTGGATGGTTTTTCTCTGTAGTGGCGCTTTTAGTTTTTTAAACTACCGGAATCATCTGCATAGGCATTTTTTATAACTTACTGTTAACTATCTTTGTCGTGCTAGCCATCCTCGATAACGTTATCTCCGCTCTTATTTGCTCGCAGGACAAGCTGTATTATCGACAACAGGTCTGAGGAATACAGCAACTCATCAGACAGGAGGTAACTCGGTGGAATAATGATCCAATTCCTTACTGCGAATAAATAGCGGCAATAATTTTCTAAAGTCAAAGGTTAAATAAATGAAATTTACAATAAAAACCAAGCTTATCGCTGCCTTGTGCGCGCCATTGCTATTAATAGGCGTTGTTTTTATTGCCTCGCTAATCAATACAAAAAGCGCGGTACTCAGTGAACAAAATAACGTTAAAAGTAAAGTGACGGAACTGCTCAATGACGTACTAAGGGGACAAGTTGATACAGTAACGCGCTCTATTAATGATTATTATGAGCAGTCAACGTTAGAGAATATCAAGCAATCGCTAGTTGTGGAGATGAGCACCTTTAGAGCAACCATTGAAAAAATTTATCAACAGAGTGATTCCAAGAGTGCCGCGGCAACTAGTATCTATGCTTTTCTTAATAACCACCGTTGGGATAATAACCGCTATTTTTTTGCTTATGATCCGGACACCTGGATTAGTAAAGCGTACGGCAGTAACTTTGACTGGGTTGGCATAAACGGTTACGAGAAAAAAGATGCCAATGGTAACTACTTTATACAGGCGGTTGTCGAGGCTGCCAAAAACAACAGTATTGGTTTTAGCCACTATTATTTTTTAAACCCGGCCACGCAACAAGTTGAAGACAAGATAACCGCTTCTTTTTACTTTAAGCCGTTAAATCTGGTTATTGCGTCAGGTGAATACATCAGTACTCTTAAGCAGAGCAATATCGATGCGGCATTACATGCTGTTACTAATGCCAGATATGGGGAAAATGGCTACTTCTGGATACAGGATAAAGAGGGCACCATTCTCGCTCATCCTAAAGCGGAGTTGATCGGCACCAAGAGACCTGGCTCGATAAAAGTTGTGGCCAGTCTAAAAGATCGCTCAGAAGCCTTTGTGGAAACTCAGTATATCAACCCAACTACCCTGAAAATGGAAAATAAACTGGCTTTTGCACGCAAAATTTTCCCTGAATGGGGCTGGACTATTGCTACGGGCGCTTATGAGAGTGATATCTCATCGATACAAAATGGTTTAACAGAAACGACGAATGATATTTTTGAGGAAAAAACCACATTAATGATTATCCTCTCATTGTTTTTAGTGGTTTTTAGCTTTATTGTCGCCATCTGGGTTATTAGCTTTACCCTTAAAGGGATTGCCGTGCAGAAGGAGCTGATTAACGCGATCTCTCACGAACTGCGCACGCCCATCGCACGGCTGAAATTCGGTGTGGAAATGATGAACCCCTCGTCTTCCCGGGCTGCGGATAACAGTTATGCCAGCGGCGTGCTGCAGGATATTGATGAGTTAGAGGAGCTGGTCAGCGAATTACTGACTTATGCGCGCTTCGATAACAACGTTTCGGAGCTGCAGATGCAGAAATTGGCTATCGTTTCCTGGCTTGAAGATGTTTTGGTGAGCCTGAGAGCAGAAGTTTCAGCGTCTCTAGAGTATGTTTTTCAGGTTGAGCAAGGTGCACAAGGCTATTTTGAACCTAAATATCTACGCCGGGCAGTGAGTAATCTGGTACATAACGCGGCAAAGTATGGAAACGGCCAGGTTTTGGTGACCTTAGCACAGCGAGATAACGAGTATCTGCTTCATGTTGATGACGATGGTCCTGGCATCCCTAGTGCCGAACGGGAAAGGATCTTCGAACCTTTTGCACGGGTCGACTCCAGCCGCAGCCGTGAGTCAGGAGGTTACGGATTGGGGCTGGCGATTGTCAAACAGGTGCTTGATGCACATAATGGTGCCGTTGCCATTAGTACCTCTCCTCTTGGCGGTAGTCGCTTTACGCTGCGTTGGCAGGTATAAAGCACTAATGAAGACCGATTGAGTTAAATTCAAAGTATTCTGCAGACTCCACAGACCTAAAATTCCGCATCTCCCGAGCAATAGCAAAGCTTGTTGCTCAAGTGCTTTGTCTCTTCGTTTTATAGGGCTAGGGAATAAGCTACCGCAGCCCGATATATCAAGCCGCACCTTTCCTTTGCCAGGGATTAATATTGCCAAGTGGCTATTGACCATGATTATAGTTTGTTACAAATTGAAACAAAAAGGCAATAGATTTATTCACCAGACAGGAGTAACGTTAGTGTTGAAAATTGATGATTTTGTGACCATTAGATGAAATTCATTTTTATCACCGGGTTATCTTAGGTTAATAAATAATTATCAATAGCTTCAAACCTTAATATGAACCACTTAATACACTGTTGTGACTTATCAAACGAGTCTATATCAATGGAGCGTGAGAATATGGAATTGCAGCCAATGTCGGTTGAGCAAATAAAACTGTTAATCGTTAAATCTAAGTATATTGGTGATCATGAAGCGGAGTTTATGTTGCATAAGGCGATTTATCTGCATTGCTGCAACGTGCTGATTGAGAATGAAAAAATTAGAACCTTCGTGACCATTATTATTGCGTCTATTCTGCTGGATCAA
Source organism: uncultured Psychromonas sp. (assembly GCA_963674525.2). Lineage (GTDB taxonomy): Bacteria > Pseudomonadota > Gammaproteobacteria > Enterobacterales > Psychromonadaceae > Psychromonas. The sequence continues at coordinate 160,643 of CAXXRV010000024.1, read as the reverse complement.
CCGCTGATAACACAACAAAAACAGATTAAAGCGCTGTATAAGCGTTTCGGAATGGAAGCTAATAAACGTCAGGCTAATTTGCAGAAAATGAGACGCGATTTAAAGCTGATGGAGCAACGCGGGGAAAGCAATAGCCATTTAAAAGCCGTTCTGATTGAGCAAATTGTTGCTGAGGAGCTGGCGTTAGATAGCTACGCTGAGGAACAGTCACTAAAAAGTAACCGTTGTCCTCACTGTGTCGCTGCTCAGGAGAGCGGCATGAGCATAGACTGTAAAATCTGTGATGGCACGGGCAGAATAGCTGTGACAATGCATGATGCTAAGGCGTTTTTCGATCAGCTGAATTTAACTTACACGCCGGGTCAATTTTCTTCCGAATATTGGAATAAAATTCTTTTTATTGTCGGCAAGTTGCAAATTAAAGAGTTTAGTGAGAGAGCGGACTTTAACCTAGAGATCGGTCATTAATCCCTAGAAAAATTAAACTTTCCATTTAGCAGCCTCAGCCAGTTTTTTGGGTGGGGCTTTTTTAATGCAAAGAGCATAGCAACAACTATTAATGCAACTCTTTCTCTTAATCTTTGGCCATCGTACCCCAAATTAGTTGCAGTACAGCACAAAAATAAATGTCTCCTAATCTGCAATAAGTCACAATTTTCTCGCCTGAGCATCGTTTGTGCTGATCCGTTTTTTACATGAAATCATCTTACCGATGAACCTATACCTTCTCTGCGGGATAATAAGGATGATTACAATGACTAATGTTATGGTTAAACTGCCTGCGCCATCATAAGTAATTTTGATTATTTTGATTGTTTCATAGCAATGTGTCATGGTGCGATGAAGTTTATCAGTGCGAAGGAAATAGTAATGGCGATAGAGATTTTTATTTGGCTTGGTATTATTTTTTGCATCAGTCAATCAGCAATTTTTTCTGGGCTTAACCTGGCTTTTTTAGTATCAGTCGTTTGCAGCTAGAGGTAGAAGCAAAACGAGGCAGTAAAGAAGCCTTAATTCTGACGAATCCCCACGAATATGAGGAATAATTTAAGGTGGGATCGACTTCCATGGCGATTTATGATCTAATTATTTCACCACAAAAAACCAAACAATAAGCCACCATGAAAGTCACCGAAATCATACAGAATGAAATATCACTTGCCCACCCCGAAATTCATAAAACCAGATTAAACACTTTATTTACTTTTGTTCGTTCTGGATTAAAGGACCAAAGGTTAGCTGTAACTTATCTTGGGAGAGGGTTAAAGTCGCTCTCAAAAACGGATAAAAAACATGATATCAAACGCGCAGACCGACTCTGTGGAAATACTCACCTTCATTCTGAACGTATTGATTTTTATAAGTATATGGCTGAGTCCCTTATCGTAAATGAACGTCATCCATTACTTATTGTTGATTGGTCACCGGTAAATGGAAGTGAAATATTTCAATTGTTGCGAGTCAGTATTCCGATGGGAGGACGCGCTTTAACCATTTATGAAAAAACTTACGAAGAGAGCGAGCTTAATACTCGCGCTGCACATCAAGAGTTGTTAAATGCAATTAAATATTGCCTACCAGAAGGCTGCCGACCAATCATCTTAGCTGATGCTATTTTTAAAACACCTTGGTTTAAGTAATTGAAAATATGGATTGGTACTGGGTGTGCCGAGTCAGAGGAAACGTTCAATTATCAATTGATGGCGAAAACTGGCAACGAAGTAGTGAATGGTTTGCATCTGCTAACAGCAAAGCAGCCAGTTTAGGTGAGATTTATTTTAGCAAAACAACCAAGCATCCTTGCATTGCAACACTTTACAAAGGTAGAAAAAAAGGCCGAATAAAGAAAAAATTACGCGGTGGAAAATCTCAATGCAGTACGGATAAATACCAAGAAAAAAAAGAAAAAGAGCCTTGGTTATTGATAAGTTCCCTTCCGCAAAAATGGGATAAAAACCCAAATAAAGTAATGAAACTATATGCGACAAGAATGCAAATTGAAGAAGCTTTCAGAGATACAAAGAATGCTAAACTAGGCATCAGCCTTGAGTTTGCTAACTCTCGGACACCAGAACGGTTCGATATATTGCTTCTTATTGGCGCGCTCATTTTATATATTTTATGGTGTATTGGATTTGTAGCAGAGCAATTAAATTTGCATCATTCGTTACAAGCAAACACCGTTAAACACCGGCGTGTTTTATCACATATTTACCTGGGTCGAGAGGTTGTTGACGATGAACGTTACACAGTCGATGATGAGTTTATTATTTGGGTTTTACATGAATTACCTAACCTGGTTATGCGTTTAGGTAATTTATAATTTTTGTGGGGATCCCTCAGGTTTTAAAGGTAATAAGATTTAGAAAAAGCGTGTTTTTTCTGTAAATGGAGAAGTTTTACAGTTTCGTTAGACAAAATATAAGAGGGCCTAATATTGAAAGAGTTAATTATCGCGACTATCGCTGTATTATCAATATCAGCGTGTAGTACCACCCCGGATGAAATGCGTGCTAGTGAACCAGATCAGGTTTTCTCAAGTCACAAAGATGCGCGTGAAGTTTCAAGTTGCGTTGCAAATAAATGGGCGGCTTGGGTAAACAAATTTAATGATTGGGGCGTTGTCAAATCAACAGAAACAACTGACGGCTATTCTGTTTCTGCCTTAAAATATGGCCCTGATCCAGATAATGGCACAGCTATAAAGCCGACTGCTATTAATTACTTAGCTGATGTTGAAAATAAAAGTACTGGAAGTGAAACCAGGCTTTATCAATATTTGTCGCTCAACTTAGGGGATAATCCTTTCTTTGCTGCTGTAGCAGCATGCCAGTAATAGTTATCTATAAGTTGATGCGCTCAGACGCTAATCCTCACCGCTTTAGTGGGCACTTTTAACTAATGTTAATGGAGTTCGATAGCGAAATAGACTCAAGGTACTCATGGATAACGTGGAAATTATAAAATATCAAGAGACTCTTCAAAAAATTACCCTGTACACGACAGATGTTGCTCAGGATAGCATTAACAACTTGCTTCAGATTCACAGTTCTGAGCGCGCAAAAAGCCACCATTAATTGAGCAAGTAACGTCGCATGGGACTTGTTCTGTGGTAGGGAACTGCTTAGAATAGATGATAACTCGCTGATATGTTTCATAATTAAACATTGATAAACCCCCAGCTCTGCTGGGGTGACTCGCATAGGTTTGACCGTGACTACGGTGGGGGTATCTTCTTTGCTCGACCAAAAGTAAAGAGGAAAAAAACTATGCGAGACTATAAGAATTTGTCTCATACCCGTTGGGATTGTAAATACCATATTGTGTTTATCCCTAAAAAAAGACAAAAACTAATATATGGAGCGATTAGAAAACACTTAGGTGATACGTTCCATGAATTAGCTAAAAGAAAAGGCGTGATAATCGAAGAAGGGCATTTGATGAGGGATCATGTTTATATTTGTTTGAGTATCCCTCCAAAGTTTGCCGTTTCAAATGTAGTAGGTTACTTGAAAGGTAAAAATGCTATTTCGATAGCGAAGAACTTTTGAGGACGCCAACGGAATTTTAATGGCGAAAACTTTTGGGCTAGAGGGTATTTTGTGTCCACAGTAGGTTTAGATGAAAAAATGGTTCTTGATTATATTAGAAATCAAGAAAAAGAAGATGAGCATCGAGATCAATTAAAGCTTCAAATGTAATACGACAACGCCTTGGGTGTTTACTTTAGCCCTTTGAGGGCGTAATCAAATAAGCCTCCGGCTCTGCCGGAGGTAATTTAATTTCATTTGTGTAGTCTTTTGTGGTGAAAAAACTATAGTAAATTATTGAATTATATCAGTGGTTTACCTTTCTCATGCTCAAATATTGTTCGGCCAACTGTCGTGTACAGGGAAAAGTTTCATAAAGAGGATACATTTCTGACATGGGAGTGCGACAGAAACAATCCAGAACTAGCCTCTCCTGTTCTAACCGCAGTTCGTGAAGAATACACAGGTATTGTAATCAATATCTTTGGTACATTAATAAGCGGTTTTGGTTTCCTAATATCTCTGATATAAAGGTACAATCGGTAGCGTACTTACTTATAAAATTAATAAATTTTGCCGCTCAAATATTTATCTAACTAATAAGGATAGATCGTGGTTTGCGTTGCTCACACTACCTATCCTTATTAGTTATGTTCTGTCACTTTTACGTTAACTTCTCGTTGATTCAGGCAGGAAATATGTGTTACTGATTGGCAAAGTTGATAGGCTTTTTTTTTAGCACAGAAAAATTACCGGGCAGGATAAGAAGATAAGCAGCGTATTCATTAACTGCTCAAGCTCGCTGCTGCAAAGCCGCTCACTGATATTTTCAGCTTAACTCATTACATTCTCGGTATATTCCCTCAGGGCGACAGTGCTTGTCACGCTGGATTAATATGCCGGGGGCTTATAAAGGAACTAATATTGCGTAATAATAAGAAAAAATTCGCTACGATTTCAGATGTTGCCAAGCGGGCGCAGGTCGGCAAGACCAGCGTTTCGCGCTATTTAAATAATGAACAAGCTAAGTTGTCGGATCTAATCAGGGATAAAATTGCTCAGGCGATAGCGGATCTTGATTACCGGCCTAATCAATCTGCCCGAATGCTAAAAGCGGGGCAATCCAAACTCATAGGATTGGTCATTGCGGACATCACCAACCATTATTCAATAGAAGTGTTACAGGGAATCGAACAGATTTGCCGTAAAGAAGGTTACATGTTGATCGTCTGTAATACCAACAACGAGAAAGAGCAGCAGGAAAAATACCTTAACCTACTGGAAGCCCATCGGGTGGACGGTATCATCATCAATGCGTTAGGAATGGCACAAGATCACCTGGATGCGTTTTCAAAACTGGAGTGCCCTTTTGTATTAGTGGATAGGGGCGACACTGGTTTGGGCGTGGATACTGTGGGGTTAGATAACGAAGCTGCGGCGCTTGGACTGTGCAACCATTTGTTAGATAAATTCTATGAGTCAATATTGGTTGTGACGCAACGACTAGATAGCGATACCAGGTGGGCACGTGTCAAAGCCATCCTGCATTTTGCAGAGCAGGTACCTGGTTTTTCCTGTCAAGTGATTGAAATAGAACCGAATGACGATCGACTTACAGAGACGATTAGCGAATTCATTAAAACCAATAGAGGAGTAAAAAAAGCTATTTTTTCAATCAATGGCGTGTCAGCCATGGCCGCAGCAAAGGCTCTGAAGAAACTGGATTTACACGTCGGTTCGCAAATCGGTTTAGTGAATATCGATGATCCGGAATGGACCCAGCTGGTCGACGGTGGCCTTACCGTTATGCGCCAACCTACCAAAGAGATAGGGAAAACAGCTTGTAAACGGCTGATTGCGCGAATTCAGGGCGACAATCAGCCTGCCCTTGAGACCAAACTTACTGCCGAACTGATCCTGCGCCGCTCCACCTAGAGAATCTGAGACTGATCACACTTTAAATTTTGCTGGTCTTGCATGGATCACATTTCATCCTCTTTGTGTATTGCTAGGAATCGGTTCCATGATAGATTTGCTATTACAAAGTAGCAAATCAACGATGTAACGATAACTGTAAGTGTTTTATGGAGAATATGATGAAAAAAACAATACTTGGCCTAATTATGGCATCTGCACTGGTTGGATGTGGTGAATCTGCTGATTCAAAGGTGGTGAAATTGGTCGCGGCCCATAACCAGACTAATATAACTAATCCCTATCAAACGGGGATGGTAAAACTGAAAGAGGTCGCTGAGCAATCGGGTCTATTCAATGTTGAGGTGCATGCTGGTACGATCGGCACTAATGAGAGTGAATTAATGGAAAAACTGGTTCTGGGCGGCGCGGACATCGTGCTTGTTTCACCTGGTTTTATGACTTCAGCCGGCATCGATGAAGTCGATATATTCTCGTTACTTTATCTGTTTAATGATTACAGCCATTGGGAAAAAGTAGTTGATGGTGAATTGGGTGATAAAATCGCTGCTATTATCTATACCAAGTCTGGTGAGAAATACCGCGTGGCTGCATACTGGACGGCAGGCGTCCGACATTTGTATAGTAAAAGACCAGTCAATACGATCGCAGATGCTCAGGGTCTGAAGATCCGTACACAAACATCGGGTGTGGTCTCCAAATACTGGCAGGATCTTGGTGTTATTCCAACCTCTGTTGCCTGGGGTGAACTCTATCAAGCTTTATCAAGCAACGTCGTTGACGGTGCTGAAAACGCCTACCCTTACTTCGTTCCGATGGAGCACCACAGAACTAATAATGGTAAATATGTGTCAGAAACCGGGCACGATTATACCACGCGTTTACTGCTAGTGCGCAACAGTGTATGGGAGAACTTTACTCCCGAGCAGCGTCAAGCCTTTGATTCAGCTATAAAAGAGGCCACACAAGCTGAGCGCCAGGCACTCTACATAGAAGAATCTGAGTATAAACAAAAAGCGATTACAGGTGGCGCTATAGTGAACACGCTGGATCGCACCCCATTTATTGAAAAAGCACAACATATTCAAAATGAATGGGCTGAAAAAATGGGCCTTACAGATGCTTTAAAAATCATCCGTAATACAAAGTAACTAACTAGTTCTGGAAGGTATTATGAAATTACTTACTTCACTAATAGCAAAATTGCAGATGACCATAGGCACCGTATGTCTGGTCGTTTTTGTCGCTGCAACACTGACTCAAGTGAGCATGCGTTACATAGGTATCTCTGTCTTATGGACAGAAGAAATTGCAGTTAACGCATTTATTTGGGCAATCTTGTTAGGGGCCGCTGTGATGGTGCGGGAAAATGCACACTTTAGTTTTAGTGGTCTCACCCATCGCTATCAAGGTACTAAACGCTCTGGGATTATTATTGTTCAGAACTTAATTATGCTGACGTTCTGTTTGCTGTGTTCTATCTACAGTGTTGAAATAACACAAACATTTTGGAACTCACGTTGGATAACGCTTCCAGAACTAAAGCAAGGTTATGTGTGGTTGATAATGCCAGTGACTTTGATTACTTCTAGCATCTATCTGATCGATAATATTTACAAAGAAATAATTAAGGTTAAGGAGGCTCTATGATACTCGGATTAATTACACTGCTGTTTATCGGGTTGGTCGCTTTCGGTATCCCGATTGCCTTTTCTATCGGTATCGCCTCATTGGCAGGTATCGCAACAATGAGTGGTACACCTAATACCATGATTCCGATGAAGATGTTTTATGGTTTAAATTCTTATGTTCTATTAGCCGTACCGTTATTTGTATTAACAGCAAATATCATGAACAGCGGCAGTATTTCTCGTCGTTTAATTGACTTTTCGATTGCGTTAGCGGGAAGAAAACCCGGTGGTTTAGGCCATGCTAATGTGATCGTGTCAATGTTGTTTGCCGGGGTGAGTGGCTCTTCAACGGCTGATACGGCTGGGGTTGGCAAAATCCTTATCCCGAACATGATTGGCAAAGGTTATTCACGCGAGTTGTCTGTTGGCGTCACGGCAGCTTCTTCAACTATTGGCAGTATTATCCCGCCAAGCATAACAATGGTTATTTTTGGTGGATTAACCAACACCTCTGTCGGCGCTTTGTTTGTCGGAGGAATGTTACCGGGCCTTTTGATCGGTTTGGGTATGATGTTTGTTATCAGCAAGATTGCCCGTCGTGATAACCTGCCTGCCATGGAGCGGATAAGCAGAGCGCAGTTTATTGCGTTAGCAAAAGGTGCCGTGCCAGCGATGATCACACCCTTAATTATTATCGGTGGTATTGTCTTTGGTGTCTTTACACCAACGGAATCTGCAGCATTTTCAGCACTTTATGCATACTGTATCAGTGCTTATTATTATAAAACAATCAGTTTTAAAGATTTACCGAAAATATTCATAGACACTTTAAAAATTAGTAGCTTATCTTTATTTGCCCTGGCAGCTGCGTCTGCTCTGGGGGAGTTCTTAGGTTATTATCAAATCAATAGCGTAGTGGCTGGTTTCTTCAATGATTTAGGTGGTAATGAATATATGTTCTTATTCATTGTTATTCTGTTCTTTCTCTTTATCGGCACCTTTATGGATGCGATTCCAGCAATGGTATTGTTCGTACCGGTTATTTACCCGGTAGCATTATCCCTTGGTGTAGAGCCTGTGCAGTTGGGAGTGTTGGTTATTATGACCCTGTCTGTTGGCTTAGTGACGCCTCCTTACGGGTTGTGCCTGCTGATTGCCAGTACCATTGGTGGTTTGCCTATGAACCAGTCATTTAAGGCTGTTCTCCCTTATATATCGGTGATTGCTTTGGTGCTGCTGGCAGTTATCTTTATGCCATTTATATTATTAACTTAAGCTTAGAAGTAACGACATAAACTTTTTTATTAATTTTGGAATCGATTCCATTGCGTTTGGGTTCCATGGGAGAGGTAAGATGAAAGAGATAAACAACTGTAAATTTATCACCTTAGGTGAATCCATGGTGATGTTTGCTGCCATGCAACCCGGCAAACTGTCAGAAGTTGAGCAGTTTAGCCGTCATATTGCAGGTGCTGAGTCCAACGTCGCGATCGGCATGGCCCGCAGGGGATTTGATACTACTTATATCACTAAAGTTGGCAACGACTGTCTGGGGGAGTTTATTTGCAGTGTACTTAAAAAAGAGCAGATCAACATGAAAAATGTGCTGCTCAGCGACACTCATCCGGCTGGCTTTCAACTGAAGTCAAATGAAGTCGATGGGCGCGATCCTAGGGTACAGTATTTTCGTAAAAACTCTGCCGCGAGCACGCTCTGTCCTGCAGACTTTGACAGCAGAGTATTCGCAGATCAGGCGCATCTGCATTTAACCGGTGTAGCGGCAGCTGTTTCTCCGTCTATGAGAGAACTTTGTCATCATGCCTTAAAAGAAGCCAGAAATATGGACTGCAGTGTTTCCTTTGATACTAACTTGCGTCCCGCTTTATGGTCGAGTGAAGCACAAATGATAACAGAGATTAACGCGTTAGCCTTTAAATCAGACATTGTGTTACCGGGCATTGCTGAGGGGGAAATTCTGGTTGGTAGCGATCAACCAGAAGTTATCGCTGACTTTTATTTGAATCAAGGGGTTAAGACTGTTTTTGTTAAATTGGGAGGTGATGGCGCGTATTACAAGAGCGCACAGGGAGAAGAGGGGATCGCGGCGCCATTTCCGGTTAAGCGTGTTGTCGATACTGTCGGTGCGGGTGATAGTTTCGCGGTCGGCGTGCTCTCCGCTTTGTTGGAAGGTGAACCTATTAGCAGTGCAGCTAGTCGAGGTAACTTGTTTGGCTCCTTAGCTGTACAGGTACGTGGTGATATAGACGGCTTGCCGACACGTCAGGAACTGAGTTAATTATTAATAGAGAGAAACAATATGAAGAAAAAAGTGGTGTTATATAAAAGTATTCCTGAAGAGCAGTTAAACAGATTAAAAGCGCATTTTGAGCTGTCCTGTTTTGAGGGCATTAATGACCATAATCGTGCTGACTTTGTAGCTGCGTTAGCAGAAGCTGAAGGGTTAATTGGTGCAAGTGCGCCAATGCCTGCTGCAATTTTAGATAAAGCAGCTAAGTTAAAAGCAATATCAACAATTTCAGTCGGTACTGATCAGTTTGATTTGGATTACCTTGCCGCGCGTAATGTGCCCTTGATGCATACCCCGTTAGTGCTGACCAATACAACCGCCGATACTATTTTTATGCTGATGATGTGTACCGCACGTCGTGCTGTTGAGCTGTCAAATATGGTACGTGAAGGGCGTTGGCAGGCAAGTATTGGACGGCAGTATTTTGGTGTAGATGTGCATGGGAAAACCCTGGGAGTGGTTGGGATGGGCCGTATTGGTTATGCTGTAGCTAAGCGTGCTCACCTTGGCTTTGATATGAAAATCAACTACTTCAATAACATTGGCAATGAAAGTGCCGAGCAGGATTTAGATGCGCAGCGTATGGATTTGACTACGCTGCTGAAAACCTCTGATTTTGTCTGTGTAGTGTTGCCGCTGACGCCGGAAACGGAAAAAATGTTCGGTAAAGCAGAGTTTGAAATGATGAAGGATGGGGCCGTTTTTATTAACGGCTCACGTGGAAAAATAGTCAATGAAGCAGAGCTTATTACAGCACTGCAAAATAAAACCATCCGCGCGGCAGGATTAGATGTCTTTGAAGTGGAGCCATTGTCAGGAAATTCGCCTCTGTGCAGATTAGATAACGCTGTTTTGTTGCCACATATCGGCTCTGCTACGGTAGAAACGCGACTTAAAATGGTCAGCACTGCGGTCGATAATCTTATTGCCGCACTTAATGGTGACATTTCAAAAAACTGCGCAAACACGAACTTAATGAAGCAGAAGCAGCATCTCACATTTAATTGCCAACCAGAGGGGAAACAAGCGTGTTTATAGGAAATTACAACAATATTGCTCAGTACGACTACCTGAGCCAGTCTTTAGTGAACAAGATAAAGCAGGCGCTAAACCTTATTTTAAGCAATCCGGTAGTGGGTAACCACGTGCTGGAAGAAAATGATTTTTGGTGCGAAATACTGGATCTGAACAGTAGTCCGGCAAACACTAAAAACTTTGAAATACATAAGCAGTTTATTGATGTACATGTACTTCTCAAAGGGCAGGAAATAATGGGGTTTGCCAACGGCGAGTTAACCGTTACGGATTGCTCCATGAGTGATAAAGATGTCTATTTCGGTACAGCCCGTGATGGTAGATATGCTGAGCTCAATGAAGGTGAGTTGGCGATCTTTTATCCGGGTGAAATTCACAAACCGCTTTGTCATATAGAAGGTGGCGCACAGCAGGTAAATAAAGCGGTTATTAAAATCAGACAATCTTCTCTTAACAACTATTAAGGAAATAAAATGGCGGACATTGGTGTTATTGGACTCGCGGTGATGGGGCAAAACCTTATCTTAAACATGAACGACCACGGCTTTAAAGTAGTGGCGTACAACCGGACCACTGCAAAAGTTGATGATTTTTTAAAAGGCCCTGCTAAAGGCACAAATATCATCGCTGCACACTCGCTGGAAGAGCTGGTTGATAAACTGGAAAAACCACGCAAAGTGATGCTGATGGTGCGTGCAGGTACTGTGGTTGATACCTTTATTAATCTTCTGCAGCCTCTACTGGAAGAGGGAGACATTATTATCGACGGTGGTAATACTAACTACCCTGATACTAACCGTCGCGTTTCAGAGCTGCGTAAAATAGGGATCAACTTTATCGGTACGGGGGTATCAGGCGGCGAAACCGGTGCGCGTTTTGGCCCCTCTATTATGCCCGGAGGTGCTTCGGAAGCATGGCCGGCAATCAAGCCTATCTTCCAGGCGATTGCCGCGAAAACGGAGTCGGGTGAACCTTGCTGTGACTGGGTAGGTAATGATGGTGCAGGCCATTTTGTGAAAATGGTACACAACGGCATTGAATATGGTGACATGCAGCTGATTTCCGAGGTCTATCAATTCATGAAAGACGGTCTGCAGATGAACTGCGATGAGATGCAGCAGGTTTTTGCCCAGTGGAGCAAAACCGAGCTGGACAGCTATTTAATCGAAATTACCGCAGATATCCTGGCTTACAAAGATAGGGACGGCGAACCACTGGTTGATAAAATTGTCGATACTGCCGGTCAGAAAGGCACAGGTAAATGGACAGGTATTAACGCTTTGGACCTGGGAATCCCCCTTACACTTATTTCTGAAGCCGTGTTCGCCCGTTGTCTGTCTGCACTTAAGGAACAGCGTGTAGCAGCTGAGCAACTGTTTACTAAAAAAAATACTCAAGTTGCAGGGGATAAACAGCAGTGGCTGGATGCGCTACGTCAGGCGCTGCTGGCCTCAAAAATCATCTCCTACGCACAGGGTTTTATGCTGATGCGCGAAGCGTCACAAGAGAACGGCTGGGCGTTGAACTACGGCAATGTTGCTTTAATGTGGCGTGGCGGTTGTATCATCCGCTCGGCATTTCTCAACAATATTCGCGATGCGTTTGAGAAGAATCCCGAATTGGCTTTCCTGGGGGAAAATGAGTACTTCAAAGATATTCTGGAAAACTGTCAAGCTGCCTGGCGTAAAGTGGCAGCGAAGTCGCTGGAAGTGGGCATTCCAATGCCATGTATTACCTCGGCGCTGACCTTCCTTGACGGTTACACGACTGCCCGCCTGCCGGCGAATCTGCTGCAGGCGCAGCGTGATTACTTCGGGGCGCACACCTATGAGCGGAATGATCGTAAACGCGGTGAGTTTTTCCACACCAACTGGACAGGGACGGGTGGTGATACTGCATCGACCACATACGACGTGTAATTGCCTATTGTACTGTACCGGGCTCCCATAGATTTTTCTATGGGAGCTTCGAATTAGTTTTAAAACGTATGCAAAATCGGACGGGTCATTTTATGTTAGTAATACTGCTTAAAAGCCAGTTTGACGAATTGCAGCTGCCGCAAAAAGATGAAAAAATTTTATCAAAATAGATATTGATGGCAGCTTTGAAGAGGTTGTAGAACTCTGTATTAAAACCATTCAATAGTTCAATCTAGGTAGCTTCATTTAACAAAAAGGCCATTTATGAACAAGGTTATTGAACAAGTTACAAAAAACATTGCTGCGCGCAGCAGCAAACTGCGTAACGAGTATTTATCTCGGATCAGGAAACAAGCAGCGTTGGGTAAGGAAAGAGCGACGCTGGCATGTGGTAATTTAGCCCACACAGTTGCCGCATGCGCTGCGGGACAAAAATCTACTATTCTCGATTTTACCCGCGCAAATGTGGCCATCGTCAACGCCTATAATGATATGTTAAGTGCCCATCAGCCTTATCAAAGTTACCCGGATCAAATCAAACTGGCGCTGCAAAATGCCGGTCATAGTGCGCAGGTTGCAGGTGGCGTGCCTGCAATGTGTGACGGTGTGACGCAGGGGCAAGCAGGGATGGATTTGTCACTTTTTTCGCGGGACTTGATTGCCCAGGCAACGGCAATCGCTTTAAGCCACAATACATTTGATGCGACTTTATTGCTCGGGGTCTGTGACAAAATAGCCCCGGGACAAATAATGGGGGCCCTGGCTTTTGGCCACCTTCCCAGCGCCTTTGTTCCCTCCGGTCCGATGGCTACGGGGATCAGCAATGAAGAAAAAGTAAAAATCCGTCAGCAATATGCAGCTGGTGAAGTGGATAAAAAGGCTCTGCAGACTATGGAGAATAATGCCTACCACTCCCCCGGCACTTGTACTTTCTATGGCACTGCCAATACCAACCAGCTGGTCTTCGAAGCAATGGGATTAATGCTACCCGGCTCGGCATTTTTACCGTCGGACTCTAAATTACGCCATGCATTAACAGATATTATTGCCAAACACATGGTCACCATCACCCATGGTTGCGGTAATTACCGCCCAATCGCTGAAGTGATTGATGAACGGACTATGGTAAATGGGTTAGTGGCATTATTAGCTTCAGGGGGCAGCACCAATCACACTATTCATATGATAGCAATTGCGCGATCTGCCGGATTAGTTGTCACCTGGGATGACTTTGACCAGCTATCCAAAGTGGTCCCTTCTTTAACTTTAATGTATCCAAATGGTCCGGCTGATATTAATGCATTTCAGACAGCTGGTGGCGTGCCGACCCTGATGAAAATGTTGGCTGCCCGTGGCCTGCTTAATATGGATGCACAACCTGTTTTTGGCACTATGCAGGATTATCTGAAACAGCCAGTTTTGCTTGATGGCAAGGTTGAATTTATTCCCGCCAGTGATTCATTAGATGAAAATGTTATTGCCGCGCCGGGACAGGCATTCAGTAAACAGGGCGGCTTAAAAGTACTCGATGGTAATCTCGGACGCGGGGTGATAAAAATAAGTGCAGTAGCAGAAGAAAACCGTTTTATTGAAGCACCGGCCATGATATTTGAATCACAGCATGACGTGGAAATAGCCTACAAGGCCGGGCAATTAAACCGTGATGTGGTGGTGGTGGTGCGTCATAACGGCCCATCAGCGAACGGCATGCCGGAGCTGCATAAATTGATGCCTATTTTAGGTAATGTTATGAAGGGCGGTTTTAAAACGGCACTAGTGACAGATGGCCGTCTGTCGGGGGCATCAGGTAAAGTACCGGCTGCCATCCATCTTACGCCGGAAGCGTTACATGGCGGTCCGTTATGTAAAATACAAGATGGCGATATTATCTGTTTGGATGCCAATAACGGCAGTATCTCTGTTAAAACAGATATCAGCGGACGGGCTGAATTTCACCCGAATTTAGACCACGAGCATGTCGGGACGGGTAGAGAGCTGTTCTCATTCTTTCGCAAAACAGTATCAAGCGCAGAAACAGGCGCGACTATTTTTAATTAATAAGGATTTAAGATGAATTGGATTATTTCTCCTGAGCAGGTTTTTGCCTGCTCACCTATCGTACCTGTGATGGTCATCAATAATGTTGCCGATGCCGTGCCAATGGCAAAAGCGCTTGCGGCAGGTGGCATTACTGTTTTTGAGGTGACCTTAAGAACAGAAGCCGCTTTAGAGGCTATTCGTGCCATCGCGGCAGCCATGCCTGAGGCAATGGTAGGCGCAGGCACAGTTATTAATACCCGGCAATATGATGCCGCTGTTGCAGCGGGGGGTAAATTTGTTATCTCTCCCGGGTACAGCAAAACATTACTCGAGCATGCTGCAAAAGGCAGTGTGCCTTTAATTCCCGGCGTCGCAACGCCGTCCGAGATTATTACTGCCTTAGAGCTCGGTTATAACCACCTGAAGTTCTTTCCGGCAGAGGCAAACGGAGGCGCTGCTGCGCTAAAAGCCATTGCCGGGCCGTTACCTCAGGTGCGTTTTTGTCCAACGGGCGGAGTAGGTCCTGACAATGTTGCTGACTATATGAAACTAAATTGTGTGGCAACAGTGGGGGGGTCCTGGATGATACACAATGACGTCATTGCAGAGGGGAATTGGGGTAAGGTGACCGAGCTTGCCAAACAAGCAGTGTCTTTGATTGCAAACTTAAAGGCTTAAATTAAAGCAAAAAGTGCGGTTTCATTAATTATGGCGAGAACATAGGCATTATTTTAGATGCTTGTTGTTACAGCGAAAGTTAAAGACTTTCACACGTTTGGAGCTCAAAACCCACAACGGTAGATTTATTTTTAACAGCTTGAGCATTTAATAGGGTAATCAACTGCTCAGCATCTATTTGGCCTATTTTTCAGTTTAATAGCTGACTAAACAGTACAGATTAACCTTTCCGTACTTAGTCTAATGAGTTTTTTGCGTAACGCAAAGGAGATATTGTGAAAAAACTTTTACAGGGGCTAACCCTATTTTTTGGTGGTGTCATTCCTGCAATGGCCAGCAGCGAAGGTGGTGAATTCATCAATATGACCACGACTTTCTACGGGATAGTGGCGCTGCTGTTTTTTGTCGCAGCCTATGCATTGGTTATTTTCGAGGAACAACTGCACTTGCGTAAAAGTAAGCCGGTAATGCTTGCCGCCGGCTTGATCTGGGTGTTGGTAGCGCTTGCTTACGCGGGAATTGGAGATACCGATACTCCGCACGAAGCAATCAAGCACAACCTGATCGAATACGCGGAGTTATTTCTCTTTCTGTTGGCGGCAATGACCTATATCAACGCCATGGATGAACGCGATGTTTTCCAGGCCCTGCGCTCCTGGTTGGTCGGTCGCGGGCTTCAGTCTGCTGGTGGTCTTCTGGGTTACCGGTCTGCTGGCATTTTTGATTTCGCCGTTGGCAGATAACCTGACCACAGCCCTGTTGATGGGGGCGGTCGTAATGGCGGTTGGCGGCAACAATAAAAAATTCGTTATCGTTGCCTGCATCAATGTGGTTGTCGCAGCTAATGCTGGTGGTGCGTTTTCTCCCTTCGGTGATATCACCACGCTAATGGTCTGGCAGAAAGGCAAAGTTGAATTTGCAGAATTCTTCGCCATCTTCCTGCCATCTTTGGTTAACTGGTTGATTCCGGCGGCTATTATGAGCCTGACAGTCAGTAAAGAGCGTCCCGAGGCGATGGATGAAACGATGACAATGAAACTGGGTGCAAAGCGAATTATTGCTCTTTTTATTCTGACGATTATCACGGCGGTATTCTTTCATAATTTTTTTACACCTTCCGCCTGCGACCGGAATGATGCTCGGTCTTGGTTATCTCGGATTTTTCTCCTACTACCTGAAGAAAAAAGAGCATCGCCTTATTAGCGGTGATCAGCCTCTCGATATGATCGGACATAACCCGGATGAACATTGTGATAATGGCACAAAGGCGCATAATCATGATCATGTTGAGGGTTTTGACCTGTTCCGTAAGATTGCGCGTGCCGAGTGGGATACCCTGCTGTTTTTCTACGGGGTTATCCTCTGTGTTGGCGGGCTAGGCCAGTTCGGTTATCTGGCAGTAACCTCTGAGTTAATGTATATCGGTCTTGGAGCTACCTGGGCGAACGTGCTGGTTGGGTTCCTTTCGGCAATTGTTGATAACATTCCCGTGATGTTTGCTAGTACTGACAATGAACCCTGAATTGAGCCACGGCCAGTGGCTGCTGGTGACCTTGACCGCTGGCGTTGGCGGCAGTATGTTGTCGATCGGCTCTGCGGCGGGGTGTTGCCTGATGGGGACTGCTCGGGGGGTGTACACTTTCGCTAATCATCTCAAATGGTCATGGGCAGTCGCGCTTGGTTATGCTGCCAGCATCATGGTGCACCTATGGTTAAACGCAAATTATTTCCACTAAGCTAGAGCCTTATCTTTCAAAAAGCACTTTAGTTTTCTTATTATAAAATTTATACAAGGTTAATATTATGACATCTAAATTAGATGAATTACGTAGACTGACAACTGTTGTAGCTGATACAGGGGATATTGAAGAAATTCAAAAATATAAACCTGAAGATGCAACGACTAACCCTTCTCTTATTTTAAAAGCCGCACAAATTCCGGAGTATCAGGCCTACATTCAACAGGCCATTGCTTATGGCAAACAACAAAATGATGACCCGGCGCAACAGTTGGTTGATGCCAGCGATATGCTTGCGGTAACGATCGGTCTTGAGGTTTTAAAAGTGGTGCCGGGGACGCATTTCAACCGAAGTGGATGCCCGCTTATCTTATGATACGCAGGCCAGTGTGGCTAAAGCACGTAAGCTGATCAAACTCTATAACGAGGCCGGTATTAGCAACGAGCGTATTCTGATCAAATTAGCTGCTACCTGGGAAGGGATCCGTGCTGCAGAGATCCTCGAAAAAGAAGGTATTAATTGTAATCTGACGCTGCTCTTCTCATTTGCACAGGCGCGCGCCTGTGCTGAAGCGGGGGTGTTCCTTATTTCACCCTTTGTTGGTCGCATTATGGACTGGCATAAAGCCAAAGAAGGCCGTGACTTTGCGCCGCAGGAAGATCCGGGGGTATTGTCTGGTCACCAATATTTACAACTACTACAAAGAACATGGTTATGACACGGTTGTGATGGGGGCCAGCTTCCGCAATATCGGGTGAGATCTTAGAGATAGCCGGCTGTGACCGTCTGACAATTGCACCATCATTGCTGGAAGAATTACAAACAGCGCAGGGTGAAGTGCTTCGAAAACTTATTCCTGCGACTGAGATTAAAGCGCGTCCTGCACCGATGACTCATGCACAGTTCCTTTGGGAACATAACCAGGATGCCATGGCGGTTGAAAAACTTGCTGAAGGGATCCGCCAGTTTGCCATCGATCAAGGCAAGCTGGAAGCGCTGATTATCAAGCTGAGTGAACAACAAGAAAAAATGGCCAGTTAACGCAAAGGAAGAAGTCGCAATATGATGAATCGAAAAATCTTAGCTAATGCTATTCGTGCACTGAGCATTGGACGCAGTGCAACAAGCCAACTCCGGCCACCCCGGAGCCCCGATGGGCATGAGCGGATATCGCCGAAGTACTGTGGCGCAGCCACTTAAAGCATAACCCGCAAAATCCGCACTGGGCGGATCGTGACCGCTTTGTGCTCTCTAACGGCCATGGCTCGATGCTGCTCTATTCGTTATTGCACCTGAGTGGCTATGATCTGCCCATTGAATGAGCTAAAAAACTTCCGTCAACTGCATTCAAAAACACCCGGCCATCCGGAATATGGTTATGCGCCGGGCATTGAAACCACGACCGGCCCGCTGGGTCAGGGTATTGCCAATGCGGTCGGTATGGCGATGGCGGAGCGCACTCTGGCCGAGCAGTTTAATAAACAAGGCCATGAGATTGTCAATCATCACACCTATGCCTTTATGGGCGATGGTTGTCTGATGGAGGGAATCTCCCATGAAGCCTGCTCTCTGGCGGGGACGCTGGGTCTGGGGAAACTGATTGCCTTCTGGGATGATAACGGTATCTCGATCGACGGTCATGTTGAAGGTTGGTTTTCTTGATGATACGCCGAAAGCGTTTTGCAGCCTATGGCTGGCACGTGATCCCTGCGGTTGATGGCCATGATGCACAGGCGATCAATGCTGCGATTGCTGCCGCCAAAGCTGAAACCGGCAAACCCACCCTTATCTGTACAAAAACTGTAATCGGTTTTCGGCTCGCCAAATAAATCCGGCTCGCACGATTGCCATGGTGCACCACTTGGCGAGGAAGAAATTAAAGCGGCACGGAAATTCCTGGGTTGGGAGCATGGTCCCTTTGACATCCCTGAAGATATTTATGCGCAGTGGGACGCTAAAGAAGCGGGCAGCGCAAAAGATCAGGCCTGGAATGACAAAATTTGCCGCCTATGCCGCCGCTTATCCGGAGCTTGCTGCTGAGTTTACACGCCGCGTAAAGGGTGAACTGCCGGCGCACTGGCAGGAAAAAACGTCGGCAATGATTGCTGATCTTCAGGCGAATCCGGCTAATATTGCCTCGCGTAAAGCCTCGCAGAATGTACTGCAAGCGTTCGGCAGTATGCTGCCGGAATTAATGGGCGGCTCGGCTGACCTTGCGCCTTCCAACCTGACCATGTGGTCCGGCTCGAAGTCGCTGACCCGGGATGATTTCTCCGGCAATTATATTCACTACGGTGTGCGCGAATTCGGCATGACAGCGATTATGAACGGGCTTGCCCTGCACGGCGGTTTTGTCCCTTATGGTGCTACCTTTCTGATGTTTATGGAATATGCACGCAACGCGATGCGTATGGCGGCGTTGATGAAGGTGCAGAATATTCAGGTTTATACCCATGATTCGATTGGTCTGGGTGAAGATGGGCCAACCCACCAGCCCGTCGAACAGATTGCTTCACTGCGCCTGACCCCGAATATGAGCACTTGGCGTCCCTGCGATCAGGTTGAATCAGCCGTCGCCTGGAAATTGGCGATTGAACGTAAAGATGGCCCGACCGCGTTGATCTTTTTCCCGTCAGAATCTGGCCTCAGCAGGCGCGTGATGAACAGCAGTTAGCCAATATTGCTAAAGGCGGTTATATCCTTAAAGATTGTCCAAGTAAGCCTGATTTAATCTTGATTGCATACCGGCTCGGAAGTTGAGCTTGCTGTTCAAGCAGGCAGCGCAGCTCAGCGCAGAAGGTAAAGCGGTACGGGTCGTGTCGATGCCGGCAACGGACGTCTTTGATCAGCAGGATGCGGCATACCGTGAAGCGGTGCTGCCAAGTGATGTCACTGCGCGTATTGCTATCGAAGCAGGTATTGCCGACTACTGGTACAAATATGTGGGCTTACACGGAAAAGTGATCGGTATGACAACATTCGGTGAATCTGCGCCTGCAGAGCAGTTATTTGAAATGTTCGGTTTCACCGTGAAAAATGTAGTAGATACAGCCAACCTCTTTGCAGTGCAAAGGCTGAGTGCGTAGTCGCCTACTCCGGATTCGACAGCAAAGTTGTTGTTAGTAGCGATGTTTAAATAAGACGACTGTCTTGTTCAGAATCCGGGGGACTGCTCAGCCTGTTAATCCATGTTTTTAACCTTTTATTAAATACTAAGTGGTCAATATTATGAATAAATTAGTAGTTTTAGGCAGTGTGAATGCAGATCATGTTCTGTAGGTCCCTTCTTTTCCACGTCCGGGAGAAACATTACATGGTCGGGGGTATGCAGTGATCCCGGGGGGAAAAGGTGCCAACCAAGCTGTTGCTGCAGCACGTTTAGGGGCAAGTGTGGCATTTAATGATTTACTGCAGCTTGTTGATATAATTATGCCTAATGAAAGCGAAGCTGACGATATTAAAAGCACGGACAGAGGAGCGGCACTCAGTAGCTAACTTTCTGATTAACTTAGATAATGAAGTAGAAATTTTACAAGGATAAAAGCAAGATCATGGCAACTATCAAAGATGTGGCAAAACAGGCAGGCGTATCGACTTCAACGGTAAGCCATGTGCTGAATAAAACGCGTTATGTAAGTCCTGATATTGTCGAGCGGGAGATGAATGCGGTCGAAGCCTTGAACTACGCGCCTTCTGCACTGGCTCGCAGCTTAAAGCTAAAAAATACCCGCACTTTCGGTATGCTACTAACCACCTCAGCGAATCCCTTTTTTGCGGAAGTGGTCAAGGGCGTTGAGCGGCGCTGTTATGAGGAAGGCTATAGTCTGTTATTGTGCAATACCGAGGGCGCATTTGGAGCGCCTGAATTTCAATATCGACATGCTGTTACAAAAACAAGTTGATGGGTTGTTACTGCTCAGTGAAGAGATCGCCAGCCAGAACTTAAATATATTCGCACGCCATAAACCTGTGCCTACGGTCGTTATGGATTATGGAGAGACTAATTTTTCCTGTGATAAAATAAAGAATAATTCTCGTCACGGCGGCTATTTAGCCACCCGTCATTTAATTAATAAAGGTCACGTTAAAATCGGCTGTATCAGTGGTCCTCGAGATAAACAGGCGGCCTCGGAACGTTTTTGCCGGTTATATTCAGGCTATGCAGGAAGCGGGCCTGGCAATCAATGAAAAGTGGCATGTATTTGGTGACTTTGATTGTGAAGGGGGTAAGCAGGCGTTTGAACGTATTTTAGCTACTGGTGATATGCCGACGGCGCTGTTTGCCTGTAATGATTTAATGGCGATGGGAGTGATCAATGCCGCCAATAAGCATGGCCTCTCCGTACCTGATAATCTCTCGGTTATCGGATATGATGATATCAGCCTGGCTAAATTTATCACCCCGTCACTTACCACTATCCACCAGCCCAAATTTAATCTCGGACGAAAAGCATTTGATACTTTGTTGGATCAAATTCAAAGCCAGCGCAAAACGAATGTGGAAATTCATTTAGAAGCGACCCTAGTTGAGCGAGACAGCGTCAAAGAAATAAAATAAACTTAATTGTAGCAATAACGCAAAAGAATCCAATGTGTCATGTTTATCGTGTCAATAGAGAAAATGATTACCAGTCATTATTTGTACTTATATCCATAAAAGCTTTAGCGAGCGCAGGCTGCAGAAACTCTTGAAAGCTGTTTGCTATCTGCAATTTATCATCGAGTACCATGCCGACGGGTTGAACAAGTGGTTGCGTATTCACTGTCCACTTGATTTTATTGCGGTGTCAATTTTTTAAAAAAGCGAAGTGCGCCTGCAGTGACAAGTACGACGGGGCAATGTGTGCTGCGATTCATCTCGGATTAGGGGCATCTTTTTGTTTTAGCTATTTAAGTCTTTCAGGACAGCTTTTTTTACTGAGCTGCCAATAAGCGCTGGCAAAGATTGTTTTGCCAGCAATGATAAAGTGAGGGTAAGCCGTTAGCTCAGTTTAAAAATACGCGACTTACTTATATAAATAATATTCACTGTTTAAACCTTTAATCAGGCTCACGCACATCAGTAGCAGCACAAAGGTGAAGGGCAGGGCTGTGGCAACAACGCCGGACTGTAATGCCTGCAGCGCTTCTTTGCCGCCGATCCAAAGCATCGCTGCGGCGATAGCGCCCTCTACCGTTGCCCAGAAAATACGCTGTGGAATAGGTGCTTCTATCTTACCGCCGGCGGTGATACTGTCGATGACCAGCGAGCCGGAATCCGACGAGGTAATAAAGAAGATAAGTACCAGCACAATAGATAATATGGAAATGGCCGCGCTAAAGGGCAGGGCATCGTAAACATGGAACAGGGTCAGGGAGATATCGGTCAAGCCATTAGCACCCAACTCGCCAACCTTATTGATCACCTGATCGATAGCAATGCCGCCGAAAGTCGCCATCCAGATAATAGTCACTATTGTGGGAATAAAGATCACTGCAAACAGGAATTCACGTACTGTGCGCCCTTTAGAGATACGGGCAATAAACATGCCGACAAAGGGCGACCAGGAAATCCACCATGCCCAGTAGAAGACTGTCCAGCCGTGCATCCAGGTGATGTCTTCGCGGCCATGCGGATTACTTAAAGGGATAATATTTTCTACATAGGCGATAAATGTGTCCGGAATTGAGACTTTTACAATATCAAAACCGACGTAAGTGACAAAGACCAACAGTGCAAAGGCAAACACCATATTTATATTACTCAGTACCTTAACACCACCCTCGATGCCGCGTATAACAGAGAAGATGGCAATTAAAGTGACAAAGGCAATAATAATCAGCTGCATGCCCACGCCGCCATCGGTACCAAATACATGATTGATACCGCTGGTTGCCTGCTGCGCGCCCAAACCAAGCGAGGTCGCCAAGCCGAACAGCGTTGCCAATACCGCCATAATATCGATAATATGCCCTAACCAGCCCCAGGCGCGATCCCCGAAAACCGGATAAAACACAGAGCGAATCGACAGCGGCAGCCCCTTATTATAGGCAAAAAAGGCCAGCGCCAGCGCGACAATGGCATAGATAGCCCAGCCGTGAACACCCCAGTGGAAAATGGTCGCGCCCATCGCCAGTGATTTAGCTTGCGGTGACTGTGCCTCGACATTAAAGGGGGTACCCCACCAGTCCGTAAAGTAAGCCGTCGGCTCGGCGACGCCCCAAAACAGCAGGCCGATCCCCATACCTGCAGCAAACAGCATCGCCAGCCAGGAAGGGGTCGAAAAATCAGAGGCAGCAGTTTTACCGCCAATACGGATTCTGCCAAAGGGCGAGAGCATCAACAGCAAAGTGAAGATCACGAAAAAGTTGGCTGACCACATAAAGAAGAGGTCAAAGGTTTCCATAATGCCATTTTTAACGCTGTTTAATGCTTCTTTAGCGGTATTGGGATCGACAATAATCACCGTTGCCAGAAACAGGGCAATAAGCCCTGCGCTTATGCCAAAGACGGGGTTATGAATATCAAAGCCCCATTTTTGAATGTTGTCCTGGCCGACCTCATAGTCGGTCGTTTCTATGCTGTATTTATTTTTACCCATAACTGATCCCACCCTTGTTTGTTTTAATATTGCTTTATCAGAAAGCAATAACAAAGCTCCGTTAACTCTTATTTATCGAGGTAAACAATTAACAGGTCAGTATTCACGGCATTGACTAATTTAGGCACTGATGAGAATAGACGACTTAAAAATTTATGGTGGTGGCCGCAAACGACTAAATCAATATTCCTTTCTTTAACGATTGCCGACAGTTTTATATGCAGATCGCCTATCACGACTAAGGTTTCTGTAACCGGGTAGCCGCTCTGCTCGGCCAGCGTCTGCAACTCTTTCTCTAAGGCCTGTTCTTCTTTCGGGACAGGTGCGACCTTATCCACCTCGACAAAAACAAATGAAAGTTTGCAATTAGTACTTTTAGCTAACGAGACTGCTTTATCGATCACTGCCTGACTGGATTCGGATAGATCAACAGCCACTAATATATGCTTATAGCTCATGTCCTTTCTCCCAATTAGCTATGGTGTGGTTAACTTAAGTCTAGCACTACTATTGAGTTATTCATTTACTTCTTATTTATTGAATAGGCGCTCTCGGAAATGACTGAGCACAAATGGCGACACAGTTAGGGGGCATGCTGGTGTGCTTGATTATAGTTAAATATTTTAATCGCCATATTGGAGCCCGGACTTCAGTCCGGTTATTTGCGGGTTTGTTCAAAAAAAGGTTGTGGGACTAAAGTCCGAGCCTTAATTTATGGTGATTGCAGGCGATAGGGTGGGATAGCAAGAAAAGCATATTGCGCATCTTCAGCCAGGAAGATACAAGGGGAGATTTAGCTTGTTCAAAAAGCAAAAGGTGGCATGGTTTACTTAGCCACCTTTTCGGTATGCGCAGCGACGGCGCCTTGAAGGAATTAGAATGCCGGTTCAATTGTACCGTTAAAGGTTTTCTCTATAAAATCAGTGATAGCCGGCGACTGATAAATTTCGACAAACTTTTTATAATCGCTATTGTTTTGTTCCTTATCTCTTGCCGCAATGACCATGACCGCTAACGGCGCATCTTTGGGCTCAAGATAGATGCCTTTTTCCTGCGGATCCAGGCCGGCTGACATCACATAGTTCATGGTGATGGTTGCCGCATCAACATCGTCCAGGCTTCGTGGTAATTGCGCCGCTTCGATTTCGATAACCTTAAAATTTTTCGGGTTAGCGATGATATCGTTAATACCGGCTTTATGTCCGACACCAGGTTTCAGGGTAATGAGTTTCGCCTCGGCTAACAGCAGCAGGCCTCTGCCGCCATTGGTGGGGTCGTTAGGGATGGCAATCTGTGCATTATCAGGCAGCTCCTCGAGGGAGTTATATTTGCTGGAATAGACGCCCATGCGCATTAAGATCGACTTGCCTATGGAAACCAGTTTGGTATCGTTATTGCTGTTATAGTTGTTTAAAAAAGCGGCGTTTTTCAAGATAGTTGTCACTATTTGCCTGATTCTTAAGCAGCTTCTTTTTCCGGGTTCAGGTGAACCTCTCCAATCGGCTCACAGTTCCTGATTTTTCCAGACCAGCGTTCTGGATTTTTCTTTTTATGTGCCATCAGAACCTTTGCACGATGCTCCAAAATGGCAGCATCTCTTCCGTTATGGCGCTCTGCTGGAGTTACGTAGTTCAGGCAACTATGTTTGTGTTCAGTGTTATACCAGGTAACGAATTTCTCTACCCATACACGACTTACTTCCAAGCTACCAAAGCCCTTTGATGGCCAGCTTGGAACATATTTCAGCGTGCGGAATAACGACTCCACATACGGGTTATCATCACTGACACGAGGGCGACTATATGAAGACGTAATGCCCAACTCTTCCATCTTTGCTTTGAACGTTAACGACTTCATCGGAGCACCATTATCCGAGTGCAATACCAGAGGCTGATTAAAGCATTGCTCCCGTATCAGCGTGCGTTGCAATAACTGAGAAGCCATTTCTCCGCACTCTCGCTCATAGACTTCATAGCCCACTATTTTTCTGCTGTAGACATCCTCTATTACATATAAATAGTAATGCTGCCCCCGCACTTGTGAGGGCAAGTATGTAATGTCCCAGGTAAAAACCTGATTCGGTCCAGTCGCGGTATAACTTGTTGGCTTCGAAGCCTTTTGGCGACTACGCTGACGCCCTCTACGAGCAAGTTGTCCGGCCGCTTTCAGTACCCGATAAAAGGTCGCTTCTGATTGCTATATATTTACCTTTATCCAACAATGTCGGTACGATCTGAGTCGGTGGTAAACTTGCATATTCAGGAGCGTTGCAGGTATCTATGATCGCTTGTCTCTCTTGCTCTGATAGTTTGTTCGCAGGCTCAGGCCGTGGTGATATCGGTCTTCTGTCTTTCTGTACTTGACCACCTTGATACCAGCGACGATAAGTCCGCAAATCGATCTCAGCTTCGTTACATGCGCTTTCTAATCGACAACCATTCTGCCAAGCCTCATGGATCAGAGTTATCAGACTTTGCCTTTCATCGGGTGAGGTTAATCGTCCTCTGGTTCTTCCCCGTAAAAGGCTCTCAGCTTTTTTCTCAGCACCAATAATGCAGCGGTTTCAGCTAAGGCTTTCTCTTTATGTCGAAGCTCTTTCTTTAACTCTTTGATTTCCTGTTTATCTGCTCTAGCTTGCTTTTTAGCTTGTGCTTCATGTTCCTTGGTAGACATAAAACCATGCATACATTCACTGCGCCACTGATGTATTTGCTCTGGATACAAACCTTTCTCACGGCAGTACTGACCTAATTCGTTCTCGGTCATGGAATAGGTTTCTGCAACAACAGCCAATTTTGTTTGAGCTGACCACTGCTCGGAAGAAGTATTGCTATCTGGCACAACGGCTCCTGATTTTCTTAATGCTTTTCGCCAATTGTACAGGGTTGATTTATGAATTCCTTCTTCTTTTGCCACTTCCTCTACTGAACGAGAATATGGAGGTAACAATTTCTTTAATACTGCTTCTCTTCTTTCTTGTGGATAACGAGACATATCTTCCTCTGTTACCGCCCCTCTAATTGATTAATTTTTAACAGTGGCATCTATCCTGACATAGGGGGAAAGGCTGATGCTGGTAGCTGTTCAGGTCGATACTACCGTCAGCCAGTGCCGAATTGGGCGTAATAAAATCGGAAAATTCGACGACTTCAACTTCCAGTCCCTGCTTGGCCGCTTCTCTGGCAACGGCTTCAACGACCTGCGCATGCGGGCCGACTGTCGCACCGACTTTAAGTACGCTATTACTGCTCCTGACCGCAGGCGCTTAAACCGATAACAAGGAAGAGCACGGCTGCCCATCGGCTTGCTTTTCAAAATACTGCATAAGATTCTCCATATCAATGACAAATAGACGTTTGGACGTCTAAACGTCTTATGCTACCTTCATCAAAACAAGATGCAAGTTGATTTTTGTCTGCTGCGGGAAATAAGTTGGGCCTGTTTTGTAAAAAAAAGAGCCAAGTTAAAACTCAGCTCTTGTATCAAAAAGTTTTGATTTTATTATGCAGTTACTGGTTGTACTTCAATATCTTCATCTGCTGGTTGTACTTTAACACTTTCATGAAACTCACCACGTTGCAATTTCAGTCTCAATATTTCATGTTGGTCTTCAGTGAAGGTGTATTTTGACATGATAGCAATACGAATCGCCGCTCCAATTACAGGCAGAATCGAGATGCAGAGAAACAATCCTGTTAGTGTGCCTGCACTTTGTTCGGCATTGGGTACATAATTAATTGCAGTTAATATAATACCTGTTAAACCACCGGCAACAGCCACGGAAAGCTTGCCTGTGAAAGTTTGTCCGGAGAAGGTAATCGCGGCACAACGCTTGCCCGTGTGGTAATACGAATATTCCACTGTGTCCGCGATCATTGCTGATACTAGCGGGTTAGTCATCATGAAGATAGTCGTGATCACGCCTAACCAGATAAGTACGGTTGTTGGACTTTCGTAACCAGTTAAATAAAAGCCGATACGGGCAATTATTTCCAGCACACACAGTACAATAAAGATGTCACGTTTTTTGAAACGGCGCGTAAGTACAGGAGTTAACAAGCAGGCAATCGCACTGGTAAAGGTAATTGTACCGATTGCAGACACCAGCGAAGCATCGCCCATATTGTAAGTGAAAAAGAATATATACAGGCCATTAACAAGATTAAAGAAAACGTTCATAAAAAATGCGGCAAGAATAAAAAACAGCGGTTTGTTTTTGCGTACTGTTTTGAATGTCTCTTTTAACGTAACTTTTTCACCAGGTACGGGTTTAATACGTTCTTTTACGTTGTAAAAACCCGTTAACATAAGCACAAGCCCAACTAGCATCAGTACTATTACTGCTGGCAGGTAGCCTTGGTCAACACGACCTTCTGCAAAAAATTCAGTAATATAAGGAAAAACAATCATAGTACCACCGATACCAGCATTTACCCCGAGCATGGCAAAGGTTGCTGCTTTAGAGCGCTCCTGTGGCTGGTCTGTCATTACCGTTGACATGGACCAAAATGGGACATCTGAGATGGTATATAACGTTCCCCATAGAATATAAGTGATACCGGCATAGATCACCTTAGTCGAGGTACTGGCATCAATATTATAAAAAGAGGCAACAGTAACCAGGACTATCAGTATCGGGGTAAACAGCATATATGGGCGGTATTTACCAAAACGCGAATTAAGCGTATCCATGTAGCCGGCAATAAGAGGATCATTAACAGCATCCCATATTCGAGCGACTAGAAAGATAGTACTTGCAGCAATTGGCGATATACCAAGTATATCGGTATAAAAATAAAGGATGAATATTCCCACTAAACCAAAACTGAAACACTGGCCGACGCCATAGCCAAAATAAGCTCCGAGTTCTTTTTTAGAAAGTGTATTAGGTGCATTTGTCATTTTATTGCCTCTCTTCTGTGGTTATATGTTGAACAATAAATAACCACTTTTCAAATTAATATTAATTTTCGACTTGAGTTAAATCTCTAATCATACGAACTTCATCAGGATCATAAGGGTTACCATTCTCATCGAGTAAGTCATGGAACCAGCGTGATTGATAGTTGGCATCATTTCGTTTTATTTCAGGCCAGGGTAGGTGTGTTTGTGTACGTCCTTTTACCAGTCCCCACTGGTAGCAACCGATCTGTTTTTCAGCAAATACTGGCAGCTGTTCATGGAGGTAAGACTGAGCATGGCGTGCCAACCATTCAGTACACATCATAGGGCGATTGTA
This sequence comes from uncultured Psychromonas sp., assembly GCA_963674525.2. Classification (GTDB taxonomy): domain Bacteria; phylum Pseudomonadota; class Gammaproteobacteria; order Enterobacterales; family Psychromonadaceae; genus Psychromonas. The sequence continues at coordinate 132,007 of CAXXRV010000024.1, read as the reverse complement.
TGCCGATACGACCTTGAGCATTTTATTGAACAGGTCTAAAGGCAGGTATGCGTGAAAAGTAATAATGTCAGATAGCTCCATCGCACGAACATCGGTGGGATGCTCATAAATTGGTAAGCTGCGATCTAAAATACTTGGTGCATGCCATGCTCCTACTGTGAGCGGTTGAGTAGGGTTTTCATCTCGCGCCCACTGAAATGCTTTTTCCATTAATTCATGGCTAAACTGCTCCATCTTTTCATCGTAAGCCAGTTCCCCTGTGGTAGTGAAAATCATACGGTTAGTCGGTTCGTTATACAGATCCCAAATCACAATACGGGGATCGTTTTTGTAGGTTGAGATAATGTCACGAACATAGGTTTCCACTTCCCCCCACTGCGATTTATCCATCACGATATTACGACCGGGACTTGCTGCCGCCTGGCTATTATGAAGACCTGCGACTGGAGCTTTCTGTTGCCCCAGATAAGGATGATCACCGGAGAAACCACAGTCATCCATCGGCGTAAGCATGACCTTGATGTCATTGCGCTTACAGATATCAAGAAAGTAGTCAATTCTTTGGTGTAAACCTTCGCGGTCTTCTTGCCAGACGATAAACGGCAAGTTGGTACGTAACGTGTTGTATCCAACATCTTTTGCCCAGGCTAACTCTTCCTCTATCACTTCGGGAGTAAAGCTGTTCTCCTGCCACATCTCATTCCAATTTACTGCAGTACGAGGCAGGTAATTAAAGCCTCTCAGCCAGCCATGCTCTTTTTGCCATTGCCAAGCTTTCTCCTCAGACCATTGCTTCATCTCTTTTTTCATCTTTTACCTCAGGGGTTGTTATTAATAATATTAGTAATATACCTGTTAATATTAGTAATAAAAGTTGATTAAGAAATAAACGTGTTCAATATCACGACATTTACTGATTAGCTGCCAAATTTTGTGATCCTGGTCTTTATATGGTGATTTAGTGACGATAATTAGCTAATATCTTTAGTTATGAGCATTGATGTAGGCTAATAATGATGACAAAAAAAGTAACCATGAGTGATATTGCTGCGGCAGCTGGAGTATCTCAATCTACCGTTTCACTGGTATTGAACGGCTCCAGATCAGTAAAAATCGCAGAATCAACACAAAAAAAAGTTTTTGAGACAGCAGAGTCTCTGGGCTACAGAAGCAAAAAAGTGGTGCATGCGCTAGGCAGACCGAAAAAAATTGCGATGGTGATCAACGGCTTGACCAGCTATGACCCCTTTATTGACGCCATTAATGCCGCGCGCGAAGAAGCCTGGGCAAATGACTATATTTTGGTAACCTTTAACTACGGCCACGATGAAGTATTGGCAAGTAAAATTGAAGATGAAGTGAATAGCGGCGGTTATACTGGTCTTGTTTATGCGTCCAGTATGACGCGGGAGCTCGAGCTGCAAAGGGTGAATACCAATCTGCCGACAGTGCTGCTCAACTGCAGCAATGAAAGTAACCCCCTAGCACCGAGCATTCTGCCTGCTGATATGATAGGTGCTTATAAAGCCGTCTCTCATCTGACGGCACAAGGCTATCGCCGTATTGCCATGCTTAGCGGAGAAAGTTGGATGCAGGCCAGTAATCAACGGGCTGAAGGATATCGTCAAGCTCTTATTGATGCAGATATCGTCCCTAAAGATAGCTACGTGGCAGAAGCTAACTGGTCACTTAAGGAAGCCTACCAGCAGACACTCGCACTGCTTAACTCTGATATACCGCCAGAAGCGATTTTTTGTAGCAGTGACTATATGGCGATGGGCTGCTATCAAGCCATTGCCGAGATGAAGCTGAAAATACCACAGGATATTGCAGTGGTGGGGTATGACAATCAGCAGATTGCGTCTGAAAGCTTTCCGGCGCTGACCTCTGTCGAACTGCCTTATTCAGAGATGGGGAAACTCGTTATTGAATCACTGCTAGCCTTGTTGGAGAAACAACCGCTAGTTTCAATGAAACGTAAGGTTGAGGGAGAGTTGATTATTCGCTCTTCATCAATAAAAACGGTGGGCTGATGCCCACCTCAAAATGCGCTCTAAAACTCAAACTGATAAGTCGTTTGATGTTGATAGTGTTCCCCGGGGCTGAGTACACCACAGCTAAGTCCCCATTCCGGGTGATTTGGTCCATCAGGAAAATACTGAGTTTCTAACGCAAGACCGTCATATAGTTGGTACTCTTTGGATGCACCCGGCGTTCCCGCAAGAAAATTGCCGGAATAAAATTGAATCGCCGGCTTGCTGGTTATTACTTTCATAACCACATCTTGTTGTGGAGAAGTAAGAGTGACTACAGCTGTCTTGCTGTCAGCCATACCTTTTTCAAAAATAAAGGCATGATCATAACCTCCTGCAATCAGCTGATCTTTATCGCCAAGAAAATCAGTTCCAACCTTTTTTTCTTTAGTAAAATCAAAACTGCTTGACGTTACTGAGCGTAGCTCCCCGGTCGGAATAAGATCCTCACGGGTCGGCAGGTAGTGATCAGCATTCATTTGCAGCATATGATCTAAGCTTTTCGCCTCGGAGCTTTCACCTGCCAAGTTGAAGTACGCATGGTTAGTCAGATTTACCGGACATGCTTTATCTGTCTCTGCATGATAATCGATCTGTATGGCGTTATCTTCCGTCAAGCTGTATATAACCTTTACATCAAGATTACCAGGATAACCTTGATCACCATCTGGCGAAGATAAAGAAAATACGACGCTATTCTTAGTATGAGAATCGATCTGCCAGCGATGTTTATCGAAACCAAAGGTTCCGCCGTGCAGTGAATTATCACCATCGTTGATACTTACACAGTAAGATTCATTATTGATAGTGAACTTTCCTTTGTCTATGCGGTTAGCATAACGCCCTACAATTGCTCCAAAATAAGCACTTTGCTGCATGTGTTCGCCCATATTGGGCGAGCGTAATAATACTTCACGAGATTCACCGTTCACAGGCAGAGTGCAGCTTAACCAAGTTGCTCCTATATCCATAAATGAAGCCGTCATTCCTTTAGCATTTTCAAGCGTAATCAGCTGAGCAGGTTGCCCGTCAAAAGAGGGCGTGTTGGTCATAGAGTCTTGGAGCGAAGCTAAGTAAGTTCTAATCATATATAGTCCAATAAAAAATCTAAAGATAGCTATAAAATACCCACGTCAGCCGAGATGTCAAGCTTGTTACTAATAATTTGCTAATAATATTAGTGGTAATTAATGAAGGATTAGTTGGTTTTTAAATTGCTGATGACATTCTCCATATCAAGGATGAAATAGAGGTTTGGAAGTCTCGTGCACCTTTATCAAAACAAGATGCAAGCTGATTTTTGTCTGTTGTTATAAAGATGCCAACAGCGGTGTAGAGTTTTTAAGATTGGTAAATGGTGCAGGATTTTATACTGGGTGTTGCATCTAAGGTGCAACACCCAGCTGGCCTGCTATAAGCTGACTGAGCATTTTTTGTGCTTTAGGCAAAAAACACCAGAAGCATAAATACCGGACAGACGATACGCACATAAAGCGGCCAGATCTTCCAGAATAAGCCTTGCTCTACTTCCGGATAACCCTGTTTGATCTCGTTAAGCAGCTTATTACGGCTCCATACCCAGCCCACCAGCAGCGCCCAGCACAGGCCGAATAATGGCTGTGCATAAACTGTCGTGATCTTTATTACCAAAGCAAATAGCGCCCCGAAATTAAACACAATCACGGCTGCGATCAGGGTAATTAAACCACCAATCCAGGCGACTGCCGTGCTGCGTTTATGGTTTAACTCTTCAATGGCACAGGCAACGGGTACTTCCAGCATAGAGATAGAGGAGGTCAGTGCGGCAATAATCATCAGCAGGAAAAAGACCAGACTGACAATCAGGCCGACACCGCCCATGGTATCGAACATCGCGGGAAGCACAGTAAAGACCAGGGTATCTGAGCTTAATAGCTCGCCTGCTTCGGAAAATATCTGCACACCATGCTCTTTGGCGACAAACATAGCCGGCAGAATAAGTAAACCGGCACCCACTGCTACACCGGTATCAACAGCAGCGACCTGCGCGGCTGTTTTGGGAATATTGATATCTTTATTTAGGTAAGAGCCGTAAACCATAATGGTACCTACGCCTAAAGAAAGCGAAAAGAAGGCTTGCCCCATTGCACTGACCACCAGCTTCGGAGTCAAGTGCGAGAAATCTGGCACCAAATACATTTTCAGGCCATCGGTTGCACCCTTTAGAGTAAATATATAAGCGATCAAAATAGCAAATAGCAGAAAAAGAACCGGCATAAGGCGAGTAGACCAGCGTTCGATACCGTCATGTACGCCGTTTTTAACCACGTACATAGTCATCAGCATAAAGATAACCATCAACAGCAGATTACGTGCCGGGCCAAAACCATTCACCCACTCAGAGGCGGCTGTTAAGCCGACCAGATCAAAGGCACTGCCGGCAAATGCGCCGACTAACCAACCGGCGACAATGGAATAGAAACTTAAAATAAGTGATGCGGTGGTCATTGCCGCAAGACCCAGCAGTACCGCGCCTAACTTACCTTTTGGCCAAACCGCGCGAATTGAGCCGATCGGATCTGCCTGGCCGTAACGGCCAATCGTTAACTCTGCAACCAGCATCGGAAATGCAAGCAGGCATACCATCGCCAGATATACGAATAAAAATACAGCACCACCATTACTTGCCGTCTGTGTCGGGAAACCCCAAATATTACCGAGGCCAACCGCAGATCCTGCCGCTGCCATGATAAAGCCAAATTTCGATGAAAAGTGGGCTCTTGAATTACTTGCCATTATATTTTCCGTCAGTCATGTTGTTTAGGTTTGTACAGAATCCTATACGTGAAGAATAAAATTCAGGTCATACTAAAAGGGCGCAAGTAAAGCAGTTTGCCGCTTAAATTAAAAGCTTCGTTAGTTTTTTTTTATACAAAAACTGACTTACCTTAGGTAAATGCGCTTTCAGCACAGATTTTATGCGAATTGCGCCTCTGAAAACGGCTTGTGCTATTGAATATTTTGCCAATGTGGCTGAGGAAATTTTCTGCTGGTGGGCGTGTTTGTCAAATAAGGCATATTCTGTGGGTTAACAATAAGTTTGCTAACCCACAAAGAGGAGCTAATGCACTTGCTCCTCTTCGTATTTATCGCTATTGGAATCTAACCAGGCTTCCAATTCATCAATCGTTCCAAAAAACAGGCATTGGTTATCCATATCCATAATATTCCATGTTTCATGGTGTGTATCATAGGTAGAAAAAACTTTGGTTTTGTTGATGTTCATAATAAATCTCTATCTTTAAACTTTTAATTATTTTTATTTTAATGAAATTCAATTAACTCTTTTTATTGGAGCTTTTGTGATAGCGGTCGCATTTTCTATTTTTCTGTGATGCTTGTCAAATTTCCCATATGCATTTTTGGCTTACTTTTTTATCAATCTTTAGCACGTTTATAAATCTTTAATCAATAAAGAAACTATTAATTGACCTATTTCTTTCTGCTTATTAGCATATGCGCATATCCATATATGAGGTTTGATTATGCTTCCTGCACAATGTTTTAAAATGCTCTCTGACGAAACGCGTATTCGTTGCCTGCTGCTAATCGCAAGGGAAGAGGGGTTATGCGTGAGTGAGCTGACGCAGGCACTGGCAGAGAGTCAGCCGAAAATATCCCGCCACCTTGCTCAGCTTCGCCAGTTTGGCGTTTTAGTCGATAAGCGCGAAGGGGCAAGAGTAAGGTATAGCGTCTCCACTGAGCTGCCGGGCTGGTTTAAAAAAGTGATCAATGGCCTGAAGGAGTCAAACTGCCTGAAAGCGCAGTATCGCGAAGATATTGAGCGCTTGCATGCAATACAACAGGGTTAAGTGTGTGTCCGTCATTTGCGCTGTGCTAAGCGCATTCCCGTAGGACGGTTTACAAAAATAAGTTTCAAACGAAACTAAGATTCATTATTAACAAATTTATTACAGAGGGTTATAAAGATGGCGATTAAAGTTGGAATTAACGGTTTTGGCCGTATCGGCCGCTTAGCACTGCGTGCGGCGTTTGACTGGGAAGAGCTGGAATTTGTGCAGATCAATGATGTTGCCGGCGATGCAGCTACATTGGCACATCTTTTGGAGTTTGATTCGATTCAGGGGCGTTGGCATCACCAGGTAACGACAGATGGCGAAACTATGCTGATTAATGGTCAGCGTGTGGCAACAAGCCGTGAGCGTGATATCGATGCCGTGGACTGGTCCGGCTGTGATGTGGTTATTGAAGCAACCGGTGTGCACCGTAAAGGCGCTTTTCTCAATAAATACCTGGCGCAGGGAGTTAAACGCGTGGTGGTTTCCGCACCGGTTAAAGAGGAAGGGATTGCCAATATTGTAGTTGGCGTCAATGACCATATCTTTGACCCGCAAGTGCACCGTATTGTCACCGCGGCATCCTGTACCACCAACTGTATTGCCCCTGTGGTTAAAGTAATTCACGAAAAACTGGGTATTGAGCACGCTTCATTTACTACTATTCATGATTTGACCAATACCCAGACTATTCTCGATGCACCGCATGCGGATCTGCGCCGTGCCCGTGCCTGCGGTATGAGCCTTATTCCGACAACAACGGGTTCGGCCAAAGCGATTGTTGAGATCTTTCCTGAGCTGCAGAACAAGATTGATGGCCATGCGGTGCGCGTACCGCTGGCGAATGCCTCTCTGACCGATATTATTTTTAATGTGCAGCGCGATACCACGGCAGAAGAAGTAAACGCCTTGCTTAAGGAAGCTTCTGAAGGTGAGCTGCAGGGCATTCTTGGCTTTGAAGAACGTCCTTTAGTGTCTATCGACTACAAAGGTGATCAGCGTTCAACGGTTGTTGATGCACTCTCTACTATGGTGGTCGGTACGCGCATGGTGAAAATCTATGCCTGGTACGATAACGAAATGGGTTATGCAACGCGTACTGCCGAGCTGGTACGTAAAGTGGGTCATGCTTAATTAATAAAGGAGTCGACAATGACACATCCAACCTGGGAACTGAATGTTACTGATAATAAAGGTGCATTGCTATTAACCCCTTGCCCCGGTACTAAAGGTACAGAGCTAAAAGCATCGCTTGAGCAGTTAAAGGCGCAGGGAGTCGAGGCGCTGGTCACAGCGTTGAGCTATGAGGAGATGGAAAAAGCCGGTGTTGCCGAGCTGCCGGCGCTTAGCGAAGCACTTGGCATCGCCTGGTTTTATCAGCCGATTGAAGATGATTGTGCGCCGGAAGAGGATTTTGCTGCACGCTGGCAAAAGAGCAGCCCTGAGCTGCAGGCTACCCTTGATAAAGGGAGTAAAGTCGCGCTGCACTGTATGGGCGGCTCCGGTCGTACCGGCCTGCTTGCTGCGCATATTCTTCTGCAGCGCGGTTGGCCGCTGGATAGGATCAAAGAAGAAGTGAAAGCGCTGCGTCCCGGTGCTTTTTCTAAACAGGTTCAGATTGACTATATCGACGCTGTCGCTGAGCGTTAATCAGAAAACGTTTGCCTGTATGGGCTGAGCGTTAGACTTGATCTGCGCTTTTAGCCCATTTTATATTTTCGCCGAGTAAAGTTTATGTTTTCAAATCTAAGTAAAAGTGTCCGCCAATATATGCTGGTGACATTCAATTACTGGAATTTCACCATTACTGATGGTGCGCTGCGTATGCTGGTGGTGCTTTATTTTTATGATCTTGGCTACAGCACACTGGCGATTGCCTCGCTGTTTCTGTTCTATGAATTTTTTGGTGTGCTGACTAACCTGATCGGCGGCTGGCTTGGTGCCCGCTTGGGCTTGAATCGCACTATGAATATTGGTCTGGCGATGCAGATAGCGGCATTGCTGATGCTTGCCGTGCCGGGCGCATGGTTAACCATTCCCTGGGTGATGCTGGCTCAGGCTGTTTCCGGTATTGCCAAGGATCTCAATAAGATGAGCGCTAAAAGTGCGATTAAAACACTCATCGCCGATGAACAGCAGGGCAGGCTCTATAAATGGATTGCCATCCTTACCGGTTCAAAGAACGCGCTGAAAGGGGCCGGATTCTTTGTCGGTGGCCTGCTGCTTTCGCTGCTCGGCTTTAAAGTCGCTGTACTTATGATGGCTGCGCTTTTGGCTGTGGTGCTATGCGGCAGTTTAATGTGGCTGGAAAGTGATATGGGTAAGGCATCGATCAAGCCGAAATTTAAACATATTTTCTCCAAATCCAGCACTATTAATATTTTATCTGCAGCGCGTATGTTCCTGTTTGCTGCCCGTGATGTGTGGTTTGTCGTCGCGCTGCCGGTATATCTCGGCTCTGTTTTTGCCTGGGATCACCTTTGGGTGGGCGGATTTTTAGCTGTCTGGGTCATTGCTTATGGTGTGGTGCAGGGCTTTGCCCCTAAAATCACCGGTAAGGCACGCGGCAGGGTGCCGGACGGCTCGGCCGCACTTGCCTGGGCGGTACTGCTTGCTGTTGTCACCGGGTTAATCGCTTATGGCGTGCAGATTGAATGGCAGCCTGAATTGGTGATTGTTGGCGGGCTGATGATCTTTGGTGCGGTATTTGCGGTGAATTCCTCGCTACACTCTTATCTGATCGTCAGTTATGCAAAAGGCGATGGCGTTTCTCTGGACGTGGGTTTTTATTATATGGCCAACGCAATGGGGCGTCTGATCGGTACCATCTTATCCGGCTGGGTATTTCAAATGGCAGGTTTAGCGGCCTGTTTGTGGGTGTCATGTGCTTTTTTAGTGGTCACTAGTCTGATCTCTCTTTACCTTCCCAAAACAAAAGCACTTGGGGCCTGATAGCGCTTTTCTGGAATTAAGTGCAGGATCTATAGAACAGGGGCTTCAGCCGAGCTATAAACAAGCCCAAAGCAGGCTGCATTATAGCTCGGCTAAAGCCGCGTGTTCTTTTCTCAAGAATAGGCTGTTGCGGATCTATCTGTAGCAAGCTTGTAATTTCATTTGAAGGCAAAACCGGCATAATCTCCTGTTCGTTGCGGTCAATTACCATGCTTTTGCTATTTTCAATAAACTCATATTTTGAGGTGATGTTTATTTTGCGAAAAAAATCATAATCCTTACCATATTGTTTGAAAAATACTCACGAAAAATAAACAGACCCTAACGGAAGCAGAAGCCAATTTAACCCGTACGGCAAGAAATCTTGCTGCAACTTTGGCCATGGGCAATAGGCTTTCTCTAAATTAAGCTGCAGTAAGCGTTAGCTGAATTATTTAAAATAATCAGCTGTTTTGTTTGCCCAGCAAAGCTGGCAAACCCGCTCACTTGCAAGAAAGTGAGATCACCCCGACTGAGGGGAAGATAATCCGAATGGCAAGGGCGTTGTTGGCCAACGACAGGGTCTGAAGGAAGCCATAGGAAGTTAGAGATACACAACTAACCGTAACCTGTTTCGGCAGCATGGGTGGGTAAGCGTCCAAAATAGCGCGAAGCCCGATACTCAGTCAGACCTATGCTGTGCTTGAGGGTGGCATTTCTAACAGGGAGTCAGTGTAATAACTGGGGAAGCCTGACACTGCATCCAATCCGAAGGACTGGACATATTATCTCAAGAGGTGACTCAAGGTTAGCATGAGTGTGAGGTGGCAGATGAACCCGTAGTAGTGAATAAGGCTAGGCCGATGAAAGCCAGTAATGGTGTGGAGGATAAAACCAAGCCGACTATCTGCATGATGTCAGATAGAGTCAATTTAAGTCAAAAGCTTTAATTGATTGCGAAGGGGGGAAGTATTCTTTAAGTATATGAAAAGTGCCGAATTTAAACTATCGGCTTACAAGTGCTTTGACGAAAGCAGGCCTAACATGACGGCTAAACAGAAATGTGGACGCTGAGAAGAAAGGGCTGAGCAACGGAGTAATTGCATACCGCTTAGGCAGATTGCCGATGGGCTAGCACACCTAATGTGGCAATGAAGAATCGAACGATAGGATAAAGGACAGCGACCGGACATATCGCAAGCAAGGGCAATTAAGTGAGAGTTTATTACAGCTTGTATCATCAGATGCTGGACATCAACAACTTGTACAAGGGGTTCAAAAAGGTCAAAAGCGCCAAAGGAGCAGCCGGAATAGATAGGCAGTCCATAGGTGATTTTGCCGAGGATCTGGAAATAAACTTAAAACAACTGCAATTCGAACTGCAAACTAAACAGTATCGCGCGCAGGCCGTCAAGCGGGTGGAGATCCCCAAAGATGATGGTGGTGTGAGATTATTGGGTATCCCCGCAGTTCGAGACCGAATAGTACAACAAACCCTATTAAACATACTCCAACCGATTTTCGAACCGGGATTCCATCCATCAAGCTATGGATATCGACCGGAGCGAAGTTGCCACGACGCTATCAGCAAAGCGACCGTATTTATGCGTAAATATGAACGTCAATGGGTAGTGGATATGGATCTGTCGAAGTGTTTTGACCTGCTTGATCACCAGTTGATCATAAAAAGCATTCAAAGACGGGTAACAGACGGTAGCATTTTAAAACTGATCACTCAGTTTTTAAAAAGTGGCGTCATGATTGGCAAGAACTGGGAAGCGAGCCGGGTAGGCAGTCCGCAAGGGGGCGTTATCAGTCCGCTTATTGCAAATATCTACCTCGATGCGTTTGATCAAGAGATGAAAAAGCGTCAGCACCGAATAGTGCGTTACGCTGACGACATCCTGATCCTGTGTAATACAGAAAGAGCCGCCGAGAACGCCTTAACGCAAGCGACGCAGATACTGGAAAAAGACCTGAAACTGACGGTCAACAAGAAGAAAACCCACATAGCGCATAGCGATAATGGGGTTAAATTCTTAGGCGTGGAGATAGGTAGCCGCTACACGCGGATACAACCATCCAAGCTTCAAGGCTTTAAAGTAAAGGTTAAAGCGTTAACAAAACGCAATGGTGGTCAAAACCTAGCCGAAGTGATCAAACGGCTTAATCCGGTCATACGGGGTTTTGTAAACTACTTCAGTATCGCCAATTGCAAACGTGAGTTAAAACGATTAGCCGGCTGGATCAGGCGAAGGTTAAGGGCAATACAGCTTAAACTGTGGAAGAAGCCGAGCAGGTTGCATCGACGGTTAAAGCAGCTGAAATACACGCCACCCTTTAAGTTCATAAAGATGAACTCGTGGCGAAATTCCAGAAGCCCCTTATCGAGCTATGCCATGCCGAACAGTTGGTTGGAAGAACTTGGTTTGTATAATATAGAAAATGTGAGTACCGGTTGGCTTGCTCCATCAGCGTTTGTGAAGACGCGATGATGGAATCTGAGAATACATGAGCCGTATACGAGGTCCGTACGTACGGTTCTGTGAGAGGTATGAGGCATAAAGCCTCACCCTACTCGATGTTAGGGGGGATTATAAATTGATAACTAAAAGAGTAATTGCTTTAACAGTTATGGATGGAGAATAAACAAAAAAAGGTAATGACCATAGCAGTGTGTGCTGTGAATGATGATCATTACCCTGAAGAGCCGCTACAAGTAGCGGCCGTTATCTTATTAAGCAGGGGTCATTTCTGCTGTTAGGTCGCTGCCTGCGCTTGCCAGATAAGCTTCCATCTCTGTTTTTAAGTTGTCGGATTTAGTGCCGAAGATAGCCTGAACACCGTTACCCGAGACAACAACACCTGCAGCACCCAGTCTTGTAAGCTCAGTTTTATTAACCAGGTCGATATTGTTAACACTGATACGTAAACGAGTAATACAGGCATCTAAGTTTTCGATATTTGCCTTGCCGCCGAATGCTGCAACCAGCAGAGCGGGTATTTCAGAGGTGCCTAGAGCAACGGCTTCTGATTCGTTTTCTATTGCTTCACGTCCAGGTGTTTTAAGGTCGAACTTAGCAATGACTACACGGAATACCGAGTAATAAAGCGCGGCATAGCCCAAACCTAGAATCGGGAACATGATTAGGTTTTTTGAATTGCTTGATAATACTAAGAAATCAATTAAACCATGTGAGAAGGAAGTACCGTGTACCATACCTAACATATTGGTTAAAATGAATGCCGAGCCGGCTAAGAGTGCATGAATCACATATAAAAGCGGAGCAACAAACATAAACGCAAATTCTAACGGCTCTGTAATACCGGTCAGGAATGACGTTAAAGCCGCGGAAATCATGATGCCGCCGACTTTGGCGCGGTTTTCTGGTTTAGCACTATGCCAGATAGCAATAGCGGCAGCCGGAAGACCAAACATTTTGAACATATAAGCACCGGCTAACTGACCGAAACCATTACCTGCGGCACGCGTCGCATCATCTGCAGACAGGTAGCAAGTTAAAATACCGTTAAGTTGTTCACCTGTTGCACTGACACAAGATCCGGCTTCAAAGAAGAAAGGCACGTTCCAGATATGGTGCAGACCAAAGGGAATTAATGAGCGTTCCACAACACCATAGATACCAAATGCAAGCGTTGGGTTTTGGTTCGCAGCCCAATCAGAAAATGCAGCAATGCCAGCGCCAATTGGCGGCCAGATGACTGCCAGTAGAGCCCCCACCAGAATAGCGCTAAGGCCGGTCATAATAGGTACTGCGCGTTTACCGGCAAAGAAGCCTAAATAATCAGGCAGGGAGATCTTATAAAAGCGGTTGAACATTGCCGCGGCAATACCACCGGCGATAATACCACCAAGCACGCCGGTATTGGCGCCAGGTGCCAGTACTTCAATGGTCTGCATCATGATTACGTAGCCCACCACAGCGGCAAGACCGGCTACACCGTCATTTTTGGTAAAGCCTAATGCAACACCGATAGCGAAAATAAGCGCCATATTACCAAATACCGCACCACCAGCTTGTTCCATCAGCTGTGAAACAACATCAGGTAAAACAGAAAATTTAGCCGCACCCACACCGAGTAGAATACCCGCTATCGGCAAGACGGATACAGGAAGCATTAATGACTTTCCTACTTTTTGTAGATTTCCAAATATATTCATTTATATCTCTCCAGTTTGTTTTTAATAAATAAAGCATTCAATGGCTTAACCTTGTCGCTGCAAAATTAAACAGAGTTGAATTTGATGGGAGGAGTATATAAAAGATAAAAATAAGTTTTTGTCGCCACTGTCACCTTGCCCATTAAGTTACGATTATTTACTTACGGCAAGGTTCTGTTACTTTCTGTTACAAAGAGGCGGTGTTGACTTCATTGAGGGTAAATGTAAAAGTCGTGACCTGATCTTCTGAACGTACATAAACATTGCCGTTATGGGCTTTGGCGATAGATTGAGTGATGGCTAAACCCAGTCCGACACGTTCCTGCGAGCAGCATGCTCTGGCTTTGTCTACGCGGTAAAAACGCTCAAACAGGTGCGCTAAGTCCTCAGCTGCAATGGTCTGGCCGGAGTTAGTCACTTCAACCGTCACGCATTGTCTGCTGGAAGAGATATTAATATGAATTTCCCCGTCTTCATCGCTATGGCGTATGGCATTGGAAATTAAGTTACTGAATGCACGGCGCAGCATTAGCCTGTCACCTTGCACTTCAGCCTTGCCCTTGAGCTGCAGTTTGATATTACGATCTTCGGCAAGTGCATCATAGAATTCAAACAGATCTGCGATCTCCTGCTCCAGGAAAAGATGCTCCGTTGACAGTAAGCTAAATTGATTCTCGGTTTTCGCTAAAAACAGCATATCGGCAATCATTTTTGCCAGACGTTCCAGCTCTTCGGCGTTGGAAGCTAGCGTTATCTGATATTCTTTGCTGCTGCGCGGTTGTGAAAGTGCCACCTGAGTCTGCATCATCATATTGTTGACGGGTGTGCGCAGTTCATGGGCAATATCGGAAGAAAAATTCTCTAAGCGCGCAAAGGCATCTTCGAGCCGCGCTAACATGGAGTTCAGTGTTTCTGACAAGCCGGCAATTTCGACGGGCAGATTGTCAACCGGCATGCGCTGTTTTATATCTTTTCCTGAAACCAACTTGGCTTTTTTGCTTAGTACCTGCAGTGGCTTTAGCCCCTGGTAGGTAACAAACCAGTGCAGGAGTGCACTGAAAACGCCGCCAATCAGGACAAATTTAATCAATATCGCAGTAAAATTGTTTAAGAAGCGCTGATGGTGGTTAATATTCAGTGCCAGCGTCACAACGACAGCTGAACGTTTGGGATCATTTAATGTAAAACGAAACTGCATGCCACGATAAAAGTTATTCTCATCCTGCCACTCCAAAAGATCATCTTTTATATTTTCTAACGCTGGCTCCTCTTTAAAGGCGGGTTGATCAGTATAGTTTGGCAGGCGCTTTTCGATACCATAATCAATAAAGCTCTGCGTATCGCCATTTACGATCTGCTCGGGAAAGCGGATGTGATCAGAGGTATAGAGCACGATTCGATCATCCGGGTTATCTATTTTAATCGCTACGCCTTCGAGTTTTTCCATACTGCCTATAATTTCAGAAAAATCGTGATAGAAATGGGTTTTGGCAATCAGCTTTTCTATCATCTGTGCTTTCGTTCTTAAGTAGTGATTGTCTTCTCTTATAAAGTAGCCGTTGATTTCATTCTTCAGGCATAGGGAAAGAAGAGTAAGCACGACAATGGCGGCAGCCGAAAAAAAGAAGGTCAGGCGTAGCGTTAAAGAGCGTTGCAGTATCATAATGATTCCATAAATAAAATTGAGCCATTTGATAAATGGCTATGGCAACAGCTGTTAAGCAAGCGGCTCTGTAAACTAGCCAATATCATCTCAGAATCTCAGAGTGTAACCTTATCGAATACAGCACGGCAGTGTTATTTTTTAGTATGACAAAAATGTCATTTTTGCGTTTGTTTCCGGTCATCTAATAGGGCGTATTATTATTCTGTAGCAAACAAAACTATTATTAATCTATGAAAGGATAAACAAATGAAAACGATTAAAAACCTATTACTGACATCATCAATGTTAATTTTAAGCGCCAATGTTTTTGCCAACTCATCAATTTATGGTGATTATAGCCTGCATCACGGCGGCGTTTTTCAAGATAGTTGTCACTATTTGCCTGATTCTTAAGCAGCTTCTTTTTCCGGGTTCAGGTGAACCTCTCCAATCGGCTCACAGTTCCTGATTTTTCCAGACCAGCGTTCTGGATTTTTCTTTTTATGTGCCATCAGAACCTTTGCACGATGCTCCAAAATGGCAGCATCTCTTCCGTTATGGCGCTCTGCTGGAGTTACGTAGTTCAGGCGACTATGTTTGTGTTCAGTGTTATACCAGGTAACGAATTTCTCTACCCATACACGACTTACTTCCAAGCTACCAAAGCCCTTTGATGGCCAGCTTGGAACATATTTCAGCGTGCGGAATAACGACTCCACATACGGGTTATCATCACTGACACGAGGGCGACTATATGAAGACGTAATGCCCAACTCTTCCATCTTTGCTTTGAACGTTAACGACTTCATCGGAGCACCATTATCCGAGTGCAATACCAGAGGCTGATTAAAGCATTGCTCCCGTATCAGCGTGCGTTGCAATAACTGAGAAGCCATTTCTCCGCACTCTCGCTCATAGACTTCATAGCCCACTATTTTTCTGCTGTAGACATCCTCTATTACATATAAATAGTAATGCTGCCCCCGCACTTGTGAGGGCAAGTATGTAATGTCCCAGGTAAAAACCTGATTCGGTCCAGTCGCGGTATAACTTGTTGGCTTCGAAGCCTTTTGGCGACTACGCTGACGCCCTCTACGAGCAAGTTGTCCGGCCGCTTTCAGTACCCGATAAAAGGTCGCTTCTGATGCTATATATTTACCTTTATCCAACAATGTCGGTACGATCTGAGTCGGTGGTAAACTTGCATATTCAGGAGCGTTGCAGGTATCTATGATCGCTTGTCTCTCTTGCTCTGATAGTTTGTTCGCAGGCTCAGGCCGTGGTGATATCGGTCTTCTGTCTTTCTGTACTTGACCACCTTGATACCAGCGACGATAAGTCCGCAAATCGATCTCAGCTTCGTTACATGCGCTTTCTAATCGACAACCATTCTGCCAAGCCTCATGGATCAGAGTTATCAGACTTTGCCTTTCATCGGGTGAGGTTAATCGTCCTCTGGTTCTTCCCCGTAAAAGGCTCTCAGCTTTTTTCTCAGCACCAATAATGCAGCGGTTTCAGCTAAGGCTTTCTCTTTATGTCGAAGCTCTTTCTTTAACTCTTTGATTTCCTGTTTATCTGCTCTAGCTTGCTTTTTAGCTTGTGCTTCATGTTCCTTGGTAGACATAAAACCATGCATACATTCACTGCGCCACTGATGTATTTGCTCTGGATACAAACCTTTCTCACGGCAGTACTGACCTAATTCGTTCTCGGTCATGGAATAGGTTTCTGCAACAACAGCCAATTTTGTTTGAGCTGACCACTGCTCGGAAGAAGTATTGCTATCTGGCACAACGGCTCCTGATTTTCTTAATGCTTTTCGCCAATTGTACAGGGTTGATTTATGAATTCCTTCTTCTTTTGCCACTTCCTCTACTGAACGAGAATATGGAGGTAACAATTTCTTTAATACTGCTTCTCTTCTTTCTTGTGGATAACGAGACATATCTTCCTCTGTTACCGCCCCTCTAATTGATTAATTTTTAACAGTGGCATCTATCCTGACATAGGGGGACGGCAACAAGGTGATTAAGACACAAAGTGCCGACACTAAGAGCGCAGCTTATACGCTTGCCTTTGAGAAACTGCAGCTGTTGAAATCAGAAACGGGCAGTGAATTAAGTATTGAACTAGCAGTACCCGTGGCCTCTTTTCAGGAGAAAAACAGTGTCGCTTTGGATGATGGCGCTTATATCACGGTTCAGGAAGCAATAAATGAACAGGGGCTGCTTGTTTATAATGGTCTGCTTAATGTAAGTTACAGCTATTCTCAAGCTAATTAAGCGCAATATTAACCTTACTTTTTAACGCCTAAGCAGCCATAATAACCCAGCTTGATTGTTAAGCTGGTTTTTTTGTATTGGCGCTACCGCTAAAGGTAATTACCAAAGCGAGGAACAAATGAGACTACTGATTGTTGAAGATGAGAAAAAAACCGGAGAGTACCTGAAGAAGGGGCTGAAAGAATCCAGCTTTAGGGTCGATTTAGCAAGTAATGGCATCGATGGCCTGCATCAGGCGATGAGTGAAGAGTACGATCTTATTATTTTGGATGTAATGCTACCCAAACTCAATGGCTGGCAGATTTTGCAGACCTTACGCAGCAGTAAAATTAATATTCCGGTATTGATGCTGACCGCGCGAGATCAAATCGAAGATCGCGTCAAAGGGTTGGAATTAGGCGCCGATGATTATTTAGTTAAACCCTTTGCCTTTGTCGAACTGCTGGCGCGGATTCGCAATATTTTAAGAAGAAATAAACAAACAGATCATGAACAAACGACGCTGCAGATAGAAAACTTACGATTAGATCTACTGCGCCGACGTGCATATCGAGATAATGAGGCCATTAGCTTAACGGCAAAAGAGTTTTCTCTTTTGGAGTTGTTAATGCAGCGCAAGGGGGAAGTATTAAGCCGCTCATTAATCGCCTCCCAGGTTTGGGATATGAATTTTGACAGTGACACTAATGTTATCGATGTGGCAATTCGCCGTTTACGCAATAAAGTGGATAAACCTTTTGCTCCCAAGCTTATCCATACCATTCGCGGCATGGGCTATGTATTAGATATTATCGATGATAATGAAATAACTTAATACAGAGCGCTTTATCAGTTCAAGCTTTTCTGTGCTTATTTTTAATAGGGGATCAATATGAAATCACCAGATCGAAATACGGTTTCTAAAATGACTGATTTACCTAATATTGGCAAAGCAATAGCTGCGGACTTAGAAAGGATAGGCTTAACTCAACCTCAACAATTAATAGGTAAAGATGCTTATGAGTTACATAAGCTACTTTGTATGGAATTAGGACGAAAAGCGGATTACTGTATTATTGATGTGTTTTTATCGGCTATTTCATATATGGAAGGCGGGGAGGCGCTTCCATGGTGGTATTTTACTAAACAACGCAAACTAAATATGAAGTAAGTATACTAAAACCATCTGGAGCTGCACCTTCAGGTAGTTTGAGTTTGATACCAATACTATTAAGTTTGTGTTCTACTTTTGGAAGTGCGACTTCAGTCGCGCAGCTTGGTATAAGGCGCGGTTGAAACCGCACTTCCAAGATAAAAACAGATCAGTTAATTAATCGGATTGGTATGACATCCTCGCGGTTGTTCCAGGTTTCTGCTTCAAGGTCTATTGCTCAGGGAAATAGCTTGGTCTTCGCTGCAAAAATTCCCATGTGGGAACTTTTACAGCTGCGAACCAACCCATGTTCCCCAAGTCTCATGTAGACTCCACAGACTTAAAATCCCGCATGACCTGCGGTATGTTTTAAGTTTAGTAGCAGAAACAAAATTGTTAAATCATTAGCGCTTTGCGCTAATTGCCTTATATCCTCTACCTAAAAGGAAAAGTTTTTACTGATAAAGAAAGATTGTTAGAGCTTATACTTTCTTCGTTGCTGTTCACTCCTTTTATTGCTTCTTTGCCTATTCAATCAGCATCACAGCCTTGACACTTTCGCCTTTTGCTGTGCTGCTTTTTCGAGGCTTGGTTTTTTTGAGAAAAAGCGCTTAAATATTTTCCTGCCTGCCACAATTACCAGCAGTATTAGCAGCCATGTCCAGATAGATATTCCATCTTCTACACCATTACTTACAGGGCTTGCTGTTTCTTCTGTACTTTTTTCAGTGCTTACTGGTGGAACAGAGTCGAGAGCCTTGTTTGCTATTAAACCGGCATCGTTAATGTTACTGGATGTCTGGTTTGCAGCCAGTTGTGGTTGAGAGGCAACTTGATCTGTATCTTTAGCCTTTGCATTATTCGACGCTAGACTGACGGTGGAATATTCAACTGCTGAATTGCTGTTATTAGCGCTGCCTGCAGCTGAACTGCCCGTATTGGAGTTACCGGAGCTAGCGAAGCTGCCAGAGCTTGAGCTGCTAGATGCTGTACTGTTTGAGTTTGAACCATTTGTGCTTGAGTTAGCAGAGCTTAAACTGCTGGAATATGGGCCGGAGTTACTGGTACTTGAGCTGCTCGAATCGGAACTGCCGGAGCCTGAACCACTCGTGCTTGAGCCGCTGGAATCCGAGCCGGAGTTACTGGTGCTTGAGCTGCCGGAATCGGAGCCTGAACCACTCATGCTTGAGCCGCTGGAATCCGAGCCGGAGTTACTGGTGCCTGCGCTGCTCGAATCGGAACCGCCGGAGCCTGAACCACTCGTGCTTGAGCCGCCCGAGTCTGAGCCGGAGTTACTGGTACTTGAGCTGCTCGAATCGGAACTGCCGGAGTCTGAACCACTCGTGCTTGAGCCGCTGGAATCTGAGCCGGAGTTACTGGTACTTGAGCTGCTCGAATCGGAACTGCCCGTTCCTGAACCACTTGTGCTTGAACCGCTGGAGTCTGAGCCGGAGTTATTGGTGCCTGAACTGCCGGAGCCTGAACCATTTGAACTTGAGCCGTCGGAGTTTTCCGAATTGGAATTACCTGAATCAGAGTTATCAGAACCGGTGTTATTTGAGTCTGAATTACCGAACCATGAATCGTCTGAATCAGAGTCACTTGAGGGGAAGCTTTGTGCCAACTCAGTAATAGAGTCAACCGCGCTGACGCCTAAAGGGTAAAAACTGCCGGCAAGGGCTACAGAAAGCAAGCCTCCTGCTACTGCATATTCGACTGATGTCAGGCCAGCTTGTTTGAACATGCTTGCAATAGAGTTCATTTCCATACGTCCTTGTAAATTGCCCTTCTTGATAAACATAGTACAAGCCACAAGAAAAGTCATCGCCGAATAAACTTTGAATAAAAAATGTTTAGCTGTTTTAACTTTTGCCCAAAGCACCGGCTGAAAAAATGCAAATCAGCTTGGCCCTTTGGTTTAGCTGCAATCTTTTATTGTGCCTTTTTCTTCGTAAAGGTTATCTATTCATTCTTCTATGCTTCGGTTTGTGGGCATTCAATGTTATATTTGCGCAATTCAATTCTGCAACAAGTTTTTATCGGACTGCTATGAAACATCAACAAGCTGTTTATTTACAAGAGATGGGCATAACCCGTTGGCAAGTCCGTAAACCTGAGCTGTTCAATAATGTTCAGGCATCGAAAAGTGTCGATTTAAGTCGTTACTCCTTACTGGTTTTAAGCACTGAGGAGGAGTTTGCTCATCCGCTAATGAATAATATTTTAAAGGCGTTTAAGTTTTCTAAGGATGAGGTTTATTGCTGCTCAATGGCGGTATTTGAAAATCATCAGGGGCCATTGCCTGAATATATCTGGTCGATGATGGGAGCTGTTAACCAACGCTCTGGTCATAAGTTATTGACCTCTCCTCCGCCATCACAACTTGAAAATAACCCTAAAGAGAAAAGGGCTTTATGGGAGCAGTTTTGTGCCTTTAACCAGTAATAAAGTACAGCAAATTTTACCTATGGCGCTGGCCGATATTGAACAGGTTTACCAGCTTGAATCACAGTGCCACAGCCATCCATGGTCAAAAAAGCTGTTTTTAAGTAACTTTGGCAAGCGTTATTTTAACCATGTGTTATTAGATAATGAGTCTGTGATTGGCTACTTTGTGGCGAGCTCGGTGGCCGGTGAGGTAACGTTAATGAATATCGCCATTGCCCCTGAAAAACAAGGCCAGGGACTAGGGCGAAAGCTGCTGCAGTTTTTAATTACTTTCAGCAGGCAAAACCAGGAGCAGGAGATTTGGCTGGAAGTGCGCGCTTCTAATCTTGCCGCATTGTCGCTCTACCAGCAGTTGGGGTTTGCCGAAGTTGATCGCCGTAAAGATTATTATCCCTGTCAGCAAGGGCGCGAAGACGCCATTATTATGTGCTGTTACCTGTAGTGTTTAGCAATCACCTCGGTACACCCGATTAAAATTGGAATGAAAATATGATCTCGAAAAATCAGTTAAAACTTATCCATGCGCTTGAGCAGAAAAAACAGCGTAAAAAGCACGGTCTGTTTTTAGTGCAGGGAGAAAAGAATGTTGCTGAGTTATTTAATTCTGATTTTACCGTCAGGCAGCTCTTTGCCACCTCTGCTTATATCAATAAAAACAACATCTTATTAAGCGATAAAGGACTGCTTAAGGTAACCCTTGAAGCAACGCAAGAGGAGCTTAAAAAGGCCGGTACCCTGGTTTCCAATAACAGTGTGTTGGCTGTTGTCGAGTGTCAAGAGAGTGCACTGCCTGCTATTCGAGGTGATGAATTGATCCTGGTGTTAGATCAGGTCGGTGATCCGGGCAATTTAGGCACCATTATCCGTGTCGCCGACTGGTATGGTATTAAGCAGATAATCTGCAGCCCGGATTGTGCCGATTTTTATAACCCGAAAGTGATTGCTGCGACTATGGGCTCCTTTGCCCGTGTCAAAATCAGCCATACAGATTTGCCTGCATACCTCAGTAAGCAGAGCAAACCTGTCTACGGCGCGTTTTTAGAGGGAGAAAATATTCATCAAAGCCAGCTTAGCGATAGCGCCTTTATTGTTATGGGCAGTGAATCGCATGGCATTTCGCCGGCTGTTGCAGAGTTTATAACGAATAAGATAACCATCCCCAGCTTCGGTCGAGCCGAGTCATTAAATGTGGCCATGGCGACGGGCATTATTTTAGATAATTTTAAACGCTGATTAGCGTTTTTCGCAGCTCTTCGTTAATGGGCTTCCACAGCTCCTGCAGATATAGCTAGCCCCCTTTAACACCTTATTATGACGGCGTATACCCAGCTGATGACTGCGGCATAAACATTGATAGCTGAACAGTTTGCCGATCACATCTTTAATATCCAGTGAATGGGTCGTGGTTGCCGGACAGTTGAAAACTTTTGTCATGATATGTTGCCACTCCCGGCCATGCGGACGAACTTTGCCATAGAGCTGATAAGCAATCAGATGCGCCACTTCATGGGCTACAACCTGATCAATAAAGACTTCTTTATTCTGGCTAAAGAGAATGGGATTGAATTTAATGATATTACGCTGTAGATGCGCTGTTCCGGCACTTTTACCGCGTTGGTTAAAGAGGTAGTCGGGACGTTTAAAAGGGCGGTTAAAAAAGCACTCGGCTAAAATGAAACAATCTTCACCTTTAGCCTGCAGTGCTTTTTTATCTTCATGGCTGAGCATATTTTAATGAAAAATTAAAATGCCGCTGCTTTTAACTCTTCAACTCTGTCTAGCGCTTCCCATGGGAACTGCTCACGACCAAAGTGACCGTAAGCTGCTGTTTCCTTATAGATAGGCTGAATAAGATCCAACATTTCAATTAAACCGTGCGGACGCAGATCGAAGTGCTCACGGATCAACTTGATGATCAGGTCTTTTTCTACTTTTTCAGTACCAAAGGTTTCGACACTGATAGAGGTCGGCTCAGCGACACCGATAGCGTAAGAAACCTGGATTTCACAGCGATCGGCAAGGCCGGCTGCGACAATATTTTTGGCAACGTAACGGGCTGCATAGGCCGCACTACGGTCAACTTTTGACGGATCTTTACCGGAGAAAGCACCGCCACCGTGACGCGCCATACCGCCGTAGGTATCAACGATAATCTTACGTCCGGTTAAGCCACAGTCGCCCATTGGACCGCCGATCACAAAGCGGCCGGTTGGGTTAATAAAGTATTTCGTGCGCTCTGTCAGTAACTCTGCAGGCAATACCGGCTTAATGATCTCTTCCATTACCGCTTCAATCAGATCATCCTGCTTAATCTCTTCAGAGTGCTGCGTTGACAGAACCACGGCATCGATACCGACAATTTTTCCGTGATCATAAGCAAAGGTTACCTGGCTTTTTGCATCCGGACGCAGCCAAGGCAGGATTTTTCTTTTACGCATTTCAGCCTGGCGTTTTACCAGACGGTGTGCGTAAGTAACGGGAGCCGGCATAAAAACGTCGGTTTCATTGGTCGCATAACCAAACATTAAACCTTGGTCTCCAGCACCTTGCTCATGCGGATCGCTACGGTCAACACCCTGATTAATATCCGGAGACTGTTTGCCGATAGTATTAAGAACGGCACAAGAGTCGGCATCAAAACCCATTTCTGAACTGGTGTAGCCGATATTGCGTACTGTTTTACGGGTGATCTCTTCGACATCAACCCAGGCATCAGTGGTGATTTCACCACCAACCATCACCATGCCGGTTTTTACATAAGTCTCACAAGCAACACGTGCTTTTTTATCTTGTTTTAAAATTGCATCAAGTACCGCATCAGAGATTTGATCGGCGATTTTATCTGGATGACCTTCAGATACTGACTCTGAAGTAAATAAGTCACGTGACATGTGAGCTCCTAAAATAAGATTAGCTAAATTCATTTAGATGTTTTTACATCTAGACGTCTATCTTACATTTTTTTGTACTGGAAAACACCCTATTATTTTTTGTTATAAGACAAAGCTATTATTTTTATCATAGTCTCTGGAGGATATAGGTGAAGGGGGTATTATTTTCCTATATACTGACTTTTTTTATATTTCTATTAAATAGATTTAAGCCATTTGATTATATTTTCCTGTGTTTTGGCTATCTATTGTGAGTCTTGTATTGAGTTTTATTATGATTTTTTTTGTTCGTTTAAAAGCGCTAGCTGCATTTATTAACAACCTTCCCCGAAAACATTTTTTTGCTCTGATTATTCTCTTTGTTTTTTTGCTGATTGTTTCATTTATGCCTTCACAGGAGGCTACAAAAAAAAACATCAAACGCCAGTTAGTCTTACCCACAACAGCGCTAACCAAGGATAATAATGCACTGGCGGAGCCGGTCTCAGTAACAGGCAGTGCTGATGAGCTGGCGAAGCCCGTGCCTGCGCTGACCAGCGGTTACGACAAAGAGCTGGCAGCGGTTTCAGCAAACCGAGAAGTAGAAATTGAAATTAAAAAGGGTGATACGGTCAGTGCCATTTTCCAAAGTGAGGGCTTATCAGCCGTTTCATTACAAGAACTACAGGACGTTGATAAGCAATACCTGCGTTTAGGGAACTTATTACCCGGGCAGAAACTTAAATTGTTAATTTCCCCGGAAAACAAACTGCTTGCTCTGAAAGTGATTATTGATCTTGCCAATACGCTCACCTTTACCCTGCAGGATGATGAGTTTGTCGCACGACTAGAGACAAAAGAGGGCGAGTGGCGCAATAGTGTTTTTCACGGCAGCATTACCGGCAGTTTTTACACTAATGCCAAACGGGCCGGGCTGTCAGCCGGGCAGATACAGCAGATTGCCACTGCGCTGCAGGATAAAATCGATTTTAACCGCCAGTTGCGTGTTGGAGATACTTTTCGTGTTTTAGTGAGCAAGCAGTATATTGAAGGACAGTACAGTTTTGACAGTGAAGTACTGGCAGTGCTGATTAAAACACGCAGACAAACTTACACGGCCTTTTTAAATGAAGATGGCCGTTATTACGATAAAAATGGTCTAGGTTTAAGCAAAGCTTATCGCCGCTTACCTTTCGATGGCAGATATCGCATCAGCTCACCTTTTAATCTCAGACGTTTGCATCCGGTCACCAAGAAAGTGCGTCCTCACCACGGCACTGATTTTGCGACGCCCATCGGCACTAAGGTCTATGCCATTGGTGACGGTGTCGTTGCCCGTGTCGGTAATCACCCGGCGGCAGGTAAGTATGTGGTGATCAAGCATGGCCGTAAATATACAACGCGTTTTTTACATCTGAGTAAAATATATGTACGTAAGGGACAGCATCTAAAAATGGGCGAGCTGATTGCTAAAACAGGTAATACCGGCCGTTCTACCGGGCCGCACCTGCATTATGAATTCCATATTAACGGACGTCCGGTTAATGCGATGAAAGTGAATCTGCCGCTTTCTAAAGCCGTACCTAAAAAACAACAGGTTGTATTTAATAAACGCCGCGATCTGTTTCTAAAAGAGATGGATTATGAGTTAATTTAATAACAGTTAAAAGCCAATGTTGTGTTCACATTGGCTTTTATAGTGGTTAGGCCAGCGTGTGATGCAGGTGTACAACTTCAAGCAGCTGATCTTCGCGTTCAAAACGACTTTCCATAATCTGTCCTAATTCTGATAAGTCCTTATCAAAATCAAGTAAGTCAGTCTCGCTTGACGATTCAGCATATTTATCATTAAAGTTCAGGGCGGTATCTGTGGTGGTAGTGATGCGCGAATAAAGATCCTGGGCAATTTTCAGGTTATTTTCGCCATCTAATTTGGATTGAGCAATGATCTGTTCATAAATTTCAAAATGCCCGGTAGAGGCATAATCCAGCAGTTTCTGGCAGAACTCAGTGATTTTCTCCTGCGCTGGCAAGCAATTCGTTTTTTTTTTGGTAGGGAGGTAAACCAGCCAGTTCACAGTAGAGAATAACTAAATTTTGACGATCTTCCAACCAGTTATCGATAACAGAAAGTGTACCTCCCCATTCCTCTTTGGCTTGTTTTAATCTGGTTAACATAGTGTTACCTCCTAGAATAAATTTACAATTATTATCATCAAAAAGTAAAGAAAATTGCACTGCCCGTCAACTTGAATTTGAATATCGGGATGATATTACTGTATAACTGTGATGTCTGCTTAGTATCATCGTAAGAGTTCAAGGAAACTGTATGCCGTCAACCGAATTAAATATTAATTATCAGGAAAATGCCTGGTGGTTCATCATTGCTCAAGGGCAACTTGTATTACAACCACAGGGTGATTTTGTTCCTTACGGTAATCTCGATGATTTACCCTTTCCTGCTTCATTAACTACCAATAAAATTAAGATCGGTGAGTATCAGTCAAGCCCCTGTTACCTTGTGGAATTGTCGGAACAGTCAGATGTCGGCTTCGGCGAGTATTCTGACTTGCGTTTTTTATTAGGTCAGGTCAAGGATGCTTTATTTGATATGGCGGGGCGCGCTTTTCAGATCTCATCGTTTTACCAGACCCACCAATATTGCGGACGCTGTGGTGAGAAAATGCATGCCATTGACTGGGAAATCGCCATGAAATGTTACCACTGTCAGCATCGTTGTTATCCGCGTGTCTCGCCGTGCATGATTGTCGGCATCCGTAAGGAGAATAAAATTCTCCTGGCTTTGCATCAGCGCCATAAAAAGAATAATCGTCCTGTGTATACCGTCCTTGCTGGTTTTACAGAGCCCGGAGAAACATTAGAAACTTGCGTCCAGCGCGAAGTATATGAAGAATCCGGTATTAAGGTTAAAAATATTCAATATGTCACCAGTCAACCCTGGCCTTTTCCGCACTCGCTGATGGTCGGCTACCTTGCCGAATATGAATCCGGGGAAATTAAGATCGACCGCAGAGAGCTCTGCTCAGCGGCATGGTATGAGGTCGATAATTTACCTGTTTTGCCCAATCCGGGCACATTGGCGAGAAAGTTGATTGATAAATTAATCGCGCAATGTCGTTAGAGTTTGAAATAGCAATTTTATAATGGAATCAAAAAAAGTATGAGCGAATTAAAAAACGATCGTTACCTGCGCGCCTTAGCAAAGCAGCCTGTAGATAAAACGCCGGTATGGATGATGCGTCAGGCGGGACGGTATTTACCTGAATATAAAAAAGTACGCGCAGAAGCGGGAGACTTTATGTCCTTATGCCGCAATGCCGAGCTTGCCTGTGAAGTTACGCTGCAGCCCCTGCGCCGTTTTGATCTGGATGCTGCTATATTATTTTCTGATATTTTAACGATACCCGATGCGATGGGACTGGGGCTGTATTTTGAGACGGGTGAAGGGCCGAAATTTAAATCTCCGATCACCTGTAAAAAAGATGTCGATAACTTAATTATGCCGGATCCGGAAGGTGAGCTGCAGTATGTGATGAATGCGCTGCGCACCATTCGCCGCGAGTTGCAAGGAGCCGTTCCCTTAATTGGTTTTTCCGGCAGTCCGTGGACCCTGGCCACCTATATGGTCGAAGGCGGCACATCCAAGGCCTTTACAAAAATTAAAAGAATGGCGTTTTCTACCCCGCAGACGCTGCATCTGTTACTTGATAAACTGGCAGATTCGGTGACCGACTACTTAAACGCGCAGATTGCAGCCGGTGCGCAATCGCTGATGATCTTTGATACCTGGGGAGGCGTTTTGTCAGCGCGTGATTATAAGGATTTTTCACTGCAGTATATGAGTAAAATTGTCGACGGTCTGCAGCGCAGCTATAACGGCCAAAAAGTACCAGTGACGCTGTTTACTAAAAATGGCGGGCAGTGGCTGGAAGCCATTGCCGATACCGGTTGTGATGCGATTGGCCTGGACTGGACGATAGATATTGCCAGCGCAAAAGCACGGGTCGGCTCGCGCGTAGCGCTACAGGGCAATATGGATCCGTCTATGTTATATGCTTCTCCTGAGCGGATTCGCGAGGAAGTCGCCACCATTTTAAAGGGTTTCGCTAACGGCAGCGGCCATGTCTTTAACCTCGGGCATGGTATTCATCCCGATGTGCCGCCGGAAAATGCCAAAATATTTGTCGATGCGGTGCATGAGCTCAGTGTGCCTTACCATTTATAGTTATTTCCTTGCAAGGTGCAGCATCTGCACCTTGCAAGCGCAGTTTTTCTTTAGCGCTTTTCACCTGCAGACTTCTTTTAGCGATAATCTTTCCTGCTCTGTTAGAGAGAAATATATTATTTTCTTTAAGAAAACAGCTCAAATTGGCATCGTTTTCGGGTAGAATATGCCGACTTCAAAGAAATTTGTCTTAAATAAGTGCAAAAAACCAATGAATGGTTTTGCTTATTGATTCATTAACCGAGGAATGTGGAAGAAAATGGAAAATAGCCGACCGATTAAACGAGCGTTATTAAGTGTGTCAGATAAAACAGGTATTGTTGAGTTTGCAAGAGAGTTAGCAGAAAAGGGCGTTGAGATCCTATCTACTGGCGGTACTTGTAAGTTGCTTGCTGATAATGGCATTAATGTAACGGAAGTTTCCGATTATACAGGTTTTCCCGAAATGATGGACGGGCGTGTAAAAACCCTGCATCCGAAAATTCATGGTGGCATTCTAGCGCGCCGTGGTGTTGATGAAGCAATAATGTCAGCAAACGGTATTGAAGCTATCGATATGGTCGTGGTTAATCTTTACCCGTTTGCAGAAACGGTTGCCCGCCCTGATTGCTCTTTAGAAGATGCCATTGAAAATATCGATATCGGCGGCCCTACTATGGTCCGTGCAGCTGCTAAAAACCATAAAGACGTGGCGATTGTGGTTAACTCAAGCGATTACTCGCGCATTCTTAATGAAATGAATGAAAATGACGGCAGCCTGGTTTACCAGACGCGTTTTGATCTGGCGATTGCCGCTTACGAACATACTGCGCAGTATGACGGTATGATCGCCAACTACTTCGGTACTATGGTACCAAGCTACGGTGAAAATAAAGAAGGTGATCAGGAGTCTAAATTCCCGCGCACGATCAATATGCAGTTCAAGAAAAAGCAGGATATGCGTTACGGCGAGAACAGTCACCAGGCTGCTGCTTTTTATGTTGAGAGTAAGGTTCAGGAAGCTTCTGTTTCTACAGCAACCCAGCTGCAGGGTAAAGCACTTTCCTATAACAATATTGCCGATACCGATGCCGCGCTTGAATGTGTAAAAGAGTTTGCTGAGCCGGCCTGCGTAATCGTGAAGCATGCCAACCCTTGTGGTGTGGCAGTGGCTGACAATATTCTTGATGCCTATGAAGGCGCTTACAAAACCGATCCAACTTCTGCATTTGGCGGTATTATTGCCTTTAACCGTGAGCTGGATGCTGATACAGCCGAAGCCATTGTTTCCCGCCAGTTTGTGGAAGTGATTATCGCACCGAAAGTAAGCTCAGAAGCGGCGCAAATTGTTGCCGCTAAGAAAAATCTGCGTTTACTTGAGTGTGGTGAGTGGAGCAGCAAAACAACAGAGTTTGATATTAAACGTGTCAACGGCGGTTTATTAGTACAGGATCGCGACCAGGGCATGGTTGATTTAGAAGATCTTAAAGTGGTCAGTAAACGTCAGCCGACAAGCGAAGAGATGAAGGATCTGCTATTTAGCTGGAAAGTGGCTAAATTTGTTAAATCCAATGCCATTGTTTACGTTAAAAACAGTAGCACAGTAGGTGTCGGTGCCGGACAGATGAGCCGTGTCTACAGTGCTAAAATTGCCGGTATCAAAGCGGCGGATGAAAATCTGGTTGTTGAAGGTTCAGTCATGGCCTCGGATGCGTTCTTCCCGTTCCGTGACGGTATTGATGCGGCGGCAGAAGCCGGCATCAGCTGCGTAATTCAGCCGGGCGGTTCAATGCGTGATGATGAAGTGATTGCTGCTGCCGATGAACATGGTATGGCGATGGTATTTACCGGAATGCGTCACTTCCGCCATTAATCCTATTTTGCGTTGTGCTTTTATCCGCACTCTGCGTTGAAAGTGCTCACTTGCAGGAGCAAGCTGCGCGCTTTTGCCTTGATTGCGACTAAAATCACTTAGCAAGAATAGAATTAACTTTTTGATTGAAAAGATTGCAGCAGGGGCGCGGGATTTATCCCGCTGGTATCATTACTTGCAGGGCTAAAGCCCTCGCTCCTGGTGAATGAATAAGGTTAAGTTATGAATGTTTTAATTATTGGTAGCGGTGGTCGTGAACATGCATTGGCATGGAAAGCTGCACAAAATGAACAGGTTAAAAATATCTTTGTGGCTCCGGGTAACGCCGGTAGTGCACTGGAAGATAAAGTCACCAATGTTGATATCGGTGTTGAGGATATTGATGCCTTAGTGGCCTTTGCCAAAGAGAACAATATTGAGCTGACTATTGTCGGTCCTGAAGCACCATTGGTTATCGGTGTTGTTGATGCGTTTCAGGAAGCGGGGCTGGCCTGCTTTGGCCCGACTAAAGGCGCGGCACAACTGGAAGGCTCGAAAGCTTTTACCAAAGACTTTTTAGCCCGTCATAATATCCCGACGGCCTGGTACCAGAACTTTACCGAGATTGAGCCGGCACTGGCTTATGTGCGTGAAAAAGGCGCGCCTATTGTTATTAAAGCGGATGGTCTTGCGGCCGGTAAAGGCGTGATCGTGGCGATGACGCTGCAGGAAGCCGAAGATGCGGTTAAAGATATGCTGGCCGGCAACGCTTTTGGTGAAGCCGGGCATCGCGTGGTGATTGAAGAGTTTCTCGATGGTGAAGAAGCGTCATTTATCGTCATGGTTGACGGTGAAAATATTGTACCGATGGCAACCAGCCAGGATCATAAACGTGTTGGCGATGGCGATACCGGTCCAAATACCGGCGGTATGGGCGCTTACTCTCCGGCACCCGTGGTTACACCGGAAATGCATCAGCGCATTATGGATCTGGTTATCAAGCCGACCGTTGAAGGCATGGCCGCTGAAGGCAACAAATACACAGGTTTCCTTTATGCGGGTCTGATGATCATGGCCGATGGCACGCCTAAAGTCATCGAATATAACTGTCGTTTCGGTGATCCGGAAACGCAACCTATTATGCTGCGCATGAAGTCTGATATCGTGACTCTTTGTTTAGCCGGCGTAAATGGTGAGCTGGCGAATATGACCGCAGAATTTGACGAGCGTGCTGCAATCGGTGTGGTACTGGCTGCAGGTGGTTACCCGGGGGATTATCAGAAAGGCTTGGAGATTTCCGGTCTGCCGACAACAGAAACGGAAGGCCTGAAAGTATTCCATGCCGGCACCAGCAATGTTGACGGTAAAGTTGTCACTGCCGGTGGACGTGTCCTTTGTGCGACTGCCTTAGGTAATACGGTTACCGAAGCACAGCAGAAAGCTTATCAGTTAGCGGAGCAGATCAGCTGGGATGGCATGTTCTACCGCAATGATATTGCTTATCGTGCGATTGCCCGTGAACAACAAAAGTAATTAGCAGTTCTGAGCCGTTAATAACTTGACGGCATAAATAAAAAAGCCGATGCTGCATAGCATCGGCTTTGTTGTTTTTAGACTAAGCTAAAGCTCAATAACCAGGTCTGAGTAAGCTTTGGCGCTGCAGCTTAATACATAACCCTGCGTAATCTGTTCGGCCTTTAAGGTTGCCTGACTGACGCTGCTGCAGGGCATCCGTTAGCAAGAGAGGAGAAAAACCAGCAGCAGCACCAGCGCTGAGCCGATTTTAACGAACCTTGCGGAATTCTCCACCCATAACTTGTTTGGGTGGAGATGGATAGTAAAGTACACACAAAAACGCTACAAATAAGAATCCGTGACAAACATGTAAGCACCCTAAGCAAATGGGCTTACGGTGTGAATCAGGTGTGGAATTTTTGCAATGAGACCTCAATGAAGGCACTGAGCAATGTCAGTGAATTTGGCCCGGTAAAATCCGCTTTCCTGTCAGGCTACGATCTCCAAAAACACACTAAAGGCATGAATAAAACGCTTGGCCTGAATTCTGCGACCGTGCAGATGGTTGGTCATGAATACGCCACCCGTCGCAAACAATTCAAGAAATACAGATTGAATTGGCGTAAGTCAGGGGGTGTTAGACGTTCACTGGGTTGGATCCCGGTTCGTAAAGACTGCATTGGCTTCAAAAATGGTCAGGTTTATCATAACCGCCACTATTTTAGCGTTTGGGATAGTTACGGATTATCTCAATACACGTTCAAATCAGGCTCATTCAATGAGGATTCAAGAGGCCGGTGGTACTTCAACGTTGTGGTTGAGGTGGAAGCAGAGCAGGGTACAGGCAAAGCCAGTGTGGGTATTGATTTGGGTTGTAAAGAAACTGCCACCGACAGTAACGGCTACAAACTAAAAGGCCGTGAATACCGCAAGCTAGAAAAAAGTTTAGGCATCGCACAACGGGCAAAGAACAAAAAGCGCGTCAAGGCGATACACGCAAAGATAAAAAACCGCAGAGTAGATGCTTTGCATAAATACAGCCGCAAACTTGTCAATGAAAATGCGGCGATATTCATTGGCAACGTAAGCAGTCAAAAACTGGTCAAGACTAAAATGACCAAGTCTGTTTTAGATGCTGGCTGGTCTACATTAAAAACACTATTGGAATACAAAAGCGCTCACGCTGGTATTGTTTTTGAAGAAATCAATGAATCGTACACCACCCAAACTTGCTCGTGTTGTGGCTCCCGCCAAAACAGTCCGAAAGGTAGAGCAGGACTTGGAATAAGAGAATGGACCTGTGAGTGTGGTGTCACTCACGACCGCGATGTGAACGCGGCCAAAAACATTCTTGCGCTCGGGCATGAGCGTCTAGCAGTAGGAATCCCCCACTAAAATCTTTGATTTAGTGGAGGGGGATGTCAAGTAAGGTCTAACGGGATAACAGTTATTATTTATTAACGGCTTCTTTGAGTGCCTTGCCGGCCACAAAAGCAGGCACATTAGCCGCTTTAATTTCAATATCTTCACCTGTTTGCGGGTTACGGCCAGTACGTGCAGAACGGTGACTTACTTTAAAAGTACCAAAACCTATCAGTTGTACCGGTTCACCGTCTTTCAGAGTATCTGTTACGCTAGCAAGAATTTGCTCTAGAGCAGCTTTAGCTTGAACTTTTGTTAGGTCTGCTTTTTCCGCAATTTCAGCAATCAGTTGAGTTTTGTTCATCTTGGTCTTCCCTTTGTTATTGTTCGGATAAAGTATTTATATCCATTGTACTGCAAAATGTAAAAATCATATTCTGCGCAACCCTCTTTATGATGCTGCGCGCTGTTGTCGTTTTCAGGCTGCTCTCTGAATTAGTACCATGGATATAGATAGCAACCAAGAATGTATGGCAAGTCGTTGATCTAAGTAAAGAGCAATAGCCATAAAAAGCATAGATATGACTTTTAATTGTTGTTAATTGTGTTAAAAATCACAAAATGCCGGGCAAAGGGCTTTAATCCGAGAACGAGATACCCAGATTAGTGCTGCCGCAGTCGACTACGAATTGACGGATAGACTTTATTAATTGAGGGCTGCGTTGAGTATTTAACTTGGCCAAGAGTGCCTGTTGAAAATTTAACTCTTCTTGAAAAAGCGCTTCCTGTTGTAGCCTGTCGGCATCCATTTCCTGATCATTTTGTAATTCAAGAAAGCTGGCGATAGTGGCAAATGATGTCTGGCTGGCATTCAACGCTTCATCGGTTGATTTGCTTAAAAAGCTATTGAAAACACAACTCATAATGACGCAATGATCGATTGCCGGGTAAACGCCATAAAAATCAAACTCACGGGCATCGGGAATGAGCTCCTCGAAATGCTCCTGTTGTATGGTGAAATTAATTTTTGCCCCTTTTACCGTCATCTTTTCCCAAAATAACTGATTGATATTATCGATGCTTTGTCCCGCTTCGCTGCCGGTGGCTTCACAAAAAAGATGGAAATGTAAAATAGTGCGCTGCGCCAGTGCCATACAAAAAACACTTTGCTGCCATGATTGTAGGTTCTTTAACTGTTCGTTGATCGGTAATAAAAGCATACATTTC
Source organism: uncultured Psychromonas sp. (assembly GCA_963674525.2). Classification (GTDB taxonomy): domain Bacteria; phylum Pseudomonadota; class Gammaproteobacteria; order Enterobacterales; family Psychromonadaceae; genus Psychromonas. Next base: position 98,466 of record CAXXRV010000024.1, on the reverse strand, counting down.
TCGGTGTTGTGATAAAGATTGTGATGGGTAAACAGTAAACAGTAAACAGTAAACAGTAAACAGTAAACAGTAAACAGTAAACAGTAAACAGTAAACAGTGAGCAGTGAACAGTGAGCAGTGAACAGTGAACAGTGAACAGTGAATAGTAAACGGTGAACAGTAAAACTAATCACCCATCACCCATCACCCATCACTAATCACCCATCACCCATCACTCATCACCCATCACTCATCACCCATCACCCATCACTCATTACTCATCACTCATTACCCATAAATAGTTGCTTATAGCAAGCAGCAAAAAAGTGCTGCTATTTTTTCAACTGAAATAAAAAAAGCGACAGATAAGTCGCTTTTTTTATTTAATAAGGCTGGAAATTAACCCATGCCGTATTTTTTTAATTTTTTACGTAGCGTTCCACGGTTAATACCCAGCATTGTTGCCGCTCGTGTTTGGTTACCGCGTGTGTACTGCATAATAATATCTAATAATGGTGCTTCAACTTCAGACAAAACAAGCTCATATAATTCTGTTGTATCCTGACCATTAAGTTGTGCCACGTAACCTGATACAGCCTGACGCACTGAATCACGAAGAGGTCGTTGAGTTATTTGCCCTGTAGCAGGAATACTGGTTGTCGTTGTAAGTGCTTCTGAAGAAATATTTTGTTCAAACATGGGTTTTAACTCTTTAATAACTAATGATTTAAATAATTTTCTAATGTGTTTAACTGCTCTGTCGGGCAGTCAATCGCATTAAATTGTCGTTTAAAGTAACCTAACTGATCTTGCTCTTTTAAATACCATCCAACATGTTTCCTCGCAATACGAGGTCCCATAACTTCTCCATAGAATTCATGTAAAGCCTGGACATGATCTAGCAGAATTGAGGCTATCTCCATTCTTGGCAGAGGAGCTGGCTGCTCTCCCGTTTTGAGATAGTGATTAATTTCATTGAATATCCAAGGGGCACCTTGTGCTCCTCGTCCAATCATAATGGCATCGGCTCCTGTGTGATCGAGCACAAACTTGGCTTTTTCTACGGAACTGATATCACCATTGGCAATCACAGGGATAGTTACATTTTCTTTAATTGTTTTTATAGTGTCGTATTCGGCAAATCCTTTATACAGACATTGCCTGGTTCGACCATGCACGGCAAGTGCTTGAATACCCGATTGCTCTGCAATTTTTGCGATTTCAAGACCGTTTCTATTTTCAGGATCCCAGCCAGTGCGAATTTTTAAGGTCACAGGAACATCCACAGCATTAACCACACTTTCTAAAATTGCTCGCACAAGTTCAGGGTGAGGCAATAAAGCAGAGCCCGCTTTTTTCTTATTCACTTTTTTGGCCGGACAACCCATATTAATATCCACAATCTGAGCGCCTTGTTGCACGGTTAATTGTGCAGCGGCAGCCATTGCAAGTGGCTCTGATCCTGCAATCTGCACAGATCTGATGCCGGATTCATCATGGTAATCCATTCTTAATTTAGATTTTTTGCTATTCCAGACGCGCGGATTGGATGACAGCATCTCAGAAACCGCAAGTCCAGCACCCTGCGAGCGGCAAAGCTCACGGAAAGGGCGATCAGTTACCCCCGCCATCGGTGCTAAAATGATGTTGTTATCTAATTGATACTGACCAATACGCATATAAAATGTACAATTTTTCTAATCAAGGTGGCGTAGTGTACGCATTTTTTCAAGCAGAATAAAGGTTAATTATTAACCATAGGTCAATTATTTAGCTTGCATATTAATCGATTTTCAGTTTTGCACTATTTATAAGCGTTTAATACCTGAAAGTCGTGCCCATTCATCCTTAATTGCCGCTGGATCCATAGTGAACCACTGACCATAGACTTCAATAAGCTCATCAGCCTGCTGTTCGAGAATACCTGACAGGGCCAATAAGCCGTTTTCTTTAACCAAAGCTTCGATATTTGTCGAGAGTTCACGCAGCGGACCGGCAAGAATATTGGCAACCAGCACATCGGCTAAAATGCCTTGCGGCAGATCCTCCGGCAGATAGAGCTCCAGTTGCTCGGAAACATTATTGCGCTGCGCATTATCGCGGCTTGCGGTAATCGCCTGCGGGTCGATATCAATACCGATAACACGTTTAGCGCCTAATTTAAGCGCGGCAATGGCGAGAATACCCGAGCCGCAGCCAAAATCGATAACCACTTTATCCTGCAGATCCTGCGCGTCTAACCAGGCTAAACATAGAGCTGTCGTGGGGTGGGTGCCGGTACCAAAGGCCAGGCCGGGATCGAGCATGACATTAACGGCATTTTCATCGGGAACGGGTTTCCAGCTTGGGCAGATCCACAGACGCTCACCAAAGCGCATCGGGTGGAAATTATCCATCCATTCACGCTCCCAGTCTTTATCTTCAAGCAGCTCGATTTTATGCGCGAAGTTATCCGCTAATAGCGGACTCTGCTTAAGCTGCTTCAGCACCGGCTGCATATCTGTGTCAGCTTCATACAGCCCGGTAATATCGGTATCACCCCAAAGGCGGGTCTCGCCCGGCGCAGGTTCAAAAATAGGGGTATCATGGGCATCGGTAAAAGTGGCGGATAGCGCGCCACTGTCCATTAACAGCTCACCGATCATCTCTGCATTTTCAGCTGTCGCATTCAGTTTTAATTGTATCCAAGGCATAATTTTTACTCGTAGTCAGTATAGTCGGGCAAGAATACAGGGGAAGAGCACACAACAGCAAGTTGTTGACGCTAAAATTCACTTTTCAGCTTTTAATAGGCGCACAGCGGAAGCGCTATTTTTTGTTTTTAGCTATTTGCTCAATAACGCTCTGCAGTGCGAAAGAGTATCCCTTAGCGCCCAGACCGCAGATCACACCCTTGGCAATATCGGAAAGATAAGAGTGATGGCGAAAAGGCTCGCGGGCATGGACATTGGAAAGGTGCACTTCGATAAATGGAATACTGACGCCTAGCAGAGCATCACGAATGGCCACACTGGTATGGGTAAAGGCTGCCGGATTAATAATAATAAAATCGACTTTATTGAATGAGTCATGAATTTTTTCAATAATCTCATATTCGCGGTTGGACTGCAGGTGGCTGAGCTCAATATTGGCCTGCTGTGCTTCCTTTGCCAGCTCCTCAATAATATCTTGAAGTGTTTGTTTTCCATAAACTTCCGGCTCACGTTGGCCCAGCAAATTGAGGTTCGGGCCATTTAAAACCAATACTTTTATCTTTTCTGACATAAAAACTCCTCGAAACAGTTAATAAGTGAGTCTAGCTTTTCATCTATAGGTTGACCAGCTTTCTCTCGATCCTGACTAAATAATGTATCAAAGCGTTTTGCTGAGCCTGTGCTGTAGTGACAAATAGCAAGTTTTAAGTATATTTTTTTAATATTTATTTTATATTTGTATTTTACTTTCTAAACTTAGTTGCGCCGCGGTGCTTTTTTTCAAGGCTGTTTGCGCTGAAAAGTCATCCCGGTAAATGATTTTATGGGAGAGCTTATGGGCTTTATTAAACAGGAACGAGGTTTTGCAGTACTGACTTCAGCGCTGTTATTAAGCATTGCCGGGGTTGCTTTTACTGCCAATATGGCTGCCACGCAATTAATTGATAATCAGGTCATGGGCAACTATTACCGAAATAATGAAGCTTTTGTCCATGCTGAATCAGGCATTCATATGATCCTCAGCAAGATTGATGAATCGAGCGCCATGCTTGCAAATTTACCCTTAACCTATCAACCTGCCGGCAGCCACTACACAGTGCAAATAAAGCGGCTAAATAAAAACACGGTACAGATCAGCTCTCTGGGATATTCAATGGACGGCACGGCGCAGCGCGAGGTGCAACTGCAGGTTCATTATGAAACAGCCTACAATATTCCTCCTGCGCCTATTGCCAGCAATGGCAAGCTCAACCTCGATGCAACGGCAACTATTAATGACGGTTGTGAGGGGCTAAATGCTGCTGACTGCAAATCGCCGGGCAATATTGCCAAGTATCCGCTAGTAAGCCAGCCCGGTAATGAAACGCAAGTAACAGAATGTACAGGCACTACGCTCGGGGAGAATCAGATAGCTTCGACTGTGCTGGTTACGCCGGGCTCAGCGGACAATTTTTTGCTGATTGGTGAGCAAAAAAGCGTTATTGATGAGTTTGGGGATAGCGTCAGTGAGACAACGCGCTGGCCCTATGCGCAGCCTGCGGGTTCAACTTTCTATGGAATAGCTGCGGCCGAAAGTTTATCGCCTGCGACGCTGTTTGAAAGCACCTTTGGGGTCAACAGAGAGGTCGCTAGCAATATATTACAGGGCTCTGCAGAGGTAGCGACCATAGATATGAATATTAACGGGGCGATGGGCTGCTCAAAACAGCTGAAAGGTGTTGGTGAGGAAACTGCGACTATTTATATTAAAGGCGACTGTGATATCGACCAGCATGATGCGGCGCAAAGCCTCAGTTCGGAAAATAAATATTTTACCATCGGCTCGGTGGATCATCCCAAGCTGGTCTTTATTGAAGGGGGAACTTTTATCAGCGCGCCTAATACCGGCGCCGCGGTGATCGGCATGCTCTATTTCTTGCCGGGTAAACATTCTGTGGTCGATAAAGACGGCGATACCCAGCTGGTTGAGGATAGCTGTATAGATATGGGCGGAATCCGCGTCAATGGTGCGCTGTTAAGCGAGTATAGCTGCTCCTTTGATGGTGATGATAAAAGCGATAACAAGGGCACTAAGCAGCATTTTTCAGTACGTTACGATAAAACCGTGCTTAATAAGCTCTACGAAGATACTGGCAATATCGCGATCGATTCCGGGTACCGTATTGTCGCTGGCTCATGGCGGGACTTCTAATGAATGATACCAAAGCAGGCCAGGGTTTCTCCTTGATGGAGGTGTTAGTCGCTTTAGTGGTGGTGTCTATTGCCGCCGCTAATATTACCGGGTTACAGCAGGTAATCGCGCAGCAAAACCGCAATAACTTTGTGCACAGTGCCGTATTAAAGCTGGCTACTGAAAGAATGGAGGAGGTTTTACAGTATAAACTTGTCGCGGATATCGACAAACTCTCCGAGCTGCCGGCGCAAAGGGTTATTGAACCACAAACGCAGACCGAGTTAATGTTGAAATGGCATGTTGCTGCGCCGCATGCCGTTTATGCTGCGGGTGTGGATGTGCGAGATGTACAACTGCAGATAACCTGGCAGGGCGCACAGGAAGAAACGCAGAGTTTTACCTATAGTGAACAGGTGAATCTAGCGCAGTTATTGAATCCACAGAATGCTCAGGCGGCAGCGCAAGCCGCTATTGTCGAGTCTTTTTTTAAAAGCAGTGAACTGCTCTATTTTGAGTCGAAAATGGGCTATAAAAAAGGGGCTTTTGTTATCTATAATAGCGAGTTGTTTAAAGCAACTACTGTCCATGCTGCCGGCAATGGTCATCCTCGAGATCTTGCAGCGCCGACAGTGGTTGCCGATGGCTGGAAAAGCTATGGCTTAATAGATGATCCCGCATTAGCTGACAACCCGGAGTTGGCGGCTTTATTTTAAGGTTAATAATGGGGCGGGGGTGTTTCCTCTTTTTGCGAGGCCAGTTGATTCGGCTCAGCTTCTTTTAACTTCTTAACCAATAGCGCAACCTGCTCAGTTAATAGTTGTATTTTACGTTGCTGATCAAATATTTCGTTATTTAGTGTGTCGATATTGTCTTCATGAAATGCGACTTTCATTTCCAGTTGTTCGATACGGGCTTCTTGATTCATTCTCTTCTCTACTGTTAATTATCCGCGGGTGAGAGGCCAGCTATCCATTAATCTGGCGGAGCGTTTGTTGGCTATTTTATTCCCTATGCTGCGGCGGAGTATACTACAGCTGTTTTTACTCGTGGGGATTTTCTTGCTGCTTTTCAAAATGTATTTAAATATATTTAAGAATTAATTCGCACTCTGTTAATGCCTCGTTTCGAGTATGTAACTAGAGCCTGGGTTGGTCAGTTCCAACCGGTAGCGATCAGTTCGTTCCTGCAAGATGGATTTTACTTTTTTAAAATTCATCCAACGACCAATCTCTTGATCGCTAAGTCTTGCCAGTACGTTTCTCGCAGCATTATAATCAGCCTGCACAGCCTCCCCGTTTTCACGGTAAAATTTATCTCCCCTTCGAATGCCAGTTAAAAGCCCTCGATTGAAAGAGTCCATTTGCGAAGTGTATGCCGCATTAACTAAATGCAAAGACGAACATCGTCTCTTAGATACTGTCTCTAACGCTTCTGCCAGTATACCTTTTGTCCACTGGTTTAATCGTCTATTGGTGTTCTTGCCGTAATTAGTTTTACTTGCGATAGGGCTGGTTAAGTCCTCTGTCGCAACCATCCCTGCTTTATCAATTAAACGATGGGTTGCAGTAAAAATAAGTGTTCGCAACTTGGTAATCTGCGTATCTTGCCGCTTATCAAGCTTTTTACGGCCTAAATTATTCTCCTCTATCGCTGCTCGCTTATGCGGTTTCTTTCGGGCTATTGCTCGTAACTTATTGCGATTGCGATATTTTTTATTTAGGTGATCTGACTCCTTGGTAATCAACTTACCTAAACCTTCTCCATATCTATCGTTATCTGAATCAACAAACGCTTCGGTGTAGCCTTTATCAATGGCAACCATTTGATCGCCACAGCTCTGCACCACATCAACTTCTTGCTGATAATGCACCTCAACCTTTCCTTGACGGATAATCAGTCTCAGCGTGCCTGTTGGCGCGTAGTCGATAGTTGTTTTCAGTGGAATACTGATAACTTGTCTTGGGATGAGCCCGGGCACTTTCAACCAGCATTGTCCATTTAGTGTAAAGGTTTTGCACATGTCAGCCCGGACAATAATCTGATTGCTTGTGTGATTAACACCATGCTTGAAGTGCTTACGCATTTGCCTGCGCAAGAACTGCTCACTCTGCCAATCATCACACTTCAATAGCGTATAAAGCCGCTTGAGCTCTTTCTTGTCACTGGTACGAGCACGAATAGCCTGTTTTACTTTATCCTTCGCAGCTTCGCGGTACGCTTTAATGTCAGCCACGGCATCACGCAAGGTTTCTTTCCAGGCATTAGCACTTACAGCAAAATTACGCTTTTCTTTCATCCACTGATCGCGGATAGTGCGATCCCGCAACTTAATGCCGGCGATAGAGCCAAACCGTTGCCATACTTCACTGCGCACAAGGCCAAGCAAGCGTGCTTGCTCTTGCAACTGATCAAGCTTCCCTTGATTTAGTTTATAACTGTAAAGTATGCGAGTGACTTTCACTTTTAATTCCCATTTATAACTATGTGTGCATTATAGGTCAGTATGCCTATTAAGTGACTATTTTTTCGCCATCTAATAATTACTCTGTTTTGCATGCGCTATTAATTTTTTCCAGCTAAATGAACTATTGCTTTATCTGCTTGCCTATAGAAGCGTCACGGTTAGCTGCGTGCTATTTTGTGCCGTTAAAGTAGCCAAACAGCATAGCGGTATGCCTGGCGGAGTAGTTGTGATGGCCGCAGGGTGTTGGCAAAATGTGACCTAATAAAAGAAAAAGTGATTTAAAAGAGATGGTTAATGGTATTTTTGAATTAACTTTGCGTAAAAGTTGGTTTTAAGGTTAGGATGAGCTTACAATTTTGATATCTGATTTTTTGTATCCCGATCAGAGTATCGTGGCATGTTTTACCTGATAAATAAGAATAATTTAGGAGTAATAATGAAAAAATATATTTAAAGTTTCTTTATTAGCGGCTGCAGTAGTATTCACTGTTGGCTGTGAAGAGAAAAAAGAAGCCGCAACGACAGTTAATTTTGAGAATCACCTGGAAAAAGTGGCTTATGCAATTGGTAGTTCATTTTCTCAGCAGGTTAATACCATACTTGAGAAACAAGCCGAGATTGGCATGGAGTTAGATAAAGAAATCATTCTGCAAGGTATCACAGATACATTACGTGATCAGGGAAAACTGCCTGAAGAAGAAGTGCAGGAAATACTTCAGGCTTACAGTGCCGAAGTGCAAACTGTTGCTGAAAAGAAAATGCAGGAAGAAAACGCCAAGATTGCTGAAGAAAATAAAGCTTTCTTAGCTGAAAATGCCAAGGCAGAAGGAGTGACTGTCACTGAATCCGGCTTGCAGTATTCCGTGATCACGCAAGCGGAAGGTGCAAAACCAACGGCGGAAGATACAGTGACCGTGCATTATGTCGGTACATTAATCGATGGCACTGAATTTGACAGTTCAGTTAAACGTGGTCAGCCGGCAACCTTCCCGCTTAACCGTGTTATTCCGGGCTGGACTGAAGGTCTGCAGTTAATGAGTGTCGGTGAAAAATACAAATTTGTTATTCCGGCAGAGCTTGCTTACGGAGAGCAGGGGGCTGGCTCTATTCCTCCAGGTGCAACACTGATTTTTGAGGTGGAACTGCTAGAAATTGCCGCGCCTGAAGCGCCGGCAGAAGAGGCCGCTGAAGAATAAAGGTAATACTTATCCTCAAGGCCGCTATTTGCGGCCTTTTTTATACCTGTTTTACTTCTCTCAATAACATAACGCTGCGCTGTTCTGCGTGACAATGAATTAGTGTATCCTTAGCGCCATTAATAAATGAGGTGATCTATGTGGGATGTGATAATCATTGGTGCGGGCGCATCGGGTTTAATGTGTGCGATAGAAGCAGGTAAGCGCGGACGTAAAGTCTTAGTGCTGGATCATGCTAAACGCGCCGGGCAAAAGATTATTATGAGCGGTGGTGGACGCTGTAACTTCACTAACTTATACGTCGAACCCGGCAATTATCTTTGCGATAACCCGCATTTTGTAAAGTCGGCACTGAGCCGTTACACACAATGGGATTTTATTGCGCTGGTGGATAAACACCAGATAAGCTGGCACGAGCGTGATCATGGGCAACTATTTTGCGATGACAGTGCCAAACAGATTGTGCAGATGTTATTAGATGAAGCGCAAGCAGCAGGCGTACAGCTGCAGCTGCAGTGTGAAATATTCTCCCATACCCAGCTTGCCGATAATCACTTTTCAGTGCAAACCAAGCTTGGCAGTTACCAATGCCGGTCACTGGTGGTGGCAACCGGAGGTTTATCCCTGCCGAAAATAGGAGCGACACCTCTGGCCTATAAGATTGCCGACCAATATCAGCTGCCCGTCAAGGCAACTCGTGCCGGGCTAGTGCCCTTTACCCTGCAGCAGGCGCAAAAAGACAAGCTTGCCAGCCTGTCCGGGATCAGTTTTCCGGCAACAGCGAGCTGCCAGGTAAAAAACAGGGGTAAAAAAGGCAAGACAATCAGTTTTACCGAAGCGCTGCTATTTACCCATCGCGGCCTAAGCGGTCCGGTTATTCTGCAGATCTCCAACTACTGGCAGGCGGGTGATAAGCTGCTGTTAGACCTGCTGCCCAATATTGATCTGTTACCCATATTAGTAGAGGCACAGCAAAAACGCCCGGAGCAGGCATTGAAAACCCTGCTGGCAATGCAGCTGCCCAAACGCGTGGTGGAATGCCTATTAAGTCTGGCTGAGATTGAAAGCCTGCCGCTTAAACAATATAACGAAAAACAGTTACAGCAGGTTGCAGAGCTGTTTCATCAGTGGTCACCGCAGATCAACGGCACCGAAGGTTACCGCACCGCCGAGGTCACCTTAGGCGGCATTGATACCGACGTTATCTCTTCCAAAACACTAGAATGCAAAAACGTTAAGGGTTTGTACTTTATCGGTGAAGCTTTAGATGTCACCGGCTGGCTCGGCGGTTTTAACTTCCAATGGGCCTGGGCAAGCGGCTGGGCGGCAGGGCAGGTGGTTTGATGTGTAATCATGAAATTAAAACGAAGACGTTCTGAATAAAACGAAGACAATCTTTTTTGCTTTTTTATGTAACTCGTTGTATTTAAAATAAATAGATTGTCTTCGTTTGCATGGGCTATTATTTTTTATTTCTAGCCACCTGGATTGATTTTTTTGTTAAAACTTTTGGGGCCTGAATCTTTACTCGTTCCACATAACGCTACTACGAGAAAAATTAGAGACCTGCAATCGGTAATTTGCCAATCTATATTAATTACAAAATACCCAAACATCTTTCTTTGCAGTAGAGGGGTATTTAGTGGCATGATATTTTTTGAGACGTTGTATTTCAAGCCACGCCGCTTTAGGAAAGCCTTGTCGCGGTTCGGGTCTTGTATTAACGCTTAGATCATAAATGTAATTATAAAACATTTCAGTCCCCCAATAACGGCAAATCTTATGAGACACATGTGGAAATTTCGCGTCCAACACAGAGCTCCCATCTAGAATTGTTGCGATCTCAATATGTTCTAATAGCTTTTTTATTTTCTTTATCTCAACAGGTGATTTAAGTTGTTGATGCGTTTTGACAAGTGCCGGGGGGTGAGGCGTATTTTGTGTTTTTAATTGTAATTTATTAAAGCTCTGTCTTGGTAGTTTCATGTTGATGGGTTTTTCTTTTTTAAGTGCATTTTTGTCTACAGAGATAGGTTCCAGAGTAAAGGTGTAGTAATTGCACCAGGCTTTACACCAGTCCTGATACAAACCACCAACCGTTGAATTACCCCATTCTTTATCTGTTTGGGTGTGCTCCCAAAAAAAATGTGTAATTTTAATACTTTGTTCAGCCACCATAACTCGCAACTTCTCTACTGCTTCGTTAAATTGAGCAATAGTTACTTCGTTTCTGGCTTCAAGAATCTGCCACCATAAAGCTGTTAGATTTAAGTGTGCAATTTTTATTTTAGAATATTTGTTATCAGGTATACAGTACATAACTTTTCTTAATCGAATCCAATATTATCTGTTTTGCCGTAAAACCTCTTCCTTTTAGGGAGGGGATATAAGGCAATTAGCGCAAAGCGCTGATGGTTTGACAATTTTTTTCTGCTTCTAAACTTAAAATATACCGCAGGACATGCGGGATTTTAAGTCTGTGGAGTACGTGTTAGACCTGGGGAGCATGAGTTGCGTGAAACGCGTAAAAGCTCCCACAGTGGAGCTAAACGCGAAAACCAAGCACCGCTCTCTGGGCAGTGTACTTTGAAGCAGAAACCTGAAAACTCGTGAGAGTTCTTCACCGGTTTTTACTAACCGGTAATCCTCTTCTTTTAGGGAGAGTAGGATGTCAATAAATTAAACGTTATCGTTAATTTAAAAACCTCATAATAGTTATGGTTAGAGTAAAATCAAATATTATTTTACTCCCTACTTTCTGCACCTTAATTTTTTAACCGCATGATATAAAAGGTTTTTGCTGTTTGCTTGACTAAGTTGATATAAAAATAACCTTGTGAAATCAATTTGTTATAGATTAGTGCGGAATGTCAGTTACTCTGACCATAATTATATATGGATGACCGCCTACCTTTCTAGATAGGTGGAAAAGAGCTCTGTTTTATAACTGGAAGATTAGGGACAACCATATATTGATTTGAATATTTTAAACCTTTGGGTGTCCAGTTTTTTGTGCGCTGCGTGGAGGGCAATAGTGGAAAACGGAAAAATCAAAGTCTGGCAAGTTTATTCTGATTGGACCAAAGGCTACAATATAATTAACGAGGACAAAGAGAGTGGCTAACAAGTAGCTGCACAGGATAAATTACTCGCTGCGCCCCTAATTTTCTTGTGTGCTAGGCGGTTAAGTAATGAAGATCATGGACACCCATATATTGAGTTAAATAAAATCAATGGGTTAAATATTTTAAATCTTTGGATGTCCAGCTTTTTCCTCCAGCTTTTTCCCTACTGACACAGAATTTTGAACGCCCTCTTTCCCTAGTTGTTTCGTTTTCCTCATCGCTGCCTGCCGGATCAAATTAGTGTTGAAAAAAGCCAGCAAAAGAGCCTTAGCTACCTGGAATCGGGAATCGCTGTTCCATATTTCCAGTCCAGGAAACGGCTGGGCCGTCTATTCTAAACCACCATGATTTTATCTCTATTATTGATTTTCCGGACAGCTGGAGAATTTGAGCCTGACCATTGAGATTGAAGCAAAAGCCAAGGAACTTGCTATAGTCAAATTGCGGAACCAATTGAACCGACTTTGGAGGGCTCCCTATATGCATAACGATGATGCACTGTTTAAAAAAATTCAGGAGCTGTTAGCGATTAGACGCTTTGGAGTGCTAGCTACACAAGGAGATGTATATCCCTACCCTACGCTTGTAGCATTCAGTGCAGATGATGATAGTAGACATTTGCTATTCTGCACGAGCATTAACACCAGGAAATACCAGAACCTGTCATCCCACCATCAGGCATCCATGTTGATTACCTCTGAAACCAATTCACCTGCAGACCTTGAAAATGCTGAGGCTCTTACAGTGCTTGGCACCTGTTCTGAATTAAATAAAGAGCGCCCTCAGGCAGTGGCTTTTATTAATAAGCATCCCTATCTGCAGGAGTTTTTTCAATCACCTTCGACAAAAATCATTAGCATAAAGGTTAAAAAATATATTCTAGTCACGCATTTCCAGACAGTGATGGAGTACAGTTTTGAGTAATAAATATATTATGCCGCTAAAATCTCTGCAGGAAGTTGATAGAAAACTTTGTGGAAACAAGGCCGTTTGTCTTGGAATGTTAAATAGACTGGGTTATACAATTCCTGAAGGCTTTTGTCTGACCCGCAATGCTTATGATCTTTTTGTTGCTGAAAATCAGATTCAAAGTCGTATTTCAGTTGAATTGGGCCGGAAAAAATTCGAAGATATGCGTTGGGAGGAACTGTGGGATGCCTCGTTAAGAATTCGAAATTTTTTCATACGAGGCTCTATGCCGGAAGCGCTTAAGAGGCTCATTCTGAACGGCGTTTCAGAAATTGTTCATTACCGGTCTCTGGCCGTTCGCTCAAGCTCGTTAATGGAAGATAGTAGCGGCCATTCATTTGCTGGTTTACATGAGTCATATATAAATATTAGCGATCCTGAAAAGCTCCTCGAAGTGATTCAAAAGGTCTGGGCTTCGCTCTGGTCTGACGCAGCATTGCTATATCGGCAGGAAATTGGCTTGGACGTGCAAACATCTGCAATGCCTGTTGTTATTCAAGAAATGATTTTTGGAGACGTATCAGGCATTGCGTTTAGTGAAAATCCGAATCAAAAAACTGAAGCTGTCATTGAAAGTGTTTATGGGTTAAACAAAGGTTTAGTGGACGGAGATATCGAGCCGGACCGTACGATTCTGGATCGAACGACTGGCCAGATAAAATCACACGTGATCGCAAAACATGATCGGATTGTTCTCTGTACGGACAACTCAGTGGCAATAAAAAATCAACCGCTTTCTGATGAAGCAACGTTAAATAAGGAAAAAATTCGAGTAATTTATAGTTGTATGCGTCATCTGGAGCAAGCCTTTAAAGCGCCTCAGGATATTGAATGGACGATGAAAAGAGACCAGTTAACCCTGCTTCAGACTCGACCGATTACAACGGGAGAAAAAGATGAAAGGGGGTGGTATCTGAGTTTAACTCGAACATTACCCAATCTAATTGAGTTAGGCGAACGCATTGAAAATAACGTCCTGCCGGGTATGAATGAAGCCGCAAGAAAACTTGAGGCGCAGCCAGTTGTGCATGAGAGTGACCAGAAACTTGCAGAGAGCATACGCGACCGTAAAGATGTCTTGGATTATTGGCACCAGGTATACTGGGAAGAATGCATACCTTTTGCCCATGGCGTAAGGCTGTTCGGACAGGTATATAATGATTTGATGAAACCGGAGGACCCGTTCGAATTTGTGGATTTGATTGCCAATCAACCCTTTAAAAGCCTTGAACGAAATGAACGTCTGCAACGATTAGGGCGATTTATCGCCGAGCATCAGGCAATCGAGATAGAAGCGATACTTAGTGACCAACAGTTTGCAAAAGATTTCAAGCAATTTAAAGTTGAACTTCATTCAATTCAGAGCTTTCAATCCGAGGAAGAACTTTCTGAAAAAGAGTTGCTTGCTCTTATTCAACGAATTTCTGTTCAGCCAACTGCTGAAACGAATGCATTACAACAACATCGTGAAAAAATACAACGATTTATGACAGCCTTTTACAATCATTATTCAGAAGATCCGCAACCCTTGCTCGAGGTTGCGCGAAAAAGTTACCGGTTTAGAGATGATGACAATATTTATTTAGGAAAAATTGAAGCGCAGCTGAATCTTGCCTTAAGTGAAGGTCGACGACGTTTAATCGTTAAATATCCGGAAATGGAGGGGAAATCCTTTAATGCTGAAGAAACGATAAAATCTCTCAAACAGCAAAACCATTGCCCTAAACCAAGTGAAGGCTTTATCCAGAAAATTATTTCAGGGACCGTTTCTGCTCGCCAACTGCGCGGTCAGCCTGCCGGTAAAGGTCTTGCTCAGGGAAGGGCGGTCGTTGTTAATTGCTATGACGACATGCTGAAGGTTGAACAAAACGATATTCTGGTTTGTGATGCAATTGATCCGACAATGACTTTTTTAATACCACTTGTGAGGGGGATTGTCGAGCAACGGGGCGGAATGCTGATACATGGTGCAATCATTGCGCGTGAATATGGTATTGCCTGTGTTACTGGTATTCCGTTGGCAAGTCAATTTATTCAGACCGGTGACCGAATTACAGTTGACGGCTATTTGGGTATAGTCACTAATCACAGCAGATCGATAAATGAGGTTTAATTTACACCCACAAAAACTAAAGAAGACCGGGGTTAGGTCTTTAATCTTGATTCCCAATTAATTTGTGGGTCAAGGACCTGACCCTACACCTATATTAACTTTAGACGAGTATCAATCGAAATACCCTGACCAGCATCAGGCTATATAGCGCTTATAAATCAGGTCATTATACTCAAAAGCAAATTGGGGAATATTCTGGATTACATTATTCTCGAATAAGCCAAATAATATCAAAATTAAAGACCTGACCCTGACGGCTCACATGACCCTGACGGCTCACAGGCAACACTGCCTAACCTTTTGGCGGGACTTACTTATGGCTGACCCTATCATTGGCGTTGTCGATGGATTAGACTGACCGGAAATTTTTCATGTTTCAGCGATGACCAATACCAGTTCAGGCTTTGACCTCAATAATATTTTGAAAGTAGAGCCGGAGCATTTCGCTTTCTCGAAGTCCGTGATCTCGGCGAAGCATAAGACTATAGGAAAATTAGCAATGTACTCTGATGATAAATTAATTCTGGGCGTACCGACCAACATAGTGACGGGCTTTCTCGGTGTGGGTAAAACGTCGGCGATCCTGAGCTTGCTAAAAAACAAGCCTGACAATGAACGCTGGGCGGTGTTGGTCAATGAGTTCGGTGAAATTGGTGTCGATGGCAGCCTGCTGCAAGGGCAACGCAGCGAAGAGCAGCTGGTTTTCATTCGCGAAGTGCCCGGCGGCTGTATGTGCTGCGCGGCCGGCTTGCCTATGCAGATAGCCTTGAATCAGCTCTTATCCCAGGCTAAGCCGGACCGTCTGCTGATTGAGCCGACAGGGCTGGGACATCCGAAAGAGGTGCTGCAAGTGCTGTCATCGAAGCATTATCGCAAGGTGTTGTTATTGCAGAAAACGCTCACCTTGGTCGATGCTCGTAAACTCTCCGATCCTCGCTATACCAGTCATGATACCTTTAATCAGCAAATCGCGATTGCCGATATCGTAGTCGGCAACAAGCAGGATCTCTATCAAGCGGGGGATCGGGAGAAGCTGCAGGCTTATGTCGACGAACACGGGCGTCCTGATACGCAGGTGATCTTCGCCGAATATGGAAAGATCCCTTTTGCCGAATTTGCAGGCGCGACTGGCGCTGATGAACAGCCTGCGCACCATCATCACCATGGCCACAGTAAGCCACTGGCTTCTGAAGCGCCAATGCCGGCAAGTGGAGTGATTAAAGCGAGCAATAAAGGCGAAGGTTTTTACAGTGTGGGGTGGCGATTCTCAGCGGAGAAAATCTTCAATCATCAAAAGCTGGCGTTACTGCTGGCGGGGCTGCAAGTCGAACGCATGAAAGCGGTCTTTATTACAGAAAAGGGCAGTTTCGGATACAACCTCACTGCAGATGGGTTAACCGAGATTAAACTAGAGGATTGCGCCGAAAGCCGTATTGAGCTGATAGCCGACATTATTGACGATATGCTAGAAACTCAGCTATTTGCTTGCCTGCAACATTAACAAGAAACCGGACACCCATACTTTTTTGACGGATGGTTAGGATCTGTTGATCTTTCGAGTACAAATTTTGTTCAATCTAAAAGCGTTCTGAGCAAGGCGCGAGGAACGAAGCATAGTTATTCTATGTAAACTTTGATCAACACAGCGCAGGACGCTTTTAGATGAACCCGTAGGACAGCATTTGTTCGCGCGATCGTATGCGTTATCGCCAGCTTATGTAGAACAACTACACTACGCAGACTCTGCCTTGTATAAAACACGAACAAATTGCTGCAAAAATGCACGCGAAAGGTCAACAGACCCTAATTACTATTTGTAATTATTTAACGAACCTTGCGGAATTCTCCACCCATAACTTGTTTGGGTGGAGATGGATAGCAAACCAGCCGCTAGGTTGGTCTATCTTAGTTGGATACACTATCATTTTTGCCTGTATTTACATCCAAATAAATCAGGTCTACTATGATCATTATGAAAAGCAAAGTACACACAAAAACGCTAAAAATAAGAATCCGTGACAAACATCTAAGCACCCTAAACAAATGGGCTTACGGTGTAAATCAGGTGTGGAATTTTTGCAATGAAACGGCGATGAAGGCACTGAGCAATGTCAGTGAATTTGGTCCAGTAAAACCCGCTTTCCTGTCAGGCTACGATCTTCAAAAGTACACCAAAGGCATGAATAAAACGCTTGGCCTGAATTCTGCGACCGTGCAGATGGTTGGGCATGAATACGCCACCCGCCGCAAACAATTCAAGAAATACAGATTGAATTGGCGTAAATCTGGTGGTGTTAGACGTTCACTGGGTTGGCTCCCGCTTCGTAAAGACTGTATTAGCTTCAAAAATGGTCAGGTTTATCATAACCGCCACTATTTTAGCGTTTGGGATAGTTACGGATTATCTCAATACACGTTCAAATCAGGCTCATTCAATGAGGATTCAAGAGGCCGGTGGTACTTCAACGTTGTGGTTGAGGTGGAAGCAGAGCAGGGTACAGGCAAAGCCAGTGTGGGTATTGATTTGGGTTGTAAAGAAACAGCCACCGACAGTAACGGCTACAAACTAAAAGGCCGTGAATACTGCGAGCTAGAGGAAGATTTAGGTATTGCGCAGCGGGCAAAGAACAAAAAGCGCGTCAAGGCGATACACGCAAAGATAAAAAACCGCAGAGTAGATGCTTTGCATAAATACAGCCGCAAACTTGTCAATGAAAATGCGGCGATATTCATTGGCAACGTAAGTAGTCAAAAACTGGTCAAGACTAAAATGGCTAAGTCCGTTTTAGATGCTGGCTGGTCTACCTTAAAAACACTATTGGAATACAAAAGCGCTCACGCTGGTATTGTTTTTGCAGAAATCAATGAATCGTACACCACCCAAACTTGCTCGTGTTGTGGCTCTCGCCAAAACAGTCCGAAAGGTAGAGCAGGACTTGGAATAAGAGAATGGACCTGTGAGTGTGGTGTCACTCACGACCGCGATATAAACGCGGCCAAAAACATTCTTGCGCTCGGGCATGAGCGTCTAGCAGTAGGAATCCCCCACTAAAATCTTTGATTTAGTGGAGGGAGGATGTCAAGAGGGCGAGTGCCAAGTGCAGTTGCTATTGATCGCTACAGTATTAGTGAGCACGACTTAATATTTCATAAACCCAGTAACGATGATTCTGGTAAATGCGATGTCTATTTCACAGCAAAAGCAGATGACATCATTTACGGGTTTTTATCCAAGGTTGATCCAGATCAGAAGCCTGCGTTGGACAAAGCTGAAGGTCTTGGTTTTGAGTATGGGCAAAAAAAGGGGGGGGGGGGGGCACCGCGCAAGATGGTCGATCAATAAAAACGGTAACCTATGTTGCCACTCATATCGATCAGACTCTTAAGCCCTATTATTGGTATATCAATCAGGTCCTTATTGGTGAATGCGAAATATCGCTTGCATCGAAGTACCTTGAATGCAAAATAAACTGTGTTGAGGCAACATGACAAAATCAGCCATCGCTTTACCGGTTGACGATATGATAAGCCTTGCCATTGCACTGGCATTGGGCTTACTGATCGGAATCCAGCGCGGGTGGGTTTACCGGCGTCGAGAGTCGGGGCAGCGGATTGCAGGTATTCGCACCTATACACTGGTGGGGTTGCTGGGTGGGGTTGCCGCCATTCTGGGCAGGGAATTCGGCGAGTTGGTGATTGTAATGTTTCTGCTGGCACTTACGGCGGTTATCAGTACTGCTTATTATCGCAGTCTGGAGCAATTCAAGGATCTTAGCATTACGGGTATCGTCGGTACCCTGCTAACCTTTGCATTTGGTATTATGGCGGGAGTTGGTATGTGGGCTCTGGCTGCCTGCTGCGCAGTGATCACCGCTCTGATACTCGATAACAAACATGATATTCACGGGCTATTGCTGAAATTGCAGGAACGGGAGCTGGATGCTGGGCTAAAGCTGCTGCTGGCTTCGGTGGTGATGTTGTCGGTATTACCGAACGAGGGTTTTGGCCCTTGGAATGCCTTCAATCCCTACGAAATATGGTGGATGGTCGTGCTGATCGCGAGCATTTCCTTTGTCGGTTATTTTGCCGTACGAATCGGCGGCACCTCGCGTGGTTTACTCTTCACCAGTTTATTTGCAGGATTAAGTTCCTCAACGGCGCTGACACTCCATTATGCCAAGCTATCGCGTGATAACCCGACTATCAGTTCTTTACTGGGTTGCGGCATCCTGATTGCTTGCGGCACCATGTTCCCGAGAATGTTACTGGTTTGCATGCTGATCAATCCTGAGCTGGCCAGGATGCTTTTCTTACCTGTTATTGTGATGACGCTCCTTACCTATATACCGGCGGTATGGATGTGGTGGACGTTCAGGCAACCCGTAGATGATCATATCGAGCTCAAACAGAACCCCTTGGAGTTGAGCTCGGCACTGTTTTTTGCCGCTCTACTGCTGGTTATTATTTTGCTGTCCAATTTGTTACGGGACTGGTTCGGCTCTGCGGGAGTTTATGTGCTGGCTATGATTTCAGGGATCACCGATGTTGATGCCATCAACCTGACACTGTCTCGTCAGGCTGGAGATTCTTTGCCCCTGCAAGGTGCGGGTTTCGGGATTATGATTGCGACCGTCACCAATAGCATAGTGAAAGGCATGATGGCAATGGGCATCAGTGGCCGTAATTTGGCATGGCGTGTGCTCTTACCCATATCTATCGCTGTGCTCTCTGGGGGGGCTACGATTTGGGTATCGACAAATTAACGCCTCCGACCCGAGAAATATGGTCCACCGAACTTAAGCAGCCGTCCTAAAAATGACATTGTATCCCTGACTTAATTCCTGTTAGCAGTCCGAAAGGTAGAGCAGGACTTGGTATAAGAGAATGGACTTGTGAGTGTGGTGTCACTCATGACCGCGGCCCAAAACATTCTTGCGCTCGGGCATGAGCGTCTGGCAGTAGGAATCCCCCACTAAAATCTTTGATTGGGTGGAGGATGTCAATGGTTACATTACTATACTGAGCGTCGCTGATTAAATAGCGAATGAATAAAATTTGCTAAACCATGCTCATCGTTGTTATTGCTGTCAAGGACAAAATCGGCTTCCTGTTTAACGACATCATCAGCATGATCTAGGGTTACTCCCATCCCTGCAACTTGAATCATGGAAATGTCGTTATGATTATCGCCAATAGCGACGACCTGTTCAGATTCAATACCTTGACTGTTGATATATTCACGGAGCCGATTGCCTTTGCTATTGCCTTTTCGCGAATAATCAATGCGATTAACAAAGGACTGCTCGGCAATAAATTCCCGCTGAATAAAGGGGTGGGAAGAAAACTCCGTGATATTAGCATCTTCCCCTTCGACAAGGAATTTCCAGACATAATCGCTTTCGCGCAGCGGTGTTTCAAAATCACTGATTTTCAGAATGCTGGGCCTGTCAGGTTCGCAGAATGACAGTGACCACTGACGTAGCCTCTCCATGTGCGCCGTAGGGTTGAGTGCATCATAGAGCATGGAATCGCTGACATACATAATTTTTTTCAGACCATACTGGTCACAGAGTGATAAAAATTCGCGAGCATGCTCTTTAGGAATAGAGTTTTCACAGGTAACCGTGGAGGTTTGGTAATCATAAATATAGGTACCATTACAGCAGATTATTGGCGTTCTTAAATTGAGCTGGTCGTGATAGGGTTTTGCCGCAGTGTGATGTCTACCAGTGACAATCATCACGACAATATCATCAGGTACATTCCGGATGGCTTCCTGTAATGGCAGACTGATTTGGTTGTTTGAATTTAGTAGGGTGCCATCTAGATCTAATGCAAGTAATCGATGCATAACAGCATTTTTCCTTATGATTTTTTATAAAAAGCCGAACTTATTTCAAGCTCGGCTTTTGTACTTTGTGGCTCAGCGATTAAGCAAGTATTTCTTTTGCTTTCTCAAGCACATTTTCAACGGTAAAGCCGAACATTTTAAATAGCTGATCTGCTGGTGCTGATTCACCGAAGGTGGTCATACCTATAATGCGCCCATTTAGGCCAACATATTTAAACCAGTAGTCAGCAATACCTGCTTCTACAGCGACGCGCGCCGTTACGTCAGCTGGAAGCACTGCTTCACGGTACGCTGCATCCTGCTTGTCGAAAACATCCGTTGCCGGCATAGAAACGACACGCACCTGTTTTCCCTCTGCCGTTAGCTGTGCTGCGGCTTGTACTGCAAGCTCTACTTCAGATCCGGTTGCGATAAAGATCAGTTCAGGTTTGCCCGCACAATCTTTAAGAATGTATCCACCTTTAGCGATGTTAGCTAGCTGCTCGGCATCACGCACTTGTTGAGCGAGATTTTGGCGAGAGAAAATAAGCGCAGTCGGGCCGTCTTTTCGTTCTATTGCAAATTTCCATGCGACGGCTGATTCTACCTGATCACATGGGCGCCATGTGCTCATGTTCGGCGTCAGGCGCAGTGAAGCCATCTGCTCAACAGGTTGATGCGTTGGGCCATCTTCACCCAAACCAATTGAATCGTGAGTGTAAACCTGAATATTCTGTACTTTCATCAATGCAGCCATGCGCAGAGCATTACGAGCATATTCCATAAACATCAGGAAAGTTGCACCATAAGCAACAAAACCGCCGTGCAGCGCGATACCGTTCATTATTGCTGTCATAGCAAATTCACGCACGCCATAATGAATGTAGTTGCCGGAGAAATCATCACGAGTAAGTGACTTAGAGCCTGACCACATAGTGAGGTTTGAAGGCGCCAGGTCAGCAGAGCCACCCATAAATTCAGGCAGTAGCGTGCCAAATGCTTCTAGTGTGTTTTGCGATGCTTTACGTGATGCGATCTCTGCAGGGTTAGCTTGCAGATCGGCAATAATAGCGCTTGTTTTCTCTTCCCATTCTGCAGGTAGTTCAGCGCTTACACGACGTTTAAATTCTGCTGCCAGCTCAGGGTAAGCTGCTGCATATTCTGTGAATTTCTCATCCCAAGCAGTTTCTTTTGCTGCACCGGCTTGTTTGGCATCCCATTGTGCATAGATATCAGCTGGAATTTCAAAAGGGCCGTGCGGCCAATCAAGAAATTCACGTGCAGCTTTAATTTCTTCTGCACCGAGTGGCGCGCCGTGACAGTCATGCGAGCCCGATTTGTTTGGCGAGCCAAAACCGATAATCGTTTTAGTACAGATAAGCGTTGGTTTGCCTGTTTCTGCTTTTGCGGCTTCGATTGCAGCATTAATAGCTTGTGCATCGTGACCATCCACAGCAGGAATGACATGCCAGCCATAAGCTTCAAAACGTTTTGGGGTATCGTCTGTAAACCAGCCTTCAACGTCACCATCGATGGAGATACCGTTGTCATCCCAAAATGCAATCAGCTTGCCAAGACCCAGCGTACCGGCCAGTGAACACGCTTCATGGGAAATACCTTCCATCAGACAGCCGTCACCCATAAAGGCATAGGTGTAATGGTCAACAATGTCATAGCCCGGCTGATTAAACTGCTCTGCAAGTGCACGCTCCGCTATTGCCATGCCCACAGCGTTGGTGATGCCTTGGCCAAGAGGGCCTGTTGTTGTTTCAATACCTGGTGCATAGCCATATTCTGGGTGTCCAGGGGTTTTCGAATGAAGTTGACGGAAGTTTTTTAGATCATTAATAGACAGATCATAACCGCTTAAATGCAAAAGAGAATAAAGCAGCATCGAGCCATGGCCATTTGAAAGAATAAAACGGTCGCGATCTGCCCACTTCGGGTTTTGCGGGTTGTGCTTTAAGTGACCTCGCCAAAGTACTTCGGCAATATCAGCCATCCCCATCGGGGCGCCGGGATGACCGGAGTTCGCTTGTTGCACACCATCCATGCTTAGTGCGCGAATTGCATTTGCTAATTGTTTATGTTGCATTTTTTATTTCCAATAATTGATAATAACTGGGTTTTAACGAGTAAAAACTACAATTACTATTTTAAAATTCTGAATTTGCAAAGACGCTAATAGCTAATAATAGATTAATTGTGAAGCCGTTAGCGTCTAACCTGGTGATGAGTTGCCTTATTTTTAAAGCTTTTCAGCGATCATTGCTTCAAGTAGACCCTGGTCGATAGCAAAGTTACGGATCCCTTCAGCGAGCTTATCAACGGCCATCGGATCCTGGTTGTGCTCCCATAGAAATTCAGCATGAGTCATTGCAGCCGGACGCTCTTTAATCTCAGTAGCAGGAGTCAGTTTCTGAACCACTTCGCCTTCCGCTTCTGCTAACTCTTGTAGAAGTTGAGGAGCGATTGTCAGACGGTCACAACCGGCAATTTCCAGGATCTCACCAATGTTGCGGAAGCTGGCACCCATCACGATCGTGTTATAGCCATGCTCTTTGTAGTAGTTGTAGATTTTAGATACAGATTGCACTCCAGGATCTTCTGAAGCTGCAAAATCACGGCCCTCTTTCGCTTTATGCCAGTCCATGATACGGCCAACAAATGGTGAAATGAGGAAAGCACCTGCTTCAGCACAAGCTCGAGCTTGAGCAAATGAGAATAGGAGTGTGAGGTTACAGTTGATACCTTCTTTTTCCAAGATTTCAGCAGCTCGGATCCCTTCCCAAGTAGAAGCCAGTTTGATCAGAATGCGCTCATTGGCAATACCGGCATCGTTATACATCTTAATCAGCTGATGCGCTTTTTGGACACTTGCTTGTGTATCGTAAGAGAGGCGAGCATCAACTTCTGTTGAGATGCGACCAGGAATAGTCGTGAGGATCTCTTTACCAATATTGACTGAAAGCATGTCACAAGCATCTTGAACTTGTTGTGTTTTATCGCCACTTTGCGATTTTGCGTATGCGATGGCCTGGTCGATAAGAGGTGCATAGTCTTCAATTTGAGCAGCTTTAAGAATAAGGGAAGGGTTAGTGGTTGCATCTTCTGGTTGATATCTTCGAATTTCGTCAATGTCACCTGTATCAGCTACGACAGTAGTTAGTTTACGAAGTTGTTCTAGTTTATTGCTCATATCGCGATCCTATTCAGTTGGTCTTAAAGAGAAATGTACAAACCTTGTTATTTGCAACTTTTTTGTTGAACAATAGTTTGTGTTTGTTAATTGTAATTATTTAACCCGTTCAATAATTCTAGCAGAGCATTTACAACGAGTCTGGGTTGTTGGTTTAGGGTAATTTATATAACTCATGCTACAAGTCAATCAAGAAAGGGGTAAAAATGATAGCGCTATCACAAAAAATGATAGCGCTACCTGATAGCGCTATCAAACGAGACCTAAATCACGTTTTGTTGGTTATATTGTGTTTAAGATAGCGCCATCCATTAACAGAGCTGAATTATATAGGGGAGTCATAGATGTTACAGAAACTACTAACCGAGGATGTTATCCGCATCCACGACAGCGCGGAAGATTGGCAGCAGGCGATTGAGTTATCCTGCGCTGCACTTATCGAGAAGGGGGCAATACAACCTAGCTATACTGAAGCCATTTTTCGTTCACATGCGGAACTGGGTCCTTACTATGTCGTGGGTCCCGGCATTGCGATGCCGCATGCCCGACCTGAAGATGGCGTCAATCAGATGGCATTAGGGCTGACGGTTATCAGAGATGGGGTGAATTTTAATGCTGAAGAAAATGATCCGGTGAAATTACTTGTTACCCTGGCTGCAACTGACAGTAACAGTCACGTCGATGCCATTGCACAGCTTGCTGAGCTTTTTATGAATGATGAGCATATAGAGGAAATTTGCCGCGCACAGAGTGTTGCGGACGTTATTAAAATTGTTGAACAATATTAGATAGTTACATATCAAAGATGTGTTTTTGAATAACATTACAGAAGGTAGAATATTATGAAAATTATGGTTGTATGTGGTCACGGTCTTGGTACCAGTTTAATGATGGAAATGAGTATTAAAAACATCCTCAAAGAACTGGAAGTAAAAGCAGACGTTGATCATATGGATTTAGGCTCTGCGAAAGGCTCAAATTGCGATATTTTTATTGGTACCAGTGACATCACGGACCAGTTAGTGGCGCAGGGCGTTGATGGGAAAATAGTCCCGCTGAAAAATATGGTGGATAAAGCGGCCATGAAAGAAAGCCTCTCCGGAGCGCTTCAAGAACTTGGCGTATTATAGGAGCAGATGATGGAATTTTTAAAATTTTTAATGAATGATGTGTTGTCGGAGCCGGCAGTACTGGTGGGGCTGATTGCCTTAATCGGTCTGCTAGCACAAAAAAAACCGACGACCGAGTGTATTAAAGGAACGGTCAAAACGATTATGGGCTTCGTCATCTTAGGTGCCGGTGCCGGTTTGGTCGTTAACTCACTGGGTGATTTTGCCACTATCTTCCAGAAAGCCTTTAGCATTTCCGGGGTCGTGCCAAATAATGAAGCGATTGTTTCCATTGCACAACAGGCCTTCGGTAAAGAGATGGCGATGATCATGCTCTTTGCCATGATAGTCAATATCGTTATCGCCCGTATTACTCCCTTGAAGTTTATCTTTCTGACGGGTCACCATACGTTATTTATGTCGATGATGATTGCCGCCATTCTTTCTTCAAGTGGTATGTCCGGTGTACCTTTAATCGCTACGGGTGCAGGTATTGTCGGCAGTCTGATGGTGCTGTTGCCAGCCATTGCCCATAAATATATGAAGCAGGTAACAGGCTCTGATGATGTTGCTATCGGCCATTTCTCTACTATGTCTTACGTAGTATCGGGTTTTATCGGTAGCAAGTTTGGTAATAAAGCTCACTGTACTGAAGAGATGAATGTACCGAAGAGCTTGTTGTTCCTGCGTGATACACCGGTGGCGATTTCATTCACCATGGGGATCATCTTCCTTATTACCTGTCTGTTTGCTGGCGGAGACTTTGTTCGTGAAGTCAGCGGCGGTAAACATTGGTTTATGTTTTCAATAATGCAGGCTATCGCATTTGCAGCAGGTGTTTACGTCATTCTGCAGGGGGTACGTATGGTTATTGCTGAAATCGTTCCGGCATTTAAAGGGATTTCCGACAAACTGGTTCCGAATGCAAAACCGGCTCTGGACTGTCCGGTCGTCTTCCCGTATGCACCGAATGCGGTACTGGTTGGTTTCCTAGCAAGCTTTACTGCCGGTTTGATGGGGATGTTTCTGTTATACATCATGGGCTTAACGGTAATTATTCCTGGTGTGGTGCCGCACTTCTTCGTGGGTGCCGCAGCCGGTGTGTTTGGTAATGCCACAGGAGGTCGTCGCGGTGCGATGTTGGGCGCTTTTGCACAGGGCCTGATGATTACCTTCCTGCCTGTATTTTTGCTACCGGTATTGGGCGACTTAGGGTTTGCCAATACCACCTTTAGTGATGCAGACTTTGGTATCGTGGGTATTTTACTTGGATTTGTTGTCAGCTAATCAGAAAACATAAAAGAAAATAGAAGCCCGTTTGCTTTAAGCAAACGGGCTTTTTTTTAAGATAACTTGAGGCCAGACATATTAACCATGAGCCCTTTGATATTAGGGTCTGTTGATCTTTTGAGTACAAATTTTGTTCAATCTAAAAGCGTTCTGAGCAAGGCGCGAGGAGCGAAGCATAGTTATTCTATGTAAACGACGAGCAACACAGCGCAGGACGCTTTTAGATGAACCCGTAGGGCAGCATTTGTTCGCGCTTTTTACTGCGTTATCGCCAGCTTATGTAGAACAACTACACTACGCAGGCTCTGCCTTGTATAAAACACGAACAAATTGCTGCAAAAATGCACGCGAAAGGTCAACAGACCCTAAGGACTCTGATGGGCGTTGTTATTGAGATAGAAACAGCCTGCTTAACCTTGTTGATCAACACTAACAACAGGCTTGCTAATAAAGCTTGAATCCCATATCTATTTGTCTGCTGCCATTATCAGGCTGGTCACCAAGCAGATCTGCTAATTTTTTAGCGGCCTCAATCCCCATCTGTTTATAATTAATGTGCACGGCAGTTAAAGGCGGGTAACATTGTTCACTGAATTGGCTGCCATCTAAGCAGGTAATTGCCAAGTTTTCTGGAATTTTAAGTGAGCGACGTTGGCACTCAAACATTGCCCCCATTGCAATCTCTTCATGACTGCAGATCAAAGCATCAAGCTCTTTTTCTCGCAGTAATAGTTTGGCAATCCCTTCGCTGCCTAATGCAATGCTTGGCCCTTCGTGGGTTGTTAAAAAATGGTCGGGAGGAAGATAACTTTCGATCATGACCGTTTGCCAGCCACGAAGCTGCTTGCGCAGAATAGAGTTGTTTTCACGGGCACCAATAAAGCCGATCTTTTTATAGCCTTGCTCGATTAGGTGTCGGGTCATCGCTTTGCCAACCTCACTATAATCGACACCAATATTTAGATTGGTGGAAAGTGGAGATAACTCGGCGACTTCCAGCACCGGCAATCTTGAATTTTCTAAGATCTGCTTGGCTTTCGCTGAGCGTTCGCTGCCAAATAAGACAACGGCAGCCGGGTTACTGGCAATCAAAGTTGATAGCAGCTCTTCTTCCTTTTCGCTGGAGTAATTACTATAGCCCAACAGCAGTTGATAACCCATCTTATTGAGTGCCTGCTGAAAATCAGTCATAAAATGCGTACAGGCTTTTTCAGTTAATGATGGTAAAATCACAGCCACTGAGGAACTTTGTCCTGACGCCAGTTGACCTGCTGCTTTATTAGGAATATACCCCAGTTCATCAACCGCTTTTTGGATCTGCTCTCTGAGTTTGTCTGAAACCTGATCTGGCGTTCGCAATGCGCGCGATACCGTCATTGAACCAACTCCGGCCAGTTTTGCCACATCAGCAAGTGTTACTCGGCCGGTACTCCGACGTTTTCTTGGTTCAGCCATTAAATCTCCTGAAAATATTCCAAATAGTTTCTGTAATACACAAGGTAAATAGTTGTGTCTGAAAGGTATCCACCCACTACTCTATTCGCTTGCCCACAGGTTTTAACTTTTGTGAACTTTTGCTTTCAACCTGATCTGGCTGCTTATGGCCTATGGAATAACAGTGCTGGCAGATTTTATCTAGTAGCTTTCTCTACTCCATCACCTTTATTTTGAATCACATCACATAAATTGATAGCGCTATCAGGTAGCGCTATCAGTTGTGATTTGGCTCTCATTATATCGGTTATATTCTGTTTAAGATAGGCTATATATTAATAGGTAGATAAGTTAATTAGGAGTAACTGATGCTAAAAAAACTACTCACTCCAGATGTAATAAACATCTATGAAAACGTAGCAGACTGGAAACAGGCAATTGAGTTGGCTTGCGCCCCCCTTATAAAAAAGAACGCAATACAGCCGAGCTATGTGGAAGCCATTTTTCGTTCACATGCGGAAATGGGACCTTACTATGTCGTGGGTCCCGGCATTGCGATGCCGCATGCCCGCCCTGAAGATGGTGTCAATCAGCTATCCTTAAGTCTGACGGTTATCAGAGAGGGGGTGAATTTTAATGCTGAGGAAAATGATCCGGTGAAATTACTCGTGACCTTGGCTGCAACCGACAAGGATAGTCACGTCGATGCTATTGCACAGCTTGCTGAGCTTTTTATGAATGAAGAGCATGTAAAGGAAATATGCCGCGCACAGAATGTTGCGCAAATTATTGAAATTATTGAACGTTATTAATGGTTGCACATCGAAGGTGTGTTTTGAAAAAGACAATAGAAGGTAGAATATTATGAAAATTATGGTTGTATGTGGGCATGGTCTTGGCACCAGTTTAATGATGGAAATGAGTATTAAAAAAATTCTCCAAGAGCTGGGGGTAACAGCAGAAGTCGATCATATGGATTTAGGCTCTGCGAAAGGCTCAAATTGCGATATTTTTATTGGTACCAGTGATATCACCGAGCAGTTAGTAGCGCAGGGGGTTGATGGAAAAATAGTCTCACTGAAAAATATGGTGGATAAAGCGGCCATGAAAGAAAGCCTGTCAGCGGCGCTTCAAGAACTTGGTGCATTATAGGAGAAGATGATGGAATTTTTAAAATTTTTAATGAATGATGTGCTCTCAGAGCCGGCAGTACTGGTGGGACTGATTGCCTTAATCGGTCTGGTCGCACAAAAAAAACCGGTTACAGAATGTATTAAAGGGACGGTTAAAACGATTATGGGCTTCGTCATCTTAGGTGCCGGTGCCGGATTGGTTGTTAGTTCACTGGGTGATTTTGCCACCATCTTCCAGAAAGCCTTTAGTATTTCCGGGGTCGTGCCAAATAATGAAGCGATTGTTTCCATTGCACAACAAGCCTTCGGTAAAGAGATGGCGATGATCATGCTCTTTGCCATGATAGTCAATATCGTCATCGCCCGTATTACTCCCCTGAAATTTATCTTTTTGACCGGGCACCATACGCTATTTATGTCGATGATGATTGCCGCCATTCTCTCTTCAAGTGGTATGACTGGTGTGCCTTTAGTCGCGGCGGGTGCAGGCATTGTCGGCGTTCTGATGGTATTGATGCCAGCCATTGCCCATAGATATATGAAACAGGTAACGGGCTCTGATGATGTTGCAATCGGCCACTTCTCTACTTTTTCTTATGTGTTGTCAGGCTTTATCGGTAGTAAGTTTGGTAACAAAGCGCATTCAACGGAAGACATGGATGTACCGAAGAGCTTGTTGTTCCTGCGTGATACACCGGTGGCGATCTCGTTCACTATGGGGATCATCTTCCTTGTTACCTGTTTGTTTGCTGGCGGAGACTTTGTGCGTGAAGTCAGTGGCGGCAAACATTGGTTTATGTTTTCAGTGATGCAGGCTATCACTTTTGCGGCGGGTGTTTACGTTATCCTGCAGGGTGTGCGTATGGTTATTGCTGAAATCGTTCCGGCATTTAAAGGGATTTCCGACAAACTGGTTCCGAATGCAAAACCGGCTTTGGACTGTCCGGTCGTCTTCCCGTATGCACCGAATGCGGTACTGGTTGGTTTCTTGTCAAGCTTTACTGCTGGCCTGTTGGGGATGTTTCTATTGTACGTTATGGGGTTAACGGTAATTATTCCAGGTGTTGTACCGCACTTCTTCGTGGGTGCCGCTGCCGGTGTGTTTGGTAATGCCACAGGCGGGCGTCGTGGTGCTATTTTGGGATCTTTTGCACAAGGCCTGCTGATTACCTTCCTGCCGGTATTTTTGCTACCGGTATTGGGCGACTTAGGGTTTGCCAATACCACCTTTAGTGATGCAGACTTTGGTGTCGTGGGTATTTTACTTGGGTGGATTGTTAACTAAGCAACGACCTCAACAAACAGCCCTTAGTAATACTTTGTTGTGGAAATTGTAAACAACAAAACTTTTAGCCGCTTCGATTGATGAGTTGTGCATTTCATATAAGTTAAATTGTAGGATGATATGGCATATGTAATAAAGTTTCTGAAGATAATTACTATAGTTGCGATATTTTTTTATATTAAACCCTCTGTGACAGCTGAGTGTATAGCCGTTGTTACAGCAGGTGGTGGCCATGGTTTTTGGGATGAGGTCATAAAGGGAGCGAATCAAGCAGGCAAGGAACTTGATCTTAAAATATATGCCAGGGGGGCCATTGATGAGCTTAATGTGAAAGGACAAGCTTCTATTATTGAATCAACGATGAGACATGGATGTGGCGGTTTAGTGCTTGCTCCAAACTCTACTAATCGCAAAAAAAAAGTGGCTCAATTGAAGGCACAAGGGATCCCAACTGTATTTATTGATCGTGATATTGGAGGTGAGAGAGTAAGTGTAATTAAAACAAAAAATTTTTTGGCTGGAGAAAAGGCTGGTATCGAAATGGCAAAAGCTCTTGGTGGGAAAGGAAAAATAGCCCTGCTTCGACTAAACAAAAACGTCCAGGTTACCACATCCAGAGAAAATGGTTTTATCAAAGGGGCAACCAGTGAAGGTCTTGAAATTGTAGTCGATCAATATATTGGAACAAGGGTTGGAGAAGCAAGAACTAAAGCATATCAAATTCTAAAAGAGTTACAGCATATTGATGGCATATTCACTCCAAATGAAACAACAAGCATTAGTGTTGTAAAGGCGCTTGAGCACCTTGAAAAATCAGGGAAAGTGATCCATATAGGCTTTGATGCGCCTGAAATAATGCTTGATGCATTAAAATCTCACCGTATTTATGGCTTTATGGTACAAAATCCTTTTCAAATGGGGTATCTAGGAGTACATACGGTGCATCGTGCAATGCACGGAAAAATGGTAAAACAAAAAGTAGATATCGATGCTGTTTTTGTTAATAGAGAAAATATAAACAATATTGAGATCAAGAAAATACTAGGGGTGCAGTTAAATTAAAAACAAGGGTAGCGTTCAAAAATCTGTGTCATTTCAGTAAAATAATAGAAATGACACATACCCCATTTATCCTTGCCTGCATCAGGCAGGCAAGGCTTGTTGCAATAATTAACCAACCATTTTCTGCATGGCAACCTGTTCATTTAAGACCACCATTTTCGCGCGCTTGAAAAAGTTAAAGTCGGTTGCTGTTGCACTGGCGTAGGCACCCATCATATGACCGATAATCAAATCGCCATTTTCTAATTTAGGCAGCATAATCTGCTCGGCAATCACATCGATACTGTCACAGGTTGGCCCTGCCAGCACGCTGGGAAAGGTTTCCGCACTTTCTTTTAATGCGACGATCGGGTAATCGCCATGGTCAAATATAATACCGCTGAATGTGCCGTAAATGCCGTCATCCAGATAATACCAGGTTTCACCTTCACGCTCAGCCTGACCCATCACCGAAGCCACACTTGTGGCAGCAGGCGCGACAATAAAACGCCCCGGCTCAGCCAGAACCTGCACGGTTTCCGGCAGCATGGCTAATGCTTGATTGATAGGTTGGCAAAACTCATCGATAGGCATGACGGATTGATTATAAGTAACCGGAAAACCGCCACCAATATCGAGCGTGCTCAGCGCAGGCAAATCCGCGGCAATAACCGTCTCCATTAACTGCCGGCAGGCGTTAATCGCATCCACATATTTTTGCGGGTTGGTGGTTTGTGAACCCACATGAAAGGATAAGCCTTTAATGCGAATACCCAGAGCGCGCGCCCGTTCGATTAGTTGCAGTGCAGTTTCTGCGCTGCAGCCAAATTTCTTGGATAAATCGGCAAAGGACTCGCTGTTGCGAAAACTTAAACGTACCAACAGCTCGACCTGATCTTTATAGGCAATAAACTTTTCCAGTTCATTGCTATTGTCGACAACAAACACAGTGCAGCCATATGCAAGTGCATCGCGAATATCAGCATCACGCTTAATCGGGTGAGTGTGAATGGTGCGCTCAGCAGGTACGCCTCGCGAGTTCACCAGATCCACTTCTCCTGACGTTGCAAGATCAAAGCTGGCACCTTCTGCGAGCAAGGTATCGACCACGGCCGCATGCGGTAAAGGCTTTAACGCAAAATGCAGGGTCACGTTTGGCAGCGCATTTTTTAAGGCGCGGTATTGCCTGCGAATGCTGTCGCAGTCAATTAATAAGAGGGGTGCGCCGAATTGAGCGACTGAAGATTCAATCAGAGCGCTCTGCGCTTTAGAAAGTTGTGCTGAGTAAGCTGTAAAGTCTAATACCGAGTTTGCCATGTCAGGCCTCCAAAAAAAGTAGCAAACTTTCCTTGCGGCAACTCATATTAGAAGCCATCCATAGCGGAAAGTTGAGCGAAAATAAAAGCGTCATTACACCGTCAAAATCACCCTTGGATAGTTGCTCTATCGCCTTGCCACAATTAACTTGTGATGTACTCGGATTGGCTATCATCAAGAAGCGCGGCGATAATAAAAGCAGTTTTAAATTTAAGCAACAAAAATTTCATTATTTTCAATATTATTTTTTAAACTCTTAATATTCAGTTGCTTATGTTTATATGGTGTTGTTTTTAATGGCGAGTGGCAGTGATTTATCCGCTCGCTTTGAGTAAAGCTGTGGCGCGATAATTTAAATTGCGATTTAACTTGGAAAGATGTGTCTTTTTTTCCGGGGATGAATATAATCGCGCGCAATTAATTAGCGGGAGGTTTGGCAATGGGGCTACAATCACCGGCTAATTTTTTGGAGTCATAATGAGTGAACTACTGGGTATTGGCGTCTTAATTTTCGTGAGTGCGTTATTTGCTATGTCTGAAATCGCGATTGCTGCAGCGCGCAAGATAAAACTGCGCGTGATGGCGGATGAAGGGAATAGCAAAGCGTTAGCGGTATTAAAACTGCAAAGCGAGCCTGGCGCTTTCTTTGCGATGATTCAGATCGCCCTGAATGCGATTGCCATATTAGGCGGTATTATTGGTGAGCAGGCTCTAACGCCCTATATTGAAGAGATACTGGCATTAATTTATAACGGTCCCTTACTCGGCAAAATAAGCTTCCTCTTATCATTTTTTATGGTGACGTCGTTATTTATTCTCTTTGCCGATCTGCTCCCTAAACGGATCGCTATTATTATCCCTGAGATTATTGCTATGCGCATGGTGTCGACTATGCGCCTGGTCACCAGCGCTATCTATCCCTTTGTTGTGCTGTTTAACGGTTTGACTAATCTCATGCTCAAACTGCTGAAACTGCCTGCTGAGCGCGAAGAAATTGTCACCACCGAGGACATCGTTGCCATGATGGAAGCGGGGGCCAAGCACGGCAGTCTGCAGGAGCAGGAATACCAGCTGATTGAGAATGTATTTGAGTTGGAGACACGAACCATTGCCAGTGCGATGACGCCACGCGATCAAATTATCTATATTGATATTAATGACAACAGTGAGCAGATCAGCGAGAAAATCATTGCCCATCCTCATAATGATTTTTTAGTTTGTGATGGCAGTTTGGATACGATTCTCGGCTCGATTGAGTCAAAAGAAATTCTGCGCCTGGTGCTAAGAGGAGAGCTGGAGCAGATCCAGCACCGGCAGATAGATAAAGATATCTTCTACCTGCCGGAAACGCTGTCCCTTTCGCAGGCGCTTAATCATTTTAAAGTAGCGCCGCAGGCGTTTTCGGTTGTAGTGAATGAATACGCAACTGTGGTCGGCATTGCCACGGTGAAGGATCTGCTCAGTAGTTTTATGGGGGAGTTAATCACGCCGCAGGATGAAGAGCAGATAGTACAAAGAGACTCCCATTCCTGGCTGATTGAAGGCTTAACGTCAATGAGTGAGGTTGTCAAATACTTGAATCTTGATAATTTTCCGGAGCGCCGGGAGTATGAGACCATCGCCGGATTTATGATTTATCATCTGAAACGCCTACCGAAACGCACCGATGCATTTGTTTACCAGGGCCATAAGTTTGAGGTTTTGGATTTAGAAGGAGTACGCGTCGAGCAAATTTTAGTAACCAGGCTAGAGTAAAATTGCATCTTATTTTACTTTGCCCCTCTGGTATTTTTTTAAATAAACGGGTGATCTCTTATTTAACAATAAACGTATTCAATACTGCAAAACTTAATAACGCTTTTCCCTTTTAATCAGTAAGCAGGAGAATATTATGTTAAAAAAAACATTAGCTATTTGTGCAGTATTAATAACCAGTTTATCTTTGCTGCCCTTGGCTCAGGCCGCTCATCACGGCATGAAAAAAGATATTGTTGATATTGCCGTAGAAAACGGCTCATTTACTACCCTTGTAACAGCATTACAAGCCGCCGAACTGGTTGACACCCTGAAAGGTGAAGGACCATTTACGGTGTTTGCACCAACAGATGAGGCATTTTCTAAATTACCTGAAGGTACGGTAGAGATGTTATTACTGCCTGAAAATAAAGAAAAGCTGCAGTCAATATTAACCTATCATGTCGTGTCCGGTAAGGTGATGGCTGCCGATGTCATGAAAATAGCCACTGCGACAAGCGTTCAGGGACAGCCCGTCACGGTCACAACGATGGAAGGAAAAGTGATGGTAAACGATGCCAATATAGTAATCACGGACGTCGAAGCAAGTAACGGTGTCATCCATGTTATCGATAGCGTCATTATGCCAGAATAAACGCTTACTTAAGGGCACAGAAATCTTTACCGGCTGTGCCCTTTCTGAACTTTTGCAGCACAGTTGAGAAGACAAAACTGCACTCAAACTCTTTAACAAAAAAATTAATTCAAACAACTGAAAATACCCGGAACAAACTAATAGTCACATTTAAAAACGTTGTTTATTTTTTTAAAGACAATGGATTATGCTTAAATTCAGGACATTATAACTCCACAAATAAAAACTTATCAGAGCCAATAGAGTGGCCCGAATGAGACGCACATTCCCGGCTGATAATGACAGAATTTATTGGGCAGTATTATGAAAAAATATCAGCAAAAGATGTTACCGGCAGCAATTATGCTGGCTGCGATTGGCGCTTATTATCTCCTGCAGGGCTGCGCTAGAACGGCGGATAATCCAAGTTATGCAGCTGCAGCATCACTTCCCCCTTTTAATCAGCCCAGTTTTCGCGAATATGTGGCTGAGACTCGGCGCTGGCTTGAGGATAACCGCGTCTTTATTAGTGACAACCGAGCGCGTGAGATAGCACTCAACCTGCCAAGAGAATACCGGCCTACAGTTGCCAATGGCGAAGCGGTATTGCTGGTGCATGGTCTTGGAGACTCGCCATACTCATTTATTGATATTGCTCGCCATTTGGCGGAAAAAGGCCATCTGGTGCGCACCATTTTGTTGCCGGGCCATGGCTCTAAAGTGGGCGATTTGATGTTGCCGAGCAAAGCAGACTGGCAGGCTGTGGTTCACCATCACAGTCAACTGCTTAAGCAAAGCTTCACTAAAGTCTGGCTGGGCGGCTACTCCACAGGTGCGAATCTGGTGACGGCAGAGGCGATTCAGGATAAGGATATTCAAGGTCTGTTGCTCTTCTCGCCAGCCTTTAAACCGGAGAACGATATTGTTTCCTGGGCTGAAACTGCCAGCTGGTTTGTCACTTGGGCAGATCAGGATCCCGAAGATAATTACCTGCGCTATAACTCTTTGCCGATGAATGGTGCTGCAGTGTATTACCAGACTTCTGAGACTGTGCGTAAGCAGCTGGCCGAAAGCCGCTTTTCGCGCCCTGTTTTTATGATGATGAGCGAGAGTGACAGCGTTATTAATACTCAATATGCGCTGCAGGTATTCACTGAGAAAATGGCTCACCCCGCTAACGTCCTGGTATGGCAGGGTGAAACCCCTGTGAGTGATGAGCGGGCTGTGCGCTTTAGCATGAAGCTGCCCGAACAGCGTATCTCCAATGGATCACATATGGGATTGTTATTTTCTCCTGACAATCCTGAATACGGCATTAGCGGACGCAATCGAATATGCGCCAACGGCCAGCAGGAAGAGCTGCAGTTATTATGCGCGCAGGGCGGAGAAGTCTGGTATTCGGCCTGGGGTTATCGTGAGGCCGGAAAAATTCACGCCCGTCTTACCTATAATCCATACTTTAAACAAAGCATGGCATTGCTGGATAAAGTCATGACCGCAGCGTCTGGCCAAGGTGAATTTGCGATAATGGATAACAAGTAACTGCTCAGAGTTAAATGTAACCTGACCATTTATTCCGTTTATCTTCTAGAATTAAAAAAGAAAAGGCTCGCGAACTTATAATTTACAGGAATGAGTCGCTATGGAATTTATTGAAATAATATCGGTAGCAGGTTACGCCATTGAAGCTATGGGCGTGCTCGTTGTCGTCATCGGCTCGGTGCTTGCTTCAGGCACATTTATCCGTTCCTACCGGCAGTTAGCCGAAGGCGCGGCATATCGTACCTACCGAAGACAATTAGGCCGCTCTATTATGCTCGGCCTGGAATTTTTAATTGCCGGAGACATTATCAGAACGGTGATTGTTGCGGATACTTTAGAGAATGTCGCCGTCCTTGGCATGATTATATTAATACGGACTTTTCTCAGTGTAACGCTGCATTTGGAGGTGGAAGGCCGATGGCCCTGGCAACATGAAGAGAAAACGTAATTTATGGAGGGAGGGGAGAATAAATATATGGTTGTCGGCTGTGCATATGAATAGCGCAGAGTCAGGCTCTCTTATAAAAGTTTTGGGTATCGGTATTTTTTCATCCGTCTGCGAAATACAACAAAGTGTATTATATTGTTAACGATGATGTTTTCTAAACTAAAGGCAATAAAGGTTATTTCCAAGACATTGAGAAGGAGAAAAAAATGGCTAATGAAGGTTATCACGAAGCGATAGATGAACTATCTGAGCAAACAAGAGACATGCACAGAGCGATTATATCCTTAATGGAAGAGCTGGAAGCGGTTGACTGGTATAACCAGAGGGTCGATGCTTGCAAAGACGATGACCTAAGAGCAATATTAGTGCATAACCGCGACGAAGAAAAAGAGCATGCGGCTATGGTGCTGGAGTGGATTCGCCGTAAAGATCCTGCTTTTGATAAAGAGTTAAAGGACTTTCTGTTTACAACTAAAACGATTGCCCATAAGTAATCCTTGAATAAAAGCAGCGGAAATTTTCCGCTGGCTGTGGGCCTTGTTTCTTTTCTGTTCTGAATAATGTGTTGTCGACCGTGAGTCAGCTTATGAAATACTTAAGGATCGCGCTAAGCAGATGCAGGCAGAGCAGGATCAAGCCGAGCAGGAAAACAAAAGCACAAAAGCTAGCGCTGCAAGCGGCAGGCAAAGACAGAGCACAATGCAAGCCTTTATAAAAAGTGCTGCGCGCGCCATCGGCAGTCTGCTTGGTCGGCAGGTCATTCGCGGTATTATGGGATCTGTTTTTGGTGGGCGCCGCTAACTAATGGGTGCCCAATTATCTTTATTAATTAGCTGTGCTGCTCAATTCAAGCGTCGAGGTCTTTCCTAATGGTGTGGTGATAAATGCCGTGCCGTTTAGAGAGCGGCTGGCTGCCTGCAGTTTTTTTACCGGCTCATCAATGGGCTCGGCTGTCAGCGGAAAAGTCCCCCAATGTACTCCGAGGGAAAGTGTTGCTTTCAGATCATGATGTATTTTTACGGCTTCTGCCGGATTGACATGCATATCCTGCATAAACCAGCGTGGTGCGTAACCGCCAATGGGGATAATGGCCAGAGCAAATGGCCCTAAGCGTTCACCAATCTCTTTAAACTGCTTATCGTTATAACCGCTATCGCCGCAGAACCAGAAGTTAAAATCGCCAATCTGTACCGACCATGCCGCCCATAACTGCTGATATCTGTCGTTCAGCCCGCGTGCGCTCCAGTGTTGTGCAGGCGTCGCGGTAATCTGTGTTGTCCCTATTTTCTGCTTATCCCACCAGTCAAATTCGACGACATTGCTGACCCCAAGTTTTTTAAACCAGCTTTTATACCCGAGCGGTACTAACCAGGTGGCTGCATTGCCTATGCGCTTCACAGTATAGCGATCCAGGTGATCATAGTGGTTATGGGATATCAGCACAAAATCGATTTCCGGCAGCTGGGCAATAGTTATGGCCGGCTTAGTCACACGCTTAGGACCGGCAAAGGAGAGGGGGGAAGCGCGTTGTGCGAAGACAGGATCGGTGAGAATATTGATGCCCTGATATTGCACCAGCACCGTCGCGTGACCTATCCAGGTGAACTGAGGTGCATCGGGTGGATTATGCAGCAGCGCTAGATCGGTCTCTACACTTTCAACCAGATGTCCTTGTCCCTCATAGTTTGCCCATTTTTGTTCAGCAAAGTAGCGCATTTTCATAAAATCAAAAAAGCCGCCCTTTTTCTTTTCGATATAGGGATTACGGAAGCCCTGGTCGCTATGATGCAGGGGACGGGAGTCTCCTTTAAGGGTATAGGTGCTGGAGCAGGCCGGCAGCAGGAAAGCCGCGGCGAGTAGCAACAGTGCGGCAAGTAGTATGATTTTATAATACCAGGCCAGTTTAACGAACCTTGCGGAATTCTCCACCCATAACTTGTTTGGGTGGAGATGGATAGCAAACCAGCCGCTAGGTTGGTCTATCTTAGTTGGATACACTATTATTTTGCCTGTGTTTACATCCAGATGAATCAGGTCTACTATGATCATTATGAAAAGCAAAGTACACACAAAAACGCTAAAAATAAGGATCCGTGATAAACATCTAAGCACCCTAAAAAAATGGGCTTACGGTGTGAACCAGGTGTGGAATTTTTGCAATGAAGCGTCAATGAAGGCATTGAGTAATGTCAGTGAATTTGGCCCGGTCAAGCCCGCTTTCCTGTCAGGCTACGATCTCCAAAAGTACACCAAAGGCATGAATAAAGCACTTGGCCTGAATTCTGCGACTGTGCAGATGGTTGGTCATGAATACGCCACCCGCCGCAAACAATTCAAGAAACACAGGTTGAATTGGCGTAAATCTGGTGGCGTTAGACGTTCACTGGGTTGGATCCCGGTTCGTAAAGACTGTATTAGCTTCAAAAATGGTCAGGTTTATCATAACCGCCACTATTTTAGCGTTTGGGATAGTTACGGATTATCTCAATACACCTTCAAATCTGGCTCATTCAATGAAGATGCAAGAGGCCGGTGGTACTTCAACGTTGTGGTTGAGGTGGAAGCAGAGCAGGGTACAGGCAAAGCCAGTGTGGGTATTGATTTGGGTTGTAAAGAAACAGCCACCGACAGTAACGGCTACAAACTAAAAGGCCGTGAATACCGCGAGCTAGAGGAAGATTTAGGTATTGCGCAGCGGGCAAAGAATAAAAAGCGCGTCAAGGCTATCCATGCAAAGATAAAAAACCGCAGAGTAGATGCTTTGCATAAATACAGCCGCAAACTTGTCAATGAAAATGCGGCGATATTCATTGGTAACGTAAGTAGTCAAAAACTGGTCAAGACTAAAATGGCTAAGTC
Organism: uncultured Psychromonas sp.; assembly: GCA_963674525.2. Classification (GTDB taxonomy): domain Bacteria; phylum Pseudomonadota; class Gammaproteobacteria; order Enterobacterales; family Psychromonadaceae; genus Psychromonas. The sequence continues at coordinate 58,898 of CAXXRV010000024.1, read as the reverse complement.
CGTTTTAGATGCTGGCTGGTCTACATTAAAAACACTATTGGAATACAAAAGCGCTCACGCTGGTATTGTTTTTGAAGAAATCAATGAGTCGTACACCACCCAAACTTGCTCGTGTTGTGGCTCTCGCCAAAACAGTCCGAAAGGTAGAGCAGGACTTGGAATAAGAGAATGGACCTGTGAGTGTGGTGTCACTCACGACCGCGATGTGAACGCGGCCAAAAACATTCTTGCGCTCGGGCATGAGCGTCTAGCAGTAGGAATCCCCCACCAAAATCTTTGATTTAGTGGAGGGAGGATGTCAAGCATTGTCATCCTGTCATCAACTTCAGATGCCTCAAATGTTGAGTTAATTTACTGTGCGGCTAAGCAATCGCCATCTTTTAGCGCGCGTTTGCTGCGGGCGTCCCCATAAATATAAGATCTCCGGGCATCAAGTCAAATGTGAATCTTTGCTGCTGTCAATAATTAACTGACAAATAACCAGATACCTACAGCCATCATCAAGCTGCCGGAAATACGATTCATCACTTGAATATTATTGGCCTGACTGAGCAAACGTTTTAATCCCTTGCCGCCTGTCGCGTAGATAGTCATACAGATAAACTCAAAGGTCATAATAATCGCCACCAGCAGCGTCAGCTGCAAAGTTAAAGGTTGACTGCTGTCAATAAAGGGCGGCAACAAAGAGATCATAAATGCCCATCCCTTGGGGTTGGCAATGGCAGTGACAAAACCCTGCATGAGCAGATCCCAGTTATGGCCGACGTGCACCTCGTTATTGCCGCCGCTTAAGGCAAGCTTGCCCTTTGATTGCCACATCTGAATGCCCAGATAAAACAGATACGCCGCACCAAGGGACTTAAGAGCCGTAAACAACCAGGGATAGTTGAGCATGATAGAAGCAATGCCCAGCACCGCAGCAACCGCCACCAGGCCGACACCAATCACTTCGCCTAACATCATCCACAGGGTGCGTTGGTAACCTATGCTCATCCCCAGACTCAGTGCCAGGGTCATACACATACCCGGTGTGATGGAAACAAAAAAGAAGGTCGGAATAAACATACTTAAAAGCGCCAGATTCATAGCGGTGTCCTTGAAAAAGTAAATAATAATTGCGCATAAATGTATCGCAAGGTGATGACATTGTCTTGGCAAGAGGGCTTGCTTTGCTCCTGTTTGCGCAATTATAACGGCATAAAAGTTAATTAAGAGAGCAAAATCTGCAGGAAGTGCATATTGATAGACGTGATCTCAGTATTATTAATCTGTTTCAGGAAAACAGCCAGAACCCTCGGCAGAAGTTGGTTGAGCAAGTGGGCCTCTGTGCTTCACAGTGCTTTCGACACCTAAAAAAGCTCGAGGACAGTGGCGTGATCGACCGTTATGTTGCTATTTCAACAATCAGGTCAAGCACACTTTTATGTTGAGTTTTATTGCTCCGGCTCCTTTTTTTCCCGGGTTATTTTTATCGGGAAGGGCTCGGTGACGCTGCCGGTGTAGAGGCTGCGATGCGGGAAAGGTATTTCCACTCCTTCCTTATCAAAAGCGACTTTTATCTGCTCGTAAATGGAGTTCTTTAATTCCAAAAAATTTTCCCGCTTGGCCCAGACTGAAAATTGCAGGGTCAGTGATGAATCGTCAAATCCTTGAAAAATATATAGGGGTTTGGGCTCCTCTAATGATAACGGATTATCTGCGGCAACCTGTTGTAAAATCGTTTTCACTCTGTCGATGCTCTCCTTATAGGCGATGCCGATCTTTAGATCCAGGCGGCGAATAGGGAATTTGGTTAAGGTGGTGACCTCAGATTTAATTAAGGTTTCATTGGGTAAGCGTACAAAAAGGTTATCAAAGGTACGCAACTTAACCGAAAGCAGATCGATGGATAAGACTTCGCCGACCGTGCTGCCGACGCGGACCACATCGCCGACGCTAAATGAGCGTTCCGCCATCAGAAAAATGCCGCTGATAAAGTTGGAAGCGGAGGTTTGTGAGGCAAATCCCACAGCCACGGTCAGTACGCTGGCGGCACCGAGCAGCACGTTAAGGTTAAAGCCCATTTCCAGCATGGCTGAAAAAATAAATAATATAAAGATACCATGAAAGACAATGCGCTTGATCAGCATGCTGGTCGCCACGGTAAACAGTTTTTTGCTAAAGTGGGTGCTGTAATAACTGAGTAGTTTGGCAAAGATAAAGCCTAATATTAATAGCAAAGAGGCGCGCAATATTTTGCCCAGGGATGCGACATTAAAAATATCGTCAAGGTAAGACCAGATCTCATTCATTTTTATTCCTTACTTAAAAATTGCACTGAAGGCGCGGATTAGTTGACCCTGTGCGGCATTTTTCCTTGCGCCATTAACGAATAAGCTTTCCATCGGCGCATCGCCTAGTTTTAGTTGGGCAAAATCACCACTGTCTTCGCGGGTGAGGGTCACGCTTTGTGTCCACAACTGGCCGTTTTCGGCGGCGTAAAGAGAGAGCAGGGGAACAGGCAGGGCGACGCGTTCAAAGAGTAAATTGTTATCGGCACGGTTATGGATATGCAATGGGGTGGTCGCCCTTTGAATGCGATAGGGGAGTTTCTGCAGATCCAGGCGGCCGCTGGTGACACTGGCGTAACACAGTTCCCCGACGCAGGTTGAGGGACCAAACCAGGTGTCGGAAAGGCGCTGAGTCGCAAGCTCCTGGAGCAGGGTAGTTTTCTGGTTGACTAAATTAATCTGCACATAAATAGGCGTACTCACATACAACACCACACTGGCGCCCGCATCCAGGTTGATTGGAGAAGCCGGCCTGCACACTACCGGCCTGTCTGCCAATGCCGGCAATAATTGAATTTGTCTGCTGCTGCTATTGACGATATAGCGTGTTATATCCTGATAATTACAGGGCGTAAATTGGCCGACTACTTTGTGCATACGGTTATCATTGCTGTCGATCTCCTTTTCCCGCTGCCAGTGGATACGCCATTCAAAATCGCTATGCTCTACCGCCACCGACAAGGGGCCGATATCCAACTGTAAAGCGCACTCCTTATCCAGGCCCACTTCTCCCCACCAGGGTGTTTCAGTATTCATATTTGACCTGCTTTTTATTGATTTTATGGTTGATTTTTACGTAATACTTTAGACCATTTAATGACATCAAGAATAAATTTAGCGGTGATTTTTTCTAATCCGTCTGCCATAACTTGTTGATGCTCTGATAAATAATAGAAGAGCTGGGCAGCATTGACAGACCCTAGTCATTTTTATTTTTCAGGTGCAGTGCAATATCTGCTTCGATTTCGTCCGCTTTCCTTAGCCTGGTAAAGAGCCTTGTCGGCGCTGGCAACTAAATCGCCAGCTCTTTGCTTACTGTCGGGAGTGCAGACCGCTATGCCCAGGCTAATGGTGACTATGCCTAATGACGTATCCTCATTAAGCAAAGCGATATCCTGCACAGCGCGGCGCAGTTTCTCGGCTAAAGCGCGGGCTCCGGCTAAATCTGTTTCGGCACAAATAATGCTGAACTCTTCTCCGCCGTAGCGAGCGATAAGATCCCCTGCCCGGCAGGCATTAGCCGTTAAGGTCGCTGCCACTTCTTTCAGGCATTCATCTCCCGCCTGATGGCCATAGCTGTCGTTGAATTTTTTAAAGTGATCAACGTCAATCATAATCAGGGCCAGCGGCTGGCATGTACGCATGGCGCGAGCCCGCTCGCTGGCAAGCACCTCGTCAAAACGACGACGGTTTGCAAGCCCGGTTAAAAAATCGGTAATGGACAGCTTCTCCAGTTTGCTGTTCATTGCCTTTAGTTCTTGGCTTTTCTGTTGCAGATGCGCGTAGAGCATCTTTACTTTTTGGTTGCTGCGGCGTAAATCAGCTTCGCGGCGCTCGGTATCAACGGCTGTTTTCTGAAATTGACGGACGGCAATACCCAGGCGTCCGAGTTCGTCCTTACCGGCTGGCGGCAAGGGCGCATCAAGTTTCCCCGCGGCAATAGACTGCATTGCGTTACTGAGCCAGGACAAGCGCAATATGACATTACCTATAACGTGAAAATACATCAGCGCGGCAATGCCGAGCAGTCCGATAGCTGTGGCCAAGAGCAGAATGAACATGTATTTTTGCCGTATTTGCTCAGTCGTCAAACCTGCACTCTTGGTCTCTAAAACCTCCTGGCGCACCAAGGAGGAAGTGGCTTCATCAACAAGATGGCTTATTCGCTGGTTCTCACTGATCAGGTTTTGGCTCTCGATCTCAAGCATTAATTCACGCTCTCTAAATGCCAGCAAACCGCTTTCCGCCAGCACTATCTCCTGCAGTTCAATAAATGATCTGCCAAGTTTGGAGTTGATCTCGGCGGGCAGTTTTTTGAAAGTAATATCGGCCTCGATAAGTGCGGTTTTCAGGATCTCTCGTGAAACCGCCAGGGCTGAGAGTGTTGGATCCTGGATCGCCGCCAGAACGCGTCCGGTTATTGTCTCCACCTCAGTGTAGAAACGCTGCACTGGAGCCCATTGCGCCGATCTCCGCGCCATTTCAACTATCTTGTCGACAGGTGGAGATGGCCGTGACATTAACCGTTCGATTACATCATTATCTCCTTCAATGATGCGCACCCGATAGGTCAAATGCTGTTTAAAGGTTTGCAGGTTGGAGAACAGGCGTTCGCGTTTGAATTGCCGCTCCTGCGTCATAGCAATCCGCTGCTCGGCCATAGTCTGCAGTCTGCGCAGGTTCTCGGTTAACGCTGCGGCAGAACGTCGCACATCCTCCATTTCCGTTGCCGTGCTGTCAATGTCATTCAAGGATTGTTCAAATTCCGTTACCGCATCAGTAAATTCCTGCACAGCGAGCTGCCGATCGGCTTCGCTGCTCACAGATTGCAGGGAAGTACCGGTGGCGGCAAGCGCATCGACCGCCTTGGCGAGCCGCAATGTCTGCAGCATTGCCGGCAGCCGTTGCTCAAGGATAACGTCCATTGATTTGCTGACCTGGTTGCCACTGAACAGCGCAATCAAGGTGGCCAGCATCATGACCGAGGCCATGGCTGCGAACCCCAGCAGCAGGCTCTTTTTAATACTTAAACCACCAGCAGCTCTTATTCGTCGGGTCAGTGGTAAACAGACCGGCTTAATCCACTGAAACACGTTTACCTCTTTTCCAGATATGCCAGGAAAAAGCCGGGTAGCTGGTATGGATATCTCCTTTGGCGTCAAAAGAAATCCGACCGAGCACGGTGTCAATCGGCGCCTGGCGAATCGCGGCTGCAACTAAGTCAGTGTTAAAGGAGTTGGCTCTGCGAACGCCTGCAATCCAGGTTTGGGTGGCTGCATAGGCGAACAGGGTATAACCGGCCGGCTCTTCACCCAATTTTTTAAGGGCAGTTACAGCCTGTATTGCAGTTGATAACTCCGCGGCTGCAGGAGGAAAGGTAAATGGAACCCCTTCGCCCGCCACGCCTGCTGTTTCTATAAACACCTTGGACACCAGAGTATCACTACTAAGCACATGAAAAGGAGCATCCATCTGGCTTACCTGGCGCATGAACACACCGCTATCGAGTCCACCTGCTACCAGATAGAGCACCTCAATTCCCGCATCAATAAAGTCTTGGATATTTTCTGCATAGGATGGTGCGGAAGCAATCCCAACAATCGCACGTATTGGTTTAATTCCTTGTTTTTCCAGGGCTTCGATAGCGGTTTGAGCAAGCCCCGCAGAATAACCGCCGGGAAAGTAAAAAACACCGACTTTTTTACCTGCATGGCGCTTTACGATGCGCTGCGCGGCAATTTCGCCCTGAACATCATCTCTGCCAATCATGCGAAAGATGGTGCTGATGCCCATCTCGGTCACTTTAGGCTGGGTGGACGCCGGGGTGATTTGCAGCACCTTGTGGCGCGCATAGATAGGGGCTGCCTTAATCGTTGCCATCGAACAGGAATGGCCGATAACCACCGCCGGAGGAGCAAGCACCAGATCCTCGGCGACCTTCTCGGCAATCGGAGCACTGCATTTGTCATCGTAGGTTTTAATCGTTATTTTTTTGCCCAGTAATAATCCGTCGGGCAGGGTATCAAGGGCCGCAGTGACACCTGCGTTGTATTGGATTCCAACCGAGAAACTGTTACCAACCATGGGGCCGGCAATAGCAACAGTGAGCGCCTCTTGCGCATGGGTTTGTCGGGGAACGGTGGCTAATACCACGCCTAAAAAGAGTTGAGAGAAGAGAGACAGGCGGCAAAAAGCACGGAAACTACTTGCTTGTGCAAAGCTGTTTTTCCACATTACCTTGGATAAAAGCATTTAACTTCTCCATACGCTTAATAAAGGATAATTTTTGAAAAGCTAGAGAAAATGGCTTTTCAAATTGGCAAAAAATAATGGTGTTGAAAGAGGATTCTATTCTAAATTGCGGATTTGTTAAATGGTATAGATATATGATGGCATGGATTGTGATCTTGAGAATATCTTTATCAGGCTTATCGAGCTAGTCCTTATGAAGATTGCACTTTCGCTGTGTGCGCTGAAGCTAAATGTAATTAGCGCGCTCTTCTGCTGCAAAGAGTGAATGATTTACCATTCTTGGTGCGCCATCACCAGGCAAAAAGCCACTTTTAATTACTATAAGTGTTTTAAGATAAATCGATTTTCAATATGCTATTTATCTTGCGTCAGCAAAGCATTCAATATTGTTATGGCTTATATTGAAGCGAGTGAACTTGTTACCAAGATGGTTGATGGTCGAGAACAAAAAATATATATGTCCACTGAAGACACGCTTATCAGAGCTTCTATGGTGGGACTATTTTAGGCCTGGCTGAGATTTTTGCGTTCACTGTGGCTTGGCCTTTGTGAGTAACTTTGCCGGCGCATTAACAACGGTCTTTTTTATCGCTCATTATTGTTATGCAGCAGGTGTTGTAATACTGTAAGTTAAAAAATGGAGTTAATATGCAGCGTGAAACTGATACTTTCCACTATGTCATAGAGCAGGAAAAGCCGCTTTATAAAGGTTTTTACAAGATGAAACAGCTGACGGTGACCCATCAATGTTTTGCTGGCAAGCCGTTGACCATTGAACGGGAACTGATGGTGCGTCACGATGCGGTGTGCCTGCTGTTAGTCGACTTTAAAGAGAATAAATGCGTTTTCGTGGAACAGTTTCGCGTCGGCGCGTTAAGTGAGGGCAACCCATGGTTAGTGGAAATGGTCGCCGGTTTGATTGATAAGGATGAGCTGCCTGAACAGGTTGCCCGTCGCGAAGCCCTTGAAGAAGCGGGAGTTGAAGTGGGCAGAATGGAGTTTATTAGCCGCTATTTACCCTCGCCTGGCGGCAGCAATGAGTGCCTGCACCTTTATGTGGGCGAAGTGGATAGCAACACAGCCGCTGGCGTGCATGGACTGGACGAAGAGGGGGAAGATATTCGCGTACTGACTCCTACATTTGCGCAGGCCTATCAATGGTTAGAGCAGGGCGTGATCATTAATGCCGCCAGTATTATCGCGCTGCAGTGGCTTAAACTCAATCAAGCGCGCTTAAAAGCGCAATGGCTATGATTTGTTATCGCCTGGAGAGTGAGCCTAATTGTTCATTTGCAGCTATTATAGAGTATAGCAATTCCACTCACCAGCTCAGCTGGGAATAGAAGAAAAGAAGTGGCTTTGCGATAACCTTAATAAGGAGCATCGCCATGGCGCATACTACTTTCTGTAAACAATTACTGAGTCCTGCGAGACTGGGGGCGTACCAATTGCAAAATCATCTTGTGATGGCACCTATGACACGCAATAGGGCGCTAGGCAATGTCGCCAACGATCTTATGGTCGAGTATTACGCACAACGTGCAACGGCCGGACTGATTGTAACCGAAGGCACCTCGCCTTCAGCCAATGGTCTTGGCTATCCGCGGATTCCGGGAATTTTTTCAGCGGCGCAGGTGGCGGCCTGGGCGCGGGTAACTCAGGCTGTGCATAGCAAAGGGGCGAAAATATTTGTCCAGTTGATGCATACCGGGCGTATTGCCCACCCCCTTAACCTACCGGACGGCGCGCGCATACTCGCACCCTCGGCCGTTGCCGCAGAGGGGGAAATGTTTACTGATGCGCAAGGGATGAAAGCGCAGCCTGTACCGACGGCAATGACTGGCGATGATATTATCAGCACACAACAAGAGTTTGTTGCTGCAGCTGAAAATGCCATTACGGCCGGATTTGATGGCGTTGAATTACACGCTGCGAATGGTTATTTACTGGAGCAGTTTATCCGTCCTAATGCTAATCTGCGCACCGATCAGTATGGCGGCGGAATTGAAAATAGGGCCCGTTTTGTGCTTGAAGTGGCTGCGGCAACCGTCGCTGCCATCGGCAAAGACAAAGTCGGGATCCGCCTGTCTCCCTTTGGTGTGTTTAATGATATGCCACTTTATGACGCAATGGCGGCGGATTATGCTTATTTAACTGAACAATTAAATGCCCTGGGACTGCTGTATCTGCATCTCGTCGATCACTCTTCAATGGGCGCTCCGCTTGTACCTGATTCGATAAAAAAAACATTGCGCCGTTTATTTAAGCAGACTCTGATCCTCTCCGGTGGCTATGATGCAGCGCGCGCCGAAAGTGATCTTGCAGCCGGCAACGCGGATTTGATTGCAGTCGGCCGGCCCTTCCTGGCCAACCCGGATCTACCTGAGCGATGGCGGACAAACGCGCCTTTAAATGTACCTGATATGGAAACCTTTTATAGCGCGGGTGCAAAAGGCTATAGCGATTATCTTGTGCTCAATAAATAAGCCTGATCTGTTTTAGAGTAAGCATTTTCCCTGGCATTTTCGCCAGATTTTAATCGAGCACTTTAGAATAGTCACTTAATCACTGATAAAGCATGCTCATTAAGCAAAGCGAAAGGCCGGGATGAAGGTTGAAAAAATCATTGTTAAGCACAACCTGGCATGCTTTGTTAAGTGCTAAACCAGCAGCAAACAGGACTTGCCGTCAATGATGATATTTAACTGATCCGATTCAAGTTGGTAATGGCTGCCTGTAAGTAGATCGCGCATATCCTTATGCCACTGAAAATCCACAACAAGCTGCGAATCGGATTTGTTGATTGCCACTATCCCTTTCTTCCCTCGAGCAAAAACGAGTAGTTCTTTATCGGAAAGAACAGGGATCATAGGTTCACCGTGGGCATAGTTATGAAACCTGATCATTTTTACCATGCGCGGATCTTTCCACAAGTCAATCCAGCGCGGCTTGCCATTACTCGCTAATATGCCACTGGGGTTTAAATCTGTGTAGATCAGAGGCACACCGCCGTCACGACCGAGTATATAGCTATAGGCTAACCATTCTTCTTCCTCTTTAAGAATCAGATGCTGAAACACATCATTATTTGGAATATCATGGGTAATCGCGAAGGTAATCGCACGGAAATTATACAACGCCTGACCAAAGTAGTAGGGATCAATCAGAGACTCCATGCTGCCGTCTTTATGAAAAACCTCATACATCGTATTGAACAGCGGAAAGTCGTATGATCCTAAATCTGTTTTTTCAAGGTAAGGCTGCAGGAACAGTTCATACTCCTCTTTTGTCGTACCGCCATCGGTAATAATTTCACCGAAAATATGCATATTTTCAGTGATCTCTTCACTCCAGACTCGGCGCAGATGTTCAAGCGTCATATGCTTTGCCGCATCAATTCTGAAACCTTTGACTCCCAGACCTTTAAGGGCTTTAAGGTAATTCTGCTGCTGTTCAATAACATAATCACAGACTTTTAGTGTGGGCAGGCCAGGATCGCCTGAATCACCGGCTATCCTGCCATTTTGTACCTCCCAGCAATCTTTCCAGTCTTCAATGCGAAAAGCATCGATAAAATGCTCTTCGCGAAATAGCGGCTTGCTTAAATCACCAAAAAGCAGCAGTGACTGATATTTTTCTTTCTCATCATGATACTTTTTAATATCGCTGGCACTTGGGTAGTGCAGATCGGCACGCTTATCTGCCTCATTAGCCATATGGTTAAAAACAACGTCGGCATAAACACGAACCCCCTGTTTTGCCAGCGTTGTAATCATAGCGGAAAAGTCATGGGTATTGCCGAGCTGATTATCAATAACACGATAATCTTGAGGTTGATAGCGTTGCCACCAGGCTGTGCCATTTTCATGGATAAAAGACTTCATAGGCGGTGAAACCAATACCGAACGATAGCCTATTTCGTTAATAGCCTGGGCATTTTTGCTAATTTCAGCGTAGGGCCAGTCAAAGGCATGCAGAATAACATTGGTTTTGTCACTATTTTGCAAAGCAACCTCGTGCAGCAGGTTTTCAGTACTATTATCTTTGCCGGCAGTTTTATCGCTGCTCAATACTTCGTAATCAGCAGTGCGCATATTAGTTTGATAGTTCATTTTGTTTTTCCTTAGCGATAGCTTGCCGATGAAAGCAGAGTTTAGATATAAGCAAGCTAAATAAGTAAATGGCGAGGATCACTATCCTTAAAGGCAGATCACTCGAGCCGAAAAAACTTTAGAGATGGCGAATTATAAACAAGTATTGAGCAAAGAATAAACAACTGACTAAGAGGAGGATCAAACTTTACGGATTAAACAAGCTGTACTGTGAAAGCGCAGAGATTTTATCTGCTAATAAGAAAAATACCCGCTATTTTTTTAGCGGGTATCATTTGCCTAAAACGCTGACTTTGCAGCCTGCCTTTGCTATTGCTGCTCTTTTAACTGCGCCCGGTAGCGTTGTTTAAACTTTACAAATTTAGGAGTGATTACCATGGCGCAGTAGCCCTGCTCCGGGTTTTTCAGGTAGTAACCCTGGTGGTAATCCTCGGCTGGATAGAAGGTGCCTGCTGGCTTGAGCTCTGTTTTAATTGTATCCTCATAAACTCCCTCATCCACAAGCTTGTTAATAAAGGCCTCTGCCTGTGCTTGCTGCTCGGCATTGTGATAAAAAATAGCAGAGCGATATTGGCTGCCAATATCATTACCCTGGCGGTTCAGCTGGGTGGCATCATGTAAGCTGAAAAAGGCCATTAACAGCGTCTGGTAAGTCATTTCTGTGTCATCAAACTGGATTTGTACGGCTTCGGCATGTCCGCTTGTGCCGCTGCACACCTCCTGATAACTCGGTGACTCAGTGACCCCGCCGGTATAGCCGGAAACAGCACTTTTTACGCCCTTTAGTGAATTAAATGCCGCTTCGATGCACCAAAAGCAGCCGCCGGCAAATGTTGCAGTTGAAATTCCCATTCTTTACCTCGCAAAAGTTTAATATTGTTGTCAGGCTAAACCCTTTCCGCCAGGTACTTTTCATAGTCCGGTATTTCAATCTCAACCTCCTGCTCAAGCAGGGTCGATTGAAACAGGAAGTTGGCCGATGCGCGGTTCATGGCCACCGGAATATTCCAAACATTGGCAATACGCAGCAGTGCTTTTACGTCAGGATCGTGCGGGACCGCATTCAGTGGATCCCAGAAGAAAATCAGTATATCAATCTGCTTTTCTGAGATTAATGCCCCAAGTTGCTGATCGCCACCCATAGGCCCGCTGATCATGTTTTTAATCGCCAGGCCGGTCTCATTACTGAGTATTCTTCCTGTTGTCCCCGTCGCATATAAAAAGTGATGCTGCAGTTTTTCCTTATTGTCCTTGACCCAGCGCAGCAGTTCCGGTTTGCAGGAATCATGAGCAACCAGGGCGACATGTTTATGGGATGGCATGGTACGGGTTGTTTTTTGCATTAATCTTATTTCCATTGTCGATTGAGAGTGCTTTTCTCTATTTTACTTATACTGGTGAGAAAAACAGAAAAATAGTCACGCATTGTTACTCATTTCTAAAAACTGATTCATCTTTTTACGCGATTCTCGCATAGGCAAAGCCGTGTTAGCCTTATTGCTGTCCGTTAATCCGGAAAAGCTGCCAGATTTGCTTTTAAACTAACCGGAATCCCTTTCCTTTCCGATTTATCGGGCACGAAGCGAAGGAGAAGACGTCAATCCAGATATATTTATTCTCGATTTGTGTTTAAAACTCAGGTGCTCTATTGAGCACCTGTTGCTTAGGATTAGTAACCCTGCGGGTTCTTGGACTGCCAGTTCCAGGTGTCAGCGGTCATTTCCATTATCGAGCGCCTTGCTTTCCAGCCGAGATCTTTTTCTGCTTTTGCTGTGCTTGCCCAGCATTCAGCGATATCACCGGGACGACGCGGGCAGATTTCATAAGGCACAGCTTTGCCGCAAGCTTTACTAAAAGCGTCGACCATTTCCAATACGCTGGAGCCGTTACCTGTTCCTAAGTTGTAGATATGCAGACCGGCTTTTTGCCCGACCGCATTTAATGCGGCAATATGGCCATCGGCTAAGTCCATAACGTGAATATAATCGCGCACACCGGTGCCGTCCGGTGTCGGGTAATCATCACCAAAGACAGACAGCTTATCGCGACGACCGACGGCAACCTGGGCAATAAAGGGCATCAAGTTATTCGGGATCCCCTGCGGATCTTCACCCATAGTACCGGACGGGTGTGCGCCGACAGGGTTAAAGTAACGCAGCAGCGTGATGCTCCAGTCCGGTTGCGATTGATAGAAGTCAGAGAGACACTCTTCGACCATATATTTACTGCGCCCGTAGGGGTTGGTGGTTGCACCGACAGGAGAGTCTTCAGTGATCGGCACCGTTTGCGGATCGCCGTAAACGGTTGCCGAAGAGCTAAAGACCAGGATTTTTACGCCGGCAGTGCGCATCGCCCGTGCCAGCACCAGAGAGCCGTTAACGTTGTTATCGTAATATTCCAGCGGTTTGCTGACGGATTCGCCTACCGCTTTGAGGCCGGCAAAGTGGATCACGGACTGAATATCATGCTCGCTGAACACTCTATCCAGAAAAGCTTCATCGCGAATATCGCCTTCATAAAAGACCGGGCGCACATTAGTCAGTGCTTCGATGCGATCTAACACCGCTAATTTAGCATTACAAAGGTTATCAACAATAATTGGCTGCATGCCTGCGGCTAACATCTGCACACAGGTGTGGCTGCCTATATAACCCATACCACCAGTAACAAGAACTTTCACATTTGCCTCTCTTGAGCGTGTTTGTCACGCATATCAGTTTAAATTGATGCTGTTCACAATTTGAGTGAAGTTTAGCAGTTTATGCGTCATCCATGCTGCGATCAAATTCTTATAATGTAATCGTTTACACTGGTGTTTAACAATTATGCAGATATTTAATTTTAAGGTCAAGAGTAGGGGGCAGTAAAAGCAGGCAAAGGAAAAGAACAAGAAGAAGTATCTACGCTGTGATTCTCGAACTGTTTTAATCGAGACTGCTTCTCAAAATGTATTTAAATATATTTAAGAATTAATTCGCACTCTGTTAATGCCTCGTTTCGAGTATGTAACTAGAGCCTGGGTTGGTCAGTTCCAACCGGTAGCGATCAGTTCGTTCCTGCAAGATGGATTTTACTTTTTTAAAGTTCATCCAACGACCAATCTCTTGATCGCTAAGTCTTGCCAGTACGTTTCTCGCAGCATTATAATCAGCTTGCACAACCTCCCCGTTTTCACGGTAAAATTTATCTCCCCTTCGAGTGCCTGTTAAAAGCCCTCGATTGAAAGAGTCCATTTGCGAAGTGTATGCCGCATTAACTAAATGCAAAGACGAACATCGTCTCTTAGATACTGTCTCTAACGCTTCTGCCAGTATACCTTTTACCCACTGGTTTAATCGTCTATTGGTGTTCTTGCCGTAATTAGTTTTACTTGCGATAGGGCTGGTTAAGTCCTCTGTCGCAACCATTCCTGCTTTATCAATTAAACGATGGGTTGCAGTAAAAATAAGTGTTCGCAACTTGGTAATCTGCGTATCTTGCCGCTTACCAAGCTTTTTACGGCCTAAATTATTCTCCTCTATCGCAGCTCGCTTATGCGGTTTCTTTCGCGCTATGGCGCGTAACTTATTGCGATTGCCATATTTTTTATTTAGGTGATCTGACTCCTTGGCAATCAACTTACCTAAACCTTCTCCATATCTATCGTTATCTGAATCAACAAACGCTTCGCTGTAGCCTTTATCAATGCCAACCACGTCATCACCGCAGCTTTGCAGTACATCAACTTCTTGCTGATAATGCACCTCAACCTTTCCTTGACGGATAATCAGTCTCAACGTGCCTGTTGGCGCGTAGTCGATAGTTGTTTTCAGTGGAATACTGATAACTTGTCTTGGGATGAGCCCGGGCACTTTCAACCAGCATTGTCCATTTAGTGTAAAGGTTTTGCACATGTCAGCCCGGACAATAATCTGATTGCTTGTGTGATTAACACCATGCTTGAAGTGCTTACGCATTTGCCTGCGCAAGAACGGATCACTCTGCCAATCATCACACTTCAATAGCGTATAAAGCCGCTTGAGCGCTTTCTTGTCACTGGTGCGAGCACGAATAGCCTGTTTTACTTTATCCTTCGCAGCTTCGCGGTACGCTTTAATGTCAGCCACGGCATCACGCAAGGTTTCTTTCCAGGCATTAGCACTTACAGCAAAGTTACGCTTTTCTTTCATCCACTGATCGCGGATAGTGCGATCCCGCAACTTAATGCCGGAGATAGAGCCAAACCGTTGCCATACTTCACTGCGCACAAGGCCAAGCAAGCGTGCTTGCTCTTGCAACTGATCAAGCTTCCCTTGATTTAGTTTATAACTGTAAAGTATGCGAGTGACTTTCACTTTTAATTCCCATTTATAACTATGTGTGCATTATAGGTTAGTATGCCTATAAGTGACTATTTTTTCGCCATCTAATAATTACTCTCAGAGTCGTGACTTAATAACTCATAAAGCAGGCTGATTAGGCAAAGAGATCCGGCTTAGAAGACGACCGGGATGGCAGTTTAAACAATCATTCTTCAGCAGCATTGAGCTCAACTAGGCCCTTTTCGCAAAAGCGCCGGCTAATTTTTCGGCAAACTCTTCTGCCGGCAGGGCTTTGCTGAAATAGTAGCCTTGAATAATATCGACCTGTTTTTGTTTTACAAAAGCCAGCTCCTGCGCGCTTTCCACTCCTTCAGCGACAACCTGAAGATTTAATTGATGGGCCATGGCAATAATCGCGGAGACAATCGCTTTGCCATCTTCGCTGTTATGCAGGTCATTAATAAAGCTTTTATCAATCTTCAACTCATCAATGGGCAGTCCGCGCAGCGCGCTTAGCGACGAGTAGCCGGTACCAAAGTCATCCAGGGCAATGCGCACACCGGCTGCTTGAATTTTTTCCAGCTGCACAATGGAATCCGTGCCCTGCATAATGCTTGATTCGGTGACTTCTATGGCCAGAGACTCGGGGCTGAGTGCGGTTTTTTCCAGACAATCCATAATCACTCGCTGCATATTTTCCTGCTCCAGTTGTACGCAGGAGACGTTTACCCAGACCGGCACGGTGACGTAGCCCATCTCCTGCCACTGTTTTATCTGCTGGCAGGCTTTCAGCAGTATCTGCCGTCCCAGAGGAAGGATCAAGCCGGACTCTTCAGCAATCGCGATAAACACACTGGGAGCAATCCAGCCCTTTTCCGGTTGCCGCCAGCGCACCAATGCCTCGCAGCCGACCATCTTTCCGGTTTTAGTGCAGATTTGCGGCTGATAAGCCAGCTGCAGGTCGTCATTATTGATGGCTCTGCGCAGAGCCTCTTTTATTTCCATGCGCTCAATGGATTTCTGTGCGGCACTTTTATTGAAAAAACTGTAGGTGTTTTTCCCCCGAGCCTTGGCTTCATACATAGCCGTATCGGCATTTTTAAGGAGATCGACAGCACTGTCTCCATATTCTGCTGCTATCGCGATGCCGATGCTGGCACCGATGACAAATTCCTTGCCGGCAATCGTTATGGTGCTGTTGAGTGTGCGTAGTATGCGCCCGGCAATCAGCTCTACAGATTGGCGATCTTTAATGCCCTGCAGCAGAATGGTAAATTCATCGCCGCCGAGACGGGCAATTTTATGCTCTTTGGTCGTTGCCGTACCGGCCGTATAATTGATACGGTCGCTGGCACGCAGAACATTTTTCAGGCGTTCGGCGACGATAACCAGCAGGTGATCGCCGACACCATGGCCACAGCTGTCATTGACCTGTTTAAAGCCATCCAAATCGATAAATAATAGAGCAATATCGGGTAGTGTGCTCTGGGTCTGACCGTAATGATACTCAAGATCATCAGTAAACTGCCGGCGGTTGGGCAATTTGGTGAGGCTGTCTATATAGGCTGTTTCGTGGACCTTTTGTGTCTGCTTGATTAGCCCCTGTCCCATCTCTTTGATTGTCTCAGCCAGCTCGCTCAATTCATCTCTGGAGGTCGGCTGAAATGTCCACTGTCCCTTTTGTTTGCCCATTTTTCGAGCGTTAAGGGTTAACTGCAGAATCGGCTTGATAAGTAGCCTGTTGAGCAGCCAGAACAGTAGCAGGGTGCTTAAAATAATCACCGGCAACGCGCTTAACAGGGAGGTCAGAGCGATACTTTTTAATAATTGCTGTAACTCCGATTTCGGCCATCCGGCCGTGTAAAAGAGATCCTTAAACAGTTTTTTCCGGCCGACAAGATAAGCGACTTCATCGGCAGACCAGTCCCTAACCTGCACTTTTTCCTGGCTGCTTATCGGTGCAAAGCTGGTGGCCAGAAAGTGGCTTGCTGCTTGATGATCCCCCTGTACTTTGATGGGCACGCCTGTGGCGTCGTGTATCATGATAAAGCCGTTATTCAAGAAGCTGTTGTAGTTAAAAAGGTAATCGAGAAAATCAAAATTAATTTTAATAATAAGGTAAGCCTGGACGTTTTTGCTTGCAGACTTGGTTACTTCCTGCTGAAAAATTTTGCGCGCCGCCACCAGCACCCATTGCCGGTTATCGGGATTGAGCAGAGGCGTTATTTCAATATCTGCGGGTGAGCGGCTAATATTTTTAAAGTACAAAGCCTGTTGTTCGTTAGCGCTTCGGTTGTTAACCCCCTCTTTGAGTGCGGCAACCTCTTCAGCGCCATCGGCCATTAGCAAGCTGATTTCCATATATTCAGGATGGGCATCCATAAAGGCGGAAAACTGCTTTTTTAGCGCGTCCTGCAGAACATTTAAACGGCTGTTCTTATCCGCTCGCAGATATTGATTGACTAGCAGGTTTTCAGAAAAGAATAAACTGTCCGCTTCTATTGCTTTGATTTGGCGATGCAGAGAATGCTCTACCTGAGCAATAGAATCGCTGATATGCGCCTCCATCTGCGCGCCGAATTTGGCCTGATAAAGCAGAAAAGAAGGAGCAATAAGGACAATAATCTGCACTATGATAATGGGAAAAATTAAAAGGGCTATTTTAGGTTTTAGAAGCATATCAGTGACCTGGATAAAGGGTGAGACAAGGCAAATTAATTATGCTGCGTTATTTTGCTTCAAATTCAGCGAACAGGTTGATAGTCAATTTACCCCAACATATAAAAAGTAACCAATCATTATCATAACTATATTAAAACATTGTGAGTAGTATCAATATTAAATCATAATGAAGCCGGTTTAGCGGCAGAGCGGGGGCTGCTCTGTCCATCTGCTGCGCTTTGCGTTTAAAAGCTTATCCTGTACATTAACCCGCTATTAACCTTGCTGCAGTTATTCTTAACTCGGGTCAACATAGGAAATAGAAAATGCTTTCTTATCGAAAAAAATACAACGGTACGCTGTCCGCGCTCCTATTAATGGTTTTAGCTGGCTGTAGTACCTCTTCCGATAAAAATTTTCCGCAGCTGGCACAGCAGAGCATGGCGGCGCAGCAGCTTGACTGGGGGACTCAGCCGTCCGAGGCGGTTGCCGTTGCCGAGCTGACCGACCTGATCAATATTCCGCCATTAAATAACCTTATTAAACAGGCGATGGCCAATAATCCGGGCTTACAGCAAACGCTGACGGCTCTGCAGGTTGCTTATGTGCAGCGCAGCGCCACCGGCAGTGACCGCCTTCCCGAGTTAACAGCCGGCTTTGACGCCAGCAAAGAAGAGGATGACGCGGCCTCTTACAGTGCCGACCTTAGCGTGAGTTGGGAATTGGATCTGTGGCAGGCTCTCGCCGACAGCAGCGCGGCCGCTGATAAAGATATCGCCAGCAGCTTAGCTGACTTGCAGAGCAGTAAAGATATGCTTGCTGCCAATATTATGCGCGCCTGGCTGCAGATTAGTTTTTATAAGCAGCTGCTTGAGATTGAAGAAAAACGTTTAGTGGTGCTGGACAGTAATGAAAGCATGATCCTGGAAAAATATCGTGCCGGTCTTGGCGATCTCGGCGATCTGGATACGGCTAAAGCAGACAGTGCCTCAGCACGGGCAAGGTTGGCGCAATACAGTGAAACCCTGGCGCAAAATAAGCGCAGCCTGAGCTTGTTGTTAGGGCAGTTAGGCGGGAATAATACCTTTGCTATCAGCGCTGATTTTCCGCAAGTGCTGCTGCCGCTGGCCTCTTTGCCGAAACAGGATCTGGCGCGCCGCCCGGATCTGCGCAGCGCACTTCTGCTTATCGAGGCGGAAGCGTTGCGCACTAAAGCTGCGTACAAGGATCTGCTGCCTTCATTCAGCTTACAGGTCGCGCTCTCTGATATCGCCGACACACCCAGTGAGGCCTTATTAAGCAGTCCGTTATGGAGCATTCTCGGGCAGTTATCGGCGCCGCTGTTTAATGGCGGATACCTGCGCTCACAGGCAGAGATAGCCGAACTGAGCACAGAAAATGCCTATTGGCTCTATCAGGAAACTCTGTTAACGGCGGTCAATGAAGTGGAAAATGCCCTCGGCCAGGAAAAATCACTCACCCTGCAGCAGAATCACCTAGCTGACGCGCTGGCCAGCTCTGAGCGCAGCCTTTTAAATTATGAGGAAAAGTATCGCCAGGGGTTAGTCGATATCAGCGATTTAATTGCCGCACAGAGCAATAATTTTGACGTTCAGGCAAATCTTGTTGAAGTGAAATATAACCGTTTAGTAAACCGAATTGATTTGGGTCTGGCGCTAGGCCTGGGAGTATCATTATGAAACGTAAGCCATCATTATCCATACTGCTGACCTTAGGCTCCGTTGTTTGCTTAGCCGGGGCGGTGACCTATAATGTTTCACAAATGGGCGGCGCGAATAAAAAATCACAGCCAAAGATTCCGGCGCAGCTAAGCACGGAAATTCGCGCCGCACAGGCACCCAGCGTGGTGGTTGTTGAAGCTAAAGCCGGCCAGTATCAAGCCCTGGTCAAAGGTTATGGAGAAGCGCAGGCACGTTATGCTATCAGCTATGCCGCCGAGGTCAGCGGCCGAGTTAAAAGCATTATGTCGGGCTTTGAAAGCGGTAAGCTGGTTAAAAAAGGTGAACAGCTGGCAGAAATTGAGAATATCTCCTACCGGCAGGCCGTTGCCGAGGCGAAATCCAATCTCGCGCAGGCTGAGCTGGATCTGCTCGAAGAGCAGAGAACCGGTGAGCAGGCGCTTATCGAATGGCAGCGCTCGGGTTTAAGTGGCGAGCCGAGTTCGCCACTGGTACTGCGCAAGCCGCAACTGGCGGCTCAGCAAGCAGTGGTGGAAAATGCTCAATACAGCCTGCACAAAGCGCAGCAGGATCTGCACAAAACCGTGCTCCGCGCACCCTTTGATGCCCTGGTGGTAGCGCGTCATATTCAGCCGGGCAGCTACCTGCAGGCCGGCAGCACGGTTGCCGAGCTTTATAGCACGGATCGCGTTGAAGTCGAGATCCCCTTATCGGCGCAACAGTGGCAGAACCTGCCGAGGCTAAGCAATAGTGAACTGTCAGAAAAAGCCGCGGCTAAATGGCCGGTGATGCTTTATAGCAGTGATGGCAGTGCCAGCTGGCAGGGTTATGTGATTCGCGTTGAGCAGCATGTCGACAGCACATCGCGACAGCGCTCATTAATTGTGGCCGTTGATCAGCCTTTTCAAGCTGAGGTTAGCCTTTTTCCCGGTACCTTTGTGGAAGCGCATATTGCAGGTGCGACCCTGGATAATACCTGGAAACTGCCTGCTTCGGCCATCTCCCAGCAGGGAGAGATCTGGTTTATCGACGACAATAACCAGCTCAATAAAGTGGCGGCTAAAAAGGTCTTTGAAAATGCCGGCTCAGTCTATGTGCGTGCCATCGCAGATCTGGCATCAGTCAAGATTATCAAAAGGCCGTTAAGCAGTTATATTGTCGGCATGCTTGTCACGCCTAAGGTAGAAGGGTAATAGCGATGCACAATGCACAAATGAATGCCAAAGAGGGGATTATCGGCTGGTTTGCGCGCAATTCGGTTGCCGCTAATTTACTGCTGATCAGCACCATTGTTTTAGGTGTTTTATCATTCAGTGAGCTTCGTAAAGAGGCTTTTCCCAGCCTGGCTCCGGATCGGGTCACTATTTCTGTCAGCTATGACAGTGGTGATCCTAAGCAGGCCGAAGAGGGCATTGCGATTAAAATAGAGGAGGCCATTGAAAGTGTTGCCGGTATCGATACTGTTACCTCTACGTCCAATGCCAATGGCAGCAGCGTTGTTGTTGAAAAAGAAAATGACTATCCATTGGATAGGCTTTTTACCGACATCAAAACCAAGGTCGATGCGATTAATGACTTTCCCTCCGCTGCGGATAATCCGGTTATTGAAAAAGCCACG
Source organism: uncultured Psychromonas sp. (assembly GCA_963674525.2). GTDB lineage: Bacteria > Pseudomonadota > Gammaproteobacteria > Enterobacterales > Psychromonadaceae > Psychromonas. The sequence continues at coordinate 38,204 of CAXXRV010000024.1, read as the reverse complement.
CGACAGGATCATGCCATCTGGGTGCAGCTCTATGGCAATGCAGACAATGCCACGCTTCAGGAGCTGGCCGAAAAGCTCAAATCGGATCTGCTTACCCAACCGGCCATTCGCGACCTGGAAATCAGAGCCAAGGCCGATCCGCTGATTGCCGTTGAGCTTAACGAAGCTAAGCTGCAGGCGTATGGGTTGACCTTATCTGATGTTTCTGATGCGATCAATGCAGAATCTGCCAGCTCAGTCACGACCAGTCTGCGCAATGGCGAAAAAGCGGTGCGCCTGAAAGTCGCGCAGCAGGCTTACCAGCAGCAGGAATTTGCCCATATCCGCCTGTTAACCCTTGCTGATGGTACTCATATTTACTTAGGCGACATTGCTGAGGTTAAAGAAACCTTTGCCGATGATAGCTTTACTCTGTCGCGTTATAACCAGCAGCCCGGTATGGCCATTGAGATTGTCATGGATGAGCGCGGCGATATTACCAAGATCGTTGAGCAGGCCAATCAGGTTGTTGATAATTGGATTGCCAGTAACTATCTGCCGGAAAATGTAAAACTGACCACCTGGTATGATTCCAGCCGCACCATCAAAGATCGCCTCAGTCTGTTACTGAAAAACGCATTGTCCGGTATTGCGCTGGTATTTATTATTCTGGCACTGTTTCTCAATCTGCGCGTGGCCTTTTGGGTGGCTGCCGGCCTGCCCTTTGTCTTTTTCGGTACCCTGTATTTTATGACCGACAGTTATGCCGCTTTAACCATTAATCAGATGACTACCTTCGGCTTTATTATGGCGCTCGGTATTGTCGTCGATGATGCCGTGGTGGTGGGGGAGAGTATCTACTCGACGCGCCGCGAGGATGGCGACAGCATCAGCAATACCATTCGCGGAGCACAGAAAGTGGCGATACCCACTATCTTCGGGGTGCTGACCACGGTGGCAGCTTTTGTTGCGGTTGCTAATGTCCAGGGGCGTTTGGGCGAAATTTATGCACAGTTTGCGACCGTTGTGATGATCTGCCTGCTGCTTTCGGTTGTTGAATCAAAGCTTATTCTGCCTTCGCATCTTGCCGACCTTAACACCCATAGGGTGCCGGGAAAGGGAATCTGGTCGCGTATTCAGCATGGCGCTGACGCCGGGCTGCAATGGTTTAGTCGACGCATCTATAGCAAGCTGATCGCCTTTGCTTTGCAATTCCGTTATGCCGTGCTGATCCTGTTTATGGCCGTATTTGTTTGGGTTGCCGGTATGCCGCTGACGGGCCAGGTGCGGATCTCATTTTTCCCGGATATTAGCGGTGATACCGTGCGTGGCGAGATCGCCATGTACGATGACGCAAGTTTCGGGCAAACGCAAAGCAGTCTGCTGTGGCTGGAAAAAACGGCTCTGCAGGCGGATGCCAACCTTATCGCTCAGCATGGCGGAACAGAAAGTGAAATATTAAGCTTACAGGTTCGTGCTGAAAGTGATGACGGAGGGGATCTGGTGATCGAGCTCGATAGCGATAGTGTTTATAAATCCACTGCGCTTATCAAAGAGTGGAGGCGCTTGGCAGGCAACCCTGAAGGGGTTAAAAAGCTGAGTATCCAGTCGAGAAGATCGATGGGCGATAATTTTAAAGCAGAAATAAAAGGCTGGGATAGCGAGACCGTATTTGCTGCCGGCGAAGCGATGAAAGCCAAGCTGCAGAGCATCAAGGGGGTAACGGGTATCGATGATAATATGAGCCCGGGTGAGCCGCAGTATCGCTTTGAATTGACCGAGCAGGGGCGTGCTTTAGGTCTTGATACCGCCAGCTTGGCGACACAGGTATTACGCTCCTTCGGTGGCGCAACGGTGCAGAGCTTTCAACGCGATAAAGATGAAGTGAAGGTTAAGGTGCGCTATCCACAGGCGCAGCGGCAAACCCTGGCCGATATTATGGATGCGCGGGTAAGAACCGCTGATGGCACTGTCGTGCCTTTAAACAGCGTTGCCAAAGTGTATAGCGAATATCAGACCTCGACGATCACCCGCATCGATAATTTACGAGCTGTGTATGTGAGCGCCAGTGTTGATAAAGAAGTGATTGCATCGAATGAGCTGGTAGAACAGATTCGCTCCGAGTTAGTACCGCAGTTGATGGCGCAGTATTCCAATCTGCAGATCGACTTTGGCGGTGAAGCGGCCCGCCAGGAAGAAACCACCAGCTCAATGAGTAATATGTTTATGGTGGCAATGATTGCCATCTATGCCCTGCTGGCGATACCACTACGTTCATATATTCAGCCGGTTCTGATTATGATAGCCATCCCCTTTGGCATTGTCGGGGCTATTCTCGGGCATGTGCTTAACGATCTGACCATCAGTATTCTTTCGTTAAACGGCGTGCTGGCATTAAGCGGGGTAGTAGTCAATGACAGCCTGTTGCTGGTTTCGCGCTTTAATGAGTTAGTGCGAGAAAAAAATATGGCCGTTAAAGAGGCGATTTTTGCCGCCTGTACCGGACGCTTGAGGGCGGTACTGCTGACCTCCTTTACCACCTTTGCCGGTTTAGCGCCCCTGCTCAGTGAAACCTCTGTGCAGGCACAATTTTTAATCCCGGCCGCGGCATCATTGGGTTATGGTATTCTCTTTGCTACGCTGATCACCCTGATCCTTATTCCATCGCTGCTCTTTATCCAGCATGAAATAACGACCCTTTGTGCTAATCTGCTCAACAAGTTTAAAGCGCAACAGGAGCCGCTGAAGGAATGTTAAATTTACTGCTGGTGGAAGATGATATCGATCTGGCCACCGCCGTCATCGATTATCTGGAATTAGAGGACATCCAATGTGATCATGCCGCTAATGGTCAGACGGGTTTAAACCTCATTGAGCAAAACAGCTACCAGGCCATTATTCTCGATCTCAACCTGCCGCAGATAAGTGGTTTGACTGTCTGTGAAAGCATGCGCAATAAAGGCATAGATACGCCGGTGCTGATGCTCACCGCCATGGACAGCCTGCAGGATAAGCTGACCGGTTTTGCTAAAGGCGCAGATGATTATCTGGTTAAGCCTTTTGCCATGCAGGAGCTGATTGTGCGCGTGCAGGCGCTGTCGCGCCGGCGCAGCGGTCAGGTGAATCTGTTAAAAGTGGCCGGTATTGAGCTGGACTTGGAGAAAAGAAAAGCCGCTGCTAACGGGCGGCCATTAAAACTGTCGCCGACGGCCTTTAAAATTCTTGAGCTGTTATTAAGAAACAGCCCCAACCCGGTTTCCAGAAAAGCAATCATTCAGGCACTGTGGGGCGATCAGCAGCCGGAAAGTAACAGCTTAAAAGTACATATTTTTAATTTAAGAAAACAGCTCGATACAGCCACGGATAAACCGCTTTTACATACCGTGAGCGGCTTTGGCTTTGCCATCGAGAGGATTGACTGAGCGATGAAAATAAAGCTGAGCCTGAAACTCTTTTTTATGCTGGTGATGCTCTTGCTTGGCCTGCTGATGGCCGGCTTTTTTTCAGTATTAGCCCTTAATTATTATGAACAAGGCCTGGATCGGAGCACCAGGCAATCCATGCTTGAGGCTGCTGAGGTGGAAGGGGTGAAGAAGGGCCATCCGGTCAAGGTGCTCGGCTACCATATTGCCAGCTCCTGGCAGGATCTGCCACCGCAGATAAAGGAGGTCTTTGCCGATACGCCGCCAGTAGGAAACCGTGCCTTTGCCAAAAAGCTTATCGGGGCCACTTTCTTTTCCCCGCCGGAAAAGGTCTACCTTGTGCTTAAAGTGAATAACCAGGCCGGACAGTTAAGGTATATCGCCAAAGTGATTACCAGGCATCAGCTGCCAGCAAAGGAAAAGCATATTCCGCATATTCTCCACGTCGCTATTTTTGCCCTTGCTTCCATTGCCTGTTTTCTATTGGTGGTGATCTTTATGATCCGTAAAGTCACCAAGCCCGTGGAGTCACTAAAAAATTGGGCCAAGTCATTGAATGAGGAAAAATTAAAACAGCCGCTGCCGGATTTTCAATATACTGAGCTGAATACCCTGGCCGAAATAGTTAAGGCCAGTCTCAGCTCGGTGCAGCAGACACTGGCCAGAGAGCAGCAGTTTCTTGCCCATGCCAGTCATGAACTAAGGACGCCTATTGCGGTGATCAGAACCAATAGCGAGCTGCTTGCCAAGTTACAGGAAAAACAGGGGACGGCGGAAAAACAGTCGGTGGTGCTGGCGCGTATCGAACGCGCCGCTAAAACCATGACCAATTTAACGGAAACCCTGTTATGGCTGAGCCGCGATGATGCTAATCTGCCGGCCAGCGGCCAGGTCAACCTGGCGCAAATTATTGAACAGTTAATCGGGGAGCTGGATTATTTACTTAAAAACAAACCGGTACAGCTGCAGGTACAGACTGAGCCCTGTATCATCAATGCGCCTGAAATTCCCTGCCGCATTGTATTGACCAACCTTATCCGTAATGCCTTTCAGCATACAGCTGCAGGCACAGTAAGCATCCATCAGGTTAAAAGAATAATCATTATTAGCAATAGTAATGCCGGCAAAACCTGCGACAGTACCGAGCTGGGCTTTGGTTTAGGCCTGCAGCTGAGCCAAAAACTGGCCAAAAGGTATGGCTGGTTATATAGCGATAAGGTTGCTAGAGGCGCTTATCGAGTACAGATCCGCTTTTAAAAGTACCTTTTTTATACTCTTAAATCAGTGCAATCAGTGCAATCCCGCAAGCGGACACTTTTAATCTTCCACATTTGCATTTTTGCAAGCACTCTCAGCTAAGCTTAACGGCAGCAAAAAATAGCTCGAAGCTGATTTTTCTGCACCATTATTGACCATTTCCCAATTGCCATCGCGCGCTTAGGCCGCTTACCGGAAAGGAAGTGTGACGGGGATCTGCTTATTGCCGTTAAAAACCTTGTTTTTGATATGTTCTTGCTTTTGTCAAGCGTAAATTTTTGGAAATAAAGGGTGAAACAGGCTGGAAAAATAAAAACACAGGGCTACTCACAAATGCTTCACGCGTTTGTTTTTCCTGTTTGCACGGTTAATTTTTATTAGATATCTTTAATTCCGAAAAGTTCAACCGGAAGTGAAAAAACTTTCGAAAATTAAAAAAAAAGCCTGACTCATCAGGCACATTATAAATCTTTCAAGGAAGTATGAAGTCATGAAAAAACAAATCTTAGCTCCAAGCATTCTAGCATTATTCGTAGCATCTGCCGCTCATGCCGGCGCAACTTTTGACACAGCGGCTGGCTCTTTATACTTAGGCGGTGATGTTGAGTTTGATTACACATCTAAAACAGATGTAAATGCAGAAGCAAGCGGTCGTTTATTAGTTGATATCAATGGTCAGCGTGTTCTAGACAACGGTGCTTTTGGCGCATTTAAAGTTAACCCGACTTATGGCCAACAAGGTGGTACAGGCGTTGATGATGCTTGGATTCAGTTTGGTATGAAAAATAACTGGGATATCAAAGCGGGTCACTTTGAAGCGACGGATCTTTCTTCAGCGGGCCAGGATACTCTTGTTTTAGATGGGCTTAAAGCTGCAGCTATGTACCGTGCAAGTGATGCACGCGGCCGTATTGGTGATGAAGCTGAAGTTCAAGTAACCTTCACTAAAACACTGACAGATACAGCAGCATTTGAATTAACTGTAAACCATGACCCAGTATTAGGCACTGACGATGACGGTAATCCAACTGATGATGGTGATGTAACAATCCTTCGTCCTGTTATGACCTATGCTGCGGATAGCGTATCCCTTGCAGTGGGTGCGGAAGTGCCTGTAGTAGACCAGGATGATGTTAACGAATGGGTTGGTTTCGGTGGTACAGCCACTATGCAGGTGTCAGATGATTTAGCGCTAACACTGCGTGCAGCTTACAAAACAGGTGATGACGCATTAGGTGCAGGTCTTGAAGGTGACACAATGACTGCCGGTATCGGTGCGCAGTACCAGAACTTATATGTAGCGGCATTATACGGTGAAGACAATAACGACACAAATAATACAGATGCTGATGAAATTCAATACTACGCGTCTTACAAAATCCCTGCGGTAATGGATATCGATAACTTTGATATCTACCTGGCTGCAGCATACTCTGAAGGTACATATGCATCAGGTGTAGATGAAGATGTAGTAGGTGGTCGTATCCGTCTGAAATACACTTTCTAATTTGACAGAAATATTGGCCTAGCCATTATCTCCAACAAACCCGCTTCGGCGGGTTTTTTTCTACCTCTTTAATTGAGGACAGCCATACCTTTTTTGACCAGTTTTTATTTGAGTACCTCTTTAATTGAGGACAGCCATACCTTTTTTGACGAATTTACAGTTTTTATTTGAGGACAGCCAAACCTTTTTTGACGAATTTACGGTTTATACCTACTATATAAACAGTGTTTTTATAAACATGTTTAGAGGTGAGTATGACTCAATCCAGAAGCTCCTTAATCTCTCTTGCTGATACCCCTTATTATCACTGTATCTCTCGCTGTGTAAGGCGTGCATTCCTGTGCGGTGAAGATAACTATACAGGGCAAAGCTTTGAACATCGTCGGCAGTGGATGATTGAGCGTATTCGCTTTCTTGCTGATATATTTGCCATTGATATTTGTGCTTATGCCATTATGTCTAATCACTACCATCTTGTTTTGCATATTAATGAAGCAGAAATTAATAACTGTTCAGATCAAGCTGTTTGTCAGCGCTGGTGTCGACTTTACTCCTGCCCGGTCATTGTCTCTCGCTGGCAGCAAGGTGAACTAAATTCAGAGGCAGAGCAAAATGTGGCATTAACTATTATTAGCGAGTGGCGCAGGCGGTTGGTAGATATTTCCTGGTTTATGCGCTGTTTAAATGAGTTTATTGCCCGTAAAGCGAATCAAGAAGACAACTGCACGGGGCGTTTTTGGGAAGGGCGCTTTAAATCTCAGGCATTATTGGACGAAAAAGCATTGTTAACCTGTATGGCCTATGTCGATTTAAACCCGGTACGTGCCAATATGGTAGATAGTGTTGAGCAATCTGAATATACCTCGATATTTGAACGTATTCATAACCGGGTAAGTTTCGAAGATAAAACTGAAAAAGGTACTAATTGTAAACCTCTGCTGGCTTTTGTAGCGGAGCAATATAACCAACAGCAACAAGGTATTCCTTATGGGCTTATTGATTATTTTCAGTTAGTTGACTGGACGGGGCGTATCATACGGGACGATAAGCCTGGCGCGATTAGTGAGCAAAGGCCCTGCCTGCTTAATTTGCTTGGTTTAGAAAGTGATACATGGCTAGAATTAGCCTGTTATTTTGGTAAAGATTATCATGGCGCAGTCGGCTCGCTTGAAGAGCTGGCGCAATATGCAGCCAATACCGGCAAGCACTGGATATCCGGAAAAACAAAACTGCAACGAATGTTGCATTAATAATTTTACTCGTAATATTTATTCTTTTTAGCGCTTTGTTAAGGGATAAGTGTGTTTAAAGCGCAATAATAATCCTTCTCTATTAGCTTTCCCCAGCAAAAAGTTCACTTCTATAGCAGTACTTCCCAGATAAGAGAACATTTTTTCATTTTAACCCCGAGTTTGATTTAACTGAAAGGTTTGGCTGTCCCAAATTAAAAAACCGCTTCAGGAATAAATCACAACAAGGCAGAATGAATTCCGCGTCCCTAAAGAAAACTGAAAGGTTTGGCTGTCCCAAATTAAAAAAACCGAGTGGTAAAACTCGGTTTTTATTGTACGGCTTTAATATAGGTTATCAGTAGCGCTTGTTGGCGTGCTGGTAGAGCTCTTCATATTCGACGGCGGTGTGGTGCCATGAGAAGTCTGTGGTCATGCCGTTGTTGATTAATTTGGCAAATGCCGGTTTGTCGTTACGGTATATCGATGCGGCCCAGCGCATGGTGTCTCTGAGCGCAGCGGGGTAAAGATCATAAAACTTAAATCCGGTTGCAGCGTCAAGGTTACTCGCTGAATAGTTGTTGACCGTATCTTCGAGGCCGCCCGTGGATCTGACAATAGGTACAGTGCCGTATTTCATGCTGTACATCTGGTTAAGTCCGCAGGGCTCATATCTTGACGGCATCACAAAGAAGTCGGCACCGGCTTCCACCAGATGAGCAAGGTCATTGTTATAGCCGATAAAGCAGGCAAATTTATTCGGGTATGCTTTGGCAAAGTGAAGCAGCGCATTTTCCAGCTGTTTATCTCCGGAGCCGATAATAGCAAACTGGACATCATCGTACTTAAGCATCTCCTCTACCGATTCAATAAAGACATCCAGCCCCTTTTGTGTTGCCAGGCGTGATACTACCCCATAAAGCGGCACATCGTGGCGCACTTCCAGGGCAAACGCTTTCTGCAGCTCTGTTTTACATAATGCTTTACCGGTCAGATCGCTGTGTGAAAAGTTGTAAGGTAGCAAAGGATCGGTTTCCGGGTTCCACTCATGAATATCGATGCCATTGATAATGCCGCGCAGTTTTCCCTGTACCGCTCTGTGTTGCAGTGAGTGCTCTAAACTGAATCCGTATTCCGGCGATAAAATCTCTTCCGCATAAGTCGGGCTGACCGTGGTTACCATATCGGCTGTCATGACACCCGCTTTCAGAAAGTTAAGCTGATCGTGGAACTCCAGGCAGTGGAAGTTAAAGTAATCCCAGCCAAGTCCTGTCCAGTACAGGTTCGCTTTGTTAAAGACGCCCTGGTAGCCGATATTATGAATCGTCATAATTGACTTTGCTCGACTAAAATTAGGGAATTCCTTGTACAGTGCACTTTTCAGGTAAACATTACATAAAGCTGTATGCCAGTCATTAGCATGCAGTACGTCGACCTTGATATCCAGCGCCAGTATCGCCTGCATAATGGCTCGGCTGAGGAAGATAAAACGCTCCGGATTATCGGAATATTCCTGGCCATCCCAGTCGTATAGTTTAGGGCGATCGTAGAAGCGGTTAAATTCGATAAAGTAAAAAGACAGGTTTTTATTTATTTTATGGCGTCTGATGCTTGCCCATTCTTCATTGTTATCGCCAAAGGGCACGCCCAGCAGTTCATAAACGCACTCTGTGTCATCGCATTTTTCAGCCATTACCTGCGGATAATAAGGCATGAAAACTGAAACATTGTGTCCGTTTTCTGCCAAAGCGTAAGGTAGTGAGTAGGAAACATCAGCCAGCCCGCCGGTTTTAGCGTAGGGTGCTGCTTCACTTGTTGTCCAAACTATATTCATCATTTGTCCCTCAAAAATTAATATTGTCTTGTATCGGCTGACTCAGTAGCAGAAAAACGCTCAGCCTTATCTTTAAGTAAGCTCAATAAATTATAAATATAAAGGTAAGATTACTATGAAAAGCCGGCAACAGAAACAGTTTCGCTCTTTATATGCTTGTTATTTCAAACTATTGCAGTAGAAAAAGGTAAAATAGGGGGTTATCGGGCAATAAATCAACCTATTAACGAACAACAAACGGATACGATAAGATGAGCAATAACAGTAAATTTTCCCGGGCAGCAGCACAATTACTAAAACGTCGGGCGGCAGGAACAAAAGCCGCACGCTTGAATCCTGAGCTTAGTCCAGATTCCATTGAGGAGGCATTGGCGGTGCAGGCGGAAATGATCATGCAGCGCAGCGATGCCGTCGGCGGATGGAAGGCGCTTTTGCCGCCTGCTGAAAATCAGCTGGTAGTGGCACCTATTTTTGCCGAAACGATCAACCGAGGCCCGGTTTGTACATTATTTGCTGATAATCAGATGGCTCGTATTGAACCTGAAATCGCTTTTGTTTTAGCTAAAGATCTGCCTGCACAGCAGCAGGGTTACAGCCAGGCAGAAATCGATGCGGCTCTAGAAGGCTGTTATATGGCGCTGGAATTAATGCAGGAGCGCTTTGTTGAAAATAGTGGTGTTACATTTTATGAAAAACTGGCTGATTGTTTAGTTAATCAGGGCTTATTTATTGGTCCTAAAATAGATAAAGCGCAGGCTTATGCTGCCAGTGAACTCACCATTAATGTTTGCCAGGGCGCTAGCAAGCAAAGTTTTGCCGGTAAGCATCCCAACCAGTTGCCGCAAAACCCGCTGTACTGGCTGATTAACTTTATGAGCAAACGCGGCAGCGATTTTAAAGCCGGGCAAGCAATTATCACCGGCTCCTATGCAGGCATTGTTGAAGTCGAGTTTGCTAAACAGACGGACATTGAATATGTTGGCTTAGGCAAATACTCTGTTGAATTTAAGGAGTCTGTGAAAACGCCTTAATAACCAAAGAATTAATGCAGTGAGCAAGCAACACTGTAGGGCGTTTACCATTAATCCATAAACAGGGTCAGTAATTCATTTAAATATCTGTGCCCCAACGCCGTTACTCGCCAGCTGGTAGCATCCTGAGTTAGCAGGTTTTTGGCCAGCGCGCGCTCAATTTCCGGCTCGACGGCAGTAAGCGGCAGACCGGTATAGGCTTTAAACTCCGCAAACGGAATCGGCTCAAAGAGGCGCAGACGGTTGAGCATATACTCAAAAGCTAAGTCTTCCCGGGCTATGCTGTGTGAGTCATCCAGAAAGGGCCGTGCAGGATCCAGGTAGCCTTTGGGATGCTTGATTTTAGTGGTGCGGATTATTTTATTTTCCAGCGGCAGGGTAAACTTGCCGTGCGCGCCACAGCCAATGCCGATATAATCACCAAAAGACCAGTAATTGATATTATGCTGACATTCAAATCCCGGCTTGCTGTAAGCGGATATTTCATATTGGCGGTAGCCCTTTTCCGCCAGTAACTTTTGCCCGGCTTCCTGAATATCCCAAAGCAGCTCTTCTTCCGGCAATTTAGGCGGATGAGAAAAATACTGCGTATTCGGCTCTATGGTCAGTTGATACCAGGAGAGATGCGTGGGGGCTAAGTCAATGGCTGTTTGCAGATCGCTGAGCGCATCGCTCAGCGTCTGCTCGGGTAAGCCATGCATCAGATCCAGATTAAAGGTTTCTACATCAGCGGCAACGGCCTGTTGAGCTGCCTTTTTAGCTTCTTGCGGGCCATGAATGCGTCCCAGGCGAGTTAATTTATGCTGCTGGAAACTTTGCACGCCAAAGGAGAAGCGGTTAATACCGGCCTTTTTAAAATCACTGATTTTCTGATTTTCAATGGCGCCGGGGTTAGCTTCCAGGGTGATTTCAATCCCCTTGGCAAAGGCGATTTTTTCTTCTATTTGACTTAATAACCAGGCGATGCCGGTTGCGGAAATTAAACTTGGCGTGCCACCGCCGATAAAAATGCTGTGTAATTTTCGCCCCTGTATATATACCAGATCATTGCTGAGGTCCTCGAGCAAGGCCCTCAGGTACTCCTGCTCGGGAAGTTCACCGCGCAGTTTATGGGAGTTAAAGTCGCAGTACGGGCATTTTTCAACACACCAGGGAATATGAATATACAGACTAAGCGGGGGAAGAGATAACATAAGAAGACCTATTTAAGGGAAATTTTTTGCGTTTCGCGTTGTTTCTCTATAAAAACAGCGCACTGGGTAATGAGTGAATGGTGAATGGTGAATGGTGAATAGTGAATAGTGAATAGTGAATAGTAAATAGTAAATGGTGAATGGTGAATAGTGAATAGTGAATGGTGAATGGTGAATGGTAAACAGTGAATAGTGAATAGTGAATAGTGAATAGTGAATGGTAAAGAGTAAACAGTGAGGTAAAACTCATCACTCATCACTCATCACTCATCACTCATCACTCATCACTCATCACTCATCACTCATTACTCATTACTCATTACTCATCACTCATTACTCATTACTCATTACTCATCACTCATCACTCACTACTCATCACCCATTACCCATCACTTATCACTAGCTAACTGCTCTTTTAGTTTTTCAACCAGCATCGCTAAGGCTTGGCCGCGATGGCTTAATTCGTTTTTACGCTCTTTGCTCAGCTGCGCAGAGGAACACTGTTCACTTTCAACCCAGAAGATGGGATCGTAACCGAAGCCGTTTTCGCCCTGGATCGTCTCGCTGATCGTACCTTCCCAGGTGCCCTGACAGATAATAGGGGTCGGATCCAGGGCATGGCGCATATATACCAGTACGCATTGAAAACGCGCGCGGCGCTGCTCGCTGCCGACGCCTTCGAGTTTACTGAGCAGCAGGTCGATATTGTCGCGATCGCTGGCATTTTCTCCGGCAAAACGGGCTGAGTAGATGCCCGGCTGGCCGCTTAAAAAATCAACTTCCAGCCCGGAATCATCGGCAATGGCAGGTAAGCCGGTGACCTTGGCGGCATGGCGCGCTTTAATAATCGCATTTTCGACAAAGGTGGTGCCGGTTTCCGCTACGTCGCTAACGTCGAAATGACTTTGCGGTAACACTTCAATGGCAAAGCTATTCAGCAGCTCACTCATCTCTTTTACTTTGCCTTTATTGCCCGTGGCTAAGACCCATTTTTTTTTCATTTTTACTGCCTGTTTGTCATTAATTCAGTGTGTTTATTATTTCTGCTCAGCAAAGAAAGCCGGTAGCTGTTTAGGCGCGCTAATCCGGACTAATTTGTGGCGGTTTAATAAGCCTTTTTCTACTGTGATGGCGCCTTTGGCAACTTTAAACTCTTTACTAAGAAACTTAATTAAATGTGCATTGGCTTTACCGTCAACCGGCGGCGCGGTAATGGCTATTTTCAGCTCATCACCGAGTAAACCGACAAATGCATCGCGGCTTGCTTTAGGTTGCAGTACCAGGCGCAGCAGAAGATCTGCGCCGTCTTTTTGCAGATAAACCGGAGACATTAAAACAGTCTGCTTAACAGATCGTTAACCAGCAGTTCTAAAAACTGCAGCGCGATGATCACCACCAGCATCGACAGATCCAATCCGCCTATCGGCGGAATAAAACGGCGCACAGGCGCAAGCAGCGGCTCGGTTAATTGAATCATCACCGCCTCAATGGGATTATGTCCGCGGCTGATCCAGCTGAGAATGGCGCGTAGAATTAATACCCAGAAGAGCAGTTTGAATACCGCTGTGATAACGATAACAGCAGCAGAGATCAGCAGTAGAATCGGGTTTAATGATGCGCCTAGCAGCAGACTGAGAACGGTTATTTTTAAACCGGCAACGATAAATGCAAAAACAATGGTTGCCGTATCCCAACCGCCCAGGCTGGGAATAAAGCGCCGTAAAGGCGCCACCACAGGTTGCGTTGCTTTGACAATAAACTGGCTGAACGGATTATAAAAATCCGCCCGGGCAACCTGCAGCCAGACGCGCAGTAACACCACCATCAGATAAAGATCAAACAGGGTGTTGACTAAAAAATTTACGGCACTCATACAAGGTTCTCTCTTTACTTAAATTAAAATAATTTTTCCATCTCTACACCGCGATCGGCGACTGCCTGCATCGCTTTTGCCACTGTCTCAGGCAATCCCTGCTCTTTTAATGTGCGCACACCTTCAGCAGTGGTACCGCCTTTAGAAGTCACATTTTCGCGCAGCGTGGAAAGGGCAATATCCGGGTTTTGCTTGACCATTTCTGCGCTGCCCAAGGCGGTTTGCAGCACCAGCAAGCGTGCCTGTTGTTCATTAAAGCCCATCTCCATTGCTTTGTTCTGCATCGCTTCCATAAATAGGAAAAAATAAGCAGGCGCGGAGCCCGATGCGGCAGTAACGGCATTGAGCATCGCTTCGTCTTCTATCCAGACTATTTCACCGACTGCGGCCATTAACTCGCCGGCAAAGCTTTTGTCCTGCTCGCTGACCTGTTTAGCTGCAAATAAACCGCTCATGCCTTTCTGCAGCAGAGAAGGAGTATTGGGCATAGTGCGCACAACGGCGGTATTTTCGCCCAATAAAGACTGCAGACGTTGCACAGACACACCCGCGGCAATGGAGATAACCAGTTTATCAGAAAAATCAACACCCTGGTCAACAAGTGGCTGGCAAACATCGGCCATTAACTGCGGTTTTACGGCAAGTACCACGACTTCACTGCGTTTTGCGGCCTGCACATTGTCCTGGCTGCCCTGAATGGCATATTGCTCACTCAGTTTTTGCGTGTTTTCAACACTGGGATCGCTTGCACAAATAAAGTCAGCTGGATAACCGTCCTTAACTAAACCGCTGATAATGCTGCCGGCCATATTGCCCGCGCCGATAAAAGTAATTTTCTTATGTTGCATGTGTAACCCTTTTGTTGTTAGTTTCTGGCACCAAAAATATCCGTACCGATTCTCACCATGGTACTACCACAGCGAATTGCACTTTCCAAGTCGCCGCTCATCCCCATTGATAGCGTATCAATTTGCGGATATTGCTTCTGCAGACTCAGATAGATGTTATGGAGCGCTTGAAACTGTTTTTCAAGGCGCTCATTATTTTCTGTTTTTTCCGGAATCGCCATAATACCGCGTAGTTTTAAGCGCGGCAGATCGCTAACTTGTGATGCCAGTTCAATAACTTGCGATAAAGTAGTACCCGACTTGCTCGCTTCTCCGCTAATATTAACCTGCAGGCAGATATTAAGCTCAGGGAGTTCAGCAGGGCGCTGGTCATTTAAACGCTGGGCGATTTTAAAGCGGTCGACACTTTGTACCCAATCAAAGTTTTCCGCTACCTGACGTGTCTTATTGGATTGTAAGGGGCCGATAAAATACCAGTAAACAGGCTCGTTGATATCGTTATCATCTTTAATTTGTGTAATTTTTTCGATACTCTCCTGTACATAGTTTTCTCCAAAATGGCGTAAACCAGCCTGGTAAGCCTGTTTAATTAAAGAAACCGGCTTTGTTTTACTGACAGCGAGTAGCTGAATCTGCTTACTATCACGCTGCGCCTGCTGAGCGGCTGCCGTTATTTTTTGTTGAACCTTTGTTACTTGTTTAAATATATCAGTCATCATAATCAGTCATCACCAATAGGATTTTAAGTTATGGATATCACAGAATTACTGGCTTTTAGTGTAAAGCATAATGCATCAGATCTACACCTTTCTGCAGGAGTTCCTCCAATGATCAGGGTAGATGGCGAAGTACGCAAGATAAATGTGCCGGCATTGGAGCATAAAGAGGTGCATAGTTTAATTTATGACATCATGAATGATAAGCAGCGTAAAGATTATGAAGAGCAGTTAGAAACCGACTTTTCATTTGAAATTCCCGAATTAGCCCGTTTTCGTGTTAACGCCTTTAATCAGAAGCGTGGCGCCGGGGCGGTATTTCGTACTATTCCCAGTAAGGTTCTAACATTAGAGCAGTTAAACGCGCCTGATATTTTCAGAAAAATCTCTGAATTTCCCCGTGGTCTGGTGCTGGTAACCGGGCCGACCGGCTCCGGTAAATCCACAACATTGGCAGCGATGATCGATCATATTAATAATACCCGTAATGAACATATTTTGACCATTGAAGACCCGATTGAATTTGTCCATGAAACAAAAAAATCCCTTATCAATCAGCGTGAAGTCTATAAAGATACCAAGAGCTTTGATCAGGCTTTAAAAAGTGCGCTGCGTGAAGATCCTGATGTTATTTTAGTCGGCGAGATGCGTGATCTGGAAACGATTCGTTTAGCATTAACGGCAGCGGAGACCGGGCATTTAGTCTTTGGTACGCTGCATACTACCTCTGCGGCAAAAACCATTGACCGTGTGATCGATGTCTTTCCGGCTGCCGAAAAATCCATGGTACGCTCTATGCTGTCGGAGTCATTACGTGCCGTTATTTCACAAACACTGCTCAAGAAAAGTGGCGGCGGACGTGTTGCCGCGCATGAGATCATGATGGGGATTCCGGCCATCAGAAACCTGATCCGTGAAGATAAGGTGGCGCAGATGTACTCGGTGATCCAAACCGGGATGGTGCATGGTATGCAGACCCTGGATCAGTGTTTACGTGATTTAGTCGGTCAGGGGTTGGTGTCTCATGCCGATGCGGCACAAAAAGCATCGGATCCTAAAACCTTTTAAGGCAGGTTAGTTTATGTTAAATGACTTACTGAAAAAAACCGATGAATTAAAAGCATCGGATCTTTTTATCTCTGTCGGCTTACAGCCGAGCGTTAAAGTTAATGGCCGTCTGCAGCCGTTAACTGAAACAAAATTAAGCATCACAGATGTTCAGCAATTACTGGCCAGCGCGCTGGGCAGTGAGCGCCTGGCCAAGTTTCAAGTAAGCAAAGAAGCTAACTTCGCCCTGACTACTGAACAATACGGGCGTTTTCGGGTCAGTGCTTTTATGCAGAAAGAGCAGCCCGGTATGGTTATTCGCCGTATCGAGACTGAAATTCCACGGTTTGAAGAGTTGTATCTGCCTGCACAGTTAAAAGAAACCAGTATGGCGCAACGCGGCTTAATTTTATTTGTCGGCGCCACGGGATCCGGGAAATCAACCACCCAGGCGGCCATGGTGGGCTACCGTAACCGTCATGCATCCGGACATATTTTAACCATAGAAGATCCGATTGAGTTTGTGCATGAGCATGAGCGTTCGGTGATCACCCAGCGTGAAGTGGGCATTGATACCGATTCATTTGATCTGGCACTGAAAAACTCCATGCGGCAGGCGCCCGATGTTATTTTAATCGGTGAAATAAGAAGCCGGGAAACCATGGAGTTTACTCTAACCTTTGCGGAAACGGGGCATCTGTGCATGGCCACCCTGCATGCCAATAATGCCAACCAGGCACTGGATCGTATTCTTCATTTCATACCGCTGGAGCGTCACCGCCACTTTTTATTTGATCTTTCTGTCAATCTGCGTGCGATTGTCGCGCAGCAGTTGATTCCGACGCTTGACGGTAAAGGTCGACGTGTTGCCTTTGAGATTCTATATAATACGCCGACTATGGCCGATGCCATCCGCAAAGGGGAAATGCATAAACTGAAAGAGATTATGAAAAACTCAACAGAGCATGGCATGCAGACCTTTGACCAGGCGTTACTCGAACTCTATGAAAGGGGAATTATCGGCTATACGGAAGCGCTGGCCCATGCGGATTCGGCAAACGATATTCGTTTAATGATTAAACTGCATGCCAGTGAAGCCAAAAAACCATTGAATCAGGGCGCCCTGGACGGTGTTACTCTAGACCTGTAATCTTAAGCGATAAGCGGCACAGGCCGCTTTTTTTATCCAAAGGAGTTATCATGCTAGTTGTACTTTCCCCAGCCAAAACACTTGATTTTAATACGCCGGCACCCGTATCGCGCTTTTCGCAGGCGCCGTTATTAGCGCACAGTGAGCTGCTGATCAAGCGTTGTCAAAATCTATCGATGCAGGATATTGCTTCACTGATGAAGGTCAGTGATAAAATTGCCGCCTTAAATGCCGCGCGCTTTGGCCAGTGGTCTCTTCCTTTTTCGCTGGAGAATGCCAAGCAGGCGGTGTTTGCTTTTCAAGGCGATGTCTATACTGGCCTGCAGGCGCAAACATTAGCCCCTGAGACACTTGACTATGCACAGCAGCATCTGCGTATTCTGTCCGGGTTGTATGGCGTATTAAGACCGCTGGATCTGATGCAGGCTTACCGTCTGGAGATGGGCACGCGCCTGGATAATGAACGCGGCACTAATCTGTATCAATTCTGGGGCAGTTTAATTACACAAACATTAAATCAGGCGCTGCAGGAGCAGGGGGATGATCTGCTGATCAATCTGGCATCCAATGAATATTTTAAGGCGGTCAAGAAAAAAGAGCTGCGCGGCACCATTATTACTCCGGTTTTTAAAGATCAGAAAAACGGCCAATATAAGGTCATCAGTTTTTATGCCAAGAAAGCACGCGGATTAATGGCGCGTTATATTCTTGAGCAGCAGTTAACCTCTAGCGATCAGTTACAAGCCTTTGCCGAAGATGGTTATTATTTTGTGGAAAGCGAGTCGACAGCGACAGAGCCGGTTTTTTATCGTGATGAGTTGTGAGTAATGAGTGATGGGTGATGAGTAATGAGTGATGAGTAATGAGGGATGAGTGATTAGTTTACCATTCACCATTCACCATTCACCATTCACTGTTTACCAATCACCATCCACTATTCACCCTTCACTTTTCTTGCCAGCCCAGCTTGGTTTGCCTTTGGCTTTCTTGGCGCGGTGGCGTTGTTTACCCATCTCCTCTTTTTTCTTCAGGCGTTTGGCTTTCTGCTGCTTTTTCAGCTCGTCGGCGCGCGCCTTGCCTTTTTTATTGACCGCTTTTTTAGGTTTACGCTGACTGACCTGGGCTTCTTTGTGCTTAGGGCGCAGTCCTTTAATAACACGGCGTTTTAATTTCTGATCTGTATAGCGCTCAATCTTGGCAAGGATATCAATATCATGGGCTTCTACTAAAGAAATGGCCGTGCCTTTTTTACCGCCTCGGGCGGTTCGGCCGATACGGTGCACATAAACATCTGCGCTGCGCGGCATATCATAGTTAATAACATGGGTAATATCCGGCACATCGATGCCGCGTGCAGCGACATCCGTGGCAATAAGTATATTGATCTTACCGGCTCTAAACTGGGCTAATGCCTGGTTACGTTTTTCCTGATCCATTTCACCGCGCAGGTAGTTGCAGCTGATCTGCTGCTCTGCCAGTTGTGCCACCAGTTCGGTCAGACGTTCGCGCGTTTTAACAAAAACAATGACTTTCTGCTTTTGCTCGGATTGCTGATCCTGCTGCAAAATGGCCGTAAGCAGCTTTAATTTGTGCTCCGGATTATCTGCAAGGTGAACCCACTGCAAAATTTTGCCGCTTTCACGGCGGGTTACTTCTGCTTTAAGCTGTACCGGATTATTGAGAACATCGCGGGAAAACTCGCGCAAACCTTTACCTTCCAGTGTTGCCGAGAATAGCGAGGTCTGTTTACGCCAGCGCGCTTCACCGGCAATACGATCCATTTCACCGATAAAGCCCATATCCAGCATGCGA
The DNA here is from genome assembly GCA_963674525.2 of uncultured Psychromonas sp. Lineage (GTDB taxonomy): Bacteria > Pseudomonadota > Gammaproteobacteria > Enterobacterales > Psychromonadaceae > Psychromonas. The sequence continues at coordinate 19,306 of CAXXRV010000024.1, read as the reverse complement.
TCCGCTTCATCAAGGATCAGCGTTTCAATTTCACGGCAGTCAAAGGCTTCCGAGTCGATATATTCCATTAACCGCCCGGGGGTAGCAATCACGATATCAACGCTGTCCATGATCACCGCTTCCTGCTCCTGATAGGAAACACCGCCAATAATATTGCCGACAATAAGGTCAGTGCCGGCAACCAGTTGCTCGGCAACGTCACTGACCTGCACAGCCAGTTCACGGGTTGGCGTTAATATCAAAATGCGTGCTGAGCCGCCCTTACGGCGTGGAAAGTCAATTAAGCGCTGCACCGCGGGCAGTAAAAAAGCCAGGGTTTTCCCGGTGCCGGTCGGCGCACTGGCTAAAATATCCTGTTCATCCATTGCCGGAGGAATAGCTAAAGTTTGAATGCTTGTTGGGCGTTTGTGCCCCATTTTAGCAATGGCGTTTAATAAATGTTGGTCGAGTTCAAGCGCTTCAAAAGACATGCGTATTTCCAAATAACAATAAATAAAGCGGCCATTATAAACGAAAGCGGGCAATTGTGATAAGAATTGTTCAGTTGAAAACTGTGATGCTGTTGTGACTAAGCCATTTGCGCAGCTACATTTTCAGTACAGCTATGCAAATGACTTGCTGATTTTACTATCTTCAAGTAGCTTGCATATACAGTTTAATAAATCAGGGCTTACCATGAACGCCAGAAAACAATCGATCAGCTTAGCGCCGCCCGTTGCGCTGAAAAAACCTTATATTCATGAAATCCATGGTCATCAGCGCGTCGATGATTATTTCTGGCTGCGTGATGATCAGCGTGCCGACCCGCAGGTGTTGGATTACCTCAAGCAGGAAAATGCTTATACGCAGCAGCAGATGGCGCCGCTTGCCGATTTGCAGGATGAGTTATATCAGGAGATGGTAGCCCGACAGGAGCCGAAGCTTGAGTCGCTGCCGTACTTTAAAAAAGGGTTCTGGTATATTTCCCGTTTTGCCGAGGGTCAGGAGTTTACTGTTTATAGCCGCCGTAAGGGCACTATGGATGCGCCTGAAGAGCTGCTGTTGGACTGTAATGAACGCGCACAAGGGCATAGTTATTACCAGCTTGGCGATCTGGCCCTGTCTGCTGATTCGATGTTAATGGCGTTTTCAGAAGATCTGATCGGTCGCCGGCAATATACTCTACGGGTTAAGGATCTTAGCAGCGGCGCCTTGCTTGACGATAAAATTGACAATGTCTCGGCTGTGGTTTGGGCGAACGATAATAAAACCCTTTTTTATATTAAACAGCATCCGCAAACTCTGTTGTCCTATCAGGTTTACCGGCATCGTTTAGGCGAACCGGTGAACAATGATCAGTTAGTCTATCAAGAGCAGGATGACAGCTTTTACCTGGATCTTTATAAAACCCGCTCGGAACAATATCTGGTGATCGCCATTGACAGTACGACGACCTCTGAGTGCCTGGTGCTGGATGCAAATCAGCCCGATGCTGACTTTGTTTCCTTTCTGCCGCGCAGCCGCGATCATGAATACAGCATCGATCATTTTCAGGAAAAATTTTATATCCGCAGCAATCACAGCGGTAAAAACTTTGCATTGCACACCTCAACAGTATTGGCCAATGAAAATACTGAGCGATGGCAAACGCTTATTGCCGCCCGCGATGATATTCTCCTCGAAGATTATGAGCTGATGGCGCAGTGGCTGATTGTCGAAGAGCGCCAGGCAGGGCTGCCGCTGTTGCGGCAGATTCATTATCACAGCGGCGAAAGCAAAACGCTGCCCTTTCATGATCCTGTATATAGCGTTTTCAGTCACTATAACCCCGATCCCGAAAGTACAAAGTATCGTTATCAATATACCTCATTTACGACACCGGCAAGCGTCTATGAACGGGATCTTAATAGCGGTGAGACTAGGCTGCTCAAACAAAGCAAGGTGATCGGCGAGTTTAATAGTGCTGATTATCAAAGCGAACGGGTTTGGGTAACGGCACGCGATGGTGCTCGAATACCTGTTTCACTGGTTTATCGTAAGGCGTTGTTTAACCATAAAAATCCTATTTTGATTTATGCCTACGGCGCATACGGCCATAGTATGGATATCGCTTTTAGTTCGGCCAATTTAAGTTTACTGGATCGCGGTTTTGTTTATGCGCTTGCCCATATTCGTGGCGGCCAAGAGTTAGGGCGGCACTGGTATGAGCAGGGGAAGTTATTTAATAAACAAAACAGTTTTAATGATTTTATCGATGTCACACAAGCGTTGCCTGCAGCCGGTTATGGCGCGCAAGATAAAGTGTTTGCGATGGGCGGCAGTGCTGGAGGTCTGCTGATCGGTGCGGTTGCTAATCAGGCACCACAACTTTATAAAGGCATGGTTGCGGCAGTCCCCTTTGTTGATATCGTATCGACTATGCTTGACGAGTCGATTCCGCTGACCACCGGCGAGTATGACGAGTGGGGCAATCCCAATCATAACAGTGATTATCATTATATGCTGGCTTACAGCCCCTATGATCAGGTTAAAGCGCAGGATTATCCGAATCTGCTGGTGACCACAGGGCTGCACGACTCGCAGGTGCAGTACTGGGAGCCTGCCAAGTGGGTCGCTAAATTACGGGCATTAAAAACAGATAATAAGCAGCTGCTTTTATATACCGATATGGAGGCCGGGCATGGCGGTAAGTCGGGGCGTTTTAAGCATTTTCAGGATATCGCCAGGGAGTTTGCATTTCTGATTAATCTGGCAGAATAAAGTAACAACTCAGAGGAGAATGAGTTGTTAAAAGTTGGTTAAATCAGCTTGTTTATTGTAGATATGGCTGTCGGATTTGTGTACAATTCGGCCCCTGCAATCAATGCGTACGTATTTTTTGCATTACCGTAAAAGGCAAAATCGTCGAAAGGCGATGACGCAACGCCTCTGGCCTAAGGAGTATTCTCTAAGGTAGCAGGGCTGCAGAAGGATATCAACATTGCATTTAGGCTCATTTAGCACAAATATGCTCACTTATTGTTTGACCCTTTCTGAAATTTTACTTTGTTGCCTTGGCCTGCAAGGTGCTGGCTATTAGTTAGGATAGGAGTCCGGAACGTGAGTAAGAATGATTATTTGTACTGTTTTTTAGTAGCTTCTGCTGCACTGGCATATGCAATTGTGCACTTGCAGCTGTTACCGGTCAATAATAAAAATAACAAAAGCCGACCCAACTCACTTTCTTGCCGCTGTAGTTCACAAATGCCGTCAGCGAGCAGCAAGCGTCTGGCGTGTCACGGCTCCTTCAATCAGCACAAGCATCGCCATCTCTATCAATGCATTCAATCGAGCATAGAAGCGAGCGCGCGCAGCCGCATAAAATTTGCCTTAATTCTAGTTGAGCTGGACTGCTCGCCGTTTTCCTGGAACTTCTTATCAGTGCGCAGCGTTAAAAGGCAGCTGCAGCAGTTAGAGTTACAGTTTAAAAGCTGCTCACCGGTCATAGATCGATGCATACGTCTTGCAGAAAACCGCTTTGCTGTGCTGGTCACGGCGGCAGGGGCGGAAGATGCCGCCATTGTGGCGCAGAAGCTGCTGCGCCAACTTCCCTGGTCCAGCGCTAATAAGCAAAAAATCAGCGCCAGTGCCGGTATCTGCCATTATCAGGAGCAAAAAGAGACGCCGGAACTGCTCTTTATTCGCGCCGAGCAGGCGCTTGCTCAGGCAAAAAAACTCGGCCGCGGCTATTTCTGTTTTTTTGATGAAGTGGGAGAACTGCTGATCCAGGAACGCCATCTGCAGAGTAACAGACTAAAACTCGCGCTGCAGCAGGATGAACTGTGTCTTTATTATCAGCCGGTAATAGCAGTTGAGTCGCGGCAAATTGTCGCTTTAGAAGCGCTTATTCGCTGGCAGCATCCGCAGGAAGGGCTGATTCCTCCCGCTCACTTTATTCCCCTGGCCGAGCAAAGCGGTCTGATCGTAGCGATCGGCGAGTGGGTGCTGCGTACTGCCTGTAAACAGCTGCAGTATTGGCATAATGATGACATCGCGCCCTTGTCGGTTGCCGTCAATGTTTCTGCGCGACAGCTTTGTCGTGGCGATCTGTTGGAGATAGTGCGCAGCAGTTTGGCTGAGAGCGGACTGCGGGCTGACAATCTGGAGCTGGAAATTACTGAAAGTCTGGTGATGGATAATTTAGACAAGACAGTCGCGCAGCTGCAGCATTTGCAGGCGCTCGGCGTAGAAGCGGTGATCGATGACTTTGGTACCGGGCACTCATCGCTTAATTATTTAAAAAACCTGCCGGTCAAGAAGCTTAAAATAGACCGCAGCTTTATTCGCGATATTGACAGTGATCTCTATGATGCGGCCATTGTCGCCTCTGTGATCAAGCTTGCTCATGAGCTGGGCTTGGTGGTGGTCGCCGAGGGCGTGGAATGTGAAACGCAGTATGAAAAGCTTAAAGCGCTGGGCTGTGATTACGTGCAGGGCTATTTGTTCGGCAAACCGTTAGCCGTGCCCGAGCTGACCGTGCTGCTGAAAAAGAGTTTGCGAAGAGAAAATAAAAACATGGTAATGGCTGTATCTGAAAATTCAGGAGTAATATAGATGGGATTTAATCAATCGATAGCATCGCGTTTTCTGGGCATCAATTTGCTGCGCGTGCTGATTGCCGGCATAGTGATAACAGGCGCTCTTTACTCGACGCAGGCTTTTATCAAATCCAGTGAGGAGGTCAACCGTTCCCAGCAAATGTTAGGGCATGCCTTATCACTGCGGACATCGACCAGCGCAATGATTGTTAACGGTTATGGTTTTTTAAGCGGGGCTGGTAGCGATTTTCTGCAGACCTTTTATACACAACGCGATGACCTGGATAAAGTTTTTAGCCTGTATCAAGAAGGGTTGAACGCCCGCTCTGACAAATCCACGACGGCACAGGAGTTAAAGCAGAGCATTAATAGCTGGCTGCTTGATGAGGTTGACCCGCTGATTGCCGCGCGACAAGCAGCAGAGAAGAATCTGTCAGCAGCGCAGTTGCCAGAAAATTATCTTTTGAAAGACTTTCTGCCGGGCGGTCTGAAAGCAAAACTGCAACTGCTGATCGCCACAGAAAAGCGTCACCTGGCCAAACAAAAGCAACAGCTAGAAGAGGCGATTAGCTGGGGACGTATGGTCTTTATCGGCGGCATTTTGATGCTGTTATTATCTGATTTCACTCTATCTTTCTTTGCCGCATCCGGCATTACCCGGCGTATTCGCGTATTGGCAAAGGCGGCGAAAAGGCTGGCCAAGGGCGACCTGGATGTCGATATTGAGGTCAATGAAAACGATGAAATTGGCACCTTAGCTCTCAGCATTAAACAAACGGTAGAGCGTTTAAAGCATGTCGAAGTGGTGGTGAAAGCGACGGCGGCAGAGGATTTTGCCAAGCAGGTGCATGTCCTGGGCCTGCAGGATCAGCTGGCGCTGGCTATCAATAAGATGTCCGATAACCTGAAACGCTCGGCATTGGAGCGGGACAATCAGAGTTGGCTGAAAAGCGGTATTGCCGATCTGCACTTTAAGATGCGCAGTGAGCATGAACTGCTGCCGCTGACGCAGTTGGTTATTACCTATCTGGCCAACTACCTGAATGCTCAGGTCGGTAGCTTTTATCTGCGCGAAGGGCAGCAGCTGCGACTGGTGTCCAGTTATGCCTTTAAAAAACGTAATAACAATGACAGCGTTTTTGAGTTTGGTGAAGGCCTGATTGGCCAGGCCGCATTGGAGCAGCAGAGTATTCTCTATAGCGAGATGAACGATGAGCAGAGTCCGCTGGTGATTAATAACGGCCTAAATGAATCCAGCCCGACGGATATTTTCGTGCTGCCGCTGGTTCATGAAGAGCGCGTTGAGGCGGTGCTGGCATTGGGCGTAAACCGAAAATATTCGCAGATTGAACTGGAATTTCTGGAGCGCGCGGCGAGCAGCATTGCCATCAGTCTGCACGTTACCCGCACCCAGCAGAAAATGGCGGCCTTGCTGGAAGAGTCGAAGCTGCAGTCGGAAGAGCTGCAGGCACAGCAGGAAGAGCTGAAAGCGGCCAACGAAGAGTTGGAAGAGCAGTCGACTATGCTGCTTAAATCGGAGGCGACACTGCGCAGCAAGAGCGAAGAGCTGCAGCAGATAAATACCGAGCTGGAAGAGCGCTCCGAAGAGCTCGAGCGGCAGACCGCAGAAACGGCAGAAAAGAGCCGTGTTATTGAGCAGGCCAAGCAGGCGGTGGAAATACAGGCGAAGAATCTGCAGAAGGCGAGTCACTATAAGTCAGAGTTTCTGGCCAATATGTCGCACGAACTGCGTACTCCGCTGAACAGTCTGTTAATCCTTTCTCAGTCTCTGGCAAAGAATAATGACGGTAATCTCACCGAGGAGCAGGAGGAAGATGCGCGTGTGATCTACGAGGGCGGCAAATCGCTGCTGACCTTAATTAACGATATTCTCGACCTTTCCAAAGTGGAAGCCGGAAAGATGAATGTTAATTTTGAGCCGTTCTCCATTGACGGGTTACTGAATAGCCTGAGCAACCAGTTCAATCCGCTTGCCAACAACAAAGGCATTGAACTGCACTTTGACAAAGAAGAGACGCTGCCCGCTGAGATCTTCAGCGATCCGCAGCGCCTGGAGCAGATACTGCGTAACCTGTTGTCCAACGGCATTAAGTTTACCCACCAGGGACGTGTTTCTCTGCAGGTCGTGCAGCCGGCAGCGTCGGTGAGCTTTGCCAATGCGGCGCTGCAGGGACGCCCTGCTATTGGCTTTGCGGTCAGTGATACCGGTATTGGTATTTCTGCTGAGAATCAGGACAGTGTCTTTGAAGCCTTCCAGCAGGGCGATGGCTCGACCAGCCGCAACTACGGCGGTACCGGGCTGGGGCTGACCATTTCCCGGGAACTGGTGAAACTGCTTGGGGGTGAGATACAGCTGCACAGTGAAGAAGGTCAGGGCAGTACCTTTACCCTGTACCTGCCGCTTGATGGCCGGGCCGCGCTGTCTGCCAAACAGCCGGCAGAAAGCAAGCCGGCATTGCCTAAAGCGCAGCCTGCTCAGGATGCGCAGACGCCGCGTGCAGGCTGCGAAACGGCGAAGCTTGAAAAGGGGGAATCCTCTCCGGAGATTGTCGCGAACAGTGGACAAAGGCAAAACGAGGTAAAGCCGAGCGCAGCGCTTAGTCCAACCGCTAAAAAACAGGAAAGTCACGGTTTTAACGATGACCGTGATATTCTGCAGACAGGGGAAAAATCAGTCCTGGTGATTGAGGATGACCCTGCATTTATGCGTATTCTGATGGATCTGGCGCGCAAGAAGGGTTACCGGGGCTTGGCATCGCTAACTGGCAGCGAGGGGTTGCAGTTGGCTGAGGTGTATCAGCCAAGTGCGATTATTCTCGACCTCGGTTTGCCGGATATCAGTGGCCGCCAGGTGCTCGAGCAGCTCAAGCAGAATATTAAAACGCGCCATATTCCGGTGCATATTCTTTCCGCCGAGGATAAAAATACCGAAGTGTTACAGATGGGCGCAATCGGATTTTTGACTAAGCCGGTATCGGGCGAAGATGTTGATGAGCTCTTCGGTAAGCTTGAAAACCTGCTTGAGGACGGCATCAAGCGAGTCCTGCTGGTGGAAGATGATACTAATAACCGTTTGGCCGTTACGCGATTGATTGCCAACAAAGAGGTTGATATTTGCGCTGTCGGCACGGGGCGCGAGGCGCAGGAAAAACTGTTAAGCGAAACCTTTGACTGCGTCATTCTCGATCTGTCCCTGCCGGATATCAGTGGTTTTGAGCTGCTCAACCGTCTTAGCCACAATGACAACCTGCTATTGCCGCCGATCGTCGTCTATACCGGTCGCGAGCTGACCAGCGACGAATATAAGGAGCTAAGCGAATACACCAGCAGCATTGTGATTAAAGGCGCCAACTCTCCGGAGCGTCTGCTCGATGAGACCACGTTGTTTCTGCACAGTATCGAGTCTTCTCTGCCGAGTGAACAGCGCAATATTATCAAGATGCTGCATAACTCCGAGCAGGTGCTGCAGGGGCGCAAGATACTGCTGGTTGATGACGATCTGCGTAACACCTATGCCCTGTCCAAGGTACTGCGCGAGCATGGTCTGGAGGTGATTCTTGCTGATAACGGGGAGCTGGCTTTGGAGAAACTGGACCAGGAAGAGGATATTGAACTGGTACTGATGGATATTATGATGCCGGTGATGGACGGCTATGAGGCGATGCGCAGAATTCGTCTGCAGGAGACCTTTAAAAAGTTGCCGATTATTGCTCTGACGGCGAAAGCGATGCCTGAAGATCGCAGTAAAAGTATTGCCGCCGGTGCTAACGATTATTGTACAAAACCGATTGATGTGGAAAAACTGCTTTCGATGATTAGAGTTTGGTTATTTAAATGACACAAGTAGACAAAGAATTACAGGAGCTGGAGGTCGATCTGCTGCTCGACGCTATTTTCCAGCGTTACGGTTATGACTTTCGCCATTACGCCAGAGCCTCGCTCAAGCGTCGTATTGCTCAATATATGCAGCGTACACAGGTCAGTCGCATTAGCGATCTTATCGCGCCTATGCTCCATGATAAGGCCTTTTTCGATGGTTTTTTAAAGGTGATGTCGGTGACGGTGACGGATATGTTCCGCGATCCTGCTTTTTTTGCGGCGCTGCGCAGAGATATTATTCCGATTTTAAAGACCTATCCCTTTATCAAAATATGGCATGCAGGCTGTGCCACCGGTGAAGAGGTTTATTCTCTGGCGATCCTGCTCAAGGAAGAGGGGCTTTATGAGCGCGCGCAAATCTATGCGACCGATTATAACAATCACTCCCTGGCGCTGGCCAAAGAGGGAATCTATCCGCTGAAGCGGATTCAGCAGTATAGCGACAATTATCGCCGTGCCGGCGGTGAAAACAGTTTTGCCGATTATTATCACGCGCGCTATGGCGCGGCGAAAATGCAGGAAACGCTGAAGAAAAATGTCACCTTTGCCAATCATAATCTGGTCAGTGACGGTGTGTTTGGTGAAATGCAACTGGTGATCTGCCGCAATGTGCTGATCTATTTTGACCAGCAGTTGCAGAACCGCGTATTGACATTACTGCATGACAGCCTGTCGGCGCATGGTTTTTTATGCCTGGGTAATAAAGAATCGCTGAAATTTTCAGCGCTGGAGAATCACTTTGAAGAACAAGTTGCGGAGCAGAAAATCTACAAGCGTCTGTGCAGCGGGAGCCGTGTAAATTGAATGCGCAGATCAGGGCAAATAATATGAAGCTGGCAAATACTCCCGCTCGTTTGAAAATTCTGGCTGTCGATGATCGTCCGGAAAATCTGCATTCACTGCAGCGTATTTTAGCCGAAGTGGATGCCGAAGTGATTGCCGTCACCTCGGGGCAGGAGGCGCTGTCCCAGGTTCTGCGTCATGATTTTGCGGTGATTTTGCTGGATGTGATGATGCCGGGAATGGACGGTTTTGAAACCGCGACGCTGATCCGCAATCATGAGTCGAGCCGTCATATTCCCATTATTTTTGTCACCGCGTCCGATAAAGATACCGACAGAGAAGATCTCGGCTATGGTCTCGGTGCGGTTGATTATCTGTTTAAGCCGCTGCAGCCGGCGATACTGCTCAGCAAAGTACGGGTGTTTCTGGAGCTGGCACAGCAGCAACTGTTGCTTGCCGATAATCTCCAGGAAATTCAGCAGCTGCGCGATAATAATGCGTTACTGCTGCGCTCAGTCGGCGAAGGGATATTAAGTCTCGATTCACAGGGATGCATTACCTTTGCCAATCCGGCGGCGGCACGCTTGCTGGGCATGGTTCCGGAAGATCTGCTTGGCACTGCGCTAGATGAGTTTTTATTGCCCGGCGACGCACAGCAGAGTCACCAGTACGGATTGCCGAATACGCTGATTGAGCAGTGTCGAGCACAGGGCGTCGCCTCTTCTGACGAGCATGCGCTGCGCCATGCCGCCGGCCATAGCTTTCCGGTGGAATATACGGTCACGCTCACCGATGGCCAGCAGGGCGCGACGGCGGTGCTGGTGTTTCAGGATATCAGCGAACGCAAAGAGCGCGAAGCGCTGGAGCTGGCCAATAAGTATAAATCCGCTTTTCTGGCTAATATCAGCCATGAACTGCGTACGCCACTGCACAGCCTGCTGATCCTCGCTAAAAAACTGGCGGCTAACGGTGAAGGCAACCTTAATGACGAGCAGATCAAAGCGGCTGCTATTATTCGTCACGAGGGCCAGGATCTTTTGCACCTGATTAACGATATTCTTGACTTGTCCAAGGTTGAAGCGGGTAAGATGGCGCTGCATAGTGAAGCAGTGTCGTTAGCGGAGATGGCGCAACGTCTGCAGGACCAGTTTGCGCCTTTGGCTGCAGAAAAAAATCTGCACTTTCAACTGCGCCTCAGTGATGATCTGCCGAACACTGTACAGACAGACCGGCTGCGTCTGCAGCAGATACTGAAAAATCTGTTGGCCAATGCCATTAAATTTACTCGCCAGGGCGAGGTGCTGCTGAGCATCAGTCAAATAGGTAATAACGAAATTGCCTTTGCCGTAGTGGATACCGGTATCGGCATTGCATCGGATAAGCAGGCGATGGTTTTTGAATCTTTTCAGCAGGTGGATCAGGCGATTAACCGCCACTATGAAGGCTCAGGGCTGGGACTGGCGATTTGCCGCGAGCTGGCCGGCCTGCTCGACGGGCGAATCAGCGTAAGCAGCGAAGTGCAGCAGGGCAGCTGTTTTACATTTTATTTACCGCTGCAGGCAACAAAGCAGCGGCAATTGCATAGGGCGACTCCCCAGCCGTCGATGCCGGCGAGCGCACAGGTGCAGGCGGAAAAACCGCAGGCCGCTAAGAAAGCTGTCCAGCTACAGCCGCGCCTGGCGAAACTGGCGAAGGGCAAAACCTTGCTGCTGCTGGATAGCGATATGCGTAATAGTTTTAACCTGACGGCACTGTTCAGGCGCCATGGCTTTACCGTTATTAAAGCGGAAAACAGCGTGACCGGGTGACCCGTTTGTGCATGGAGGAGCGGGTTGATATTATTATTATCTCCCACAACCTGGCAAGTGAACAAGCTGAGCCGTTTTTTGCTGCAATCAGAGCGCATAATGACAGGCATACTGTGCCGGTTTGCGTGGTCCTTGCTGCACAGCTGCAGGCGCTGGCTGAAGCCTGTCTGCCCGGCGGCAGCTATCAATATTTTCCTGAGCCGGCTGATATTGACGTCTTATTGACAACAATGACGGCCTGTCTGGATAACGTGGCGGAGAATACTCTGCCGATATTGGAGGGAAATTGATGATTGAAAAGCATCGTTCTAAAATCCTGGTCGTCGATGATAAAGCGGAAAATCTCTATGCTATGCACAGCCTGTTGCAGGAGTGTGAGGCAGAGGTCATTCTGGCCAGTTCGGGTAATGAAGCCCTGGCTATCACTCTGCATCATGAATTTGCACTGATTCTGCTTGATGTGCAGATGCCGGAAATGGATGGTTATGAAACAGCGATGCTGATTCGCCAGGATGAAGATACCCGTAGCACGCCGATTATTTTTATGACCGCCCTGAATATCAGCAGTGAATATGTCTTTCAAGGCTATGAATCCGGTGCCGTTGATTACCTGATCAAACCTGTCGATAGTGATATTTTGCTAAGCAAGGTCAAAGTGTTTCTGGCTCTGGATTATTACCAGCATCAGCTGATGGCCCTTAAGCAGCAGTACCAGCTGCTGCTGAACTGTGCCGGGGAAGGTATTCTCGGCATTGCTCCATCGGGAGATATTCAGTTTGCCAATGTCACGGCACAGAGAATGCTTGGTTACTCGGAGCAGCAACTGCGTGGTCGTCATCTTCATGAGCTGCTCTATAGTCGTGATCATGAGGCGCTTCCGGCCTGGGAACAGTCGCCTGTGTATATGGCTTATCAGGCCGGCCGGCCCTATCACGTCGATGATACACTGCTCTGGGGATGCGACCAGCTGCAGATTCCTGCTGATTTTACCAGCACACCGCTAAAGGATAGCAGCGGGCGCTTTATTGGTGGCGTGCTGCTCTTTCAGGATATTACGCTGCGCAAAAAAAGTGAGATGAAATTGCTGCAGTTAGCGCAGTATGACCCTCTGACCGGTCTGGCTAACCGTTCGCTGTTTCAGGATTTTCTGAATATCGCTATTGCCCGCAGCCAGCGTCGCAAGGGCTATATGGCGGTGCTGCTGCTGGATCTGGATCACTTTAAAGATATCAATGACAGCCTCGGCCATGATACCGGGGATCGCCTGCTGCAAAGTGTCGCGCAGCGCCTGCAGTACAGTGTCGCCGGCCAGTCCAGCGCGCCGAGTGAAAGTGAGGCGGATCTGTTAAAGAGTGTCGCGCAGCGCCTGAAGAGCAACCTCAGACGCAGCGATCTGGTGGCCCGTTTGGGCGGCGATGAGTTTGCTATTGTCCTCGATGAAATCGCTCAGCCGCAGGATGCCGCGGTTGTCGCGCAGAAAGTTCTGCAGTCATTGTCACCGCCGCATCAGCTTAACCGTTACGAAGTCTTTATCAGTCCGAGTATCGGCATCGCCACTTACCCTGATTGTGGCGACAATGCCGAAGCACTGGTCAAAGCGGCTGATATTGCGCTCTATCAGGCTAAGGCGCAGGGGCGCAATAATTACCAGTTCTATGCGCCGAATATGCATCGCGCCGCGGTGGAAAGAATGCGCCTGGAACACGATTTGCGTGTCGCCATGCGCTCCGGACAGCTGTTTCTTCACTATCAGCCGCAGGTGCAGTTACCCGGCGGACGGCTGACTGGCATTGAAGTGCTATTGCGCTGGCAGCATCCTGAGCTGGGTATGATCAGCCCGAAAAAATTTATTCCCATTGCGGAGCGGATTGGTGTTATTTATGAGATTGGCGACTGGATTATTGACAGCGCCTGCCGGCAGTTTCTGCATTGGCAGGAGAGCGCTTTGCTCGATGCACAGGTCAATCTGGCGATCAATATTTCCAGCCGGCAGTTATTGCGCGATGCTTTTGTTGACAATCTCCATGCTGCTCTGCAGCGCAATGGCATGCCCGCGCAGCGCTTAATCCTGGAGCTGACAGAAAATGCGCTGATGGATGAGCAGGAAGCGATCGCAGAGGTGCTGCAGGCACTGCACAGAATGGGCGTACGCATTGCCCTGGATAATTTCGGGACAGGCTACTCTTCGTTCAAGCAGCTATCAAGCTTACCTATTGACAATCTCAAGGTCGCGCAACCCTTTGTCAGTCAAATCGGTAAAGATGCCAAGAATGATGCCATGGTCAATACTATTATCAGCATGGCCGATTCACTGGATTTTCAGCTGGTGGCGGAAGGCGTGGAAACGCCGGAGCAGGCGGCATTCCTGCTGGAACAGGGCTGTTGTAATGTGCAGGGATTTTTGATCAGTCCGCCGTTAAGTGATGTGATGTTCAGCAATCTGCTTAAGAGCCGACAATCGCAGCCGATAATGGATGAGGTGCTCGACCATTAGCCCACAGCGATTATCGGCCGATACCGTAAAAACGGCTGCTGATGACTATCGCGTGGTGATTATCGGCGGCTCGGCGGGGGCGATACAGGCGCTGCCGCTGATCCTGGCGCAACTGCCGGCATCCTTTGTGCTGCCTGTGGTGGTGGTGCTGCATCGCCTGGAAGGCTCGGGCAGTTATCTGCATGAGTATTTCCAGCCCTATTGTGCGCTGCCGGTGGTCGAAATTGAGGATAAGCAGCCATTATTGCCCGGGCAGGTGTATATTGCCCCTGCAGGTTATCACTCGCTGCTGGAAAGTGACGGTCACTTTAGCTTGTCGATCGATGCCAGGGTCAATTATTGCCGTCCCGCCATTGACGTGCTTTTAGAAAGTGCGGTAGATGCTTATGCGCAGCATCTGGTGGCGGTGATTCTGACCGGTGCCAATGGCGATGGCAGCAGCGGGCTTAAGCAGGTTAAGGAAGCTGGCGGGCTGACTATTGTTCAGCGCCCGAGTACAGCGGCGGTCGATGTCATGCCGCGAGCGGCCCTTAAAGCGACAGCGGTCGATCGAGTGCTGGATATCTTTAAGCAGATAGGTTGCCTGCTGGCCGGGTTGCAGCGCAGCAATCTGATTTAATAAAGTTGTTTTTGTGGTGTTTTATCAAATACATATCAAAAAACATATTGTATCATAGTGCCGGGGGTGAAACTGGCCATCTTGATGCGCGTTTATATTAAGTGCCGCAACAGTAGTTGTTTGAGTGCTAAAGATGAAAGAAGAGAAATAGACAATGCTAAATGATATTCCGCGACCGAAAATTCTGGTTGTCGACGACCTGATGGAAAATATCCGCTCAATGAGCAGGCTATTGCAGGACATCGATGCTGAGATTTACACGGCACAATCCGGTTTTGAAGCGCTGGGGCTGCTATTGCGCCATGATTTTGCGTTGATCCTGCTGGATGTGATGATGCCGGAAATGGATGGCTTTGAAACCGCAGAGCTGATCCGCGGTAACCGCAACAGTCTGCATACCCCGATCATCTTTGTCACTGCGGCTGACAAAGAGGAGACCTTTGAATTTAAAGGCTATGATGTCGGTGCCGTCGACTACCTCTTTAAACCTGTTCAGGCGCATATTCTACTCGGCAAGGTACGTTTCTTTCTCGAGCTGAGCAGGAATAAAAGCCTGCTTGAGAAAAGCTTGTATGAACTGGAGCGGGTCAAGGATCATAAAGAGCTGCTGCTTAAATCAACCGCCGAAGGGATTATCAGTGTTGACGCCAGCGGCAAGATCAGCTTTGCTAATCCGGCTGCCAAACAGCTACTGAGGTATGACGATGACAGCATACTGGGGCTTGACTATGCCGATATTCAGGGACTGGATCAAAGTCTATTTCCCTTTGCAAAGAGTGAACTTTATAGCGCCATGCTGACGCAGCGCAGTGTTCAGGATGATCAGCAATGGTTTTATCGCGCTGACGGCAGCAGTTTTCCGGTTGAGTTTAACGCCAGTCCGATTTGTAATTCGACATCCGAGAATAAAGGCATGGTGCTGGTCTTTCAGGATATTAGTGAGCGTAAGGAAACGGCAGAGAAGTTAGTTTACCTGGCACAGTACGATTCATTGACCGGCTTGCCCAACCGCGCCCTGTTTTCCAACCTGCTCGGCCAGGCGATCTCGCGCTCGGACCGTCATGGCCACACGCTGGCACTGCTGTTTCTGGATCTGGACCGCTTTAAACAGGTGAACGACTCGTTAGGCCATGATGCCGGCGATCTGCTCCTTAAAGAGGTGGCGCAACGTTTGCAGTCGGTGACCCGCGAAGGCGATACGGTCAGCCGCCTCGGCGGCGATGAATTTACAGTGATTTTAGAAGAGGTCTGCAGTGAGTCGCGTGAGGCGGCGATGGTGGCGCAGAAACTAATCACCAGCATGAATAAGCCTTTTACCATTAAAGGCCATGAAGTATTGATCGGTACCAGTATAGGTATTGCCCTGTATCCCGCTTCTGATGCAGTGAAAAGCATGGAATCCCTGCTCAAGTGTGCCGATATGGCGATGTATCTGGCGAAATCCAGAGGACGTAATAATTTCCAGTTTTATACGACCGAGCTGCAGGAGCAGGCTTCTAAAGCTATTGAGCTGGAAAACCGCCTGCGCCATGCCCTGCAGCGCAGAGAGTTCTTTCTCCAGTATCAGCCGCAGGTCGATACCGACACTGGGCAGATTATCGGTATGGAGGCGCTGTTGCGCTGGCAGCCAGATGGTCAGGCGCTGATTCCGCCGGGAGAGTTTATCTCCGTTGCTGAAGAAGCCGGGCTGATCGTACCTATTGGGGAATGGGTACTGCGTAATGCCTGTGCACAGATTCAGCGCTGGCATGCATCGGGGTTGCTGCCGTCGACGGTTTCCATCTCGGTAAACCTGTCGGTCAGGCAGTTGGAGAACAAGTCACTGCTCAGCACCTTACAGCAAATTCTTCAGGAAACCGGTCTGCAGCCTTCGCAGCTGGAGCTGGAAATCACTGAAAGTGCAGTGATGAAAGATCCGGATGTCGTGGTCGAGGTGCTGCGCCGTATTAATGAGCAGGGAATTCAGGTCTCTCTGGATGATTTTGGTACCGGCTATTCCTCACTGAGTTATTTGAAAATGTTACCCTTGGATATATTAAAAATCGATCGCACATTTATCAATGATATCGGCGGAGCTCAGAGTGATGAAGCAATACTGGAATCTATTATCGCTTTGTCGAAAAACCTCAACTTAAGGGTGGTCGCTGAAGGCGTGGAAACGCAGGAACAACTGCAGTTTTTACAACGCTTGAACTGTCATTCGATTCAGGGCTATTACATCAGTGAGCCGAAATCACCGGCGGCCATTGAAGCGCTGCTGCATAAAATGAAGGACGGCAATTTACTGCCCATGGCAACGCCGGCCAAAGCAGACGGCCTGATTTTAGTGCCTAGTCATTAAGCACTACGGCAATGATGAGCAGTGCTTTTTCGTTAATAAAGACAGCTGAGCTGCGGCTTAACTACCGCACAGCTGTTATCCTGCAGCGCAGATTGTTACTCTTTAGTCAAGCGCTTCATGCTCTAGATGTCGGGCAAAAGTTTCGCTTAAATGCGCATCTTTGGCGATAATTTTTTTCAGTTTATTGATATCCAACCAGATCACTTCTACAGCGCTGAGCGCCTTGGCACTGTGTTTATAGCAGCCGCTTAAAAATCCGTAAATACCAATAATTTCACCGCTGCCGATTACCTCGTCATGCGAGGCGCTGAGTACACCGACCTTGCCGTGCAGTATTACCGCAATGGCGGAGGCATGTCTGTTTTGGCGAAAGATAAGCTCACCTTCGTTAAAAATTTGTCTCTGGGCAAGGTTACTTAATAAATACAGGCTTCTTTTTGTGATGCCTTTGGCCCAGGGCATAAGTGCAAGCTGTTTGCTGATCTCTCTGGCGCTGACTCTGTGTGGTTGCTGTTTAAGGTGGGCGAGTTTATTTTCAATTTCCAGAGTCAGTTTATGCGCTTCGCTCTCATCTAATACGCCTTCGGCAATCAGATCCTGAAGATAAACGCGTTCTAAATTCAGCATTAAACGATGTGCGGAGTGGGTTTCCAGGCTAAAGGAAAGATCCGGAAAGTTTTCCCGCAGCTGTTGAATATGCTGACGTGTATGCTGCTTATTAAGTGCGATATCCTTTAACGCATCCTGTGCATCCTGCTCGGAAGGGGCTAGGGATGTAACATATTTCTCTATCTCCTGCTGGGCCTGAATAAAGCCGCGTGCGGTATCGTAACTGCGCGCTAATTTTTCAAAGGAAAGGTGCACAATCATATGGTTGAGAAAATGGATATGGTTAAACCAGCGCAGATAGTTTGGGGTTTTCCAGAGCTGAAATAAACTTTCTCGCGGAAATATGGTCGGCTCGCCATCGAGCGCGACCTCTACGGCATTCACTAATTGCTTGGCCGCAGCGCCGGTCAGCGCACCTTGGTTGAACTGTGACCAGTAAAATTGCCGCTCGCTTTCCAATAAACGCCGGTGAAAGGCAATACGTAAGTCGGCTTCCTGAATCCCTATTGAGCCGCCGGGCGTGGCTTGCTGCTTGATATCATCGAGCGGCTTGGTTAAAACCGGCCAATTGGCGCGTTGTAAAAACTCATTCTCCTGTAAGGCGGGTAATTCGTTTACAAGGCGCTGTTTAATACTGAACTGCGCTTTCTCCAGGCTGGCCTGCTTGGCAGGCGGCAGTTTATCCAGTCCTAGATACCTGAGCACCATGGTCATGGTGCTGGAGTTAATCACAATGGTCAGGACAACAATACCCGCCGTTAAAAACAATACCTGATCACCAAAATCAAGGGCTAACACTGTGTCCTGGGCGATAATTAAGGCCAATGCCAGGGAAACCGCGCCGCGTAACCCTCCCCAGACCAGAACAATGGCCTTTGCTTTATTGATGCTGATACCGATGCGCTTTAACAGCGGCATAAACAGCAGCACAGAAAAGGCGCGGATCACTTGAATACCGAGATACAGGCCGGCTAAGGTAATCCACCAGTCCCAGACATCGAGGCGAATGCGGGTGGCAATAATAATGCCGACTAAAATAAAAATAAGCGTATTGGCAATATGTGCCATCATTTGCCAGAAATGGTGCAGAAATCCGGAGACTTCAGGGGAGATGCGCGTCCGCCCGACACTGGCGAGCAGCAGACCGAGGGTGACCACAGCGACCACCCCGGAAGCATGAAATATATTTTCAGCAATAAAATAGGCCAGATAAGCAGCGGAAATGGTCAGGGTAATCTCAATAATGGCTTTGTTAAACAGATGTCCGACCCACCATAAAACCAAGCCGCCTATCAGCAGGCCGATTAAAAAACCGAGCAGTACCACGTATAAAAAACTGCTTGAAATAGAGAGCAGGTTGATACTGGCTTGACCGTCTAAAGCCAATAAACCATAAAACAGGGTAAATAATACGATGGCGGTACCGTCATTGAGCAGCGATTCTCCTTCAATTAAGGTTTCCAGGCGTTTGCGGGAACTGACCTCTTTTAATAGAGAAACTACGGCAACAGGGTCGGTGGCGCTGATCAATGCGCCAAATAGAAAGCAGACAGTCCATGACCAGCCCCAGGGAAAAAAGTAATAAGCTAAAACTGCTGTTAACGAGGTGGTGACTATGAGTCCGGGGACCGCCAGTATGGCAATCTGGCTGAACATACGCTTAAACAGATGCGTTTCCATGGCAAAGGCGGATTCAAAAATCAGGGTCGGCAGAAACAGCAGCAGGATCAGGTGCGGATCAATGAGTGACAGATCATCTATGGCTAAACTGAGCGCCGGCAGATGCTCTGAGATATGTTCGGAGCGGCCGTATAAACCGAGACTTAATCCAGCTAACATAAGACCACGCTATAGGGTGAGATAAGCAGTTTAGGTAAGGATTTGACCAATGCGCCTAATAACAGCGATAACACCACAAACATGAGAACTAACACGCTGCCTTCTAAATGCATAGAGATTCTCCGTTTTTGTTATTAACCTCTTTTAGTCTAGTTCAACAGTCATAAAAAAACGCCCGGCGGGCGTTTTTAAAAATGCATATTAATTAAAGCTTAAACATTATTATCTGCTGTTGCCGGACGCGGAGCACGTTCGTTGGCTTCACGCACTTTTAATGAGCGTTCCTGAAACTCTTTTTCATTTAATGCTTTGATGGCATTCTGCGCATCTTTTTCCGGCATTTCCACAAAGCCGAAG
>CAXXRV010000023.1:0-29018 GCA_963674525.2 uncultured Psychromonas sp. | reverse complement strand
GCGAAGCATATTTTACAAAATAGATTAAACGAACAAATTGAACATTGGCTTTTCTAATTAACTTTTTATGCTTGGCGATAATAGCGCTGTGGTCCCACCTGATCCCATGCCGAACTCAGAAGTGAAACGCAGCTGCGCCGATGGTAGTGTGGGGCTTCCCCATGTGAGAGTAGGTCATCGCCAAGCGCCTAATACGCAAAAAGCCCAGTCAGAAATGACTGGGCTTTTTGCGTATTAGGCGCTTGATAAAAGACAAACTACTTTCACATGGGGAAGGCAGATAGTATGCCGTAGGGCGAGTATCGCGACAGCGATGTATCACGAGCGGGTGAGCACTGCGAGCCCTGTAGTTTCCTTTCATGTGATAGTAGGGCGAGTATCGCGACAGCGATGTGTCACGAGCGGACGAGCTCCGCGAGTCCTGACCATCGCCATCGGCTTGCACAAGGTAGGCACTCTGATACCAGCAGGGATTTTTTCGTTTAAGCGCTTGAAGCGATGACCACTCGAACATGGGAGATAAAGAGTTGCCACGCAGTGGCTGATAGTAGGGGCGAGTAGTGCGACAGCACTGTTTCACGAGCGGGCTCTGCGCGCCCTGTAGTATCGCGACAGCCTGGGGTCACGAGCGGATGAGCTCCGCGAGTCCTGACCATCGCCATTGGCTTGCATAAGCTAGGCACTCTGATACCAGCAGGGATTTTTTTGTTTAAGCGCCTGTGCGATGACCACTCGAACATGGGGGGATAAAAAACATGCCGTAGGGCGAGTATCGCGACAGCGATGTATCACGAGCGGGTGAGCACTGCAAGGCCTGTAGTTTCCTGTCACATCGCCAGTGTTTTGTACAGGCTAAATCTATTTGGTTTTCTTTGTGTCCTATCAAAGTCAAATATAGCTGCATTTGTGTTAATAATTTGTTAAATAATTTGTGTGTTTGACTTGTATGGAAGCCTGTGATTACTACACTTATGGTGTATAAATGGCCGCAAGAGGATAAACTAATGAATACAACGACAAGAAGCCTAGTTATAGCATCATCAATGGCAAGAACCCTAATTCTAGCGTCATCACTACTTTTACTTGCTGCAAGTGCTTATGCTGCAAAAGTTATTCCGGGCAATTATGATCATAATAGTCGTTATGAGGTGATCGAAACAACGGCTGTTGCCACAAAAGATAAGGCTTATTCTATTGGCTTTGAAACATTACAAGATTTGCAGAAGTCAAGCGGCGCACAACTAGCCGATAAACTTGGAGTATCGGGCTTTATGAGCGCTAAAGAAAGAAGTAGTGTGAATCTCGAAAGTGGTTACGTGACTGTTCAAGAGTTGATGAATGAGCAAGGTAACATAGTGTATAGAGGAAGGGTTAATGTAAATTATCACTTTTCTTCTGAATCCGATCGTAATCGCTAACAATTTGAATACATCAATATTATTATTCTCCTGAAAATGGAATTTAATACATTCACTTTTAAGGAACGGGCGAATTGCAAGGCGGTGTGGTAAGCATCCTTCGTTTATCACACTAAGCTCTCATATATTTCGGTGCGTAGCACAAATCAATAACGTAGCTAGTATTCGTTTTTAGAAGTGTCAATGAATAGATAATTATATTAATGATTATCGAAGGGTTATAACGTTAGTACAGTTGTTCAAATAATTAACAGCAATAAATAATATTAGCGAAAGCTTTAGTGCTTCAACTTCTTTTGGGTATACAATAAAGCTTCTCAACGGGGTGCCTGCTTACAGGCTGAGATAAAACCCGTATACCTGAACCAGGTAATACTGGCGTAGGAATTGAGCTTGTCAATATTCGTAAATGATCAGCATTTTTCTTATGCCTTTATCACTATTATAGATGGAGTGCATAATGAAAAGAATCCTTTCTGCAATTGCTGTTTCAGCAATCCTTTCAATGCCCGCTGCAGCCGATAAACTGGTTGTTTATACTTATGACTCCTTTGCTTCTGACTGGGGACCGGGCCCGAAAATAAAAAAAGCGTTTGAAGCTGAGTGTGCCTGTGAGCTTGAGTTGGTTGCTTTAGACGACGGTGTCTCAGTATTAAACCGGCTGCGTTTAGAAGGTAAAAACAGCAAGGCAGATGTGCTGCTTGGCTTGGATAATAACCTTCTCGAGGAAGCAAAAAAGACAGGGTTATTAATGGAGCACCAAGTGGACACTTCTAAGCTTCTTTTACCGGGTGGATGGAAAGATAAAACCTTTGTTCCTTTTGATTATGGCTATTTTGCCTTTGTCTACAATAAAGAAAAACTGCTTAACCCACCTAAAAGCTTAAAAGAGCTGGTCGAAAAGCGTAATGATTTGAAGATAATTTACCAAGATCCACGCACTTCAACGCCGGGGCAGGGATTAATGCTGTGGATGAAATGGGTTTATGGGGATAATGCCGCTCAGGCCTGGCGAATGCTGGCGGAAAAGACGGTAACCGTGACCAAGGGTTGGTCAGAAGCTTATAGCATGTTTTTAAAAGGTGAAGCCGATATGGTGCTTTCCTACACAACCTCTCCTGCTTACCATCTAATTGCCGAGGAAAATGATCAGTATGCAGCAGCCAACTTTTCGGAAGGGCATTATGCGCAGGTCGAAGTGGCGGCCAAAGTTAAAAGCAGCCATAGCCCTGAACTGGCAGAGCAGTTTTTGAACTTTATGGTCAGTGAAAAATTTCAGTCTGCGATACCAACTGGTAACTGGATGTACCCGGTGACGGATGTCGCACTGCCGGACGGATTTACGCAATTAACCGTACCCGCTGAGTCTTTTTCTTTTACCGCGAAAGAGGTTGCCGAGCATGGCAAAGCTTGGGTTAGAGAATGGCGCAACGCCTTAATAGATTAAACGATATTTATTAATGATTAGCAAACGGCAGTTGCTGCCCGGCTTGTTTACCGCCGGGAGCATTCTTGTTTTTGTGGTTGCGGCGATTGCCGGGTTACTAGTACATTCATCGGCGTTTAATCCCGCTTTCCTGTGGCAGGATGCTTATTACCGTCATGTTACTCAGTTTAGTTTTTATCAGTCGTTTCTGTCGACTCTATTAAGCGTGGGTCTTGCAATACCCGTTGCACATGCATTATCGCGCCGTGATTTTTTTGGCAAAGTTTTATTATTAAAGCTCTTTGCAACCACGCTGGTATTACCCGTGTTAGTGGGCATTTTCGGGTTACTGGCAATCTATGGCAATAGCGGCTTGATTGCACAATGCCTGCTGCACTTTGAGCAACAATTGCCCTTTTCAATCTATGGCCTGAACGGCATACTGTTAGCGCATGTCTTTTTTAACCTTCCTTTTGCTGCGCGCCTGTTATTGCAGTCTTTGCAGTCTATTCCAGTGGAGCAGCATAAACTCGCGGCTCACTTGGGAATCAGTCATTGGAATAAATTTAAATTGGTTGAATGGCCTTGCCTGCGCCAGCAACTTCCACATGTTTGCGGGTTGGTCTTTATGCTCTGTTTTACCAGTTTTGCAGCAGTAATGGCATTGGGCGGCGGGCCTAAAGCAACCACCATTGAGTTGGCAATTTATCAGGCGATTAAGTTTGATTTTGATCTGCAGTCCGGGGCGCTGTTGGCGTTATGGCAGATGTTGCTTTGCGGCGCGCTAGTGATGCTGATCCAGCGTTTTTCCCACTCGCTAGCGGTAGTAAGTAATACGATGGCGCACGCTTTTCCTCTGTTTAATGATAGCTTGCGTGATAAATGTTGGGATACAGGTTGGATTTTATTGGCTGCTTTGTTAGTGATCCCGCCGCTGTTGATGGTGGTGATTAGTGGTGTCAATACACAATTGCTTGTTGTTCTTAGTGATAGTAGCTTTTGGCATGCCCTGACAAACTCATTTCTAGTGGCTATTTTTGCCGCTTTTATAGCCCTTGTCGGTGGTTTTTTAATTCTGATTAGCAGCCGTTGCTGGCGGTTAAGTGGTTTACATTTTAGAGCTGACAGGTTAGAGCTTATTGGCACTATTATTTTAGTGACTCCCGGGCTAGTAATTAGCACGGGGGTTTTTCTGTTACTGAGGAGTCTGACCGATATATCTGAGTTGGCAATTGTTATTGTGGTTCTGGTCAACGCATTAATGGCGCTACCCTATGTAATCAAAACACTGGCCCAGCCGATGCTGCATATTGCCGAGCAATATGAACAACTCTGTGCCAGTTTAGGTATGTCCGGTTTTTCACGTTTCTATCTCGTTGAATGGCAAGCGTTAAAACAACCTATTACACATGCCTTTTCGATAAGCTTTGTCTTGTCGATGGGTGATCTGAGCGCTATCGCACTGTTTGGCAGCCAAGATTTTAGAACATTGCCACTTTATCTTTTTCAGTTACTCGGTAGTTACCATATGCAGTCTGCGGCTGTTGTTTCTCTGTTTCTGCTGGTGTTTAGTGTTGGTATCTTTGCCGTGTTGGAAAAGCTCATGATTAGAAAACAACTTTTATAAGCAACAACAGCTTGAGGTGAATATGCTCAAATTTGATAATGTACTGTATCAGTATCAGCAGGAAAAATTCTATTTTAACCTTGAGATTGAGAAGGGAGATATTGTTGCCCTGTTAGGGGGAAGTGGTGCAGGTAAAAGTACTTTATTGAATTTAGCCGCCGGTTTTTTAACACCGGCAAGTGGCGATATTCTGATTGCAGGTAAATCTGTGATAAATATGGAGCCTCACCAACGTCCCTTAGCGATTCTGTTCCAGGAAAAAAACTTATTTGAGCACCTCAGTGTTGCCGATAATATCGGCTTAGGATTACACCCGGGCCTTAAACTTAATGCTCAGCAATATCAGCAGATAGTGACTATTGCTAAGCAGGTGGGCATTGAGTCGCTATTAACGCGTTTTCCGAAGCAGTTATCAGGCGGACAGAAACAGCGTGTTGCTTTAGCGCGCTGTTTTGTACAGAGAAAACCGTTATTGCTACTTGATGAGCCCTTTTCCGCACTTGACCCTGTGCTTAGAGAAGAAATGTTGTCAATCGTTAAAGCGTTAGCCGCTAAGCACCAAGTCACTGTTTTAATGGTGACCCACCATATTAGCGATGCCTTGAGTGCCGCATCTCATTATCTCTTTGTTGAGCAGGGAAGCATAGTCAGTGCAGGTGAGATTACTCTGTTAAGCAGTGTCAATCAGCCGTCGGCTGTAAGAAAATTTGTTCATGCTGGAGAATAACCTTTTACCTGTAGTGTATAGATAATAAAAGGTGCATTAGCAGTTGCTTGAAAATCAGTTAGAAGATACTAGACTTTAGGGAATATTGGCCTCGTATTTTCTATCTAATGCCTCCACGAGCAAACGCTACAGGGGAAATATCATGAATCTTCATAGTTTAACTGTTATTGATAACCGTACGGGTAAAAAGTATGAAATACCTATTCAATATGCTACCTATCCCAATTACGGTGCCACTATTAATGCCCTTGATCTCAGACAGATAAAAGCATCAGCAGAAGATTTCGGTCTGCTGACCTATGATCCGGGTTATACAAATACAGCTTCATGTAAAAGTGAGATCACCTTTCTTGACGGGGAAAAGGGCATTCTTCGTTACCGGGGCTATCCGATTGAACAGTTAGCCGAGAAAAGCACTTTTTTAGAAACGGCTTATCTGCTTTTAAATGGGGAGCTGCCTAATGCGCAGCAACTGCAGAAGTGGCGCTGTGATATTACTGAGCACACCTTTATCCATGAAAATATCAAAAAGCTGATTGATAATTTTCGTCATGACGCACATCCGATGGGAACCTTAGTCGGTACCGTGGGGGCGCTCTCTACTTTTTATCCCGAAGCTAAACATATTAATGATCCAGCTTGTATATATACACAAACCTGTCGTTTGATTGGTAAAATGCCGACCCTGGCGGCCTTTGCTTATCGTCACAGTCGTGGTTTCCGTTACTCCTATCCCGACGAAAGGTTATCCTATGTGGGTAATTTTATGAATATGCTCTGGCGGGCAAGTGAATTGACCTATGAGCCTGATCCTGTCTTGGAAAAAGCGCTTGATGTCTTGTTTATTCTGCACGCCGATCATGAGCAGAACTGCAGTACCAGTTCAATGCGAGCTGTGGCCAGCTCTAATTCTGATCCCTTTTCAGCCACTTCGGCTGCCATTGCTGCTCTTTACGGGCCGCGCCATGGCGGGGCCAATGAAGCGGTATTAAAAATGTTAAACGAAATTGGCAGTGTCGAGCAGGTACCTGATTTTATTAAGTCCGTGAAATCGGGAGAAGGTAAGAAGCTGATGGGATTCGGGCATCGTGTTTATAAGAGTTATGATCCCAGGGCAAAGATTTGTAAAAAGTTAGCCAAGGATGTTTTTGCTGTCACGGGTGTTAATCCGTTGCTGGAAATTGCTCTGGAGTTAGAGCGTATCGCGCTGCAGGATGACTATTTTATTTCCCGTAACCTTTATCCGAATGTGGATTTCTATTCCGGATTAATCTACCAGGCAATGGGCTTTCCTGTTGGCATGTTTCCGGTTCTGTTTGCAATTGGGCGTAGTGCAGGGTGGGCTGCACAATGGCAGGAATTTCTGCACGATTCGGATAACAAGATTGCACGTCCCAGACAAGTTTATTGTGGTCATGATGCACGTGATTATGTGCCAATCGATAAACGCTAATAGGATATTAAAAATTATTTTATTAAAGAGATCATGGCAAATAGATGGCTTAGTTTGTTGCCATTCTTGAGGTTAATTTTATGCCGATTGAAAA
Organism: uncultured Psychromonas sp.; assembly: GCA_963674525.2. GTDB lineage: Bacteria > Pseudomonadota > Gammaproteobacteria > Enterobacterales > Psychromonadaceae > Psychromonas. The sequence continues at coordinate 22,273 of CAXXRV010000023.1, read as the reverse complement.
CGATCAAGATATTTCTGGCGATCCTTGGCTTGATGAACAGCGAAATTCTGCGCAGTTTAATGCACATATTAAAAAGCGTTATGGGTATTTTAAAAAATTTTTACCCAATGGCGATAACAATGGCAGCTTGCGCTTTTTATGTTATGTTCTCTTTCTCTTCTTGCTTGGCTTTGCTACCTGGACAGCTATTTATACTATCCCAAGTGACTCTGTTGCTGTTGTGCAGCGCTTTGGCAAATACTTGAAAGAGGTCCCCCCGGGGCTACATTTTAAAATGCCACTGGGCATTGACCGTGCCACCATTGTTCCGGTTAAACGGCAATTAAAGCAGGAGTTTGGTTTTATGACCCCGGGGGCAAGTGACCCATATCAAAGTCCTTCTGCTGCTGATCGTGAGCGGGAAACACAAATGGTTACCGGTGATTTAAATGCTGCTCTTGTGGAGTGGGTGGTCCAGTATCGGATTGCCGATCCGGTTAAATTTTTATTTGAAGTGCGCCAGCCTAGTGAAACCCTGCGCTCTGTTTCTGAGTCCGTGATGCGCGAAGTGGTGGGGGATCGTACTGTCGATGAGGTGATCACCATTGGTCGTCAGGAGATTGAATATGAGGCACTTGTCAAAATGCAGGCACTTGCCAGCAAGTATGTCATGGGTATCAGCATTGATCAGGTGCAACTGAAGAATATTAATCCTCCCAAACCGGTTCAGGAATCATTCAATGAGGTTAATCAGGCTCAGCAGGAAAAAGAAAAGCTCATTAATGAAGCGCGCCGTGATTATAACAAAGTGATTCCGTTAGCGCTGGGTGAAAAAGATCAACGTATTCGAGAGGCTGATGGTTACCGCTTGAAACGAATTAATGAAGCACAAGGTGATGTCGCGCGCTTTAATGCCTTGTTAGCTGAATATATTAAGGCGCCTGAAGTAACCCGCAGACGTATCTATATTGAGACGATGCAGGAGGTGCTGCCGGAGATACGCTCGAAAATAATTATCGATCAGCAGACACCGAATATTCTGCCTTGGTTGGATCTTAATGCAAGTCAGGGAGCACGACCATGAAGTCAATTAATACGGTAATTGCATTGCTGCTGATGCTTCTGGTTATTGTGTCGCTGAAAGGCGCTCTTTATACGGTCGGTGAAGTCGAGCAGGTGATAATCACTCAGTTTGGCAAGCCGGTAGGCGAGCCGGTTACCGAAGCGGGGTTAAAGTTAAAGCTCCCCTTTGTGCAGGAGGTCAATAGCATTGATAAAAGGGTTTTAGAGTGGGATGGCGAGCCTTCCGATATGCCGACTAAAGATAAGCTTTATATCTCGGTGGATCTCTTTGCTCGCTGGCGTATCTCGGATCCACTGCAGTATTTTCTGCGCTTGCGCGATGAGCGCAGCGCGCAATCACGATTAGACGATATTCTTGGCAGCGAAACCCGTAACGCAGTCGCAAAACATGAATTGATCGAGATTATCCGTACTACCAAAGACCGTGAACCATTGCGTGATGACCTGCTGACCGATGCCGAGCGCGCCTTGAAGATGGGGGCATTGGTTCCTATTCAGAAAGGTCGCCAATTGGTTGAGCAAGAAATTTTTAATGCTGCAGCAGAAAAGGTGCAGGTGTTTGGTATTACGCTGCTTGATATTCGTTTTAAACGCATTAATTACAACGCGAGTGTGCGCCCCAAAATTTATGACCGCATGATTAGTGAGCGGCGACAGATTGCCGAGCGGTTTCTTTCTGAAGGAAAGGGAGAAGCGGCAAGAATTCGCGGTAATCGACTACGCGATTTAAATAAAATTCAATCAGAAGCATACCGGCAAGTGGAAGAGATCCGCGGGGTAGCCGATGCGAAAGCCACCGAAATTTATGCGCAGGGTTATAACCAAAGCCCGGATGCGGTGAATTTGTATGAATTTACGCGAACTATGCAGGCCTACCGGAGCATTATTGCTGACAACACAACGCTGGTATTATCCAGTGACAGTGAGTTGTTCAAATTCTTCAAGAGTATTAACGCGGATACAATCCCATCGGGGCAAGATGCTAACAGTGATTGAGTTGGCCTGACAAAATGTCTGCCCTGTTTTTTGCTAATGGTATGGTTGGGGAACTACGCTTATATGCTGCATGTTTATTAAAAGGGGATAGAAGATGATACCGGCAAATGAAGTCGACTGGCGGGAAAGGTATCTTGATACGCTTTCCTGCACGATAGGCGATCGGGCTTACTGGTCGTTGCCAAAGCTCGCTCAGGACTTTCAGTTCACTTTAAGCGAACAACCACTGGTGGCGCGACTATTTCTGGAAAATGTGATGCGCCATTACCCGGGAGAAACTGCAGCCCCTTTGCTGATTAAAGCTTTATGCGCGGTGCGCGGTGCGTCTGATCAGGAGTTGGAACTTTCCTATTACCCGAGCCGGGTGCTAATGCAGGATTATACCGGCGTACCGGCTCTTGCTGATTTAGCGGCGATGCGCGATGCCGTGGCAGAGGCGGGGGGCGATCCGCAAAAAATAAACCCCAGTTGTCCGGTTGATCTGGTCATTGATCATTCTGTAATTGTTGATCAAGCCGGCAATAAAGGCGCATTATCCCGCAACCGGCAAATGGAGATGATGCGTAATCAGGAGCGTTATCAATTTTTAAAATGGGCACAGCAGTCGTTTGCAAATTTAACCGTTGTCCCTCCCGGCAGAGGCATATGTCATCAAGTTAACCTTGAATACTTTGCGCAGGTGGTTCGGGACCTTGATGGTACACTGATTCCAGATACCCTAGTCGGTACCGATAGTCACACTACCATGATCAATGGCTTGGGAGTGCTTGGTTGGGGAGTTGGAGGTATTGAAGCGGAAGCGGTGATGCTCGGGCAACCGTTAAGCCTGAATCTACCGCAAATTGTCGGTGTTAAAATTAGCGGAGAATTGCCTGCCGGTACCACGGCAACAGATTTGGTGTTAACCGTCACCCAAAGATTAAGAAAGCACGGGGTGGTCGGTAAATTTGTTGAATTTTATGGTCCCGGGCTTGCTAATCTAAGCGTTGCTGATCGCGCGACGATTGCCAATATGGCGCCTGAGTATGGCGCAACCTGCGGTTTGTTTCCGATTGATAAGAGAGTGATTGAGTACCTGCAATTAACTAATCGTCCCCAGCACATTATTGAGCAGGTGGCTGCCTATGCTGTAGCACAGGGACTTTGGCATGATGACGCTACGGCCGATCCACTGTATGCTGAAAATATCACGATTAACCTCGCTGATATTGAATCTTCGCTGGCGGGGCCGAGGCGCCCGCAAGACCGCTTGCCGCTCTCTGCTATCAAAGCTAAAACTCAGGAAGAGATTGAAATACTCGGGCATCATTTTCCTGTCTCCCAGGTTGCCGGTCAAATCACAGACGGTGATCTTGTTATTGCCGCGATAACCTCCTGTACCAACACCTCAAATCCACATGTTATGCTGCAGGCTGGCCTGCTGGCTAAAGCAGCGGTTGAAAAAGGTTTGTCTGTCCCCGCTCATGTTAAAACCTCACTGGCTCCCGGCTCTCAGGTGGTGGCTCGTTATCTTGATGATACGGGACTGCAGGGCTACCTGGATCAATTGGGATTCCAACGTGTCGGATTTGGTTGCACCACCTGCATCGGTAATTCCGGGCCTTTACTTAATGATCTCGAAACTCTTATTGAACAGAAAAATTTAAGCGTTGCTGCGCTGCTCTCCGGTAATCGAAATTTTGAAGGGCGTATTCATCCCTCGGTTCGCTTGAACTGGCTTGCTTCACCGCCACTGGTGATTGCTTTTGCCTTGGTGGGGCACACGCGTATTGATCTTGATGCTGAACCCTTAGGCTTTGATAAAAACGGTCAGGCTGTATTTTTACGTGACATCTGGCCGAGTAAAACTTTGCTGGATCAGGCTCTGCAGCGGGTGACTCAAACGCAGTATAAAGAGGCGTATCAAGAGATGATGCTCGGCACAGAAGAGTGGGAAAATTTAACGGCAGAAAACTCCCTTTGTTATCCTTGGAGTCAAGCATCAACTTATATCCGCAAGCCGCCGTTTTTTGATATTAAGGCGCAGCCCTCTGCTATCTCCTGTGCGAGGATATTGGCCGTTTTAGGAGATTCCATTACCACGGATCATATCTCTCCTGCGGGGCAAATTAATGAAAACAGTCCGGCTGGGTTGTATCTGTTATCGAAACAGGTCAAACCGGAAGAGTTTAATAGTTATGGGGCGCGTCGCGGAAATCATGAGGTGATGGTGCGTGGAACCTTTGCCAATAAACGCATTAAGAATACCATGGTCGAGCCCAAAGAGGGTGGTTTTACGCGGCTCTTCGATGAAGCAAGGCCGGCACAATCAATCGTATCTATTTATGATGCCAGCCAATATTATATTCAGCAGCATACGCCGTTGGTTGTGTTTGCCGGTAAAGAATACGGCACAGGATCGAGCCGAGATTGGGCAGCTAAAGGTTGCCTGTTGCTTAATGTTAAAGCGGTGATTGCTGAATCTTTTGAGCGTATTCATCGCAGTAATTTAGTTGGAATGGGGATATTACCGTTGCAACTCGCTGAAGCTATCACAGTTAATGACCTGAATTTGCATGGTGATGAAACGATAGGCGTTGAGTGGGGGGAACAGCTAATACCCAGGCAGTTTTTAAAGCTGATGATTCGTTCATCTGCAGCTAAGACCCGAGAGGTATCTGTGCAGCTTAGAATAGAAAATAAGCGCGAGCTTGATTATTTTCTCTCTGGAGGGGTGTTGCGTTACGTTGCTAAGCAATACTAGAAACAAATTGATTGAACTGGATTTTTCGCTAAGCGAAAGATGTAATAGGTAACACTATGACTGACAAAAATAAGCAGCAAAATGAATATAACGGTCAGCATTCTTTGCCACAAGGTTATGCTTCAGACAGTTTTGGCAGGGTAGCCATACCTGAAGGCGCTTTGTGGGGCGCGCAAACGCAGCGCTCACTGATGAATTTTAAAATAGGCAAGCATTGTTTCGAACCCTGTTTTATAGCGGCTTTAGTGCAGATTAAACGGGCCTGTGCACAGGTTAACCAGGCAGAAGGTTTATTGCCGGAAAAGCTGGGAGCGGCGATTCAGGCTGGTTGTGCTGAAATTTTAGCCGGTAAGCACTGGCAGCAGTTTCCCCTGCGCGTCTGGCAGACCGGCTCGGGCACACAGACTAATATGAATGTCAATGAAGTCATCAGTTCGCTGGCCAATGCCTCACTTGCTGAAAAAAAATCTGCTGATAAACAAGCGCAGCAGATAAGGGTTCATCCTAACGATCACGTTAATATGTCGCAGTCAACCAATGATGTCTTTCCAAGTGCCATGCATATTGCCACTGCACAACTTAGCGAGGAAAAACTTTTTCCTGCTATTGAACGGCTGAATGCGCAGCTGGCCAAGAAACAACAGCTTTTTAAAAGTGAGTATAGTGTCGGGCGCACGCATTTGATGGATGCGCTGCCTTTGACGGTTGGCGCAGCGCTGTCAGCCTTTCATACTCAAATCACAGCGGCAAAAACGGCACTTGCCGACAGCCTCAGTGATGTTTACCAATTGGCGGTAGGGGGAACTGCAGTGGGCGGGGGGCATAATGCACCCGCACAGTTTGCCGAGAAGGTTTCTAAGCAGCTGGCGCGACACTATGGTCTGCCTTTTTGTACCCACCCGGATTTATTTGCGGCAGTTTCCGGTGAAGGTGCTCTGTTGCGTTATAGTGCCTCTCTCAAACAGCTTGCAGCTATTTTACTTAAAATGGCTAATGATTTTCGTTTACTGGGCAGCGGCCCGCGCTGTGGCTTTAATGAATGGCTGCTGCCGGCGAATGAGCCTGGCAGCTCTATTATGCCGGGCAAGGTTAATCCGACGCAATGTGAAGCCTTGAGCATGGTCTGTGTGCAGGTGTTCGGCAATGATTTAAGTGTCTCTTTGGCGGCATCACAGGGGCAGCTGCAGCTGAATGTTTACCGTCCGCTGATTATTCATAATGTTCTGGAAAGTATCGAGCTGTTGTCTGATGCCATGGCATCTTTTGCCGATAACTGCGTCAGCGGGCTGACTTTAAATGAAGCGCAGATTGAGAGCAATATGGCGCGTAATTTATCCATAATAACCCTGTTAGCCCCTCAGATTGGCTACGATGTGGCGGCAAAGATTGTCAAACAAGCGGTACAGATGGATAGCTCTCTGGCTGAAGCTGCTGAACATCTTGGCTTTTATAGCAGCGCTGAGTTTGAAGGGCTGCTGCAGGAGCAGTTGAGTCAGCAGCAGTAAAAGAGCAAAAGGCGCAAAGTTAATCCAGGTAGGGGGCTAATTGCTCTGCCATAAACTGAGCAATCCAGGGCTGTGCCTGTTGTGTCGGGTGCAGACCATCTTGCATTATCCATTGCGGATTGTTAACTATGATCTCTTCCATAAAAAAAGGGATAAGAGGCAAGTTGTATTTTGTGCTTAAGCTTGGGTAGATGCTACTAAAAGCCTGCGCGTATCTTTGCCCGTAGTTAGGCGGCAGATCTATCTGCATCAACAGCACCTGTGCGCCTTGTTCCTGAGCCAATAAAATCATCTTTTCAAGGTTCGCTGCAATCCTTTGTGGAGCAAAACCGCGTAAGCCGTCATTGGCGCCCAGTTCAATTAATACTTTACTGGGCTTATGCTGCGTAAGTAATGGCGCTAATCGTGCCAAACCATTGCCTGTGGTATCACCGGAAATACTGGCATTAATGACTGCAGTTGGTTTATGCTGTTTATGCAGCTGTTCACTTAATAAGGATGGCCAGCTACGCTCAATGCTTATGTTGTAACCGGCACTTAAGCTGTCACCGAGAATAAGCAGTGTTGTGCTGTTTGCCAGTGTCGAAAAGAGCATTATAAAACAAAAGGAAAATATTTTTGTCATGTCAGAATCCATCATTAAAGTAAGTTCAGTGACTAAATCTGTTATTTCCAATGGTACAGAGCTATCTATTTTAGAAGATATCTCATTTTCTGTATCCAGTGGCGAAACCATTGCCATTATCGGCACCTCAGGAGCCGGTAAATCAACGCTTATGACACTATTAGCAGGTTTAGATCTTCCCAGCTCAGGTGAAATTGAGCTGCTTGGACAGCCTTTATCACAATTAGATGACGAACAGCGTGCATTTATTCGCAGTCAGTCAATCGGCTTTGTTTTTCAAAGCTTTTTATTAATCCCTTCGTTAACGGCGCTAGAAAATGTCACCTTGCCTGCTATTCTACGCGGAGAAGGAGAAAATATCGACAAGGCCAAACAACTTTTACACTCGGTCGGTTTGTCTGGCCGCGAAACACACTTGCCGGCGCAACTCTCCGGTGGTGAGCAGCAGCGTGTGGCATTGGCACGGGCATTTATGACGCAGCCGGAAATACTCTTTGCCGATGAGCCCACCGGCAATCTTGATCAGCATACCGCTGAAAATATTATTGATCTGTTATTTGCGCTGAATAAAAATCATGGCACAACGTTGCTTTTGGTAACCCATGATCCTGCTCTTGCGAAACGCTGCTCACGCATTTTAACTATTAAGGCTGGCCGGCTGCAGGAGGCCTTGTGAAAAACAATAATGCAGTTTCTGGCAATAAAATGTTGTTACGTTGGGGGTGGCGTGAGATCTGGTCCGGTCAGCTCTGGCCGGTGATGGCGGCGCTGACTTTAATTATTGCCTGTGTCGTCGCCTTATCGGCTTTGGCGATACGTGTTGAAAAAGTGATGACAAATCAAGGGCGTTCGCTGATTGCGGCGGATCTGGTTTTCAGATCCGGTAATCCGTTACCTGAGTCATTACTCGCCACTGCGCAGGATTTGGGGTTAACGGTTTCTCTGCAGAGCAGCTTTGCGACCATGGCATTTAGTGATACGGATATGCAGCTGATCAGCGTAAAAGCGGTGGAAAGCAGTTATCCTCTGCGCGGTGAACTGTTGTTGATGGGGCCGGCAGGGAAAGTACATAGGACTGTGCAGCCGGGAGAATTATGGCTGGCAGAGCGTCTGTTTTCCTTATTGAATGTCACTATCGGTGAACAACTGGCGATTGGCGATGCCGAGTTAACCGTTTCCGGGAAAATACAGGCGCAGCCTGAACTCACCTTTAATCCGTTTCGTACTATGCCGAACGTGTTTATTCATCAAAGTGATTTGCCTAAAACCGGCGCACTGCAGTTAGGAAGTCGCGCCCGCTACCGTGCCTTTTTCAATGGCGACGAGCGTCTGCTCATGCAGTTGCAGCAGGGCTACCCATTACAAGCGGGCGAGTCCTGGCTCAGTGAAAACAATCCAAGCCGCACCGCGCAGCTGATTGACAAGGCCAAGCAGTATTTATCCCTGACCATTGTTATGGTGTTGTTAATGGCATCTCTGACCCTGGTGCTGACTTGCCGTCATTACGCGAATAGTCGTGCTGATAGCGTCGCTATGCTGAAAAGCATGGGCGCCGGAAGGCGCTGGCTACGCAGGTGGTTATTCTTGCAGATTGCGATTATGTTTAGCTGTGCATTGTTCATCGGAGCTGTGCTTGGTTTAGGTTTAGAATGGCTGTTGCGTCTGCCTTTAAGTGGTATTTTACCGGAGGCATTGCCAGGTTACGGCTGGCAGCCTTTTGTCTTTGCACTGGCGGTCGCCTTTTTAATAGGTTTGCCGGCGCTGGGTATGCCGTTAAAACGTTTATTGGGTACCCCGGCGATCACTGTGCTGCAGGCGCAGGCTGCAACGAAGATGCAGCGTAGAAGCTGGTGGTTGATTGCACCTCCCTTAGCGGCTTTTTTACTCTTTTATGGCAAGACCCCCTTAGTGTGGCTGCTGTGTCTTGGCCTTATTGTGCTGTTTTTAGTGCTGGCAACGCTCAGTTACGGACTCCTGCATCTGTTCAGTCGAGGGAAATGGGGCGCGGCAATGACATTGGCACTAAGTCGTATTAAGCGTGCTCCCAAAAACACTATTATGCAGTTAGCTGCATTATCCGGCTCATTGATGCTGGTGGCGGTTATCTGGCTGATACGCACCGATCTGCTTGGTGACTGGCAAGCGACGCTGCCGCCTGATGCTGCCAATGTTTTTGCGATTAATATTGCGCCTGAGCAACAACAGCAATATCTGCAGCAACTGGATAATAAGGGCATTGCCAGATCGCCGGCTTATCCGATTATTCGCGGGCGTTTAACCGAAATTAACGGCCAGAGTGCTAAGGAATCGGCTGCCGAAAACAATGAAAATCCTAATGTTTTGCGCCGCGAAATTAATTTTACCTGGGTGGAAAAACTACCCGTTGACAATAATCTCCTTGCCGGTGAATGGACGGCTGAAAATGGCGTCTCGGTAGAGCAGTCAGTGGCGCAGGAACTGGGCATTAAAGTGGGCGATATATTAAGCTTCACCGTTCAGAGTCAGGCTTTCACCGCCCGTGTGAATTCGCTGCGCGAGGTGCAGTGGCAAAGTATGAGGCCAAACTTTTATTTTATCTTTACCCCGGATGTCATTGCCCAGCTGCCTGCAACCTGGCTGGTCAGCTTTCGAATTGATAAGCCGCAGGTGCCAATACTCAATAAGCTTGGCCGTGACTATCCAACCGTGAGTTTATTAGACTTTCGCACTGTAGGCGGAAAAATTCAAAGTTTACTGGCGCAGATTAGTTGGTCATTAACGGTACTGGCGGGACTGGGGGTGCTCAGCGGTGTGTTACTGATATTTACCTTGTTGCGTTTAAGCTTAAAACAGCGGCAGGATGAAATTACACTGTATCGCACCCTGGGAGCAAGCAGAAAAAGGATCAGCCGGACATTATGGAGTGAATACGGCATGATGGCGATGACAGCAGGCCTGGTAGCTGTCGCAGGAGCAGAAGCATTGGTGTTTGCATTAATGAAATGGGGATTTTCATTAACACCGAGTTTTCATCCGCTGATGTGGTTTGTGCTGCCTGTCCTTGCCGTGCTGATCATCTTTTTCAGCTTAATGAGCGTGATTCAGCAATTATTAAGGCCTTTGCGCTAGTGCGCAAAGCAGGCGCCGGGCAAGCGAGGAAAGCAGATACTACAGCTCAATTGTTACCTGACAACCTGAAACGTTTTTTTAGTAGTGCTAAATCATAGTGTCGTTATAGGTTCTGCTGAATGATAAGAGTCATTTTTGCATTACGGCTTACTGCATATAAAAAAGTTAAGCGAATAATTGCTGAGCTGGATTTCTAAGATCGTCAGTACTTTTTGTGAATATTAAAATGTCAAAAAACCTTCCTATCATTTCCCGCCTAAATCACGTTAGCGCAGTAAATATTCATTTTCTATAAGTTAATTGGTCAAATTTAGCCTAAATTAGTAGGAGATGCTTGTTATCAAAGTCAGTCATCAGGCTGTTCAGCAGTAGTTGATGCAACTAATGGTTGGCAATATGCTGCGCTTATGCAAGTGGCTATCGATTTGCCGCAGAAGGCACTGATTTGGGAAGAAGCGCAAGCTGATTCAGCCTGGCTGAGCTGAGAAATGTTATTGTCTCACTGCTAGCAAGCCTGATTATATACCGTTACTTTTAATTACGTTATAGGCAGTTATTCGCGTGAATTATTCCACTTCCATAATTTTGATGACTATATTTGTTTTTTTATTTATTACGGTTATCACTAAGCCGCTGTCCGGGCTGGTTAAGGCTCCTTATCCGATATTGTTGATGCTGGCCGGTTTTGTGCTCCATGCCACTCAGGATTTATCAGGATTGCCACTAAAGGCGCTGACCACCAAAGAAATTGCCCATGATGTTATCCTCTGGGGGCTATTGCCTATTCTGATATTTGAAACGGCTTATAACCTGGATGTTCAGAAATTAGCCGCCAATCGGCTGGCCATTTTTACGCTTGCTTTGCCGGGAGTATTGATTTCCACTTTAGTCGTGGCCGTTATTATCAGCTTTTTGACCTCTCTTAATTGGCATTTCGCTTTATTACTGGCGGCCATTCTCAGTGCCACGGATCCGAGCGCTGTTATTACTGCTTTTCGCCAGTTAGGCGCGCCTAAAGACTTGATCATGCTGATTGAAGGGGAAAGTCTGTTCAATGATGCCACCGCGATCACCTTGACTAAAGTACTGGTTGTCAGCTTTGCTGTCGCAGAAGGGTTCTGGCCGATTTTTTGGAATGGCAGCGGCCTTTTTCTGTTAACGTTTGGCGGCGGTATTTTTTGTGGTTGGTTGTTTGCACTGCTGATGTTTGTGCTGCTAAATAGAATTCCGGATGATCCCTTTTTGGAAATTAGTGTCAGCCTTATTTTGGCTCTTGGCAGTTATCTGTTTGCAGAAGAGATCCTGCATGCCAGCGGTATAGTGGCGACGACGACTGCCGGTATTACTATCGCTGCCAAAGCGCCATTGCCCATCTCGCAAAAATCGCAACAGTACCTTAACCATTTCTGGTCTTACCTCTCCTTTATTGCAACAGCCAGTATATTTCTGATTGTTGGATTGTGGATAGACTTAACGCTGATCTGGGAAAATGCTTTTATTTCTGTGATAGTACTTGCTGCACTGTGGCTATCCCGTGCACTTATCGCCTATGCTTTACTTCCTCAGATTGGACGCCTGCAGCGGCAAGGCAAAGTGATCCCTGTTACATTTCGCCACCTGGTATTTGTCGGTGGCATGCGCGGCGCAGTCACCATGGCATTGGCGATGGGGTTGGTGTCTTTACTCCAAGATGAAACTATTCTATCTGTTGCTATCAGTGTGGTTTTTTTTAGCACTTTACTGCAGGGGATCCTTATCACGCCTATTGCAGCTTACTTTGGACTTAAGGAAAGTGATATTAACGATACTATCACCTATACAGAGCTGACTTTATCAACGCTGCGTCACAGCCAAAAATCACTGCAGCCCTTATTCAATACAAGCTTTGCTGACACTGGCGCTCCACAAGAGCTCTCCTTGAGACTGATGCCTATGATTACCGAGCAGGAGAAGCAACTTCAACACTGGTTTAGGGCTGAAGTCGGCCCGGTTGGTTTCTGGCATCGCCTGATGCTGCGTTGTGCCAGCATAGAGATTGGCTATCTGTATCAATTATTTGATCAGGGCTTGATCCGGGCGGCTATTTTTGAGGAGTTGAAAGATTCAGTTGATGAGCAGATGGAGGCGATTCGCCATCAATACAAAAGACCGGTATTTTCACTTCTACCTAAGAAGTTTTCCGGCTTCTTTACTTTAGCTAAAGCCTCGCTAAGCAGCTCCTCTGATAAACAGCTAGAGCAGGAATATGAGATGGCCTGGGCGAAACTTTTTAGCTGCAATTACGTACTCGATGAGTTGCAAAGGTGGAGTGATGAGGAAAAAATTCCGGCGACTGTTGCCAAGGGAGTGGCAAAAATATGGCAGGGCTGGCTAGACAGTTGTGAAGTGAAAATTGCCCATATAGAGCAGCAGCATCCTATTGTTGCAGCGGGGGTGCAGCGCAAATTGCTCAGGAGCTATATACATACAGCGCAGTCCGAACATCTACAGCAATACGTCCAACAGCATCTTATATCGGAAGAGGATATGGAACATATTAAGACATTGCTTAAATCCATGGAAGCTAACAAGCTATAGCAAGCTGGTACGTTTTTTGGTCAGTCTTTTTTCTTCTATAAGAAAAACACTAAACACAGTGTTTTTAATAAAAAATTTACGTTTTTTATGGCTCTGCACTAGAATTATAAGTATCAAGTAGCAACTTGGGAGTGATGCTATGGCGGACTTCGGAAATCCATCAGGATCGGGAGCTATGTTCCACAATTATGTGCAGAAGAGCTCGCAAAGAGTTATTGCCTGCCTGGAAATGGCGCTGGCTGAATTAGTCAGTCTGCGCCAGAGCGTACTGACACCGGATTTTTTGCTGGTCGCACTGCTTTCCCAGCCTGATAGTGAGGCGCGGAAAATATTAGAGGATCTGCTGCCGGATACCGATATCGCCGTCAATCGTATTATCGAAAAAATACGTCAGCACTATCATAAGGCGACCACTGTAGAGGAAAAACAGCAAATAGTGGCATCGCAAAATGTGCCTGAAGTTTTCCGCATTGCTTATGGTGAAGCCAAAAATATTGGTGATGATTATATAGGAACTGGCACGCTGTTTATTGCCTTGTTTGATGAGGTGGCAGGCGCAACGGCGGTGTTACTGAAAAATGAAGGAATAACTGCTGATCAAGCCAGAAAGGCTCTGAAAAAGATTCGCGGAGGGCGCACCCTTAATACACAGGACGCAGAAAGCAAAAAAGATGTATTAGAAGTTTATACTAAAGATCTTACCGAGATGGCGCGCAATGGCGAGTTGGACCCTGTTATCGGTCGCGAGGATGAGATTGCTTTGATTATTCAGACGCTTTCCCGCCGCAAGAAAAATAATCCTGCCCTGATTGGTGAACCGGGAGTCGGAAAAACAGTCATTGTCGAAGGGCTGGCACAACGAATTGTCTCGGCCAATGTGCCCGATACGCTGCTTAATAAACGTCTGCTTTCTCTGGATATGGGCGAACTGGTCGCTGGCGCCGCGATGCGTGGTGAATTTGAAGAACGTTTGAAATCTGTGCGCGATGCCGTTATTCAAGCCAGCGGCAAGGTTATTCTGTTTATTGATGAACTGCATACCGTCGTGGGAGCCGGTGCCAGTGCTGGTGGTCTGGATGCACCGAGTCTGCTTAAGACGGCCTTGGCGCAGGGGACGCTGCAGGTAATAGGTGCTGATACGCTCGATGAATATCGCAAATATATAGAGGTAGATAAAGCACTGGAGCGGCGTTTTCATCCGGTGCTGGTAAGAGAGCCGAGTATTGATGATACGATTGCTATATTAAAGGGCGTTGCGCCGCGTTATGAAAAACATCATCATATTCACTATGCCGAATCGGCATTTGAAGCTGCAACACGGCTCTCCGAGCGCTATATTACCGATCGCCGCCTTCCCGATAAGGCAGTGGATCTGATCGATGAAGCCGGTTCGCGCAAGCATCTTCGTCTAACCACTATTCCTAAGAATTTACGTGATCTTGAGCGCGAGTATCAGGGATTGCTTCGTGATAAAGCTGAAGCCTTCAATGCTCAGAATTTTGAGCAGGCAGCGCAGCGGCAGATGCAGATCCTTAAAGTTGAAGAGCAGCTGCAGAAAGAACGCGGTGAGTGGCAGCAGGGCAGAGCTAAAGAAGACTCTATGGTGACAGAGGATGATATTGCTGAGGTTGTTGCTCGCTGGACGGGCATTCCCGTGGCACGCATGGTGGAGTCGGAATCAGAGAAGCTATCGAGAATGGAGAACAAACTACATCAACGTATTGTCGGACAGAAAGATGCGGTCAGTGCAGTGGCGGATGCCATTCGCCGAAACCGTGCGGGTATTACTTCAAGCAAGCGTCCGATTGGCTCGTTCCTCTTTCTTGGCCCGACGGGGGTCGGCAAAACAGAACTGGCACGTGCCTTAGCGGCTTTTCTTCTCGATGATGAATCAAGAATCATTCGTCTGGACATGTCTGAGTATATGGAGCGTCATGAGGTCTCGAAGATGATCGGCGCGCCACCGGGATATATAGGCTATGGGGAAGGCGGGCAGTTGACTGAACGTGTTCGTCACAACCCCTATACTGTGGTGTTACTTGATGAGATGGAAAAGGCCCATCCTGATGTGTTTAATATGCTCTTGCAGATATTAGATGACGGGCAGCTTACCGATGCCCAGGGGCGTATGGTTTCTTTTCGTAATACCGTTATTATCGGCACCTCTAATCTCGGTACAGACACCTTGATGCCCGATAAACGCAGGATTGGCTTTGTGCATTCAGATGCGCCTAACGATAATGAAGCCCAACAGTTGGTGATGCACGAAGTTAAAAAATTTTTCAAACCGGAATTTTTAAACAGGCTGGATGACATTATTGTTTTCCATTATCTAGAAAAAGAGCATGTTCATCAGATAGCCGATATGTTTGTGCGGGAACTGGTCGCGCGTATGCTCCTTAGAGGCATTGCGCTTGAAGTTGATAAAAGCGTTATCGACAAACTATCCGAGGATGGATTTGATCCCGTGTACGGCGCGCGTCCATTAAGGCGTGAGGTGGAGCGACAGATAGAAAACCCACTGGCGATGAAAATTGTGCAGGGACATTGTCCTGATAACAGCCGTGTTAAAGTCAATGTACAAGATAAGAAGGTTGTTTTTCTGATTAACGGTAAAGATTGAACAGCAGAAAAGTGTCGTGCGGCTATTTGCTTGTGTCGGTGTTTTGGGGCCTAATGCGCAATCAAACATGCCGGTGAATGAGCAGACAAGCTAATTTTTTTACTCATCCTCATCTTGCGGTTTTTCCTTATCGTCTTGTTTCTTTTCCTGAAGGGCTTGCTTCTTCTGTTTTTCATGCAGAGCTTGGATTAGTTTTTTCTCCTGTTCGGCAAAATAGATATCTTCCGCCGCCTTGCCTTTAAGGCGCATTTTTTCAGTAAAGTCAGCCATAGTGGATGCCTCAAATATTTTGTTCACCTTAATATTAGCTTATACGCTATAGAAAGAGAGTGAAGCGCGTTGCGTTGGCTGCTTTTTGATTAATTGACTCGCGAAGATGAGATTGTGCCGCCATATTTACAGATAATTAGCACTTCTTGATGTAGAGATGTGGATCACAAAATGATCAAGGTGATTAATATAACCGGAATAAAAACCAGTTTATTATTAATTTTTTACTATTATTTCAGGAAGTCTAAATACAGATTGCGGATGTGTTTACTAATTTAAGGAGGAATACTTATGTACTTTAATTTCAAGCCGTTAATATTTTCCGTTCAAATATCCATAACAAGATGTATGGCTTTGTTACTCCTTGTTGTCCTTTCCGGGTGTGGAGGCTCAAGTGGTAATAGCGAGCCCACCGCCATTATTGATAGCGACAATGCAACTGCAATTGTCAGAGCTGTCGCTTTATCGGCTTTTGAGCTTGAAGAGGTGGGAGAGCTGAGTTATTTGGGGGATCTGGGGATGTTGGATACCACCAGCCGCTCCGCACTCAACAAGTCTAGCCGTATTGCCCTTCGCACGGTAATAGAACCGCAAACAGAGCAGTGCTTAGTGAGTGGTTCGCTGACCATCTCCGGCAATATCCAGGGGACAGACAGCTTAACCGCAGGCGATGTGATTACACTTGAAGCGGATCTGTGTAATAACGGTGAGAATGACATTGTCGATGGGAAGATGCAGATGACCATCAGTAAATTAACCGGTGATTTATCATCAAACGAATTTTTGCTGGGGGTTAAAGTAATATTTACTAATTTCAGTGTTACTGAAAGTAGCGAAGAAGCTATGCTCAACGGGGATATTAACATCACGTTAGAGATGACGGCCTCAACGACGCAGATTCAGCTTTCCGGGAACAGCCTGACGGTTAGCAGCCTGGGTGAAACCCAGTCGCTCAAAAATTTTTCTAACACTTATACAGTGGATGCCAGTGCCTCGCCAGTTACCTGGACATATGACTGCAAAGGAAATATCGATAGCAGCGAGTTTCTGGGCACTATTAACTATCAAATTCCGGTCAAATTTGCAGGCTCAGGTGAAAGCTATCCTGATAGCGGAGAACTGCTAATAACGGGAGCGAATAATGCGACTTTGCGCCTTATAACCCTTGATAATGTCGATGTTCGGATTGATGCCGACTATGATGGTGACGGCGTTATTGATGATATCTTCGACATGACCTGGGCGGAGCTTGTTAATTAAAGGCCAAGCTGTGCTGCAAACTGAGGCTGATGATCTGGAATATCATCAGCCTAAAGCCAGCCACTCTAAAGCTTTAATTTCGACCAGTTTGTTAAGGTGTTTATTGTCTTTTCGGGGGAGGGGGTAATATAGCCCAGTCCGATAATGGCCATAAATATCAGCACTGTTAAGCCCTTATTATTAAAGTCGGCCAGTTTCATGGCGCTGCCGAAAGAGCGTTTAATTTTTACATTAAGCAGATCGACACTGTATATTTCATCAAGCAGTAAATGGATAAACCCGCCAAGAAAAATAAACCCTCCTGAATACCAGGCAATAATATCTGCGTGTTGAGTGTGATCGGCACTTAATCGCCAGGTAAGCTGTGTGGCTAACAGGGCGCAGAGCGCTAAAAAAGTCAGGGAGTGGCAACTGCCGCGGTGAATGGTGGCCTTTTCAAATAGAGGCCTGACAATATATCTCATTGTACCGTAGACGATTAAAGCGCTGGCAATCAATTCAATCAAGCGGATCTCAGTAAAAACCTGTGTCGTCATATAGCGCAGGACAATCAGCACGGCTGTTAAGGTAAACATGGCAAAGATAGTATCAAGTGATGTCGAGTTGTCGGAATCAATATCGGGTAGTAACCCGCCAATAGTCCCTAAAAACCACAGCCAAAGGGCGCTATTGAAATCGATATGTGTTGCTGAAAAAAGTGTTGCCGAGGCAAGACCGGTGCCGATTGCTGCGACATTAAGATGGGTTTTGAAGTTTGCCATTGCGTCTCTGTCATAAAATATTTTGAGCACATATTAGCAATTTGCACTGGCTGCTTCAGCTAAATATTCTTTTTTAGCTGAAAAATGTTCGCAGCGCAGGGGATGATTACCATTAAATCTAGGGCATTGTTGCAGAAGGGCTTTTCAATTTAACGGGACGACGCGGGCGGTATTTCCCTGTCTACTCAGTTGCACGCGTTGTCCTACCCGGAATAACATATTAGGGTTAACCTCCTGTACAACGGCAATAGTAATGCCGGCATCAAGCTTAATGGTAAGGTTTACCCCATTACGCCTGGTGATATTTTTCGCCGCCTGGCTGCCTGTCACTCCGCCGAGAATACCGCCGGCGATAGTGGCAATTTGCGCGCCACTGCCGTCACCGACTTTCGAGCCGAGAATGCCGCCGACAGCAGCACCGGCAATAGTACCTACCATATTGCCTTCCCCCTCAATAGTAACGGGTTCAGTTTTGATAATAGTGCCGTAAGAGACACTTTGGATACGCTGCGTATCACTTAAGCTATAGGTGTCGCCATAGGGATTACTTGCACAGCCACTTAACAGGCAAGCGAAGAGCAGGAGTAAGCTTATCTGACAATATTTCATAATGCGCTCAAAAATTGAAGGTGCCATATTTCTATTATAGTATAGGGAAACTGCAGGCGCACAGTAAATTAACGGGGCTTTTAGCTAATTGCCGTTGTTATTTTTCTGCGGCAATGATTGCTTGTTGATAGTGAAGAGAGAGCGAATAAGGTGCCAGGAGACTCTCTGCAGCCAGCGTAATGCCTTCCAGGTAGTCTGTGCTGACCAGGACATCCAACTCCCCCTGGCAATCTGCTCGACAATCACTTTTCGATACGGTCTGATCTGTTTGTCAAGCTGTTTTTTGTTCTGTTGGCATGCTCGATCATCGCCTGTAAGTCATTTTTTGTATAGCATTGACCATGGATGTGATGCCCAGGATCATAATATCTTTTTCATTGACAAACTGCCTTGTATCTCTAAGCGTGATGGCGCGATCCTCTTCCTCCTCGCAGCGCTCATGAAGTCTTTGCATATGATTTAGTGTGTGGATCATAGCCACCAGTCGTTGCCATTGTGCACCGGATTCGCTTTTCGGTGATATCTGGTCAATGTATGCATGTGTTTTATTAAGTGCTTTTTGCAATTGGGTAATATCTACTTTTCTGTTGTTTTTGTTGCCAAGCATCGCACTGATATGCTTTTAATAAAGCGATGGTTTCTTTGTGTATGCTGTTTTGCACCGCCGTGAGCGCCATGCTCGGCTCTTGTAATAATATCCTTATATAGCCTGGACTTTTCCTGTATCAGCCAGATCATTTTATCTTCGAAGCAGACCTGGAAACCAGGCCATCTTAAGATGCACTTTTCTGTATGCTTGATGTAAATATCACAATAGTATCATGGTTGATCTTGTTTTGTTTTTAAAAGCGTGCATTTGCTTTTTTGCTTAATTGTTGTGATTAATTTGTGACAATTAAATTTTAATTTGTGAGTTTGTTCTCAATTCCACATGTGTTAGTCATGATTTTTAACTATTGCATTGAAACAACGGCAGAACATTGATAATTTGGATATGCTTCTTACTGAGACTTGTCTCTAATAGCTAGGTAATGATGGATTAATACTGGTTATTTGTAATAAAAGCAGCCAATAGTTTTGTTATAACTGGCTGTGTTTAGACAGGTTCGAGACCAAGTATTAAAGACAACGAGTATTATAATTTGGTTTGAAGTGGTGAGCTGCACCCATTTTCCCATTGGCGCGTTAACTGGTGTTTTTTTATAAATACAAATTCACATCAATAATATTAGCTGCATTTGTTATATTTATTAGCGGATGTGGTTGCTAAATTGACTTTTTGTAGACAAACAAACGCCTTTTAATTTTTTTTAGAATTTAAAATAGAATAAGAGATACATTTATGGCGCATAATAAAGATAGGTTTATTAGTAATATTACGAAAGATACTTATGCCTTAGTTTTAGCTGGCGGTCGAGGGAGTCGACTGTTTGAAATGACTGATTGGCGGGCGAAGCCTGCAGTTTATTTTGGTGGTAAATTCCGTATTATTGATTTCCCATTATCCAATTGCATCAACTCAGGTGTTCGCCGTATTGGTGTTGCAACGCAGTATAAGTCGCACTCGTTACTTCGCCATATTAATCGCGGTTGGGGAAGCTTTAAAGCCGATAGATCCGAGTTCGTGGAAATTCTACCGGCATCGCAACGTAGCGGTGATGATTGGTATATGGGGACTGCCGATGCTGTTTACCAGAATTTAGATATTCTTCGTTCGGAAGGGGCTAAATATATACTGATATTATCAGGCGACCACGTCTACCGCATGGATTACGGTCTGATGTTAGCGCAGCATGTAGAAAAAAATGCAGATATGACAGTATGTTGCCTGGAAGTGGAGACGCAGGAAGCAGCCGGTGCCTTTGGTGTGATGACGGTAGATGCAGATAATAAAGTGCTTGCCTTTGATGAAAAACCCGCCGTTCCGAATGAACTGCCAGGCAAGCCGGGACAGTGCTTAGCTTCCATGGGCAATTATGTTTTTACTGCTGACTTTTTATTTGAACTGCTGGAAAAAGACCGAAAAGATGAAAACTCCAGCCATGATTTTGGTCATGATATTATTCCGAAAATTATCAAAGAGCATAATGTCTTTGCTCATTCCTTTAAAGAGCCGGATAGTGACAATCAACCTTACTGGCGAGATGTGGGTACACTAGACTCTTTCTGGGAAGCAAATATGGAGCTGGTTTCACCAGAGCCGCAACTTAATCTCTATGACAAAGATTGGCCGATTTGGACTTATCAGGAGCAACTGCCACCTGCTAAATTCATCTTCGATGACGATGACCGTCGCGGTATGGCCGTAGATTCAACCGTTTCCGGTGGTTGTATTATCTCAGGGTCAACAATTCGCAAATCATTGTTGTTCTCCAGCGTGCATACCCATTCTTACAGTGTGATTGAAGAATCGGTGTTACTGCGCGGCAGCGATATCGGCGAGCATTGTAAACTGCGTCGCGTTATTGTTGATAGTGAATGTCAGGTTCCGGCAGGTTTAACTATTGGTTATGATAGAGATCAGGATATAGCCAATGGTTTCCGTGTGACTGATAAAGGCATTACCCTAGTCACTAAAGAGATGCTGGCCGCACTTGCTAAAAAGTCAGCTGCTAAAAAGTCAGCTTAAACTGATTAATCAAACCTATTAAAGCAGGCTAATATATAAGCCTGCTTTTTTTTGCCTGTCAAAGTTGCCTATATTGCTCCGTAAAAACAGCAGAGCATTTTTTATTCCATTTCCACACTTCAAACTTGTTATACATTGACGCGGAATGCCGGTTATATTTGAAACCGCACCTCCGGAAGTAGAGCTCAAACTTAATCAGATGGTATGACTTTTGACTAGCGCTGATCTATAACACTGGCTTAGCGAAGCCTAAAAACCCTGTCTAATGAGAAGGAAAACAAACCTGGTTAAGCAACGTCTGTTAGTTATTTTATCTAAGCTTCAGCTAACTTCTGCAGCATATTGCTCGGCGTTGTGGTTTATAAAATTCATACTTTTTGTGACTCGCTTCCCAGTATCACAATATGAACTTATACGTTCTGCTTGTTGTGTTGAAAATGTTAGTGAAGCTTGATAAAAATATAGCCACTTGCTGTTTGGTTTTTTCATTTTTTATATTTTAAATATTAATAAATGATTGCGAGTGTATCAAAAAGGGCTTTTCATATCGGCAGTTTAAATTATAGCAATCGCTTTAACCTTTAGTGTTGCTGATGATTTAGATGTTGAAATAAGGGGCGATCCCATTTCCATGGTAATGATAATGAGTTTTATTTCTCTGTTTTGTTCACTGGTATATTTACTTGCAGGCATGTTAAAGATTCTTCGC
The DNA here is from genome assembly GCA_963674525.2 of uncultured Psychromonas sp. Classification (GTDB taxonomy): domain Bacteria; phylum Pseudomonadota; class Gammaproteobacteria; order Enterobacterales; family Psychromonadaceae; genus Psychromonas. Next base: position 796 of record CAXXRV010000023.1, on the reverse strand, counting down.
TTTTCTGATTTTAAAAATAGGGTGTTCATTCATGAAGCAAAATAAAGATAGATTTATTAGTAATATTACCAAAGATACTTATGCCTTAGTCTTAGCCGGCGGTCGAGGAAGCCGGTTGTTTGAGATGACGGATCGACGTGCCAAGCCCGCTGTTTATTTTGGTGGTAAATTCCGTATTATCGACTTCCCACTATCGAATTGTATCAACTCAGGTGTTCGCCGTATTGGTGTAGCAACTCAGTATAAATCACATTCGTTAATCCGTCATCTTAACCGCGGCTGGGGGCGTTTTAAGGCTAAGGCTGATGCAGCAGAGTATGTAGAAATATTGCCGGCATCGCAGCGTAGTGGGGATGATTGGTATATGGGGACTGCCGATGCCGTTTATCAGAATTTAGATATTCTTCGTTCAGAAGGGGCTAAATATATACTGATATTATCAGGCGACCATGTCTACCGCATGGATTACGGCCTGATGTTAGCGCAGCATGTTGAAAAAAATGCCGACATGACGGTATGTTGTCTGGAAGTGGAGACGCAGGAAGCCGCCGGTGCCTTTGGTGTTATGACGGTAGATGCAGATAATAAAGTGCTTGCCTTTGATGAAAAACCTGCCGTTCCGAATGAACTGCCAGGTAAACCGGGGCAGTGTTTAGCCTCCATGGGCAATTATGTGTTTAACGCTGACTTCTTATTTGACCTGCTGGAAAAAGATCGAAAGGATGTAAATTCCAGCCATGACTTTGGTCATGATATTATTCCGTCGATTATCAAAAAGCATAGTGTTTTTGCTCAC
>CAXXRV010000022.1:0-50965 GCA_963674525.2 uncultured Psychromonas sp. | reverse complement strand
TTTCTTCTTTTGCCATGTGGCCATAATTCAGCTTTCCAATTTTCCATAGGGTCGCCAGCATCAATACAAATACTACTATTTGGGTCTTGGACCCATTTTCCGACAATGTCGCTTGGTCCTAGGAAATTTTTGGCCAAAAAATATAAATCCGTTAAATCTACAACACCGCTTCGATCAAAATCAGAATCTAGGTCGGGTCCTGTCAAGTTCCACTGATTTTGGAATATCATAAAGTCTTGCATATTTACTACGCCATTGTCATCGGTATCTCTAGTTCGATAATAGTTTTGGACCCACCGTCCGGATGCTGATTTCAAATGGTAATCTCCATCGACCCAGGATTCTTCATCCCAATGTCCAGGTTGAGCAAAAAGTGGATCTCCATCAAGATTTCCTTGTCCCCATATCAGATTTATACCCGAATTGCTTTGGTTTATTCCCTCAATACCGCCAAGGATAAGGCTCCATTCAATTGTAGTCGACAATACACCACCTGACCCACAAAACAATGATATTTCCTCCGAGCTTAGTCCTGTAGTATTACCCCATAAAATACTATTACGAATGGTTGCGTTGCTTTCTTGTTGAGCGATCCTCAACCCGCCACCAATTAAAGCGTTATTGCTACTAATGGTACAAGCGTTAATTGTAGCGGTTGCTCCCTCCCAAACACATATTGCTCCGCCTTCGCCTGCCAAGTTGCCAACCACGAGGCAATTCTCGAGCGTGAGACTAGCTCCTTGCCCTTTAACCATTATTCCGCCGCCAGCAAAGTCGGCTTTATTACCTGCTATTTTGCATCCGATCAATGTGGTTTTGCTGTTAGAGCCTCCACAATACAAACCACCGCCACCGCCAAAATTGCCAGCTAAATTATTAGATATCACACAATCGATAAAAGTTATATCGGAATTGTTCCAGCAAAAAATTGCGCCTCCTGCTCCACTGTGTAAGGAATGCTGTAAATTACAATTCTCAAACACACAATTAATAATCGTCGGACCACTATCAACGCAAAAAACAGCACCGCCAACATATCTGGTATCTGCTGGCAATGTATACATTTGCCCTCCTCCATTTTGGACGGTAAAACCTTCTACCTTTGAATCAGCATCCTCATTTGTCATAAAGAGGAAACCGCGGCCAACTCCCTGGCAATCAATAATGCATTTCTTAGGGCCATTGGCGCTTCGAAGTGTAATTCCTCTTTTTGAGCCGTCCCCCATCATTCCAAAATCGATTTCGGTGTTCCATGTCCCGCTGTAAATCCCGTCGGCGACAATAACGGTATCACCTTCCATTGCGGCGTTAAGTCCGGCTTGTATTGTGGCCTTAGGGCCGTCCGAATTCCCGCCGGAGTTTTGAGGGTATAAACCGCTCCAAGTATCGTCCCCAATTGTACCATCAACATAGTATGTTGTCTGAGCGATTGCGACTGACCCAGAAGTTGCAGCCAAGAGCAGCAATGTAAAAGTCATTCGCACTAAGATCATTACACATCCCCGTAACTAATTATGGTCACGATAAAGTTCAATATCGACCGCTAAACCCTGATTGCCAGGGTAATATTTAGGATTTGACGGAACTAGCTGTTGGCCTAACGATAGCGGGCTAATCGAGTCATTCTATAAAAAAAGCCGGCAAAAGTCAAGGAATAACTAAAGGGTATACCCTGGCGATGAATTAGTAAGGATATTGCTGTTCGCTTTTCTTTTGCCCACAAAGACATACCCGGATATAATGCCAGCAAGAAGCGATACCGTAATAAGGCTCTTATTGTAGTGTCGTGTTTGTGTAATATAAAAACAAAAAACCTTAAAAAATGTTAACTTGATCTATTATGAGAATTATCGCAGTTGCAAATCAAAAAGGCGGAGTCGGAAAAACAACGACAGTTGTAAATGTTGCCAGTTCATTAGCTTTAAAGGGTAAAAAGGTTGTGCTGATGGACCTTGACCCGCAGGCTCATCTTACGACTTTTCTTGGTATTGATCCTCAGCCCGACGAAAAATCGGCCCATGGTGTATTGACTAAGTCTGTTTCGCTTGAAAGCGCATTGATCGGTGTTCGCGACAATATTGACTTACTCGCCTCGGGGCTTGATCTTGCTGCGGCCGAACAGGAACTCGTTTCTGTTGTTGGTCGTGAAACTATATTAAGAGATGCTATAGAGGATTATTCTCATCCTTGCGACTACCTGTTGATTGATTGTCCGCCATCTTTGGGAATGATTACTCTAAATGCTCTTGGTGCAGCCAAAGAAGTTTTTATTCCTATGCAGCCGCACTTTCTTTCGCTTCAGGGTTTGAGCCAACTGCTTGAAACTATTCTGCTGGTTCAAAGGCGAATTAATACAGAGCTTAAAGTTACAGGTCTGGTTTTTTGCATGTTTGATGGTCGCACTTCGCTATCGACAGAAATTGTGCGTGATATCGAAGATTTTGCCGAAATGCAAAGGGATACAGTTTGTCCTTGGCGTGACATGCAGATATTTTCTACAAGGATTCGCAGAAATGTCAAGCTTGCTGAATCGCCAAGCCATGGCCAGACGATTTTTGAATATGAGACCAACTGTAATGGTGCCGATGACTATAGTGCTTTGGCAAATGAAATTGAAGACATGTTCAAAGTTAAAAGCCAACCCGTTCCAGTTGCTGCTCCTGCAAAGCCAGAACCTCCCGCTCTGATAGAGTCTGAGGCTCTAGTAATGCCCGCCCCTGAAACTCAAGTTAGTGATTGTCACGCGGAAGATTCTGACATATCAACTAGTCAGCAAGCATCGTCACCATCTGTACTGTAAACGTTTATGAAAGCAAAACTGCGAACAATTTTTCCATGGCTGCCGTTGGTATTGTATTGGCCAATGATGTTCGTTGCCACACATATTCCAGCAGCAAAACTTCCCAGATTTGAAATTTACGGCCGCGATGTAACATTGCACTTTTCGTCTTTTTTCATCTTAGCGATATTGTATTGGCTAGCTAGGTATCGCTGGCAAAAGCCAGACATTAGAAAACGATCATTCTATATTGCGATGATCGTTTTTGCTGTCTATGCTGCTCTGGATGAAATATCTCAATCATTCGTTAGTCGGAATTGTTCGATTATTGATTGGCTTAGTGATATGTCTGGTTCGCTCACGGCGCTCATCTTACTTATCCTTGTGCGAAGAAGTATTTATTGGCTAATCATATATTGGCCTGCGATGTTTTTAATTACGCATTGGCCAAGCCAAGATACTCCGTTTTTACGCCTTCCACCAATTTGGCAGCAATATGATGCCGCCTTGACTATGGTTGGTTACAGTGTTCTAACTATGATATGGTGGCGAACACTTTGCCCGATTCCGCGATTTGTGTTTACCAAAAAAATTCTCATTACATCTTTTGTTCCAATGGTCCTCTATGCGTTTGCAGATGAGCTTTTCAACCTCGTAATTCATCGCCAGTTCAGTACCACAGATTTGTACAGTGCGTTGATGGGTATTATCTTTGCAATAATAACACTATCAGTTTTGGCGCATTCTCCCGAAGAATTCTCTACTGATAACGATTAATTTCCTGCACTCCCGGCAGTGATTTCTCATTGCTCTATTTTCAAATTTCCCCACGGCGGCCATTGGCACAATTATTCATTGCCCGCAGCAGTTTTTGATGGACGCCCAATGGGTCTCTGCAATGTCGCCACACTGCTTCGACGCTTCCTGTACCAGCTGTTGTTAATTCGATATTTCCTAACTTCAAAATTCGCTGCGGAAGTGTCATTACCATAAACGTATTTTGAATATGTTCCAAGGAGCATTGGAAAATGTCGATTGTAAAAACTCCTCGAATGCGAATCAATCTCCTGTCGGTCAAAACATAGGACCGACTAAGCCATTGCAAAAAACCAAAGCCCACTCGTCCAATGATTATGATTCCGCAAATCTCCGCTATCCTCTTACCAACTTGGCCCAATCGTAAGAATTCGCCAAAGAAAACAACACACAAAACTACAGCGACCGCAATTGTGACCATTTTGAAACTGACAAACAAAATCGACCACAGCGAGGGTTTGATAGCGAATATCACCACCTCGTCTTCAGCGAGTAAATCGCTTGGCAGCATCGCGTCGATATTAGACTTGTTCTCGTCGCTTGGTGTGCCAGTTGTTTTCGTGTCTTCTGTTGCCATGGCCCCATTATACCTCGCGACCCTACGGCGGTCAAATTCGATATCGGCAGATGTTTTGCAAAATTGGGTGCTGTTTTTTTGCAGGCAGGGACGCGTTTTGTGAGTTAATATACTGGTATCTGTTTATTTAGAGGCCCTCTCTATTGCCAAAAGACGCCAAAGTCTTCCAGGTCCACGCTGCCGTCAGTGTTCAGGTCAGCTTTTTGGCAATTGGCGGTTGTTTCGCAAGCATGTTCAAGCCATTGCCCTGCGAGAACTGCAAAGTCTTCGATATCTACATCGCCATCGCCATTGAGATCACGAAGCCTTACACTAATACTCAGCGATATGCCGCCTGGATATGGACTTTCATCAGGATCATTGCTATAGACTTCCAGCAAGCCTAGCCCTTCTCCGCATCCTTCGACCAGCTCCACCAAAACTTCCTGGCTGCCAAATGGCTCAATTGCATATGGCGGCTCAGGATTCAATATCACACCGCTAGGCCGATCAATATTATTTACAACAAGCTCGACCAAACTGTCATTATAAATCGTAAAACTTTCATCACCGCCAACAAATTCGCTCTTGCACAAGACGTCGAGCAAGGCTGGCTCTATGCGGATATCGCTGGGCTGACTCGTGGGCATTATAGATTCAATCGCACCTCGCAAGTTTATTCGTGGTGTTGTAATTCCTGACTTTGGGTCGGTGATAAGAACACCGGTATTCGCCAACGCCGCTTTTACCTCTGCAACGGTCAAAAAGCTGCCCAGCATATCTTTAGCCGCCGACTGCAAACACGCGACCGCACCAGCTACATATGGACTTGCCGCCGATGTTCCGCCAAAACTGCTTGTATAGCCAGTACCGATAGTCGTTGTATAAGCACGGTAACTTGGCGCTAGGAAATCTAAAAAGCTTGCGGAATTTGAATAGCATATCACTTGGTCTGCTGCTGTTGTACTATCAGTGCATGAACCTGAAGTATAAATACAAGATTCGGTACCAACACCAGACCATGTAGCAGAACCAATGGAATTGTCATAGACCGCTCCTGCCGAAATAACATCCTCCATGCAGGCAGGATATCCTGTAGCGTTGCAATAGCCATCATTACCAGACGAAGCTATAATAGAAATACCTGCTCCAACAAGTTGTGAGGCTAGTTTTCTCCAAGTACTCCATTTTGAAGTTTCGCACAAAGTTGTATTATATCCTCCTGAAAGGCTATTGCTGATTACTAATATTGGATTAGCAGGGTCATCGTTTTTGTGATCGAGGCACCAGTCCCAAGCATTATAAATGGCAGAGTTATAAATATCACCTTCACTGTCGCTTACTTTCAATGCGTATAACTTAGCATTGTAAGCAACACCGCCTACATAATCACCAACGTCGGCGAAATCACCTGCCGCGATTCCTGCGCAATTTGTTCCGTGGGAAGCTGAAGGGAATGGGTCTGCGTCACCCGAGCCATAATCAAACCCGCCAATAACCTTACTATTAGGAAAGCCGCCACCGCCAAGATTTGGATGATTATAATCAATACCGGTATCACAAATCGCTATCGAAACTCCACTGCCGCTATATAATGAGCGAACAGGGTTAGCGTTTATCAATTCCGTGCCCTGTCTCAAACAGAGCTTTAGTTTGCGCGCGGGCTCGATGCTCTCTACAATATCAATATCCGCTAATGTGTCCAATGCGTCGATATCGATTAAGCCTGAAAACGCGGGCATGGTACTAAGGACATGCTTAACCTCAAAGCCTGCCTTCTTTAGGGTCTTCAAAACAGGGTCACGCATTATTTTGATTCGATTTTTCAATCGCTGTTTTGAAGCTTTAGAATCCCAATCGACCTTTTCCGATGGTTCCATCGGATCTTTTAGGCAAACAATTACACGAACCTTCTCCTGGTTCTCAAAATGCTTAAGCATGGTTTCAGCGTCTGTGAACTTGGCTGCTTTGGCGTTGTCGTCTAAAATGGAATGTAAATGTTGAACTCGCTGCCAACCTTTGTCATTTGCAAACGCCGCTTTGCTAAATAGGCCAACAAGAAGTGTTGCAAACAGTAATAGTACAAAGGCTCTCTTCATAATCCATCCTTTTTCGAGTTTTGCCAATGCTGTTTAGCCTATGTTGCGGTCGATTGGTTTTCTGCCAGAAATTAAAGTTCAGTGCGACCTGGATATGTCCCTGGAAATTTGGGTTTTTTGGTCGATATTAACTTGTGGCGTGACTATCAAATTAATAACATAGTATATCATCTAGGGCCTATCAATGTCAAATAAAACGAAGTTTGCTCGTTGTCCAGTTTTACCTGTTTTACCTAAAGCAACAAAATCAAACTATGTATATACAGAGAATTGTTATTGTTTCTCTAATCTTATCGGACATAGGCCATTAAAAATGAAATTCCTAGCATTTGCTAAGGGTTTAAACGCTGATTGTCCTTGCATTTAGCATTGATATCAGATATATTCGTAATGCTGATAAGATATCAGTATAGCGTTTAGTGGGATAGGGATATCCTACGGTGTGGGTTTGTTTGAATTATTTCTCTGCCCGCGACCACATATCAAGGATGATGCTTATTATTAACATTTTGTATACTTACTTGCAGCGAGGGAAGTTTTCAAAATGTCTTCAACATTGATTGTACTCAATTCTAACGGTAAAAAGCAATGCGTCAACCTCAAGCAGGGCGTTAACACAATTGGGCGTAGGCCTGAGTGTGATGTTCGTATTCCTATGATGCTGGTTTCCCGTGAGCATTGCCGAATCATCGAGCAGGATGATAAAATTGTCGTCGAAGATCTTGGCAGTTCCAATGGTACGTTTATCAATAGCAAACGTATTATGGAAGGCGTTGTTGAGGCAGGCGATAAGTTGTCTATTGGCCCTGTGACTTTTATGGTACAGGTGAATGGTTTCCCTGATGTGCCATTGAAGCAGGAAGTGTCAGATCCTAGAGCAAATAATGATGCTTTATTAGCAGACAAATTGGGGCAATCCCCTTCGCATCAAAGTGATACGGTCGAAGCTATCGATGATATGATAGATGATGATTTTGATGACGACCCGTTGATTGCACCTGATCCGTTAGCTGATTTTGATTAAATTTGATGGTTGGTAGTTGTAGTGGCAGGTGTTTGGTTGCACCGGCGATGGCTTTTCGAGGGGGTTTTGCGCAAGTATTTTCCTGTAATGATTTTATGTAGTGTTTGTGCGCGCAGGCAGAATTATGAGATGGGGTTGTGGTTGAGTTGTAATTGCTTTGTTTACAAGGAGTTTGGGGGTATTGGCCGGGAAATAAAAAAAGCCGACAGCTAAGCGAGGCCCAACTGTCGGTGGAAGCGCCGCGAAAGGAGAATAAACGCTTCATTAGTATTTTAGCTTTACGGTTGGTGTGAAGCAAATTTTGTGGGGGCATTTAGAGAGGAAATATCGAAAATAAGTTGAGGGTTGGTAAGGATATAGGGGTTATTTAAAATAAGCAACGCTTTTGGGAGGGAGTTATAGTCCGATTATGGAAAAAGTGCGCAAAAAAAAGCCCTGGCCGAAGCGATTCTCAAAGTGTCTGTTCTATTTTCCTTTGAGAAACTCTTCCTCAACCCGGGGCTTAAGGCGTCATATTAAATTTTGCGAGTTAGTAGCTCGCTGTTCGTAATAGTAGTGGCCTTGGGGGTGGGATTTGTCTCAATAAATGTTATATTTTTTTGAGATTTTTATAAGTAGTTGTAGCTAAGGGTTTTATGGTGAAAAATTGCTTGAGGGCAGTGTTGGTAGATGTGTATATGTATACAAGTATTAATATTGGTAAAAAGGGGCACAAAGTTTAAAAAAGTTTTTGAAAGTGAGCGATTTTGGAGTGTTTTTGGGATTTTTGTATCATTTTTTGCGTTTTTTTTGTTTTTTTTTGGGGGGCGATTGGAGGTTTTGGGAGATTTTGGAGAGGTATGATGTCGATTTTGTGTCCTAAAAGGGAAGATAAGCATTTTGGACGGGATGAGAGGATAAAGAAAAAAGAGAAGACAGATTTAACCACCGATTTCACGGATAAACACAGATTTATGGCAGGGCCTACTTGAGGGCACATTTGGTTGCGATTGTTTGAATGATTGCGTGGATACAGTTGGGGGCGAGGTAAGAAAAGAGGATTTCAATAGGATTGCGCGGAAAAATTGGCTAGTGCGTGAATGAGGGGCGTTGACGCTTCGGGCTTGGATTGTGGGGGTGGATGTTTAAGAATTGATACTTGGTTTGTGTTTGACATGGTTGGGGTTAGTGTATATTTTGGTCAAAATGAGGTGATGTGGTTGAAATTTAATTTTTGGCTAGGCTAACAAAAGTAAGAAATTCTTAGCGTTGCGGATTGTAAGGTTACGAGGATGAAAAGATGAAACAGAAAAGGGTTAAGGTTATAGTTTTAGGGTTGTTTGTTTTTTTTTGTGGGGATTGCCTTTTTTTGTTCAACAGCTTTAAAGCGAACGATTCCAGGTCGTGTTTTTCGATTTATTCTTGGGAGTCCTGGTGCTACCCAATGGTCTGAGGATTTGGTTGATGACGTTCGATTTTTGCCCGAGCCGCAGAGACTTCGTGAGTGGGTCGCAGAATTGATGAATCATCGCCAATGGTTGATGCTCGCCTGAAGGATGGCTCCCGGGTTAATGCCATTATTCCGCCGCTTGCCTTAGATGGCCCCTGTTTATCTATTCGCCGTTTCACCGTCGATAAACTGACTTCCGAGCAACTGATCGCTTATGGCTCAATGAGTGAAGAGATCGGACAATTTATTAATGCGATTGTTTTGGGTAAATTAAATGTACTTATATCAGGCGGTACGGGCAGCGGTAAAACCACACTGCTTAATATTTTATCCGGTTATATTCCTGCTGATGAACGTATTATTACAATTGAAGATTCTGCTGAACTGCAGCTGCAACAACCGCATACGGTAAGGCTTGAAACACGTACTGCTAATATCGAAGGCAAAGGTGCGGTGGTGCAGCGTGATTTAGTGAAAAACTGTCTGCGGATGCGCCCGGATCGTATTGTAATCGGTGAGGTCAGGGGGGCGGAAGCATTAGATATGCTTGCGGCAATGAATACCGGCCATGAAGGCTCTCTAACAACCCTGCATGCAAATACGCCCAGAGATGCATTAAGTAGAATGGAAAATATGGTCTGTATGGCCGGTTTTGATATGCCCGTTCATAATATTCGCGCGCAAATTGCTTCTGCAATTGATGTGGTTATTCAACTGCAGCGTCAGGAAGATGGATGCAGACGCATTACCAGCGTACAGGAGATTAACGGCATGGAGGGAGATATTATAACCATGTCGGAAATTTTTAAATTTGCCAGAACAGGCAAAGACAGCGATGGAAATATACAGGGTAATTATATTGCGACCGGTGTCATTCCAAATTTCAATAACCAGCTTAAGTTAAAAGGCATTAACTTATCCAGTTCCATTTACGGGGCGGACTTTAATATGTCTAATTTTTAGGGGGCCATATGAGCAATGAATTTTGGTTTTTAATATCAATATTTGCAGCCGTGATTTTTTTATCTCACTCGTTAATGGTTTCTGTTTATAACCCGCAACGTAGCAGGGCGCGGTTATTGAAGAAACACCTTAAGGGAATTGTTGACGGTGAAGCTGGCCAGCAGGTTAATTTGGTATTGGATAAAAAGTTGGAGAAATTATCGCGTTTTTCTCGTGCGTTAGAAGAAACCAGTTTTATCAAAGATATCACTTATAAGCTGCAGATAGCCGGTTATAAGATATTAGGGCATCAATACCTACTCTATGCATTATTGGCCGCTTCAGCTTTGGCATCTGTCGTTGCCTATTTCACTTTAGATCTTGTGCTGGTGATATTTTCCGCGTTACTGGTTTTCTTTCTTTTTTATATCAAATTAAAAAGAGATATTAATAACCGTCTGGAAAAGATTGAAGAGCAGTTCCCTGAAGCTTTGGATGTGTTAAGAAGAGGTCTACAGGCCGGCTATGCTTTTAGCGAAGCAATAAAGCTGGTTTATGAGGAGACACAAGGCGAATTGTCCAAAGAATTTTATCTTTTATTTAATCAAATCAATTTTGGTACGGATGTTAGAACCTCCCTTTTGCTCTTTGTGCAACGGGTCCCGACCACATCGGCAATGGCTTTTGCCAGTGCGGTCAGTATTCAAAAGGAAACCGGGGGGAATTTAGCGGAAAAAATTGAAAACTTCTCTAAACTTATCCGCCAGCGCTTTACCTTCAGACGCCGGGTCAGAACGCTTTCGGCAGAAGGTCGCCTTTCCGGCTGGGTGTTGGTATTAACCCCCTTTATACTGTTTGCCTTGTTGTATCTAAACTCCCCAGACTATATTGCGGAATTAACCAACACTCCGGGGGGCCTTGATCTTTTGAAATTAGGTGGAGTAGGGATCCTACTCGGCATTTGGTGGATAAGTAAATTAATCAAAATTGATCTATAAAAAGGATTCAATTATGGAATATATACTTGGTTTAATTAATAGTCTTGTACAAGACCAACAAGCTGCTGAATGGGTTTTTTATCTGGTTGCAGCAGCAGCAGGGATCACCTTTGCCATTGCATTAAGTTTGCTTTTCTCGGGAGTCTATTCACCGATTAAAATGCAACTGCAGAAAATAAGCGGCAAGGAAAAAACGTCCGAAGTGAGCAACCCCTTTAGTAAATCATTAGAGCATACGCTGGAAAAAATGCCTTTTATGCACAGGCAGTTTTCAGGAGATAAAAAAACTAAACGCTTACTCATTCATGCAGGTTTTCATTCTGATAATGCACTAAAGGTATATAACGCATTAAAATTAACCTCAGTATTGCTGGCTGTTGCCATCGCCGTTATTGTCATTAACGTGTTTTCTCACTTGTCACCCGCAGCCACTATTTATATTTTTATTGCAATTATTGGTGTTGCTTATTTACTGCCTGGATTGATTCTTACCTACTTTGCAAACTCAAGAATGCAAAATTTACGTCGCTACTTTCCTGATGTACTTGATTTATTGGTGGTTTGTTGTGAGTCCGGTTTGGGGTTATTGGAAGCGTTGCAAAGAGTTGCCTCTGAACTTGAATATACCTACCCGGAACTTGCTCATGAATTGAATTTGGTGTGCAGTAAAGTGCGCGTGGGTTATTCAATGCAGGAAGCCCTGCATGAATTTTCTGAGCGTACCGGGTTGGAAGATATTCGCGGTTTAAATTCCGTTATTGTGCAAAGCTTAAAACTGGGAACAGGGATTGCCGATACGCTAAGAGTTTATGCCGAGGAATATCGTGATAAAAGGTTGCAGCAGGCAGAAGAGAAAGCTGCCAAGATTGGCGTGAAAATGCTTTTCCCGATGATGTTCTGCATCTGGCCTGCATTTTTTATCGTGGCGGTTGGCCCTGCCGTTATCAAAATACTAACGGTATTTGGTTAAACCTTATAGGGGGTATTATGCTAACTAAAATAGCAATAAATGGCGTTTATCGATTAATCGTTCTTCTATTATCTTTGGGGCTGTTTAGTTGTACGACGGTACACGAAGCTGACGAACATAGGGCGATGCAGTCTAATCGTTTTGCAGATTTATCTGAGAATACTCCTTCTTCCAAAGGCATGGTGACTTTTAAAACTGCTAAAGAAGCGCTTGCCAGTGCATCGCTGGCTGAGCAGAAAGGCGACTTAGATAAGGCATTATTTTATTATATTCAAAGCTTACAGTTTGAGCCTGAAAACGCAGCTGTTTTCCTGAAAATAGCTCAGATTCATCAACAGCAGGGTAATTATTCAATAGCAGACCGGGCTTATTCTGAAGCGCTTAAAAACGAGCCAACTATGATTCAAGCTTACCAGGGGTTAGGCATTGTTAACCTGGAGATGCGCAAGTATCAACAAGCACAGGAGTATTTACAGAAAGCTATTTCATTAGATCAAACACGGCTTATTGCACAGGGGGCGCAAAAAGAAGGAGAGTACTATTTATTAGATAAGGACTCTCCAAGTAAGTCTTATAATGTTTTAGGTGTGATTGAAGATATGCATGGTCACTTTGATTTAGCCAGGGGCTATTATAACCTGGCATTAAGTGCGAATGAAAACTCTGCGAATATTTTGTCCAATATTGGCTACTCCTATTATTTAACGGGAGAACTAAGAGCTGCTGAACGTTATTTCAAACGGGCAATTGCTGCTGATAATCAGTTTAAACGGGCCTGGACTAATCTGGGGCTGATTTATGTGCGCAAAGGCCAATATAATCGTGCGGTTAAAACGCTAAAACAGGTCATGAAAGAGTTTGAGGCTTATAACGACTTAGGATATTTTCTTATGCTTGATGGCCATTTAGAGGAGGCTGAATACTTTTTTCAAAAGGCGATCGACCTGTCGCCAACTTACTTTGAAAAAGCCTACTCCAATCTAGAGCAGGTGCAGATAAAAAAGGCTGAGCTGCAGTTTTTACAAAGCGAAGCGCAGGAAGATGAAATCGATGAGATAGAATTGCAAGCAGACTTCGGGAGTATCTGGGCGGGCATATCCGCACAAATGGCATTAAAAGAAGGTCATTGAGACAATTCGCTCTTTTCTTTTGGGACGCCGGCTTAGCCCGCTTGTTGTTTAGTATTTAATATGTGTACTGAAGAGCATACCCGAAATATAAAGCTGCACTCATATTTCCAGCAATCGTTTAACGACGCTTATAGTTACGTTTTCTGGATTTTTTCTTTTCCGCTTTTTTTTCTGCCTGCTCCGCCATCAGCTCTGCAACTGCAATTTTTTCTTTAATAGCCATTTCCGGTGTTTCAACACTTAGCGGCCCAAGCGCACCTGAGCGAAGTTCATTTAATAAAATAGTTGATACCTTATAGATATCGAAATGCCCACCGGCACGTAAACAGCCACGACGCAGGGCAATTGCTTCCATCAGCTCATGGTCGCTTTGCGGCAGGGTTTCCAGCTCATAGCGTTCTTTTAAACGCTCCGGGTAAGCTTGCAATAGGTACTCTGCGGCATAATAAGCGATATCTTCATACTCTATTGCGGTATCTTTTATCGCACCGGTCACAGCAAGACGATAACCCGAATTTACATTTTCAATTTTAGGCCATAAAAATCCCGGGGTATCTGAAAGTATAATACCGCTTGGTAGACGGATACGTTGCTGCTGTTTAGTAACGGCTGGCTCATTACCTGTTTTAGCAATAATTCTATCTGCTAATATATTGATAATAGTAGACTTACCAACATTGGGAATACCCATGATCATGGCGCGGATCTGTTTATCCTGGCTTAAACGGTTGGGCAGCATCTGTTCACAAAGTTTTGTGATTTGGTGAACCTGCTCCGGTTTGCTGGTGGTAATGGCAAGCGCCTTGATCCCTTGCTCCTGCTCTAAATAAGTGATCCATTGTGCAGTGATTTCAGGATCTGCCAGATCAGCTTTATTAAGCACCTTGATGCAGGGGGTTTTTTCTCGAATATGAGAAATTAATGGATTTTCACTGCTATAGGGAATGCGCGCATCAACAACTTCAATAATGATATCAACCTGTGGTAATACCTCTTTGATTTGCTTGTGTGCTTTGTGCATGTGTCCGGGGAACCATTGAATCGCCATATTTAAAGTTACTCATTAAAAAAATAATTGCTTATTTTAACAGGGATTAGTGCAGCTTGTGGCACTATTTTGCTATTTATAGGTGCACTGCAAAAGTACTTTAGGTTAAAATGGCTACTCTGTAACACTAAAAGAAGATCCATATGGCTTATATTCCAAGTAACTATAAAAGTTTAGAAAGTGATTATCGTGATAAGGCTTTAAAATTATTTCCTTGGGTGTGCGGGAAATGTGCGCGCGAATTTGTTTATTCTAATCTGCGTGAGTTAACCGTTCATCATATCGATCACGATCATAGTAATAACCCCGCAGATGGCAGTAATTGGGAGCTGTTATGCATTTACTGCCATGATCATGAGCATGATAAATATACGCAGGCGGATTTATACGGCAGCAGCGTGGAAGCTGGCGATGATCAGATTGAAACTGCCACTTATAACCCGTTTGCTGACTTGAAAAGTAAAATGAAAAAATAGTGTGTTTATTCAAGCTGCTGCTTGGTCACTATTTGAATCATTTTTTCAGCTCCTAGCTAAGATGCCTGATTGAATAGCGGTCCGTTAATATGTTTTTTTGTTAATTTGTGCGGTTTAACTCTCTTTCTGGCATAATTATTTATTTTTAGCTTTGAGTGAACTATGGAAAATTTATTGGCCGCACGTTTTCGTGGCTATTACCCTGTCATTATTGATATCGAAACCTCGGGTTTGAACGCGCAAACAGATGCTATATTAGAAATCGCAGCAATTTTACCGGCAATGGATGAGCAGGGTTACCTTTATTGTGCAGAGCGAATTCACTTTCATGTGGCTCCTTTTGAAGGGGCTAATTTAGATCCTAAAGCGCTGGAGTTTACTGGCATCGATCCCTTTAACCCGTTACGTGGTGCCGTTGACGAAAGGCAAGCGTTGACTGAAATATTTAAGCTTGTGCGCAAACACCAGAAAAACAATAAATGTAACAGATCCATTGTCGTGGCGCACAATGCTTCATTTGATCAGGGGTTTATTAATCAGGCCACAGTGCGTTGTAATTTAAAGCGCGTGCCGTTTCATCCTTTTGCAAGTTTTGATACAGCAAGCATGGCCGGATTAACTTTAGGGCAAACGGTGCTTGCTAAAGCATGCGAACAAGCGAATATTCCCTATAACAATGATGAGGCTCATTCGGCGTTATATGATACAGAAGTCACTGCACAGCTATTTTTTCATATGGTTAATAAGTGGAAAGCATTGGGTGGTTGGCCTGTAACGCCTTAATAGCGCTGCTTCAAGAAGAATAAATGCCACTTATCGTTGAATGGCATTTATTATTGTTATTTGTCGTTGTGTTTATAATGTCAGGCGTATAATGACCGCCAACATCTCGGCAAAGCAGGGTGCCAGCGCATCTTTATCCGCGGCGTAGCAGTAGAGGCCCTGCGGTTGATTCGGTTTAAAATCTGCAGCCAGTGCAGGCATATTGAGCATTCTCGGATCGTTGGCCATGCGGATCAACATCTCGTCGCCCCGCTCATAATCAGGTCCGGTTTGTTGGGTAAGTCGCGATCCTAAACCGAGTGTTAATACAAAAATTCCATTCTGACGGGCATATTCGGCCATATCCTCAGGCAAGTTCCGCGATATGCGATTGATTTTTCTATAAAGTTGATAGGCACTATGATTGTTGGGATCATAGTCAAATACTTGTCGCCGTGGGTGAGAAGGGTTGATAATGCGAAAGTCAGTCGCATCGGGATCATGTGCGTTGTAATATTCAGGCAGCCCGGTTAATTTGTCATCGAGGTTACTACCAAAATACCAAGGCGTATCGGAGCGATCTGCAACACGATCAGCTTTCCATAAGCCATAAGGTGTTCCCGATGCTGAATCACCTGAGCGTATGGAGCCGATATGCTCCCCCATACCGCCATTAAAAGAAAAACTGGAAGAAAAGGTATTGGGTGCACCGTCAGTAAAGAATACGATAACCCTTAACGAAGCGGGGTTGTTGACTGTGAGCAGTGCATCAATGGCACGCCACATCCCTTCAGAGGCATTTGTATACTGGCTAGGCAGACCACCCCCTCCGAACTCAAATGCATCTATTTCAGAGTTTACGTTTGCCTTGCTAAAGCCCCGGTTGGCATTAAAGCCGACAGGTACTTCGGCGCCAAAGGCATATTTTACCAGGGCGATGCGATCCAAACCTTCATGAAAATTGCCGATAAAATCTTTGGAGCGATCTATCACATCCTGAGTGACATCTGTTCCTAGTTTGAGTGAGGTAGTGTTATCGACCACCAGGGAAAGATCAACGACGCGACGTATGGTCTGGGCGCTACTGGGAATATTCAAATCATTGACGCCGATAAGCTTGACTAAAGAGGTTGGCATATTGGCCGTTGCCGTGACGTCAATTGTGATATCTCCTGCGGTGCTGTAAGTAAAATTAACATTGGGTCGTGCGACAAGCGTAGTATCAAAAAAATCAGCAGGATAGTTTGCATCAAAGTATTTATTTGCCGCACTGATCGCTGCAGCCTCGCCGTTAGAAACCGCACGAGCCGCAGCCAGGCTTGCAGCATCCACTGCCGCAGACAACTTTGCTTTCACGCCATAAGCTCGAGCAGAATCTATGGCCAGACCGACTATTAGAAGCAGCACTGGCAAGGCAATGGTCATCAGAACGAGTATCGCACCACGGTTTTTTTGCCGTTTTGAACCGCGATTGATCTTGTAGTTATACATGACGCCTCCTACATTAAAGCATGCGAATAAATTAAAAAGTTCTGATCAAATACATAACGGGTCAACAGGGAGTAGTCATAAATAACTTCAACCACATGAACCGTTTCTCCGGGAGAAAGGGGCATTTCGAAGTTGCTCAGTCTTGGCTTGGATGCTGGCAGAATGCAACTGCCGTTGCTGTCCCATGATGGGCAGTCAGCCCATGCGTGGCTGGAAGAAGCATTACCCGAATTAAGCCAGCGATGCTGCTCTGATATATAGGGATCGGAGCTGTCTTCACCGACAATAACACTAATATAAATCACGCCGTCTTCAGACAAGTCCAGGGGGGCTGCAGAGAGGGCCAGGGCATCCATAATGTCCTGATCACTATCGACGGTTGATCTGGCTGCTAAGTTTGCGCCTTCCCTGACGAGAGCCGTAGAGATGTTTTTTGCTAAAATAAGATGACTGACTTCAATAACCGCGAATCCTAATAATAGCAGTATTGGAATGATAATCGTCATTTCTATGGTCGCAACACCGCGAGTCTTTGCCGCAGAATAAAACATATGCTTCATGGGCTTACTCCTGGAAAATTTTCATTTCTCATCGATGCACGTACTGAGAAATTATAATTGTTATTTGATAATACAGCCTGAGTGAAGGGGCTGATGGTTGGCCATTCGCAGTTAAGCGTGATTACGATGCTTTCGCCGGGATCACCAAAACCAGACACTGGCGAACCATGGCTGTCGGTCACTTGAATATCCGCTTCGGTCATCACTTCATCGAAGAACCCCATTGAATTATCGCGTATTTTCTGAATAACCGCGCGTTGGCGATCATTTTCCGCTTGCGGATCCAAATCTACCTGGCCGGTTATTGCATAACGCGCACCTTCCCTGACTGCATGCTGCATAGTGAGCTTTACATAACCATATAAAGCAAAGTCTATTACCATAAACATCAGGATAAAGAAAAGTGGGCAGATTAAAGCTATTTCAACCGAGGTTGTACCGCGAGAACGATATAAAGATTTAGATTGCGCTGTGTGAGTTGTACTTTTCTGCTTGGATTGTGCAAATTCAGCAGGTGCAGCCGCTAAGCTATTTTTCTGAAAACGGAACTCTTTTGCGTCGTGCAAAGCATTCATAGCACTCGCCTCCTTAACCTAAAAGCGTTTTTTCAGTATCTTGCAGACAGGATTGAAAAACAACAGGTGCTGGAACCATCAAAATTTTCCGGCTATCACCTTTCTTTGCTATTAATAATACAGTTCTAATGCCAGTACTAAAAAACACTAAATATATGGCTTAATCCATATATTTATCCCTTTGTGACCCTGTATAAGAAATAGTCACAAAGCTAAGTTCTGTCAAATAAAAATACGATCGCCCTTAACTCGGATAAAGCGTTCAACTTGGCAGATAGGAGGAGCTCAATCCTATTGAATTATCAGGGAATATTTTGCTGTAAAGGGCGTATTGCCTAAGATGGATGGCAGTTTCAAGCTGTAAACTTTTTTCTGTAAGTTGCAGTATTTGTTAGATAATAAATTTGTTCGCGCTTTTATTGAAGAGATGAGCAGGTGCAAGGCTGTTGCGGGGGCACTTTTGAGTGACCCCTTGAGATTGTCATGGCTAATTTAAATGCGAATGATTTTACAAGTATTGGTTGAGCCTTCATTAATATCATCACCATGGGTGAGCAGGATGATATCGCCTGTTTGTAAGTAATTAGCGTCTTTAAGGGTTTGCAGGGCGTTATTGATAAACTCAATGCTGTCAGTGGTTGTGGAATTGAATTTAACAGGGGTTACACCGCGGTACAGTGCGCAATAGCTTAGCGTTTGTGAGTTACTTGAAAGCGCATAGATAGGTAAACCTGAGCTTAAACGCGACATTAACAGCGGCGTCGTGCCCGACTCCGTTAAAGCTACAATCGCCTTCACGCCGTTAGTGTGATTCGCGGCAAACATAGTGGTCATCGCCAATGCTTCACCCGGATCGCTAAAGGTGTAATTCATACGGTTATTGGAAACATTGATGCTCGGATGTTTTTCTGCGCCAACACAAACGTCACTCATCGCCTGCACCGTCTCAACAGGAAAATCGCCGGCAGCCGTTTCACCGGAGAGCATGACAGCATCGGTACCGTCCAGTACCGCATTGGAAACGTCCATGACTTCAGCGCGGGTTGGCATCGGCGCGCTGATCATCGATTCCATCATCTGTGTCGCAGTAATCACTACTCGGTTTAAGCGGCGTGTGGTACGGATCATGTTCTTTTGCACACCGACTAAGCGCGCGTCACCGATTTCTACGCCTAAATCACCACGGGCAACCATCACCACATCCGATGCAAGAATGATCTCTTCTAACGCTTCTTGAGTCTCAACGGCTTCAGCGCGTTCAACTTTAGCAACAATTTTTGCATTACAGCCAGCATCGCTAGCCAGTTTACGCGCATAGTGCAGATCATCGCCATTACGCGGAAAAGAGACCGCTAAATAGTCACAGCCAATTTGTGCGGCAGTCAGAATATCTCTTTTATCTTTATCCGTTAATGCCGGAGCGGATAAACCGCCACCTTGTTTATTAATACCTTTATTATTTGACAGAGGCCCGCCAATAATAACCACGGTTTCAACTTTATTGCCGCTAACCTGTTCAACCTGCAGCTGTACGCGGCCATCATCAAGTAATAACACATCTCCTGCAGACACTTCCTGCGGCAGCGTTTTGTAATCAAGTCCAACAGCTGCTTGAGTACCCTGACCTTTTTCAATATCACTGTCCAGGGTAAATTTGTCACCGACAGCTAATTGAATTTTATTATTTTTAAATGTAGAAATACGGATTTTAGGACCTTGCAGGTCGCCCATAATGGCAACTTCTTTACCTAAACGTGCTGAAATTTCGCGGACCTCATCAGCTCGCCTTACGTGATCAATCGCATCGCCATGAGAAAAATTCATGCGCACCATATTGGCACCGGCCGCAATAATTTTTTCTAAATTATTGTCTCTGTCGGTAGCCGGGCCTAATGTGGTTACGATTTTCGTACGTCTTGTCATTGTATACTCCTGTAATATAGGTAAATCTATTGTCCTAATGATTGGTGATTATTAGATCACATATTTAAATCAAGATGTTATCGCTTTCGGGAAAATATAGCGAGAAAATTCCCTTGCCAAGTAATGCTGTTGAATCTAGAAAGAGTCTCAGGTGGGGTAAACAGTAAAAAATTACTGCTCCTTGCTGTTAAACTTATCAAAGCGGGAATATCTTAATCCTTCTTTAACATGTTTTAAGTTATCTCTAAACTTGGGACCCCGGCGCAGGATAAACCCTGTTGCTAACACATCAATGAGCACCAGTTGGGCAATACGGGAAGCCATTGGCATATAAATATCGGTATTTTCGGGGACACTGGTTGAAAGTACGAGGTTACTCTGTAATGCAAGTGGCGAGTCGGCAGCGGTTAAGGAGATAACAAAAGCGTCATTTTCCCGGGCCACTCGAGCGACTTCGACTAGGGCTTTAGTACGTCCGGTGTGTGAGATAAGGACAATCACATCACCTTCAGTGCTGTTGATACAACTCATTTCCTGCATCACAATATCGTCAAAACAGACAACAGGCACATTAAAACGGAAAAATTTATTCAGCGCATCATGGGCAACGGAAGAGGACGCCCCTAAACCAAAGAATGAAATTTTATTGGCAGATGTCAGCACATCGACTGCGCGATTGATCAGGGTGGTATCCAATGAGTTCTTAGCGACCTCTAAGCTGGCCATGGCAGATTCAAATATTTTCGCCGTATAGGCGCCGGGGCCATCATCTTCATTAACATTTCGGTTTACATAGGGGGTGCCGTTAGCAAGGCTTTGTGCAAGATGCAGTTTAAAATCGGGGAAACCTTTAGTATCAAGGCGCCGACAAAAGCGGTTAACAGTAGGTTCACTGACTTCAGCCATTTTTGCAAGGGTGGCAATGCTGGAGTGAATGGCAACTTGTGGTGATGCCAATATAACTGTAGCTACTTTTTTTTCTGATTTGCTGAAGGTATCTAGATTTTTTTGAATTAACTCTAAGGTGTTCATCACTGGTCCGCTGTATTTTTAATTCGGTTAGAAGCTATTGCGTTTGGTAAATAGTCTGCCTTTAGATTCTATCCATCATTCTATTAACGACTTAACCCTTACACAAAGTATTGCTTTATTATAGATAAATCGCCATCTAATGTCATTTTATTACAGAGTAAAGTGCTTTAAAACCGAATTGGATGTACTTTTATTACAGAATGGAAGGTTTGTCGTACAATTCTTTCTACTCGTAATGCTTTTAGGAGCAGGCAGTACGGGCTCTTAATGATCTAATAGATGCCAGCACACTGGATTGTCGCTAAGTACTTTATTCTTGACATCCTCCCCGAGCTAAAGCACGGAGATTCCTACAGCTAGACGGCGATGCCCCGCCGCGAGAATGTTTTTTGCCGCATTAATATCGCGATCATGCTCTGCTCCGCACTCAGAACAAACCCATTCTCTTATTCGCAAACAGGCTCTACCTTTCGGACTGCTATCGGGAATCACTCCGCAGCTCGAGCAAGTTTGGGTGGAGTATGATTCATTGACAACTTCAAACACAACTGACCGCGCTATCGCTTTATATTCCAACTGAGTTTTGAGCATCGACCAGCCAGCATCTAAAACCGATTTTGCCATCTTAGTTTTAACTAGCTTGCTGCTACTCACATCACCAACGATTATTGCAGCATTGTCGTTTACAAGCTGCGTACTAAATTTATGCAAAGCATCCTTGCGACGATGCTTGATCTTCGCATGAATAGCTTTGACTCGTTTTTTCTTTCTGGCTCTTTGCGTTATACCTAAATCCGCTTCCAGATCTCGATAAAAACGCCCTGATTCCAGCTTAGTACCATCACTACAGGTCGCGATTTCCTTTAGCCCTAAATCCACTCCCACAGCTGACTTAGCGTTAGTAACAGGCTCTGGCTCTATCTGCACGCACACATTGAAGTACCAGCGACCTCTGGCATCCTCTGAGAAAGAGCCTGACGTGAATTCGTATTGCGATAAGCCGTAGCTATCCCACACTTTGAAATGGCGCTTGGCAAACGCCACCTGACCGTTTTTCCACTTGGCAGAGCCTTTCTTAAAAGGAACAAAGCCAAGTGAACGCTTGCTACCAGAACTGACTCGCCAGCGCAGTTTTGCTCGCTTAAATTGCTTTCTGGCTTGAGCGTGTTTCGCGCAAACTTCCTGCGCTGTATGGGATGGAATAATAAAGCCCGATTCTTTTCTGAATTTAAGAACAGGCTTTTGGGTGTCGTAGGCAGACATCCAGACAGGCTTAACCGCACCAAGCTCGCCGTAGTTGCGACTGGCTTTCATGGTGAGTTCGTTGGCAAAATTAAAGACCTGATTAACCTCATATGCCATCTGCCTAAGCAGCTTTGCATGTTTATCTTTAACTCTGACGTTTAAAGTTTTGGTCTGAATGCTCATATTGATTTAATATAAAAACTTAAGTTTACTTTGTAAAGGTTGGTCTATGAAATTAAGAAAAGGTCGGCACTGCGTATTTATGATGCATGTTCACCTGATTTTTATAACGAAATACAGAGGGAAAGTGTTCACCAATGAGCACCTAAAAACGATGCGAGAAACAATGGATAAAGTCTGCTCTAGTTTTGAAGCTGAGATAGTGGAGTTCAATGGCGAACAAGACCACGTTCACCTTTTGGTTAACTACCCGCCAAAGGTGGCGGTATCAAAATTGGTTAACAGCCTAAAAGGGGTGTCCAGTAGAAAGCTAAAACTGCACCATCCTGAACTAAACAAACCAGCTGATATGAAAAATGCGTTGTGGTCGCCAAGCTATTTTGCAGGATCAGTCGGCGGTGCTCCAATTGAAGTATTAAAACAGTACATCGAACAGCAAGATAGACCCCATTAAGCTGCTCCGCAGCTTGCGCTATCCTTCCTCTCCCCAAAAGGAAGAGGCTTGTCGCGCTTTTCGGTCAAAAAATAAAGATTAACAAATAATTGCGATTAGTAGTTGATTTTATAAGGAGAGTTATCTATCATGCGCTCGCTTTCAGCAAACAGTGAAGCATCTGGTGAGTTGTCCGAGTGGCTGAAGGAGCACGCCTGGAAAGTGTGTATACGGCAACGTATCGAGAGTTCGAATCTCTCACTCACCGCCATATTCAGTACCGACAAGGTGCGAAGAAAACCCGCAATACTCATTAATCAGAGTGTTGCGGGTTTTTTTATGTCCGTAGCCTGCCAGCGGTGCGCTTGTATATCGTTTCTAAAGTAGCAGAGTATAAATCACCGAAAAGCTTGTACTGCCTGGCTAAGCTATGAATAGTTCTGATAGTATTTCCAATCTATTTTCGACACCTTATTTCTCCATGCATAAAAAAGCTCACCGAAAAGCAAGTCTCGCTGCTCATTACCTACTCAGCAAAAGATTAGGGTAATGTTTTACAACCACGCTGCAGTGGCAAAGAAGCTCTAAAAGCAGCAGCGATAAATCACTACTAACATGGCATTTCCTGCCTCTCTGGACTATAAATATATAGGTGTTTAAAAGTAAAAAATTAAACTCTGTGACCTGTGTCGATTATTTTTCTGGCGTAATAGCGGTTTATGCTTATCTTTAAAAGGAATGTTACGTATTTTTGACATTTAATTTTTTTGCAATAAGTGCAGAAAGATAACCGATTAAAAAATAACAACAATTCAGTAAAAAGGAAGATATGCTATGACAAAACTCAACGTAGTAACAGCTTCAGTGATGATGGCCTTAACTGGAGGTGCGTTTGCAGTGCCAGCGGTTACTGATTACGCAGAAGCGACATCTGCTTACCAGGATGCTTATGTTTCTGGCCAATTTAATCTTAACAGCGGTAACCAGGATCAAGAAAGTTATGATCTTGACGTTTCACTTGATTATGAACAGGTGTTCAGTTCTCCTGACATGAACACAAAAATTGATTTTCTAGGCTCAGGCTCACGTTCTCGAGGCCCTAATGAGGATGATGATGACGTGTCTGATTATCAGGCACTGGGCGCGGTCACGGCAGACAAGTATTTTGAGCCAGGCAGTCACGGTGCTTTTTATTACGGTAAAGGCGAAGTGGGTTTACAGAAAGGACAAGAGGACCCGTTCACCAAAGCGACTATTGGTTTGGGGTATGGACGTGTTACTAATGTCACGCCTATGGCGCGCGCGATTCGTATGATTGAAGCATTACGCGATCGTGGCAGCTTAACGGGTGACCCGTCTAATGCCGTATATCAAGCCGTTGCGCTAGTGATTGATAAAGAAGATGAGTATCGTTCTAAATATGGTGCTGCAGACTATGAGCAGTATTGGATTGCGGATATAGAAACCGCCCTTAAAGGCTCCGGTATGGTAGCCGGTGGCGGTGATCTGGGCGCGGGTGCGGTCTTGAAGTCATACGATGTATTGGTTAATGAGCGCATTTCCACCCGTAAAAAAGGCTGGTTAGTGCGTGCTGGTGTTGGCATGGTCTTTACAGACTATGATGGTGAAAGTGGTAAACCGGCCTTAGAAGTGGGGGCTGAATACCATTACCCTCTTGGCAATTCAACGCAGTTCTCTAATGAAGCCATTATCACTGCGACCT
Organism: uncultured Psychromonas sp.; assembly: GCA_963674525.2. GTDB lineage: Bacteria > Pseudomonadota > Gammaproteobacteria > Enterobacterales > Psychromonadaceae > Psychromonas. Next base: position 26,774 of record CAXXRV010000022.1, on the reverse strand, counting down.
TAGATGATGATAACAATAGCTATATTTTCAATAATGCGATGTCTTTAACCAATGAGTTAACCGATCGCGTCGATTGGGAAAACCTATGGGTATTCAATCATGCCGAAACTGATGCTGACGGTGTGGAGGATATTACCACTAATACCCTGAGTTCAACATTCCGTTACTACCTGACTAACCAGTTAGATTTAAGTTTAACGGCTAGGTTGCAGGACCTCGAAGATAATATCGACGATAATGGTAATGATGAGTGGGATAAAGGGGTGAATATGGGGATTACCTACCGCTTGAAATAGGTCTCTCTGCGCTGTAAGCGAATGAGTTACAGCGCGACTCTTTATAAGCTGGAAGCTAAAAATAACCCGAAACGTCTTTATAATTAAGCGTTTCGGGTTTTTTTGCGCTTTCTCTTTGCCATAGATTAGCGGGACTGAATAATATTCAAAAACATTGAAGCATGCGTTCAAAACATTTCGATTTTTATACTCCCTATTGGCGAGTAGACTCAAGTAAAGCCTAAAAACCTTAAGTGAGTTTAATTTTTAATAATGGAGGGAATATTATGGCGAATACTTTAATTTTGAAATCCAGCATTATGGGTGAACTGTCGCAGTCAAACCAGCTAATCGACTTTGCTTTGGCAAACAGGAAGGAAAATACTGTGCTTGTCCGCGATCTTGCTGAGCAACCCCTGCCGGTGATGGATGCCAATGTGGCCAGTGCACTTCGCACTGTGGAGAGTGAACTGCCGGAAGAGCTAAAATCACTGCTGCAGTTGTCTAATGAGCTGATTGCAGAGCTTAAAGAAGTTGATACGCTCATTATTGGTGCGCCTATGTATAACTTTATGATCCCCACCCAGCTTAAAAACTGGTTTGACCTTATTACCCGTGCCGGTGTTACCTTTCAGTATACCGAGACTGGTCCGCAGGGTATGCTTAAGGATAAAAAGGTGGTTATTGTTACAACACGCGGCGGCATCCATAAGGATACCGGGCGTAATGCTATTGAAAGTTACCTGATCACTATTCTTGGTTTTATCGGTATAAGCAGTGTTGAATTCGTCTATGCTGAGGCGCTGAATATGGGCGAAGACATTGCCAAGCAAAACCGTAGTGCTGCACTGGAGCAGCTTAAGTTGGCTATTTAATAGGGTTGCTTTTGTCGCTTTTCGTCGGTTTTATTGAGCAGAGCAAGCAGACTGGGCTACCTTAGCTCAAGCATGCATGAACACAGTCTAAAATAGATGAAAAGCATGGTTGCAATTTAAATCGGCCAGTCAATATCACAGAGCTGCTTAATGAACCATGCAAATGCCTTTCCCTGCTGATCTTTATGCCAGGCAATATAAATATCCTGATCCGGCTTGGGAACGGAGCAGGGCTTGGCAACGAGTTCACCGCTTTCCAGCAGGGGTTGTGCGATATGCAGGGGCAGGAAGCCGACACCAAGCCCATATTGTTGTGCTTGAAGTTTTGTTTCTATTGAATTGACGCGAATCACCCGTTTGCTTGGAAATAAACCACTGTCCCTTACCGGTAATACTTGCGACGTATCGGAAACCACGACAGAAGGGTAGTTTTCCAGCTGCTCGTTATCGATGATGCCGGCAAAGCTGGCAAGCGGGTGGCCACTCGAAACCGCAAAAACAAAAGAGATCCTGCCTATTTTGTGCGTCTGGAACAATCCTTTAGGCAGTTCTCCTGATGCGCCGATAACGATATCAGCCCTTCTGCTATGCAGGGCATCCCAGCCTCCTCCTAAGACTTCAACCCCGAGGCTTACATCAACATGGTGCTCAAGTTGACTGAACAGTTCGACCAGCTTAAAGAGAGGACTGCATGGAATAAGTGTATCTCTGGCAATGCGGATCTCCTGTTCCCAACCCGATTCAAGCTGCTTGATCGAATCCATCAGCCTGTTGCTTGCCTGGAGGATTTCACGTCCTCGCTCAACAACAAGACGTCCTGCCGGCGTTAACCGGGCTCTTTGCTTACTGCGATCAAAGAGGGCCACGCCGATATCTTCTTCGAGCTTTTTAATGGTATAGGTCAGAGCAGAGGGCACTTTGTAGAGTGACTGTGCTGCAGCAGCGAAGCTGCCTGTTTTGTCTATCGCATCGATGACGCGAAGGGCGTCAAGCGTCATGGCGTGGTGCATTATTTCACCTGTTCAAATATTTTGAATAAAGGGCTTAAATAATTCCGATTTTACTACCAATCTAGCACAGCTACACTTAGATGCAACGCTTGAGAATAATACAAAGTAAGTATTTGCCAGACAACAAACCAGTAACACAGTTAACAACAGGAGAAAGAAAGATGATCACTATCAGAAAGGCCCAAGAGCGTGGCCGTACAGATTTCGACTGGCTGGATAGCAGGCATAGCTTTTCTTTTGGACAATATTATGATCCTGAACAGATGGGCTATTCAGCGCTGCGCGTGATCAATGATGATATTGTAAAGCCCGGTTCAGGATTTGCTACTCACGGGCATAGTGAGATGGAAATCATTACCTTTGTGCTTAGCGGTGAGATTGAGCATAAAGACAGCGAAGGCAATAGGCAAAGGTTGCCTGCCGGTGAATTCCAATTAATGTCAGCAGGCAAAGGTATTACTCACAGTGAATACAATGCCTCAGATACCAATGATCTGCACCTTCTGCAAATCTGGATTGAACCTAATGTCGCTGCCGGTAAGCCGCAATATCAGCAGAAAGCTTTTGCGAAGGCGCCAGGGCTTACGGCTATTGCAACAGCAAGTGGTGAAAAAGGAAGCCTGAAAATTAAGCAGGATGCCAAGCTGCAACAGTTGATCCTTGAGCCAAATTCATCATTAGCCTATCAGATTGAGCAGAGACGTAAGCTCTATATTCATCAGGTCACCGGAGCACTGCTTGCGGATAATATACCGCTTGCTGCCGGTGATGGGGCTAAGGTTGATGCGCAAAGCCAGGTTGTGTTGAGCAATAACAGCAATGAGCAAATCATGGCGCTGGTTTTTGATTTGCCTTAAGCACTCGGGCATAGGAAAAGCTTTTTACATATCTTTAAGAATTTCAGGAGAATAAGATGGGGTTATTAGTCGATGGAGTGTGGCAGGATAAGTGGTATGACACTAAGGCAAGTAAAGGTCAATTTAAGCGCGAAAATGCGCAGCTAAGAAACTGGATAACTGCAGATGGCAGCGCCGGCGCCACGGGAGATGCGGGTTTCAAAGCCGAATCGGGCAGGTATCATTTATATGTTTCCCTAGCTTGCCCCTGGGCGCATCGCACGCTGATTTTTCGAGTTATTAAAGGGCTTGCGGCGCATATCAGTGTATCTGTGGTCAGTCCGGATATGCTGGAAAACGGCTGGAGTTTTGACAAAAAGCAGCACAGTACAGGAGACCACCTGTTTGCGCACGACTTTCTTCATCAGCTTTATACGCGCAACAACCCAAACTACACAGGTCGTGTTACTGTGCCTGTATTGTGGGATAAAAAGTCAGAACAAATTGTCAGTAACGAGTCTTCGGAAATTATTCGCATGTTTAACACGGCGTTTAATGGAATCACGGCTAACAGCTTGGATTTTTATCCTCAACCATTACGCCGGGAAATAGATGAAATCAATGCTTTTGTTTACGACAATATTAATAATGGTGTTTATAAAGCAGGTTTTGCAACTTCCCAGGAAGCCTATGCGCAGGCCTACGATGCGCTATTTAATGCGCTCGATAAGGTGGAAGAGATATTGAGTGGTCGCCGTTATCTGCTCGGGGATAGCATCACCGAAGCAGACTGGCGGCTGTTTACCACACTTATTCGTTTTGATTCGGTATATTTCGGCCATTTTAAATGCAATAAGCAGCAGATTGAACAGTATAAGAATATGCGTGGTTACCTGCGCGAGTTGTACCAGTATCCGCAGATTAAGAAGACAGTCGATATGTATCATATTAAGCGTCATTACTATTTCAGCCATACTATGATTAACCCGGCGCAGATTGTCCCGAAAGGCCCGCTGATAGATTATATGTCGGCGCATGGCAGGTCGTGATATAGAGAGCTATGCTCGGTGATAGGCAGTAATTATCAGCAGCAAGTTTTGGGCGTCAATATAGGTTAACCAAGATTCGCCATTATCTACTACGCTAATAGAGGTGTCGATTTATTTGTAATATTTTTGTATCGAATACTGCCATCTTCACTTATTGAACCGTACGAGACGTTTATGGAAAGTAAAGAGAATGTAGTTAAGCCAGAAAATAACAGCATAGTGATTTTTGGTGCTTCTGGCGATTTGACCGAGCGCAAGCTTATTCCCGCTCTGTATCATTTGTACGAAAATGGTATGTTGCCCGATGATTTTGCAATTCTAGGCGCCAGCCGAACGGACTATAATGACCAAGTTTTTCGCGATAAAATGAAGGCATCTTTGCTAGCAAATGAGGAATACGAGTGTAATGCATTAAAGGGGTTTTGTGAGCATCTCTATTATGTGTCGTTAAACACCGCAGACGCAGCAACATATGGAGCGCTTAAAGCACGCTTGGCTGAGCTTGAGAAGAAACACCAAACGGGCGGAAGAATGCTTTACTACCTATCCACACCGCCTAGTTTATATGGCGTTATTCCCGAATGCTTAGCAGATCACGGACTGAATGATGAGGGCGAAGGGTGGAAAAAACTTGTCGTTGAAAAGCCCTTTGGTTACGACCTTGAATCCGCCCGAGCATTGGATAAGCAGATCCACGACTGTTTCAAAGAGCACCAGATTTACCGTATTGACCACTATTTAGGTAAAGAGACGGTGCAGAACCTATTAGTGCTGCGTTTCTCTAATGCTATGTTTGAACCGTTGTGGAACCGCAATTATATCGATCATGTTGAGATAACTTCCGCAGAATTTTTAGGGGTAGAAGCGCGTGGAGGGTACTACGATGCAGCAGGTGCCCTTCGAGACATGTTCCAAAACCATCTGCTGCAGACGCTTGCTATGATCGGCATGGAACCACCCTCTGTAATTAATGCTGATTCAATGCGCGACGAGTCGGTCAAGGTCATGCAGTGTTTCAGACCCCTTAGCGATGATGATCTGAAAAACAACCTGGTTTTGGGGCAGTATACGCAATCAATGGTACGTGGACAAACGCTTTCCGGGTACAGGCAAGAAGATGGCGTGGCAAATGACTCCAGAACCGAGACCTATGTCGGCTTGAAGATGTTTATCGACAACTGGCGTTGGGCCGGTGTTCCTTTTTATGTTCGTACTGGAAAAAGGCTTCCGACCCGTGTTACAGAGGTGGTCATTCATTTCAAAAGCACACCACACCCGGTATTTGGTATTAATGCACCGGAAAATAAATTGATTCTTCGTATTCAGCCTGACGAAGGCGTTTTACTGAGTTTCGGTCTCAAAAAACCTGGGGCCGGCTTCACGGCAAAAGAAGTTGCAATGAACTTCCACTATCAAGAACTCCAGGAAGCCAAGATGTTGACTGCATACGAACGTTTACTTCTTGACTGTATGAAAGGTGACGCCACGTTGTTTGCAAGGACGGATGCCGTGGAAGCATGCTGGAAGTTTGTGCAACCTATCCTGGCGCATAAAAAGAACCCTGATCATTTATTTGGTTATGCATGTGGAACCTGGGGGCCGAAAGAGGCAGATGAACTTCTCTGTAATGACGGACGCAAGTGGCGTTTTCCCTGTAAGAATTTAACCGATACAGATTATTGTGAGCTTTAATATGAATTATTTAGTATTTGCAACGGCTGAGAAGGTGGTCGAGTCACTCTCTCAGACTATGATGGATATGAGCAAAACAGATAAACCCGTTCATATTTCCTTATCGGGCGGCTCGACACCCAAGCTTCTGTTCAAGACCTTATCCCAAGCGCCATACCAGAAAGGTGTTAATTGGAAAAACCTGCACTTCTGGTGGGGCGATGAGAGATGTGTTGTGCCAACGGATCCCGAGAGTAACTTTGGTGAGGCGAATGAGCTGCTTTTTAGCCATATTGATATTCCTCCGGAGAATCTGCACAGGATCCGTGGGGAAGAGGAGCCCGAGAAAGAAGCGCTGCGCTTTGCCAGCGAGATGAATAGCGTTATTCCTCACAAAGCGGGCATTCCCGCATTTGATTGGATTATTCTTGGCATGGGAACGGATGGCCACACGGCATCCTTGTTTCCAAATCAAACCGACTTTAACGATCAAAACCTATCTGTTGTAGCAAGGCATCCTGAAAGTGGCCAGCTTCGTATATCTAAAACAGCCAGGCTCATCGCAAATTGTGATCGTCTTACTTATCTGGTTTTAGGTGAAAGTAAGGCTGAAATTCTAAAAGAAATACTGCAAAGTCCTGCGGAATCCTTGCCTTACCCTGCTGCTAGAGTATTCTCCAGCCGTGGTAAAACTGAGTGGTACCTAGATTTACAGGCGGCAAGGCTGCTCCCTGAAGGAGAATAAAATGAAGGCTGACATTGGTGTTATTGGTTTAGCGGTAATGGGTCAGAATCTCATTCTAAATATGAACGATCACGGATTTAAGGTGGTTGCTTTTAACCGTACGGTTTCCAAGGTGAATGAGTTTTTACAAGGGGCGGCGAAGGGAACCGATATTATTGGCGCAGCCTCACTGGAAGATATGATCCTGAAGTTACAAGCCCCGCGCAAAGTCATGTTGATGGTGCGTGCAGGTGATGTAGTCGATGCCTTTATAGAACAACTTGTTCCCTTGCTGGACAAAGGCGATATCATTATAGACGGTGGTAACTCGAATTATCCGGACACAAACCGTCGAGTCGCAGAGCTTAAAGATAAAGGCATTCATTATGTGGGGGCGGGAGTATCGGGTGGTGAAGAGGGGGCGCGCTTCGGTCCATCGATCATGCCGGGCGGATCACCAGAAGCGTGGCCATATGTGAAACCTATCTTTCAGGCTATTGCAGCAAAAACGGATTCCGGAGAAGCCTGCTGTGATTGGGTTGGTAAAGATGGTGCGGGACATTTTGTTAAAATGGTCCACAACGGTATTGAATATGGCGATATGCAGCTCATCAGTGAAGTCTACCACTTTCTAAAAGATGCGCTGGGTTTATCATATAAGGAAATGCAGGCGCTCTTTGCAGAGTGGAAGTCTACAGAATTAGACAGCTACCTTATTGATATCACAACCGATATTCTTGGCTACAAAGATGAAGATGGCGAGCCGCTTGTTGAAAAAATCCTTGATACAGCCGGGCAAAAAGGAACGGGTAAGTGGACGGGTATCAATGCACTAGACCTTGGTATTCCGTTGACGCTTATCACTGAATCGGTGTTTGCGCGTTGCTTGTCGTCCCTAAAAGATGAGCGTGTTGAGGCAGAGAAGTTATTTGAAAAAAAGACTAAAATTGTAGAGGGTGACAAAAAAGAATGGTTAGAAGCCCTGAAACAGGCGCTACTAGCTTCAAAAATCATCTCTTATGCGCAAGGATTTATGCTTATTCGTGAAGCCTCAGAGGAAAATAATTGGGCGCTAAATTATGGCAGTGTTGCATTGATGTGGCGTGGTGGTTGCATTATCCGCAGTGCCTTTCTGGGTAATATTAGTGATGCTTACGAAAGCAATCCTGACATTAAGTTCCTAGGCTCAGATCTTTATTTTAAAGAGATCCTAACAAACAGCATGGCTGCGTGGCGTAAGGTTGCGGGCAAAGCAATAGAGATAGGCTTGCCGATGCCCGCAATGATTTCAGCTCTGACCTTCCTCGACGGTTATACTAGCGCTCGTTTACCTGCCAATATGATTCAGGCTCAGCGTGATTACTTTGGTGCTCATACCTATCAAAGAATCGATCAATCAAGCCGTCAATTCTTCCATACCAATTGGACGGGGAGTGGTAGTGACACCGCATCAACAACTTATGAGCTATGATGTCAATAAGCGCTGCCAATAATCAGTTTTAAATTAACTAACGGCTGAAATTAAGTCTGATACACTGTTATAAACTTTTAAAGAAACGGCTTTGACCTCTTCTTTGGCATTATTGACCGCATAACCCTGGTATTTTTTCAGCATAGGAATGTCGTTTAAGTCATCGCCAATGACGGACACAAAATCGCTATCTGCGCCGGCATGCTCAATAATAATATCCAGGCCGCTCGCTTTGCTGATGCCTTTAGGGACTATGTTTATATAATTTAAATTGATAAAGACTTCTACTTCGTCTGCATAGCTAAACAGGATCTCTTCTTTCAATTGTTGTGCTTTTTCAAGATTATCGTTTAAACAGCCAATAAGTAACACTTCGCTATCAAGAGCTGTTTCTATGCTCTTTGAGTATATTTTTGAGTTTCTTTCGTATACTTCTCTGGCAACTTCATCCTTCAAACTGGCTTTTTTATTGGTCATATTACAGCCGTCAAAGCCATTGGAGATGATCAGTTCATCACCAAATTTTTCTTTCAGCATTTCAACCAGCTCCCTGGCTAATTTATTATTCAGCGCTTGTTTAAAGAGCACATTATTATCACCATCAACAATAAAGGAGCCGTTAAGAGAGATAATATAGTCGTAAGCTATATTTCTGACTTTTTTCTCATGCAGCATACTGGCAACATCCCGCCCGGTACTGATGGCAAACAGATGGCCTTGTTTTCTCCATTCCTTGACAGCATTAAGGTTGCTTTGTAAATCCTGCTGATCATTTCTATGGAATGTTTTATCGTAATCTGAAGCGATTAATTTTATGTTATTTGACATATTTTGCCTTTACCTGTTTTGCGTAATAAGCCTGTTTTTATTGCCATGCGGCCGCTCTGCTATTTTCGAGGGTGAATTCATTGAAAAATCAACTTATTGATTGGCTGCATTATATGTCAATTGCCATTTTGTATCTACCAATTTAATATTTGTACTTTAATTTGTATCTCTATGTTATCGACAGTAAACCCCAGCTAGGTGTGCCAACCCAGCAAAACCAGGCAGATTGACATCCTCCCCGACCTAAAGGACGGGGATTCCGGTTAGTTTAAAACCAAGTCCGGCAGTTTGCTCTCGCAAGCAAACTTAGTTCCTGTTTCGCTGAGTCGGCTAACGCCATGCTCTCCACAGGCTAACAAGCGGTGTCCCCGCTCTAAAATATTCAATGCCCCAACATGATCAGCATTGTTCGTGTAACCGCAGGCCACACACACAAAGTGTGACTGTGTTTTGCGGTTGTCTTTGCTTTTATGCTGGCAGACCGGACAAGTCTGGCTGGTGTACTTCGGATCAACAAAAAGCACGTCGCCTGAACGCCAACCTTGTTTGTATTTCAGCATCTCTTTGAATATGCCCCAACCCTGCTCCAGGATCACGCGGTTAAGTCCAGATTTCTGCTTAACATTTTTACCCGGTGATGCTTGATCGCCCTTACTGCTTTTCGTCATGTTTTTGATTTTTAGATCTTCAAGCACAATGATAGCGTGGCTTTTGCTCAATAATGTTGAGATCTTGTGTAATCGGTCATGACGAATTCGGGCAATCTTGTTGTGCAGTTCCGAAATCTTTTGCTTTATCTTTTTCCAGTTGTTTGAAAACTTAACTTTCTTAGCCAGCTTTCGCTGTAGGCGCTTTGTTTTTGCGGTGTATCGGGCAACACCAATCGGCTCAAAGTGCTGGCCATTGGAGAGCGTCAGCAGTCGCTTTACCCCAATATCTCCGGCAATCATACTTGTTGATGGATGAGTGACCTGACCAACCTCCTGCTCTACTTGTAGTGAGGCAAACCAGTGTTTTCCTGATTTGGAAATAGTCACATTTTTAATTTTCCCAACCACTTCTCGCGACTTTCTGAAGCTCACCCAGCCAATTTTCGGGAGAAAGATACGCTTTCCTTCCACCTTAAAACCTTGAGGCAAACTAAAACTGTTCGAGCCATGGCGCCTTTTAAAGACAGGCAGGCGTTTTAAAGGTTGTTTCTTATCAAAAGCGTCTTTAAAGGCGCGATCAAGTTGTTTGAGTGTTTGCTGCAGGGTTTGTGCCGGGGAAAGTTTTAAAAAGCCATATTCTTCACTCTTTTTCCAGAGCTTGGAGAAAAAATCAAACTCTTGGTAATAACAAAGTGGCTGTTTATTTTTTAGCTTAAACAGGTTAATTGCCAATGCCTTATTCCACAAAAAACGACAATTACCCGCATATTGGGCCATCATTTGTGCAGCCTCAGCATTGGTATTAAGTCGAAATTTGTAAGCTTTGCGAATAAGCATGGCGCTCCCTTTCTCTTGCGCCTGTAATTATAAGGCGGTGTTCCCTATGAGTGTTGAAACTTTATCTATACTGATAATAGCGATAAGTATCATGGGGTTAATATTATGGATAAAGCTACATTTGCTGTTTGCCAACAGCATATTAAAGAACTTTCTTATACTGAATTAAAACGGTTAAATCATCAAGTCGAGTCCCTTCTCTCTGAAGATGAAGTCGGTCAAGTTCTGGCCAAGCACGAAAATCAAATTTCAAGCTGTCCTCATTGCCATTGTCGTACTTTATCTAAATGGGGCTCTACTGCTCAAGGAAGGCAACGTTATCTCTGTCGTGACTGCCATAAAACATTCAGCACCCTCACCGGAACAAGCCTATATCGAATGAAAAAACCAGATAAATGGTTGAAATATATAAACTGCATGATTTTGTCTACTACTTTAAGGGCAGCAGCCAAAACGCTTGGTATCAATCTAAAAACCGCATTTAAATGGCGGCATAGGTTATTAAAAAATCCTTGTGCTCATCAACCTACTGAACTAGTTGGTATTATTGAGGCGGATGAAACGTTTGTTGCTGAAAGTTTCAAAGGTTCTAAAAAAATGCCAAGGGAGTCAAGAAAACGTGGCGGAGAAGGTCGTCAAGAAGTTCCAATTCTACTTGCGTTAGATAGAAGTGGTTCAGTAAACCATCATGTATTAGAGCGTGATACTAAAGAAGAAATTAGCTTCGCATTAAAACCGCTTTTAACTGCTGATTCAGTATTGTGTACAGATGGTAATTTATCTTATAAAAGTATCGTTAAAGAGCTTGATTTTAATATCGATCACAAACGACTTATTGCTTTAGATAATCAAAAAGTTATTGATAAAATATACCATATTCAAACACTTAACAATTTAACCATGCGTTGGAAAACATGGATGAAACGATTTTTTGGTGTAGGAACAGCTTACTTAGATAATTATATTGCATGGTTTATTTTCATGGAAAATAAAGAGTCGAATCAAAATAGTTACTGGCTTAATGAGGCGATTAAGTCGGCCCAACACTCATAGGGAACACCGCCAATTATAACCAGCATTGTTTACTAGTCAATATTCAAACAAGAAAACACGCGGGATTGCTTCGCAATCCATGCCTTATATTCCCGCCCTAAAAGGACGGGGTTTTACGGCAAAATTGATAAATTCCGCGCCCCAAAACAACACTAAGCCAGTGCGCCATTCCAGGCTCTCAATAGCAGCTCCCACTTGTGATGGTGAACTTATTTATTTCTGACTAATAATTGCTTTTTTACCTGGTTTTTTGACGGCTCTGTTTATTTGTTTAGTTAGCAACTGTTGCTGTGTTATCTGTTGGTGACCATGTTATGTCAATGAGCGAAGCAAGTAATTAGTTTTAACGAACCTTGCGGAATTCTCCACCCATAACTTGTTTGGGTGGAGATGGATAGCAAACCAGCCGTTAGGTTGGTCTATCTTAGTTGGATACACTATTATTTTTGCCTGTATTTACATCCAGATAAATCAGGTCTACTATGATCATTATGAAAAGCAAAGTACACACAAAAACGCTAAAAATAAGGATCCGTGATAAACATCTAAGCACCCTAAAAAAATGGGCTTACGGTGTGAATCAGGTGTGGAATTTTTGCAATGAAACCTCAATGAAGGCATTGAGCAATGTCAGTGAATTTGGCCCGGTAAAACCCGCTTTCCTGTCAGGCTACGATCTTCAAAAGTACACCAAAGGCATGAATAAAACGCTTGGCCTGAATTCTGCGACCGTGCAGATGGTTGGGCATGAATATGCTACCCGCCGCAAACAATTCAATAAATACAGATTGAATTGGCGTAAGTCAGGGGGTGTTAGACGTTCACTGGGTTGGATCCCGGTTCGTAAAGACTGTATTAACTTCAAAAATGGTCAGGTTTATCATAACCGCCACTATTTTAGCGTTTGGGATAGTTACGGATTATCTCAATACACGTTCAAATCAGGATCATTCAATGAGGATTCAAGAGGCCGGTGGTACTTCAACGTTGTGGTTGAGGTGGAAGCAGAGCAGGGTACAGGCAAAGCCAGCGTGGGTATTGATTTGGGTTGTAAAGAAACAGCCACCGACAGTAACGGCTACAAACTAAAAGGCCGTGAATACCGCGAGCTAGAAAAAAGTTTAGGCATCGCACAACGGGCAAAGAACAAAAAGCGCGTCAAGGCAATACACGCGAAAATTAAAAACCGCAGAGTAGATAGTCTGCACAAATACAGCCGCAAACTTGTTAATGAGAATGCGGCAATATTCGTTGGTAACGTAAGCAGTCAAAAACTGGTCAAGACTAAAATGGCTAAGTCTGTTTTAGATGCTGGCTGGTCTACATTAAAAACACTATTGGAATACAAAAGCGCTCACGCTGGTATTGTTTTTGAAGAAATCAATGAATCGTACACCACCCAAACTTGCTCGTGTTGTGGCTCCCGCCGCAACAGTCCGAAGGGTAGAGCAGGACTTGGAATAAGAGAATGGACCTGTGAGTGTGGTGTCACTCACGACCGCGATATAAACGCGGCCAAAAACATTCTTGCGCTCGGGCATGAGCGTCTAGCAGTAGGAATCCCCCACTAAAATCTTTGATTTAGTGGAGGGAGGATGTCAAGGAACCGATATAAAGTGATAGCGATGATATTTTTATGGGAATATAATGTTTTTTACGATTTAATTTAGATTGTAGAGATGAAAATGTTAGCAATTTGGGAAGCGAAAAAGACAGGGTTTTTAAATAAAAAATATTGGTTAGGTAATTTAATTTCAGGCGTGATTGTCGGGGTGGTCGCACTTCCTCTGGGGATGGCATTTGCTATCGCCTCCGGCGTTAAACCGGAGCAGGGGATCTACACTTCAATTATTGCCGGTATTTTTGTGGCTTTATTTGGCGGCAGTCGACTGCAAATCGCCGGTCCGACCGGCGCGTTTATTGTTGTACTTGCGGGCATTACAGCGGAATACGGTTTTGCCGGGCTGCAGATTGCAACCATGATGGCCGGGGTTATTCTATTGCTGTTTGGTCTGGCAAAAATGGGCTCGGTGATTAAGTTTATTCCTGATCCTGTTATTATCGGCTTTACCTCAGGTATTGGGGTAACGATCTGGGTTGGTCAGTGGAAAGATTTTTTTGGTCTGCCTGCGGTTTCCGGCGAGCACTTCCATGAAAAAGTGTGGCATTTGCTGCAGGTTTTTCCTCAGTTGGATTGGACGACAACCAGCCTTGCTGTTGTGTCGCTTCTGTTAGTGGTTTTTAGCGCTAAAATTCCGGGGCTAAAAAAAATACCCGGGCCACTGGTCGCGCTGCTAGCCGTTACCCTGATTCAATATATTTTTCATTTTGATGGGATTAGCACTATAGGCAGTGCTTTTGGAGGGATTCCGCAGGGTCTACCGGAATTTGCCATACCGCAATTTACATCGAGCCAGGTGATCCAGCTGATTGGGCCGGCATTTACCATCGCCATGCTCGGCGCCATTGAATCCCTGCTTTCTGCTGTGGTGGCAGATGGTATGGCCGGTACGCGCCATGATTCAAATCAAGAGCTTATCGGCCAGGGCCTGGCTAATATTGTCACGCCTCTTTTCGGCGGATTTGCTGCGACAGGCGCGATTGCCAGAACCGCGACCAATATAAGAAATGGAGGAAATAGTCCGCTATCTGCTATTATCCACTCGCTAACCTTGCTGTTGATCTTATTGCTGCTTGCGCCGCTTGCTGTTCATATTCCACTTGCAACCTTAGCCGCTATTTTATTTGTCGTCGCCTGGAATATGAGTGAAGCGAAACATTTTCTTAAAATCGTTAAACGCGCACCACGTGCCGATGTGGTGATCTTGCTGATCACCTTCGGGTTAACGGTGTTTGCCGATCTGGTCGTTGCCGTTAATATCGGGGTTATTCTCGCGACCTTACATTTTTTAAGAAGAATGGCCAGCAGTGTTGAAGTGAAGCGCTCCGAAAAACAAAATCTGGCAGAAGAGTTATTCGAGCAGGGGATAGATAAAATTCCTGATAATGTTTTAGTCTATACCATCGAAGGGCCCTTCTTTTTTGCTGCGGTAGAGCATTTTGAACGCGCGCTTGCAGAAACCAACACTTACCCTGAAACGGTGATTATCGGTCTGAAATGGGTTCCCTTTATTGATGTTACCGGTCTGCAGACACTCGAAGAGGTGATTGAGGATCTGCACTCTCATGGTGTCAGAGTGCTACTTTCCAGCGCCAATGCACGGGTATCAAAAAAATTACATAAAGCGGGCATTTTTAATCTGGTCGGCATCGAAAACCACTGCACCACTTTAGGCGCAGCGGTCAGAGCTGCAGACTAAAGAGCAAAATAGCGTCAGCAGAAAAGTGCTGACGCTTTTATCATCTTTACTGTCAGGTGAATAAAAGTTTGGCACTCATGGCAATCGACATAGTGACCATTAACGGGCGAATAAACTTGACCCCTTTGCTGACCACTAGCTTAGAGCCGAGTGTTGCCCCTATTGCCTGACCTAAAAGCATACAGCCGCCAAGCAGCCATAAAACCTTACCCGCCAGAGCAAAGCTTAGCAGGGCAGCGACATTGCTGGCAAAGTTAAGTACTTTGGCATGAGCGGTCGCTTTGATCAGATCCTGGCCGGCTAAGGAGACAAAGGCCAGCGTCAAAAAGCTGCCTGCTCCCGGGCCAAAAAAGCCATCGTAAAATCCCAGACAAAGGGCAATGCTAAAAGCAAAACAAGTTGGTGCCAGGATCTGTTTATTATTCTCTGCGGAGATTTTTTTGGAAAATAAAAAGTAGGCGCCAATAGCTAAAATTAAAAAGGGCAAGACAGATTTCAGCACACCGGCATCAATCTGCTGCACAGCAACAGTACCTAAAATACTGCCGGTAAAAGCACAGGCGATGGCTAACTTTATCTCACCTAATTTGACAATGCCTCTGCGTACAAAATAGTAACTGGCTGAGAAACTGCCGCCGCATGCCTGCAGCTTATTGGTCGCTAATACAGTGGCCGGCGGTAATCCGACCCACATTAATGCCGGGATGCTTAATAACCCGCCTCCGCCAGCAACAGAGTTGATAAAGCCTGCTACTATGGCGACTAAAAAAAGAATGACTGTGTTTGCTAATGAAGTACCTAATAGGGCCTCGATGATCATTGCGGAGCGGTTTCCTGGTTGCTTATGGATGGCGCTATTTAAGCGGATTTGCATCTGTTGTGCAAAGGAGTTATTCTCCTTTTGTGTGAGTTATTTTCACTCATTCGTTAATAGAAGATTAAGTGAGCAGTGCATGTATACTAAACTTCCCCCCCTCAATGCGTTGCGTACCTTTGAAGCAGCCGCGCGGCATGTCAGTTTTTCACTGGCGGCCAAAGAGCTGCATGTCACTCATGGGGCGGTGAGCAAGCAAATTAAAGGATTGGAGGAGTATCTTGGAGTGCCGCTGTTTTTACGCCTGCATCGGAAACTGCAGCTGACTGATGAGGGGCGTCTTTATTTGCCGCATATTCAGGCTGCACTGCAGACGATTAACAATGCCACTATTGATATTCAGTCACAGCTGTTACGCTCGCAAAGCCTGGCAATTAATGTGCTGCCGAGTTTAAGTCTGAGCGGTTTAATCCCTTATCTGGAAGATTTTAAGTCGCGCTATCCCAACCTTTATGTCGATCTGTCGATTGGTGATCATCCTGTTGATTTTTCACAAAGCCACTACGATATAGTGATCCGCAGTGCGACCTCTGAGCCGCAAGGCGTTAATTTTATTAAGTTGATGGATGAAGATTTGTGTTTGGTTTGTGCACCGCAGATAGCAGAGCAAATGAGCTCATTGGCTGATATTAACAAGATGATGCTACTGCAGCATACTTTGCGGCCGCAGATGTGGTTGGATTGGTCGCAGGCCCTGGGAGTACAACTGACGACTGATAAAAGGTTTGGCATGGCACATTTTTATATGCTCAAGCAGGCAGCCGTCAGTGGTATGGGCGTGGCATTGATTCCACGATTTTTTATCGAGCAGGAACTGGCAGAGGGCTCACTGGTTATTCCCTTTGCCGTGTCTTTTACCAGCCCCTACAGTTATTATCTGTTAACGGCCAAGTCCAGTAATTATCCCTTTAAAGTACAGGCTTTTATTGACTGGATTCTAGCGCTTTTTGCGCCATACCGGAAAAGCGTTATTAACTAGCCGACAAAGCATAATCGATGGCTTCGACGATAGAATCGAGGGTTAGGTGCGGCAAGTTGATTTTATTTTCATCGCCGGGTTGGTATTTTCCTGTGCGTACTAAACAGCCAGCTAATCCGGCATTGATAGCGCCTTCAATATCACCATAGATATCATCGCCAACCATTAATACCTGGTCGGCCTGCAGCTCGGTTGATGCCAGTGCCTGCAGAAAAAAATCTGCTGAGGGCTTGCCCAATATAATCGCTTGGGTCGAGGCGGCAAATTCAATTGCTTTGATAAAAGGGCCGGCATCCAGCAATAGCTGGTCATCGAGTTTAAAAAAACGATTATAACCGATACCGAGCAGTGGAGCGCCCTGCTGGCATAATTGAAAAGCGCGATTTAAATTGTCATAGCAAAAGTCCTGCTCGGCATCACCAATAATAACGGCATTCGGATCAGTCTGCGTAAGATCGGCAAATTCACTTTTAATGTTTTTATGGATAAGGCAATAGGGACGTAAGCCCTTTGCCTGTAACCAGCTGTGTGCAGCTACAGGTGCAGTAAACAGTTCATCAGCTGGCAGTTCAAAGCCT
Source organism: uncultured Psychromonas sp. (assembly GCA_963674525.2). GTDB lineage: Bacteria > Pseudomonadota > Gammaproteobacteria > Enterobacterales > Psychromonadaceae > Psychromonas. The sequence goes on along the minus strand of CAXXRV010000022.1, from coordinate 9,744 downwards.
AAATTTTTCAGATCAATTAATATTTGCCCGCATGTGCGTCGCGATGTATTAGTGACAAAGCGTAACTGCAGTTGGTTTGCCCTTGCTTTGGCAATAGCGGCAACGGCACCGGGAATAGCTTGTTTTCCGGTATATAAAACGCCGCTTAAATCGATAAAAAGGGCTTTGAACATAATTTATCACTCCTTTTTAATCTTTAAGGCTGGCTCCATTTGCTGCTCAGGCTTTCGGCAAAAAGCGCAGTGCCAATAGCCCGGCCACAGATACTGCCGTGAGGCATAGAGGCGAACATTTTCATAAATTGCTGATGATCTATCTTAACCAGATAACGGTGATCGCCTCCTTCAATATAAACTTGCTCGGCATTGAGCAGCGCATCATCAACCAGCATTTTTATTTTATAAGCGGCACCTATGCCTGGAATAGCGCCCTGTTCACAATCCGGGAACAGTTTAGGTAACTGCCACTCATTGAGCAGCTGATATTCTTTACCCATGACTTTATTGACATCATTCACCGAAAGTCTATGGCCGGCAGGTAAGGTCGCCATTAAGTATTCACCGTCTTTACTTTGTAAAATAACCGCTTTGGCAACCTGAAAGGTCGGTAAATGGGCAGAGTTGGCGGAGGCAAGAGAAGAGGTGGTGTGACGATGTTTAAGCAATTCATAATCTATATCATGTTTGCAGAGATATTCATTTAAGGTGATGGAAATAGCCATTTTTCACTCCTCGCTAAAAATTTACTCTTGTATAAGTATAGCTGTTTTGTGCTTTTCTTGGAGAGATTACCCTTAGAGTAACGGCGCTTAATATTCAGCCTTATGTGCGCTGTATAAGCTCTGTGCGTGCAGCCAGATATCACCAATTTCGCCATTACCGACAGGTTTGCCATCTATCTCTATGACCGGGGCTATCTCTTTGCTGGAGCTTGTCAGCCAAACCTCATCCGCTGTCAGGACCTCCTGCATTTTTACGCTCCGCTGTTCAACTTTAATATCGCTGTATTTGTGAAGAATATCCAATAATATGAAACGGGTGATACCGGGTAATATCTGCTCATCTAAAGGGGGAGTAATAACAACACCGTCTTTAACTATGTAGGCATTACAGGCACTACCTTCTGTCATTTCATTATTGCTGTTATATAAAATTGTTTCATTATAACCGCGGCTGAAGCCATGTTGAAAGTGCATAACATTACCTAAAAGTGCGGTGGATTTTATGTGGCAGCGCTGCCAGCGCAGATCTTCAGCGGTTGACACTTTATAAGCTTTGGTTTTTGATTTATCCGCGTTATTTGCGGGCGGAATGACAAAGGCAAAGGCAAATACGGTAGCAGGTATGTTTTCCGGATAAGCATGAAAACGCTTATTGTCGGCACCGCGGCTAACGTGCAGATAAAGACCCAGGTTATCACCTGTATTCTTCCTGAGCAGCGTTTCACAAATATCACGCCATTTGTCCGCTTGCCACCGGCAGTCAATGTCGAGCGCTGTTAAACCGGCATTCAAGCGTTTGATATGCGGCATAAATCCGACAAGCTGACCCGCGTAGGAAGGGATCACTTCATAAATACCATCACCAAATAAAAAACCTCTATCCATAGGCGAAATCTTAGCTTCCTGGATCGGCATATAATCACCGTTCAAAAATACAATGCTCATAGATCACCTCTTTAAATCCTTATCTTAGGTGCTTACAATCTGCCGCTTCAAGTGGTTTTGCTGCAACCAATAAAATAAAACAAACAATCTGTTTTGGCGATAAATGGAATGGTTGTCATCATAAATATTTTAAGTGGATGGCGAGCGTAAAGCTTGTTTTGCCGCTGTTCGAAAAATTCACTCAAACGTTCGTTTCCTAAATGATCCTTGGCGGTAAGCTGTAAAAAGCCATGCCTGTTTAAATAACCGATACATTCGTCTTTGGTCAGCATGCCATAGTTAAATTTGTCGGCTTGTTCGGGCAGGGTGATGCTCGCTTTATCATCAGGATATTCAGAAAAAGCCACTTCTCCCTGACTTTTGATTTCCAGGCGAATCGGGTTGTGATAAATATTGACTGGGTATTGGCTATCTGGCGCGGCCAGTACATATTCACTGGACAGGTAACGGTACAGCCCTTCCTGGGCGATAATTTCAGAGGCTGGATCCTGCGCGCCACCGCATTCAATCGTCACTGTTATGATCGCTTTTTCACTGATCTCCATTAATGCGCCTAAGCGCAGATCGGTAACAATCAAATCGTTGCTAAACAGCGAAGCCAGTGCCAGGTGGTTCATATCTTCAGTAATGGCAACCGCAAAGGCAGGACCGGATCCCGATGTATTATGAATATCAATTAAGCATTCGGGGTTAATATGCACTAGCAAGTCTAAAATTTCTTTGGCCGTTTGTCCCTGCAGATCATCATAGGGTGGTTTAAAGCAGCGGTTTAAATCCCGTTTACCCGGCTGCATGCGCGTTGAGAAAATGGGCGCAGCTGCAGCAGCCTCTACAGAGGCGATAATAAACAGCGTATTGAATTTAGGCGTCTGTTTAGATTTCAGGTAAGTGAATATTGCCTTTGTGCCTGAAGGCTCATTACCGTGAAGTAGGGTACAAACCGCACGGGTTTTACTTGAATTTTTACCAGTCAGGAAAATGGCCGTGGTTTTCCCCAGCCAGGTTAAAAAGTTTTGCACCGAGGAGCCAATATCATCAGGATCAGGGTTTTCAATATAGTTTAAATATGAGAAGTGTCGCTGCCAGGTGCTCATATTTTTTCACTCCATTCATGGACAGGTTTATCCGTCTGGTATTGCCTGTAATAATGTTCAACCAGTTGTGACAGGGCCGTTGCTCGATCTTCACTTTTTAGCAGTTTATCGAACATATTAATCTGCCATTGCGCGCCGTTTATTTGCGTTTCCAAGCCGCCCTTGATGATATTCATCTGCTCCCTGATCTCTCTATCACTGACGCCGAGTTTACTTAACCCCTCTTCAGCAATCGGCAGGAGTTCTTTAAGTATGCGGGTAACCGGGCGCATTTCCAGTCTTCCCGTGGAGCAATTTGGCCAGAATAGGCAGGCTTTCAGGCCATACTTAGCAGCGCGATAAAAATTGAGTTCCGCATAACGAAAAGGAAGCCCGGGCAGCATGGTCGGTAAATAGCTTTGCAGGCCCTGCATCAAGCCGCTCATAAGAGCCGCATTGGCCAGCATATTACTGGGCGTAGGACCTGCTGGCAAAGAGCGCAACTCAATCCGTAAATGGCCATTGTCGGCAGGATCATAAATAGGACGATTCCAGTTCCAAATGCTACCCTGATGCAGTCTTAGTTCGTGTAATGACGGGGCTCGGCCAGCGCGTAGTTCTGCGAAGGGATCTATATCAGTGCAAATTGGCAGAAGCGGCTCGAATAAACAGACACTTTCAGCAAATGTCTCATAAATACCTTTGCGTACCCAACCAAAACCAAAAAGTACACGGGCAGGCTGATATTTATCCAGGGAATTTTCAATACGGTAATCTATCGCTTGTTTGAACAGCGCGATGCGTGTTTCCTGCCACAGTTTTCGCCCTAAAAAAAGCGGCGAGTTCGCGGCCAGTGCCAGAGCCAGGGAGCTGCTCAGTTGTGCTGCGTTATAGGCATCAGCAAAGTTTTCCGGATTGACACGATAGTGAAACTGAAAGGAGGTGTTTGCGCCTTCCAGCGAGACATCCGGGCAGTGAAGATCTACAGATTCCACGCCATTAATCGCGATATGAAAATCACAACCGCGTTTCTCTCTAAGTGCTTTTGCCAGCGTCTGATAACGGGGGGTCTGGGTAATGGCATTTAGGCCCAGCTCGGAAATCTGCAGTGTCGGCAAAATACCGATAGGCAATATGCGCACTTGTTCTTTGGCGGCAACGGCAGATAACCGTTGCAGGGCATCGGCCATCTGTTGTTTTATTTTTGAAAATGGCGCGCTCTGTTGCGCTACCGGCGTGAAATTATATTCAAGGTTGAAACGGTTAAGTTCGAGTGTCAGTAGTTTATCTTTCATCTGTCGATGAATAAGGGTATTAAGTGGTTTCGGCGAACCTTGAGAGTCGATAATATAAAGCTCGAGTTCGGCGCCAAAAGAAGGGCGGCCCCGGCCAAAGCCGGGCTGCATTAATAGCTGCTTAAATGCCAGCAGGTTCTCGCTCAAACATTGGCGGTATTGTTCAAATTCTTGTGGCGTAAAGTGTGTTTGCTCGATCTCTTTTCCCACATGCATACCCTTTGCTTATATAGTAGTGCTGTTATTTAGCGACTGCTTCCTCACAACTAAGAATAGTTTGCTTTGCGCAGGAAATAAAACCTGCTGCTGATATTGTACTCTAAGTTGGCGGTAGACTGTTCCTTGAAAGCTGCGAGTTGTTTGTAGGTTTTGTACTTTTTTCAAACAGTACTTGACTCTTAAGTTATATGAGGTATAGTGTCGCTCAGCAAGAAGAAAGCCTTTTGTTTACATTCTCCATTTCGTTGTTTTTATTCGTAATACCTCGCTCTGCAGTTTTTAAGTTCCAGTCTGTTTTTACGCTATTCAAGCCTCTTGAAGGCACCCTTATATTAAAATTACAGGATATTATTATGTCTAATGCAGTTAAAGGAACCGTTAAATGGTTCAACGAATCTAAAGGTTTTGGTTTTATCGAGCAAGCATCTGGCCCAGATGTGTTTGCTCACTTCAGCGCGATTAAAAGTGAAGGTTTTAAAACCCTGGCTGAAGGCCAACAAGTTGAGTTTACTTTGAGCCAAGGCCAAAAAGGCCCGCAGGCAGAAAATATTGTAGCGCTTTAAGCTTACAATAACAGCTTATCCTTTACGGTAAGCTAACAGTATTCTTTAAAAAATGGCAACTCTTTACGGGTTGCCATTTTTTTTATTTCTGAAAACAAGGTTGAACGCCTACTTGCAGACACACTTATTTTTTGACTGAACTTTAAAGCGGCTATAAATTGTGCTAAAAAAGCCCTGAGCAGTTTGTTTTTTGGGTTTTGGAATAAAGGTTTTCTTTTTTATAAGAAAAAAAACTAAAAAAACGTTTTTTTTTCTTTACAAAAAAAGCCATTTGCAGCGATTATTCAAGCATCGGAAACTGGTATTTAATTGCAGTGCCAGGCAGAGATGATGATAATCGTTAATTAGTTTTTTGGAGTATTGGAATGGGAAAAAGTAACAATTATTCTCAGCAATTTGATGACGACACTCAAGATACAGAAGAGTGGGAATATGAAGACGATTGGGAAGAAGAGGATTCACTCCATGCCCGTAAAGAGCACCAGAATCATCGTGGTCGGGGCAAAGGTCAAACGCGTCGCAGTATTGAAGACTTTAAAGAGCAACAACAACTTAAGGAGCTGCTAGGCGACGATTTTTACGACTAATTAATGAGTTAACTCTCAAAGCAAGCGCGATGCGTTTGCTTTGAGTTGAAATAATGAACTACTTATTTTTGCTCTCAGCAGTGCGTTTTTTCTTATAGCAAACCAGGTAAGTAAATCATCTATAGTGCGCTGGGAAAATAAGAGCACTACCAATAGCGGCTTATTAGAATATGAAAATACTAGAAGCAGCTATCAAAAATCAGCGAATAAGCAAAGTTAAAATAGAGCCGTTATTCAACTGACAAACCTTTCCTGAACAAATGCAATAAAAGCCTTTAATTTAGTGGACGGATAAAGCAACTGCGGATAAAGTATATAAATGCTCTGGCCATCAATATATTCACCTTCTAATACCTTTTGCAGAGTGCCTTGTTGTAGCTCTCTGTCGACATAGTAATGGGCGACGCGAATGATCCCTTTTCCTGCAATAGCCTGCTGCTTGAGCAAGTAGTGATCATTGATGGTTAACCAGCCATTGATAGTCGCATCAGCTGTCTTTAAAGGCCAACAATGCTCCTCTAATGCTGATAAACACTGATGCTCAGAGAGAGCACGGATACTTGTTGGCAGGCCATATTGCGTTAAATATTCAGGAGAAGCGCATAAACAGTGCTGATAAGAAAATAACTCTTTTGCGACCATATTTTGCGGCGGCTGCAGGGTTGCGCGAAAAGCCAAATCAAAATCATCCTGATTTAAATCGTAATTGGTATAACTCGAATCGATAATAAAATGAATATTAGGGTGATGCTGTTGGAAATCATGACAGATATCTAATAGAAAGCGCTCGGTAAATAATTTAGGCGCGGTGATCCGTAAATTCCCTGAAAAAGCGTTACCCTCGTTATGAATATTGCGTTCTAAATCCAACATGGCAGCTTTAATTTTTTCCCCTTGAATGAGAATTTTTTTTCCTTCAGGCGTTAAACGTACACTGCGCGTGGTGCGCAGCAGTAGTGGACATTTTAACTCTTTTTCCAGTTTTTTTATCTGATCTGATAAATAGCCTTTAGATATCGACAAGTTCTGTGCGGCTTTGCTAAAACTAAGTTGTTTAGCGATTTCGACAAATAACATTAAAGATTCAATTTTTTTATGCTGTTGCATGTTTTCCATCTCATAGTAAAGGAGCTCTCATTATTATTCTGCGTTATAGCTAATAATGGCAAGATATTGTTCTTTATATCTAACAATGATTTCGTTTTTGTGCGCTTCCGCATTGTATTTTTGCCATTACAATATACTCTGATTAACGAAATTAAATCATCATAACAAAAGGTCTAACGAATAATGAATATACAAACAAAACAACGCCCGATTCCATTAAATCAGTATTTACCGAACGTTAGTGCCCTCGCATATGGGTGTATGGGATTAGGTGGTGGTTGGGATCTAAAAGCAGTTTCCAAGGAAAATATTGCGCAAACTCATCAAGTCATCGATTGTGCTTTAGAAGCGGGTATTAACTTATTCGATCATGCGGATATTTATACGCTGGGCAAAGCAGAAAAAGCTTTCGGACAGGTACTAAAGGAACGCGCTGAATTACGTGAAAAAATGTACATTCAGTCAAAGTGTGGTATTCGCTTTGCGGACGATGCCGGTCCTAAGCGTTATGATTTTTCTGCGCAATGGGTAAACGCCTCGGTTGATAATATCCTGACTCGTTTAAATAGCGAATATATTGATATGTTGATTCTGCATCGCCCGGACCCGCTGATGGAACTCGAAGAGATTGCAGACACGCTAATGAAAATAAAGAGTAGCGGCAAGGTTCGTCACTTTGGTGTCTCCAATATGCACCAGCATCAGATGGCTTATCTGCAGTCTGCGCTTGATGCTCCTCTGGTGGCCAATCAGATTGAAATCAGCCTGGCTAAATTAGATTGGCTGGAAGAAGGCATTATGGCGGGGAACCCTGAAGGTCGGGATATTAACTTTACAGCAGGAAAGTTAGAATACTGCCGTCAGAATAATGTGCAGATCCAAGCTTGGGGAAGTTTAGCACAGGGCTTATTTACCGGGCGTGATGTGTCAAGTGCCAGTCAGGCGGTTCAGGCAACCTGCAAGTTAGTGGCTAAACTGGCCGCTAAATATCAGGTTGCTAATGAGGCGATTGTGCTGGCATGGTTAATGCGTCATCCGGCACGTGTGCAACCAGTTATTGGTACGACCAATCTTAAGCGTATTAAGGCCTGTGTTCAAGCCGAGCAGGTTCAGTTAACCCGCGAAGACTGGTATTACTTATATGAAAGTGCGCGCGGCCATGAATTACCTTAAGCACTGAGCAATCTAACTAAGAGCATACCAATGAACATATTCAATAAACTTGCTGCTTTGCTGTTCCTTAACTGCAAAAAACTTATCCAAGCCTGCTCTGAAATTCAGCAGTTTCAGGAGCGTATCTGGATAGTCAGTATTCAGCAAAGATCCGGGCAGCAGAGCAAGCTGCTTAATGATACTTTTGTGGTTAGTGAAGACAGTTTCCAGTGTCCGATGCAATGGATGAAGAAGCGAGGTTATTCAGTTGAATATATTAAAAGCATAGATAAAATGCAGCGCTCACAAACGCTCCATATACAGCTGGAAAACAGCCAGCATAGTTTGCTGCGGGTGAAGTAGCTGCACACAAAAAAGCCCAAGTTAATTTAATAAGTTGGGCTTTTTTTGTGTACTCATTATTGCCGACTAAAAAAATTCGGCAATATGGGTTTTAACGTTACATAATGCGTTGACCGGGTTTTGCGCCACTATCCGGGTTGAGAATATGGATATCTTTACCACCGGGACCTGCTGCTAGCACCATACCTTCCGATAAACCGAACTTCATTTTTCGTGGCGCAAGGTTGGCAACCATGACCGTCAGTTTGCCTTCTAACTCTTCAGGTGTGTATGCAGATTTAATCCCTGCAAATACGGTGCGCGTTTCACCGCCCAAATCCAGGGTTAATTTAAGCAGTTTATTTGCCTTTGGCACTGATTCCGCTTTGGCAATTAATGCCACACGCAGATCCGTTTTGGCAAAGGTCTCAAAGTCTATTTCCTCAGCAATAGGTTCTTTATCAAGTTCTGATTGTGCTGCAGCCGCCTGTTTCGCTTTGGCTGCTTTATCTGCTTCAATGCTCTCTTTAGAGGCTTCTACCATAGCTTCGACATTTTTAGGATCAATACGCTGGAACAGTGCTTTGAATTTATTGATTTGATGGCCGGCAAGCGCTGTTTGAATGCACTGCCAGTCCAGTGTTTCATTTTAAGAAAGCTTCACTACGCTCTGCCAGTTTCGGCATAATCGGGCTTTAGATAAGTCATCAGTACACGGAACAAATTGATCCCCATAGAGCAGATATCCTGTACTTCGACCTCTTTACCTTCCTGTTTAGCCAGTGCCCACGGCGCTTTATCATCGATATATTTATTAGCCTGATCTGCTAAGGTCATAATCTCACGGATGGCACGGGCAAAATCACGCTGCTCAAATAAGCTGGCAATGCTTTCACCCGCATCAATAAAGGATTGGTATAACTCAGGCTCAGCCACGCTTGCCCGATAACTGGCCGTCGTATTTTTTAGCGATAAAACCGGCCGTGCGCGAAGCCAGATTAACCAGTTTATTGACGACATCAGAGTTAACGCGCTGGGTAAAATCGTCCAGGTTAAGATCCAGATCATCAATGCGGGCTGGTCAGTTTCGCCGCATAGTAATAACGCAGGCATTCAGGATCCAGGTTTTCCAGGTAAGTGCTGGCTTTGATGAAGGTGCCTTTAGATTTTGACATCTTCGCACCGTTTACCGTGACATAACCATGCACATTGACTGCCGTTGGTTTACGGAAGCCCGCGCCTTCTAGAACAGCTGGCCAGAACAGGCTGTGAAAGTTGACAATATCTTTACCGATAAAGTGGATAAGCTCAGCGTTACTGCCTTTTTTCCAGTAATCATCGAAGTTAAGGCCTTCGGTTTTATCGCAAAGATGCTTAAAGCTGCCCATATAACCAATTGGCGCATCCAGCCAAACGTAGAAATATTTACCCGGCGCATCCGGGATCTCAAAACCAAAGTAAGGGGCGTCACGGGTGATATCCCACTGTTTCAGACCGGATTCAAACCATTCCCCCACTTTATTGGCCATTTCGGTTTGCATCGCGCCTGATTTGGTCCATTCCTTTAACATATCTTCAAATTGCGGAAGGTCGAAAAAGAAGTGTTCGGTATCTTTCATAATCGGTGTCGCACCGGAGACGGCTGATTTTGGGGCAATCATTTCTGTCGGGCTGTAGGTTGCGCCACAAACATCGCAGTTATCGCCATACTGATCTTCCGCTTTGCATTTAGGGCAGGTG
>CAXXRV010000021.1:0-435330 GCA_963674525.2 uncultured Psychromonas sp. | reverse complement strand
AGCTTAACAGATCAGGAAAAGTAATCCATATAGGCTTTGATGCCCATAGCATTATGATTGAGGCATTAAAATCACAGCATATTTACGGTTTTATGGTGCAGGATCCTTTTCAGATGGGCTATCTGGGAGTACACACAGTATATGCTGCAATGCACGGAAAAGTTGTCGAGCAAAAAGTAAATACAAATACAATTTTTATCAGCAGAGAAAACATAAACCATGCCGAGATTAAAGAGATACTCGGGTTGCAATTGGATTAATCGCCAACCGGACACGCTCTTATGGTAAAAGTGAACAATACAGCGGCGCTTTTTTCACAACAGTGCGTTTTACCTTTTAACCAACTTGCGTGGAATAACGTCTATAGATGTCTCATGCTTCCCTTTAGCAGCTGATAATGCAAGTTGCAGCGCTTTTTCGGCGATACTCAATTGCAAACCGGCCTTTCTGGCATTGCGCTCCAACAGCTTGACCAACTTGGTATAACTGGTGTTCTCTAAATCCGGAATAACAAACCGAAGGAGCGGCTATTACCTGCTCTTAGGGAACTGGTAGCATAGTTAGGCTGGTAATTATATTTTTCCACTACCGCCATTACTTTTTTCTGGGTTTTTTCACTAATTCAGTATTGAGCCGACTTACCGTTTATGACATCACTGGCAGTGGTGCCAGACACGCCAGCTAATTTTACAATCGCTTCTAATTTTATGTTCATCTATTGAGCCACAGCAATCGTTTTGCTAACCGAAATGTCATTTGTGATTTCTGTGAAAAATTACAATAAAGTGATTGTAATACCAGCTGAAACGATTCATCATACCAATGAATCGTTTCAGCTATTAATGGCAAATATAATAAAACCAATAAACTATAATAATTTCCAATGATGAATTAATAGTTAAGCAATTAGGATCTGTTGACCTGCATTAAATTTGTCGAGGGGAAATAAGGGCAATATTTATGAATATTACAACACTTACCAACAGCTCTCTGATCAATCTGCAAAGCGACGTATGCAGATAGAGGACACAGCTATTAAAGCGCTTGCCGAGCAGCTTGACCAGCAGGGTAAACTGCATAATAAAAAGGAGTATCTTGAAGCTGTCTTTGCCCGTGAAGCACAGGGTACAACTGCACAGGGCAAAGGGCTTGTAGTACTCCATGGCAAGTCTGATGCAGTAAAAGAGGCCTGTTTTGCTGTCGCAACTCTAAAAGAGAGTGTGGAATGGCAGGGTGTGGATGAGAATGAGATGGAAGATGTTAATCTGATCTTCTTATTGGCGACTCCCAATGCAGAAGCGGGTTCAACGCATATGCAGGTCCTTATAGACTTAACCCTCTGTACTGAGTGATGATGATGTTCGTGAAGCTATTCTCAAGGCGACAACGGCAGAAGAATTGATTACTCTACTTAACGGTGAAAAGATGAAAGAAAAAGAAAAACCACAGAAACTATCTTTTAAAGCAAACAAACCCTCTCTAAAAAATGGATCTTAAGCGCGCATTGTTAAGCGGTATTTCCGTTGTGGTCCCAGTTATTATTGCCGGCGGTACTATACTGGCAGCTGTCGTACTTATTACCCAAATTTTGGGTCTGCAGGAGTTGGATAGTACAGAAACATTCCTGGTTGTGGATGTTCCATGAATTAGGTGGCGGTCTACTTAGTACATTAATGATACCCATGTTTGCTGCTTATACAGCATACTCGATTGGCAGATAAACCGGCATTGTGTCCGGGGCTTGCTGCCGGCCTTGCTGCAAATATTATTGGCTCCGGTTTTATTGGCGGTGCTGTTGGGGGGCTCGTTGCCGGTTACGTAATGTGCTGGATGAGAGATAATATCCGCTTAAATTCTGCATTTAACAGCTTTGCTACTTTTTACCTGTATCCGGTGATTGGTACTTTAGTGGTTGGAACTTTAATGATGTTTGTTATCGGTAAACCGGTAGCTGCATTAAACCTTGGGTTAACTGAATGGTTACACAGCCTGTCTGGTGGCAATGTTTTGCTGCTAGGTGCGGTTCTTGGCTGTTTCGTATCACTCGACCTTGGTGGTCCGGTAAATAAAACTGCTTACGCCTTCTGTCTTGGAGCAATGGCTAACGGTGTATACGGCCCATACGCAATCTTCTCTTCAACAATAATGGTATCTGCATTTACTGTCACTTTTTCTACTATGATTGCTCCACGTCTGTTCCATGAATTTGAAATTGAACTTGGTAAATCTACCTGGTTACTTGGTCTTGCTGGTATTACAGAAGGTGCGATTCCAATGGCCATTGAAGATCCAATTCGTGTTATCGGTTCATTTTTAGTGGGGTCAATAGTTACCGGTGCTCTCGTTGCTGCAGCGGGTATCGGTCTGGCAACACCGGGAGCGGCTATCTTTTCTATCTTTCTGCTAGATGATGCCGGTTTAGGTGTTTTGACAGCTGGCGGTATCTGGTTTGGTGCTGCAATTATAGGATCGATCATCTCTACATTAATGCTAATCTGCTGGAGAGGGCACCACACAAGAAAAGCAAGACGACAAGAAGCTGTTCTTGTTCAGGTTAATTAATATACTACAATTGTCGGACATAGCAGGTCCAGCTGCTATGTCCCCTCCCTTTTGTTACAAGGTTATAACTCACTCTATCTAAATAACTTTCCGTGCTTACTCCCGGCGTAACAAATGCCTGCATCTTATTACTCTTCGAAAGCAATATAGTGAGCAGTATCGGCGTGCCCTAAGTAGTCGTTAGAGAGTTTAAGGCCCCCATTATGTCGAAGCAAAAGCGATAAACATCATAATGTTCAGGGAAAATATTCGCACACTAGTAAGTGCATCTCTTGAGGGCGAAATCATACTTGGATATTTTTCCCAAAAATATCTGAACCTTCCTAAACCCATCGGACTATGCAGCCTGTTTTTACCCTGAAACAGTTACAGAAAGAGATAAACTATGGAACACGTCCCTTTACGAGATGTGACATTATTCAGAACGTTAACTCTTAGAGCATCTAACAAACTAAGCGAATATAAATAAATGGAGAGAGAGGCAAATTTTGCAACAGAAAATATCATGGGCAGATAAGATATGCGCACCTTTTTTCAGCCGTGCAATTAAAAGCGAAAGATGCATCGGTTTCACCCTGAAATATTTACTTTATGAGCACGGCAGGAACTGATAGATGTTAGTTAAAAAGCCATATTACCTTTTAACCAACTTGCGTGGAATAACGTCTATAGAGGTCTCATGCTTCCCTTTAGCAGCTGATAATGCAAGTTGCAGCGCTTTTTCGGCGATAATCTCAAACTGCTGCGACAGAGATTGAATTTTAACCGGTAAAAAGTCTAACAGACGGTTATTACCAAAGGTTGCCAAAGCGACCTTCTGCAGCAATTGCGGGTGTGCCAGCAAACAATCCAGCACCCCTTCAAACAGAGCATAAGAGGTAACCAAAACAGCATCAGGGAAGCAACCTTGATCAATCCATTTTTGCGCCAGATAACGCCCCTGCTCAACACTAAAGTTTTCACCATAAGCATAGATAACTTCTGGCTGATTTGTCTGTTGTGCAAGCGCTGCTTTAAAGCCCTGCTCACGCTCTTTGGAGATACCAAGCTGAGGGAACGCACCAATCAATCCTATGCTACTCACATTTTTTTCAAGTAGCGATTGGCTTAGTTCCAAAGCTCCATCTAGATCTTCACTAATCACACTGGGGAAAAATTCATCATTTAGGTAACGATCTATCGCCACCACCGGCACACCTTTTTTCTCCTGAATTGTCTTATAAAAGTCATTATCGGCAGGTAAGGCACTCGCCACTAAAAGCACATCGATCCTTCGGCTGACCAGACTTGTAACAACGCTCATCTCGGTATCCGGATCATCATCCGAACAGGCGATAATCAATTGAAAACCAGCCTTTCTGGCATCCCGTTCCAACAGCTTAGCCAATTTGGCATAACTGGTGTTTTCTAAATCCGGAATAACCAAACCGAAGGTGCGGCTATTACCTGCTCTTAAGGAGCTGGCAGCATAATTAGGCTGGTAATTATATTTTTCCACTACCGCCATTACTTTTTTCTGGGTTTTTTCACTGATCCGGTATTGAGCCGACTTGCCGTTTATTACATAGCTGGCAGTGGTGCGGGAAACTCCAGCTAACTTGGCGATCTCTTCTAATTTCATCTATAACTCACAACGATAATTCTGATAACTAAGATGTAACTCACAGATATAACAACTGACAAATACGACTTAGAATAAACTGATTGCAATAATAGCTGAAACGTCTCATTATATCTACTGAAACGATTCAGCTGCGCAGTAGTAAATATTTTTTATTTATGGACTATAATCCTTTTCAAGGATGAGTGAATAGTTAACTGATTGTTCTATAAGTAGCCTATTGTCTATCCTTAGGAGATAACAGCAACAACACAAGGTTACTTTTATGAATATTTTTCAGATAAAGGTGGATCGATTCACTTAAATAAACAAAATAAGGTGAGTAAGCCATGTTAACAATTAACAACAGTGATATTGTTCTTTCGCAAGCTGCAGCAGACAAAACAGAAGCAATAAAATCTGTCGCAAACGGTCTTGCAGTAAAAGGTTGTGTTGAAGCCGGTTACAGCGACGGGATGCTGGCACGCGAAACACAAACTTCAACTTTTTTAGGCAGCGGTATTGCCATTCCTCACGGCACAACAGATACACGCGACATGGTCAACAAGACCGGGGTTATCGTGCATCACTACCCCGAAGGTGTCGATTGGGGTGATGGTAACAGGGTTTATCTGGCTATCGGTATCGCCGCTAAATCAGATGAGCACTTAACGATCCTGACACAACTCACCAAAGTACTCTCTACTGACGGCATAGAAGATCTGATTAAACAAGCACGTACAGCTGAAACCATTGTTGCTTTACTGAGTGGCGAAACCCAAACCGAGACTGAATTTAATGAAGACTTAATCCAACTGAATTTTCCGGCAAGCGAGCTTTTACAACTCAGCGCGGCTGCAGCAGGCCTGCTGAAAAATCAAGGTGCGGTCAACGATAGCTTTGTTAGCGAAGCGATTGCTAACCCTACACATCTGGGTGAAGGTCTTTGGTTGACCAGCAGCACAACAGGAGTAACAAAAACCGCTTTATCTTTTATAACGAGTACAGAGCCGTTACAACACCAGGGTAAACCGGTTAAAAGTGTCCTCTGTGTAGCCAGCAAAAATCAGCTGCATCTGAAAAACTTGAACTTATTGGTTGAGCTTTTATATCAGAATAAAATTGGCCAGTTATTTAGCGCATCAGAAAAAGAGATCATTACCTTATTAACCCAAGAGCAGTTAGAAGGCATTCAACAAATCTTCACCATTAAAAACCCGCACGGTTTACACGCGCGTCCCGGGGCAGTATTAATCAAAACCACGAAAAAATTTAAGAGCAAGATTCAAATGAAAAACCTGAATGGCTCAAATAAAGCAGAAAACGCTAAGAGCCTCATGAAAATAATGACGCTGGGCGTTAAATTTGGCCATCAATTAGAGTTTACTGCACAAGGTGAAGATGCACAGGAAGCACTAGCTGCAATTGGTAAAGCCATTGATGAAGGCTTAGGTGAGAAAATATAATGAATACAAAACTAAAAGTTGTCACGGTAACGTTAAATCCTGCATTGGATCTGACCGGCTCACTTGATGTGTTGCAGACAGGTCGCGTAAATCTACTCGACAGCGGCAGTCTGCACCCGGCAGGAAAAGGCATTAATGTTGCCAAAGTACTTGCAGAACTGGGCGCTGAGGTCACCGTAACCGGTTTGCTTGGTGCGGAGAATCAAGATACTTTTGTACAGCTGTTTGCTTCGCTGAATATCACAGATAAATTTATCCGTGTCGATGGTGCCAGTCGCATCAATGTCAAAATCGTTGAAAAATCAGGACGAGTCAGCGATCTCAACTTTCCCGGCGTCGCGGTTAAAGAGAATGAGATCCAGCAGTTTGAGCAAACCCTGTTGGCACTGGCTGAAACACATGACATCTTTGTTATCGCCGGCAGCTTACCGCAAGGTGTTTCACCCGAGCAGCTGGCAAGCTGGATTACTGTATTACAAAAAGCCGGTAAAAAAGTGTTTTTTGACAGTAGCCATAGTGCCTTAGTTGCAGGTATTGCAGCATCTCCATACCTTATTAAACCTAATGATGATGAGCTTAGCGCCATTGTCGGGCAAACACTAAACAGCACTTTTGATATCACCTCCGCGGCTGAAAAACTCCACCACCAAGGCTGTGAAAACGTGGTGATTTCGCTTGGCGAAAAGGGCGTACTCTGGCTTAACCGGGCCGGCTGGATCCAATCAATACCTCCCAAAATGGAGGTGGTCAGCACGGTTGGCGCGGGGGACACTCTAGTCGCGGGACTTTGCTGGGCTGAGCTTAACCAGTGGGATAAAGCACAAGGATTAAGCTTTGCCACAGCACTCGCAGCGCTCGCGGTTAGCCAAATCGGCGTCGGTGTCGGCGATATTAAGCAAGTGCAGGCCATGCAGGAAAAAGTACAAGTCACCACTCAGTTAACCGATATATAGAAGGATTGGAATATGAAATTAGCGATAGTTACCGCCTGTCCAAACGGCATAGCCAACAATGTTATTGCTGCAGGCTTAATGAAAAAAGCAGCAAGCGAATTAAACTGGGAGGTTAACATTGAATGCCAATCAAGCATTCTCCCTGTTGATACCCTTACGCAAGCACAAATTGAGGCAGCAGATTGTATTATTATTGCTGCCAGCACCCCAGTCGATAACAGCCGGTTTAAAGGTAAAAGCGTGTATCAATCTGATCTTGCTGACTGCCTGAGCGATGCCAAAGCGTATCTGCAAAATGCCGTTAAAAACACCCACCTACTAACACAGGTAACGCAAGCTACCGCAGCTCCAGTAGCAGGTAAAAAAATTGTTGCTATTACCGCCTGCCCAACCGGTGTTGCTCATACTTTTATGGCAGCCACTGCCTTAGAAGATGAAGCGAAACGCCTTGGTTTTGATATTAAAGTTGAAACCCGCGGCTCGGTGGGCGCAAAAAACCAATTAACTGAGCAAGATATCCAGGATGCGGATATGGTTATTATTGCCGCCGATATTGAAGTTGATTTGGCACGCTTTGACGGTAAAAAACTGTACAGAACCAGCACAGGTTTAGCGCTTAAGAAAACCGAGCAGGAGATCAATAAAGCATTTGCACAAGCAACGGTTTATCATAGCCAGAGTGGCGGCACTGCTGCCAGTAACGTAAAAGAAAAAACCGGCGTATATAAGCACCTGATGACAGGTGTTTCACATATGCTGCCCGTCGTTGTTGCCGGCGGTCTGTTAATTGCCCTCTCTTTTGTCTTCGGTATCGAAGCCTTTAAAGAGGAAGGGACAATGGCCGCCGCGTTAATGCAGATCGGTGGCGCTTCTGCCTTTGCACTGATGATCCCTGTTTTATCCGGTTTTATCGCCTTTTCGATTGCCGATAGACCCGGTCTGGCACCTGGTTTAATTGGTGGTATGTTAGCAAGCTCAACAGGCGCCGGTTTTCTTGGCGGTATTCTGGCGGGTTTCGTTGCCGGTTACGTAGCTAAGTTTATTGCCGATAAAGTAGATATTCATGAATCCATGGCCGCGCTTAAACCTATCCTGATTATTCCCTTAGTGGCCAGCTTAATCACCGGCTTAGTGATGATCTACATCGTCGGCGGTCCGGTATCGGCAATCATGACGGCACTGACTGAATTTCTGAATAGCATGGGCTCTGCAAACGCGATATTACTGGGTATTCTGCTTGGTGCAATGATGTGTTTCGATCTCGGCGGCCCGGTTAATAAAACGGCATACACTTTCGGTGTTGGTCTGTTAGCATCACAAACCTATGCACCTATGGCTGCTATTATGGCTGCCGGTATGGTGCCTGCGTTAGGTATGGGGGTAGCAACATTTTTAGCCAGATCTAAATTTATCGACTCTGAAATAGAAGCAGGTAAAGCATCATTTGTGTTAGGTCTGTGTTTTATCTCTGAAGGCGCTATTCCTTTTGCCGCTGAAGATCCGGTACGCGTAATCCCCTGCTGTATGGCGGGCGGAGCACTGACCGGTGCGCTTTCTATGCTCTTTGGTGCACAACTACTGGCTCCACACGGCGGCCTCTTTGTACTCTTTATTCCAGGCGCAATCAGCCCGGTATTCTTGTATTTAGCAGCTATTGCAGCGGGTACTGCTGTAACCGGCATTAGTTATGCGTTCGTTAAGAAAAGTGACAGAAAAGAAGTGGCAGCTTAATTAAGCTTCAAACTACCCGCTAATAAAAAAACCAGCTCTTCTGCTGGTTTTTTTATACTTCAGCTAAAGAAATATTCTCTTTCCCTGCGCATTATTAACACATACTCCACAAATAGAATAAACTAAATTAGAGCTAGCTTAATAAACAAAGGTTGTTATATGAGGATTAAATTTAGTTGGACAAAGCGTTTATTGTGGGTACCACCACTGTTTATAGGTATATTGACGCTATTGCTTGCCCCCATGATCAAGCAGGCTCCACCTCAAAGCAGCCAAGCCAGCAGCCCCAAAGTGGTTCGGATTATTAAGGTCTTCCCGCGGAGAATACAGCCTGCCGCCATTGGTTATGGCTATATTCAACCCGCCAATGAGTGGCAGGCGCAATCTGAATTATCGGGAACGGTTATCTGGAAATCTGAAAAGCTCAACAATGGCGTAATCATTAATAAAGGAGAAACACTGCTTGAAATTGATCCGGCTCCTTTTTTATTGGACAAAGCACAATTAGAAGCGCAGCTTGAGGTTGCCAGATTAAAAGACACAACCATTGAATCCTCATTACAGATTGCCAGGCAGGATCTGGAGCTACAGAAAGCGGAACTACAACGCTTTGAGCGCCTTAGTAAAACAGGCAATATTTCAAAAACAACCCTCGATGCCAGCAAACGTCAGTTTCTAAACAGTCAGCAGCAATTACAAGCTTTAAAAAACAATCTTCTTATCAATCAGGCAGAGCAAAAGGTATTCGCCAGTCAACTGGCCATTATTGATTTGGATTTACAAAAAACTCTATTACGTGCGCCTTTTGATATACGCATTACCGATGTAAATATTGGTCTTGCCCAGTATATTAATCGCGGTGAACTGCTGCTTAAAGCAGATGGCATCGATGCGGCGGAAGTCAGTGCACAATTCCCTATCGGGAAAATGCGCCCGCTCAGGCAGGCAAGCCCAAAGAGCCCGTTAACAGATAATCTCCATAGCGATCTGCAGGCCAGCATTGAACTGCAGACTGCAGATAGAAAAGTCAACTGGCCGGCAACTGTTGACAGAAGCGGCGGTTTGCTCGATGCACAGACGCAGAGTCAAAGTATTGTCGTGCGCACCGATAACCCCTACCAAAAAGCATCACCGGGAAAACGTCCGCCATTGATCCGCAATACCTTTGTGAAAGTCACATTAAAAGGGCCAATATTAGACGATCGACTATTACTACCGAGTACCGCCATTCATAACAACCAGGTTTATACCCTGGATGGGGACAATAAACTGCGCATAAAAACAGTTACAGTTGACTTTGTGCAAGAGCAGATTGCTGTCATAGGCTCAGGTTTAACTGCGGGGGATAGAGTCATATTAAGCCCGTTATCCCCTGCAATTACAGGAATGAAATTAAAACCTGTCGAGGATAAAAAAATAGTTAACTGGTTAGATAAAACAACCGGCTTCACCGCAGAAAACAGCAGCAAAGCGGAGGCTCTATGATCGCCTTTTTCGCCCGGCACCCGACTGCTGCCAATGTGATCATGTTGGCTATTTTATTTCTCGGAATATATTCCCTACCGCAACTGCAGAAAGACACCTTTCCTGTGACACCGACAAAAAATGTCGAAATACGCATAACCTACCCGGGCGCTTCTCCTCAAGAGGTGAGCGAGGAGATCTGTACAGCACTTGAAGAAGCGTTAGATACTTTAAGCGGCATTCAAGAGCTGCGTTGTGATGCAAGAGAAAATATGGCCGTTGCCAATGCCGAGATGGCACCCGGTGAAAATATCGAGAGATTTACCACTGATATTCAGCAGCAGGTTAATTCCATCACCGACTTTCCCGAGCGGGTCGAACAGATCAGTGTGACAAAGTTAGATCGCATTGCCAGCGTGGCCAGCATCGCGATCACTGGCGAAATGTCTGCTCAGGATCTGTATCTTTATGCACAGCAAGTTAAGCGCAGATTTAAAACACACCCGTTAATTGCTCAGGTAACAATAAAAGGATTTTCTGCACAGGAGATTGAAATACGTATCTCCGACTGGCTGCTTAAGCAGTATGGCATCAGTATTGCGGATCTGAGCCGGCTGCTGGAGCAGCAAAGTATCAACTTGCCGGCCGGGCTGTTTAGCAATCAATTAGAGCAGGCTAATGTGCGCTTTAATCAAAAAAGTGTAACTGTGCAGCAATTCAAAGATATCATCATAAAAAGCAGTGAATTGGGCTCTCAATTACGCCTGGGTGATATAGCCGAAATCCAGCAGCAATTTACCCTGGCCGAAGATAAAATACTCTTTAATGGCCAACGTGCCGCGCTGCTGGAGATCTCTAAAAATTATAATCAGGACGCCTTAAAGGTACGTGATGCAATACAGTCGCTACTGGAAAAAGAGCGGCAAATGGCACCTGACGGCCTGTCTTTAACCGTTACCCAGGATGTCAGTATCAATATTAAAGAACGACTCCGCCTGCTAGCCAGCAATGGTCTGCAGGGGTTGATTTTAGTATTTCTGGTGATGTGGGCATTTTTTAATATCCGCTTTAGCTTCTGGGTGGCAATGGGACTACCGGTTTCCTTTCTTGGTTCTATTTTTGTTATGTATTGGTTAGGCTATTCAATCAATATGATGACGCTAGTAGGCCTGATTGTCGCGATCGGGCTATTGATGGATGACTCTTTAGTGATCGCTGAAAATATAGCGGCTAAGCGTCAATCTGGCATGTCAGCAGTTGACGCTTCCATTGCCGGTAGCAAAGAGGTATTGCCGGGTGTTCTCTCCTCATTTGCAACAACCATGATTATTCTTGGCCCGTTAATGTTTTTAAGCGGCAAGATGGGCGATGTTTTAAGATATATTCCCATTATTCTATTGATCACTTTATTAGTAAGCCTTATTGAAGCCTTTTTTATATTACCCTCTCACCTTATCCACAGCCAGCTCAACACGCCAGCAAAGAAAATACGCAGCTGGTTTATTACTGCATTTGAGTTATTGCGTGACAAACTCATTGTCCCCATTGCCGCTAAAGCGATGCTGTCCCCCTATTTGAGTCTTGGCACGCTGTTTATGTTAGTGCTGCTGTCAACAGCGACCATTCCTGCGGGCTTGCTCAAATTTAAAGCGATGCCGGCACTGGAGAGTGATGTTCTGCAGGCACGTATATTTCTGCCTCAGGGCAGTTTATTAACGCAGACAGAAGCAGCCGTAAAAAAAGTAAGCGATGCATTGCTGGTGATGAATGAAGAGTACATGAAACGTTTTCCTGATTCTGCTCCTTTGCTGAGCAGCCACTCTGTTTTATACAATGTCAATATTGATGCCCAGGAGTCCGGCCCGCACCTGGCAACCGTCAGTGCGGATCTGTTAGCCGCTCAATATCGGCAAATCAGTATTAAGGAGCTGGTCCAGCAGTGGAAAAAAAAGGTCGGTCCGATTGCAGATGCAGTTGCCCTTAAGTTTACCGATAAAGAGCGCGGGATTGCCGGTAACGGCATCGATATTCGTATTCAGGGAGATTCATTAACCACGCTGAAAAAGGTAAGCTGGGCATTACAGAAATGGCTGAAACAATATGACGGGGTATTTAATATCTCTGATGATCTGCATTATGGACGCAGCGAGTTTCATATTCGTTTAAAAGATAACGCCGGCGTAATGGACGTCAATGCCGCTCAGGTTGCTTTGACCCTGCGCAGTGCCTTAAAAGGCAGCACTAATCTCACTGTTCAACAAAACGGAGAAAGTATCGATATCGCCGTGCGAGTTGATGAATTTATCCGTAATGCAAGCATTCAGAGTTTACAGGATCTTGCCGTTACCGCTGCTAATGGCCGCCTTGTTCCCCTTTCCAGTGTTGCTGAATTTGCACAGAGCAAAGCATTTTCACGCATTCAAAGAGTTAACGGAGTAAATGCCGTAACCGTTCAGGCGAACATTAATTCCGACATTGCCAATGCCCAGGAAATTATGCAGCAGTTTAACAATGATTTTGTTATTAGAATGAAAAATGAATTTCCGCAAATCAGCTTTATTTCACAGGGAGAAGATAAAGAAAGTGCCGAGACAGGCGGCTCATTAGTGCACTTTTTTACTATCGGGATTATCGGTATTTACCTGATTCTTACCTTGCTGTTTAAAAGTTATGTGCAGCCTGTTGCTGTGATGCTTGCCATCCCGATGGGCTGGATAGGTGTTGTTTGCGGCCATCTTGCTTTAGGGTTGGATCTGACCATTCCCAGCCTTGTCGGGTTTGCAACGCTGGCGGGAATCGTCGTTAATGACAATATTTTGTTGGTCAATTTTATAAAAGAAAACAGCAGCAATAAACAAAGCCTACAGCTTGCCTGCACGAACGCCGTGCGCACTCGCTTTAGAGCTATCTTTATCACCTCATTAACGACACTTGCAGGGTTATTCCCGCTGCTGAGCGAATCCAGCACACAGGCTCAATTCCTGATCCCTTTAGTTGCCAGTATTGCTTTCGGCTTACTCGCAACAACACTGCTGGCAGCAATTGTTGTTCCGAGTGTGCTGATGATTCTAGATGATATGGGGCTCTTTTATGCGCAGGACAAAAAGATAACCGCACAACGCTGAGCGAGGAAAGATGCCGAAAATAAATACCTTCTCATTGTTAGGCATGCGGCCTGCGTAGCAAAAGATTCAGTTCATCAACCACTTCTGCCCAATCCGCATCCGTCTCTATCGCTTCTTCTAAAAACGCAGCTTGTGATGCATTCCAGAATTCGGCTTCATGGAGTGCTAAATTATCAGGTACGGGTCTATGTTTGTTAATAAAGGCTGCAATTGCTTGATTTGTGCTATCCAGGCCTAATTGCTCAAATAATGAAACAAGATTATGAAAATTCGTCTCCACTTTATTCTCCTTAATAGAATAGTACTTTAAAACCAAGGGCTAGCGCTTATCTTAGAGTCTAGTATCGTTTCAGGATAAAAATCAAAGTTTGTTTAACAGCTGAACTAAAAGCCCCTATCCTAACTTATCTTCAGTTAATACTAGCTGAATTATCTGCACCATCATGAAGTATAATATTATGGCTTATAGTGAGTTTCGACACCTTGTCCTGGTGAGTATTGAACAGCTCATCAGCTTTCTCACAACGCGCTCGGGAGCAGATTCTTTTAGTTATAACTGTATCTTCTTTAGAATATGCCCATTTTTACAAACAATAAGTTCATTCTCTTTAAAGGGGGACCAGGGCTCGTTCGATAATGGCACACTCGCAAATAGCGTAATGTTTTGTGTACTACCATCGAGTTCAATTCCAGCAAACTTATTTACACGCCAATGAGTCTTTGCGTCGCGCTGAAGATAATAAAGACCGGGCGGTTTGATATTACCGTCTGATTGCGTACGCCGATTAGCAAATACAAACAGGTACTCTGCATCACTATAGATAATATTTGCCGGTCCTAAACGAGCCCATCCCGAAAATATTTTTCCTAAAAGCGCAATTCTTTGCTCTAGTGTAGGAGCAGATTCATTCCAAAGTAAATACACGCTATCCATTAGTTTACAAAATGCGAATTCAGAATCAGTATCACCGATAGGTTGATATCTAGCAAATACACAACTTTCTTTAAAATTCTTTAAATTACCATTATGAGCAAACAGATGTCGAACACCATGACTTTCCCGTGCAAATGGTTGAGTATTCTGCAGACTGACATTGCCTTGAATAGCCCTTCGAATATGGCAGATAACACAATTGCTATCTATTTTATGGTCAAGTAGGAACTCCAGCAGTTCGCTGTAGGCCGCGGGCTTTTCTTCCCGGTAGATCTGGGCATCTTTTCCTTTATAGAAAGCCACGCCCCAACCATCACAATGCGGCCCTGTTGCGCAACCATGCTGTCTGAATTTATCCAATAAAAATCTCGCCCTCATTGGCTTACTGCTGGAGAAAGCAAAAACTTCACACATACCTACACCTCTCTCCAGTCATTATTTACCATACTGATTTTTAAATGAATTTATGTTTTACGCCACAAATACGCCACAGTTTAAAGTGTAGCGGCGATGCTTAAAAATGTCCGAGTGAATTTACCCTGTTGTTAAACATTGATTTTAATTTGGAATAATAATTAAACTAAACCTTAGATAGAACAATGATGACGGCCACTGTACTCCTGAAGTACAAGGGTTGCGATCCTGACTCTCGCATCATCCGTATCCAGTTTTGTCGCAAACCCGAGGTGTTCCACGAACTGAAGCATTTTAGTATTGCTGCTTAAGATTTCTCCCTGCATCAATGCATAGCCCTTGTTTTTGGCATCCAGGATCAGCAGCTCCATAATAAGTGTGCCGATCCCGCGATCCTGCCATTCATCGGCTACGACCAACGCAAATTCACAGACAGGTCGATCAGGATATTTAAAATACCTTCCAACAGCAACTTGCCGTTCCTGACCCTTTGCGTGGACGACAGCGATCAGAGCCATATCTTTGCTGAAGTCTATGTTGGTGAAGTAGCGGAGCATAGCGGGAGACAAATCCTTGAGTCCGGTCATAAATCTGAGGTACTTTGACTGCGCGGAAAGACGGTGTACAAAATCCCATTCGATTTCAGAATCAATGGGACGAATAGGACGAATGGTCAATTTACTGCCGTCTTTTTGCAGGATAGAAATTTTTAAAGAATTGTTCTGCTTATTCGCTCTGCCCATTGACTGGTCTCTCTATTGCTTAACAGTTACTATGCTGACAACTTTTATAACTCCAGGATTGCCCATTTCAGCTGAAAAGATACAAGCCCAGCAATCCAAGGAGCAGGCCAACAACAATATTCACCAGCTTAAGCCAGATAAAAGCACGTCCTGATACAGCTAATAACGGTAGAGTACCATGACCATCCTGAACAATTGAATTAGCCAGTAGGATGGCAAAAGGAATTGTCCCCTGGGCAAATAGGGTGACAAACAGCAGATGAGGTCCTGATTCCGGGATAATGCCCACCAGCACGGCGATAAACAGCACAATATAAAGGTTGTTCTGAATCAATGAGCCAATGTCCAGCCAATTATCCAGATAAGAAATAGCGAGTAGCGCGCCTAATGTCCAGCAAAAAATCCTGAGAAGGTGTTGCTTAACGACATGTTCCCACAAATGCTGCTCCAGAAAATGATCTGGCACCGTCAGAACAACAAACAAAGAAAATCCGGTACCTATGGCAAAGGTAATACTTTTCCAATCCCAGGCACCTGAGCCGAGCATTCCGGTCAATAGAGCCAACAAAAAACCGCCCAGCAATACAATCAATACTGCTCGAGGAAAGCTGATGTGCCAGAGTTGCGGAAGAATATCCTTGGAAGAATAACAATGACAAAGTTCTGCCTGGTGCACTTGCAGTTCATGATCCTCTTTAATTAAAAAGCGCTCCTGTGTTTTAAATAGTTTATCTGTCATCCAGCCAACGGCAATGGCTGTCATAAAAAGTATTGCTGATAACCATAGTGCCTGCAGTGGAAACATGGATAACATCACGAAAGCTTCATCACCACTGGTTGCTATCATAGCCGCCACCAGCGCACCGAAACTCACTGTCCGGTGGGAGTAGAGGGAAACAACCGTAAACGCGCCCAGGCAACCTGGTACTCCCCCAAGCAGCGCACCAAGAAGGTACTGACCAATAGGTGTTTTGCGTAACGATTGCTGCCACGAACCTCTGGTCTGCACATTAATATATTCTATTAACAGCATCATGATCAGCACAAAACTGGTGATCATCAAGGCGTGTTTAACAACGTCAACTATCATGGGCGGATTCCTTTTATCAGGCTCGAGTTAAAAACAGTTTATATGCCAATGTTTCTCTGGTAATTTGACATCATCCAGATAGCTGTAATCAAATCCGGCGAACATAAAATTTTTGCCCCTCATATTCAGTTTGAATGAGTTGTCCCTGATTGATTAATTGCGTAACCTGTTTCCAATCTGCACCTGATTTAGCCAATAGAGCCCCTACCGCTTCTTCCCGCATCGGATGCACTGATGTAATTGACAATAAATCTTCTGAAACATTACCTGTGGATGCAAAAGCATTGCCCTCATAACCGGTAATTAATTCAAGATGATTCACTTGTTGGCTGAGAATCTGAAAGATGCGATTCAAATTAGCCTCATCGGGCGCATGGACACTTTTTTCTGTGGGTGGACGAGTAGGAATGGAGAGGTAAGCCCTGTCAGGTTCAAGTTTTTCCAAAAAATCAGCCAGGACATTGACCGCTTTATCATGATCATTAAGTGCTCTGATAAACATCGACTCAGTCGCCAGTGTACCGCTGAAATTTTTTGCGAAGGTTAACATACCTTCCAGTATAGACTGGTGCACTAAAAACGGGTGGGGACGATTTACCTGCCGCCACAAAGTCTCATCAATCGCATCCACCTTGAAGGATACCCAATCTGCTTTTGCTAAAGTTTCACGAATTTCTTCCCGCCAGATCAGTGAGGCATTAGAAATAATTGCGATAGGAATATTTAATGGCTGCAAAAGCTCAATGGTTTCAGATAAATTAATATCCAGGCTGGGTTCACCATCCGGAACAAATGTCAGATAATCAACCTGTTCACCTTTTTTCTGAACTTGTGACAGATGTTTTTCAACTTCAAGTAATATTTGTTCCGGTGTATAGAACGTCCGTGGCACAATTTCTGTGATTTTGGTCGGTCCAA
Organism: uncultured Psychromonas sp.; assembly: GCA_963674525.2. Classification (GTDB taxonomy): domain Bacteria; phylum Pseudomonadota; class Gammaproteobacteria; order Enterobacterales; family Psychromonadaceae; genus Psychromonas. The sequence continues at coordinate 418,330 of CAXXRV010000021.1, read as the reverse complement.
CCTGACAATAGATACAGGAATAGGAACAGGCTTTGGGTGGGATATTATTGATACCCAGGCTTCGCCCAAGACGACGAGAGGGTACCGGTCCGAAAGTTAACATAGCAATACCTCTTTGATATTAATAGATGCAGTTTATAAACTAAAACAGGATTTATTTTTCGAGGTACGTTAATTTTGCCTTAACACCATTCCATTTTTCTGCATCAGGAAGTGGCTCGGTTTTTACATCAATCACAGGCCATTGCTTTGCCGAACGTGCATTGATTTATATAACCAAAGATTAGTACTAAAAAGAAAGCTAAGCAAATAGGCCTTATAAAAGGGAGAAAAAAGATGCCGAGAATCGAACCATTTGAAAAATTTTCGAAAGAGTATGAAGCGTGGTTTGAAGAATATTCACACCTTTATGATGCCGAGCTCGAGGCAGTCAGACAACTTTTGCCCCCTTTTAAAAACGGCATAGAGATTGGCGTCGGAAGCGGACGGTTTGCCGTGCCGTTGGGCATTACGACAGGAGTTGAGCCCTCGGCCAAAATGGCTGAAATTGCTCGAAGCAAAGGAATTAAAGTTATCAAAGGTATTGCTGAAGATCTTCCGATTCAGAACGAGACCTTTGACTTCGCTCTGATGGTAACGACAATCTGTTTTGTTGACGATCCGCTGCTAAGCCTGCAGAATATCTACCGGATCCTGCAAGCGGAAAGCTACGTGATAATCGGCTTTGTGGACAGTAATTCGACACTAGGGAGACTATATGAAGAAAAACGCTTTAAAAGCCGTTTTTACCGGGCAGCCCGCTTTTACAACAGCGATGAAGTTATTGGATTATTAAAAAAGGCCGGATTTTCCGAGATTGTCTGCGCCCAGACTCTTTTTGGAAATAATCTGGAGCATATGGACACAGCAGTAAAAAAGGGTTCTGGCGAAGGGGCCTTCGTAGCTCTTCGCGCCCGTAAAGGCAGCTCATAGCAGTTGAGGCCTGAACCAGGTTTTGAGGAGTGGATAGAACAGATATAGATAGCTTTTTCAATGTCATAACAACGCATTTAGAACACCTCCGACCAGCAAGGTGGAAACAATCATAATAGCGACTGCTTTGAGCAGATCTCTGATACCCAACTCTTTGAATAAAACAACAAAAGTTGCAACACATGGAAAATACATGGTCAGCACGACACTGGCCACAATAAGCTGGTCAATATCCAGGCCAAGAGGCAGCAGCATACCGACAGCCACATCTTTTCTCAGAAAACCGACAATCAAAGAAGCGACCGCTTCCTTTGGCAGCCCTAATATGCCGACGATGACAGGCGCCGTTGCCTCACTGAGCCATTCTATGATCCCAAAAACATACAAAATATTTACAATAACGACCCCCAGCAATACAAAAGGGATTGCCTCGCTTAAAAAACTGCGCATCCTCATCCATAGCTTCTTTGCCAAACTGCCAATATAGGGGAGCCGATAGGGAGGGATCTCCATAAATGTCTCAGGTATTTCGCCTTTGAGTCCTTTGCTGAGCAAAAAACAGAGCGTAAGCCAGACAACAAAGAGTGTAACAAAATAGATTCCCAACCCCTTAATACCATAGGGCCCCAACAAGGCAAATACCATGGCGGTTTGCGCCATGCAGGGTACGGCGATAGCCATCACGGTTGCGGCAATAAAACGCTGTTTTTGGGTCTCAAGTATTCGGGTGCTGAGCGCCCCAGGAACATTGCAGCCTAATCCGAGCAGCATCGGAATGATTGCCAGCCCGTGCATCCCTAGCCTATGAAAAACCGCATCAACCAGAGTTGCCAGCCTTGGCAAATAACCGCTGTCCTCCATAACGCCCAAAACGAGATAGAAGGTAAACACATAAGGCAAAACCATGGCCAGCGGAACATACAGACCGGTCGTAAGCAATCCCATCGATTGTATATAATCGATCTTCCCTTCAATTAAGGTTCCGATCAGAACATCATGGATGACGCCGCCTTTCCCCAGCACATTGCTCAAACTGGTCACTGCGGGAAGATAGAGCGCAAACAGAGGATCGAACAGGTAGGCAATCAGATTTTCGCCGACAAACCGGACCACCCAAAAAACAAGTGCCAGAATCGACAGCGTGATCGGGATTCCGGTCAGCGGTTTGACGCTCAGATCCTCAAGATTTTCCAGAAACGTATGTTTTTTCAGGGTGACTTTTTGAACATTCTTGATAATCTTTCCTATTTCACTCCATCTGGCCTCTTCACTGTATCTATTTTCATGAGCTTTGGCATCAAAGAGTCTTAAAACAAGCTCCTTGATCCCCTCTCCCGTTACGGCAACGACAGGGACAACCGGAACATCCAGATGGGTTTCAAGTTTTTTCAGATCGACTTGAATGCCAATATGCCGGGTTTCATCCCAAAAATTAAGTACCACGATAAGCGGAATATTTTGCTCCAGCAGCTGCAGAGTCAGGTAGAGGTTTCGCTCCAGATTAGTCGCATCCACCACATCGATAACCAGATCCCCCTCTCCCAGCATATTTACCGCGACCTCTTCCGCCTTTGATGTCGCTTCTAAGGTGTAGGTTCCGGGCACATCGATCACCTCTGCCAAATGGTCATCAAGCTTCATTTTCCCTTTTTTGAATTCGATCGTCGTGCCCGGGTAGTTGGAAATCATAACGTCCACGCCGGTAAGCCTTGAAAATAAAGTTGATTTTCCGACGTTAGGATTGCCCATTAGCAGTATTTTCATCTTCAGATCGCCATCTGTTTATTCGCTCTCCAATGGCTCTACCACTATTTTCTTTGCCATCTGCATGCCAATGGTTGCCTGAGTATTGTCAATTTCGATGACAACAGGACCGCGCAGGGGTTGTGCCGTTATTTTTTTAATCGTTTTTCCGATCCTTATGTTGAGCAGAGCGAGTTTTTTTTGAAACTCATCTCCCTCTTCTAGCCGCTTTATGCTTGCTTTTTTTCCTGATTGTAAGTCAAAGAGCGTTATTTCCATGTTTGTCTCCTAAGAACTGCTACATGTTATTTGTATTATAGTAAATGTAAGAACGTTGAAAGGATGAAAGGATGAAAAATATGGCAGATAGAGAAACAGAATACGCATCAAGGAAATTGCTTTGCGGAAAGAGAATACTGGTATGTGGAAAAGGGGGCAGCGGAAAGAGTACTGTTGTTGCTTTAATGGCAGATATTCTGCAAAAAAAAGGATACGAGACACTGGTTTTGGATGGTGATGCTTCCAATCCCGAGGGACTGATCAGACTGATGTTCGGATTAGGAGTCAATAATGAACCCAAGCCGCTTCTCGATTTTTTTGGTGGGATTAACCTTGTCACCTGTCCGGTAGATGATCCTTCGCCCCTTACAAGAGTCAACGATACTATGCCGGTAGTGGAAAAAAGAATCGATATTGCTCGGGAAATCCCATCGGAATATTGTATCAATAAAAGAGGAGTTAGCCTTTTTCAAGCAGGAAAGATAGAAACTTACGGACAGGGGTGTGACGGCCCTATAGAAAAGGTGGTCAGAGATTTTATGGTCGAAGGCGAGTGGGTAAGCCTCATTGACATGAAGGCGGGAATCGAGCATTTCGGGCGAAAGATCCCTGACACGATGGATATTATATTGGTTGTTTTAGACCCTACACTCGAATCTGTCTCTATCGCCAAAAGAATAGAATATTTTTGCAGTAAAACAGAGAACAAAAATTTTGGGTTGATTTTAAATAAAATCAGCTCAAAAGAGATGCTGTCACTAATGATGGAGAAGCTGGGAGAACTGAAAAACAAAGTTATCGGATCGCTATCCTATGACCCGGAATTAATACAAAAAGAGCTTGCAGGAGGCGCTCTTATCACAGGTAATACCCATGAAGATGCCGAACAGCTTATAAATGGATTAGAAAAATTGCTTTCGGAAACAGAAAAGTAATGACTAACGCTGACGACAACACCATGGATATACAAAAATGGTCCGTTGATGGAGGGAATGAAATGAGCGTCGATATCAGCAACCTTGCTGAAGATAATCACCGCTATGCCATTCATCTGGCTACCTTGGAAAATATTATTGTCTACAATAATGGCCGCTATGAAATTGCGAATGTTTACGAACACAGCCCTTTTGAAACTGTCGATTTCTGGCGCAATATCTCACTTGCAGCAGAAATCCTGCTCAAATCCTGTCTGCTGAAGCACCATATCCTCTTTTTTAAAAAAAGGGCTCATGGAGAATATAGTGAAAAAGTGACCGCGTATAACAATTTATGGTTGCAGGAAATGCTTAGAAAATTGGAGATCAATTATGTCGCACAAATTAACACCGGCACCATCAGTACGGCATTAAAATATGCGGAGAATATACTCTTTGAAAAAATACCACTTGCTTCAGAAAAGAAAAAATTGATAAGCCAACTCTTCTACCTCATCACGCGTACCCGGCGTAACCGCAACAGCCACTTTTTCTTCCCGAATCACAGCTCTCTGGATATTGCCGAAGTCGAGATGCTGTTTTTGCCGCTTTTAAATCTGCTTGAAGAAGTATATAGACTGCAAGAGCCGCAATAATTTGTCCTACTTGAGAGTCAACTTATCAGCACCGCTAAGTGCGGCGAGCCAGCCCTTAATACCACTCTCTTTTTCGGTTTAATAAAGGTGTTTAGCAAGGCCATCAGAAAAAATAAACAGCAGAGTCGGCGCTATTATCTTAAGCATATGCAAGCTTTATTAAGTGCAGATTCTGCTGTAGCAGGATTTAACTGGTAGGGTTATTTTCGCTACTGAGCAAATCCAGTACACAGGCTCAATTCTTAATTCCTTTAGGTGCAAGTATTGCTTTCGGGTTACATGCAGCAACATGCCTGGCATCAATTGTTGTACCGAAAGTGCTGATGATGCTAGATGATATGGGACTCTTTTATTCGCAGAACAAAGAAAATAACTGCAAGTTTAAAATGTTATAACAGAAGATTGATGGCATTTCACCTGGTTCCTGCCCCCATTTTTAGCAAGATAAAGTGCAGCATCTGCTTTTGCTATCAGCTCATCAATAGTCTCTTTCTCAAAATCCCATTGCGCATAACCAACACTTACCGTAACCTTAGGAACATCTGAAAACTGATACAATTCAACAGAATAACGAAGCTTTTCAGCAACAGAACAAGCAGCACCCAACCCGGTACAAGGCAATAACACGACAAACTCCTCCCCGCCCCAGCGAACCACTATATCCAGCTCTCGTGTACAACCAACGAGCAAGGTTGAGAGTTCTCGAAGCACTGTATCACCGCTTTTATGCCCATATTGATCATTTATTAATTTAAAATGATCGATATCGAGTAGCAATAAAGAGACATCCCCCTTGCTACGGCAGGCTCTCTCTCTTTCCTGTGCAACCATCGAATAGAAATAACGACGATTCCACAAACCCGTCAATGTATCCGTTTCACTTCTGACTCGAAGCTCTTCTTCCAATTTATGCCTACCGGTAATATTACTTGCCACCCACAACACGGCATCCTCACCGTCAATTAAAAAGTTAAGCGCCTGAATACGCCCTTCAAAGAAAATGAGATTATCAGGCCCGTTATTATCTATTCCCTTAACATCACCTCCAGATAAGCTATATTCAGTGATCAGCAGTTTATTAGTATCTAATGCCAGATTGATTTTATTGATAAACCAATCAGTCTTTTCTTCATTTAAAACATCTTTAATAAACAAACCAACCAGATTACTTCCATCATGATAATAACGTGTATCTACCCCCCCAAAGATAGCTGCATAACGCCCGGTTCGCGTTAAAATAAATGCAGGATCAGGAAGAGCAGATAAGATTTCAGACATCTGTTCTAAGGAAAACATAACTTCCCACCATTTCAATCAATAGAAAAAGCGCTATACCAAACCACTTCAAACTGCAAAATCAGTTTAGAGTGAGTCTCTCTTTTTTGCCGTCAGCTTATCTGTGATAAGCCCCTGTAGCCATGCACCTAACAAAATATAAATAGACAATACCAGCGTAAATGCCCCTCCGAAATAGCCGATCATGACCGGCAACCATGGCAGTTTAATGGCCCGCGCATAAAAAAAAGCAACAATCAGCCCGTCGCGCACGCCGTGGCTGCGCAGCTCGTTTAATATTGGAAACCAGACATAACCGGGACCATGACAAAGTACACCGCCGCCCAGTGCGGCAATCCAGCCCTTAATACCGCTCTCTTTTCCCAGATGTTGAGCAATCTTTTTCGGTTTAATAAAGGTGTTTAACAGAGCCATCAGAAAAAAAACCAGCAGCAGGATTGGCGCTATCATTTTAAGCGTATGCAAAGCTTTATTAAATGCAGATTCTGCTATAGCAGGATCTGAAAATGCAGTGACAATATAGAAAATAAAGGTAATAGCCAGCATGATCCAGCCACTGCGTTTTTTCGGCTTAGATTTTTTTTCCATATTCATAATAATAGACTCAAAGTGACAGTGGTGGCGCAGGCGATCAAAAGCGCAAAGATGAAACTAAGCAGGTTGCGCACAAGCGTAAAACGACGGCCAAAGATGGCCCATTCCATCGGCAGCTGTATAAAACCAATACTTACCCAGGCGAGAATAAATGCGCTAACCGCATACAGGGAAACCCCCTCTTTAAGCAGTTCACCACCGATAATATAGCTCAAAAAAGGCTGGCCAACTGATACCCCGCCAATCAGCGTTCCAATCACAGTGTCTTGCAGCGGCGAACCGCTAAAAAGTGAATACAGCATCTGCGGAGTAACCGCCGCTTGAAAAAGTCCGATAAGCCCAATAATAGCAAACAGCATCGGCATAATGGTGTAAAGCGACTTGAACGCCGATACAAGCGCTTGCTTAAGACGTTCGGGTAGCGATGTCATGAGCTCTCCTTGATGAAATAGTTTCCGCTTGTTAAATACATTCGATTGAAAACTTATAACAAATCAATACCTAACAATCAATTTACCAGATCAATATTCATACTTTTTGCAAGGTTATTATTACCGAACCGGTATTTTACACAGCAAAAGCTGCAAAAATGCAACCATTAACTTACACCTGCAACCGATCAGTCTCCATTCCGCAACCTTTTCATTACCGCAAAAACAACATAAACAAAAAAGCATTACATTTCAATGCGTTAGGTTAAGATTTAATTATTGGCACGATCCCTGCTTTTAATTAATAAACCTGATTGATATCGACCTCAACATAAACAAGGGAACAAATGAAAGTCGCATTACTTACAGCACAAACACGGGTGTCACCTGTTTTTGAAACCACTTCAAACTGGCTGGCTATTAACGCAACACCCAGTGCATGCAATATCTGCGCTACACATAATTTTAGTACTCGAAATGAGGTCGACATGATCAATGAGCTATTAAAAGAAGGTGTCGAAATGATTATTTGTGGTGCGCTTCCCTATTACCTTGAAAAACGATTAATCAATCAGGGCTGTGAAGTATTCGCATTCATAGCAGGCGAAGTTGATGAGGTAATAGAAGCATTACATCTTAATGCATTAGATCAACCGAGATTTAAAATGCCCGGATGTCAAAAGCGTAAAAGAAGAGAAAAAAATTATTTTTGTAAGCGCTGTTAAGCAATTTTCACATTCAATTAAAAAGGAAAATCAAATGCAAAATTTACATATGCAAAGAAACTGTCGCCGTTTTTCAGCTCAAGAGGGACAAAAAATGGACTGCACACAAAAAAATCAACGCATTCGTTGTTGTGGCCGAGTGCATAGTACACAGGAGAATGGCAGCGAACACTTGGAAAAAGGTCAAGACAGAGGACGAGGTATGGGACATAAGCAATGTACAGATCAGAAACGCGGACAAGGTATGGCAAACAATCAAGGCAGGGGTCAGGGACGCGGACAAAGTATGGCAAACAATCAAGGCAGGGGGCAGGGACGCGGACAAGGCAGGGGTCAGGGATGCGGACAAGGCATGGCAAATAGTCAAGGCAGAGGTCAGGGACGAGGCCAAGGCATGATAAGTAATCAAGCCTAAAACATAAATAATAACCTGCTTGATAAAGCAGGTTATTCTTTTTTCAAAAGAGCATAAAATGAGACAGCAATGAAAAAACTATCCTGGCTGCAGAATAACCTAATTTTCAGTATTCCACTGACTATGATACTTGCGCTGATTTATGGCTATCTCAGTGAAGTGCACTATCTTAAAAACCTGATTATTCCACTTACTTTTTTGATGGTCCTGCCGATGATGATCACCCTGCCTATCCGCAAAATATTTGCAGGCGGGGATATGAAGGTGCAGCTTGCTACTCAATTCATCAATTTTGCCATTACCCCCTTTATTGCTTTTGCGATTGGTTTGGCTTTCTTTTCTGACAGTAAATACCTGGCATTAGGCCTTTTATTAACCGGTCTTTTACCTACATCAGGAATGACCATTTCATGGACAGGTATGGCCAAAGGCAATATGGCTGCTGCTATTAAAATGACCATCTTCGGGCTGCTGATCGGCTCACTTTTAACCCCTATCTATATCGATCTGCTGATGGGTACAGCAATTGAAATAGAAATGCTAAAGATCATTGAGCAGATCGTCATTATTATCCTGCTTCCACTTATTCTTGGTCACCTTATTCAACGCGCACTGATTACCCGCTACGGCATGGCACATTATCAGGAGAAATTAAAAAAACAGTTTCCGCCAATATCAACCTTAGGAGTACTGGGTATTGTCTTTGTTGCCATGGCATTAAAAGCAAAGACGATTTTTCAAGATCCGCTTGTTCTACTTAATATCTTTGTTCCCCTGCTATTACTTTATATAAGCAATTTTACTCTCAGTACGGTGATCGGTAAGTTATTTTTTAATCGTAGTGATGCGATTGCACTACTTTACGGCAGTGTTATGCGTAACCTTTCTATCGCACTGGCAATCGCTATGACCGCCTTCGGCAAAGAAGGCGCAGATATCGCATTAGTGATTTCGCTCGGTTACGTCATTCAAGTACAGATGGGGGCATGGGTGGTTAAATTTACCGACCAGATTTACGGCAAAGCAGATAAACAAGGTCAAATAGCAGATGTTACTTTCAATGCTGATATTAATACAGCAGCAGATAAGTAGCACCGCCATAAACTATTTGTCTACACATGCTCTGATAATTCCATCAGTGCAGCAACAATAATGAGGTTATTAATATGGAAAACGTTCAACAAGATATAGCGACATTCCCACAGCTAAACAAACCAGCACCTGCTTTTGAAGCAAAAACAACGCATGGTGTTAAAAAATTATCTGACTACAAAGGACGATGGTTAATACTCTTCTCGCATCCGGCTGACTTTACCCCGGTATGTACAACTGAGTTTATGGCTTTTGCCAAACACCATGATGAGTTCTTAGCAGAGGGTGCTGATTTACTTGGTTTATCGATTGATAGTTACTACAGCCATGTTGCGTGGGTACGTAATATCAAAGAAAAATTTTCCGTGGATATTAAATTCCCGATTATCGAAGATCTGTCAATGTCAGTCGCTAAATCATACGGCATGGTTCACCCGGGTGCTTCAGATACATCAGCGGTACGTGCAACCTTCATTATTGATCCAGAAGGCATCTTAAGAGCAATGGTCTACTACCCGATGAGCAATGGCCGTTCAATTCCAGAGTTTTTACGCTTACTGCGTGCATTGAAAGCTGCAGATGCACATAAAATTGCAACACCGGAAGGCTGGCAACCCGGCGATAAAGTTATCGTGCCACCACCTCAAGATTTTGCAGCCGCAGAGCAGCGCATGGCAGAAGGTTATGAGTGCACAGATTGGTATTTCTGCAAAAAAGAGCTGTAAGGCATCTCACGCTACCTGCATGAGCAATATACCGGGTTAGCGTTAAAAAATAGCTTTAGTCTTAACTGTGCAATAAAGCGCAAAATTTATCTCAATAATGCAAAAGAACAAGTAATGAATAATCCGGAAAAAAATGTTTTACAAAATGAAATTGAGAAACTTGATTTTATAGATTCAGCAATACAATTAACGAAAATAAGTAAACGGCAAAGCCATCAGTACTGCATGCTCTGCGGAACACAATCAACCTTTGGTTTAAAGTTGGATTTTTATCATGATCAGCAGGGGTTTGTCTGGGCAAAAGCCAAGGGTAGCATCCACCAGCAAGGTTATCGGGGTATTTTACATGGCGGCTTTATCGCTGCATTGCTCGATGCCGGTATGTGCAACGCTGTTTTCAGTCGAGGAGCAGAAGCGGTAACAGGCGATATCAATATCCGTTATCTTGCCGAGATCCCGCTGACAGCGGACATTGTTATTCGCGGTCAAATAATCAAAAGCTATTCAACACTCTATAAAGTTGAAGCTGAGATCTATGTCGAGCAGCAACTGATGGCCAAAAGCAGCGCACGTTTTATGAAACGCCAATAAGGAAACAAAATGACAAGCACAATCACACTGCTCGTTGATAACAAAGCAGAAACAGGATTAAAACAGGAACACGGCCTGGCCATCTTTATTGAACATCAGGGAAAACGGATCCTGTTTGATAACGGGCAAAATGATCAGGCACTGTTTTACAATGCACAACAATTAGCTATTTCGCTTAATGAGCTTGATATAATTATTTTAAGCCATGGCCACTATGATCACGGCGGTAACCTGGCCACCCTGCTCAAGGCAAATCCGCAGGCTGTTTTTTATGCTCATCCGGACTGCGTGCAAACACGTTATTCATTACATCCCGATAAAGCACCGCGCACTATCTCTTTAACAAAAGAGGTAAAGGCGGCTATTAACGCATTTCCACAGAAACAGAAAAAGTTTATTACCTCTGCCACAGAAATAGTCCCGGGAATGTGGCTGACCGGGCAAATTCCGAGAGTTTGTGACGTTGAAGATAGCGGCGGCCCTTTCTTTCTCGATAAAGAAAAAAAACAAGCCGATCTTCTTTATGATGATATGAGCCTGTGGATGGAAACAGAAGATGGACTAACAATTGTTTGCGGCTGCTGCCATTCCGGCCTAATCAATACCCTTAACCATATTAAAAAACAGGCTGCGCAAACAACAATAAAGTCTCTGCTTGGCGGATTACACCTGATCAGCGCAAATCAAGAGCGTATGGCTGCCACTATTGCTTACCTCAATAAACAGAGCATAGCCAATATTTATCCTGCTCACTGCACAGGAGATAACGCCATGTCATTACTGCAGGAGCAATGTGAAAACGTTCAGATTGCCAGAGCAGGATTAAAAATCACAGTGTAATGGCTAAGTGCGCAGGTAAAAATCACCCATAACCCAATCAGATAACGGAAGATCATGACTAACAAAGCATTTAAAAAATCAACAGTATTTACCATCTCTTGTGCACATATGTTACACGACACCTATTCGGCATTTTTAGCACCATTATTACCGCTTTTGATAGAAAAACTCGGCATGTCTTTATCGATCAGTGCCTTGTTAGAGATTATCAGAAGAATACCAACGCTGTTTAATCCCTTTTTCGGCCTACTTGCAGAAAGAACCGGAGTCAAATACTTTGTTATCTTAACACCGGCAATAACCGCCGTATCAATGAGCCTGGTTGGCCTTGCTTCATCTTATAGCATTCTTTTTATACTGCTATTTGTATCAGGAATAAGCGCTGCGCTTTTTCATGTGCCCTCCCCGGTGATGATAAAGGAAGCATCTGGCGATAGGATAGGCACAGGTATGAGCTGGTTTATGGTCGGCGGAGAATCGGCTCGAACAATAGGCCCGTTACTGGTCACAGCGGCCGTTTCTCATTGGGGGTTGGAAGGCATTTACAAACTGATGCCTTTAGGCCTTATTGCTTCTTTTATCCTATATCTGAAACTGAAAGATTTTGATGTTGATAAGCCCGTTAGAAAGGCAAAGGAAAAAGGTGATACCAGAAAATTACTCAGGAAATACACACCGTTTTTTGCTGTTCTAGCCTGCTACCTGTTCTTTCAGGCGGGAATGAAGAGTGCCATTACACTTTATCTGCCGGTTTATTTAACCAGTCAGGGAGAAAGCCTCTGGTACGCCGGTATCTCTTTAGCGATTCTGCAGTTTTTTGGTGTACTGGGCGCTTTTTTTGCCGGCAATATCTCCGACAGAATTGGCAGAAAAAATACCCTGGTTATCACCAGTATCGGTTCAACATTATCCATGGGGCTTTTTATTTACTCGGGTAGTATCTATATACTGGCCTTTTTAGGCTTGTTTATACTCTCTTCAGGCCCGGTTCTTATGGCAAGTGTGCAGGATACACAGACGCATATGCCGACATTTATGAACAGCATGTATATGTCAATCAGCTTCAGTATCACCTCTTTTGTTGTCTTTGCTGTCGGTCTGTTGGGAGATAGTTTCGGTCTGGAAACAACCTATATTGTCTGCAACATTTTCGCGATTGGCGCTATTCCCTTTGCCTGGCTGCTGACAAAATTTATAAAATAATTAAGGCTGAACTTCAACCTGCGGACTGGTCGGGTGAAATGAGCTTCTGTTTTGTCGTAATGCTATTTGCAGAGTGCCATTGGCTGAGTATAATCCCCTTTTTTTGCATTTAAATAATCGGCATAGGTAGCAAACGCAGCACAAAGGTAGGGTAACCACTTTAATGAATCAAGTACTTTTACGCACAGCTTTCAAGGAAACCCTTCCTGTGCTGTTTGGTTATATCCCGCTGGGAATGGCGTTTGGCATTTTATTCAATGAACTTGGATTTCACTGGATTTACGCCACGCTGATGTCGATGACCATCTATGCCGGTGCCGGACAATTTATGGCGGTTGGCCTGCTGGCTAACCATGCCGGTTTAATAGAGGTCGCCATTACCACCCTACTGCTCAATTCCCGGCATCTGTTTTACGGCATCTCCCTGCTTAATAAATTCAAGACGCGCGGCTGGCGCAAATTTTACCTGGTCTTCGGATTAACCGATGAAACCTACTCTCTGCTGACCGGCACCCGACCGCCTGAAGGCCAGGAGGAGAGCAACTTCTATCTGTTGATCACGGCATTTAATCATAGCTACTGGATAATCGGCTCGACTATCGGAGCCATTCTCGGGGCCAATATCAGCATTGATACCAGCGGACTGGATTTTACCCTTCCGGCATTGTTTATGGTGCTGGCAATCGAGCAATATAGAGTGATCCGTGAATCCCGCCCTTTTATCATGGCCGGCATCATCGCCTTTTTATCAATCTGGCTATTCAGTCGCGACAATATGCTGCTGATGTCGATCCTGCTAGCCATTGTCGTTTTACTGCTGCTGCGCCTGAAACCAGCGAAGACGATCACACAGGGGACGCTATAGATGCAAAGTATCCACTACCTGTTGCTGTTTATCGCGGTGATGGCTATCGCCACCTTTATGACTCGGATCCTGCCGTTTATTGTGCTCTACAAGGTCAGCGATCACCCTATGCTGCTCTATCTTGGCCGCTATCTGCCGCCGGTGATGATGGTGCTGTTACTCTTCTACTGTTTTCGTGATCTGCGTTTTACTGCATTTTCTGATGGGCCGGCAGAGCTGCTGTCACTTGCCTTGGTCGTCGCACTACATCTCTGGCGCGGTAATGCCCTGCTGAGCATTATGGCCGGTACCGGTGTGTATATGTTTTTGTGCCAGTCGGTGCTGCTCGGCGGATAGCCATAGTTTTGGAAAAATGCATGATAATAGTCTAGTGTGATAAGCGGACTAAAAAGCCACTTATAACAGCTTTGCTGCCAACTTTTTGATTTTTTTCTGTATATTATCCGGTAACTGCTGCTTAGGATATCTACTAATCCGCCCTGTAAATAAGCAGCCAACTGTGTCCGCACCTATTGTTTTTGCCGTCATTTTAAGCTGTTTATGCGTACTATAGAGCATCCGCCCCATTATTCCCGGTGCTGCGCATGAGGAGATCAATACGGCTTTTTTCTTTTTTACATCGGCTTTCCTAAATTGCGGGTAATTTTTATTCCACGGCCAATATGCATAAACAATCAGACGTTCCATAAAACGTTTAAAGATAGCCGTCACCGAGCCAAAGTTTGTCGGCGAAGCGAGCACATAAGCATCAGCCTGTTCAATCTTATCGATCAATACTTTCATCCCGTCATTCTGTATGCACCGCCCGGGCCGTTCACCAGGCTGTTGAGTACACTCCCGACAGTTAAGACAAAACTGTATAGGGTATTCTCGCAGACGAATGATTTCGACATCGGCACCGGCTGATTGCAACACATTTGCCATAGCGTCCACAGCTTGATCGGTTATACCGTTATTTCGATATGAGCCGTTTATTAGCAGTATCTTGTTCATAAAGCCTCCTTCTTGACATCCTCCCTCCACTAAATTAAAGATTTTAGTGAGGGATTCCTACTGCCAGACGCTCATGCCCGAGCGCAAGAATGTTTTTGGCCGCGTTTATATCGCGGTCGTGAGTGACACCACACTCACAGGTCCATTCTCTTATTCCAAGTCCTGCTCTACCTTTCGGACTGTTTTGGCGAGAGCCGCAACACGAACAAGTTTGGGTGGTGTAGGATTCATTGATTTCTTCAAAAACAATACCAGCGTGAGCGCTTTTGTATTCCAATAGTATTTTTAATGTAGACCAGCCAGCATCTAAAACGGACTTAGCCATTTTAGTCTTGACCAGTTTTTGACTACTTACGTTGCCAATGAATATCGCCGCATTTTCATTGACAAGTTTGCGGCTGTATTTATGCAAAGCATCTACTCTGCGGTTTTTTATCTTTACATGGATCGCTTTTGCGCGCTTTTTGTTCTTTGCCCGCTGCGCAAGACCTAAATCTTCCTCTAGCTCGCGGTATTCACGGCCTTTTAGTTTGTAGCCGTTACTGTCGGAGGCTGTTTCTTTACAACCCAAATCAATACCCACACTGGCTTTGCCTGTACCCTGCTCTGCTTCCACCTCAACCACAACGTTGAAGTACCACCGGCCTCTTGAATCCTCATTGAATGAGCCTGATTTGAAGGTGTATTGAGATAATCCGTAACTATCCCAAATGCTAAAATAGTGGCGGTTATGATAAACCTGACCATTTTTGAAGCCAATGCAGTCTTTACGAACCGGGATCCAACCCAGTGAACGTCTAACACCCCCTGACTTACGCCAATTCAATCTGTATTTCTTGAATTGTTTGCGGCGGGTGGCGTATTCATGACCAACCTAACGGCTGGTTTGCTATCCACCTCCACCCAAACAAGTTATGGGTGGAGAATTCCGCAAGGTTCGTTAAAAAAATGATACCCGAGCTGCCTGAATGTGTGGCTTCAGACTGTTTGGGTATCATTATCAACTTCTGCTTGGTCGTTTTTAACTAACGGCTGCAATTTTATGCTGCTTTTCAGAGCAGGCAATGACATCATTCATATGTCTTTCATATTGCTCCACTTCACAACGGAAAAGTGGTTTGAGATGCTTTTCGGAGAGTCTAACGACGCTGTCAACATACTGCTTATTTTTCTCTTCATCACAAAATTCAGTTGTTATCCAGGTATTGACAATTTCCAGCGCAACGCTAGGACCGACTATTTCAGCGCCAAGACAAAGAATATTGGTATTGGCATGCGCACGCGCTAATTGAGCACAGAAAGGATCCTGACATGCAACAGCATATAAATCGGAAATTTTGTTAGCAATTAAAGCACTGCCGTGACCTGTACCATCAATAAAGATACCGTGATCGGCTTTCATCCTGGAAACGGCAATCGCCGCCGGGTAGATATAATCAGGCAAATCACAGGATTCTTTATTATTTGTACCAAAATCTAAAATTTCATGGCCGAGGCTTTGTAAGAACTTTTTTATTTCTTCTTTTAAACTAAAGCCAGTATCATCGCATGCCATTGCTATTTTCATAATGTATTCCCTCTTATATTTACTGGAGACTTATAATAAATTTTTATCTAAACTGAATTAACAATATCAGGAGTGAATCCGCATATAAACAGCCGCTTGCCAGATATCAAACCTACTTCAAAAAAATAAAATAAATATAACTTTAATAACATAAAAGTTACTGTGGGAATATAAAAAGAGCAGCCAATTCGCTACTCATAATAGTTCGACATAGCGACTTGCCTTTACAGCGTAAAGATAACAAAGCCTCATATATCATCATTAGCAACAGCTTCCTGCATGCCTAGATACGATTTGCATTACGCCTATCCATACTGCAATTTGTATTGCAAAGCAATCATTTATGTAGTAAAAGTTGTTATAATATAAATAACGACAGTACAAATTATTAGTATGGCTAATTACATCCTAAAAAGAGAGTTAAGATGGCTAAAATTCCAATGTATCGCCAGATTGCAGATATTATCCGTGAAAAAATACATACAGGTGAGTATAAAGTCGGCGAAGCCTTACCGACAGAAGCACAGTTGAGAGAAGAATTTTCGGTCAGCCGTGTCACAGTCCGGCAGGCACTTAAGCTATTGATTGAAAATGAAGAGTTAAAAAGTATCCAGGGTAGCGGTACCTATGTTAAAGAAAATAAAGTTAACTATGACATTTATCAGCAATCGAGCTTTAATGAAAAATGGGCTCCCCTCAATATTAAGACTTATAGCAACGTCATTATCTTTGAAATAACGCTGCCAAGCATTACTATGGCAGAGCGGCTTAATATTAGCGAAAATGATCGTATTTTTCATGTTAAACGTGTTCGCGGTATAGAAGATCATCCGATCACCGTCGAAGAAACCTGGATACCACTGCATCTGTTTCCTGATTTAACCGTTCAAGTGATGGAAAAGTCAAAATATGAATTTATCGAGAAAACTAAGGGAATGGTGATTGATCGCAGTGAACAGGAAATTATTCCTATTCTGCCTTCTGAAGAAGATTCAGAGCTGCTTCATATTGATCGGGAACAACCCATTATTGAGAAAAGAACGCGCAGCTTTTTAGCCGATGGCACTGTGTTTGAGTACAGCTGCAACCATTTTACATCGAAGGATTATAAATTTACTTTAATTGCCAAACGCCATACAAATTAAGCAATAGATACAACCACCGATTGACAATAGATAAGCCGCCCTACTGCAGTAGCAGAGTGGCGGTAAATAGCGATACGATTGTGACAATTTCCATCGCAACACTAGGGTCTGTTGACCTTTCGCGTGCATTTTTGCAGCAATTTGTTCGTGTTTTATACAAGGCAGAGCCTGCGTAGTGTAGTTATTCTACATAAGCTGGCGATAACGCAGTAGAAAGCGCGAACAAATGCTGCCCTACGGGTTCATCTAAACGCGTCCTGCGCTGTGTTGCTCGTCGTTTACATAGAATAACTATGCTTCGCTCCTCGCGCCTTGCTCAGAACGCGTTTAGATTGAACAAAATTCGTACTCGAAAGATCAACAGACCCTAGAAACTTGCCATGAATAATTTTCTAAACTTGGAGCGGCTAACAAAACAGTTGCAAGCAGGACAAACAATGTCCTGCTTGCAACATCTTCAATTAGTTAAATGCACGGGCAACGCGACCTTTAGCGGTCAGCTGGTACTGCTTGGCATAGGCAGGAATAAAGACCGACTCGCCTTTTGTGATCGTAACCGTTTCACCACTTTGATGAGTCAGTGTAACATCACCATCCAGAGCCAGTAAGATCTCCGCACTTTGTGTAGAGATGGGTAGGCTGTTAACAGATTCAAACATGGCAAATTTGAAGTCATCAACCGGGATGGCGTAATACTCTCCGTCCTCTTGCACCGATGGGGTAAACTGCAGCGAAGCAAAAGGGATGGGCTCAAACTTAGTACAAGCAACCAGCTCATCAACATCCATATATTTTGGCGTTAAACCTGCACGTAGGACGTTGTCTGAGTTTGCCATAATCTCCAGCCCTGTTCCTTTCAGGTAGGCATGTGGCGTACAGGCATAGAGGAACATCGCTTCACCAGGCTGCAGGGTGATCACATTGAGCATTAATGGTGTGAATAAGCCGATATCCCCCGGATGCTGCTCGGCAAGCTCGAGAATAAGCGCAAATAACTCATCCTCTTTATTGGCATTGGCATAGTCGATCAGAGCGTTAACAGCCGCTTCTTTGACTTCCCCCTGCAGAGAAAGTAGCGCCGAGAAAAAGGTTTTCAGGCCCGCTGAAGTCGGCTCTGCGGCAAATGCAGCAACCAGCTCTTCAATAGCGGCAATATTTACTTTTTGAAAGAGTGCGATGCTTTCAGCAAACACGCGAAAGCCATTCATTGCCTGGTAAGGGGTCAGCGCATAAACCAGCTCCGGCTTATGGTTCGGATCTTTATAGTTACGGTTGGCCGCATTGCGCGCAATACCTGCCGCTTCCTCTTTGGCAAAACCGGCTTCGGCCTGCGCTTTACTCGGGTGAACCTGTACGGATAATGCTTCACCGGCTGCCAGCACTTTAAACAGATAAGGCAGCTCGCCAAACTGAGTCTCTGTTGCGGCGCTTAAAACAGCGGCTTTGTTCTGATTGATAAAATCAGATAAAAGTTGTGTTTCACCAGCTACTTTAATTTTAGAGCAGCCATTCGGATGAGCGCCCATCCAGATCTCAGCCTGATGGGCATTGTCCGGATTGCTTATGCCTAACAGCTTGCTGATAGAAGTACGGCTTCCCCAAATATAGTCTTGAATTATATTTTCCATCGGGAAAAAGCACTGTGAAATTGCTTGAGTCATGATAAACCCTTTTTTGATTCGATTAAGTCATTACTGTTTTAGTGGTCAATTTATAATAAAACCCTAACAAAAACAGCTGATTATTTTTAAATAAGTCAGTTAACGCTTACTGCAGATTAATTTAGAGAAAGCTTATTGCCCATGGCTAAGGTTGCAGCAATATTTCTGGCTGTGCGTGTTAAATTACCTTCTGCTTCACTTAACACCTGCGCTAAAGGCTGCGGAGAGCGTACCGTACCGAAGATACTGCCGATAGTGTCGTACAGGGCTTCCACTTCGGTGCCTAAGGAGCCGGCAATGGCAATCACAGGAATATTCCGTGCTTGTGCGCGTTTGGCGACACCAAAGGGGGTTTTACCATTAAGCGTCTGGTTATCCATCTGCCCTTCACCGGTAATAACCAGGTCAGCCCCCTGCAGTGCATCATCAACCTGTAAAATATCCAACACCATATCGATACCCGCCTGGATCTGAATATCAAAAGCTAAACATAAGCCCATTGGCGCACCGCCTGCTGCACCAAAACCGGCAGTCTGCTGATGGTTAACAGCCAATGTTTTCTCTACAACATCTGCAAAATTACTTAGTGCATTATCAAGTAATTCAACCATCTCCGGCGTGGCCCCCTTTTGCGGACCAAAAACGTGACTTGCACCATTGTCACCGGTTAATGGATTTGATACATCACAAGCAACAACAAATTCAACATTTGCGCAGCGTTTATCAAGATTGCTCAGATCGATAGCAGCCAAATCAGCAAGCGCCGCACCACCAAGAGGCAGTTCATTGCCCTGTGCATCCAGTAAATTACCGCCAAGCGCCTGCAAAATACCTGCCCCGCCATCATTGCAGGCACTGCCGCCTAAACCAAGAACAATTTTTTCAACGCCGGCATCTAATGCCTGCAATATGGTTTGGCCGGTCCCAAAGCTGGTCGCGATAAGCGGGTTGCGCTGCTCAGGCGTGATCAGATCAAGACCGGAAGCCGCTGCGATTTCAATTAATGCAGTTTTACGTTGTCCTTCATGAAGCAATGCCCACATCGCATTAACATCACCGGAAATAGGACCGTGTACATCACAGTATTGTTTTTCACCTTCCAGCATTTCAACCAAAACATCAACAGTGCCTTCACCACCATCGGCAAGCGGGATCTTGATATATTCACTGTCGGGGAAGATTTGCGAGAAGCCATTTTCGATGCATGTAGCAACACCCATGGCGGAAAGCGATTCTTTAAATGAGTCTGGTGCGATAACAATTTTCATCATTTCACCTTGTTGCCCCTTATTGCTAAGGGGCTTTAGTTAATGTTTTACTTAGAATTTAACGCGGAAGGTCTTCGCCTGACACGGCGCTAATGTACCGAACTCTTGAGATTTCAGTGTCGCTGCATCAGCTTTTGGCGTTTCATCCAATAAGGTTTCAATCCATTCGCTAACAGGCGAAGTAAACTCAACCGTACCGGCAGCCGCCGTTGTTTCGGACGGGTTGTAAACACGCATAATTAACGCATTCTCATCTTCCGCTTTCTTCAGCACACTTAATACTAAACCTGATTTTTCTGCATTTAACAGGCTGTAGGTTAACGGCAGGTTCTGCTCACCGACATTGAGCTTCATGGCGTTGTATGGAATTTTATTGTAACACTGGATTGGTGTTACGTTATCTCGCGCTTCCGCCATTACATTGGCTTTAATATGATCACCGGCAAAGGCAAACAGTGTAAATTGACAAAGCAGTTTACCGCGTGTTTGCGAATCTGGCGCCGGAATTTTGATACCCGATGGACGACCCGGACGAAGCAGTAGATTTTCTTTACCCAGTACACCAACACCACGGAACAGCGTCAATGCTAATGTGTCACGACGCTCAGTTTGGTTAGCAATGACCTCAAACTCACGCAGGCCATTGGTCATCACCGCCATACCCGCCTGACCATTTTCAAGGGCCGCAAAGTTCATTAGCTGGTAGATAGGCACCGGAGCTTCTTTCCACTTCTCCTCCTCCCAAACCTGCATTGCCGGATCATCCGTTGGACGCGTGATCAGGCCAAACTGGTTATCAGCAACAACTGTGTCTGTCACAAATGGTGTTGGAATAAGTACACGAACACGGTGATCATCAGCCTGGTTATCCAGCTCCATACGTACTTCTATACGGCGGGTATCTTCTTTCAGCACAACCTGACAGGCTACATCTACATAACCACTCTGGTTACTACGCTCTTCACGTGCAGCCAGATCAGAAGGCACATCCATACGGAATTTGATATTGGCAACAGACTGGAATGCCTGATGTTCAACGCTTACGTCAGCATCAAATTCATCGGAATATAGCAGCCACTCTTTACGAGAAGGAGAGTAATCGTACTCGTCACCGTCATCTGAGCCATCTTCAAGACGCAGTGCCTGATCATATGTCTGCTCGGTCTCTTTATCAAAGATAGTTAAGGTACCGTTACTGTTAACCGTAATTTTGTAGAAGCTGTTTTCCAGTACGTTTTCTGCTTTCTGTTGCGCAGCTGTCAGTGCACCTTTTTCATTCGCTTGAACATGGAAGGTAGTGAAGCCCATTGCCGGCACTTTAACCTTGATCTGGATATCGAACTCCATAAACGGGTCGTAGTTGCCGTAGTGTACAATCTGACGGTCAATCTTACCCGGGTCAATTTTCACGTTGATCTTCAATAAAGTACTCAACCTCATTACCGGCATCATCAAAGATCTTGAACTCTTGCGCACGGATAGTGATCATTGTGTTTACCACTTCTTCACGCTCGTAGGTAGAAAGATTAAACAGCGCCAGTTTGTCACAGCCCTCTTTAGCTGGCATATGATCGACAATTTTACGTTTGTAGAAGTTGATAAGGTTTGTAGCCATATCATCCGCAAGGATATAACGGTTCAGGATCTCCGCATGTACCTTATCTGAGCAACAACAGCCGATAGAATCGTGAGCATGGTTTTTCATGCTTTCTTTCCACATCTTCTCGATCAGACCGTGGTGATATTCAAAGCCCAGTTTCCAGGCAATCGCTGCTAATGGCTCTAAGATATTAACGATCTTGTTTTCAACCTCTGCATGGATAAGCTTGATATCCATACGCGTCGAAGAAATTGAGCGGTGAACACGCATATATTTACCATCGTTAAATTCACCTTTAATCGTATCTAATTGCGCTTTCTCCTCTTCGATACGCTCAAAGACCTCTTCAAAGCGGCTCATCAGGAATTCACGATCCGGGTAAGCTTCACGCAGCGTATCCATAACGTCGAAAATATCTTTCTGAATAGGCATCTGGTCGTGACCATTCGGTAACAGAATATCTTTAGTTACTGATGCTTTTTCTAATACTTTCAGGTAGGTATCTAAACGCTTGGTCAGTGCTTCTTTATCATTAGGCAGATATTTACCGATAGCATAGCCTAACGGTAGTACTTGAGCCGTGACTTCACTACCGTCATTGGACTGCCATAAAAATTCCGTTTTATCCGTGCCGTGACGCTCAGAACAACCACGCCAGAACATAGTGCGATCGATACCGAAACCGTTATAGATCATCGGCAGCTGCGAGCTCATTGAGAAGGAGTCCGGCAGGTAACCAATCTTCATCGGCTCACCAAATGCCAGGCAGTCACGCATACCGTACATCATATTACGCACAATCGACTCGCCGGAAACCTGCATCGTATCAGTTTGTGAATACCATGGGCCGATAATCAGCTTGCCCGCTTCAACCAGTGCTTTTACGCGCTCGGTGTTTTCCGGTTTGATGGCAAAGTAATCTTCTAATACTGCAGTCTGACCATCAAGTACGTAATATTTGTAGTCTGGATCTGTTTCCAGACGCTGCAGAATTTCTTCCATGTTGTTGACAAGCAGAATGCGCGATTCTTCTGTTGTGAAATACCATTCACGGTCCCAGTGCATGTGTGGAGTAATATGGACGCGAGATGTAGTCATAATTTTATTACCTTATCTGTTTAGTATCGGTTAAGAAAACATTTTTTTAATTGCACGTACAATCTTTGCTACAAAAGAAGCGTCTTCAGGCGCACTCTTTGCAGTCGTTGTAGCAGTTGCTTTTACTTCAGGCTCTTTTACTTCCGGCTGTGCTTCTTTTTCCGGCTCTTCACCATCGAGCAGTGCAATAAGCTGCTGTGCAGATGTCGCCTTAAGTACGCCTTCACGCACATCATCATCAATCAATGCAGAGGTAAGATCGGTCAGGATCTGCATATGCGTTGAACCCGCTTCTGCATTAGGGATAGCAAGCAGGAAGATCAGGTTAACATCTTCCATTTCGTCTTCATCTATGCCCTGCCATTGAATGGTCTCTTTCAGAGTCGCCACTGCAAAACTTGCTTCTTTTACAGCATCGGACTTGCCATGCGGTACGGCAAGACCTTCACCTAATGCCGTTGCACCATGCTCTTCACGTGCAAATACAGCTGCAAGGAATTCTTCTTTATTATGCAGTTTACCCTGCTGCTCAAGCTGCCCGGCAAGCGCTTTAATCGCAGTATCTCTATCTGCAAAGGTGGTCTGCAGATTGATCAGAGAACTGTTGGTCAATGATGTTATCTTGGTTGGCTGCGGCGCCGCTTCTTCTTTTACTTCTTCACCGTTAAGCAGAGCAATAATCTGCTCTGCAGATGTCGCCTTAAGCACGCCTTCGCGTATTTCATCATCAACCAGCGCAGAGGTTAAATCAGTCAGGATCTGCATATGCGTTGAACCCGCTTCCGCATTGGGGATAGCAAGCAGGAAGATCAGGTTAACATCTTCCATTTCGTCTTCATCTATGCCCTGCCATTTCACCGTCTCTTTCAGTGTCGCTACAGCAAAACTTGCTTCTTTTACCGCATCGGACTTACCATGGGGTACGGCAAGACCTTCACCTAATGCTGTTGCACCATGCGCTTCACGTGCAAAAACGGCTTCAAGGAATTCTTCTTTATTATGCAGTTTACCCTGCTGTTCAAGCTGCTCGGCAAGCGCTTTAATCGCTGCATCTCTATCTGCAAAGGTAGTCTGCAGGTTGATCAGAGAGCTGTTGGTAAGAGTTGTAATTTTCATAAATATTGCCCTTATTCCATCTCTATAAATTTAATTCAGGTTAATCAGTGGTGGTTCAACACCTAGCAATGATACCTATTTAATACATAAATAACGTGATCCAGATCGATATT
This sequence comes from uncultured Psychromonas sp., assembly GCA_963674525.2. Lineage (GTDB taxonomy): Bacteria > Pseudomonadota > Gammaproteobacteria > Enterobacterales > Psychromonadaceae > Psychromonas. The sequence goes on along the minus strand of CAXXRV010000021.1, from coordinate 394,428 downwards.
AAGCAAATTCGTATCACTATTTGTATTTCAATGTGTATTCATAGTGTGACTTAACAGCACTTTATTGTAAACCCCTACTTACTGTAAAGTGTATTTTTACTTGACATGAATATTTAGATTGCAATACTTCTTTCATTATAGTACAAATTATTAAACAGAAAACATAAACAATACAAATGATTACAAAAACGGCAACAACACAAAGTGTTGGAAGTGAAGTAATGATTAAGCACTAAAAAGAGGGCTAACATGGCAAGAATTCCAATGTACCGTCAGATTGCAGATACCATTAGTCAAAGGATACGTAATGGTGAATATAAAGTCGGTGAATCCTTACCGACTGAAGCAGAACTGAGAGATGATTTTTCGGTCAGCCGCGTTACAATCAGGCAAGCACTGAAACTATTAATCGAAAGTGAAGAGTTGGAAAGCATCCAGGGCAGTGGCACGTACGTTAAAGGAAATAAAGTTAACTATGATATTTATCAGCAATCAACTTTTAATGAAAAGTGGGCCCATCTCGATGTCGCGACTCATAGTAACGTCTTAGTCTTTGAAATAACACTGCCAAGCATCGCAATGGCAGAGCAGCTTAATATAAGCGAGACAGATCGTATCTTTCATGTAAAGCGCCTTCGTACTATAGAAGATTATCCAATCACCGTCGAAGATACTTGGATGCCATTATATCTGTTTCCGGATTTGACTTATGAAGTGATGGAAAACTCAAAATATGAGTTTATTGAAAATACCAAGGGAATGCTCATTGATCGAAGCGAACAAGAAATCATTCCTCTTTTACCTTCTGAAGAAGATGCCGAACTGCTCCAGATTGATCGGGAACACCCCATTATTGAAAAAATAACGCGCAGCTTTTTAGCTGACGGAACAGTGTTTGAATACAGCCGAAACCGTTTTACAACTACCGATTATAAATTTACTTTAATTGCTAAACGCCATAGAAGTATGGCTACAAGTAAAAAAAAGCAATTTTGAAATTAGAAAAAACAATAATTTTTCTTCACAGAGAGTTTTGCCGTCCCCCTTCCTTTTAGGGCTGTCTCTTATACACATCTTTATGCGTTTTAATTGCATAGAAATGCTTTTTGATAGTTTTTTTGCATATGAGTATCTTCGTGGCCCACGGCTTATGCCGCGCTATAATACACAGCCAACTTTTGCTTCGTTTATAGCTCGGCTAAAAACAGGACTCTTAGAGCTTATGCCACCAAGCTGCCGCCTGATTCGCTCAAGGTCCCTATACTGAAGCGTTGCCATCAATGATTTGTGTATAAGAAACCGCCCTTTTAGGGGCGGAATATAAGGCATATTTGTTTACTTTGCTTTTTAACACTAAGCTTTCCTTATACTGCAGGTCATGCGGGATTTTAAGTCTGTGGAATCTACTTAAAAATTGGGAGCATGGGTTGGCAGCCGTAAAGTTCCCGTGTGGTAATTTTTACAACAAAAACTACGCTATTTTCATGAGTAAGAGACCTTAAGCAGAAACCTGAAACAGTCGTGAGGATATTTCATCTGTTTTAACTAACAGGAATCCCTTTTCTTTCTCGAGCTTGTTCTTGTTCTATAAAGGAAAGCAAGGATGCCGAATAAAGCTGTCCAAAAATTTGTTCCTGCAGAATAAACTTGGCTGGATAATAAGCGGCTTTAAAACGGATCACATACTCGGTTAAAAGAAAAAATCCCGGTATGACACCGGGCAAAAAAGCTACAGATGCGAGATCGGATTACTTAATTGACACCACAAACAGATCCACATCCACTTCCTTCATCAGCTTAGCCGCAGATGAAAACATTGAATGCCAGAAGTTATGGTGATGACAGCATACCACCAGATCTACACCTTCTTCCTTAATCGCTCTTTCGATTTCCTCGGTAAACTTGGCATCGCCAACCAGAATATTTTTTATCGGGTAAGCAGCGATCTCTGTTAACGCTTCCAGTTTTTCAAGCTCATCCATCGCTTCCGCTTTATCTATCTTTGCCCGAGCGGGGGTCAGACCAATAATATTGTGATGATCAACTCGGTAAGCCTCATCAATATCAATAAGGGATAACTCAGCATCCGTTGCCTTAGCTATCATCACCGCTTTCTCTATTAACAACTTAGTATTTTCTGAAGGATCCAGGGCAACTAATATGTGCTTGTAACTCATAATATTATCTCCATGTTCTGTCATTACAGTTTTAGCAAAAAAGAGATATCTTTCAACATCTCTTTTTAACCTTTGCATTTAAGTAGTTAATTAAGATTCTGCTGGAACACCTTTATCTTTTCTTATCATCTTAAGAGCGATAGTAAGCGCCATTGAAACTGCAATACCGATTACAAAGTATGCTAACCATGCCATAGGTTCGCTGATTACCGGTAGCATGAATACTGCACCACCTGCGATTGTGCCGATTTGGATCTTAGATGAAAGGATAAGAGCGGCTGCAATACCACCACCAATCATGTGAGCCGGGATAATACTCATCGGATCTTTAATAGCGTAAGGAATTGCCCCCTCTGTAATACCACAGAAACCCAGGATTGCTGTAGATGGACCTGCAAGACGGTCTTCTTCGTCGAAGAATTTAGGTAATGCAAGAGCCATCAGACCAAGAGACATACCAGGAATACACTTAGCTGCAGTAAACGCTGCGTAGAATTCAGTGTTACCGCTAGTACCCGCGCCGATACAGAAGATATATGCGGCTTTGTTAACTGGCCCCCCCATATCAAGGTTAGACATACAACCTAAGATAAAACCAAGGATAAGCAGGTTGGTACCGCTCATTGCGTTTAACCAATCTGTTAGAGAGGTGTTTAGGAAGGCGAAGAACTTACCAGGGCCGACCAGCATAAACAGAATGGTGAGTACACCGGCAATAAGCGGCGTGATGATGATCATCTTAACGGATTCGAGTACTTGAGGTACCTTGATTTGACGGATAAGCATAACAAACAATGCTGCCGCTGCACCTGCTACAAGACCACCGATGAAACCACCACTAACAATAGTTAGTTTACCGAAAGTACCACCCACAGCAACAAAGCCACCAACAAAGCCCGGTGCCAGACCCGGTTTACCTACCATACCGTAAGCAGTAAATGCAGCAAGAACACAAATCAGTAATGGGTTAAATGCTTTTAGTGCGATGTAGTATAGATAGTGAACAATACCCTGGGTTGTTGTTGCGAACTCAGCCATAAAATCTTGATCAGCCAATTGTTCAGCTGTGAGGTTATAAAGGTGAGTATAGTCATAACCAAAGAACAGATTGAGTAAACCAACACAAAGACCGCCGATGATAACAAGAGGAATAATGTGGGACACACCAGATAGCGCGCCCTTGTACCAATCTTTTAAGAATTTAATCGCGATGTTATCATTGCTTTCTTCTTCTTCAGCAAACTCATTTGCAGCTGCTGCAGAAGCTGCTTTAGGAGCTGCGCCGCCAGCTTCAGCAACTTTTGCTTGCAGCGCATCGAGCATAGCGTCTGCTTTCTTGATACCGTCTTTTACTTTACCTTTAACTGACGGCAGCCCTTCAAAACGCTCCATCTCTGCAAGGCCAACATCTGTTGCGTAGATGATACCGTCAGCCGATGCTACGTCTTGTGCTGTGATACGGCCATCGATACCGTTAGCACCTTGTTTCTCGACCTTAATTTCCCAGCCACGTGCTTTGGCTTTGTTTTCCAGGTTCTTGGCCGCCATATAGGTATGAGCGACACCTGCAGTGCAGGCTGTGATAGCTAAAATTTTCATATCTTAATCCTTGTTACGTCTCGTTAAGTTACGGGTTAGATACTTGCTTGTTTGATATCTCCCTTTCCTCTCAGGAGATGTCAAAGTGTTTATAAGTTGAGTCCTATTCACTTAATGATGCCATTATTACTTAATTTGCCTTAACTGTAAGTGACAAATCTCACACAAGCACCATATTTTGTATTTAAATTGTATTACTTGAGCCATTGGTTATACCTATACAAAAAACAAACCCTTCAACTAAGAATAGCCAAAAAAACAATGATTGCCATATTAACAGGGGGGGACGTCATAAAAACAAACTTTATAATTTGTTACCAACAACTTACAAAAAAAACACAAAGGAAATATTTTATTTTATTTATATGAAAACCAAGCAAAATAGCTCAAGAGAAGTGTACTAAGTAAAAATTAATAAAGAGGTTATTGCGAGATAAATTATCATTTAAGCTATATAGCCCCTTACACTGCATAAGCACCGAAAAGCAAAACGAATCTTTTGTAGCAAGCTTGTATTAACATATTTCCCATATATGCAATGTAACCAATTCACAATTAATAGGTGCTGCTTCTTCCCCTCAGTCGGGGTGATCTCACTCTCTTGCAAGTGAGCGGGTTTGCCAGCTTTGCTGGGCAAACAAAAAAGAGATGTCGAAAGACATCTCTTTTGAATCCTTGCATTTAAGTAGTTAATTAAGCTGCTGCTGGAACACCTTTACCTTTTCTTATCATCTTAAGAGCGATAGTAAGCGCCATTGAAACTGCAATACCGATTACAAAGTATGTTATCCATGCCATAGGTTCGCTGATTACTGGTAGCATGAATACTGCACCACCTGCAATTGTACCGATTTGGATCTTAGATGAAAGGATAAGAGCGGCTGCAATACCACCACCAATCATGTGAGCCGGGATAATACTCATCGGATCTTTAACAGCGTAAGGAATTGCCCCCTCTGTAATACCACAGAACCCCAGGATTGCTGTTGATGGACCTGCAAGACGGTCTTCTTTGTCGAAGAATTTAGGTAATGCAAGAGCCATCAGACCAAGAGACATACCAGGAATACACTTAGCTGCAGTAAACGCTGCGTAGAATTCAGTGTTACCGCTAGTACCCGCGCCGATACAGAAGATATATGCGGCTTTGTTAATTGGACCACCCATATCAAGGTTAGCCATACAACCCAGGATAAAACCAAGGATAAGCAGGTTGGTACCGCTCATTGCGTTTAACCAATCTGTTAGAGAGGTGTTTAGGAACGCGAAGAACTTACCAGGGCCGACCAGCATAAACAGAATAGTGAGTACACCGGCAATAAGCGGCGTAATGATGATCATCTTAACGGATTCGAGTACTTGAGGTACCTTGATTTGACGGATAAGCATAACAAACAATGCTGCCGCTGCACCTGCTACAAGACCACCAATAAAACCACCACTAACAATAGTTAGTTTACCGAAAGTCCCCCCAACAGCAACAAAGCCACCAACAAAGCCTGGTGCCAGACCCGGTTTACCTACCATACCGTAAGCAGTAAATGCAGCAAGAACACAAATCAGTAATGGGTTAAATGCTTTTAGTGCGATGTAGTATAGATAGTGAACAATACCCTGGGTTGTTGTTGCGAACTCAGCCATGAAATCTTGATCAGCCAATTGCTCAGCTGTCAGGTTATAAAGGTGAGTATAGTCATAACCAAAGAACAGATTGAGTAAACCAACACAAAGACCACCGATGATAACAAGAGGAATTATGTGAGACACACCAGATAGCGCGCCCTTGTACCAATCTTTTAAGAATTTAATCGCGATGTTATCATTGCTTTCTTCTTCTTCAGCAAACTCATTTGCAGCTGCTGCAGAAACTGCTTTAGGAGCTGCGCCGCCAGCTTCAGCAACTTTTGCTTGCAGCGCATCCAGCATGGCGTCTGCTTTCTTGATACCGTCTTTTACTTTACCTTTAACAGATGGCAGCCCTTCAAAACGCTCCATCTCAGCAAGGCCAACATCTGTTGCGTAGATGATACCGTCAGCCGATGCTACGTCTTGTGCTGTGATACGGTCATCGATACCGTTAGCACCTTGTTTCTCAACCTTGATTTCCCAGCCACGTGCTTTGGCTTTGTTTTCCAGGTTCTTGGCCGCCATATAGGTATGAGCGACACCTGCAGTGCAGGCTGTGATAGCTAAGATTTTCATATCTTAAATCCTCGTTCGGTCTCTTCAAATTACGGGTTGGTGACTTATTTTGTTTAATACTCCCTGACTCTCCAACAAAGTGGATATACAGCAAGTCAAAATGTCTATGAGTTAATCTCTGCAAATACTCAATGACGCTATAATGGCCTACTCTCGACAATTTGTCTGTGACAAATATCACGATAGCAGTAATTTGCATTCTAAATTGTATTATCAAACCAAAACATAATCAATACACAAACAGCAGCAAACGCGCAAGGACTGGTAGCCGTCATGACGCATAAACATCACAAACACACATAAAAGTTACAAAATATGTTGTACTGCAATTATATTACTGACGAATAGTTGCAGTCACCAAGGTAATAATTGAAAAACATTTATCTATACTGCAGATAAATTGTATTTTATAAGGTATACATATATGAATACAATTAAAACCGACACTGACTTGGAGGATGTGAGGACTATGCTCTTGATTTAAACCGCAACGAACGCAACATTCGTTGTTATGATTAAGGTACAAGCTACCTTGTTAAGTGTTTAATGAATATATTTCTTGCACCGTTGATGTCTCGATCAACGGTGAACCCATCGCCTTTAATTATCTTTGATGAGCCTAATTGCTCATCAATAGTGCCATTCCACGATCTGGTTTTTGAAGTGTAGGATTCATTGCAATCCACAATATGCTTGCCGTACTTTTTCGCATACCATTTTAAGCGCAATTTAAATCCATAGTGGTTTAAATCAAGCATCTGACGGCAAGTATTACGGCGTATGGTGCGGATCTTCTTATCCTTGCGCCTCACCATTCCTTTCGTCTCGAACGATGGCAAAAAGATAACATCATAGTGAGTAACAAGCTCATAAGCCAAACGGTTATGCAGATCTAAGATAAGGTCATCTTTCTTACATTTGAGGCGGTTGATTTCGTTATTAAAGTGAATGAGTCGATCTCGCGCCCATTGAGGCATATCTTGAAACTTAATGCCTTTCTGAGTGTTTAAGATCTTTTGCTTTTGCCCAATCAACGTATCCACTCGCTTCATCAGCGGAAACAATTTTTCTTTGGTAAAGTTATCACCAACAATTAAGGCATCATCTTCACTAAAGCAGGTTGCAAACGTCCGGACACCTTGATCAACACCCACACACTTAACTTCATCTTGGATCTCGGTGTTAAGCTCGATGTGTTGTTGCACTTGGAGGAACCAACGTCCTTTATCACAAGTGATAATGCAACTTTTGCCAATTGCTTCACTTGGCACACTTTCAGTTAGATAAATTTTGCCTAATGCTTTAACGCAAGGGTTTAAAGCTTTTGGTAATCGGTCGATACTAAAGGAGTGTTTTGAACCTTTACGGCTCTTAAAGCTAATCTCACTAAAGCCGGATTTAGCGCCTTTCAGCTTCTTATTGTTGCTGCACACCGCTTTAAATGTCGTTGCAGCAGCAAGCGTGCCGTTGTCTGAAACCAAAGAGTTATAAGCACGACCCGATTCTCTTTGTTCTTGCTCAACCTGCGCCTTGATTGCAGGGCGCATATTGAGAAACTTACCGTTTTCGTCCTTATAATCATCATTTTTAAAGCGTTCAACAGCAAGGTTATGCGAGCGCCGATACAAAGCCAAAGCATCAAAGTAAGCATCCTCATTCTCCGGATAGAACCGGATCTTTTTCGAAGCTATTACTTTTACGCCTTTCAGCGGATCGCTTTCCGTAGTGGCTATTACAGAACGAGGTAATGAAACCGATAAGCTCTGCGGTATCGAACGATTCAGAGGTGTTATCCGTGTCATCCAAGATCTCGATCCGTCCACCTGATAGTTCAACGAGCCATTTAATAAGCTCGAATCCCGACCTTGCGAGCCTGTCTTTTGTGGCAACCACAATGTGGACTGAATGACCGAGCATTGCGGATTCCAAAATGGACTGCAATCCTTTTCGTTTAAAGTTGAAAGCACTGGCAATATCACTGATAAATTCGGCATCCGGGTATCGCCCAAGGAGGAGGCTTTGCTGTGTGTCGATGCTCGACTTTTGCTTACTTGAGCTAACGCTTGCATAGCATATCCTCCTTTGTTGAGTTATAAAAATGCGGTTATGACCACCCTCAGTATGCTTAACTTTATCGTAAAAGCCGCTTTCTATTCTTCGCCTGATTGTTTGGGTTGTTACGCCCTCAATCTTTGCGAGCTTTGTTGTGGAAACCCACACATCAAACCTCTTTACTGTGGTTATATACAGATCAAGCTTAGCACTATTATTGTGAGCAAGCCAACAAACGTTGCGTTTGTTGCATTAATCTTCAACTGTAATCTGGATGCAACAAACATCACACAGGTTGGACAGACAAAGGCATACCACCAGGTAAGGAGTAAATATGGTGGCTACTTAACAGCAAGCCTACTGCAGCTTTGTTCTTACTAGCAGAGTGGCGGTAAATAGCGATACAATAGCGACAATTGCCATCGGGATGATATGTTTGATGATCTCTTCTGCCGGCAGGGCCTTCATAAACACGCCTTGAGCAATGACCAGATAGTGTTGAATAGGCAGCCAGTCTGCAACATATTGCAGGGCTTGCGGCATATTCGCAACCGGCGTTGCAAAACCGGACATAAGCATAAGCGGCACGACTGCAGCAAAACAACCTAAAATAGCCTGTTGCTGAGTATTTGATACTGCAGAGATCATCAACCCCATCGATGCCACAGAAATTAAAAATACCAGCAGGGCCAGCTGCAGCCACCAGAAAGATCCGCTAAAAGGGATTTTGAAAAGGAATACGCCTGCCGCAATCATCAGATTACCAAGGATAAAGCCGACAATTAACGGTGGTATAACTTTAGCAATAATAATCTCAGCTGAGCTGCAGGGAGAAACCAGAAGCTGCTCAAATGTTCCCAACTCACGTTCACGTGCAATCGACAAAGCCGTTAACATCAGAGCCACCACCATCGAAAGGACACCGGACAACCCCGGCACCACAAACCATTGATATTCCAGATTACTGTTAAACCAGTGACGTGTCGTGACCAGATCAGTGCGCTCCAGATCCGCATTCACAGTCGATAAAAAAGAGCGGCTGATGTTTTGTATATAGCCGGTTGCCACCTGAGCAGAGTTCGCTCTGCGTCCATCAGCAATCACCTGTATTTGCGGATTGTCGCCCTTCGCCACAGACTTGGAAAAGTCTGCAGGAATAATAACAGCGATTAAACTTTCTCTAAGGTTCATCTGTTGCTCGACCTGCTGATATGAATGCACACTGTCAACATGTTTCACAAAGTTCGCATTGGCCACCTGAGCAATAAACTGCCCGGAATAGTAACCATTATCGCGGTTAAAGACTGTTACATTGACATTCGTCACATCCAGGGTAATGGCATAAGAGAAGATAATCAGCTGCAGGAGTGGCGGCGCAACTAATACAATACGTGTTTTTTTATCACGAAGAATACACAGAAACTCCTTTATAATCTGCGCTTTGAACGTACTGGAGAAAATAACATAGCCGCTAACCTTCCAGTGTTTTCGATGTCTTGTTATTGGCGATCAGCAAAAAACAGCAAAGCCCTATCAACAGCATGGCTGCAATATTGGGAAGAAACAGCGGCCAGATATCGCCTGCCAAAAAAACTGTTTGAATACAGGCGATATAATATTTCACTGCCAGCAGGTGCGTGATCAGCTGGATAATATAAGGCATGGAATTAATTTCAAATAAAAAACCGGATAACAGAAAAGCCGGTAAAAATGCTGAGAGCAATGCCATCATAGAGGCTATAAACTGATTTTTTGCCAGCGTTGAGATCAATAACCCCTGCCCTAAAGCAGGCACCATAAAGCAGGAAGAGAGCAAAAGCACAACCCACCAGGAGCCGGCCATAGGTATATGAAATACCCAGGTTGATAACAACACACAAAAAACCGTCGCAATTAAGCCGAGTACAAAATAAGGCACCAGTTTCCCCAGCAAAATTTCCCTTGTCTGAGCAGGTGTCGAGAGCAAAGCCTCCATGGTGCCCTTTTCCCACTCTCTTGCAATCACCAGTGCTGTAAGCAGTGTGCCGATCATAGTCATCACAATACCGATAGCGCCCGGGATTAAAAAGCGTTTACTCTCGACTTCCGGATTAAACCAGACACGGCTTTCGACTGTTATGCTTTGCTGTTGTTGCTGCGGAATAAATTGCTCTCGCCATAAATTAACGACACCCTGCGCGTAATTGCCAACAAAGTTTGCGGTATTGGGCTGCGATGCATCACTGATAACCTGCACCAGATTATCCCTGTCACCAGCAGCGATCCGTTGTGACAGATCAACTGGGAGCACCACCACACCATTTAATGCTCCGGATACCACTTTTTCTTGCGCTTCACGAAGATCGCGCACTGGTTTTACCGAAAAATAGTTCGTTCCGGAAAATGCAGCTGCCAGTGTTCCAGAGTATGCAGAGTTATCCTGCTTAACAACAGCAATCGGAAGCTGTTTAATATCCAGTGAAATTGCTGTTGCAAACAGAGTTAACAGGATCACCGGCAGAATAAAGGCGATAATAATGGCGGCAGGATCACGAATAACCTGCAGGGACTCTTTGATGATCAAAGCCCTGACTCTATGCAGCGCAAGTCCACTGACCATCTTATTGTTCCTCATTTTCAATCAGTTTAATAAAGGCATGCTCCATGCTCGGCTCAGGGGTCTCTTCTGTGCGCCAGCGCCGTTTCAGATTGTCAGGGCTATCCAAAGCAATAAGTTTTGCGCGGTACATTAACGCTATGCGGTCGCAATACTCAGCTTCATCCATAAAATGCGTTGTCACCATCACCGTCATTCCCTTGGCAACAAAGCCGTTAATATGCGTCCAGAACTCCCGCCTGGTGATAGGATCGACACCCGATGTCGGCTCATCCAGAAACAAAACCTTGGGACGATGCATTACTGCACAGGCCAGCGCTAAACGCTGCTTGAAACCTAAGGAAAGATCATCCGGAGAACTATTGAGAAAAGGCTGCAGATGAAAAGTTGTGATCATATCTGCTATGCGTTGTTTTTTCTCCTTGCCGGTTAAACCATAAACGCCCGCTGAAAAATCCAGGTTCTGTTTAACGGAAAGCAGGTTGTATAAAGAGAACTTTTGTGCCATATAACCAAGCTGCAGTTTGGCCTGTTTCGAGGCTGTTGCCAGATTCACACCGGCCACCCTGGCACTACCCGAGGTAACTGAGAGCAGACCGCAGAGCATCTTAAAGGTCGTGGATTTGCCTGCACCATTAGGCCCGAGCAGACCGAAAACCTCACCTCGCTGAACGGAAAAAGAGACATTGTCCGCTGCTGTAAAATGACCAAACTGCTTGCTGAGATCACAACATTCCACCACATACTGGCGCTCCTGACTGATATGCTCCATCTTTTCAGCCAGTTCAGAACGCCCGGAAGGCGCACCGCCTAGCAGATCGATAAAGGCATCTTCAAATCGCGGGACACACTCCACCAGCCCCGCCTGCTCCTGCTGTGCAAACTGCGCCAGTTCGCCTCGCTGACCGGCGTCCTTAAGTACCGCTCTTACCGCCTGTCCCTGAATAACAGCATCGGAGCAAAAAGGCATATCCAAAAGATCACAAAGAACGGTGCGGCGTTTATCATAAACATTCTGCAGTTTGTAACTACGCTGTTTTAATCGATCCGTCAGTACATGAGGTTTACCGGAATAGAGAAGTGAGCCCTGATTAAGCAATAACACCTCATCGCATTGCTCTGCTTCATCCAGGTAGGCGGTCGCCCAGACAACAGCCATTCCATCATCAAGCAACTTATCCACCATCGCCCACAGATCCTGGCGACTCAAGGGATCAACCCCCACTCCGGGCTCATCGAGTAACAGCAGTTGCGGTTTTGCCATCAATGCACAGGCAAGGCCAAGCTTTTGCTTCATCCCTCCCGACAAATTGCCGGCAAGTCTTCGAGTAAATGGCTGCAGGCGGGTAAACTTTAACAATTCGGCAAATAACGAAGAGTGTTCACTGCTTTCAATCCCCCGTAACCGGGCATATAACTGCATATTTTCGATCACGCTCAGATCTTCATAAAGGCCAAAACGTTGCGGCATATAACCGACATACTCAGCCAGCTGATCGTGATATTCAACCGCGTTTTTGCCGATAATTTCAATACGCCCCTGATCAGGAATTAATAAACCGGCAATCATGCGTATCAGCGTGGTTTTCCCGGCGCCATCCGGCCCGACAAGTCCGGTTAACACGCCGGCGCGCACTTGCGCCGAGATATCACTGAGCACAAGATTGCCGGAAAATGATCTGCTGACATCCTGTATCGTTGCCACCACATTATGAGTTGTCATCACTGTTTCCTTAATGCAACGAGATGGTCACAGGCTGACCTTGATTTAACTTTTTATCATCATTTTCAAGGACAATGCGGATCCGATACACCAGGCTGGTTCTAAGCTCCGGCGTCTCTACCGATTTAGGCGTAAACTCTGCTTTAGGTGAGATATAGCCGATTTTTCCTGTAAATGTCTGAGCAGAAGAATCTGTATGGACAGTGACTGTATCACCGGGAGAAATTTCTCCGAGCATAGTTTCATTAATATAAGCCCTGATATAGAGAGGATCTCTTAACGATAAGGAGATCACCGGGCTGCCGGCATTGACCATTGAACCCGGCTCAACGATACGTGTCAGTACCACAGCGTTTTCAGGCGCATATAATCTGCTATCCTGAAGTGCCGTTTGTTTAATTTCAAGTTCAGCCTGAGCCACCGCAACCTGCTGCTGAGCGATCAGCAATGTTTCAGCTTTCGTGCCTTCCTGCAATAGAGAGAGATGCTGCTTGGCAGCCATTAAAGCGGCTTTTGCTTCATCAAAGCGAGCCTGTGCATTATCCAAATTTCCAGCGCTGGTTGCGCCTGTTTTTCTTAAATCTTTCTGACGGTTGTAGTTGTCCAGGGCATTTTTTAAGGTCGCGGTTAAACGTATCACCTCCTGCCTGGCACTCTCAATCTCCTGAGTTCGGGGGCCAGCAACTAAATCCGCAAGTTGCGCCTGGGCAACGGCCAGTTTAGCCTGACTCAAATCCACCTGCTTTTGAAAAGGAACAGGGTCAATCTGCGCCAATTAAATCGCCCTTTACAACCCGATCACCATCCTTCACATAGAGATGTTCAATACGCCCGGATTGACGAAAAGCAGGCTGCACTTCGCGAATATCGACATTGCCGTAAATCAGATTGCGGTCATCTTGCTGTGCATGATATTTCCCATAAGCAAACCAACCGATAACAGCAATCACAATCAGTAAAAGCGCAACCAACTTTTTCTTATCCATAATTGTTGCTCTCCAGAATTAACTTGAAAATCAGTAAAATACATATCCGAATGTATATTAAATTTAGACCATATTAAGCATTAAAAACTGTTAGTTATCACATATATAATGAGTTAGCAGATATTTGCTAAAACAAAAACCCCATTACTGAAAACAGCAACGGGGTTTACAATCAGAATACATGAGAACTGTTGAATATTGATTAACAGCAGCAACCAGCAGTTACCACTAGCATCACCCGATTTTAGCAGCTCCGGATCACCTATAACGGGAAAGCCTTTTTCAACCCAGCGAGCAAGTCCCAGCTTCATATTGGCCACATTCTGATAACCTTGATAGCTAAGGAAATAGGTCGCCTTCAAACTTCTCTCCCCATCCAGGCAAGCCACGATAACACTCTGCTCTTTCGGTACTTCGTGGAAGCGCTGCTCTAGCTGACTTAAGGGGATGTGCAGATAGTAAGGGACAGCGAAGCGCAATTGCTCCACCTCTTCATCTTCACGTACATCAAGCAGAACAATCGCTTCGTTTTGGATTTTCTTCCATGCGCTTGTTGGGCAATACTGTACAGCTTCTGCCAAAGGTTTTGGTGCCTTGTTGCTCATTAGGTTACTCCTTGATCCATGTTGCGATCTGCTCTTTAGTTGGAACACTGCCTTTATGCACAACCTGCTCATCAATAACAACGGCAGGGGTACTCATTACGCCATAGGCCATAATTTGCGGTAATTCCTCTACCTTCTCTATATTAATTTGCACAGCCTCCTGCTCAGCAACCTGCTTAATAAGTTCTAATGTGTTTTTACATTTACCACAGCCTGTTCCTAATACTTTGATATTTTTCATTTTTTTATTCCTTATAGCATGGGAGTTAATATATTAAAAATCCAACCGACAAAGGTGAAAGCAATTAATAACATCACAAAAAACGTGGCCAGTAATCGCCATTGCATCACTTGTTTCAATAAAATAAATTCAGGAAAACTGGCGGCGACAGTACTCATACAAAATGCCAGGGTGGTGCCGACAGGCAGGCCATTTTGCAACAGACTCTCCATAATCGGGATCACCCCCGTTGCATTTGAATACAAGGGGATACCAAGTAATACCGATGCCGGAACCGACCACCATTGCCCATCACCTAAATGCATTTCTATCCAGCCGTCAGGAACAAACCCATGCAGGGCTGCGCCTGCACCGACCCCGATAATCACCCATTTCCAAACGCGAGCGAATATCTCCAGTGCTTCAGATTTGGCAAATTGATGACGTTCAAGCAGTGGCAGTGAAGGCGTTGTTTGTACACTGCTTTCCACCTCAGAATCATTTTCCTGCTGACCTCGTTTTAATGCCTCAGCAGCGAAGGATTGCAACCAACGCTCTGCTTTGATTATATCGAGAAAGAAGCCGCTAAGGATCCCGACGGCCATCCCCACCAGCACATACAGGATTGTAAATTTTAAACCGAGCAGACTCATCAGCAGCAGTATCGCCACTTCATTGATCAACGGCGAGGTAATTAAAAAGGCCATGGTGATGCCAACGGGGATACCCGCAGAGGTAAACCCCAAAAAAACCGGGATACTGGAGCAGGAGCAAAATGGCGTAATCACCCCGAAGCCTGATCCCATTAGATAACCAATGCCACGATGCTTACCCGCCAGATAATCTCTTACTTTTTCGACATTAAGTGAAGCACGAAGCAGTGCGATCACATAGATCATCACAATCAGCAGCACAAAAATTTTACTGACATCCTCAATAAAAAAGTGCACGGCATCGGCCAGTTTGGTTGCTGGCGATAAACCTAAAACGCTGTAGGTAAGCCAACTTGCTAAATCAGTAAACAGCTGAAACATTGTTATTCTCCAAACCAGTGCCGGGTTTGATTGGCAAAATAGACTAAGGACAGCATCACCGGAACTTCAACTAACACGCCGACAACTGTTGCCAGGGCAGCGCCCGAATGAAGCCCGAATAATGAAATGGCGACGGCAACAGCCAGCTCAAAGAAGTTAGATGCCCCTATCATACAGGCCGGTGCTGCAATATTATGGGGTAACTTCATGGCTTTGGCTGCTAGATAGGCAATGGCAAAAATACCGTAGGTTTGGATCAGCAGCGGAATAGCTATCAATAAAATGGTTTCTGGCTGTGCGAGAATGGTTTCAGCCTGAAAACCGAAAAGCAAGACGACAGTGCCAAGTAAGCCGATGATTGACCAGGGTTTTAGTTTATGTAAAAAGTCCTGTAAACGCTGGTGATCATCTTTTTTATCCAGAGCCTGGCGTGTAATAACACCGGCAATAAGCGGTAATAGTACATAGAGAAGAACGGATAACAGTAAGGTTTCCCAGGGCACCTGAATATCGCTGATCCCAAGTAAAAAGGCGGCAATAGGTGCAAAGGCAAAGACCATGATAATGTCATTAAGCGAAACCTGTACAAGCGTATAGTTTGCATCACCTTTGGTCAGCTGACTCCATACAAACACCATCGCAGTACAGGGCGCAACGCCTAAAAGAATCATCCCTGCGATATACTCTCTGGCACTTTGCGGCTCAACCCAACCGGCAAAAAGCAGATCGAAAAACAGCCAGGCTAAAGCGGCCATGGTAAAGGGTTTGATTAACCAGTTAATCACCAGTGTCAGCAGTATGCCCTTAGGCTTTCTACCAATCCCTTTAATCGAGCTGAAATCAATCTGCACCATCATCGGGTAGATCATTATCCAAATCAATCCGGCGACAATAAAGTTCACATGGGCAAACTCTAGCTGCGCAACCAGAGCAAAAAAGTCAGGCAGTAAATTTCCCAGCAGCACGCCGGCGACAATGCATAGCGCGACCCATAAAGATAAAAATCGTTCAAATATTCCCATTTTATAAACTCTCTCTTTTAATTGTTTGTTGGCAGGCATTCTTCATTCTTTCAGGACGGTTTCCCATCAGTGCAAGGTTGTCGATGCTCTCTTGAATAAAATCGACATTAGATTCTGTTGTTTGTGCTATCACTGACTTTTCCCAGGCAGCTAAATCAGGGTTGATACGGTAAAAGACCCATTGCTCCTGCCTGCGATCGAGCAGTATTTTGTTTTTTCTAAGTAGCGCCAGATGCCGTGATATTTTTGGCTGGCTCTCCTTTAATGCGCCCATCAGTTCACAAACACAAAGCTCACCCTGATATTGGATCAACATCAGGCTCTTCAGCCTGATCTCATCGCTAAGACATTTATAAAACTGGGTGGGATCGCTGTGCGCTTGAATATTCGCCTTTTCTTTATGCTTAGATTGCACTAATACAAACATCGCAATACGATTATTCAGCTCGCTCAAGGTGGTTTGAAATGGCAGCTTGTCTGAGCGCGATGCTGGCGCTGCAAAATCCCATGCAAGCTGCTGACCGCTACTCGGATAGTTTTGACACTCTTGGCGCGCCTTCTCACAAAGCGTGATAACAAAGTCAAAATGCTGGCCCGCAAAAGTCTCGACACTCTTGGAAGCCAATTGCTTAACCGATAAACCAAAATCAGCTAAAGCAGCAAGCGTTCTCTGGTCAATTTTCTTGGGTGCAGTGCCGGCACTGCAGACATCAAACTTGTCGCCAGCCTGATGGCGCAAAAGGGCCTCAGCCATTTGCGAACGCGCAGAATTACCTGAGCATAAAAACAATACTCTTTGCTTGAGGGATGCCATGGAAGATTTCCTTGAAAAACAATATATGCAACACAGTATATACGAAAATTCATATATACAAGAAATTTTATTAACTATGATGGTGTTAGCTGGTGAATGTCTATACTTAAAACTATCTGCGCAGGGGCCTGCGCTTCGAGATATGAGATAAGCAATAGACAAGTAAATAAGTGGGGTTAACGATGAAAGAGCTGCTTAAAGAAAAAATAGATAAATCTCGAGAAAAAATTCATGAAGTAAGCGAGGCAATAGATCATAAGGCGAAGGAACTTTCAACAGACAGCAGACAACTGTGGCAGGATACCAAGGGCAGACTCTCGGAAATAAATGAGAAACTGCATCAGGCTTCGCAGCATCTGGCCAGCAAGAGCGATGAAGCCGCCTTACAAGCTCATCTAGCCGCCATGGAAGCACATGATAAATGGCAGAATATCAGCAATTCCTTTGAAAAATTAAGCGATGCCATAGCCCGCAAGACAAAAGTCGAACTTGATCATGCCACACTGCAAAGTCATTTAGCCAAACTCGATACTAAAGATTATATGGAGGCCAGCGGAAAGGCCATCGCCGATAATTTTAAGGTTTCGCGGAGCAAAGTTGAGAAAACTACGCTTGCAGCCATTAATGATATGGAAGAGTATTTTAAGCGCATAGGTAAACGTTTTCATCATCATAGCTGATGTGATGGATAAAGGTGTATTGTAGTTCACCATTGGCATCCTCCCCTACCTCGCTGTGCGCCGGATAATTCGGGAAAGGGAGGAGATTCCTGTTAGTTAAAACAGGTGAAACAAACAGCAAAGCAAAAGTGTTTTCTTCACTCTATACTCAAAATAATCGACAGCGCGTTAGAGAATATTTTTATGCTGAATCGGCATTGTGAAACCTTTGGCCTAGGGCTGCTTTTCGTTCTCCTCTGGAACTCGGGGTTCATCGGTGCCGAATATGGCCTGCAATACAGCAGTCCCTTTACACTTCTCTTCTGGCGCTATGCGATTTTATCGGCGATATTGCTGCTTTACCTGAGCGTCCGTGGACGTTTACGCTGGCCCGGCCTGGCGATAATCAAGCATGCCAGCCTAACCGGCATTCTTGCCCATGGCATATGGCTCTCCTGTACTTTGCTGGCGCTGCAGCAGCAGGTTCCCGCAGGCATAGTCGCCCTGATCACCGCCCTGCAACCTCTGCTAACCGCGGCATTTTCCGGGCTGGCGGTCGGTGAAGAGACCAGCTTGAGACAATGGCAGGGGCTCGTTCTTGGTTTCTTCGGTGTGGTGATTGCCATCGGAGCGCGCCTGACCATCAAGGATACGACTCCGGCATTTGCCTATCTGCTTCCCTTCGCCGCGGTCGCAGGCATTACCATCGCCAGTCTGCTGCAGCGCCGGCATACAATCTTGATGCCGCTCGCGCATCTCGACCTGGATATCACCCTCTTTTACCAGAGCCTTGCGACTATGCTTGCCCTTGCCTTTCCTGCCGTACTCGGCGAACACCTGGACTGCACATGGACACAGCCCTTTCTGGCAACCATGCTCTGGCTGGTTATTGCCGTCTCACTCGGAGCATACGGGATCATGTGGCTGCTTTTACAACGTATGGATGCGACGCGAGTGGCCAGCCTGTTCTATTTCAGTCCTCCCGTGACCATGGTAATGGCCTGGCTCGCCTTTGACGATAGCATCAGGAACACGGATCTACTCGGGCTGTTAGTGGCAATTACGGGCGTGCTGCTGGTGATAATGCCGGATTACCGAAGATCTTTACAGTAAAGGTTACTGAAAACAGCAACGGGTTTCAGAACAGGAAAAATCGTTATCGGAGCTAATGCCGTTACCAATCGAAATATATTTTGCATGGTAACGGTTATAAACGAGCCTGTGAGGTAGCTATTCCAGTTCAACAGGCGGCCTGAAAGTAAGTTCATGTACAACAACATCCGAGGGATTGCTGAGTAACTGGCTAACCATTGTTGCGACACTTTCCGGCTGCATATATTGTGGACGCGCTTGTTCGCGAAAGGCCGTATTAATGCCACCAGGATAAACCCCCGTCACCTTAATACCCTGAGGTTGTGCTTCCTTCATTAACACGTTGTTTAAACCAGCAAAACCCTGTTTCATTGCCGTATAAATACCCATCAACGGATTGCTGCGTTTAGCGACCGTACTGACAATATTAATGATATAGCCCTGCTTTCTAGGTGACATATGGCGCATAGCTTCACGACAAAGTAGATAAGGAGCGCGTAAATTGATGGCATATTGCAATTCAAACTCCTCTAAATCTGTTTCTGCGAGTTCGCATTTGCGAGTGTTCATTCCGGCATTATTAATAAGCACATCTATTTCGCCGAGCGCCTGCTTCGCATACTCAAAAAGTGCCACCACGGCATCAGCTTGGCTGAGATCGTAACTCTTTCCTAAACACCCGGTTTTTGAGATAAGCTCCTGCAGCTGTGCTTCATCTCGCCCGGTTGCAAAAACCCGATAGCCTTTTTTGCACAGATCGATAACGAGTGCTCGACCTAGGCCTTTTGTTGCGCCTGTAATAAGTACTGTTTGGTAGTTCATATTTGTCCTTCCTGTTAAATATCGAATCTCATTTAAAATTTTTAGCTGTGCCTACACAATACTGTCATTTAGAAAAAAGAGTGAGTTTATTTACAAGATCAATACTGCAAACCGATAAGCTTTCTCACGCTATCTAAGGTCTCTATCAGATTTCGACTGAAATTAAACGTCATGATATTACTTTCTGTTTTGCCTTGACGTAACAGCTCATTAAAGTGACTGATTTCGTAATTATAGCCGTGAGTTTTACACTTGAAATCGATACTTTCTTCGCTCCCGCCCCTAATTAAAGTGACTGTTGACGGGCTGTTAAAGCCGCTATTAATTTTAATTATGCCTTGTTCACAATAAAACACCGCTTCACCGCGGGTGGATTCCAATAATGTCGATTTTAATAATGCTGTCGCTGCATTATTATAGTTAAAGAGCATTGAGCAGGAGGAATCAGCACCATTATCAAAGAAGGTCGCACTGGCTGTTATCCTGTCTGGCACGCCAAGTGTCGACAGTGCGGCAAAAACAGGATAGATACCGATATCTAAAAGACTGCCTCCCCCTAAAGATTTATTAAAAAGGCGAGATCCTTCATTAAATTCCCGGACAAAGCCGAAATCCGCTTCTATTTTGAGGAGCTCGCCATAGCTTTTATTATTCAGCTCTGTCAGTACAAAGCGATAATGAGGGAGAAAATAGGTCCACAGCGCTTCCATCAGCAGAACATTATTACTAGCGGCAGCGGCAATCATGGTATTAACTTGCTCAGCACTCATGGCCAAAGGTTTTTCACATAAGACGGCTATCCCCTGCTGTAAACATAAAAGGGTATTTTCTTTATGCAGAGCATGGGGTGTTGCAATATAAACGGCATCAATATGTGCATCCTTTGCTAATGCCTCATAGCTATTATAGGCTTTATCTGCCTGATATTTTTGCGCAAAATTATCCGCTTTTCGCTGCGATCTGGAAGCAACGGCATAAAGCTCAGCACCCTCAACAGTTAACAGATCTGCCGCAAATTTATTCGCTATATTACCTAGGCCGATAATTCCCCAACGTATATTTCTGTCTTGCAGTACTTTCATCTGCGATTCCCTCGAGCGATAAAAAATGACCGGCAGTATGGATATTTCAGTTCCATACTGCCTGCCAAAGTCCAGCGATACTTTGACAACTATGCCATAGTCTTCTGCGGCAGCCTCTTTAAAAGCATCACCCGTCTCCTGTAAATTTATTGGTATTGCCTAACTGCCATTCACCAAAGCCTAACTCCGAGACCATTTTTCCGGTTTTCCCATATTTTCTTTGCTTCATATAAGCCCCTCTTAGTTAATTTAATCCGTCAAGCGGCTTGCTAATGGTTAAGCACCCTCGATAATTGCTGCTCACGTAAGATAAAATAGTTGTTTCAAAATAACAAAGCAATAACCTGAAAGTATAAGATCAACACAACGACACTGTAAAACCAAACGCATCAAAATATTTGTAAACTTTCTCATAGATTGGTTTGAGAATAACAAAAAATCAGACATCCAAACTAGCCTACCCATTGGCAGCGGTGGCTAAAATTCTGCTCGCTAAATTTATCTTCTTCATGCAGAAACACACACATATACAGTGGTAATAAGGGTATCAGCAAAAGAGATTTGCGATTAATCAATAGCGAGGCAAAATGCGCTGTACCAAGCAAGGATTTAGGTCTATGTTTTGGTTTTAAGGAAGTCATAGGATCTTAATTATGAAACATAATGTTGGTGGCCTTGATCGTGCTTTACGTATTATTGCTGGAGTGGTTATTATTGCGGCTGGATTTTATTTTCAAAGCTGGTGGGGCGCGGTGGGTTTAATTCCACTGTTAACTGGCAGTCTAGCCTGGTGCCCGGCTTATTTACCTTTTGGCATATCAAGCTGTGCTTGTGATAAAAAAGAAAAATAAATACCCAGAAAAGCGCAATAGAACTTTTTTAATGCAGCCCTGCAATCACTCACAGGCTTAAGCAAACTAGTCCTTTTCAGATTGCACACTCTTCAATTCGCATATTAACAGGCGGACTGAAGTCCGCGCCCCTGAAACAGAAAAACCGCTGCTAATTTCTTAGCAACGGTTTTATATATTAGTGGAGTGTGGCCGATAGGCCGGGAGCTATAGAGCATCATCATTCGCGTATTTCTGGTATCGCCCTGCAATCGCTCACAAATGACTATCTAAAAATGCAAAAACCCCGCTATTAACAAGTAATAACGGGGTTTAAAAATGTGGGGAGTTGGCCGATATACCGGGCTCTATCGATAACCGTCATTCGCGTATTTCTGGTATCGCCCTGCAATCGCTCACAGGCTTAAGCAAACTAGCCCTTTTCAGATTGCACACTCTTCAATTCGCATATTAACAGGCGGACTGAAGTCCGCGCCCCTGAAACAGAAAAACCGCTGCTAATTTCTTAGCAACGGTTTTATATATTAGTGGAGTTGGCCGATAAGCCGGGTTCTGTCGTGAATCGTCATTCGTCTAGGCCTGCAATCACTCACAGGCTCAAGCGACCTACCCGCTTCCAGTATGGGCCATACCTCAGGAAGCCTATTTGGTCTTGCTTCGGGTGGAGTTTACCCTGCACCAAGCTATTGCTAGTTGGCCGGTGCGCTCTTACCGCACCCTTTCACCCTTACCTGCATCTGCTTTCACAGACACATAGGCGGTTTCCTCTCTGCTGCACTTGTCGTTAGCTCGCGCTACCCAGGCGTTACCTGGCACCCTGCCCTGTTGAAGCCCGGACTTTCCTCCCCTTCCACCCGAAGGTAAAAGCGGCGACGATCTGGCCAACTCCGCGGCGGATTATACGGGATAGCCGCTGCTAATTACAAGTGCTAATAACTTACAAGTTCTCCAGGTCTGATGTATATAACTCATTATTCTTCTGGGTATGGCTGTTTATGACGCTTATAACAAGCAAGCAGCACAAACTACAGGTTTTCTAAGCCCCACTTGTATAGCTCATTTTTCTTTTGGCTATGAATCTGTGCGGTTAACGCCGCTGCTTTTTTAAGCGGCAGCTGTTCCTTTAACAAAGTTAGCGTATTTAACGCCACCTGCGGTATGCTTGTTTCATCTTTTTGTGCACCGGCAACCATTAATACAAACTCGCCACGGCAATGGTTTGGGTCCTGCTTTAAAAAATCGAGCATTTCAGCGGCAGGCAGTGAATAAAATGATTCAAAGGTTTTGGTTAACTCACGGGCAACCACGACTTTGCGCTGCTCACCAAGAATATTAACTATCTGCTCTATGCTATCCTGAATACGGCGCGGTGATTCATAAAAGACCATGGTGCGCGTTTCTTCTATTAGCTCCTTGAGTTTGTCTTGTTTGCCTTTTTCTTTTGCCGGTAAAAAACCTTCAAAGGAAAAACGATCCGTTGGCAGGCCTGCGGCGCTTAGGGCACTGATAACAGCAGAGGGGCCGGGAATGGGAACAACGTCAACGCCCGCTTCACGGCATTCATTTACCAGATGGTAGCCGGGATCACTGATCAACGGAGTGCCGGCATCGGAGATTAACGCCACCGACTGCCCTGCCTGTATTTTGCTGATAAGTACTTTTCCGCGTTCGCGCTCATTATGATCATGGAGCGCAAACATCGGCTTTTTAATCTGGTAATGACTTAATAATTTGCCGCTATGGCGGGTATCTTCAGCCGCAATCAAATCCACCTGCTGCAATGTTTCTATGGCACGGTAGGTAATATCGCTGATATTTCCAATTGGCGTGGCAACAATATAGAGTTTTGCAGGAAATGGAGAAGAAAGTTGGTTATTTTCAGACATATTGTCGCCCTAATAAAAGAATAGATAAGTGAATAAGATTGTTTAACAGTGGCAGCAATATTACACTATAGCTTTATTGATACCTACTTCGAAAATTTGCTGGTGCATAAAGGATAATATTTTGAACGTTTTAAGCTCAACAAAACAATTTTCTCGCTGTCTGCTTATGGTATTAACACTGGCCATTTTATCTGCCTGTAGTGTCAGCCCGCTTGCGCCGCAAGATACTCCGCCGGCGTTATTTTCTAAGCTGGACAATAACTCGGCATTTTTTCTTAAAAAAGCAGAAGAAAGCAGCAAAAAGAAAAGTTTACCCTGGCAATTTGTTGCGACGCAGGCCTTAATTGCCGAGCAGAAACCGCTTATGGCAGACTCTATTATCGAATACCTGGACAGCCAAGCACTCACGCCGGTAGAGCAAAACGCATTAACGCTATTAACGGCGAGCAATTTATACCTGCGCAATAACTTGCAGGAAACTCAAGCTGCGCTTACGAAAGTGAATAAGCAGCAACTATCTGAATTCGGCCTTATCTATTTTTTAAAACTGCGTACGCAACTGCATATCGATAAAGAGGAGCACCTGGAAGCCGCGGAGCAGCTGTTTTTATTAACGCCTTTATTAAAAGATGCTCAGGAAAAACAGCAATACCATGATCTGCTGCTAATAGAGTTATCCTTATTGCCGCGCGACTTTTTACAGCAATTTCAGTTAACTGCGCAGTCGGAAAGCTCCGCGCTAGAGTTTGCCGAGCAGCAGCTCGATACCGCCCAGGGGGTCACGCCAGTCGATCCGCAGCAGCAAGTTAAAGACGGCTGGTACGCATTGGCCTACCTTTATCAGCGCTACCAGTTACGCCCCAATCAGCTGCTGCGCTCGCTTGATGACTGGAAATCCCACTACCCTGATCATCCGGCCATCAGTTTTATGCCGACTCAACTCACAGAACTGCCTGAATTAAGCCCTTACCAGCCGGAAAATATTGCCGTATTACTGCCGCTTTCGGGGCGCTATAAACAACAGGGACAGGCCATTCAATACGGATTATTAGATGCCTATTACCGGCAGCAGAAAGCCGATCGCTCAGCTAAGGTTAAGCTGCATTTTTACGATACTCAGGCACAAAGCATGGCGCAGATAGCAGAGCAGCTGCAAACGCAGGCTATTGATTTTGTTGTTGGTCCGCTGTTAAAAAATAATATTGCCGCCTTTTTGCCGCTCGCTGCAGAGATGCCGGTTTTAGCGCTGAACAGTTTCCCCAAACAAGCGCAGAGCGCGGAAGCAGAAAACAGCCAGGTTGCCTGGCATTACGCTTTCCCGCTTTCGCCTGAAGAAGAGGCCAAACAGGCCGCCCGCTTTATTTTTGCCCAAGCGCATAAAAAGCCTTTGCTGCTCGCCGCTGACTCAAATTACGGAAAGCGCATAGCTGCAGCCTTTAACCAGCAGTGGGCAGCCTTGAACGGTAATAATCAAGCACCAGTTGAAACGCATTTTTTCAGCAGTAAGAAGCAGTTCCCGGCACTTATTGCGCGAGCGCTGCACACCAATCAAAGTAAAAGGCGTATCTCGCAGATGAAGGTGATCACCAATCTGCCTTTACAAACAAAGCAGCGCAGTCGCCGCGATGTTGATGCCATCTATATTGTCAGCAAACGCGATGATCTGCTGATGCTCAAAGCCTTTATCGATGTTGCTATCAGCCCGTTTGCTGCCACTATTCCCCTTTATGCGAGTTCACGAAGCCATCAGCGCGATAACCATAATCAGGAGCTTTCCAAGCTGGTCTTCTCTGACAGCCCATTTTTATTAAATGCAGATAATAAAGCCCGCCAGGAAATTGAGCAGACCTGGGGTAAACAGTCGTTTTCAGCATTACGCCTGTTTGCACTCGGCTTTGACAGCTACCAGCTTATCGGACACTTAATACAACTGCAGAACAGTGAACAGCAAGCTTACAAAGGACTTGTCGGCCAGCTCTCTTTGGATGCCAGTAATAATGTCCTGGCAGAATTAAGCTGGGCCAAATATCAACGAGGAAAACTACTTGAAATTACCGCGCCTGCTTCAGCCGAGTAACTCACGGGGCGTTAAATCCGAAAGACAAGCCCTTGCTTATCTGCAGCAGCAGGGCTTGTCTTTGATTTGCCGGAATTATTACTGCCGTTTTGGTGAAATCGACTTGATCATGCGCGATCAGGATACGCTCGTTTTTATTGAAGTTCGCTATCGTAAAAACAACGATTTTGGCGGCGCATTCGCTTCCATAACAAAACGCAAACAAGATAAAATAATAAAAACGGCAAAACATTACCTGGCGCAATTAGAAAACGAGCCATACTGCCGCTTTGATGCCATTGCGATTGATCAACAAACAAGTACGCCGCAATGGATTCAAAACGCTTTTTTAGAATAAGATGAATACGGACCTATGATAGACAGTAAAATTCAGGCACATTTTGCCGAAAGCATTCAAACCAAAATAGTCGCAGCCGAAGCACTTCCTGAGTTCATTGAAAAAGCCGCCAAAGCACTCGCTGAAACGTTAATTCGCGGCAATAAAATCCTGGTCTGTGGTAATGGCGGCGCAGCGGCGCTGGCGCAGATATTTGCTTCCCATCTGCTTAATAAATATGAAAAAGAGCGTCCGGCACTGCCTGCCATTGCCATTACGGCAGATTCGGCTTTAGTTTCCGCTATTGCTACCGACAGCCATTTTGATGAAATTTATGCCAAGCAGATTTCTGCGCTGGCGCAGAGTGGCGACATACTGATGGTGATCAGTCACGGCGGTAACAGCCGTAATATGATCAAAGCGGTAGAAATAGCACTGAGCAAATCCATTCAGATTATTGCTCTAAACGGCGTTGACGGCGGTGAACTGGCAGGACTGCTGGGCTCTGATGATATCGAAATCCGCGCTCCCAGTGATAAAGGCGCACGTATTGAAGAGATCCATTTACTGGTTATTAACTGTTTAAGCGATCTGATTGACCAACAACTTTTCCCTGTATTATAAGGATATTTTTCGATGAAAAAAATTATTGGCGCACTGTTTGTTATCTCTCTTCTCTCACAACTTCAGGGCTGTGCCGGCGGGCTGATTGTTGCTGCTGGTACCGCCGTTGCCGTCAGCAGTGATGAGCGCACGCTTGCTGAGCAACTCGATGACAATGCACTGTCTGCAGCGGCATTGGATAAAATCAATGAGTTAAATATCAGCAATGAGCAGATGCGCATCAAGCTGTTTAGCAATAGCGGTTATTTGCTGCTGGTCGGGCAAGTCAGCAATCAGCAATATAAGGATATGATAGCGAATAAATTAGCGACATTATCCCAGGCAAAAGGCATCTATAATCAACTGCGTATTGCCCAACCGATTGGCTTTGCCCAGCAAAGCAAAGACAGCTGGATAACGACTAAGGTTAAAAGCCAGCTCACTTCTAACGAGAAAGTAAACCCGTTAAAAATCAAAGTCGTCACCGAAGACTCGGAGGTATTTTTAATTGGCAAAATCAATAGAGAGATGGCCAATACAGCCACCACCCTCACCCGCAATATCGCAGGCGTAAAGCAGGTCAACCGTGTTTTTCAGTTAGTTGATTGATAGCTAAAAAAAAAGGCTGAATATCTCTATTCAGCCTTTTACACAATCAGATCTCTTCCAGCTTATGAGGTGATGATTTCTTACTTTTCAGCTCATTGCACTTATTACACCATAAATTTGCCGCGCCGCATGCCTGCAGCAGCTCTAATTCTTCACCGCATTTATCACAGGTGTAATGCAGCTTAAAATCACTGCCGCAAGCATCGCAGTGGTAGTGCTGTTTTTGTACGCTGCCACCCGCTAATTTCTGATGGCATTTGGGACACTCTAACTCCATAATTATTTTCCTTTTTTGTGGAACTTCATCATGCGTTTGCGCTTATGCATCTGATTAGGCGTCAGTTTGTTACGGCGCCCTTCAAAGGGGTTACTGCCTTCACGGAATTCAATACGAATCGGTGTGCCCATAATCCCCAGTGAACGGCGGAAATAATTCATCAGATAACGTTTGTATGAATCGGCCAGTTTTTTCACCTGGTTACCATGGATAACAATAAGTGGCGGATTATAGCCCCCCGCATGCGCATAACGCAGCTTGACACGACGCCCCTGCACCATAGGAGGCTGATGGTCGTCAACTGCCATACTCATTATACGCGTTAACATCGAAGTTGAAATACGTTTTGTTGATGAGTCATAAGCTTCTTCAACCGACTCATAGAGATGGCCGACACCCGTACCATGCAGTGCGGAAATAAAATGAATTTTTGCAAAGTCGACAAAACCAAGACGGCGATCCAGTTCACTTTTAACACGCTCTTTATCATATTCGTTCATGCCGTCCCATTTATTCACCGCAATCACTAATGAGCGGCCGGCATTGAGTGTATAACCGAGTAACGACAGATCCTGATCGGAAATACCGTCGCGCGCATCAATAATCAGCATCACCACATTGCTGTCTTCAATCGCTTTTAAGGTTTTGATCACCGAGAATTTTTCAACGGTTTCATTAACTTTTTTACGTTTACGCACACCAGCGGTATCAATAATAATATATTCACGATCATCGCGGCTCATCGGTATGTAGATACTGTCGCGTGTTGTTCCCGGCATATCATAGACAAGGACACGCTCTTCACCTAAAATGCGGTTAGTCAACGTTGATTTACCGACATTCGGACGGCCAATCAAAGCAAGTTTAATCGGTAAGTTCTGCAGACGCTCCTGCTCTTGAAGCAGCGCTTGCTCATCTTCCTCTACGTATTCCAGCTCGGCGTCAAATTCATCGGCTTCCTGTACCACAGGCTGCTCATCAAAAAAACCATCGAGCGCCGCCTCTATCATCTGCCGTACGCCTTTACCATGCGCTGCCGCAATCTGGTAAACTTCACCTAAGCCTAGCGCATAAAACTCACCGCAAACTGAATCCGCATCGATACCATCGATTTTATTTGCCACCAGAAAGACTTTTTTCTCCTGCTTGCGCAGATGCTCGGCAATCGCTTCATCGGCAACCGTCATCCCCGCACGCGCGTCAACCAGGAATAACACCGCATCGGCTTCTTCCATAGCCTGCAGAGACTGCCCGGCCATGAGCGCATCAATGCCTTGCTCATCACCGGTAATACCGCCGGTGTCAATAACAATAAACTCTTGTTCATCGATCTTTGCCTGCCCGTATTTACGATCCCGGGTAAGACCTGGAAAATCCGCCACCAACGCATCACGAGTACGAGTTAAGCGGTTAAATAAAGTTGATTTGCCCACATTGGGACGGCCAACTAATGCGACGACTGGTAACATATTTCAATCCTATAAAACAAAAAAAACCCCTTACCCAAAAGTAAGAGGTATATACTCAGTCTACTTCGAGATGTTAATCGCAACACGAATGGATTTTGCATCTTGAGGTAGATTGAGTATAAGAGTATACAGTAAATCACCAGGGCCTGTTTATCTTTCGTCGCCGTTCCTGCTGGAGGCTACAAAAGAGCAGCAGACCCTAAGTAATTATTCTACATTTAACGATGGTTTTTCAATAGCAATTAATTTCCCGCTACGCGTCTGCAGGTACAGGTAACTATCTGTCGCAACGGGCTGCATATATAACCCCTTGCCATCAAGTTTCTGCTGTGCAACAAAACGGCCATCATCACGGTTCAGCCAATGCAGATACCCTTCACCATCACCGACCACAATATATTCATTAGCAACGGTCACACCCGTTACATTACGGTATGCTAACTGCTCATTGCTCCAAATTTCCGCGCCTGAATAGCGATCCACAGCAAAAATAAAACCGCGATAGTCACTTAAATACAGAGTATTGCCGGCCAGGGCAATATCGCTGAAACCGGCATATTTACGCGTCCAGAGCTGCTTACCTTTAAGCAGATCAATGGCAAGCAGATTGCCGTTATAGGCCAGCGCATAGACCACGCCGTTGCGGATAACAGGTTTCATATCCACATCAACAATGCGATCCAGCTCCGTTGCCCCGTAAGCACGAGCCACGGGAAGTTGCCATAGCGGCTGCCCCGTGGCCAATAATGCCACACTGACAAAACCATCGGCACGCCCGTAAACAACGCCACCCTGTGCGATTGCTGGTGTTGAACTGCTGCGCAGGGTCAGTTTCGGCTGCTTATTTCTCAGCATCCAAAGCTGCTCGCCAGTATCACTGTCCAGAGCAATCAAATCTCCGCGTGTAGTATGCACAACCACTCTACCATCAGCATAGGCTGGCTGGGCGACAACTTCACCACTGACTTCAACCTGCCACTTTAAGACACCGCTATTTTTATCAAATGCTAAAACCTGCGCATTTTCAGTACCGATGATTAAGGTATCTATTGCTAAGGCAATGCCACCGGAAAAGCGCGCTGAACGATTTAAGTTATTACTGGGGTCATCTCGAAAATCGTTTGCCCAAAGCAGCTTGCCGCTCTTTGCCGCATAGGCTTTTATCAAGCCATCACGAGAAGCTGCGTAAACCGCATCCTGATCGGCAACAGGCTGCAGCTGTGAATAGTATTTATCAACACCATCACTAATACGCTTTTTCCAGGCAATCTGCGGCTGATAGGAGCTTTCAAAAACTGGAAGCTCCGCCATTTTCACCACGTCCTCTTCACTGGAAAAAAGAGAACAGCCGGTTAATAAAAAAGCCGCACTGGAAATAACAGCAATATGCTTAAACCATTTATTCATGCTTATCTCAATCTATTATTCGCCATCAAGAACAGGTGCGCTGGCAGCAGCCCCTGCAGGTACAACAAGATCATCAAACTGCAGCTGTAAAACAGGATCGATACGCCCCTGACTGGCATTGATCGCATCCTGAAATGCGGAGCGTGCTTTTTCCTGATCACCCAGTTGTAAATAAACCGTACCCTTTACCTGATAAGCTTTGGCTAAAAAATGCTTTTCAGT
This sequence comes from uncultured Psychromonas sp., assembly GCA_963674525.2. GTDB lineage: Bacteria > Pseudomonadota > Gammaproteobacteria > Enterobacterales > Psychromonadaceae > Psychromonas. The sequence goes on along the minus strand of CAXXRV010000021.1, from coordinate 364,026 downwards.
GATCAAAGCTAAGGTGCTCAATGCCGCTTCATTTTCACCCAGTTCCGCCTGAACACGGGCTAAGCGCAGATTAATAACGGCATTCAGCGGCTCATAACTGTTCTGAGTTTGTAACTGCAGTAATTGTGTCTTTGCCAGCTCATAATTGTCCTGTGCCAGCGCTTCTTTTACCAGCAGTAACGATGCCAATACACCGTAATTGTTGTCGCTGTTAGCCGCTGCAAATGCGCTGATATTTTCCAGATCTTTGTCACCATTCTGCGCTTCAAACTGCAGCAGCATATCCGTATAAGCCTGCGAGGTCGCTTCCTGAGCACTGATAACTGATTCGTTATAATAACGCCATCCCCATAAACCGGCTAACGCCACCAGCGCGGCAATAACTAAGGTGTTACCGTTTGCTTTCCACCAGCTTTTAATTGCCTCAACTTGCTGCTCTTCTGTTTCGTAACCTTCGATAATATCAACCACTTGCTTATCCTTATAATTTTAATTACTTAAAGTAGCTAGGTAATACCTTAATTAGCTCATGCATTGCAACGGTTTGTTGCTGATGCGTGCCTTGTAAATCTTTTATTGTGACGCTGTCACTATCCAGCTCACTTTCACCCACAATCAGCGCCACACGCGCACCGCTTTTATCGGCACGTTTCATCTGTTTTTTAAAGTTACCACCACCACAGTGATGCATCATTTTCAGTTCCGGTAATTCATTGCGAATCAGCTCTGCAATTTTAAAACCGGCAATATCCGTGTCTTCACCGACTAACACGCTGTAAATATCAACATCCTTTTTAACGTCATCATTTAAGGCTAAGGTTTCCAGCATTAAAATAATACGCTCAAGGCCCATCGCAAAACCAACTGCCGGGGTCGGTTTACCACCGAGCTGCTCAACCAAACCATCGTAACGGCCACCAGCACAGATTGTCCCTTGTGCACCCAGGCTATTTGTTACCCATTCAAATACTGTACGATTATAGTAATCTAAGCCACGCACTAAGCGCTCATTAATCACATATTTCACACCGACTGCATCCAGATATTTCTGCAGCTGCTCAAAGTGGGCAACGGATTCGGCATCAAGATGCTCGGAAAGTTTCGGCGCATCAACTAATAATGCCTGAACTTGCGGATTTTTACTGTCTAAAACACGTAACGGATTAGTCGTCATACGGCGCTTGCTGTCTTCATCAAGCTGCTCGACATGCTGAGATAAAAACTCAACCAGCGCTTCTTTATATAAAGCACGTGCTTCATTGCTGCCCAATGAGTTTAGCTGCAGCTCAACATGCTGTTCAATGCCTAAGGCTTTCCAGAGACGGGCTGAAAGTAAAATCACCTCAGCATCGATATCCGCACTGGCTATACCGAAAGTTTCCACACCAAACTGGTGAAACTGACGGTAGCGTCCTTTTTGCGGACGCTCATGACGAAACATCGGCCCTGTATACCATAAACGACGTTCCTGATTATACAATAAACCGTGCTCATTGCCTGCACGTACACAAGAAGCGGTGCCTTCAGGTCTAAGCGTTAGGCTGTCACCGTTACGATCGGCAAAGGTGTACATCTCTTTTTCTACGATGTCCGTCACTTCACCGATAGAACGTTTAAAAAGATTAGTATTTTCAACAATCGGCATACGAATTTCGGAATAACCGTAACTACTGACAACTTGTCTGAATAACGATTCTAATTTCTGCCAAACAGGGGTTTGTTCTGGAAGGGTATCGTTCATACCGCGAATAGCTTGGATCTTTTTTGCCACAATAATTTCCGAATTCAAGAGGTTAAATAATAAAAGTGGGCGTTAGTATAAGGTCTTTTCAGATCAGATGAAACCGCAACACAAAGAATACTCATTGAACTTATTGGATTATTCCGTTTTTTCTTCGCCTCGTTCGTTGATATTGCAACACTCGAATAGAGACAGAGCAGAAACGCCCTGCAATGATTCTGATTAGCTGTAATTAATCAACAAAAGCACAGGTTTTAACTCACTTGGCGATAAAATACCATGCCCCCAAGAGCCCTAGCTGAACCGGTAACTAAATAGACTTATTTTGTTTGTTTTAAACGCGCTTGTACATACATAGGCAGGTAAAAATGCAATAATAGCAGTATTACTGCACAATGGATGTGAAACCTTATAAAATGACCAGTAGCAAACAACTTAATATCCGCATTAAATTTGCCCCGCAAAAACCCGATCCTGTACCTGAAGAAGCCGCTTATATTTACCACTGGCAGCGCATTATCGGGGCATCTCTGCTGTCCATCACTGCTCTTGCGCTATTCGTTTACGGGGTTGTAAGTTATTTACAACCGACACAGAGTCGCGCGCCAAACAGGGTCGTAAAACTTGAAACAGCTGAGCAAAGCACTGCCAAGCAGGCAGCGCCTGACAATCAAGCAGCTATTTCCGATCCAAGCAAGACCTTGCTCGCCGCTGAAGCAAAGAGTCTCAATCAATCCCAAACTGATAATGAAGCAGAGACTACCGCCAGCAGCAACTCACCAGCAGCTCCGCACTTTTCTCCTGTACTGGTGCATTCCGGTAGCGAAGTATTTTCAAAACAGATCCAGCCCTTTGTGATCACGCAAGCGGTAAAGAACAGACAGCCAGTGGGCAGCATCAATGATATTCAACCAGATGTTAACAATATTATTACTGTATATGCTTACTCTAAAGTGCTCGGATTAAAAGGTGAAACCCTCTATTACAAGTGGCGCTTAAATGGCAGAGATGTTGCTCAGGTCAAGGTAAAAATAGGCTCGGATCGCTGGCGAAGTTATTCAAGAAAGTTTATCCAGTCTCATATGCAGGGAGACTGGAGCGTGGCACTGGAAAACAGCAAAGGAGAATTACTGGCGGTTAATCGCTTTCAATATTAGGGTTTTATACCAAGTTTGTGAGCTATTTTTGGAGGTGCGACTGAAGTCGCACCTCCAATATAAAAACAGATCAGTTAATTATTATCACCCTGCTTATATCAGGAATTAACAAACTCGATAATATCAATGCTTGAAATAACTCCCTCAATACCACCTTTTTTATTGGTAATAATAACCTTATAGTTATGAGTACGTTTCATCTCTTTAGCAATTGCAGCAATGGGTTGTTGCATATCGGCTAGAATTGGCTCTATTAGGGTTAGTTCCGATAATAACGTGGACATAGGTTTCTCATCGGCAACCAGATTCATAACCTCTTTTAGAGTAAGCACACCAATTAATTTTTCAGCCTGATCAAGCACGGCCAAGGAGTGAATTTTTTCCTCTGAAAGTAGATGAACAGCCTGCTGTAATGTACTGTCCTGATGCAGAGAAAAAATTCCTTTATGAATAAATTGCTCAGCAACAGGCTCTCCGGCTTTACCGTAGATTTGATCGGTAAATTTAACAACCCAGGCCCCCATTTGTACCTGAATGACATAGCCAAGTGAAATAACCAGTGCAACATCAGCCCCTTCTTTACCAAAAGCCGTCATCGCAATCGCCAGGGCAATAGAAAGGTTGCGCATAACACTGCCATAAAGCAATGCAATTGCATCTCCACGTTTAAAAAACAGCTTGCCGATAACAGTACTGAGAACGAAATTACATATATAAAGTAATAAAAGCGGAATGAAGATATCAAACAATACTAGCGGATCATTTAAAATTGTTTTTGCTTTTAATGCCATGGCAACAAAAACAATACCCAGTACGCCTAGTGTTGAAATTGGTGAAAATTGTTTTTTTTAACTTCTCCTGATAATGCGCCATACCGTAACGCACAATTAAAATCCTTTGAATAATATGACCCAAAATAAGTGGAATAACGATAAATAATAACTATCTGTTGAATGATTTTCATCATCTCAATTTCAACGGATGCGCCCATTAATAAGCTGATATAGATTGGAGTTAAAAATGAGCCTATTAACAGGCCGAAGATGGTCATTTTAATCGCGGCAGCCATATTACCTTTGGCCATCCCCGTCCATGAAATAGTCATACCCGATGTTGGCAGCAGACCTGTAAGTAAAAGCCCTAATGCCAGGTATTTATTATCAGGGAAAAAAGCAATACCGATAGCAAAGGCAATAAATGGCGTGATAGCAAAATTAATTAATTGAGTAACAAGCTGTACCTTAATATCTCCCCCTTCAAATACTTTACGGATAGGCAGGGTGATCATCATCGGCAGAACCATAAGAAAGGTGAACGGGATGATCAGATTTTTAAGATAACTTACCTCATTAAAGTAACCATAAATAAGAGCAAGTACCATTATCAGAGGAATACTGAATATTAGATTTTTTTGAAGCCAGGATAGTGTTTTCATTGTTGTCTCGTATATTAAATCGTCTCTGCCCTATTATAGCTGATTCAGGTAATAGCAGGCTGACTAGGGCTATCGATTAGTCTTATATCTGCGTAACTTGGATACTAAGGCTGTGAGTACCTTACTTCTTTAATGATAGGATGAAGTTTTTCATCGTATCATTTGCAGTTTCATTCGGAGCTTCAAGGTAATTTATAACGTAGGAACCTTCTAATGCACAGACGCCTATGCTCCTTGGACGTACCGCTAAAACCTCCGGGGTGGGCAGCTCTTTTCCAAAACAAAAATATGATGTTTTTTGCCGCTTTAATCTGCGGGCTTATCTTTCCCATTACTAAAGATGATGTATGTGCATAATGATCAAAAATAGTAAGCAATTTAATAACAGGATGAGCATCCATTTTGGTTTGTAATGCATCAATAATTTCATCGATACTGTTAAATCTTAATTCCTCTTTTTTATATTCTATTTCGAAAATATGATATTTATCTTTAAATATTTTCTGTTTCATTTTATTTCTTCCGCAATTTATAACTTAACCGGGCAGTGTCCCTTTAGCTTATAAATAGGCCGATCAGCCATGACATAAAAGCAAACAAAGACATTTCAGTCAAGGCTAAATTAGATCTTGCTAATTTAGCCTTGGCTGAATGATAGCAATTATCAACAAGCATCGCTAGTTATAATGTGATAAAAAAAATAAAGGTGTATTCAATACGAGGGGAAAATCAACTGAGTTAATAGCCTGTTAAACGATCGCCATTATTAGGATCTGTTGATAACGCATTCTTTCTCATAACGATTTATTGCATATATAACAAATAATTATCATACTGTGATGCTTATCTACTCTTAAACAAGGCTGTTACCATGGCTGATTGCTTTTTATTGTTTGATAAAGAAAAAAAAGATTATATCAGTAAAACAATACTCCCTCTTTTTACCGAGACAGTATTGCCGCGAAGCTGGTCAGAGCAGGACTTGCCTGAATTTTCTCCCGAAAGTCGCGTCTACGCTTATGTCAGTGATCAGCAGGCACGTGCCGTTATTGAAGCCGCAATTAAAGGCGGCTGGTATCTGGCACTGTTACCCCATACTGACAGCCGTTACCTGCGACGCGGCTTATGCATACAAAAAAACATTGAAAAAGCGGTGCTTAGCGCACAGCAGGCTCAACCAAGAAGAGTCGATGCATTACGCTGCAATGGCCAGCTTGTCTTAAGCTCTGTCGTTATCGGCCATGGTTTCAATTTATCACCCGATGTAAAAAGCAACAGCTGGACGGAACGGTTAAAAAAAACCTGGCATAATATACGCCATGTTAATGAGTTTTTACCTAAGAAGCTTTCTTTTACAACCGGCAGAGACGCCTGTTTCAGCACGGCGGCACTGGGCGTAGTGGTGGTCGAGCATACTCATTACTCATCTGTCGCGCACAATCTTTTATTTGATAGCCATATCAATGACGGTATGTTTCACGCGATGATTTTAGCGCCGCGCAGTGTTATGGATATACTGCGTTTTTTTATCAGCAACCTGTTTTATGATGTCAGAAAACAGCCGAAATTTCTTGGTTTAGTGAAAACCCAATCGGTCACTATCAGCAATAATAAGGAGCTTTCCTACACGATCGACGGCAACAGCCAACAAGCTGCGGAATTAGTCATAGAAACCGAGCATAGGGTATTAAATTTACTGGTCGGTGATGATTTCCCAATTTCCGATAGTGCCCCAAGCAGTAAAGAGGAAAGGAAAATCACCCGCCTGCCGGCCGGCGAAGCCGTGCAGGCGATGGCCAGCAACCCGTTGCCCTTTATTGCCCATGCGGCAACAGAAGAGTTTAAAGAGTTGTATCAATTGCTGCGCGAAAATGCCGTTACTTCGCCGGTCTTTTTAACCCTGATGGTCCTGGCGACCCTGCTGGCAAGCATCGGCCTTTACGCCAACTCCACGCCGGTTATTATCGGGGCAATGATTTTAGCACCGCTGATGGCGCCGATTATTTCCCTATCCATGGCATTGACTCGCCAGGATGCCGGTTTACTGACCGCCAGTTTAAAAACATTACTGACCGGTTTATGTACAGCGCTCGGCTTTGCATCGGTTGCCAGTTTTATTATACCGATGGAAATCATTACCCCGGAGATAGCTGACCGCCTCAGTCCCAGCCTGCTGGATCTTGGCGTAGCGGTTATCTCCGGGATTGCCGGCGCTTATGCGCATGCTCGAGCCGGCGTCGCTAAAAGTATGGCCGGGGTTGCGATTGCTGTTGCACTGGTACCGCCACTGGCAGTCACAGGGATAGGGCTGGGCTGGCTGAACTTCTATGTGGCATGGGGGGCATTATTACTGTTTTTAACCAACTTGGCCGGCATGGTTTTTGCCGCTTCGTTAACCTTTCTGGTATTAGGCTTTGCTCCTTTTACCCGAGCTAAAAAAGGCCTGACGATCGCCCTTATCGCAGTGCTTCTGGTCAGTATTCCGCTGGTAATGAGCTTTATTCGCTTATCTGACGAAGCGCATATAGTACAAAAACTGCAGGGGCAAACGATTGGCAATGTGGTTATTCGCTCAATCAGAGCGCGCGCCGTAGAGCCTCTGCAGTTATCCGTGCAGCTGGTCACGCCGAGCGCTCTGACTGACAGAGAGCTGGATACTATAAAAGCCAAGATTCAAACAGAACTGCAGCGTGATGTCGTCATGGAAGCGCAGGTCGTTATTCGCCGCTGACTGCACAGATAAGCAACTCGCAGTACAGGCAGCAGACTCCATCTTTATTTATCTCTCTCAATGTGTATTATCAAGTTGATAATTTATCTTTAGCTACAAGGAGCAATTAATGAACCTCGACAATTTTGAAAAAATGGATCCCGTCATGCTGATGAGTATCATTAATATGAAACTGCGCGATGAGTTTCATGGTGACATTAACGAATTAGTGAAAACGTACTCGATGGATCTGCATATTCTGCAGGAAAAACTCGCCGCTGCCGGTTTTACATATATTCCGGAGATCGGACAGTTTCGCTAACAAGGTCATTGCCTGCCAAGCCTTCTCCAGCAACAAACTCAAACGCAGTTATCCTGGATATTATCTTGACCTTGGATTAAGCTCCAAGGTTATACTTCTGATATCAACGATAACAAGCCGTTAAGATCCCCCTTCCAGGTGATGAAATAACTCACCGACGGGTATTCATTTTTACGGATATCAATGGATGAATAATTAGCGAATTTGCTATCGCTTATAAAATTTCTGCTCATAATAGGTAAGAACATGTATCGCATTGGAGAACTTGCTCAGCGCTATGCGCTAAAAACAGATACCTTAAGGTTCTATGATAAACACGGCCTGCTCAAGCCTTCATCTCGTAGTCAATCCGGCTATCGAATGTACAACGAAGCGGATGCCGAACGTTTATGTTTTATCTTAAGGGCAAAAGAGACAGGCTTTTCTTTAACAGATATTGCCGAACTGCTTTCCATTGACTTGAATAAAGCAAATGTGTCCTGTGCCGATGTTAAAGAGCTCGTCGATCTTAAATTAATGGAGATTAAAGGCAAAATTGCAGCGCTCAATAATTTCAAAGAATCACTGCAGCGTTTATCAAGTGCCTGCTGCGGCGGCCCGGAAAGCGCTGAGCACTGCTCAATTTTAGAAGCGTTAGAGTCAAACTCGTCAACTGGCAAGAAGAGCGACCTGACAAATTACTCATCCCAGCATCACCAGCATGGTCAACGGTAAGAGTCATTATGTTGCTAGCCAATTTCATCACGCTATTTTTAGATTCTGCCCCCTGGTTACTGTTAGGCTTACTGTTAGCCGGCATGTTGAAAGTGCTTGTACCGATGGCATGGATGCACAAACAGCTCGGTGGTCACAGCTTCAAAACAACCATCAAAGCAGCATTACTCGGGGCTCCCCTGCCTTTATGTTCATGCGGTGTTATTCCGGCCGCGGTCGGCTTGAGGCGCTCTGGGGCCTCTAAAGCGGCAACCACCTCATTTTTAGTTTCCACTCCTGAAACAGGTGTTGACTCAATCACAATTTCCTATGTGCTGCTCGGCCCCTTTATGGCCGTTGTCAGACCCATCGCAGCCATTATCAGTGCCATAACAGCAGGCTTGCTGGTCGGTCGGGATGACCGTAACCAGAAAATAAAATATCAGGCCTTCAGTCCCAAGAAAACTGCCCCTACAGACTGTTGCAGCACCACAAAAGCAACAAGTTCATGCTGCTCAGGTAAGAGCAGTCAGCAAACTACAGAGCAAGGTGCGAGTCAGGCATGCTGCACTGCCAATCAGGATGTTGCACAACAGCTGCAGGGCGCATCAATCAGCAAACGCATTCGCAAAGGCTTACATTTTGCGGCCACCGATCTGGTCAAAGATACCAGCCTGTGGTTATTGATCGGCCTGTTCTTTGCTGCCGTCGTGCAGACCTATGTGCCGGCCGATTTCATGAGTCAATGGGGTGAGGGTCTACTGGCGATGCTGGTGATCGTTATTATCTCTATACCTATGTATATCTGTGCCACAGCTTCAACCCCGATTGCCGCCGGCCTGCTGCTGGCGGGTGTCTCACCGGGCGCGGTATTAGTTTTTATGCTCGCCGGTCCGGCAACCAATATTGCTACCCTGGGTGTCGTCGCAAAAGAGCTGGGTAAACGCGCATTATGGGGATACCTTGGCGGTGTATTAGGTGTTGCTCTACTCTCAGGTCTGCTGGTGAACTACTTAGTAAGCACCTTTGCTTTCACGGTAATGCCGCAGGTGGGTGAAGAATATGCGCTATTACCTGATGCTCTGGTTTTTAGCTCCGGCATCCTTTTGGCAATATTAATGGCAAAAGCTTTTTTTGATATGCTGTCCAGAAAGCAAGGCAATCAAAGCTGCAGCTCTTAGGGCGTTTTGATTGCTGTGGAGTTATGCACGAATGATCTCGGCCAATACCTTCAAGCAACAGCAGCAAAAACTGCCGAGCATGAACAATAGTCAAGAAATCACATAACAATTTCGTTCTCTTAATTTTGCTAAATAAAAAGCAGTGGCCAAATCATTTTCAGCACTGCTTTTTAAATTTTATTAACTGCGCGTCCGGCTGGCGTTACGACGGCGTTCACCGGCTTTACGGTGCAGATTATGCTTTTTCACCGCGCGGCGAATACGGGCCTGGCTGTTTTTCACTTTATTTTCATCAACGCGCACTTTGCTTTCCGTCTCTTTCGGCATATCGACCAGATTACGCAGATAGTTCACCTCTTTCAGGTTTAACTCTCTCCAGCCGCCCTGCGGCAGCTTTTTATCTAAATGGATATTGCCGTAACGAACACGCATCAGGCGGCTCACCTGGACGCCCTGGCTTTCCCAAAGACGGCGCACTTCACGGGTACGTCCTTCGCTTAAAACAACATGGAACCAGCGGTTAATGCCTTCCCCCCCGGACTCCTTAATATCTAAAAACTTAGCTTCGCCATCTTCCAGCTCAACGCCTTCACGTAAACGGTTAAGCATGGCATCATCCACCTCACCAAAGACACGCACTGCGTATTCACGCTCAACTTCATGGCTTGGGTGCATCATCTTGTTGGCAAACTCACCATCTGTAGTAAACAACAGTAAACCTGAGGTATTGATATCGAGGCGGCCAATGGAGATCCAACGGGCGCCAACCAAACGCGGTAAACGTTCAAATACCGTTTTCCGGCCTTCTTCATCGCTGCGCGTACAAATCTCGCCTTCCGGTTTGTTATAGGCAAGAATACGACAGACAACACTGTCCATACTCTTGTATTTGACGATATGTCCGTCAACACGAATAACCTGATTTTCAGTGACCCGCTCACCAAGAGAAACCACTTTACCATCGAGGCTGACGCGCCCTTCTGCAATCACGGTTTCCATTTTACGACGAGAGCCAAGACCTGCTCGCGCTAATACTTTTTGTAATTTTTCACTCATTTTAAAACTTCCTTTGGGTAATTCTCATTATGCCAATCGTGGCTAAACCACTTTTAGTTGCGAATAGCAAACGGTGGATGATAAATAGTAAACAGTAAATAGTGAATAGTGAATAGTGAATAGTGAATAGTAAACGGTGAATAGTAAACGGTGAATAGTAAATGGTATCTCATTACTCATCACTAATTACTCATCACTCAATCACTCAATCACTATTACTGAAACGGGGTGAGATCACCGGCACCTTCACGGACAATCACCACATTATCATCGGAAAAATCAATCACTGTGGTCGGTGATTCGCCTAAATAACCGCCATTTAAGATCAGATCGACCTGATTTTCCAATTTATCGCGAATATCTTCAGGGTCAAACTCAGTGCTTATCGATCCCGGTAAAATCAGGCTGGTACTCATTAGCGGCTCACCTAACTCTTCGAGCAGCGCCAGGGCAATGACATTATCGGGAATACGGATACCTATAGTCCGCTTACTCGGATTCATCAGCCGTTTCGGCAGATCCTTGGTTGATTTAAAGATAAAGGTGTAAGCCCCCGGCGTATTGCTTTTTAATGTCCGGTAGGCCTGATTATCAACACGCGCATAGGTTGCAATTTCCGAGAGATCGCGACATGCCAGGGTAAAGTTATGCTTCTTGCTGATATCGCGAATATGGCAGATTTTATCTAAACCGCGTTTATTATCCATAGTACAGCCTAAAGCATAGCCTGAATCGGTCGGATAGATAACGACGCCGCCTTTCTTTAAAATTTCCACCGCCTGTTTGATCAGACGAAGCTGCGGGTTTTCCGGGTGCACATAAAAAAATTGACTCATAATATTTTTTCTTCTTTTTTCTACTCGTTCCCTCGCTCCGCGTGGGAATACATACTGACTGATGCGAATAACGCACTCTACACTTTAATTTCTTATCGCTCTACTTTCTCGAGCTGCTTTTGACAGTCAGGCCAGTCATGCCAAACCGGTCTGGCAATGGGTGGCAGATGCAGCCCGCGACCTAAATCCCGCCAGCGCCCGACAAAGTGAAAGTCACTGCCCTGTGAAGCCAGCAGATCGTACTCAACACTCCACATTGCCAGCTGCTGGCGCATTTGCGGTGACTGCTGGCCCATTGCCACTTCCATCGCATCACCATTAGCTGCTTTAAACTCGGTCAGCAGACGACGTAACCATTTATTAGACAGGTTATAGTTGTGCGGGTGCGCTAAAATCGCCTGCCCGCCAGCCTGCTGGATCACAGCAATCGCGGCCTCCATACTCACCCAGTCATGCGGCACATAACCGGTATTTCCCCGGCTCAGGTATTTATCAAAGACTTTGGGGAAAGTAGGAGCTGCACCAATTTCTACCAGATGACGCGCAAAATGAGCACGGGTAATGGCCCCTTCTCCGGCAAGTTTCTTCGCTGCTTCATAAACGCCGGGTATTTTTGCTTTTTCCAGACGGCGTCCCATCTCCATAGCACGATTTTCACGTTTTAGTTTCTGCTCAACAATTAACTCGGTTAAGCCTGAATGCTGTGGGTCAATATTCACCCCGAGCACATGAATTTCGTGATTTAACCAGTTAGTGGTTATTTCAATACCGTCAATCAGGGTCAGCTTTAATCCTTTATCAATAATGGTTTGCCTGGCCTGCGCCAAACCGTCCACTGAATCATGGTCGGTAATCGCCAGCAGATCAAGCTGCCGGTTCGCGGCACGTTCAACGAGCTCTTTGCCTGTTAATTGCCCATCTGAGGCCTTACTATGAGAATGAAGATCAATTAACATGAATATCCTAAAAATCACCTTGACATTAAACGCATTATCGCAAAAAATGTATCTATAAATTTACTGGACGCATAATATATGATTTTAAATACAATTACTCATAAAGTTTATTGGTGGCACTCATTCTCTTAAGCGAGCAATGAGGTTTTTGTATATTGTAAATTTCCAGAAGACCAAAATTTTAAAGCTCGCAACTTGCGGGCTTTTTTTGTATTCGGCGTTTTAAAATCAAATAATTAAAATAAAATTAGAGAAATAAAATGAACAGAGCAAATATCCTTAAACAGTGCTGGCGATGGCGATAACTGCTACCAAGATTGATATATTAGCCACTGAATTTTAAAGGAATTATAAAATGAACACACTTCACCCGATTGGGATTTTAAAAAGCGTAGAAGTCGATTGTAACTATATTGAAGATTCACTTGCCCTGTTCCACAGCATGACAGAAAACAGCAATAATCATCTCCTTTTAGACTCCGCTGAGATTGAAAGCAAAGCACACCTTAAAAGTTTAATGCTGATAGATGCCTGTATGAAGATCACCTGCCGAGGGCTCAAGGTGACCTTTGAAGCATTAACCGATAACGGTAAAGATCTACTCACTTTTATTACGCCGCAATTTTCCACCCAACTTATCAGTCAGCAGTCCGCCACAGAGCTACAACTCAACTTTCCCAAGTCCGATCGCAGCGGCGATGAAGAGCAGCGCCTGAAATCTGCTTCTCCTGTTGATGCGCTGCGCGCCATTGTCGATAAAGTGAAAAAACGTTCATCCCATCAGCAGGCACTCTTTCTCGGCGGTGTTTTTGCCTATGACTTTATCGCCACCTTTGAAGATCTGATTGCGGTGCCGGAAAGTGACAACAGCTGTCCGGACTTTATGTTTTATGTCGCTGAGACACTATTGATTCAGGATCATCAGACACAACAAAGCCAGATTATCGGCTCTATCTTTGGCGGCTTATACTCAGATGAAAATGAGCAGCGCATTGCCGCGCGCCTTAGCGAGCTGCAAACATTATGTAATGACTTTGTTGCGCCGGAAAAACAGCTGATTCCCTTAACCGGTAAGGTCTCAAGCGATGTTTCCGATGCCCAGTACTGCGCGATTGTCAAGCAGCTAAAAGAGCATATCGTTAAAGGGGATATTTTCCAGGTAGTCCCTTCACGCAGCTTTTCGCTCGCCTGCCCGAATCCGATTGCCGCTTATGCCAAGTTAAAAGAGACTAATCCGAGTCCCTATATGTTTTACCTTAAGGACAGTGACTTTATTCTCTTTGGCGCATCACCGGAAAGTGCTATCAAATATACGCAAAGCTCAAACGATGTTGAAATCTACCCGATTGCCGGCACCCGCGGTCGCGGCTTTAACCCTGACGGCTCAATCAATAAAGATTTGGACGGGCGCCTGGAGCTGGAGTTACGACTGGATAAAAAAGAAACCTCCGAGCATCTGATGCTGGTTGATCTGGCGCGTAACGATGTTGCCCGTATCAGCGAGCCCGGTACACGTCATGTGGCCGACCTGCTGAAAGTGGATCGCTACAGCCATGTGATGCACCTGGTTTCCCGCGTGGTCGGCAAACTGCGTGCTGATTTAGATGCGCTGCACGCCTATCAGGCCTGTATGAATATGGGCACCTTAGTCGGCGCACCGAAAATCAGCGCTTCACAGCTGGTCCGTCAGGTTGAGCAGAAACGCCGCGGCAGTTACGGCGGCGCAGTGGGTTATATCAATGGCTGCGGTGATATGGATACCTGTATTGTTATCCGCTCCGCCTTTGTCAAAAACGGCATTGCCCAGGCACAAGCCGGTGCCGGCGTGGTATTTGATTCCAATCCGCAGTCCGAGGCTGATGAAACACGCGGCAAAGCAGCAGCTGTATTAAATGCCATTGCTCTTGCACACGGCACTACACTAGCAAAGGTTTCTGGAGAATAAGGCGATGCATACAACTAAAAAACAAACACTTTTTTTTCTCGATAACTTTGATTCCTTTACCTATAACCTGGTCGATCAGTTTAAAGCGCTCGGTTATCCGGTTAAAATTTACCGCAACAGCATGCCGGCAGAGCAGATAAAAGCACATATCGATGCCTGTGAAAGCGAAGCTGTACTGGTGCTTTCCCCGGGGCCCGGTACGCCAAGTGCAGCGGGCTGTCTGATAGAGCTGATCGGCTTATGTAAAGGCCAGATTCCTATTATTGGTATCTGTCTCGGCCACCAGGCGTTAATTGAGCAATACGGGGGGGTTGTCGGTCAGGCCGAGGAGATCATGCATGGTAAATCCTCATTAATCAGCCATTGCGGTGATCGCATGTTTGCCGGATTAAGCCAGCCGCTTTCCGTTGCCCGCTACCACTCGCTGGTCGGCACTAAGGTACCGGATTCACTGGAAGTGGTTGCGGATTTTAACGGCATGTGCATGGCGGTTTACAATGAGCAGGATAGAGTGATCGGCTTTCAATTCCATCCGGAATCGATTTTAACCTGCCAGGGAGCAAAATTATTAGAGACAAGTTTAAATCTTGTTACCAACAGGGAGACGGTTTAGTGAGTCAGTTTAATATGCAACAGACGTTAGAGCAGTTATATGCAGGGAAATCACTTTCCAGTGAGCAGAGCCAGGCTTTTTTTGAGCAGGTTGTACAGGGTGAAATCGACCCTATCGTTTTATCTTCGGTATTAACCGCATTAAAAATCAAGGGCGAAACCCCGGAAGAGATAACCGGCGCGGCTAAGGCACTGCTGGCACAGGCGAAGCCCTTTCCGCGTCCCGATTATGCCTTTACCGATATTGTCGGTACCGGTGGTGACGGCTTCGGCACCATTAATATCTCCACCGCCAGTGCCTTTGTCGCGGCAGCCTGCGGCCTGAAAGTCTGCAAACATGGCAGTCGCAGTGTTTCCAGTAAATCCGGGGCTTCGGATCTGCTTGCGGCATTTGGCGTTAACCTGGATATGAGTCCGAAAGTGGCCCGTCAATGTTTAGACTCGCTCAATGTGTGCTTTATTTTTGCCCCGCAATACCATGCCGGCATGCGCTTTGCCGCGCCGGTGCGCGCTGCACTGAAAACCCGCTCCATCTTTAATGTGTTAGGGCCGTTAGTTAACCCGGCCCGTCCTGATTTTGAGCTGATGGGGGTTTATGCGCCGGAGCTTTTAAAACCGATTGCCCAGGTACACAAACAATTGGGTATGAAGCGCGTGATGGTCGTCTATGGCAGTGGTTTAGATGAAGTTGCTCTGCACGGTGAAACACAGGTTGCTGAACTCATTGACGGTGAGATCAAAGAATATACCCTGACACCGGCGGATTTCGGTGTCGACAGTTACCCTATTGACAGCATTCTCGGCGGTGATGCTGCAGAAAACAAAGTGATTATCGAAAAGATACTGCAGGGTAAAGGCACAGCTGCACAGCAGGCAGCGGTAGCCGTCAATGTTTCCGCTTTACTGGTGTTAAACGGTATGGCAAACGACTTTAAGGAAGGCACAAAA
Source organism: uncultured Psychromonas sp. (assembly GCA_963674525.2). Classification (GTDB taxonomy): domain Bacteria; phylum Pseudomonadota; class Gammaproteobacteria; order Enterobacterales; family Psychromonadaceae; genus Psychromonas. The sequence continues at coordinate 348,434 of CAXXRV010000021.1, read as the reverse complement.
CTGGCAATGGAGATGATGTTGACCGGCAAACCTTTACAATTATTACAAGCACTCGCGGAGCAAAGTCAATGTTAAATGATCAAAGTTTACAAGATACAATTCTTGGTAAAATTGTTGCCGATAAAGCGCAATGGGTTAAAGAGCGTAAACAGCAGCAGCCTTTAATCGGCTTTAAAGATAAGATCACCGAGAGTGATCGCAGTTTTTATCATGCGCTGCAGCAGGATAAAAGTGTGTTTATTTTAGAGTGCAAAAAAGCTTCTCCTTCCAAGGGCCTTATCCGCGAAGAGTTTGATTTGGACTTGATCGCCGGGACTTATAAAAACTATGCCAGCGCCATCTCAGTGCTGACCGATGAAAAATATTTCCAGGGTGACTTTGAGTATATCAACAAGGTTCGCGAACAGGTTACTCAACCTGTTCTCTGCAAAGATTTTATTATCGACCCTTACCAGATTTATCTGGCCCGCTACTATCAGGCCGATGCCGTTTTATTAATGCTATCGGTACTCGATGATGATGCTTATCAGGCTTATCGCGATACCGCGCACAGCCTGAATATGGGGGTGTTGACCGAAGTCAGTAATGAGCATGAGCTGGTGCGGGCGATAGCCTTAGGGGCTCAGGTTATCGGCATTAATAATCGCGATCTGCGTGATCTAAGTATCGACCTTAACCGTACTATGGAACTGGCAGCAAAAATACCCGCCGATCGCGTGGTCATTTCCGAATCCGGAATCTACAACCATGCGCAGGTTAAAGCATTAAGCAAATACGCCAATGGCTTTTTAGTGGGCAGCTCACTAATGAGCCAGCACAATATCGACAGAGCCTGCCGTCGTCTGATACTCGGTGATAATAAGGTCTGCGGATTAACCCATGCGCGCAGCGCGGCGGATGTCTATCGCGCCGGTGCCGTTTATGGCGGTTTGATCTTTGTCGAAAAATCGCCGCGCTATGTGGATATGGAGCAGGCACGGTTAGTGATGGCCGGTGCGCCGCTTTTATATGTCGGTGTTTTCCAGAATGAGAATCCTGAGATTATCAGCTATACGGTCAAGCAGCTGGGTTTTCATGTTGTGCAGCTGCATGGTGATGAAACGCCTGAGTATATTGACAAATTACGCACACTGTTGCCTGAATCATGTGCCATATGGAAGGCCTACGGTATCAGTGCAACACTGCCGGATTTAAGTGCCTTTAAGGTCGACAAACATCTGCTTGATAGCCGTATCGGCAAGCAAAGTGGCGGTACCGGTCAGACATTTGACTGGTCCCTGCTTGATGATTGCAATATCGATAAAAACACTATCATGCTGGCCGGCGGATTAACCCCGGAAAATGCACAACAGGCGGCACTTATCGGCTGTGCCGGTTTAGATTTCAACTCCGGCGTTGAAAGTGCACCGGGTAAAAAAGATAAAGTAAAAGTAGATGCCGCATTTGCAGCAATTACACATTACCTACAACGCAATTCAGATAAGGTATAACTAAAATGGAAAAATTAAACCCGTATTTCGGTGAATTTGGTGGCATGTATGTACCACAAATCCTTGTTCCGGCGCTGAAGCAATTAGAAGCTGAATTTATCAAAGCACAATCTGATCCTGAGTTTATTGCTGAATTTTCAGAGTTATTAACCGAATATGCAGGCCGCCCGACCCCCCTGACGCGATGCCGCAATTTGACCAAGGGTAAGAAAACTAAACTGTATCTGAAACGTGAAGATTTGCTCCACGGCGGTGCCCATAAAACCAATCAGGTATTAGGTCAGGCGCTGCTTGCTAAACGTATGGGCAAAAATGAGATCATTGCCGAAACAGGCGCCGGACAACATGGCGTGGCAACAGCACTGGCTTGTTCATTACTCGGCCTGAAATGTAAGATCTATATGGGCGCTGTAGACTGTGAACGGCAGAAACCCAATGTCTTCCGTATGCGCTTAATGGGCGCGGAAGTGATCCCGGTGACTTCCGGCTCAGCAACACTTAAAGATGCCTGTAATGAAGCGTTCCGCGATTGGGCAGGCAGTTATGACACAACCCATTACCTGTTAGGAACGGCAGCAGGGCCGCACCCCTTCCCTATTATTGTCCGTGAGTTCCAGAAGATGATCGGTGAAGAAGCTAAACAGCAGTGTTTGAAGAAAGAAGGCATTCTGCCCAATAAAGTGATTGCCTGTGTCGGCGGCGGCTCCAATGCCATTGGTATGTTCAATGATTTTATTGATGATGAAAATGTCGAGCTGATTGGTGTTGAACCGGGCGGCCATGGTATTGAAACCGGTGAGCACGGCTGTCCTATCTCCTACGGTTCAAAAGGGATCTTCTTTGGTATGCACTCCTTAATGATGCAGGATAAATACGGGCAGGTACAAGAGTCCTACTCAATCTCTGCCGGCCTGGATTTCCCTTCAGTCGGCCCGCAACATGCATACCTCGCACAAACAGGGCGCGCACAATACGTAAACGCCACCGATGATGAAGCACTTGCCGCGTTCAAAGCCCTTTCTGAAAATGAAGGGATCATTCCGGCTTTGGAATCAGCACATGCCCTGGCACATGCCCTTAAAATTATTGAACACGATGACAAAGAGCAGATTATTATTGTCAATTTATCAGGCCGTGGTGATAAAGATATCTTTACTGTCGCAGAAATTTTTGAAAAAAGAGGAATGATCTAATGAGCAAACGTTACCAGGCTTTATTTAACCGTCTTGAAACTGAAAAGCAGGGCGCATTTGTTCCTTTCGTCACTATTGGCGATCCTAATCGTGAACTGTCCCTTAAAATTATTGATACTCTAGTTACTGCCGGTGCCGATGCGCTGGAATTGGGGATCCCTTTTTCCGACCCGGTCGCAGATGGTATCGTTATTCAAGATGCCTCGACGCGCGCGTTACAGTCAGGCGCGACACCGGACAGCTGTCTGGAGATCATTGCAGAGATTCGCAAAACACACCCGACTATACCTATCGGTCTGCTGCTTTACGTCAATCTGGTCTACCGTAACGGTATTGAGAATTTCTATGAGCGTTGCGCTAAAGCCGGTGTCGATTCAATATTAATTGCCGATGTGCCGCTGCACGAAAGCGCCCCTTATCGAGCTGCTGCTAAAAAGTTCGGCATTGAGCAGATCTTTATCGCACCGCCTAATGGCGATCAGGAAACACTGCAGCAGGTTGCTGAATATGGCTCAGGTTATACCTACCTGCTCAGTCGTGCCGGTGTGACCGGTGCCGATACCAAAGCCGGCATGCCGGTTGAACATATGTTAAAAACACTTAATAAACATAATGCGGCGCCTTCGCTACTGGGTTTTGGCATTTCTAAGCCAGAACAGGTCAAAGAAGCGATCCAATCGGGTGCGGCAGGTGCCATCTCCGGCTCAGCCGTAGTTAAAGTTATTCAGGATAACCTCGATAACCCGGAACGGCTGCTGCAGAAAATGCACAGCTTTATTAGTAAAATGAAGCAGGCGACCTACAAGTAAATATAAGGTACACTGCGCATCAGTCAGTATGCATTCCCACGCAGAGCGTGGGAACGAGGAGATATATGAAACAATTTTTTGAGTTTATTCCGCTGATTATCTTTTTTGCGGTCTACAAAATGGTTGATATTTATATGGCGACGGCATCGTTAATGGTCACTATGGGCTTGATGCTGGCATATAACTATTTCAAACACGGCAAAGCAGAAAAAATGCATATCATCACCTTTGTGATGGTTGTCGTCTTTGGTGGCTTAACCCTGTTCCTGCATGATGATGCTTTTATTAAATGGAAAGTAACTGTGGTTTACGCACTATTTTCTGTTGCCCTGTTAGTCAGCCAGCTTCTCTTTAAAAAGCCGATTATTAAACAGATGCTCAGTAAAGAGCTCAGCCTGCCGGATAATGTCTGGAATAACCTGAATATTGCCTGGGCAGTGTTTTTTGCCGTATTAGGCGCTGTCAATGTCTATATTGCCTTTAGCCTGCCACAGGAGATCTGGGTGAACTTTAAAGTCTTCGGGCTGTTAGGGGCAACCCTTGTCTTCACCATTCTCAGCGGCGTCTACCTTTACAAATATTTACCCGTACCCGCTGAAAAAGAAAACAAGGAATAAGCATGTTATACGTTATTTTTTCTCAAGATATTGATAATAGTTTGCCACTGCGCAAGCAGGCCCGCCCTGCTCACCTGGCGCGCCTGCAGGAATTACATGAACAGGGGCGCCTATTGGTTGCCGGGCCTATGCCGGCAATAGACAGTGACGAACCCGGTGAGGCCGGCTTTAGCGGCTCAACGGTGATTGCTGAATTTGCCACCCTTACAGAAGCACAGGCGTGGGCAGATGCCGACCCTTATGTTGCTGCCGGTGTGTACAGCAAGGTGATTGTCAAACCCTTCAAAAAAGTTTTACCTTAACGAGTTCTTTTACTTGTGTTAAAAAACCAGCTAAGCAGCTGGTTTTTTTAGCCGGGCATTTTGTTGCTGACGCAGTTAAGCGCGCAGCAAACAGGATAGCGGGTGCACTTCACTGCGCTTTAACTGCGCTGCATTCAGATTTAGCAATAGGACAGCACGTTCTAAACACGCGTAACGTCAATCCAGCACTTCAATGCGTACTTTAATCACACCTGAGTTGATATTGCCGATAACCGTAAATGCTGAGCGCGACAGATCAATGATCCTTCCTTTAATAAAGGGACCTCTATCATTGATGACTACTACAACATGTTTACCGTTATTTAAATTGGTGACTTTTACCTTTGTGCCAAAAGGCAGTTTTTTATGTGCTGCCGTTTTTGCCTTCTGGTTGAACCGCGCACCGCTGGCGGTTTTTCTGCCTTGAAACTTATCCGCATAAAAAGATGCCTTGCCGGTTTCTTTAAATCCTTCATTTTTTGCAGCCGAAACAGCCGTACAGGCTAAAATGTTTAAGGAGAGAAAAATTATTATCAATTGTTTCATTATTGGCACCATAGTGTTTGCCATCTTATTATTAACCTTTATGGCACTCAATGCCATCTATCCAAACAACTGAAAGTATTAAGCGGCTGGCAGAAGCAGCAGCGGCCGATGCTTTTGAACTGGATGAAAACTGCTGTCGAAAACGCTTAAATCGTTATGCAACCCAATCTCGATATTCTTTCCAGCGACCTGCACAGAAGTTAGATTTTTTTATCAGATCTGCCCAATATCCAGGCTATGATCATGCCTGCAGATAAATAATGCTGCTGCTTGAGCAGTGGACTGTCACTATTAATAGAGCCGCTGAGGTTGTTATAACTAAGCAAAGCGCCAATATAGAAATCACCGAATTGACGCTTAATGCTCACTGAGAAGCGACTACCGGTGAAACCGGATGAGGATTGGTAAAATGGCCTGTCCGCACGAACATATTGCTGATCCACGTCGTAAATATAACCATGGTAGCGTCTATCGCTAAATACCAATCCGGCAGTGGTCGTGATCTCCCACTCCTGTTGTTGCTGCTCATATTGAAAACGGGGATTAGTTGTCCAGCCCTGATGGTTTAAAAACTCACTTCCCAGGGTAAACGCGGCTCTAACCGGCAGCTCAAAACGCAGCTGCTGACGCTCAGCCTGCAGCAGCTGATACTGCAAAGTGGGGCCGACTTCGACCATAAAGTTGAGATCGTCCATTCCCTCTCTGGCATTATTATCTTCACTGTCTACCGGTAATGCCGCACTGACACTGATGTTTATATCCAGTTTATCAGAGCTGAAAAGCAAACCGCGCAGACCTTCACGATCCGCGCGAAAAACCTCGCCGCGATAAACAAAATAGGGGATAGGAAGCAAATAAGTCTGCGTTTGCTCTGCACCTAAATAATCCGGGCCATACCATCCTACAGTGCCTATGCCATACTCCCATAGCGGCTTTTTTCCGGCGGCAAATCCCGGTTGAATAGAGCAGAAAATAAGGAGTACGGCAATCAATAATGCCACCTTATTTTTTATTAGAGACGTTAACAGGGAAGGCGCAAGTTTGCCTGATAATGTTTGAGCTCCATTCACCAGGGATTTTTCTATTTTGTGCCGGGCTTGCATCTTGTTCTTAGTCAGTGAAGCAGATAAAACCCGGTGATCAAGAAGACTCCAATAAGCCCCCCCTGAATCACCCTGTTACCCAGCCGCGCATCATTAATATCAGTATTCTCAACTCGGCAAAATTTGAACAAGGCCATGGTTAGCAGCAGATACAAAACAATAATAATTACGCCATGTGTTACCCAGTGGTGACCGGTTAAGGCAGCCATAAGCGCCTTCAATGGCGAATAACTTTCCTTGGCAATCACCAGCACTGCATTAAAAATACAGAGCACAAAGAATGACCAGGTCGCACTTGTTACTATTTTATTCATAATCCCATCCTGACGCCTAACGCCACAACCGCTCCACCAGCCTCCATCATTAACCCCAGAAGCACAATTAAAGCGCAGACAGACTTGGCTAGACGTAAATACTTGAAGTCATCAGCCGTTTTCAGTTGCACTAAAATAAGCGAGAGAAAGCCGCTAAGAAGTAAAAGCATAAAGAAAATATGCTCTTTGACTTCCATTACAATATTATGAGCCCAAGGCCAAGCGCCGGCTTTGATGATTTCTTTGTCGGCAGCGTAATAAATAACATACCAATAGCCGCCTAAAATAAAAGATAAGATGATCCCTGCCGTGACAACCCAGGATAGTAATTTAATTCGCCGAATATTGTTAGGGTTTATATTTTGCAGGTCTACCAATATAACCAATGCCCCTAAAATTCCTATCAGGCCAAATGCGACATGTGAAACCATTAATATCGGTGCGTCCATCTGTTAACCTTTGTTTTTTCAATAGAGAAAAGTCATATCTGATTATTTCAAAGCTAAAAGCTTACTGGTCAAATTTTAGACTACATAACGTATTATAAACAGTGACTCGATATAAATTACTTACACCGTGCTGTTAGTAATTCTCTTTGCGAGTGAAAATCAAATTGGCCACGATCATTATTCGCCTCAATATTTTCCTTAACGGCATCACGATCGGTGCATGCCAAGCGCCTTTTAATAAAGGCTTCACCATGGGCTCATAGTGGATTAGTCTGTCGCTTGTTCACTGCTTCAGCCTGGCAATAAAGCTATCCGATTGGGCGATAGCAACATTCATCTCGTCGATTAGCTGGCGAATATCCAGCTTCAACTTGCTGAATTCCCCCTGCAACCCGGCGACCGCGCGAGCATTCAGGTTATGTTTCAAATAAAGCATATTATCGCGCAGCGCAGCAAGCACCGGCTGCATTTTACTTTCAGTGCGCTGCATAGCCTCAATTAACAGCTTGTAGTCCGACTGGGTCTGCCTAAGCTTATTGCGGCTGTCTCGTTTAAGCTTGGCCGAACTGTATTGCTCGAGTTCTTCTTGCCACTCGTCAAAGAGCGCCTGCGCGACATTCTCAATCTTCTCGATGCGCTTCGACACCTCATCTGCCGCTTCTTCACTGCCCTCATAGGCTTCCCTAGTACTTTCATAGGCAGCTTCCATTGCCCCGCCGTCAAATCCGCTAAGCAGTGTCAATTGCTCCAATGCGGAGCTGAACTCCTGTTGTGCTTCCTGCTGCGAAACTTTGGCATCTTCAACCCGATCCACTAGGATCTCGCGTTTATGAATGCCGACTTTTTCCATCGCCCCATAGTAAGCACTAGAGCATGCCGTCAATAACAGCAGTGCCGGCAGGTAATAAAGTTCAAATCGACCTGTCATCTGTTTTCTCCCTGTCTAAATTTATTTTCAATAACCATCGACATTAGCATATCCTCTGGTAAACACTTTTAGATTAAGCCATTAATCTTCCGGAACAAAGCTCGATGCGAAGAAAATGAGCAATTAATAGCGCTTATCAGCACAATAAATTTTTTCACTGACTGAATTATTAAACAATATGCGGGGGTGCCACGAGCGAGAGGCATGGATGCCGAACTGGGTGAGCCCCAGGGACGGTGGCTATGAGAAGCAAATGCCAACTTCTAAGCTGCCTGTGCGGGCGAGTATTGCGCCAGTAATGTCCCACGAGCGAGAGGCATGGATGCCGAACTGGGTGAGCCCCAGGGACGGTGGCTATGAGAAGCAAATGCCAACTTTCTAAGCTGCCTGTGCGGCAGTGAACAATATGAGATAGAAAGAGAGCTTGTAGATATTTTTCTAAGCTGCCTGTGCGGCAGTGAACAAAGCGACAACTATCTTCCGGAAGATGAATGTTTTCTAAGCTGCCTGTGCGGCAGTGAACAAGTAAGTTAATTGATAGGCTTCCGAATTAATTTTCTAAGCTGCCTGTGCGGCAGTGAACACAAAGTTGATCCGTGGATGGCAAATATTAAATTTCTAAGCTGCCTGTGCGGCAGTGAACAGACGAATATCCCAGAGTTTGACGCGTTAACGTTTCTAAGCTGCCTGTGCGGCAGTGAACGTCAATTGGCTGGTTTATTCTTGTTTCCGGTTTTTCTAAGCTGCCTGTGCGGCAGTGAACTGGCTTATTGATTGGCATTTCGTAAACTATTTTTCTAAGCTGCCTGTGCGGCAGTGAACCTATCAAGGGATTGGTTATTAAATTCGTTGTTTTTCTAAGCTGCCTGTGCGGCAGTGAACACAACGCTCATAACATCGAACGTTTGACCATCTTTCTAAGCTGCCTGTGCGGCAGTGAACGATCTGTGGCAGCTCGCCCTGACCCCCTTGCCTTTCTAAGCTGCCTGTGCGGCAGTGAACTTGGAATGATGTGCCTTACCAAATTTCCCGCTTTTCTAAGCTGCCTGTGCGGCAGTGAACATAGTGCGTATATAATGCAGGACAAGCAATGATTTCTAAGCTGCCTGTGCGGCAGTGAACCCCTTTTGTCGGACTCGTATATATCAAATCTGTTTCTAAGCTGCCTGTGCGGCAGTGAACGTGATGTGATAGGCTTGTTGATGTCTATGCTTTTTCTAAGCTGCCTGTGCGGCAGTGAACTAATAAAGAGGCTCCTGTATAATCTTTTATGTTTTCTAAGCTGCCTGTGCGGCAGTGAACACTCTATATACCCAGAACTTTCACCATATAGATTTCTAAGCTGCCTGTGCGGCAGTGAACAAATACCTCTGTAAGATACTTGTTTTCTCTATTTTCTAAGCTGCCTGTGCGGCAGTGAACTGGGGAAGTTTTTGTAATTTTTGATTTGTGAGTTTCTAAGCTGCCTGTGCGGCAGTGAACTAGGCGAGGAATCCCAGCACCACCTATTCGATTTTCTAAGCTGCCTGTGCGGCAGTGAACATTGTTTCTTGCTTTAACGGTGCGAATCTAGCTTTCTAAGCTGCCTGTGCGGCAGTGAACTACGGGTTGAAAGCAGCAATGCCAGCCTGGGCTTTCTAAGCTGCCTGTGCGGCAGTGAACCATTAACAAGCAGACAATTAGAAACACTTCAATTTCTAAGCTGCCTGTGCGGCAGTGAACACTAACCAAATCATGCAATGTAAAGCCATCATTTTCTAAGCTGCCTGTGCGGCAGTGAACTGGGTGATACTTTAAATAACACTACGCCTGATTTTCTAAGCTGCCTGTGCGGCAGTGAACGCCGGAGAGTGCCTTATTTTGAATTTATGGTTTTTCTAAGCTGCCTGTGCGGCAGTGAACCTACCACTGGCTGCACTGGCTGCGGCTGCACTTTTCTAAGCTGCCTGTGCGGCAGTGAACTGATTTTATAACAAGTTTCGACAGAATTGCTATTTCTAAGCTGCCTGTGCGGCAGTGAACGAGATTAAAAAACAAGTTGCGCTGGTGGTTATTTTCTAAGCTGCCTGTGCGGCAGTGAACATTTTAGCTTTTCAGCTTCATCTTCATTTGCTTTTCTAAGCTGCCTGTGCGGCAGTGAACATGGGCTCTATGAGTTCACGCGATAGTGATCATTTCTAAGCTGCCTGTGCGGCAGTGAACCAGGGCCATCAATAGAAAGTTGGGTTTTAATATTTCTAAGCTGCCTGTGCGGCAGTGAACTTGCGACCACCCCGTAAGATTTTCCATGACCATTTCTAAGCTGCCTGTGCGGCAGTGAACAATATACATTGTCGCTGGAATCTCTGCGTGTGTTTCTAAGCTGCCTGTGCGGCAGTGAACTGCTCAAAGTTTTATTTGCAGGAGTGAGCTATTTTCTAAGCTGCCTGTGCGGCAGTGAACGAAACGCCGCGGCAGTTGGCGGCTTAGGTGGTTTTCTAAGCTGCCTGTGCGGCAGTGAACATTTTATCTGCCGGGCTTGGCACTGGTGGTAATTTCTAAGCTGCCTGTGCGGCAGTGAACGCGTTTGCAGCATCAAGACTCGCAGAAACAGATTTCTAAGCTGCCTGTGCGGCAGTGAACATTCATAGCGTTTCTTCGCCTGCTCTTCGGCGTTTCTAAGCTGCCTGTGCGGCAGTGAACATAGTGCTGGGAAAACTATTGTTAGTGTTGTTTTTCTAAGCTGCCTGTGCGGCAGTGAACAACGGCTAGAAAAACTGGCAGACATACCAGCATTTCTAAGCTGCCTGTGCGGCAGTGAACCAAATCAAAATCGGTTGGAATTTCCGGTAATTTTTCTAAGCTGCCTGTGCGGCAGTGAACGCGAACCAATCTGGCAGGACGGCATGCGCGAATTTCTAAGCTGCCTGTGCGGCAGTGAACTAAAAGATTTGTATTATTATGAGTTTCCAGATTTTCTAAGCTGCCTGTGCGGCAGTGAACCCAACCGGTTTGCTGACGCAGGTAACGCAATCTTTCTAAGCTGCCTGTGCGGCAGTGAACGGAAACTCAAGGCGCACTTTCACCGATTCATTTTTCTAAGCTGCCTGTGCGGCAGTGAACCCGGCAGCTGAGAATGAGCTGCTGGCTAATGCTTTCTAAGCTGCCTGTGCGGCAGTGAACCTGTTCCGGCGTGACGCTTTCGGACATTGCCTTTTCTAAGCTGCCTGTGCGGCAGTGAACCAATAAAATCCTTTCACAGGCGCTGACCTGCTTTTCTAAGCTGCCTGTGCGGCAGTGAACTTTGACGATAGACTCCGCCACGGCAAAGGCTTTTTCTAAGCTGCCTGTGCGGCAGTGAACTGATCAAAACGCTGACCCGTAAAACAAAGCAATTTTCTAAGCTGCCTGTGCGGCAGTGAACGCGAAAGTTTGGTTACCTAACAGTGTTGAAACTTTCTAAGCTGCCTGTGCGGCAGTGAACCCTTATCACAAGAACTGGTCATCTCGTGTCGTTTTCTAAGCTGCCTGTGCGGCAGTGAACAGCTACTTTCCCTGAATACTTAGTGTTGAATATTTCTAAGCTGCCTGTGCGGCAGTGAACTTATTTGTGGCGGTACACCACTAGGCGATGATTTTCTAAGCTGCCTGTGCGGCAGTGAACGTTGAATGTGCTAATAGAGTTCTTGATGAACTTTTCTAAGCTGCCTGTGCGGCAGTGAACGTGAAAACTGCACTCCCTGAATCGTCCTGGCCTTTCTAAGCTGCCTGTGCGGCAGTGAACCAGTTGAACGAGTTACCGAAGCAGGTGCAAAATTTCTAAGCTGCCTGTGCGGCAGTGAACCAAGCAGGCAGAGCAGCGCCGCAAGAGCGATCTTTCTAAGCTGCCTGTGCGGCAGTGAACCTGTGCATGATCCTCTGTTGTGATTTCGGGCTTTTCTAAGCTGCCTGTGCGGCAGTGAACTCCTGGCAGTATGCATTTAACTTATCCAGTGTTTTCTAAGCTGCCTGTGCGGCAGTGAACTCCTGCTTAACACGGCGCTTTTCTGCCTGGCTTTTCTAAGCTGCCTGTGCGGCAGTGAACGAAACCAAAGCCAAGCTTTTTAAAGATATGCCTTTCTAAGCTGCCTGTGCGGCAGTGAACAAGAAGCGTCAAAAAAGAAAAGCTTACTGCTGATTTCTAAGCTGCCTGTGCGGCAGTGAACTCATGATCGGCAATACCCCGATTGCCCATTACTTTCTAAGCTGCCTGTGCGGCAGTGAACGTTGCGAAGATGGCAACCTGCGCCTGTTTATCTTTCTAAGCTGCCTGTGCGGCAGTGAACCTTTGCTTTGTTTTACCGCTCTTTCTGAAGGCTTTCTAAGCTGCCTGTGCGGCAGTGAACAAGAGGTGCCGCTGTTCACTGCTACCCTGAACTTTCTAAGCTGCCTGTGCGGCAGTGAACCATATCTGCACCGCTGGCGCGCATGATCAGCATTTCTAAGCTGCCTGTGCGGCAGTGAACGGCTTTATAAAACCGCTGCGCGGTACCGCGATTTTCTAAGCTGCCTGTGCGGCAGTGAACCTGGGGCACGCCGTCATTGTCCAGCTCGCACATTTCTAAGCTGCCTGTGCGGCAGTGAACAAAAGAGCTTAACAAGCTAATTAACGAATAATTTCTAAGCTGCCTGTGCGGCAGTGAACTCGACCTTGACCAGCGGGCGCTCTGATGACAGTTTCTAAGCTGCCTGTGCGGCAGTGAACACGACCATCTCAAAATATGAACGCGGGGAAATTTTCTAAGCTGCCTGTGCGGCAGTGAACCTTTTGGAACCAGTCAGGAGTGCGCGCTATGCTTTCTAAGCTGCCTGTGCGGCAGTGAACTACTTTACCCTAACGACAAAAACTCTTAACGATTTCTAAGCTGCCTGTGCGGCAGTGAACGTCACCTGCTCGTCGGTAAGTTTACGCCAGCTTTTCTAAGCTGCCTGTGCGGCAGTGAACAATAGAATATCAGCCAAAAAATAAGTTACAACAATCAATTAGGTCAATTTCATGTTTTCTACCTAAATTTTTTGACTGTTTGTAACTTACTGTTTTTACATTTTATTTTTAAAGAGCAAAAATAAAGGTTAAAACCAAGGAACTGTTGCTGTTGTTTGACTTAATCCGTAACAATTAAAACCACCTTTTTCTGATCGCTCAGTGATATTTCTATCTATAAAAAGTCGAAACTGTGTGTTGTTCGTTAAACTTTTTAAGTTTATAAACGGTAGTTTACTGTGCTCATCTTCAAAGCTTGCATAATGTTGTAATGCTTGTTCAAAGGTTTCTTTATGCCGCTTGGCTCTTCGCCTTGCTAACCGGGCAATATTGGTAGTAAATTGTTTACGGGTAAAGCAAGCATATTCATTAACAGAATCAGGTACTGATTTTATTGACGTTATGTGTGTATGATCCGAAAAGTTTTTTAACCACTTAGCTACGGATAGTTTTTCTAAAATTTGCTCCGATATGCTAAACAAACGCAATTTATTACCTAATGGGAATACTTTGTCACCGTAATTGGGTAATGATAATGCGATTTCAGATTCATTCTCCCCCACTTTATTATCAGCAAGCGCGATATGTAATTGTTGAAATACTTTCTGCCAAATAAACCCTAATGGAATTTCAGTATCAGGCAAAAGCGTAACATCGAGATAATATTTCATTTTCTCTCCTTTAAAATAAACAGCCGTCTATTTGTCACTTTCACCAAAAACGCCACCACGTACTAGAATAGCCATGACATAATGCTCATCTTCAACCCGATCAAGTTTGATTCCACGTGCCCACTTATCAAAAAAGGTATAAAAATCCTGCTTTTCTTTGGGTGTGCGGTAGGCTTTACCTAAGTTTGTGACTGCACCATAAGGTTCAATCGCTATCGGACCAGCTGTTTTTTCTAGATCTTCAAATTCTGGATACCAGGTATCAATACTGCGCAGTGCATTACCTATTTTCTGTGAATGCATAGCAGCAATATCTTTCACTGAATAAAGTATTTTACTCTTTTTACCTTTACCTTTATCTAACACTAATTCTTCGCTTGGATAAACTTCTTGTGCTTTACCCAGTTGGGCAAAACAATTTATTTCTAACATTAAAAAGTCATCTTCGCTGGCTAGTGCCTTAGCAATACGACTCCCTAATTCATTTACTTGTTTATCATTGCTATTAAAATGGCGAGTACTAAATTCGCTTGCATCAAATACCCATGACTGCTTGCTGTCTTTGTTTAATGCATTAACTTGTACTTCAATATTTTCAGCGCCAACACGATTACGCCATAAAAAACGCGCATTAGCTAAGTTAAGTGCATAGCGTTTTCCCAGCTCTTGAAAACCTTCTTTTTCAACATACTCTGTGACCGCTTTACTATAACTTTGTTTGAACAATGCATTATTACAAGCAGAAGGTTGTTGTACTCCTCCTAATACTTTTAACGTAAACTGTAATTTAAGCGTGTCTTGTTCTGGCGTTAATGCGCATGCATCTACTGTTTGTAAATTTGCTTTTTCCACCTCTGCATTTAATTTTACGGGATCATTTTTAATTGCTGCTTTTAATCGATTGGAGATTGTTCCTCGTACCGATTTCTCAGTTAATGTTAACGGCGTTACCTGTGATTTATTATCCCAATTAGTGCCATACATATAACCATCTGATGGTACTAATTTTTTCTCGAATGCCAATACTGATGCAATGTTTTCATTTTTAGCCATGATATTTTTCCTTATTCCTAATAATTAATCAAAAAGTGATGCTAATTGTTCCGATACTGAATTGGTTGTTGCTTTTGTGATGCAATTTTGTGTACACAGGTACAAGTTGCTTTGTAAATCTGCATGATAAGACCATAAAATTTCATTTATCGATTTAAGGCGGTGTGGCATTTTAAATTCACCAAGAGTAACCACACTTTCTGCAAAACGATGGGGTGTCTCGGGGTCACGTTGGTTTTTAGCCTGCCCCGGTTCAGTCAAACCATGAAATCCTGTTGCTATCGGTACAATCCACCCCTTAACTTTGCGGTGACTCGACCAAGCTATTTTGCTTTCACCTTCCTGGTTTTCTGTTGCTTTACACTTATGGTGGATCGCTAAATTGTCTAGCAGTGCATCGATTGCATCCAGGCCCCCTTCCATGGCATCAATCATTAAATCACGTCGTTCGATCAATGCGTAACCAGGCATTATTTTTCGAGTTAACTGATGAAGATCTTTATTATTTCCTTCTTCTATTTTGAAAAATTCAGGCGCATAAAAATTTAAAATATCACCACCCGCTATTTTCATACTGCCATGCAGTAAATGTATGATTTTCTGCTTAAATGCGGCTTCCTCTTCTTTTTCCATACCCGAGTATTCGATTAGTAATGAGATATCTAGATGGCAACGCGCTTCTTCAATGAATGCGCTCCGCGCCCCTGTTTTATCTAGAGGATTACCTGTGCCGACAATAGAATGCACATAATCCCCCACGCCTTTATGTGTTTGTAAATCACATTGATGGCTCACAATGCCTGTGGCATTAAATTTTATTTTATCAAAGCCACTTGTATTGAGTTTCCGCTGTAATGCATGGACTGCACCTAACCAGGCAGTCATGGCAGGAAAACCAATAGTGAAGGGGCTAGATAACGCATTAGCGTTATGCACTTTTATATGGGGCAATAACAATACACGTTTTATTTCACTCATCTTAGCGCCTCCTTGTTTTGTTCAACGAGTTGAGCAATATGCGCCACCTCTTGTTCACCCAATTTGATGGCTTGTTTGCCAACAACATCTTCATAGCAACGACTGATCCAACGTGATATTTCACCGGTTAATTTATCTAACCATATATCTGTTGTTTCTCTTTCTTGTTTGAAACCGTCATGTAACCAGGTCAATTGATAACTCTTTAGGCTTGAACTCTCTTGGTAGTATTGGTCTGAGGATATAAATCGAACCGCCCACATTTTTTCAATGACCTTATCAAGAATCTCTTGAATACACAGATCCCGTGCATCTCGTACATTAATATTATTACGCTCCGCCTTGATGATTTTTTGTAAGGTATGAAATAAGCTAGTCACTTCTCTTTTTTGAAGAGACTCAACAAAAAAGTCCCTTTTAGGGAAATGGATGTGACGTTTTTCCAGCACCGGAGGTAAAGATGATAATAGATGAGCCTTACCGCCATTTTGGTTATTGAGCACGCTGATATTTTGAGGTTTAGTCCCGCCGTAACCTATCGTTGTTAAACCATAAATTTCACTAAACCCTTGTTCACTGAATTCACTCTTACGTTTTTTATCACGTAGTTCTTTTACTTCGTCAGAAAACCTTAACGTATCAATACGCTTTCTTAGCTCATAAACCATGCCAGAGTTAGTGAGCAAAGATAGCTGGTGGTAATCAGTTTCGACAGGAAAGTAAACTTGTTTAATTTTAGAGCTGGTAATATTGTCTGCCGAGCTTTCTACCATCGCTAAAAAGCCCGTTTTAAGCTCAGAATAACTTAATGATTTTATATCCAATAGATCTCTAGCAAGATCTGTATCTTGCTGTATATGTGTTAATAAGCTTTGATTATCTTGCATGGATAGCGTTAGAAACTTATAAACATCTAATGCAGCAGCATTACCTAACGCATCCGTATCAACTGATACATTTCCTGTTTTTAAAAAACCATCATCTGCTTTTTTTACATCAGCAAGTACTGAACTCACATAACCATTTTTATTTTTCCTTGCACTTGGATGACTAAAAGTACAAGGGTGCGTCGCCATTGATATTTGCCCCGATCTTTTCGCAGCATTAGGTAACCACTCTTCAAGAGAAAATAGCTGTTCGCACTCTAATTGAAGTGCTTTAATTTCATTCTCCTCCATTGAGGATTTCACCTTTTTCTTTAACCAAGCCTCTTTTCTATCAGAAAAAAAGCTTTCTATTGCGGGATCTAGCATTATTTCTATCCTCTATTTTTGATTTGTACCAATCCAAACTGGTCGTTATATTCATATTGGGCATTATCTCGTTCTGGTATATTTAGTTCTCCATAGCGTAACGACACTCGCCTTAATGTGGTTAACCAAGGCTCACTGATAAACTCACTTAATAAATTTTGGTAGTCACGGTATAACCATAAATTTTTCACTTCACATTCGCTAAGATCGACTCGGGTTATATTGAGTATTTTTTCTCTATTAATAGGCTGATAATCGATATCCATTAATGGCTTTCCTGCTTCATCTTTTTCAGTGAAATAACAGTTATTCTCTTGTGCGTTATAAGCTAGAAATAAATTCCGGCTTGCTTCACTTTTTCTAAAGGGATTAAGAAGTTGCGGTAATGCGGTTAAAAACCATGTTTCGGTCAGATAGCCTTGTAAGGTGTTTACACCTATTCCTTGATAATTTGCTAAGTCTTTTTTAATCACATGATGCTCTAAGGAAGCGAGCATCTGTTTTTTAGGTACAAGTGGAATTTGAATTCTAGGTATCGCTGTTACGTTTTCTTCTAGCGTGGTTTCATCGACAAGAGAAGTTAAATCATGATTAGCTAACCCTTTAATAAGTCGATCTTCATACCCTGGATGAATAAAGTACTTCTCACCGGGTTGGTCGTTTTGTTTAAATGCTTTGAGGTTATACTGCATTAAACCAATGTTGATTTGCTCGGTTGCTGTATTTCGGTGTCTGCGCACACGCCCTGCCAGCTGCACAATTGAGCGATATGATGACGGCTCGACAACCGCCCAATCAAAATCATGGTCTCGACCAACTTCTTCAACGGGTGTGGCAACCAATATGAAAATGACATGTTCAGCTTTGCTGTTATCTAAATGTCCACGGATAACCGGATTAGAAAAAGCTTGTTGAGGCTCCCCCTGCTTCTCTTTACGCTTTAATACCGCATCAAGATGTTTTTCTTGTTCATGGCGCAGTAACAAAACTTGCTGGCTATGGTAAGCCATCACCTTAACTTGTGTATTTTCTGGATATTCTGCCTGCAACAAATATTTAGTTAACGCAATACAGGGGCTTATGTTTGCCATGCGCACTACGCCGAATGACACATTAATATTGGTGTTAGGATCTGCACTGTGATGTTGTTGATGTTTAACCAAGACTGCTTTATGTATTACTGAATAGAAAGCCTGCTCTTTACTTGCTACATCTTTGCTATTCTCATTATGTGCATCCCTTTGAACGGGACACTCGATGATTTCGGCCTTACGTTTTGCTATCTGTTTTGTTAAATTTGCAACCCGCTTAGTAATAAACTTATCGTGCGCTGATTGATATTGTTTAAGAGCATTATCGCTTTGCACGCTGTTAATACTGTTAACCTGCGTTGTGAACTCGTCAATCCAGGCACAACCAATTTCTGTTTTTGATTCGCTACGACTACGGCAATAAATCTGCCAGCCTTTTTTGTAAGCATTAAAATAGCCTTGTGCTAAATCCGGTGGAATAGTTGCTGAGGAGATCATCACTTTTCGCCCTAACATGCCGGCTAAATGAATAAGCCTGCCAATGGCGATAAGATCAGAGCCTGTGAAATCATCTATCTCGTCAATCACCAAATCAGAGGACATTAAACGCAAGCTAGGCAGAATATAGCGGCCACCGCGCTTTGTTTCTGTTGCAGCCATCAAGTGATCAATCGTGCAAGCCAACACAGGCGCATACAAAAAGCTTTTATCTTTGTCGCAAGTGAGTACGGTGGCTAATCCCTCTTCTGGTATTTCACACTCATATTCAATATATTCAGCAAGTAATGCCTGTTTAGATTCAGAGCCGAACGATTCTTCTGTTTTCTCTTCTTTAATTGAAGCTGCTTTGTTATGTAATTCTGCAACAGCTCGGGAGCCAATCAATACCGCCAACTGTGATTTTCTTAAGCCAATCCGCTCCCGATATTCGTCACCGGTTTGTAAGGTTAACGTGCGCAATCCCAATGCTAATATATAACGTAAGCTGTTACCATTGGCTGATAATGCGCGCATCACTTTGGCATTAGCAAAGGTTTTACCACAACCGGTGCTTGCCATATTAACGGCGAAAAAACCGCATAGCTTCTTATGTTGCTGCTTTTTCCACTCCGTTATTTTTACAACGGCTTTATCCTGCCATTTAAAAGCTTTCGGGCTTGCCTGTCTCAAAACTTGAATATCATGAGCGTGCGGAGGTTCCTGCTCAAAAGCAGGCAATAAATGGGCTGTATTAAGCGCAGCTCTAGCAACTCCGACTAAATGCTCATCTAGCTTTTGTTTATAAGCTCCTGTTTCTCTATCGGTATTGGCAAATAACCCGGTCGTATTTTTCCAATTTTTGGCTGCATCTTGCGATGAATAAAAGTGATCGCCTAACATTAAGCATAATCGTGCATGATGCAGTACCAAACGGTAACTGCCGTCTTGCATGGCAGACTCAACTAGTGGTAAGCACTGTGACAAACTATTGGCCCAACGCTTTATTTGTCTTAACCACTCATTTGATTTGCTTAGTAAACCACTTGGAAATTCAAAACAGCCCTTCACTCGTTTTTGATATTCTTGTTGATCCTGCTTGTTTTCATAACCCCACTCTTTCGATATATGCTTAAGAACAGAATTTATATCGAGTGCTTTTTCATCGCGCCAATCTGATCTTGTTATAGGTAACCTATGATGTGAAACAATTAGCCACGCGACTAATTTGGCTGCATTGGGCAATTGATCTAATGGTTTCTCTTTATTTTGAAGAGCGATTATTTTTAACGCTTCTTCGTTAATGTCTCCATTCACCAAAACGTTTAACCAACTGCTATCGTCCAAACTATATTGACTATCTGCCTCCAATGAGTTTACCAATGCATTAAGCAATAAAACTGAAATCCATTCATGGCGAATGGGGTCGCCTTTATATTTATTTTTACTTTTTGGCTGTAGCTTTTCTTGAAATACTTTTGAGGCTTTCCCCCAATCATGCATCAGTGCCGCAATACCGGTAAGCGCCTTTATTAATGGTAAGTAGTTCCAATCATTCTCTATTTCACTATTTAATAAACTCCTTTTCGTACTATTCACCGGCACCACACCTTCACTATTAAATTTATCTTTATTCCCCACTACCCATAAAAACTGGCTTCTGGATCGCGAGCGTATCCAGTGACAACTGACAGCGGTGCTTTTACTGGCGGTTTGCCTGAGCATTTTTTTCACGGTTTGTAAGCCATCTTCTGTGATTAGTGTTTGCCAGGTGTTATCACCAATTCGGTCAGCAAAGGCATCAAGTACACGACGGGTTTTCTTTAAGGCATTTTTTTCGCACTGCGAAACAAAGGTGACCATCATGATGCATTCCCCTCCAACTCACCGTTGGATAATGCAAGGTTTTTAACCTGATCAAACATAAAATCCATTGCTTTATGGTTGGTAAATGCCTGCAGTATCTGCTGACGGAATTCCTGCTCGCTTGCATTTTCCTTGGCGCAGACAAATGCCCAAGGCAGTACAATGGCATCTTTAATTAAATCAGCCACATCAAAAATCAACGCGCCTCTGCGGGTCTTGCCATGCATTACAGCAAAGCCGTGAGGAATACCTAATACCCATAGTGTGCAGGCTGCCAATCCGTAGGCCAGGTAGTTACCATGATTTAAAAAGTCATTGGCGAGATCTGTTGATTGATGCTGCCGGGTAAAATTTTCAGTTTTCGTTGTGTTAGCCGCAAATTTATAAAGTTGCTTGGTAAGCTGTGCTTCGGTAAGCAGTAAATCAGAAGGTTTTGTCGCACTTAGCATCCGTTCATCAAAACGTTGTAATGCTTTTTCTATATCGCTATCGTCTGTAGTAAAGCCCTCTATTTTCAGCTCTCGATCTTTTTCCCATACCTGATGCAGAAAAGCGATGCGTGCCTGTTGAAAATACTTAGCGGCGGCCAGTCTTTTTTCATCATCAAACCAGAAACTTAACCACCCCTGCAGGTACTCTGTTGGTCTGTATTCACTTTGTGGTGTCATCCACTCTATCTCATTGCCCAGATATAACGGCGTACCTCCGCCACCACAAAAACCGAGCAATACGCCAGCTTGGGCAAGCATTCTTACGGCCGCCTGGGTAATAGATGTTCCTGTTCCCAGTAATAAAACCGTGGTATTGGCAATCGGGATATTAAAAAACTGATTATCTTTTTTCGCTTCCGTTAAATAGAGCACCCGGCCATCTTTCTGCATTACCCGACAATGTTCCAGGTAATACATATTTGCCCGTTTGGAATGCAGAATGCTTTTTAAATCCGATGGTGATAAGTCTTTCATATCCTCTCCTATAGCCAACACCCTACTCGCTATTTTTGTTTAGCCCAATACTGTAACTGGTCTCTCTATTTCCGGAACGCTGCGGAAACGACCGACTATGAAATCACGGTATTCATTATTTTTAAAACAGTAGGCGCGAACATGAGCCCGCAGTCCATCCATCACTATGCTGTGTGGTGCAATAAGTCGGCCATCATAGTAAGCCGCATCGCTTAATGAACCGTAATCCACTTCTAAGATAAGTTGTTTTCGGCAGGCATGATTTAAAATACGTAAGGTTTTATGCAGATGTATATTTTGCAGGCTACAAATGGTATCGAGATCGGTTAAATTATTATCAGATCTCTTGCCCATTAACAGCCGATAATCGCGAAAGTTTCCTTGCCAGTAACGTGGACTGAATACCTCTGTGACAAGGTTGGTTTTGAGTGAATTATGATACCAATAATAATCAGGAAACTGCTTTTTGTAAGCTGAGATGGCACTTTGCACTGTCGTTCGCGTGAGTGATGCCAGCTCCATTAAATCAGTTGCATTGAACTGCCCCTCCCACATTAATAAAGCATCAATCAGTCGAAATATTTTTTCCTGTGCAGACATTGCAGATACCTCTGGCAATTTTTAGAACCACCACAGTATCACAAACATCTAAATAATTAACAATGCGAAAACACGACAAACATAACATTTTTTTGACTAAAAATTTAAAAGCAATTAATCTTCCAGAACCAAGCCCGATGCGAAGAAAATGAGCGATTAATAGCGCTTATCAGCACAATAAATTTTTTCCCTGCCCGCTTAGGATTTAATAAAAAGCAAAAGTGTTTTAAACTACTCCTTTATTAAACTTTAATCTGCTAAAAACAGGTTAAAGATTCATCTCTTTTAGCGAGGCCAAACCATGAAATATGATGTTGTTATTATCGGAGCAGGGTCTTCCGGTTTAAGTTTTGCGCGCTCACTGGCTGATACTCCGTTGAAAGTGGCCATTATCGAAAAGCAGTCGCAGGCGCAACTGGCAGATCCGGCTTATGACGGTCGAGATATTGCATTGACCCATCTATCTTTAAAAATTATGCAGGCGCAAGGCTCATGGCAGCATATACCTGAACAAGCGATTTCCCGGATTAAACGCGCTAAGGTGCTCGATGGTGAATCTGACTATGCTTTAAAATTTGATACTGCCGATGAAAAGTTCGATGCGTTAGGCTATATCATTGCCAATAATGAACTGCGTAAAGCCTGTTATAAACAGGTCTGCGATCTGGATAATATCAACATCATCACCGATACCACGGTTGAACATGTGTTTAGTGATAAGCAACAAGCCACGGTAATTTTAAGCAATGGTGAAACCCTCAGTTGTGATCTGCTGGTGGCAGCGGATACGCGCTTTTCTAACAGCCGCCGGCAGATGGGCATTGCCACCGACTCGCGTGACTTTGCCCGTACTGCCATTGTCTGCCAGATGGAGCACGAACTGGCCAACGATGACACGGCTTTTGAATGCTTTCATTACCATCGCACCCTGGCGGTACTGCCCCTGGGTAAATACCGCTCTTCTGTGGTGATCACCGCGCCGACCAATAAGGCGGAAGCGATTCTTAATTTATCGGAAACGGCATTTAACCGCGATATACAAGAGCGATTTAATAACCGTCTCGGCGCAATGAAACTGATCACGCCCTTGTATCCCTACCCCTTGATAGGCGTACATGCCAAACAGTTTGTCAGCAGGCGCTTTGCATTGATTGGTGATGCTGCTGTCGGCATGCACCCGGTTACCGCCCATGGTTTTAATTTAGGCCTGAGCAGCCAGGATATTCTCAGCAAGGAGATCAAAGCCGCGCTTGCAGAGAAGCGGGATATCGGCAGTGAACGGGTATTAGCGCGCTACCAGAAAAAGCATATGCGCGTTACCAAGCCCTTGTATTTAGGCACCAATGCGATTGTCAGCTTATTTACCAATGACGCTCTGCCGGTGAAAGCGCTGCGTAAAGCGGTATTGCATTTCAGCAACCACTTTGAGCCGATTAAATGGCTGATCAAGCACAAACTCACCGATAGCGAGCAACAAAAAATTAAGCTGCCATTAATTTCTAAATTTTTTTAAAGGCAAATGGAACGCCCGTGCTCCTATAGCGCATGACCTGCGCTTTGGAGTGCGGAATTTATTGTGCTTAGCTTTGCCGTGTTAGAGCATGGCCATTTCAGGGTTATCAAAATGACGGTTGTAATGGCGAATGTACCTGACTTTATTCTCCAGTGAGAGAATAATCTCCCGGGAAAATTTGGCTTTTTCAAAGTGCTCGCAGCCGATTAAGCCTCCCGGACTAAAGACATTAATTTCCATCAGCTTGTTACCGACGACATCCAGTCCGACAAAGAACATGCCATCGCGCATCAGCTTGGGACGAACAATTTCTGCGACCTCCTGCATCTCAGGCGTCAGTTGCGCTTTGATGGCAATCGCGCCGGCGGTCATATTGCTGCGCATATCTCCCTCGTTAGCATCGCGCATACGATGAATTGCCGCGACTCTGCCTTTACAGGCTAATAATTTGCCATTAAGCATAAACAACCTGGTATCGCCGTGCACCGCTTCATGCAGGTACTCCTGCACTATAATATAATCCTCCCGCGAGATAGCTTCGATAATCTGATTGAGGTTAGCTTTTTCACTCGGTTGGATCAGAAATACATTATGCCCTCCCGAGCCTGATAGAGGTTTAAGCACGGCATATCCGCCCTCCTGCTGAATAAAATGTTTTATGTCATCACGATCTCGGGTAATGATCGCTCTGGGGCGCACTTCTTCCGGGAAATACTGCAGGTACATCTTATTGCCGGCTTTGCTTAATCCGTTCGGATCATTGAGCACCAGTACGCCGTGACGCATCGCTAAACGACCAAAGTTTATGCCCGCCAGCCCCGCCCATGGACGCGCAAGCAGATCCTCGGCAGGATCGTTACGCAGCCACAAAATATCCAGTTCATCGAGCGTCACGCGCTGCTCAATCGCTTTATTACTTTTTAAGGTGCGCAGAAAAGCGACTGTGGAGCAATATTTGTGCGCCGGCACCCTTCTCGCTTTGGCATAGACCATATCATTGTCGCCATAGGAGAGTTGTTCAATACCGATATACCAGACCTCATGGCCCATATCCGTCGCGGTTAGCGCAATTAACGTGGTGCTGTAGTCGGGACCTTCAGTAAAAATATTATTAACCACTAACGCTAATTTCATTATCACTTTTCCTCGATTAAATCGAGCACTGAGGCACTTTGACGAACGGCTTGCAAGCGAATTTTGCTCTGCTCTGTTTTTAAATAGTGGGGAACTAACAATCTTTCTTTAATAACCTTTCGCCATTGTAACTCTTCGACAAAAGGAATGTCCTCCTGTGCTATCTTGCCAAGGTACAGGATATCCAGATCGCCCCCTTTGCCCAGATAGTCAAGCAGATCACAAAGCCCCTTCAGATAAACTGCATCCTTGGTAAAGCCTCCGCCTCGAAAAGCGCGCATGGTGATGTTATAGGCTCGATGGGAAGAAATACTGAAATCCGTATGTAATAATCTGAATGTCTCAATAAAATCTCCCCCTTCAATAAGTGCGTGTACAGCGACAACGCGCGCAGCCAGGGTTCTCAGGCGACTCGCTTTGAGCTCCCCGACCAGATACTCGGCAAATACGGCAAGCCCTTCCTGAAGCGGCTCATAATTTGCCATACCGGTATAAAATTGCTGAAAGGGCTGCAGCTTGCCGTTAAAATAGGTGAGCATATGCGTTCCTACCTCGTGAGCCAGGGTCGCTTCAACCCCATCCGCAGAAAAACGGCTATTTTGCCCGATCAGCAGATTACCGTTTGACACTAAAATGCCCGGCACATCTTCCCTGATCTCGACCCGGTTTTTAAACTCCGGTACCTCGTTGCGATAATAGGCAACCAGCTTTTCTGCGCGCACGGCAAATTCATCAGCAGAGAGATAAACGCCTTGCGTTGCAGAGGGCTGTGCGGGAATCTCCGTTAAAATCCTCTCTGCCAGCGCGAGCAGCCAGGGTTCAACACCACCGAAAACCTGCAGACTGCCATAAAGAAAATTTCTTTTATTGCGGTCATTGATCATATTTAGCTGACGGTCAATCTCATCACGCTGAGAACGGAAGATATGAGCAAGCGTCGGATCTTCGACCTTTTCAATCGGGATAGCGTACAACTGGCGTTTTAGCTGCTCCGGCGCGATTGCTCTGGGACGATAGTTAAACACAGGCAGTTTAGTGAAGCCGCTCTCCAGAAATTCGCTCCACGCCTCATCGGTATTGACTGGAGTGACATGAAGTAAGATATCAAACTGCGCTTTAATTTCTGCTAATTGTTTATCCGTACTCCACACGGCTCGGCTCATCGAGCGTTGTCCTAATTCGTGGAAATGGGCTGGCCTATGCTTGCTGTAGTTGAGGGTAAAGCTATAAAAACTACGCTGCAGCGCCTGAGTCAGGCAATGGTGCAGACGCTGTAGAATGTAAGGAAGCAACTGCTTGCCCTGACGATAGATAGGATTCATACTAAATCCAACCCAGTAGCAGGAGGATTTTATAAGCTCATCACGGCTCAGCAGGGGCGACATCGAAGGTGGATGACACTGCACACTGTACTCAAGGCTGACATTGATACTTCTCTTTGTAAAAGGTATCGCCAGCAACGCGCTTTCCAGCTCTTCAAGCATAGCGCAGGGTACCTGATGCTTACCGGCCTTAATCTTAAACTGCGCAGGTAGATCTTCCTGCGTTGCAGTTTCATCTGTTTGCTCAGACCAGAGTTCGAACAGTAAGGCACTGCCAAAGTTGGCAGACAAACGTAGTATTATGGCTTTAACCAGCTTTCTGAAACCGCTGCAATCCGCATCCTCTTCACGGAGCAGAATATAGGAAGCCTGTCCCAGTAGCAGCCGCTCAGTCCCCTTATCCGAGCGCCCCGCCGGACGCCGGTAGATACACAGAAAGGGTAAACGTCTGTCGATATGAATTCTGCCCCAAAGCGGGAGCTTATAGCGAACGGGACGGTTTTCATTTAAGTCTGCACACACTTTAGTGATGAAATCATCGTTAAAAATCATGAGCGAACTCCTGGCAAGGTCGGCCTAAGGACATAGCAGACATTCACATTACCATCTCCTTATTCTGAGCAGGTAAAAACGCCTGAATAGCATCCTCAGTATAGGCTAATATTCGCTCGAAAGTTAATGCCGGAGCGCTTGTGATTGCCTAATATTCGCACCACTTATCGACAGGCAAAAAAAATGCCATGCAGAGAACTGCACAGCATTATAGGATAGGCTTTTAAGTAAATGGCCAGTTTACAGATTAACCGTAAACAGGATTCGCTTTACAAAACTCTGCCACTTTCACTTTAACTGCTTCGGTGGTTGCAGCCAGTTTTTCTTCATCTTTGATTGCATCAAGTATGTCACAAATCCAACCAGCAAGTTCAGCTGCCTGCTGTGCATTTGCACCGCGGCGAGTAAATGCCGGTGTACCGATACGCAGACCCGATGTTACAAATGGAGAGCGCGGATCGTTTGGTACCGAGTTTTTGTTAACGGTAATATGTGCATTACCTAATGCCGCATCCGCTTCTTTACCTGTGATATCCTGAGCGATTAAATCAACTAGGAAAAGATGGTTTTCAGTACCGTTAGAAACGATTTTGTAACCGCGCTCCTGGAACACTTTAACCATTGCTTTGGCATTATCTAAAACAGCCTGCTGGTAAACAGCAAACTCCGGCTCTGCACACTCTTTAAATGCAACCGCTTTAGCCGCGATAACATGCATTAACGGACCGCCTTGACCACCCGGGAATACAGCAAAGTTAAGCTTCTTCTCAATTTCTTCATTGGCTTTAGCAATAATCAGACCGCCACGTGGACCACCTAATGTTTTATGTGTTGTTGTAGTCACAACATCAGCAAAAGGAACCGGGTTCGGGTACAGGCCTGCAGCAACAAGGCCGGCAACGTGTGCCATATCCACAAACAGGTAAGCACCTACTTTGTCGGCAATTTCACGGAATTTAGCCCAATCAACGATACCTGAATATGCAGAGAAACCGGCAACAATCATTTTCGGTTTGTGCTCAAGCGCTAAACGTTCAACTTCAGCGTAATCTAAAACACCAGTTTCCGGGTTGATCCCGTACTGGATTGAGTTGTATATTTTACCAGAGAAGCTTACTGATGCACCGTGTGTTAAGTGGCCACCGTGCGCCAGGCTCATGCCTAAAACGGTATCACCAGGTGCACAAAGTGCCTGATAAACAGCAGAGTTTGCTTGTGAACCTGAATGCGGCTGTACGTTTGCGAAATCTGCACCGAATAAAGATTTAGCACGTTCAATCGCTAGCGACTCAACCACGTCAACATACTCACAACCGCCGTAGTAACGTTTACCGGGGTAACCTTCAGCATATTTATTAGTTAACTGACTGCCTTGCGCTTCCATTACACGTGGACTGGTGTAATTTTCTGAGGCAATAAGTTCGATGTGCTCTTCCTGACGCTGAACTTCACCTGTCATTGGTTGCCATAGTTCTGGATCGTAATCTGCAATATTCATATCGCGGTTAAACATGCGTTTCTCCTGCTGGGAATGGTAAATTCAAATAACTCCGTTGAAGCAATATATTTTACGCAAACTTTTGTCTGTTGCATAGCGCAAAAAAATGAAAAATTCTGCACAGCAAAATGAATAAAACGCATGTTAACAAACAAAAACAATAATTTTGTTCAACTGACAGTCGATATTCGTGATGTTAGCAACTATCCATTTGCACAACTATTTTATTTTCTACCGCTTTGCCCTATCATCATCGCCACTACTTTTTCATTTATCATAAGAGCAATCACTAATGGCACAGTTTATTTATACCATGAACCGAGTGAGCAAGGTCGTCCCACCGAAGCGCACTATTTTAAAAGATATCTCTTTAAGCTTTTTTTCCCGGCGCAAAAATTGGCGTATTAGGCTTAAACGGTGCAGGTAAATCAACCCTGTTACGTATTATGGCCGGCGTGGATAAAGAGTTTGAAGGTGAAGCCCGCCCGCTTTCCGGCACTAAAATTGGTTACCTGCCGCAGGAGCCGGTGCTCGATCTGGACAAAAATGTACGGGAAATCATTGAAGAAGCGGTCAGTGACGTTAAAGGTGCATTAACCGAGTTAGACAGCGTTTATGCCGCTTATGCCGAGCCTGATGCCGACTTTGATGCACTGGCGAAACGTCAAGGTGAGCTGGAAGCCATTATTCAGGCGCATGACGGCCATAATCTCGACAACCAATTAGAACGTGCTGCCGATGCCCTGCGCCTGCCCGCCTGGGATGCGCAGATCAAGGTGCTTTCCGGTGGTGAACGTCGCCGTGTCGCACTCTGTCGTTTACTGCTTGAAAAACCGGATATGCTGCTCCTTGATGAGCCGACCAACCACCTGGATGCAGAATCTGTGGCCTGGCTGGAGCGCTTCCTGCATGATTACGAAGGCACAGTTGTGGCCATTACCCATGACCGATACTTCCTGGATAATGTTGCCGGCTGGATTCTAGAACTGGATCGCGGTTACGGTATTCCCTGGGAAGGTAACTACTCCTCATGGCTTGAGCAGAAAGACGAGCGCTTAAAACAGGAAGCCTCGCAGGAAAAAGCCCGTCAGCGTCAGATTGAAAAAGAGCTGGAATGGGTACGCTCCAATGCCAAAGGCCGTCAATCGAAAAGCAAAGCGCGTCTATCCCGCTTTGAAGAGCTTAATACTCAGGATTTCCAGAAACGTAATGAAACCAATGAGCTGTTTATTCCAACCGGTCAGCGTTTAGGGGATCAGGTAATCGACGTCAGCCACCTGAAAAAATCATTTGATGGCCGAGTATTAATCGACGATCTTAGCTTCAGCATTCCCAAAGGCGCCATTGTCGGCATTATCGGTGCCAATGGTGCGGGTAAATCCACCCTGTTTAAAATGTTATCGGGCGCTGAAAAGCCCGATGCCGGTGAAATCACTATCGGTGAGACAGTACAGATGGCCAGCGTTGAGCAGTTCCGCGATCATATGGACGATAAAGTTTCTGTTTTCCAGGAAGTTTCCGGTGGCAGTGATATTATCAAAGTCGGCAATATTGAGATCCCAAGCCGTGCCTACTTAGGCCGTTTTAATTTTAAAGGCAGCGATCAGCAGAAGATTGTCGGTAATTTGTCCGGGGGTGAGCGCGGCCGCTTACATCTCGCTAAACTGCTGAAATCCGGCGGTAATTTGTTACTGCTCGATGAGCCGACCAATGATCTGGATATTGAAACCCTGCGTGCACTTGAAGATGCCCTGCTTGGCTTTGCCGGCTGTGCCATGGTTATCTCCCATGACCGCTGGTTTTTAGATCGTATCGCCACCCATATCATCGATTACCGCGATGAGGGCCAGGTGAACTTCTACGAAGGTAACTTTACTGAATATGAAGGCTGGTTGAAGAAGACTTACGGCGCAGCAGCCATTGAGCCGCACCGTATTAAGTACAAGCGCATCTCTTAATCCGGTTTATAGAGTCAAATATCTGCCAAGCCCCTTTCGGGGCTTTTTAGGTTTATCCGCAGTTCTTTGCAAAAGGTCTATTTATAGATCAAAAAATTAACTATCTGTATTTACAATCTTTTCTGGTTATCGAACAATCCTATTCATGTCACAGCCCAAAATTGTCATTATGCTTTAATATAATGAGTAATGAGTGATGATTGATGAGTGACCTGATATGCCTTTAGCAAATCTTTATTATCTAGAGCGATACCGTAACAAAGGAACGCGAACCTATAGCAGCCACTCTTCCTATACAGAGGCGGCGCATAGCTACCGGCCGGACTCAGACAGTGAGCAGTTTGACCTTACCCTGTTAAAACTTCCTAAGGATATGGTCAATATCTATCTGGCCAACCCGCCGCAAGCATTGCAAGATAAATATATCGATGAACAACAGGTAAACTTCTGCGTGCATCCGCAGCTACTAGAGCTTCCTTTGAGTGAACCCTTCTTAAAAAGATACCTGCCGAAAGCACTGCACATTGCTACTATCAGCGTTATTCCCAGCTCCTCTACGCGAACATTATTTGTTCTTAATCAAGAGCCTCAGCACGCAGTAAAGGTGCACTTTCCATTTAAGGTTTCCCGCTATACGCGTAAAATGCGTGACGAGGTCGTAGAACAAGCGATCAACGTCTCTTCTGAACTGGAAAGAGAGATCAACAAGCTCAGTCCTGATTTTGCTTTTTTACGCGAGGTTATCGGTATCAGCTTTAAAGACGAGAGTCAGCCAGCCGGTGAACGCGGTGAAAACTGGGGATTTGTGGTGCGTGATATGCAGCCTTTCCCAAGAGTGGAAGGATCTCGCGCCCTTATTCCCGGCTTTGCCCTGTACGGTGAAGATTATTACGATAAAAATAGCACACCGCTACTTTACGATTTGATAGGCAGTAACGACCCCAAGAGATTCGTTCTGGACAATATTATGCTGCCTATCATTAGACATTGGGCTGAGTGCTTTAGCCTCTTTGGCTATCTGCTCGAGCCTCATGGGCAAAATGTGCTGATAGAAATTGATCAGGCTAACGTAATTAAGCGCATTGTTCATCGCGATCTCAGCGTGGCTATAGATATGCGCCGCCGCAGAGATCTCGGCTTATCAAGCGCAGGACTGAACAGCTATAACCAAATGCAGGAAAGCGCTTTTCATAGTATCGTCTATGACAGATTTATGGGTAACCACTTCTTTATCCGATTGCTTGAGTGCTGCATTGCTCGATATCCACAGCTGAAAAAACAGGATTTCACCTTGCCCTGCCAACAGGAGTTTGCACGCTTGTTACCTGAGTACCGCGACTATTTCCCTAAAAACATCTGGTATTTCAGTGAGGAACGGGACCAATACAACAAGCCGCTTTATGAAGATACAGGAGTGACGCCAGAATGGCGACCCGCTGATTAGCCCAAAATTAAGGTAGTTATATCACGAAGCTATCCAATATCCATTTGTAATGTCGAATAGCTGCCTTGAGCATGCTTAGTCGGCATCGAGTGCCGGCCCCCTTGCTCTGCCATCTCACGGGCCGGCAGTTATGCTCAGCCTCTAAAGCATAACTGCCGGCCATGCCGCAGCACGCAGCTTTCAGCTTCGATAAACTCAAAGAGTAAACTAGGAATCAGTGTCCATGCTTTGCGCATTTATTTCATCGCAGCGACCACTTTTTGATGACAATATCCATGCAAGTAATACCAATACTATTAAGTTTGTGTTCTACTTTTGGAAGTGCGACTTCAGTCGCGCAGCTTGGTATAAGGCGCGGTTGAAACCGCACTTCCAATATAAAAAAAGATCAGTTAATTAATCCGATTGGTATAAATGCTTCGGTAACGGCGTTGAGTTTACTGAAAATTGAAGAGCGAAGTTGTAAAAAGTCTCACAGCTTTATGAGCAGTATGGCAATTACGGCGCTATTGCATCATAAAACTGTCCGGACTATTGTTACAGCAAGGGACTTTGCTTTTAGCGAGGTATTGGAAACTCGATAGCTTTAGCTACGAGTAGTTGATTCGTAACGATCACCATGTTGGTCACTTATTTCAAGGCTATTATAAAGCTATTTTGCCTGACAAAGACTCTTACTTGAGTTATCACGCTATCTTATTTTAAATCCAATTCGGGCACATCATCTGCTGAATGGTTATGGTCTAGCTGGCACAACATGGTTGATAGAAAGCAATCTCCGAAGAGTTACATAGGATCAGATGCATTTTTTACAACAGGAGAAAACCAATGAGTCAATCAATATCTAAATTTGCATTTTTGCTGTTATTTTTGCCCGGCGTTGCTTTAGCGCATACCGGTGTCGGAGAAACAACAGGCTTTATACATGGGGTTAGTCATCCAATTGGCGGAGCCGACCATTTACTTGCAATGCTCGCTATTGGTCTCTGGGCTTCGCAAATTGGTGGTCGAGCATTATGGGCAGTTCCTTGCACATTCGTAGCTGTAATGATTTTAGGCGGTATCCTTGGTTTTTCTGGCGTTACAGTACCGTTTATTGAAGAGGGTATATTGATCTCAGTTTTGATATTTGGCGTGTTGATTGCGGGTGCATTTAAACTCCCTCTTGTATACAGCGTATTAATTGTCGGTTTCTTTGCAATATTTCATGGTCATGCGCATGGCGCAGAGATGCCTGTTGCAATAGGTGCCTCCTTATATATAGTCGGCTTTGCGTTTGCCACAGCAATACTGCACTTAGCCGGCATAAGCTTGGGAGTGCTCCTGCAGAAAACAAATCTACCAACAGTCAATCGCTTTGCTGGCGGCGCTATTGCGCTCAGTGGAATCTATTTGGCTATTTCATAAATAGCCGGATCGGGTGACCGGAGATATCTAGAGCACCATATAGTTTGACATCCTCCCTCCACTAAATCAAAGATTTTAGTGGGGGATTCCTACTGCTAGACGCTCATGCCCGAGCGCAAGAATGTTTTTGGCCGCGTTCACATCGCGGTCGTGAGTGACACCACACTCACAGGTCCATTCTCTTATTCCAAGTCCTGCTCTACCTTTCGGACTGTTTTGGCGAGAGCCGCAACACGAGCAAGTTTGGGTGGTGTACGATTCATTGATTTCTGCAAAAACAATACCAGCGTGAGCGCTTTTGTATTCCAATAGTGTTTTTAATGTAGACCAGCCAGCATCTAAAACGGACTTGGCCATTTTAGTCTTGACCAGTTTTTGACTACTTACGTTGCCAATGAATATCGCCGCATTTTCATTGACAAGTTTGCGGCTGTATTTATGCAAAGCATCTACTCTGCGGTTTTTTATCTTTGCATGGATCGCTTTTGCGCGCTTTTTGTTCTTTGCACGCTGCGCAATACCTAAATCTTCCTCTAGCTCGCGGTATTCACGGCCTTTTAGTTTGTAGCCGTTACTGTCGGTGGCTGTTTCTTTACAACCCAAATCAATACCCACACTGGCTTTGCCTGTACCCTGCTCTGCTTCCACCTCAACCACAACGTTGAAGTACCACCGGCCTCTTGAATCCTCATTGAATGAGCCTGATTTGAACGTGTATTGAGATAATCCGTAACTATCCCAAATGCTAAAATAGTAGCGGTTATGATAAACCTGACCATTTTTGAAGCCAATGCAGTCTTTACGAACCGGGATCCAACCCAGTGAACGTCTAACACCCCCTGACTTACGCCAATTCAATCTGTATTTCTTGAATTGTTTGCGGCGGGTAGCATATTCATGCCCAACCATCTGCACGGTCGCAGAATTCAGGCCAAGCGTTTTATTCATGCCTTTGGTGTACTTTTGAAGATCGTAGCCTGACAGGAAAGCGGGTTTTACCGGGCCAAATTCACTGACATTGCTCAGTGCCTTCATCGCCGTTTCATTGCAAAAATTCCACACCTGATTCACACCGTAAAGCCCATTTGCTTAGGGTGCTTAGATGTTTGTCACGGATCCTTATTTTTAGCGTTTTTGTGTGTACTTTGCTTTTCATAATGATCATAGTAGACCTGATTTACCTGGATGTAAACGGCGGTGTTCCCTATGAGTGTTGGGCCGACTTAATCGCCTCATTAAGCCAGTAACTATTTTGATTCGACTCTTTATTTTCCATGAAAATAAACCATGCAATATAATTATCTAAGTAAGCTGTTCCTACACCAAAAAATCGTTTCATCCATGTTTTCCAACGCATGGTTAAATTGTTAAGTGTTTGAATATGGTATATTTTATCAATAACTTTTTGATTATCTAAAGCAATAAGTCGTTTGTGATCGATATTAAAATCAAGCTCTTTAACGATACTTTTATAAGATAAATTACCATCTGTACACAATACTGAATCAGCAGTTAAAAGCGGTTTTAATGCGAAGCTAATTTCTTCTTTAGTATCACGCTCTAATACATGATGGTTTACTGAACCACTTCTATCTAACGCAAGTAGAATTGGAACTTCTTGACGACCTTCTCCGCCACGTTTTCTTGACTCCCTTGGCATTTTTTTAGAACCTTTGAAACTTTCAGCAACAAACGTTTCATCCGCCTCAATAATACCAACTAGTTCAGTAGGTTGATGAGCACAAGGATTTTTTAATAACCTATGCCGCCATTTAAATGCGGTTTTTAGATTGATACCAAGCGTTTTGGCTGCTGCCCTTAAAGTAGTAGACAAAATCATGCAGTTTATATATTTCAACCATTTATCTGGTTTTTTCATTCTATATAGGCTTGTTCCGGTGAGGGTGCTGAATGTTTTATGGCAGTCACGACAGAGATAACGTTGCCTTCCTTGAGCAGTAGAGCCCCATTTAGATAAAGTACGACAATGGCAATGAGGACAGCTTGAAATTTGATTTTCGTGCTTGGCCAGAACTTGACCGACTTCATCTTCAGAGAGAAGGGACTCGACTTGATGATTTAACCGTTTTAATTCAGTATAAGAAAGTTCTTTAATATGCTGTTGGCAAACAGCAAATGTAGCTTTATCCATAATATTAACCCCATGATACTTATCGCTATTATCAGTATAGATAAAGTTTCAACACTCATAGGGAACACCGCCTTATAATTACAGTATGTAAAAGGGATTACGTTTATCTGTAAATTCCAATAAATACTAAGGAAGTTGAATAACCGTGAAAGTCACACGCATACTTTACAGCCACAAACTAAACCAGGGGAAACTTGAGCAGTTACAAGCACAAGCTCGCTTGCTTGGCCTTGTGCGCAGTGAGGTATGGCAACGGTTTGGCTCTGTTTCCGGTGTTAAGTTGCGGGATCGCACTATCCGCGATCAGTGGATGAAAGAAAAGCGAAACTTTGGTGTTAGTGCAAACGCTTGGAAAGAAACCTTGCGTGATGCCATGGCTGACATTAAAGCGTACCGCGAAGCCGCTAAAGATAAAGTTAAGCAGGCAATTCGCGTTCGTACCAGTGATGATAAAGAGCTGAAACGGCTTTATACCTTACTAAAACGTGATAATTGGCAAAATGACCATTTCTTGCGCAGGCAGATGCGCAAACACTTTAAACATGGTGAAAACCACACCCATAACCAGATTATTATTCGTTCTGATATGTGCAAAACCTTTGAACTTAACGGTCAATGCTGGTTAAAAGTGCCAAGCCTTGTTCCAAGGCTGGTTATCTGCATACCATTAAAAACAACAATCGAGCATGCGCCAACTGGCACACTGCGCCTTATTCTTCGCCAAGGTAAAGTTGAAGTGCATTATCAACAGGAAGTTGAGGTACTGCAAAGCTGCGGTGATGAAGTGGTTGGCATTGATAAAGGCTACACCGAAGCGTTTGTCGATTCAGACAACGCTAGGTATGGTGAGGGACTAGGTGATCTGATTTCCAAAGAGTCGGCTCGCTTAAATCAGAAATACCGTAACCGCAATAAGTTACGCACTATTGCCAGAAAGAAACCACATAAGCGCGCTGCAATAGAGAAAAATAATTTAGGCCGTCAAAAACTGGATAAACGACAAGATATTCAGGTCGCTAAGCTGCGTACACTTATTTTTACAGCTACCCATCGCTTAATTGATAAAGCAGGAATGGTTGTGGCAGAGGACTTAACCAGCCCTATCGCAAGCAAAACTAATTACGGCAAGAATACAAACAGACGCTTGAACCAGTGGGTAAAAGGCATACTGGCAGAAGCGTTAGAGACAATATCTAAAAGACGATGTTCGTCTTTGCATTTAATCAATGCGGCATATACTTCGCAAATGGACTCTTTCAATCAAGGGCTTTTAACAGGCACTCGAAGGGGAGATAAGTTTTACCGTGAAAATGGGGAAGTTGTGCAGGCAGATTATAATGCTGCGAGAAACATTCTTGCAAGACTTGACGACCAGGAGATGGGTCGTTGGATGAACTTTAAGAAAGTAAAATCCATCTTGCAGGAACGGACAGATCGCTATCGGTTGGAACTGACCAACCCAGGCTCTAGTTACACACTTGGAAACAAGTCATTAACAGAGTGCGAAGAAATTCTTAAATATGTTTAAATACATTTTAAGAAGCAGTGCATGCCGATACCTGATGCAGTGCTACGCAGAAATAAATATTGACATCCCCCCTCGCTACACGGCCGAAAAAGTCGGGAAAGGAAGGGTATTCCGATTAGTTAAAAACCAAATTCGGTGATTTTCTCTCTCCAACAAACCGAGTTCCTGCTTCACTGAGTTGACTAATGCCATTCTCTCCAAGCGTACTTTTATACCTTGCGGGTGAATCAAATAGAAGATGGCACATTATCATTCTAAGAACATGACTTTTACTAAAAAAAGCTGGGTGTCTGCATCACCCCAAGAGCAATATAGCGTTGCGCTTCTTGGTCATACATGCATATTCAGCAAAGGAAAATGTAGCATCATTTGCTATTGAAAATAAAAGATAAGCGTGCAGTGTGTGGAAATACGGAATATTCCTGTCTAATGTTAACTTGTAGAAAATAGAAACATATTTTAACAGCAGCAGAGGTAAAATTATGAATATAACCGGATTGATAATTTTTTTAGCCATTGGCGCCGTAGCTGGGTGGCTGGCTGGTACTTTAATGAAAGGAGGCGGCTTTGGCCTGCTGCGTAATATCCTTGTCGGCATTATAGGCGCAGTCGTTGGAGGCTTTGTCTTTGGTTTATTTGGCATTCATACGGGAGGGATAATTGGTTCAATCATTACCGCAACTGCTGGGGCCGTCTTATTGCTATTTGTAGTTGGCATTATTAACAAAAGATAACAAATACAGATAACGCCACACAGCCGAGACTTATGCGGTTTTGTTTGCTGATTGGTCACGGCTGCTTAAGTTATAGCTAGCGGATTTTTTGCTTTTGTGGCGCTTTGACCACGGCAAAGCATCTATTATCTTGCATATTCAAGTTGACTGGAGATATATCCACAAAAGAAGATGTAGATGCGCTTATAACACAGACAAAAAAGCTAGTGTAATTATTGCAAAGAAAGAAAGTACAAGAACCATTTTGCAGTGGCGAGCCAGTATGGAGCGGCACCTTGAGAAATTGTTTAGCATTCACACACAGCTCCCCAAAATAGCAAAAACTGGACATCCACAGCGGTTCCTCGGTTGTGCCTCTAGACTCGCCAGACTCTATGCCTGCGATAGTTTTCTCAATACGCTGATTCAAGCTCAGCTTATTTCCCGCGAAGCAGTTGCAACAGTGAACAGTGATAGCGAAACAGCGCATATGGAATACACGGCGAAGGTAGGAAACAGAATAGACATTGCCCTGCTTGGTGCCGGCCCCGATTCCTATACCTGCTCTCTTTTCTCCCGCCACAGCTCAATTGAAAATCCAAGCGAGACATTTATTCTGGTTACAGATTCACCTAAGCCTCCAGCCAGCAGGATCTCAATGTCACGCTCTATGCTGGAAAAAACCGGCTGTGTATTTGTCTTCTTTATTAGTGAAGGTAAACGCGATACCTACCATAATTTCATGGACGATAGCGTCACAATAACCGATGCACCAGTTAAAATATCCCGTCAGGCTAGAAAGTGCCTGGTGTTCACCGATCTCCCATAAATTAGCGGTTGTTCTGATAAACTTGTCGTTGATAGCCAACCTGTCTAACGCCAGGCTAGCTATCAATAAATACAGCCTATATCATACCGCTAACCAATCAACTCCCCTACGCACCAGCCATTTCCTGAACTCCTCAATGGCAAAGAGTGTAATCGGCGCAATCATAAACATCCCCCACATAGAAAGCTCCAGCGGCGCGGTGGAAAAGATTCGCTGCAGTGATGGCGTATAGATAATGGTCACGATAAACAGCAGTTCCACCACCAGTCCCAGAGCGATCCACGGATTCAGCTGCGTCAGATGCGGCCATGCACTTTGCCGGCTACTGCGACAGGCCATCACATTGCCCATCTGCGAGAAGATAATAGTGGCGAGAAACACACCTGCCGCCTGACCGTATAGCGGATCACTGCTTGCCAGTGGCTGCGCCCACTGCCAGCCGCCATTAAAGAGCACCAGAAAGAAGAACAGGAATGAAAACGCAGCCTCAACCGGGCCAATGATGGCATAGCTACGCACAAAGGTACGGATGCTGACCAAACGCTCATCCCGGCGCCGTGGTGGCCGGGACATAGTATCGGCTTCCGGCGGCTCATTGCCCAGACCGATGGCGGGCAGAATGTCGGTAATAAGATCGATAGCCAGGATCTGCACCACAGTGATCGGCAAGGGGATCGGAAACAGCACATAGGCAATAAAAGGGAGAATCTCCGGAATGTTACTGGTGAGAATGTAGGTAATAAATTTTTTGATATTATCGTAAATCGCCCGCCCTTCTTCGATAGCTTTAACAATCGTCGCGAAGTTGTCGTCCAGCAGGATAATATCCGAAGCTTCCTTGGCAACATCGGTGCCGCGTTTGCCCATAGCAATACCGATATCGGCTCGCTTCAGCGCCGGCGCATCATTAACCCCGTCACCGGTGACGGCCACTACCTCATTCATCTCCTTGAGGGCGTTAACGATAGAGAGCTTCTGCTCCGGGGCAATGCGTGCAAACACCAGCTCACCGCCGCGCAACTCCTCAATCAGCTCCTCCATATCCATCGCCTTAAGCTGCTCACCGTCAATAATTTTCGGCGCAGTAACAATGCCGAGTTTGCGGGCGATATAACTGACCGTCTCCCCCTTGTCGCCGCTAATCACGACAATGCGAATGCCTGCACTTTTGCAGGCCGCTACCGCCGCCGGCACCTCACGGCGTGGCGGATCAACCATCGCTACCAGCCCGACAAAAACCAGCTGCTGCGCCTCGCTATCTGACTGCTGTGGCACACGGTAAGCCAGCGCTAAGACCCGCAGTCCCTGATTCGCATAGTAATTTGCCTGCTCATCAAGATGCTGGCGATCCTGCTCCTGCATCTCGCGCACTTGCCCATCACAGAGCATCTGCGAGCAACGGGTAAATATCACATCCGGCGCCCCCTTAACGGTCAGATAAAGGCTGCCATCACGGGCTTGGTGGGTGCTGGACATATACTTGCTGAGCGCCTCAAACGGGTGACTTTGCACCATTTTAAAACGCTCACGGATTGCCTCGAAACCACCATGTCTGTCGGTAAACAGCGCCATCGCTATCTCCGTAGGATCGCCGTGAAAACGCTCACTCCCGCGATGGTCTTTAAGGGTGATCACATCATTGCATAGCGCCATGATCTCAAATGCAGTGCAGGCGGTGGGACTATTCTGCAGTTCATTTTGATGGTTGACATTGATCTCCTGCATATTGAGATAGAGCTTCTCCACATGCAGCTTGTTGCGTGTCAGGGTGCCGGTTTTGTCGGTACAGATCACTGTGGTGCTGCCGAGGGTCTCTACCGAAAGAATATGCTTGATCACCGCGTTATGTTTGCCCATCCGCACCGATGCCTGAGTCAGTGCCAGGGTTACCGTGGGCAGCAGCCCTTCAGGCACATTCGCAACTATGATACCGATCGCAAAGATCAAATCCGTCCAGAAGCGATTGCCGATCGCCAGGCCGATGATAAAAAAGATCAGCCCGATCCCCAATGCCAGCCAGGTGATCTTGCGCACAAAGTCCTGCAGCTCCAGCTGCATCGGTGTCAGGTTGCTCGTTACTGACTGTGATAACTCGGAAATACCGCCGAGACTGGTGGCTCGGCCGGTGCGGGTCACCAGCATCTGTGCGCTGCCCTTCAATATTGTAGCGCCGGAGCGCGCAAGGTTTGCCTCCTCGACTCTATCTTGCAGCGCGCTTTTAACAAGCGGCTCCGATTCACCGGTAAGGATCGACTCATCCACCAGCAATTCTGAGATACTGATAATCACGCCATCAGCGGAAATCTTATCGCCCTCCTGCAGAAACAGGATATCGCCGGGCACCACCTCTTTGGCATCCAGCAGTACCTTCTCACCATCTCGCAGTAGTGCGACCTCTTTGGGAATGTAATCAAGAAAGGAGTGCATTAACTGCTCTACCTTGTAGTTCTGTAAAAAAGAGACCAGCGCATTCAACAGCACCACAAACAACAGCGCAAACCCAATCAATTCATAGCCCTGATCCGGACTAATCGACTGGGCAAAAAAGGAGAGCAGCGCGGCAGCCATCAACAACAGCGGAAATAATGCGGTGAACTCAGCCAGGAACATCAGCCAGGGTGATTTGCGCCTGTGAAACTCAATCTGGTTTTTACCAAAACGGTGTGATCGTTGTCCGGCCTCTTCAGCGGAGAGACCGCTTGCCGTGGCAGAATAGACTCGGAACAGATCCGCCCTGCTCTGACCTAGAACCTTGTGATTGATGATGGACTGGGAAATGCTGTTTTTCATAATTTCAGCGTAGTACCAGATTGGGCACAAGGACAGAAAAAGATGAAAAGATGGCGGCTTGTTTGTCGCTTAGAGCCACAACTTGAAAGCTAAATCATGCGTCACAAGCTAAGGGCTATCAGCATTCTTTTAAATGCCGCACCAGCAGGGTCGCCAGATGAATCGGCTGGCGATCTCTTAAAGCGACTATCTGATGGCTGCAGGAGAAACCGTTACACACCAGCAGCGCATCAGGGTCGGCATCCAGTGCCGGTAATAAGCCTTGCTCTGCCATATCACGAGACTGCTGAGTATGCTCTGCCTCTAAACCATAACTGCCGGCCATGCCGCAACAGGCCGCTTCGATAAACTCAAAGGGTAAATCGGGAATCACTCTTAATGCTTTGCGCATCGATTTCATCGCACCGACCGCTTTTTGATGGCAATGCCCATGTACCAGGACCTTGCTCGCTTTGGTTAAAGGCACAAACTCGGCCTGGAAACGTCCCGCCGCCTGCTCTCTGGCGATAAACTCTTCAAACAGTAGCGTATTGGCGGCCAAAGACTTGGCCTCTTCTCCCAGATTAAGCATTAAATATTCATCGCGGAGCATCAGCAGTGCCGAAGGCTCCAGACCGATAATACGGCGCTTAACTAGCAGATGCGGCTGCAATAGAGAAATAAGCTGCCTGGCCTGATCCGCGGTACGCTCGGT
Source organism: uncultured Psychromonas sp. (assembly GCA_963674525.2). Taxonomy (GTDB): domain Bacteria; phylum Pseudomonadota; class Gammaproteobacteria; order Enterobacterales; family Psychromonadaceae; genus Psychromonas. Next base: position 307,253 of record CAXXRV010000021.1, on the reverse strand, counting down.
ATAGCCTTGAGAAAACAGGCTTCTGCCACTGTCGATAATCACCTTGGAACCGCCGGATTGAGGCTGCACCGTTAGCACCTGATAGCCTGCCGCAGTTAATACGCGCAGTGCATCGTTGACGGTATTTGGATTAAACAGTGCCGTAAAACTGTCAATGAGTAAGACAATACAACGTGTGTTATCAATAAGTTCATCACTCAGCGCATTGCGCTGCTGCTGTTTTTGATCATCAGTATAGGGGTGTAAAGCCGGCTCTGGCAAAGGAATCGTACTGTTGATACGCAATAAGCGCCGCCCGAGTTTCGCCAGCAGCGGACTTTTATTGCGCCAGCGAATTAATTTAGCCAATATTGGAAAGCGATACAGCAGAAAAGGAAACTCAGCAAATAACCAGCTGCGCAGCGTCCCGTAACCGGCCCTGCGCCGCTGCGCAAGATATTCAACTTTAATGGCGGCCATATCCAGGTTGTTTTCACATTCGCGCTTGCAGCCTTTACAGGAAACACAGTCAGCAATCGCTTCGGCAAGCAGCGGATCTTCCAGAAAAGCCTGCTTATCCTGATTCAACAGCCGCTTAAAGAGTTGTACTCTTCCGCCGGGAGACAGTAACGGTTCATCACTGACGCGAAAACTCGGACACATTACGCCACGATTGTTCGTTTCCTGACAAACACCGCTACGAATACAGACCGAAATGGCCTTTGCAAAATTCCCCCCATGCTTGGGAATATCAGCATAGGCGTCCCCCATGCCTTGATCATGATAGTTAGACCAGTCTAAAAACTTTTTCATGGAAAATTAACCTTCTCTTTCGCTGCTGCAAGTCGCTTTTAATAAGAAAACGAACAATTGCACAGGTGAATGCATATATAAATAATAAATACACCATCAAGAAGAGTGCCAACTTTAGCTTTTATAGTAATTCTGTTTTGACGAACCTTGCGGAATTCTCCATCCATAACTTGTTTGGGGGGAGATGAATAGCAAACTAACCACTAGGTTGGTCTATCTTGGTTTTGGATGTGGTTAATGGGCATGCAATACAATTCCGGCGTGAGGTTATGCCGGTACTTATGCCATTGCCAATGTCTTTATGGCGCTAGCCGGCAGGCTCATTACTCGCTTAAGCTAGTTTATGCTGATGCAGAAAAGCCAGACAGGCTGAATAAAGCGCAGTTCAGGCTGCTATTCATCTCGATATGCTTCACGGGCTGCTTTAAAAACAGTTAAGTTTTTAAAAAAAAGATCGACCAGATGAGGATCAAAATGCTTGCCGCTCTGCTCCTTAAAGTAAGTCCAGATAGCTTCATCTGGCCAGGCTTCTTTATAACAACGTTGCGATCCCAGCGCATCAAAAACATCTGCTATGGCGGTTATTCGCCCGTAGAGGTGAATATGATGACCGGCCAGTCCTTTTGGATACCCGCTGCCATCCCATTTTTCATGGTGCTCCAGAGCAATGGTCGCTGCAACTTGTAAAATAGGCCGCCGGGAATGGCTGAGCATGTTATAGCCAAGCTGGGCATGCGTTTTCATTCGCTCAAACTCCTCTTTGCTTAATTTTCCAGGTTTATTCAATATGGCATCGGGAATGCCTACTTTGCCAATATCATGCATGGGTGAAGCTTGCTTGATAAGTTCAGCCGTCTCTTCGCCCAACCCAAGAAGAAGAGCAAAGATCTTGGAGTATTCTGCGACTCGCTTAACATGGTTGCCGGTCTCTTGGGAGCGCGTTTCGGCAATCGAGCCCATGGTAAAGATGACCTCTTTTTGAGTGTTGATGATCTCCCTGTTAAGCGCTTTAATATCTGCTAATTGTGCTTCGACTTTTTGCTCTAAATCGTTGCGGTATTGCTCCAGCTCGTGCATGGCATTATTTAAATCAAGCGATGTTTTCTGCAGTAAACTTGATAACACATGCTTCTGCTCCTGCAGATTTTCTATTATTTTATTTTTATCTAAATGCTCGGCAATTTCTATTTTATGCTCTTGATAATCAATATACTTTGAGGGAGTGATTGACGCGTTATCCGTGCTTACATCTTTGATAAATACCACGGAAATGGAGTTATTATGCAGTGTACAAGCTTCGTCCTGAAAACGGCCAATCTCGCCATGGTCAAAAAAACCTATATGCTTTGCTCCCCACATCTCATTAAATGCACGCAGCTCGTTTTGTATATAAAAACCAAAAGAATACAGGCGGGCACAACAGGAAAAGGCTAAAATAGCGTCGCTATCCATCAGTGCCTGTTTTTTTTGAAAGTCGTTTATTGCATTTATCGAACTACTGACCGTTTTCGCTATTGGCGGTGAGCAGAAAAACACTTTCGCCCCTTCAGGTATCTGCGCGGAATAACACAGTCCGTCTTCCTCAATAGCAACCACCACACGCATCACAGTGCCGCCGTCAGGCTTACTCACCTGTATCGGAAATTCCAGATAATTAAAAACAGAGGCCTCATTATGCAGATTAAAATACTCCTGGTAGACCTCTTTTATTGGCCGGTGATCTAGTTCGCAGATCTTTTTAGCGACCGATTTGGTGACTGTTTTATAGGTACCGACCGGCTCCCAGCCGCCCACGACAAGCCCCTGCAGTGAGACTTTACTCTTATCAAACACAACAAGGCCAACCGCATTTTTGCTGACGCCTCCATCAAGGCCGATAAAATTATCGTCGTTCGTGCGCCGGTAACTTGCCAAGCCGCCAAAAGCAGCCACTTTATTATTGCAACCCTGATCAAAGCCGGCTAATACCGCTTCATGATCAGCTGTCACCGAAGCATTCATAAACACAAGCGCATCTGCGTCTTGATAAGCGCTTTGCGCGTATTGACCAAGCTGCCTGCCGACGGCAAAAAAGTCATCACTGTAAGCATACTTTTTCAGTTTAAAACTGTCTTCAGGCAGCTCTAAGATCATGCAGGTGATGCCTTGGTAAAGCGGCTCACCACTAATAAACTGCCCGGCAGAGCTGGATGTCACTACACTATAGCCTTTCTCACTTAAGAGTTGATACAACAAGGGGTGGTCAATATTGGTAGAGGCAAAGGCAAAAATTAAAGTATGCGCATTACGCGCTACAAGCAATTTATCTTGTAACTGCGCAATAGAATTCGCTTTGAGAGTATTGACCTGCATTCATTTCCGTCCTGAAAATTAGCATCACATTGATGGACAAACTATTCCTTTCTCGATTTTAATTCTGTTATTAAAGTCAAACATCTGAACAACACACATTAAAAATCAAATAAAAGCCACACTCACAAGCGCTATTTTATTTTTACTTGCTAAAAAATATACTGTGATTATATACTCAGCGAAAGCGAAAAAGCCAGTTACAAAAAACAACATATAGAAGCTACAGCTAAAACATCACTCCTAGGCCAAAGTGAAATTGGGCTTCACTGCGCTGTACTGGCTTTCTCCAGAGATGCAGTTGAGTGATATTAAGCACCGGGTAGATATACTTGCTTTCACCAATACGGCCGCTACGCATTTCCTGCAGCGTACCGCTCACTGTCAGTAAACGCCCGGGCGCATAATCGCTAATTTCCAGGTAGCCCTGCTGTACGGCCAGAAAACGTCCTATGGGTGATCTGTTTATATCAGGACGTTGCTGCGAGGTTAACGGATAAGCCAGGATTTCAAACTGGGTGGCATCTGTTAGGTTAATACTGGAAATAATCACCCCTCCCCATAACAACTGGACATTTTCCAGGGTTGCACTTTCAGTTAGCGCCTGCTGCGGCGTAATACTGGAGTCAATTCCCTCACTGGCAAACTTTGCTTTTGTACTGCATGCGCATAAAAGTAGGCTGCCAAGCAGAATTAACATCATAGCCCATCTTTTTCTCATAGCTACTGCTCCATAATTATCATCTAGAGAATGGGTATGGCCGATAGTAATAAGGCCAGGGAGAGTGTGGATGTCGCTGGTAATAATAGGGCCAAGGTTGCTGGTACGGCCAAGGTGCAGGATAATAGCGGCGATATGGTGTGCGGACCTTTTTCGGCCACAAATAAACGCTGCTCACTGTAACAACCGGAAACTTATAAGCGTATTCACCAATCATGCCGACATGCTCTTCGGTAATAGTGCCGACGACCGTTATTGAGGTTCCGACTTTATAGACTGCCGGATCGATAAAAGTCGCAAAGCTGGCAATAAAGCGTCCATGACTTTGACTGTCGCTGAGCGGCTGACCATTTTTGCTTAACTTTCGAGTAACAATTTCAACCCATGTTTGTGAGGCTTGATTGTCGACCTTAGTGATCACTCCTCCCCAACGCACTTGAGATCCGGAGTACTTATCTATATCCATTTGCACCTGCTCGATAGTGAGCTCTTTTTCTGGCGGTTTACTGATTGCCGTTGGCACCTGCGTCGCACAACCGCTGATTAGCATCAGCAAGGTAATATAACAGAGTATCTTCATTTCTTTTATCTCTTAAGTGCTACCAATAAAGTATAGATGTTTAGCAAAGATAAAATTAGCCGTTGCCGGCAATAAGCATAACAATCCTGCTTTTTTGCTATTTTTAATGCGCCAATCAGGCTACAATTTTTAGTCCCTTATTCGCAAAGGTATTGTTATGAGTTTAGAAAATCAAAAGGCCAAAGTGCATCCTGAAGCAGCAGCACAGCAGAGCGCCTTGCCGACGTGTCAATTTTCTATTGCCCAAGCGTGGTTAGCGCGTTTAGCCGATGAGCCGGGAAAAAAACGCCGCCTCGATCAACGTACGCCTTTTCATCGCGATAAAGCACGAGTATTACATTCGGCCGCCTTTCGCCGTTTACAATCGAAAACACAAATTCATAATAATAGTTTAAGTGATGATTTTTACCGCACGCGCTTAACGCACTCGCTGGAAGTGGCACAAATCGGCAGCGGTATTGTCGAGCATCTGAAGCTGGCACAACCGCAGTTTGGTGAGTTATTACCCAGCAATAACCTGATTGAGACTATCTGCTTAAGCCATGATATCGGCCACCCCCCTTTTGGTCATGGCGGCGAAACCGCGCTTAATTATATGATGCTTAAAGATGGCGGTTTTGAGGGCAATGGGCAAACCTTTCGCATTGTCACGCAACTGGAGCCCTATACCGAATTTAACGGCATGAACCTGACTCGTCGCAGCCTGCTGGGTTTATTAAAATACCCGGTATGCTTAAGCGAAGTCAGTGCCCCCTATCCGCGCGATAACAGCCGCAATTTCCGGCAGTTAAAAACTGAAGAGTGGATGCCCGGCAAAGGCATTTATGACCATGATAAGGCGCTTCTCGATGCGGTGCTCAGCCCTTTATCAGAGAGTGATAAACAGCTGTTCAGAGCCCTGCGCCCGCAGCATGCCGATGATAAGTCGCATAAAAAATCACGCTATAAGTCCCTTGACTGCTCGATTATGGAAATTGCCGATGATATCGCCTACGGAGTGCATGATTTGGAAGATGCCATTACCATGGGCATTATCAGTAAAAGCTTATGGCAGGAAAATGTCGCCACGAAGCTTGCTGAAATCCATGATTTCTGCCTGATTGAGCAGATAGCCGAAATCACCGACAACCTGTTTTCACAGCAGCACTTTAAACGTAAAGATGCGATTGGCGCGCTGGTTAATGCTCTGATCACTTCCATTGAAATTAAGCAAGTGGATGGTGCCTTCAGTGAGCCGCTATTGGCGTATAACGCCTATTTAACACCGGCGATGTTCAGCGTACTGAATATTCTCAAGCAGTTTGTGCTTAAATATGTGATTAAAAGCCCTGAACTACAAATTTTGGAATACCGCGGACAACAGATAGTGATGGAGCTTTTTGAAGCCTTTAATGCCGGCCCGATGCGTTTTTTACCCGAACCGGTCAAACGCCTGTGGCAGGCGCAAAATGGTGATAGTTCAAGAGAAAAACGGGTCCTGGCGGACTATATTTCCAGCTTGACCGATAACCATGCCCTGCGTTTGCATGCCAGCCTGTTCAGCAGCTATCAGAGCAGCCCTATGATTGGCCAGCATGCTTTTTAATAAAAGTTTACCTGCTGATATTGGTATAGGCTAACGATTGCGGATAACCTCTTTGCCGGGTCAATAACTCGGCACGCTTATTCACCGCGCCTTCGCTGATATTCTTCATCACGGCAAAGTCACGGTTGCCATAAAGGCTTTTCGGCAAATAACCTAAAGCAATCAGCTGCTCGGTAATTGCATCGGCAACGGTTAATACCGACGATGCTTTGACGATTTCACAACGCGCATAGCGGCTGCCGACAAATGACACATCGGCGGCACGTAACTCCGGATCACCACCGGGAATCTGCTGCGCACCAAATAACGGTTTTGCCGCGACCTGTGCAGAACTGACTGCCGGAATATAAGGCGTTAAATGGGCAATAGCGGCTTGCGTGCGTTGCTTGCTCTCCTCTTCATTCCAGCTTTTATCAATTTTAGTAATAAAGGCATCGTTCAATTGCGGTTGCGCGCTATGCTTATTGCTTTCCACTAAGCCGTCTTTAAAGAGAGTAATATCATTGGTCATACCATGCAGCTGAAAATAACCGCCGGGATAAGGGGTAAATTGCGCCATGCCGTTTGCCGTACCGCGTTTACCGTGAAAGATAACTTCAGGCCAGATACTATCGCACTCCGCCCATTTACAGACATAGGCTGCTTTAAACTCCACCAAACGCTGGCGTTTAAAACCCAATAGATCATCGAGTACGCCACTTCTAAAGCCCGCGGCATTGATCAGATAGTCGCATTGCAGCTGTTTACTGACAGTGCCCTGCCGGTAATCAAGTGACCAGCCGCTATCATCGTCAAGGGCACTGATATTATCAACGCTACAGCCTGTATGTATTTGACAATAGTCGTTACTCTCAAGGGCAAGCGATACACTGGCAGCCAGACGAAACAGGTTGAGTCCGTATTCCTGGACCATAATTAATGGAAACTGCAGGCTATTCAGATCAAGGTTTCTGGCCACCGGAATCATCCATTGCGCTAAGGTTTGCGGCTTGTCGACGGGCTTTTGCGCGGCTAAACGCTCCACCTCTTCGCGTTCAAAGAGCTTAAAATAATCGTCACTTTCCCCGAGCACTTTATTTAACGGATCCTCGGTAATTAAACGCAGGTATTCGGCCTGCAGTTTTTTCAGACGCGGCAGCAGCGATTCCGGAGAGCCTGGATCACTTTTCGGAACGGCAATGACTGTCGGGCGGTAATCAGCAGCCGCAGGATATAAACGCAGCAGGTCGATCGATTGGCTAAGCAGTGTCAGACACTGCTGGTCGGAAATTTCACGGTATAAATTTCCACCGGCATGAAGATGACAGATCGGCGGCCCGTTAACCAGGCTCGGCCCTTTTTCAAGCAGCTCAACATTCACACCCTGTTCGCTTAAATATAACGCAACCGTCGCACCTGCGACGCCACCACCAACAATCGCAACGTTAGTTGGCTGGTCATTATTTTTATTTACCTGTGGCAATTCCGACCTCTGTTTAGTACACATATTAATTTAAATAGTCAGGGCTCAGCGCGGTAACGATATCGGAAAAATCGTTAAATACAGCTTCGGGTTGATGCAACCCGATATCTTCACCGTAATTGTAACCATAAGTTAAACCGATACTGTCCATATTCGCCGCTTTAGCCGCTAATATATCATTTTTAGAATCACCGACCATCAAACACTGCTCAACAGAAACATTCAGCTCCTGACAGGCATGCAGCAGAGGCAGGGCATCGGGTTTACGTTTCGGCAGGCAGTCGCCCCCTAAAAGCAGCTCAAATAAGCCATCAATTTCCAGGCCAGTAAGAATAGGCGCAATAAACTCATGGGGTTTATTGGTCACAACAGCTAAACGATAACCGCGGGCTTTTAATACTTTCAGGCAAGCACGCACATTCGGATACAGCTGCGTATTGACGCATAAATTATCCTTATAATAACTCAGGAAATTTTGTAATGACTGCGCGTACAGTTCGCTGTCAATATTCTCATCTATTTCGCTTTTACCGGATAAACCGCGCTTAACCAATACGCTAGCACCATTGCCGATCCAGGAACGAATAAGATCCTCGCTGAATGTCGGACGGGCTATGCTCGTCAACATATGGTTAACGGCCCCGACCAAATCAGGTGCACTGTCAATCAGCGTACCATCCAAATCAAATAAAATAACTTCTTTGTTGCTAAACTTCACTTTAAAACCTTGATATAAATCAACTAATGTAATGCCATTATGCCTGCATTTTTTTTAAAATGCGCCCGCTTTATCACAAAGTATTATCATCCGATATAAACAAAAAATGACCATTTTGCTACAATAGCGCATTACCTGAAGCCTTTTATTGAACAATTCTGCTGCTTATTTGCGCATTCGCAACGACTTTGTATCTCTGCTTTAGCATCAAGGTTAACTGGAAAAACTCATTTTTATAGGGAAATAAAGCACCATGAATAAAGAAAGTTTACAGCTATTTTTTGCGCGTTTACAGGCATTACCGAGAGTGATAATACAGCCGCATGATTTTCCCGACCATGATGCCATCTCCTCAGCCTATGCTCTGTCGATTATTCTGCAGCAATTTGCCATAAAAACGCGGATCGTTTATAACGGCGATATCGACCGAATTTCCCTGTCCAATATGATTGCCTGGCTGAATATTCCGGTTATCCACTGCAGCCAGGCCAACCTTGATGATGAGGACTATATTATCACTGTCGATGGCTGTGCCGGCGAAAAAAATCTGACCGATATGCCTGGAGATGAGATTGCCGTTATTGATCACCATTTAGTGAATACCCCTGATAACCTGTGGTTTTCTGATATACGTAGCCATTATGGTGCCACGGCGACAATTATTTATGAATATTATCAGCTGCTTAATATCAGAATGCCGGTCAATGTCGCGACAGCACTGCTGATAGGTTTAAATATAGACACCGCCAATTTAACCCGCGGGTTTTGTGATGCCGATTTAAGCGCCTTTGTTGCCCTTAATCAGGGCGCTGATTTAGCACAGGTCAATAAAATCTGCCGTAACTCGCTGTTACATAATGAATTAATCAACTTTGAGGAAGCCTGCAGAGCGGTTCAGCAGTCGCAGGGAATTGCCACCGTACTGTTAAAAGTGCCGTGTGCTAAAAACATGTTAGGTGTGCTGGCTGATTTTTTATTAAGTGTCAATGAGTTTGATGTGGTGATTGTCGCAATGCAGAGTAACAGCTGCCTGCAGTTGTCACTGCGCTCCGAATGCCCGAGGGTCAACGTCGGCAAACTGCTGCGGGAAACACTTAATGAAAGAAAAATGGGCTTTGGCGGCGGGCATCATCATATGGCTGGCGGCATTATATCCGCAGATAAAACGCAGCATTTTATCGACGATAACCATGCCCACTTTCGCCCCTTTGTCGATGCCATTAAAAGTTTGAGAGCCCCGCAGGCTGAAGCGCTTTTGCAAAAACAGCACATTATTTGTTAGCGGTGGATTTTACATAGACATAACAGGGGCTACTATGTCTATGTAATAAACTATTTATTATACAGATACTTCGTACAACGCAATGCGGCTAGAGACTTTTCCAAGTAATGCTTAGTTTCATCATAAGGCAGTTTATTCATCAAAGCATCATAGACTTCTTGAGGAGATAATGTATTAATCACCTTTGCCGCTCTTTTCATATTACGAGTATTACCTTGCCCTTTTTTGTTAAACACTTTAGCCACATTAAGTGCAATCTTATCTGCCAATATTTTTTGTGTCTCTTCTGCTGATAAATCATTATCAACTAACACCTCAATGACATTTACTCTTTGTTATAAGCCCTACATTCCGCAGCAACATATAATCAAGCGCGAAATATGGGATAGAAGATTCTTTGCCTGCTGAAATAAAAGAGGGTGACCTTATCCCCTCTTCCTTGCTTTTATTTAAAAATCATCTTCATCAATCTCCGGTGCATTAAGAAGCGACTGGCTGTTTGCTGCCACCTTACCATGGGAAACTAAAGATGCTGAAGGGTTATGTGCTGCAGGCTTTTCTGCTAACGACACTTTATTGCCTTTTACTACAGCATTTGACTTAACAAGTTCTTTATCCAACTCATTTTTATCGGCAATACTTTGCTGAATAGCACGGTTACTCGATGCTGCAGACTGAAATGCAGAACGTTCCATCTTTAAGGCTTCGCTTGCGCTACTTCCCGAGATACCGTAAACAATAAGATAAATTTTTTGCTGTGAAATGGGGTGTACAATTGTTTTAGATAATAATTTTGATAAACCACTCACAGGGCGATTTTCAATTGACTGTTTGGTCTGCTCTGCAAGGCTAGTTGCCACTTCAGTATTATCTTTGCCTTTAAGTTGATCTGCGCTGCGTGTCTGCATTGCAATTGCGGCTTTTTTCTGGGTTTCAATATCAGCATAGAGCGCCATAGCTGTTTCTTTTTTCGCAAAAATATCGGCAATGCCTTTATTTTTCCGTTTTAGTGAAGATGAACCTTCAACAGGCATTGCATAAGCACCGAGGAACCAACGCTCACCATCTTTATCAACATATTGGCGGGGGCCAACTAGCGTTGCCAGCTCCTGTGTTTTTAACCAACTCTGAACGGATAGCCCATTCTTCGGTTTAAGAGGATAAGTTTCTCCTGTCACAATCGCTTTTGCCGCTTTTTCTAATTTAGGGCTCCACACCATTAAGGTTGAAACCTCATATTCCTCTTCTTCTTCGTTCCAAGATTCAGCTTGCAAAAGAATTGAGGCGCCCATAATCGGTGCCTTGGCTAAGGTTTCCACAACACTGCTAGACTCTAAAGAAACTTTACCTTTAATAGTGGCCGCTTGTGCTTTAATTTCCTGCATCTCAATAGCAGCTTCATTATATTTCTGCTTCGCTTTTTTATATTTGGCAATTTTCTTTGCCTCTATATCACCGGCATTATAAGTTTCATCCAGTTTTTTAATTAACCCTTCGTAATATCTTTTATAAAGCTCACCCCAGGTAACACCGCGAAGTTTATTCGCCTCTGCCGCATCAACTTCAGCTAGTAGTTTAATTAAGGTTTTCTGCTGCTTTTCAATTTTCTTTTCGGCATCTTCATATTTTTTATTTAACTCAGCATGAATATCTGTACCCGGTGCTGAAATTTGATCAACTGCGCTCATTTGGGTGCGCATAAATTCAACTATTTTAGCTTTGGCCCCCATCGTGGCAATCATTGCATATTGTGAACGCTTGGTTACAAACGAGTCATCATAACTAGGATCTTCGCTATCAAAGCTTTCTGTCTTAATAACAAAGATGCGTTTTTTCTTTGCATCCCAACCCTCAGTCCATCCTTTAGTCTCCATATATTCCTGAACTTGGGCTTCTGCTGATACATAATTATCTTCAATCAGCGCTTCTTGTTTAAAAGGTTGTTCCGAAGCTTGAGTCGCAGCTTCCAATGCAGGGGCACTTTCTTGAGGGATAAAATCTTCAGCAAAAGTAACCGGAGAAAAAGCTAAGGTGATCGCCAGTGCGAGTGGTTTTAATGTATTGCTCATTGGTAGTCCTTTATTTGCTTTTGTGCCCATGCAGACAGCAGCACATGGTCGGAGATGGATATTAAGAGTGAATGCAGCTTACCTGCCTCTGCTTTATCTGTTGTAGAAAGTGCTTTTAGCAGATAAACCCAAGGCTCAGCAGAGCTTGCGTCTTGCATGCAGTCTTGATTAGCCGCGAATAACGCGAGTTGATTTTTCTTTGTCGCCCGATAAACTGCAGAAAGCATTTTCCATGCATCAGCATTAACTGGAGAAGCATTTAAGGAGAGTGTTAGATCATCAACAATCTGCTGCGGGTTTTGCCCTTTATCAAAATTATTTTTCGCCCGCAGATAAAACTCTTTTGCCATTTCCATACTTGGATTAAGACTATAAAAACTGATAATCCCTTTCGCTTTAAAACCTGTTGCTAAAACGGCATTAAAATCATACTTCGAATGATTTTTAATCTCTGCTTTACAATCGAAACCATCCCGGCAATAGGTATCATAACGGCTAAGATCACTAGCAAATCGAATCGCAAGCGGGTAACTCGTATTACCGCTCAGTTCATTGTAGATAAGCGCTAAATTGTTTATCTGTAATGACCGAAAATAAGAAGCTAAACGGGTATAATCTTCTGCATCTAATGCTGCAGCAATCAGCTCGCTTTGTACGCGGATAATATCGCTTTGGGGAATATTGATCTTATTTTTTTCAAACTGCTCAGCATCTGCCACACGCACATATTCACGTATGCAGCCTTTACTATCCCGATCAAAAAGCAGGTGATGTGCAATTGCTTTCTTTGCATCATAGCGCTTTGCTATTTCAGCAAATATATCTTCCTTTAAAGGACCGGATAAAGGTATTGATTGAGGATTAAAGGAGATACTCCGTGAATTTACCTCATGGGCTAATTGCGCATAGAATGTTAATTCTGCCTGTTTGGATTCCTTTGTCCCTGAATATTTTTTTGTCGTTAAACAGGGTTGTTTAACGACAAAAAAAAGAAATCCTGAATCCTGATAAACACCGCTCTTTTTTACAGCAAACTTCTGTTGATAGATATCTCTAGCATCAGAAGCAAGGGCTTGCGCAGTAAATAAAAGCAAGATAAAAAGACAGGATTTTTTCATTAGCTTTTTACCATATCAAAAACAGCACTACGGCTATCCACTTTTTTCATATGTGGTCTGCGCCCTTTACCCTGACTTTTAAAACTTGCGTAGATCTCTTTAAGGCTTTGATCAAATGCTTCACTTAATGGCCCTGAAAAACGGTAATTCAGGGTCATCACCTTGCCTTTTTTATCCCAATTCCATGTTTCGACATTACCAGCACTGCCGTTATTTAATACATGTTTGAAAATGTCCACATCAGTACGCTTTGCATTGTTAAGTACTATTTTATAAACAACACCTTTTTCGGCATAACGCGCGAGTGATTGAATCACTTCAATCCCTAATTTTTTCTTCATCTGTTTATAAGCGACATGCTCTGAAACTTGTTCAGCTCGACTGATCGGCTGGACATAAATTCGCGTTTTAAGGGGATTGTTGGTAACAGTGAAAAGGATTTCGCCACTCAGGTTATCTTTCAGGTTTATTGATAGCGATGTTTCAATACCTTTTGAACCTTTATGGTCTTCAACTGCGTACTGTGTCTGCTTCAGATAAAATGTATGTGTCGGCCTGCTTGCACCATCATTCATTGCAAAGCCGAGGCGCTCCAACTCATCAATGATCCAGTCTGATTTCTGACTGTTTTCAGACTTAACAGTAAAAACCGGCTGACTGAAAACATTCAGATAAAAATTAACGTCATTTAATAATTTACCAGAATCTACATCAGCCATCATGATCACATAATAATTTCCCCGTTCAATATCTTCATCTAAGATCTCATAGCTGCTGACATAACCTTCTGTTTTCGTTGACAACGCCATCGCTAGTGCATCATTAAAGGTGCCGGACTTACCCTGCAACATAACGCCTTGTGCCTGTTGTACTGCATTTCTTATTGCATCTTGCAGCGCTTGTTCGCGTGATTTTGCTTCCCCCAGTTTCATTGATGCCAAGCCTTTCGATTGCACCGATTTAGGGGAATTTTTAAATTGAGCAACAGTTTGATTAGAAGCGTCTGTGGCGATAATAACGGTGTTACTCCCGCCATTGTTGCCGCTTTTATTACCTGATGATCGTAATGAAGCGACATTCGCAACATCAGACTCGGCAATAGAGATGGCAACAAAATAATCACCATCATAGTTGCCTTTTTTCAGCATCTTAGCCGCTGAAAGTTGGCCTTTAAATTGCGTATTGACAGTGTCGATAAAAGATTCTCGGGAAAATTCAGAAGTACCATCACCATCAGAAACGGTAACATATTTCATTGATGAACTTGTGCTGCCACTCATTGTCACGCCGTTAATCATTTCTGTTAACTGGCGCAGGGCATTAATGCGAGCTTCTTCATAAGCTTTAGACTCACTCGATCGACTCGACATGCCCATTGCAACTACGTAATAACCATCTACTCTATTTTTGCCTGAGCGAGTTCCTCCGCCACTATCCAGCAACGAAAAAACATCATCCATAGGATCGCTGGCAAAAGCTGGCGTTGTTGTTAAAAATATCGAGATGATAACAAGTACACTAAGACTGATATTACGTAGTATTTTTTGCATAATGTTATAGTTTCCAGTCTGCAGGCGTACCAACAGATACCGCGTAAATCTTATTACGCTTGAGGTAATCTTTACCCATTGCACTTAGCTTTTTCTGAACCTGTTGTGCATCAATATCACCTTCTTTCCAGGTAAACAGCACACCAGATCCTGCATCACCTTTTGGTGTTACTTCACCAGACGCGATTGGAATATCTAAACCATCGTCACTTAAAAAAAGAACAACGGGTTGCTTAACCGCAAAGCCTTGGTTAATACCCGCATTGATTGCAAAACGTCCATTACGGAAATTAGTAACACGGCCACCAACAGGGTAATAATCCATAGTACGATTAACTAATACTTGTATCGCTTTTTGAGCGGCTTCTTTATAAGCTTCTTGCAGTTCGTTAGCTTTACGGTAGTCAAAACCGCCTAAGAATGTATCCTCAATAGCAAAAAACCTTTTAGCAGGCATGTTATGACGAATCGGCTCAAACGAATGAATGATTTCACCCGTAGTAGGATTGACAACTTTGGTTGACACTAAGCTACGGAAAATAATATCGTTATGATCCTTCATTTTCTTAATGACTGAACCTAAAGCAATAGATGTTTCAAAAATATAATCAGGGTTTAACTTTTCACCAAGCTCGATAGCACCTGCAGAAACTGTATTTTCAGCTTGGAACGCCACTTCATAATCACAGGATGTACAGTTTCGAGTCAGTACATCATAACGTTTGGTACGTGCTAATTCATTCTCTAAAAGTTTACTAATAATGCCTGTATCAATCGTGGTTTTTTTGGCATCGTTTTCAAAGCGAATATTGTCAACATAAGCTGCAATACGCATTTTGTTAAATGCTTTAACATCATAGTTACTTGGAAGTTCAATATTGCTAGCTTCCAACAAAGCCTCTCGATTTACTCTCTCTATCTTTGAGTTAGTATCAATGTCAGCTTCAGAGTTAACTTTTAAACTGGTTGTTTGACATGCCACCAGGAATAAAGATGTAGTTATTACAAGTAATAATCTTTTCATTTTATCTTCTCTAAATAGATGCCGACGCATTACACATCGGCAAAGTGAGTCTTACTGCGCGTTAGAAAATGCAGAAACAACTTTATAATTTTGATATGCAGAAACAAGCGTTGCATCTAAGTAAGCAAGTTGATCTTTGGTATGCGAAATGTGCCCTTTTTCTGCAGCCAAATTGGCAAAAGAAACTTGTGAAAGAAGTGATTTTGTATCAAGCGCTAAAAACACTTCGGAGTTATTTTTGATAACATTTGCAACTTCCTTCGCACCTTTCATTGCTTCTTTTGTAAGAGAAGAATTCAAGTATTCATTAACAATTATTTTATCCTCTTCACTTAAAGCATCATAGATAGCTTTTTTATCCTCTTCGCTCTCAGCGGCCTCTGTTGCCGCCATAAAATTACTAACCTTAGGCGCGCTTAATAATGTTTCGGTATAACGTTCATACATAGGCTCTGCAACTAAAAATACAGAATTAACCCCCAAACGAGCGACTTCTAAATTTTTTATATTTGATGGGGAATAACCATCCCCATTAGAAGCTAATAACAGGGCTTGCCCCTCCTTCTTCAATTCTTCATATGAATGGCCCTCACTTCCCATCATTGAACATCCAGACAGCAGAGAGGCAGCAAGCGTTGCCGCTAAGATAGTTTTTTTCATAGTCTTATTTTCCTTTATAGTACTGTTGTTAACCCTACACAAAAATCATTTTTCTGTTACTTGTTTTTTTACAAGATTAAAAAGATACTCTTTATAAAACAAAAATCAATAAAACAAAACCTTCTTATTGGTTTTTATTTTATAAAACACATAAATAATTCACAAAACAGAGTTGAACTCACTTATTTTTTAATAACCACCACAACAATTAAAATTAAAAGATCAGTGGTAAATGAAGAATATGTCGCTCAATCAAAAAAGAATGTCAGGTACTTTAAGGTGTGTACTTGTCTTACGTTGTTTAATAGGAAAGCTAATTCCACCCACAGAAATTTATGCTAAAAAAATAAGGCGCCATAACTGATTGAGGTAGGTAAAAACAGAGCGGTATAACGCGCACTCTTGTTGCAGTTGCGCTAGGGAAGAAGAAAGAGGCTTCCTGTGCAGCTGATAGTAATGATTAATTAACTGTATTTGTTGCGCTGAAGTAAAGCCATTGATCGCGCAACAGGAAGCTAAATCATAGGCCGGGCAGGCCAGCACGGCATACTCCCAATCGAGAATTTTAATCTGCCCGCTTTCAGCCTTTACCAGGTTATTAAAGGAGAGATCACCATGGCATAGTGTATCTCTTGGCGAGCCTTTATCCAGCTCTGTTGCCCGCTGTAAAAAATGCTGAAACTGCTTCTCATCAATCGCCTTGTTGAGCTGTTTTTTTAACAGAAGTAATTCACCGGCCAGGCGCTGCGGCTGAGCATGCTTTGCCGGCAGTTGATGGATAATCTGCAGCTGTGCTGCAAGGAGTGCGAGAGAATAAGGATCAACAGCCCTGCCGTTTAAAACTTTGCCCTTGATATAGCTTTGTGCGCGGTAGTGTTGACTCTCGCCAAGCACCTCCGGACTGAGTCCCCGCTCACTGGCCAGTTTCTGCACCGCCAGTTCGCGCGCTCGATCCTGTCTGTCGCGGGCATTTATATTTAAACGCTTAAAAACAATCTGTACAGCATTTTCATCCGTTAACAGAAAAACGTGATTAGTCAGTGCACAGACAAGGGGCTGCACACTGACTATTTTACCTAGCTTTAACCTGCTCAGCCAAAGCAGCTCATCGGCTGTTAATAACGACAATAACGCGCGCTGCTTAGTAACAGATCAGGCATCAAAGTTATCCGAAGGAGGAAGGTCATCCTCAGAGATGGCTGTGGCAACCACACCTACGCCACAAAGCTGACGGTAAACAAGCCCCATCAGATTAAAATAGAAGGGAATGAAAAGGAACAGGCCCAACCCGGACGGTAACAGGGCAATAAAAAACAGCAGCCCGATTAAAATAAACATAATGGTGAATTGTAATAAGTTTTTATGCACCAGTTTAAAAGAAAGTATTAACCCGACCTGCGGAGTGACCTTTTTCTCGGCAATAAGCGGATAAACCAAGCTGAATGCCATATTCAGATATAACATAGCAACAAGGGATAAGGCAAACCCGGTCTGGCCCATGGTCTGCGTTAACACCACACTGAGCAGATTATTGATTAAACTGATCATAAGCGTTGCCAGCGACAGCTTAAAGATGATCTTAAAATAATGAAAGAGATCGATAGACTTGGTTTTTAAACCAATAGAGTGATTCACGCCCATCATCTGCAGTCCGGTTAACAGTGGCGGTGCCAGAAACAGGGCAATGATATAGTTGCCAATCATCTGCCCGGTCTCGTTCAAATTAGCTGCCCCGCCGAATGTCAACTGATAACAGCCGGCCAATAAAATAATGGTAAACAGGCAGGCGGTAATTAACGGAAAGTAATGCTTTCTGGTAATAACAAAGGCATCTTTAAAAAGCGATTTAAAATCAAGTTGGTAACCTTCGGTCAATGATTTTTTTAAATCACCACCAAGTACAAAGTGTTTTTTGTGCATAACAAGCTAATGGCCCTGAATATAAGAAGAACAAACTATTGTAGGCGCTTCCATTAGCTTTTCAAGTATATTGCTATGTTATAAGCCTTTTTTATACTGGCAGTCACTGGACTCCCTAATAACCTGTTTAAGCTGCTGCTGTGCATCCGCTTTACCGCTGAGCAGGTTTTCAAAAAGCCCGAGCAGCTCGGCTTTATTCGGCGCAGGCTTATCTGTACCACCAATAGCACTTAAATCAATAAACAAGCCATCAAAAAAGTCCGGCAGATCGTCAACAATCGCGCTATTTAAAAAAGGTCTATCGCTGTAGAGAGCAGGATAACCGCCCTGCTGTTTATCAACGACAAAAGCATTGCCTTTGAGATTAATAATAGCCGTCGACTTACGGCACTTTTGTATACAGCGATTATCCATCACTGTTTTTTTACAGCCGACCGTCTGCTGGAAAAAACATTGCCTACTGGTCATCAGCAACAGAGGGTGGTAGATACTGTAGTAGAGTTTAAAATTATCTGGACGCGCAATATTTCGTATCTGATTTTTATTCAGTTCATTGGAGATAAAAGCGCCATAGCAATTAAACGTTTCACGCATCCCCTGCAGGCTAAAAGAGTTACTGATATTAAGATAGGGCCCGGCTATCCAGTCAACGCCATTTTCATAAGCCTGATAAGCGATGCCGCTGTTATTGCTGACAATCAGTTTCGGCTGCAGCTGTTTAAGGAACTCAACCGCCGCCTGATAATCCTCGCCGATTAAAATAGCCGGAAACCAGGGAATTAACTGCTTATTCTTCAAAAACAGCTTGATCAGTTTAGTGTATTGCCTGCTAAAACCCTCGGGCAGTTTGTAGTAAAGCTCAGCTGAAGTTGACTGGCCCAGTGCGATATCTTTTTCATCGGCAATCAACAGGGCAAGGCGTGTTTTAACGCTTGGCTTTTTTTGTTTTTTTAAAGCCGGCACGGCAACAGGGGCAATCAGGTCAACGGCATCATTAAGCCACAAGGCAATGCTGTTTTTAATACTAGTCAGCTCTTTAAAAGGGACACAGAGATCACTGTGCAGATTTTCCAAGAGAAGCTGAGCAATAAAGTATTGACCATTATTTAAACTCTTAAAGCGTTTTTGCAGTGCACTCAAATCGACAGTTGCCTGCTCTGCTTTAACAAGATTGCTTTTCGAGAACAATACGAGATTATTGCCCGCGGTGCTGACCGACACTTTTAAAGGGCTGTTTTCAACGCCGGAAACCGTTATGCTTAACGGCGTTTTTGCTATGCTGAGACCTTTGATCTTATCCTGTACATGCGCCTGCATGGCCAGTTTCTCTTGATACAGCGCGTGCTTAGCCTGCTCGATTTGCTGTGCACTTTTTCCGGCATTTTCTTGCTCTATATGTTTCAGGCTATGGTCGCGCGGATTGTCGATAAACATTCCTTTATTAATATCGCCATGCAGAAAGCCCGCGGAAAAATCACGGTTAAAGACTTTATAAAGATCCGCATCCGCATTTAATAACGGCACGTCCTGCTCATACCTTTGCAGCTGTTTACGCCAACTGTTGACTACAGTATACACATAGCTCGGCCCCTTGATTCGCCCTTCCACCTTTAACGAGTCAACGCCGGCATCAGCGAGCAGCGCCAGATCAGAAAAAGCAGAATTATCTTTGAGATTGAGCGGGTAATCATTGCCGCTTGCCGTGCTTTGATATTGATCTCTACAAGGCTGGCTGCACCTGCCGCGATTGCCGGAGTTCCCCCCATAGACAGAGCTCATATAACAAAGCCCTGAAAAAGCGATGCAGTAGGAGCCGTGGACAAAGACTTCCGATAAAATATTATGCCGGTGGCCGAACTCTGTTAGTGATTTAATCTCCTTAATATTTAACTCGCGCGAGAGGTTAACGCGGGAAACACCCAGTTTTTTTAAAAACAGGATCTGTCCTTCATTATGGGTGGTCACCTGTGTTGAGGCATGTATATCAAGGGTTTTAAAGTGCTTAGCTAACAGGTAAAGAAGGCCTAAATCCTGAACAATAACGGCGTCAATCTTGCTGTTGACCAGCTTATTAAGTAAGCGCAGCAGCGCTGGAATTTCATTTTCCAGAATAATAATATTAAGGGTCAGAAAAACCTGGCAGTGATGCTTATGAGCCAGTTTTATCACTCGGCTTAGCTCATCAAAGGTTAAATTGACCGCGCGGTTGCGGGCATTAAAGCTGTCCAGGCCGCAATAGATAGCATCCGCTCCGGCAGCAATGGCTGCTTTTATGGAATCAATATCCCCGCCCGGTGCTAATAATTCAAATTGCTGCTTCATACCCTAAAACCTACTTTATTACTGTTAAGGGGCAAAGTTTACCGGAATTATCTATCCCCTGAAAGCGCCGCCCAGCTCATTGTCATAAATCGTATTTTTGTTGCTGACAGCTTTGTTTTTTTCCATTACTATGCGCGCAACAGAATGTTTAGCCCGGCTAAATATTTGTTCCCATGAAGACTGCAGGAGAGAGGATTTTATCTTAGCTTAACCGCCTTGATAAACACCCGCCGAAGAAGTAAATCTTTCAGGTGCTTTCTATTCAGAAAGCGAGGACTGTAGTTGGAGGAACCTCTGGAGAGAGCCGATATGCATTCGGACGCCGAAGGAGCAAGCCCTGTTTTCAGGGTGAAACTTTCAGGCAAAAGGACAGAGGAGTGAAAAACACATATGCAGCACTTCAGATTAACCGTTAGAAGTAAAACCAGTATTAGCTAATGCCTATATAATTGCTTAGCGACGAAAGCTATATGCCCTTTCACTCTTCTCCTTAGTTATACCAAATCCGATAATTATCTATTCATTTATGCTTGTTAAAATGAATGCTAGCTGCGTTATTGATTTTGTAATTAGAACAACTAGTTACTGCAATCAATGCCTTGCTTTCATCGATTTTTCCTACGCCTAAATAGAGCATCTAATTAACGGAATTGGTATCATACTTTTTGTTAAGGGGAATCATGAACAATCTTCAATCTTTATTACAAAGCCTGGATAGTTTTATCTGGGGGCCACCACTGCTGATCCTGCTGGTCGGCACGGGTATCTACTACACTTTGCGTTTAGGCCTGCTGCAATTTCGTCATCTGCCCACCGCTCTGAAAATGGTGTTCAGCAAAAACAAATCCGGCAACGGCGATATCTCCAGTTTTGCGGCTCTATGTACCGCACTGTCGGCAACAATAGGCACAGGTAATATTGTCGGTGTGGCCACTGCGATTAAACTAGGGGGTCCCGGCGCACTGTTTTGGATGTGGCTGGCCGCTGTTTTTGGTATGGCGACCAAATACGCGGAATGTCTGTTGGCGGTAAAATACCGTAAAGTAGACGATAACGGGCAGATGGTCGGCGGCCCTATGTATTATCTGCAGTATGGTGTAGGCTCTAAAGCGCTGGCTGTGATGTTTGCCGTTTTTGCACTGGCTGTAGCCTGCTTTGGTATAGGTACCTTTCCGCAGGTCAATGCTATCCTCGATGCGTCACAAATCTCTTTTGGCATATCACGGGAAATATCAGCCACTGTACTGACCCTGTTGGTTGCCGTTGTCACAATAGGCGGCATTAAGTCCATTGCCAAGGTAGCCGGAAAAGTCGTGCCGGCGATGGCTCTATTTTACATTTTGGCCTGCTTAAGTGTGCTGTTCAGTAATGCCGAGCATCTGCCCGCTGCGCTTGAACTGGTATTAACTTCTGCGTTCACCTCAACAGCGGCCACCGGTGGTTTCTTAGGTGCCGGTATTATGCTGGCGATTCAATCAGGTATTGCCCGCGGCGTATTTTCCAATGAGTCAGGGTTAGGCAGCGCGCCGATGGCCGCCGCCGCCGCTAAAACAGATTCCTGTGTTAAGCAGGGGCTTATCTCTATGACCGGCACCTTCTTTGATACCATTATTATCTGTACCATGACCGGTCTGGCACTTATTCTAACCGGTGCCTGGCAAAGTGATTTCGCCGGTGCGGCAATGACTACACATGCTTTTGCTGTCGGTTTAAGCTCGGACACGCTTGGTCCCCTACTGGTTTCTATCGGCCTTATTTTCTTTGCCTTTACCACTATTTTAGGCTGGAACTATTACGGCGAGCGCTGCGTCGTTTACCTGTTCGGTACCAAAGGAATTTTCACCTATAAAATTATCTTTATTGTCCTGGTGGCATCAGGTGCCTTCCTGCATCTGGATATGATCTGGATCATCGCCGATATTGTTAACGGCTTAATGGCAGTGCCGAACCTGATCGGTTTAATCGCTTTACGCCATGTGGTGATTGCAGAAACCAGGCAGTTCTTTAAGCTTGATACGGAGCTGGAGACGGATCTGCACAAGGTGCAGTCACAAAGCTGAATTTAACAACAAGAGTAAAAAAGAAAAGCCTTTGCTCCTAACAAGAGCAAAGGCTTTTTTATCTATGATATTAAAGCTCTAAATCGCTAACGCTCCAATATAATTTAGGTTTGTGGTGAAAGCTGAAAAATTTCATCTATCCCTAGCTTCCTCATTACCTCCTGTAAGCACGCATGTTTATCTACAACCCATAAACCATAGCTGATTGGCAACACTTCAACGCCAGCTCTTTTAAATAACTTATAGGTATTGAATTCAAAAAAATCAGACCGGGGGCCGGGATAACCAATAAGGTCGATTGCTAAATATTGCCCTTTATAGCGACACAAGATATCTACCTCAGTCCCGGCGATTGAATAGCCGGGCCAAGTCTCTATAGCACAACCATTTAGTGAATTAATAACGTTTTTTTGAAATTCATCCAGTTCGGAACTCATTGAATGCTGCGCTTCAAACTCATTAATAGAGCCCAAGTATCGCCTTAATAAATTATGCTCCGGCAATTGAGTTTCATCTATCGATATAAATAACAGTTGTTGCTGGCGCGCTCTAGTGATGGTTACGTTAAATACATCAGCCTTATTAAGATAAACAGCGGCTCTTTTGCAATCATTATCGACAGAAAAGGAGATAAGCATAATATCCCTTTCTTCACCTTGGAATCCAAAAGGTGTTGCTACACGAATTTTATGCTGACTTATTTCTGATTCACTAAAACTGCTCTCAATCTCTTTAGCAATATATTCAGCTTGATTTCTGAATGGGGAAATAATGCCAATGCTATGATTAATGCCGGTAATAGTATCTTCTCGGATCAATTCACGGATAGACTCAATCACTTTAGTCGCTTCAAGGTGATTAATACCTGATTTATCACGCACTCCACTTACCCGATGAATATGCAAATGACCGCTGCTTGTACAGGGTCTATGCTGCATTACTTTTAATTTATTTTGATAAAAATGCTCATTACTAAAATGGATTAGCTCAGGCTTGCTTCTAAAATGTTCATCCAAAAATGCAAGTTGTTGATGGCTGCTAAGCGCGTTTAAGGTTAAGTCTAATATCGAATTGTCGCGGTAACTTACAACACCATCCAAGCACGATGTTAGATTGTTTTTCGACATTAGCTGAGATTCTTTGCTCTTAGCTAAAAACGAGTAATGTCGTAACTGTTTAGTGTCACCAACTACCATAGCTCGTTTGGCTCGATAAAATGCGGGTAAGCTACTACTGATATTACATTGAGTTGCCTCATCAATAATAACCAAATCAAACATCTCTGGCTTTGACATCCTCCCTCCACTAAATCAAAGATTTTAGTGGGGGATTCCTACTGCTAGACGCTCATGCCCGAGCGCAAGAATGTTTTTGGCCGCGTTAATATCGCGGTCGTGAGTGACACCACACTCACAGGTCCATTCTCTTATTCCAAGTCCTGCTCTACCTTTCGGACTGTTTTGGCGAGAGCCGCAACACGAGCAAGTTTGGGTGGTGTAGGATTCATTGATTTCTTCAAAAACAATACCAGCGTGAGCGCTTTTGTATTCCAATAGTGTTTTTAATGTAGACCAGCCAGCATCTAAAACGGACTTAGCCATTTTAGTCTTGACCAGTTTTTGACTGCTTACGTTGCCAATGAATATTGCCGCATTCTCATTAACAAGTTTGCGGCTGTATTTATGCAAAGCATCTACTCTGCGGTTTTTAATTTTCGCGTGTATTGCCTTGACGCGCTTTTTGTTCTTTGCCCGCTGCGCAATACCTAAATCTTCCTCTAGCTCGCGGTATTCACGGCCTTTTAGTTTGTAGCCGTTACTGTCGGTGGCTGTTTCTTTACAACCCAAATCAATACCCACACTGGCTTTGCCTGTACCCTGCTCTGCTTCCACCTCAACCACAACGTTGAAGTACCACCGGCCTCTTGAATCCTCATTGAATGAGCCTGATTTGAAGGTGTATTGAGACAGTCCGTAACTATCCCAAATGCTAAAATAGTGGCGGTTATGGTAAACCTGACCATTTTTGAAGCCAATGCAGTCTTTACGAACCGGGATCCAACCCAGCGAACGTCTAACGCCACCAGATTTACGCCAATTCAATCTGTATTTCTTGAATTGTTTGCGGCGGGTGGCATATTCATGACCAACCATCTGCACGGTCGCAGAATTCAGGCCAAGCGTTTTATTCATGCCTTTAGTGTGTTTTTGAAGATCGTAGCCTGACAGGAAAGCGGGTTTTACTGGACCAAATTCACTGACATTGCTCAATGCCTTCATCGCCGTTTCATTGCAAAAATTCCACACCTGATTCACACCGTAAGCCCATTTGTTTAGGGTGCTTACATGTTTGTCACGGATCCTTATTTTTAGCGTTTTTGTGTGTACTTTGCTTTTCATAGTGATCATAGTAGACCTGATTTATCTGGATGTAAATACAGGCAAAAATGATAGTGTATCCAACTAAGATAGACCAACCTAGCGGCTGGTTTGCTATCCATCTCCACCCAAACAAGTTATGGGTGGAGAATTCCGCAAGGTTCGTTAAAGTGGGGGCAGATTGCAATTCTGCAATTTATTGTAAAAGTCAAAGTGGTTGTTTTGCCAATAACACGATTTTGCAAAGCTGTTAATGTGAGCACCTAGCTGGCTTGATTAATAGGTGAATATTTTGTGATTTAGCAGTAATATGGACCACTTTAGATTAAATTACACATTATCCCTCTACTTTTTATAAGGGCACCTTATGTTAGAAAATACTCTACCGCAACTCGAACAGCTGATTGAACAAACAATTGAAAAAAACAACCAACTTAAAGAGTTGGTCGGTGAACTTCAAAAGCAAAATACTAAACTCAGCGAAGAAAATGAAATGTTACAGTTGGAAGCATTAGAAAATGAAGAAAAACAAAAACAAACGGAAACTGGCTTAAGTCGTCTGTTGACTAGATTACAAGAAGCACAACATGATACGCACAATGAACATCATGAGCATGAACATCATGAGCACGAGCATCATGAACACGAGCATCATGAACACGAGCACCATGAACATGAGCATCACCACGGTTAATCTGAGCCCTGTATAAATATAAATGGCTGCCCATTTTTTGGACAGCCATTGTTTAGCTTAGTTACTGTTATCAGACAACAATACTAATCTTCTTTTAAGCGAATGCCCTTCTCTTCAATATCAATCAATTGTTTGCGGTATAACTGACCGATAGACTTTTTAAAGTTACCTTTACTCATTTTTAAGATCTTAGCGATCTGCTCCGGGGAGCTTTTATCAGAAAGCTGCAGATAACCCTGATGCTGCTTCATGGTCTGCAAAATACGCTCAGCCAGGGCATCCACTTTTGCATAGCCGACTTTGGTCAGGCCCAAATCGATTTTGCCATCTTCGCGGATCTGCTTGATATAGCCTTTGCACTTTTTACCTATGCCCATCTCACCGAAGACTTCGCTGGTAAATAGAACCCCCCAATGTTTATCATTGATAATGGCTTTAAAGCCAAGGTCGGTCTGATCGGCAATCAGCAGATCGACTTTTTCCCCTACCTTGTAGTTAGCTGGCTCATTATCTAAAAAACGGTCCAGCTTGGAAGAAGCCACCAGGCGTTCGCTGATATCATCTAAATAAACATAAACCACGTAACCATAGCCCTGCTTCATCGGGATCTTCTGCTGATTAAAGGGCACTAACAGATCTTTGGGTAAGCCCCAATCTAAAAATGCACCGGCGCGATTGGTATCAATGACCTTTAAGGATGCAAATTTATTGACTTCCGCTTTGGCTCTTTGCGTCGTGGCAATCAGGCGATCTTCAGAGTCAAAGTACAGGAACACATTCACTGTCTGTCCGACTTTCATCTCCTCTGTGCTATAGCGTTTCGGCAATAGAATCTCACCGAACTCATAACCGCCATCGAGGTAGAAACCAAAATCTACCTGTTTAACAATGGGTAACTCATTATAAGTACCTACTTTAATCATACTTCTCTCTTTATTTAAAATACAAACCAAGGGCGTGGACTTTAGTCCACTGTTCAATAAAATCAGCGGACTAAAGTCCGCGCCCTGCATTGTCATTGCTTGATGAACAGTGTTGTTCAACTAAAGCTTTATTTAGGGCGATCGATAACCGAGACCGTCAAACGTGATGTGCAGATCAACTGCTCACGACTATTACTGATATCAATCTGCCAAACCTGCACAGTGCGACCGATGCGCACCGCTTTAACGATAGCGGTGACCATACCGCTTCTGACACTGCGCAGATGGCTGGCATTGATTTCCAGGCCGACGCAAATTTTATCCGCCGGTGCGGCAAGGTTAGCCGCCACACTGCCCAGCGTCTCGGCCAACACAACAGACGCGCCGCCATGCAATAAACCATGCGGCTGTATAGTGCGACTGTCAACGGGCATGGTTGCCTGCAGAAAATCATCACCGATTTGCGTATATTCAATACCTAAATGCGCGACCAGCGTATTTTCACTGAGCGCATTCAGGCGTGTTAAATCCGTTTTCTTTTTCCACAGCGACATTTAGATAATCTCTAACAGTGCCTGTACCGGATGTTTCAGGGTCTGCCCTTCAATACGTTTAACCTGGCTGCGACAGGAGTACCCCGTCGCCAGACAGGCAGCACGATCACGTTTTGCAATCTCCTGCTCCCAGCTTAAGCTGTAAATTCTTTTCGAGTCTTCAAGATGACCGGCATCATGACCATAGGTCCCCGCCATACCACAACAACCGACGGCCACGTCCGTTAGGCTTGCTCCAAAGTGTCTGAATACCGTTCCCCAGTCACCACCCGATGACGGCACTGCTGTTTTTTCTGTACAGTGACCAAACAGGAAGTATTCTTTATCTAGTGCCGGTTTTGCCTCCCCCTGCAGACGCGGCAGTAACCACTCCTGGATCTGCTGCACATTAAACGCGCCGCGCTTATCGCCTAGTGCACGTTTATATTCATCGCGGTAACACAGCACCATTGCCGGATCGGCACCGACCATTGCAATATCAAGCTCTGCCATCTGATTTAAAAATTCCGCTGAACTTTTAGCCGTTTTGGCAAATTTCGTTAAGAAGCCTTTAATATGCTGCGGTTTACCATTAGGTTTAAAGGGTAGCAGCACAGGTTTATATCCCAGTTTCTTAGCCAGCAGCATCAGATCGCGTACCACATCCGCGTCATAAAAGGAAGTGAAAGGATCCTGGACGATCAGCACATAAGATTCACGCTCTTTATTTGATAATGCCTGCAGCTTCTGCAGATCAAACTCGGTAATATCCTGTTTCTGCAGTGATGACTGTAGGGTTGGGAAGGACAAGAGCGGAATATCCACCATGCCGACAAATTTTTCCGTCAGCGCAGCCGTTACCTTCATTTTCGTAAAGAAGTTAAAGAAACGCGGCAGTTTGCCCATCAGCGGCGCATACTGCTCAACATAAGCGACAAAGTAATCTTTTAACGGGCGCAAATAACGGCTGTGATATATATGAATAAAACGCGAACGGAAACTGGATACATCGACCTGAATCGGACATTGGCTGGCGCAGGCTTTACATGCCAGACAACCCTGCATCGCTTCCATTACCTCATGGGAGAAATCATATTCCCCTTTACGTTTCGCCAGAGTATTAAAGAATTTTTTAAATACACCGGCATTTTTTCCGGCATATAGCTCATTTTCCAGCTGCAGAATATCAATCTCATTATTCGCCAACTGGCGCAGCCATTCACGCATTAAACCGGCGCGGCCTTTTGGCGAATGAATGCGGTTACTGGTTAATTTAACCGATGGACACATAGGGGATGAGGTATCGTAGTTAAAGCATAAGCCGTTACCGTTACAATCCAGCGCTTCACTGTAGCTTTCGCGCACGTTAACCGGAATCTGGCGATCATAAGTACCGCGTTTAACCGCATCCACGCTGACTAACTGCTCATTTGACTCAATCGGCGTACATATTTTACCCGGATTAACCCGGTTATTGGGATCAAAAGCGGTTTTGATCTTACGCAGTTCGGTAAATAGCTCCTCACCAAAAAATTCCGGCCCGTACTCGCTGCGGAAGCCTTTACCATGCTCCCCCCACATCAGACCTTTATATTTAGCGGTTAATGCCACCACTTTATCGGAGATCTCACGCATCAGTTTTTCCTGGCTAGGATCACAGAGATCCAGTGCCGGGCGTACGTGCAGTACGCCGGTATCCACATGGCCGAACATGCCGTAATGCAGGCCTTTATCATCTAGCAGCTGGCGGAATTCAATAATATAATCAGCCAGATTTTCCGGCGGTACACAGGTATCTTCGGTAAACGGCAGAGGTTTGGCCCGGCTCTCTGTTTTACCCAACAAACCGACCGCTTTTTTGCGCATCGCATAGATTTTATTAATATCTGATAACTGCTCACAAACCTGATAACCAATCACCCCTGCTTCTTTATCAGCAATTAGTTTATCCAATTTTTTCTCTAACGCTGCGACTTTTTCTTTTTGGGTGTCCGCATCCTCATCGGCAAACTCGACAATATTTAAGCCATCCACCACCTGCCCCGGCACATCGCTGATCAGCGGCTCTACGCTGTGCCAGATGATATCTTCTTTGGCAAGATTAAGTACTGTCGAGTCCACCGTCTCCACCGATAAGGCATTGGCCTTCACTAAAAACGGCGCATTTTGCAGTGCCGATTGAAAGCTGTCGTATTTGATATTTAATAAGGTACGGTGGGTCGGAATCTTCTGGATATGCAGTTTAGCTTCGGTGATCACCGCCAATGAGCCTTCTGCACCGCATAAAATGCGCGTCAGATCCACCGTACCGCTATCGGCATCATAAACATGCTTGAGATCATAACCGGTTAAAAAGCGATTCAATTTAGGAAAACGACTTTCAATCTGCTGCTGTTTGCTAGAGCAGGTTTCCACTACCTGATTGTATATTCTACCGACACTGTCCTGGCGCGCTTTTTGTGCCACTAACTCATCACCATTAATCGGCGCACTGTCTAACACCTGGCCATCAATTAATACCGATTTCAACCCTAAAACATGGTCGCTGGTTTTACCGTAAACCAGCGAGCCTTGACCGGACGCATCACAGCTGATCATGCCGCCAATGGTCGCGCGATTACTGGTTGACAGCTCCGGCGAAAAAAACAGACCGTAAGGACGCAGATATTCATTCAGTTGGTCTTTAATCAAGCCAGTTTGTACGCGCACCCAGCCTTCTTCTACATTTAATTCAAGGATGCCGTTCATATGGCGAGAAAGATCTAAAACAAGATCATTCGTTAATGACTGACCATTGGTGCCCGTGCCACCGCCGCGCGGGGAGAAACGGATATCAGCAAATTTTTCTAATTGTGCCAGTTTGCAAATTTCAACAACATCTTCAGTCGATTTAGGGAAAAGCACCGCTTGCGGTAAACACTGATAAACACTATTGTCAGTGGCCACCGCTAAACGGCCGGCATAACTTTGTTCGATTTCACCACTGTAATCGCTTGCGCTTAATGCCTGCAAAAATTCGAAGTAATCCTGCTTGATATTTTCTTGGTGAGTTAATTTTGGGATCATGTCTAAAGCACCCTAGTCCATTATTAAAGTTGAAATTTACAGCTAACAGCAGCTAAAAATTACTCCCGATAATAGCACAACTGCCGGCCATATTGGCTAGAAAAGTTTTGCCGGCGCAATTTAGCGAATGGAAATGGCAATAACAAGTTGCTCAACTTGTTTATTTTCATTATAAAAAGAAAAATAAGACGCTAAAAATAACAGGAAGCAACCGTGAAAAGTAAACTGATAACGCGTGCCGGCTATAAAAAGCTTCAGCAGGAGCATGATTACCTATGGAAAGAGAAAAGGCCGAAAATAACCGCCATTGTCAACTGGGCAGCCAGCCTCGGTGACAGATCGGAAAATGCCGATTACAAGTATAATAAACGCCTGTTAAGGCAGATAGATCGCCGCGTCCGCTATCTCAGAAAGCGCATGGAAGAGCTCAACGTTATTGACTACTCTCCGCAACAGGAAGGAAAAGTTTTCTTTGGGGCAAGCGTTGAAATTGAAAATGAAGACGGGGAAAAACTGAACTTTAAAATTGTCGGCCCGGATGAAATCTATGATACCAAAAATTATATTTCCATCGACTCGCCGATGGCGCGGGCGATGCTGAAAAAAGAGGTCGATGATGATTTTCAGGTGCAGACGCCTAGCGGGCCCAAGGAGTGGTTTATCAATAAAATTGATTATCAATAGCATTAAGTTTATGCATATTTTATATCCTTGTTAGTTTCATTCAGGCGCAAGGCCTGCGATACTGCGCCATTCGACATTTCCAATCGCAATGAAAAACGCCAACTGCAGGAATAATATGGACAAACCCTTAGAAAAAAAACTGACCGCCTGGCTAAAAGAGCAGAAAAAAGCCTGCGGTTTTTATCTTAACCTGACCGTGATTTTTGGCCTGTTAACCGGTTTTTCCCTGATTCTGCAGGCCTACCTTATCTCCACCATTTTGCACGGTGTGATTATTCTTGAGCTGCCTCGCTCTGAATTTAGCAGTGAGTTTTTATGCCTGCTGGCATTAATTCCTGTGCGCGCACTACTGGCCTTTGCCCGTGAACGCAGCGCTTTTGAGGCCGGGAAAAAACTGCGCTTACAGATTCGCAAAGCCGTACTGGATAAACTCAGCGAGTTAGGGCCTGCCTTTATCAAAGGCAAACCCGCCGGCAGTTGGGCAAGCATTGTCCTGGAACAAGTGGAAGACCTGCAGGATTTTTATGCACGCTATCTACCGCAGGTATTACTGGCAGGTTTTATTCCGCTGGCCATTCTGGTCGCGGTTTTTCCATTAAATTGGGCCGCCGGACTTATTTTATTCGGCACGGCCCCACTGATCCCGATCTTTATGATCTTTGTCGGTGTCGGGGCAGCCGATGCTAACCGCAAAAATATCAGTGCCCTGTCCAAATTAAGCGGCCATTTTATGGACAGATTAAAAGGCTTAACTACCTTAAAGCTATTTAATCGCGGTGCTGCGGAAGGCAATGAGATTGCAAGCGCCTCGGAAGCATTTCGTCAAAAAAACCATGTCCGTACTGCGCATCGCCTTTTTAAGCTCCGCAGTCTTAGAGTTTTTTGCCGCCGTTTCTATCGCCCTATTGGCGATTTACTTTGGCTTTAGTTTTCTAGGTCATCTTAACTTCGGCGATTACGGCGCGGGATTCAGCCTCTTTGCCGGGATGTTTATTCTGATGCTCGCGCCTGAGTTTTATCAGCCGTTACGCGATATGGGGACACATTACCACGCCAAAGCACAAGCCATAGCTGCTGCTGAAGAGTTAATGAAGCTTCTGGATTATCAGCTAGAGGAGAATGCGCAAACGCCGGATGCAAACAGTACGATACAAACACTCGACTGGCATGCCGGCTTGAAGATGGTTGCGCATAATTTCACCGTAAAAAGCCATTCCGGCAGCACCTTAGTCGGCCCGTTAAGTTTTCAGCTTAATAACAAGCAGCATATCGCCATTGTTGGCCCGAGCGGCGCGGGTAAAAGCAGCTTATAAAACGCCTTGTTGGGATTTTTGCCCTATCAAGGCTCGCTAACAATTAATGGCGTTGAGTTAAAGGAGTTAGCAGTCGCAGAGTGGCGTGCGCATCTGGCCTGGCTTGGTCAGGATCCGCAGCTTTTTCATGGCAGTGTTCGCGATAATGTGGCGATGGCAAACCCGAATATGGATGAGCAGACAGTGCGCGCCTTATTAGACAAAGCGAAAGTACTGGATTTTGTGGACCAGCAGGCACTTGGACTCGCTCACCCTATTGGCGAGCAGATGGCCGGTATCTCCGTCGGCCAGGCACAGCGCATCGCCTTAGCACGCGCGCTGGGCCAGCAGGCCAAGCTGTTTGTATTGGATGAGCCGACGGCAAGTTTAGACAGACACAGCGAACAAGCCGTACTCAGTGCGCTGCGTGATGCCATGACAGATTCCTCCTGCTTGATGGTGACGCA
This sequence comes from uncultured Psychromonas sp., assembly GCA_963674525.2. Classification (GTDB taxonomy): domain Bacteria; phylum Pseudomonadota; class Gammaproteobacteria; order Enterobacterales; family Psychromonadaceae; genus Psychromonas. The sequence continues at coordinate 275,004 of CAXXRV010000021.1, read as the reverse complement.
TCGACTCGAGCAGTTAACCCATATGGATAGAATTTTAGTGTTGGATAAAGGAGCAATAGTGCAACAGGGCAGTTTTGAAGAGTTAAACAATATGCCGGATTATTTAAGCAAATGCAGACAGATGATGCTGCACCAGCGGAGTACGATAATAAGGAGCTTAACGCATGAGCGCCCTACTGCCTTTTATTAAACTGTTTAGAAAGCAATGGCTGATGATGTTGCTCGGTCTATTTTTAAGCTTTACCACCTTATTAGGCCGGTATCGGATTATTGTCGCTTTCAGGATGGTTCTTATCCGCCTCTGCCGTGGCCGGGCTAACCCTGGTCAGCGCACAGGCCTTTAACTACTTTACGCCTGGCGGCGCAGTCCGCTTTCTCTCTATTATGCGTACCGCAAGCCGCTACGGCGAGCGTTTGGCGACCCACGAAGCGACCTTTAAACTGCTCACTGAGCTTCGCGTCTGGGCCTGGCGCAAGATACTACCCCTTAGTGCGCGTAATATGCAGGGCTTTCGTCAGGGCGAGCTGCTCAATCGTTTAGTGGCCGATATCGACACCTTAGATCATCTGTATCTGCGCCTGCTTACGCCAATACTGTCAGCGCTGCTGATGCTCGGCGGTTTGTATCTGTTTGTTGCCTGGATAGATGCGCAATTAGCGCTGATTTTATGTGCCGGACTGCTGCTGATTTGGCTGACCCTGCCGTGGCTTTTCTATTTTCTCGGGCGCAACCCGGGAGTAAAGCAGCTGCAAAGCAAACGGGTATTACGCGTTCAGATATTGGAGTTTGTGCAGGGGCTCGCTGAACTATCCCTGTTCGGCGCGGCTGAGCGTTTTCGGGCACAATTGGCAGAATCAGAAGCCAAGCTGTTAGACAGCCAGCGGGCGATGGCCAATATCAGCGCATTTAGCCAGGGCGCATTGATCTTCTGCCATGGCGTGGTGGTGCTGCTTGTTCTTTATGTCGCGGCAGCGGGTATTGGTGAACAACAACCGCCGGGCCCTATGTTCGCCATGATTGTGTTTATGGCACTGGCCTGTATTGAAATGTTAATGCCCGTCAGCAGCGCTTTTCAGCATCTGTCATCTTGTGTCAACGCCGCCAAACGCGTTAATGAACTGGTTGAACAGAAACCGGCTATTGTCTTTAACGGGCAAGATAGCGCAGCAATAAAACAGGGAGCCCTGGCATTCAACAACATCTGCTTCTCCTATGAAAAAGAAGGCAAACAAATACTTAAGGGCATTAATTTATCCGTTCAGGCCGGTGAAAAAGTGGCCTTATTAGGTCAAACGGGCTGCGGTAAATCGACCTTACTGTCATTGCTCACTCGCGAATGGGAGGCAGACTCCGGCAGTGTTCTAGTCGATGGCATGGATATTACTCAATACAGCCAGCAAGCCTTAAGCGATGGCCTGTCTTTAGTAAGCCAACGCATTTACCTGTTCAGCGCTACACTGCGCAGTAATTTGACCCTGGCGCAGCCGAATCCGCCAGAATTTGCAGACTATGCAGAGCGCAAAGCCGCACAGGATGCTAATGATAAGCGGCTGCTTGCCGTACTGGAGAAGGTCGGCCTGTCAGCCTTAACGCAGGGAGAAAACCCACTTGATGCATGGATAGGAGAAGGCGGCAGACAGCTTTCCGGCGGTGAACAACGCCGTATTGGCGTTGCCCGCGTACTGTTGCGTGACGCGCCCCTGTTATTACTCGATGAACCTACCGAAGGCTTGGATAAACGCACCGAGCGCGAGATCCTCGCTTTATTATTTGAATTTGCCAAGGATAAGACGGTATTAATGATAAGCCATCGCCTCACCGCGATGACCCAAATGGATCGGATTCATTTGATGGAAAATGGCGTGTTACGTGTTTCCGGACAGCATGCTGAGTTATTAGCCAAAGACGATTATTACGCCAGCCTGCATCATCAACTGCATTAGACAGACTGTTTAGTAACCTGATAGCAAATGCTATATCAGGTTACTTTTGTTTTGGGTCGCGGAATTTATTCCGCCTTGGTTTGCTGTCTTCTGTCTGGTTCTTTAGTGGATTGAAATCCACGCTCCTTGTTTGCTGTCTTGCGCTTTGTATTCTCTGCGAAGCTCGCGTTAATTCCTCAAGAACCAGATCTTCCTAAACGATAAACTGTTCAAGCTTAATACCGACACTGCCTTTACGAATCCATATTTTAAAAATCTGAAATGTTTCCCCGTCTTTATTGGCGACCGTTTCCACATTTTCGGCAAAGAGCACATCTGCCGTTTTAAATTCCAGTAGTGCGCCACTGTCTGACAGAGGATCCAGGCGCAAAAAAATCTTATCGGGCTCAGATGCGCTTTGCTTGGGATGGCCAATATAGGGAAACGCTTCATTTAACAAACGATTTTTATTGGAATACTTTTCCAGTGCATGCTTACTCGTAATCTCTTCAATAATATTGGACATCACAACAATCCCCCTTTTTTCTAACACTTATAATAAGAAGTTAACAGTATCTTAAGCTGCATTATAATAGATGAATGATATTATCTAATGATAGCCGCCCGCAAAAATGTTAACTCAATAAAAAATAGGTGACATCACATTTTCAGTATTTAGCTAACCTTTATTGGTGGGTTGAGCACAGGAGTCGCAGAATTCCTCCGCTCATGACACTAGACTGTCATCTGATTCGCCCCACGCCCTTACGGTTGTGTTTAATATGAGTTCGCGAAATAGCGGCTCGCTTACTTTTGGGGCGCGGAATTTATTCCGCCTTGTTTCGCTGTATTCTTCTTTTTTAATGAGTTGAAGACAACTGTCGTCAATGACCTACGCTTTCTTAAGTATACAAGTAACGTTTGATCTTTTTAGTCGGCGTTTTTATAAAGGCTTCCTGCTGCTCGACAACGCGGATGATCTTGGCATAGCTGGCAAGCTGCTCGTTTACACTGATGCGGATCTCTTCTAACAGGGATAAAATATCTTCATGCAGTGCTGAATCACTGCTGTTACTGATATTATGGGATTCATCAAACAGATCGTAATCAATATGTATTTTAGCAACAACCTTATGCTCGCTTTCATAAACCAGAGAGTCGGCCACCAGCGGATGCTGATTGATAATTGACTCCAATGCCTCAGGGTAAATATTCTCTCCGCTGGCACCAATAATCACATTTTTGCTGCGCCCGTTAATGGTCAGTATTCCCTGCTTATCGATAAAACCCAAATCGCCGGTATTTAACCAGCCCTGTGCATCTAATACCTCAGCCGTGCGTGCATCATCTTTATAATAGCCGAGCATAATATTCGGGCCGCGCACGTAGAGCTCACCGTCAAGACGATCTTCAGCGTGTTTTTTAAATCGATATTCAATATGCGGCAGAATAGTGCCGGTTGTGCCAACTCGAGTCCCCCCCGGCACAGCTGCGGCAATAATAGGTGCCGTCTCGGTCAGGCCGTAACCAATCGCATAGGGGAAATCAGCTTCCTGCAAAAATGTTTCAACAAAGGAGGATAACTTTGCACCGCCGATACCAAAGAGACGCATTTCACCGCCGAAACTTTGCTTAAGTTTCTTGCCGGCCATTTTATTGAGTTTTTTGCGCACAACAGGCAGTTTTTCATAGAGAAATTTAACAAGCCTGTTTTTATTAAATTTTGCCTGCACTTTAGATTTGTAAATTTTTTCAATAACCAGCGGCACGCTCAGCATACAGGTCGGACGCACTTGCTGCATCGCCGCAAGCATAATTTTAGGTGAAGGCACTTTGCTGAGGTAATGAATGGAAGCGCCTTTTGCAAAGGGCAGTAAAAAACCAACGGAGCATTCATAAGTGTGAGCTAAAGGTAGGATTGACAAAAACCTGTCTTGCTCGTGAATTTCCATCAGGCTTTGGATCTGCTGCAGCTGCGCCATCACATTTCTATGCGACAGCATCACCCCTTTCGACAACCCGGTTGTGCCTGATGTATAGATAATCACAGCCAGATCATTATCATTAATAATTAATGGTGGACGTTCAACCTGGTGATGTGCGAGCTGCAAAGCTTTGCTCCTAATTCGGGCGACTTTTTCCACGCCCTTACTGAGCAGCTGTGATTTTTTTGCGCTTTTATCTTCTAATATATGCAGCGTTTCCAGTGAAAACAGATACAGCAGCGATGAACTGAACTCTTTGTCATTAAGTTTCTCCACGAGTTTTTGCGAAACAAAGATAGCGACAGCTTCAGAGTGCTTAATAATATGACGTATTTCATTGCTGTGAAAGTCGGCTAAAATGGGCACGGCGACCGCGCCATAAGAGGTAATAGCCAAATAGACAATTCCCCAATGCGGCATATTCTCACTGCAGATAGCAACTTTATTGCCCTGTTTTATTCCTAACTCTGCGAACATGCTGTGCAGCTGAGCGATCTTCGCGGCAGCTTGCGCATAGGTGATGGCAATATCATCTATATTAGCGACAAAAAGCCGATCTTTATAAAGAGAAAGCGAACGCTGAGTGAGCGCTGCCAGGGTGTTATTTTCAAGCGCTATGGTCATCGCACCTCCTTCGCTAATTGATTTGACGTTGCTTGGAATCTAAAAGCGCAACATTATACAGAAATAATCCACAGCTAAAGCACACTCACTCACAGGGCAGAAGTTTCGCGCTTATTGCGCACAACAATGCAGTTTTATCTTCTGCCGAGTTGAAAAACGGGCTGTACACGACTTTTGTTATCGAGATACCCTGCTTAGCCCGCGTAACAGGTTTTCATTTAATACGCCCTCTTTCTTAAGGTTAAATGCGACAAAACCTTTCGGATCTATTTTGGTTTTAAGCTGGTATTTAATATCTTCACCGGTGCGCTCACTCAGGTACGTCAGCAGTTTATATAAATCAAATAGATTAACCGTTGTTTGTATATCGACGGGCGTTTCACTGTAGGCGCCTAGTTTCGGAATATTATTGGCGATGCCCGATAATATTTTTTGCTCGCCAATGTCAAGGCGCACGGTGAGCCCTTCAATTTCTAAATCACGCGCATTCGGGTTAGTCACTAATAACTGCACATTAAAACGCGGCGATAAGCCTGTTGTCAGTGTCGGCTCTATTCTGTTTAAACTCACTTCCAGCTCCTGCAATGGCTGAATATTCGCACATCCAGCCACTACAAACACAGAGAACAGCACAATAAATTTCCAAGTAGACATAGCCTTCACCTTATTCAATTTGTTAGTGATTAATAATAACAAACAATGCTGTTTTTGTATTCTTTTGGAAAATTCTTAATTTTAAACTCTGCTGCTCTATCAACATGCCAATCCGACTTAGTAAGTTGATTTATAACAGCCTAATCACACACCCTACAAAATAAAGGAAGTGTGACTGACTTGGCGGTTCTTTGTTAAGGTTAAGTTATTATAGAAAATATTCAGTTTGATTTGATCATCTACACATATTTTTATCACCATTAAGCTGGAACAAATTTTTATTTTTATAACAGGAGCTTATATGAGTGAAATCGCACTCTCTATTAGCATTCTCTCACTGGTAGCTGTACTTGGACTATGGATAGGCAACTGGCGGGTTTATGGGGTTGGTCTTGGTATTGGCGGCGTACTGTTTGGCGGACTTTTTATCGGTCATTTCAGCAGCCAATACGGTATTGAAGTTGATATGCATACCCTGCACTTTATTCAGGAATTTGGCCTGATCCTCTTTGTTTATACCATTGGCATTCAGGTCGGCCCTGGTTTTTTTTCGTCATTACGCAGCTCGGGAATGAGATTGAACGCTTTTGCCGCTTTGCTGGTATTACTCAGTTGTGTTGTAACCGCTGGATTATATAAATTATTTGCTGTGCCGCTGCCTGTTATTCTAGGTATCTTCTCGGGGGCGGTAACCAATACACCATCATTAGGGGCTGGTCAGCAGATCATGAGTGAACTGGGTGCGACAGTCGAATCACTAGAGCAGACGGGCATGGGTTATGCTATCGCCTATCCTTTTGGTATCTGTGGCATTTTGCTTACTATGTGGATCATTCGTTGGCTTTTTCGAATAAATATCAATGCTGAAGCAGAGGCTTTTGATAGTGAAGCGGGGAAGAAACACGCCTATCTGCATACCATGAATATTGAGCTGCATAATAGTAATTTAAATGGCTTAAGGATCAAAGATATTCCTGTTATTAATAGTGGCAAGGTCGTTTGTTCGCGCTTAAAACGCGCTGGAGAGCTGCAGATCCCCATGGCGGATACCATTGTTAACTTGAATGATCTGCTGCATTTAGTGGGTGATGAGAAATCATTAAATGAAGCACGTTTAATCATTGGTGAAGAGGTCGATACCTCACTTTCAACTAAAGGGACAAACCTGCGTTCGGTGCGCGTTGTCGTCACAGCAGACAGTGTGTTAAATAAAAAAATCAGTGAATTAAACCTGATTGAAACCTATGATGTGGTTATTTCCCGGCTTAATCGCAGCGGTATTGAACTGGTTCCCGGTAGCTCAATGTCCCTGCAGTTTGGTGATATTTTAAATTTAGTCGGTCGTCAGGATGCCATTGATGCTGTCGGGGCTGTTGTCGGCAATGCAGAGCAGAAATTACAGCAGGTGCAGATGTTACCTGTGTTTATCGGCATCGGCTTAGGCATGTTAGCGGGCTCAATCCCCATCTCTATTCCCGGTTTTCCGGTTGCCTTGAAATTAGGGCTGGCGGGAGGACCTTTAGTGGTGGCGCTTATTCTCGCCAGAATCGGCAGTATCGGGAAACTGTATTGGTTTATGCCGCCAAGTGCTAATCTGGCGCTGCGTGAAATCGGCATTGTACTTTTTCTCGCGGTTGTCGGACTGAAATCTGGCGGGCGCTTTGTGGAAACCTTAGTCGAGGGTGACGGGCTTACCTGGATGTGTTACGGCATAGCCATTACTTTTATTCCACTGCTCACTGTCGGCTTGATTGCACGAATATTTGCCAAAATAAATTATCTTAGTCTATGCGGCATGTTAGCCGGCTCAATGACCGATCCCCCCGCGCTGGCCTTTGCCAATGGACTGCATCCGACTAGCGGCGCTTCGGCGCTCGCTTATGCGACCGTTTATCCGCTGGTGATGTGTCTGCGGATCCTTTCTCCACAGATATTAGCCCTGCTGCTCTGGGTAAGTTAGCTAAAAATGGACATTCAGAGGTTATGACTTTTTAACGCTGAATGTCTTTGCTATTTAGAATTAGCTCCATTTTATCGAACAACCCATGCTCGGTACTTGTTCGCCAGGTCCCTGCCCGGTTTTTGCAATCAATTTCATCGCATTAACCAGCTCTTTGTTACGGCGGGATACTTTGCCCATGCGCTGATCGTCAAGACGGCCACGATACTGCAGCTGCTTCTTAAAATGTATTTAAACATATTTAAGAATTTCTTCGCACTCTGTTAATGACCTGTTTCCAAGTGTGTAACTAGAGCCTGGGTTGGTCAGTTCCAACCGATAGCGATCTGTCCGTTCCTGCAAGATGGATTTTACTTTCTTAAAGTTCATCCAACGACCAATCTCCTGGTCGTCAAGTCTTGCAAGAATGTTTCTCGCAGCATTATAATCTGCCTGCACAACTTCCCCGTTTTCACGGTAAAACTTATCTCCCCTTCGAGTGCCTGTTAAAAGCCCTTGATTGAAAGAGTCCATTTGCGAAGTATATGCCGCATTGATTAAATGCAAAGACGAACATCGTCTTTTAGATACTGTCTCTAACGCTTCTGCCAGTATGCCTTTTACCCACTGGTTCAAGCGTCTGTTTGTATTCTTGCCGTAATGAGTTTTGCTTGCGATGGGACTGGTTAAGTCCTCTGCCACAACCATTCCTGCTTTATCAATTAAGCGATGGGTAGCTGTAAAAATAAGTGTACGCAGCTTAGCGACCTGAATATCTTGTCGTTTATCCAGTTTTTGACGGCCTAAATTATTTTTCTCTATTGCAGCGCGCTTATGTGGTTTCTTTCTGGCAATAGTGCGTAACTTATTGCGGTTACGGTATTTCTGATTTAAGCGATCCGACTCTTTGGAAATCAGATCACCTAGTCCCTCACCATACCTAGCGTTGTCTGAATCAACAAACGCTTCGGTGTAGCCTTTATCAATGGCAACCATTTGATCGCCACAGCTCTGCACCACATCAACTTCTTGCTGATAATGCACCTCAACCTTTCCTTGACGGATAATCAGTCTCAGCGTGCCTGTTGGCGCGTAGTCGATAGTTGTTTTCAGTGGAATACTGATAACTTGTCTTGGGATGAGCCCGGGCACTTTCAACCAGCATTGACCGTTAAGTTCAAAGGTTTTGCACATATCAGAACGAATAATGATCTGGTTATGGGTGTGGTTTTCACCATGCTTAAAGTGTTTGCGCATCTGCCTGCGCAAGAAATGGTCATTTTGCCAATCATCACGTTTTAGTAAGGTATAAAGCCGCTTGAGCTCTTTATCATCACTGGTACGAACGCGAATTGCTTGCTTAACTTTATCTTTAGCGGCTTCGCGGTACGCTTTAATGTCAGCCATGGCATCACGCAAGGTTTCTTTCCAAGCGTTTGCACTAACACCAAAGTTTCGCTTTTCTTTCATCCACTGATCGCGGATAGCGCGATCCCGCAACTTAACACCGGAAACAGAGCCAAACCGTTGCCATACCTCACTGCGCACAAGGCCAAGCAAGCGAGCTTGTGTTTGTAACTGCTCAAGTTTCCCCTGGTTTAGTTTGTGGCTGTAAAGTATGCGTGTGACTTTCACTTTTAATTCCCATTTATAACTATGTGTGCATTATAGGTTAGTATGCCTATAAGTGACTATTTTTTCACCATCTAATAATTACTCTCTTCTGATATCTATGATCGTACTTTGGGAAAAGAGAAATTCAAAGTATTCCTGGTATCGACAATTACCAAAGAAGCGCGTAAAGCCCCTTCTTTTAGGTAGGGGCTTTACGCGCTGCTTTGGAGCGCTTTTAATATTCTTAGTCGCTTTTATTGAAAGTTTTGCGGATAAAGCGCACGCCGGCTTTCTTCATCACTCGGTTTTTTAAATTCCACCTCGGCACCAACCTGAGCCGCACGCATGGCAGCAGGGCGAGCATTCATTGTCTCAAACCAACGCTTAAAGTTGGGATAATCGTTAGCTAATGTTTCCTCGCCTAATGGAAAATGTGCAAATTTAGCCCAGCCCCAGGCGGCAATATCAACGATGCTCAGGCTGTCGCCAACAATAAATTCATTGCTGCCGATTTTCTCTTCCAGGATTTGCAGATGGCGGTTGGCTTCAAAGACATAACGGTTAATTGCATAGGGTAGTTTTTCAGGCGCGGCATGTTGGAAATGAACTGCCTGACCAAAGTATGGACCGATACCTGTTGCGATAAACATCAGCCAGGACAAAACCTCGCCACGCTCTTCCTTCTTAGCGAGGAATTTCCCCGTTTTTTCCGCAAGGTATAAAAGAATCGCGGTAGAATCAAAAACATTGACACCGTTATCGCTGATTGCCGGCAGTTTACCGTTGGGGTTAACCGCTCGAAATTCAGCTAAATGCTGTTCGCCTTTAGCTGTATCGACTGGCACAAGTTCATATTCCAGCTCAGATTCTTCTAAAAAAAGAGCCACTTTGAGTGGGTTTGGCGTCGGGTGGAAATAAAATTTCAACATCGGATTTCCTTTCATATCGAATAAAATAAGCGTTCACTTTTTAACGAACCTTGCGGAATTCTCCACCCATAACTTGTTTGGGTGGAGATGGATAGCAAACCAGCCGCTAGGTTGGTCTATCTTAGTTGGATACACTATTATTTTTGCCTGTGTTTACATCCAGATAAATCAGGTCTACTATGATCATTATGAAAAGCAAAGTACACACAAAAACGCTAAAAATAAGGATCCGTGATAAACACCTAAGCACCCTAAAAAAATGGGCTTACGGTGTGAATCAGGTGTGGAATTTTTGCAATGAAGCGTCAATGAAGGCATTGAGCAATGTTAGTGAACTTGGCCCGGTAAAACCCGCTTTCCTGTCAGGCTACGATCTTCAAAAGTACACCAAAGGCATGAATAAAACGCTTGGCCTGAATTCTGCGACCGTGCAGATGGTTGGGCATGAATATGCCACCCGCCGCAAACAATTCAAGAAATACAGATTGAATTGGCGTAAGTCAGGGGGGGTTAGACGTTCACTGGGTTGGATCCCGGTTCGTAAAGACTGCATTGGCTTCAAAAATGGTCAGGTTTATCATAACCGCCACTATTTTAGCGTTTGGGATAGTTACGGATTATCTCAATACACGTTCAAATCAGGCTCATTCAATGAGGATGCAAGAGGCCGGTGGTACTTCAACGTTGTGGTTGAGGAGGAAGCAGAGCAGGGTACAGGCAAAGCCAGTGTGGGTATTGATTTAGGTTGTAAAGAAACAGCCACCGACAGTAACGGCTACAAACTAAAAGGCCGTGAATACCGCGAGCTAGAGGAAGATTTAGGTATTGCGCAGCGTGCAAAGAACAAAAAGCGCGTCAAGGCTATCCATGCAAAGATAAAAAACCGCAGAGTAGATGCTTTGCATAAATACAGCCGCAAACTTGTCAATGAAAATGCGGCGATATTCATTGTAACGTAAGTAGTCAAAAACTGGTCAAGACTAAAATGGCTAAGTCCGTTTTAGATGCGGGCTGGTCTACATTAAAAACACTATTGGAATACAAAAGCGCTCACGCTGGTATTGTTTTTGAAGAAATCAATGAGTCGTACACCACCCAAACTTGCTCGTGTTGTGGCTCTCGCCAAAACAGTCCGAAAGGTAGAGCAGGACTTGGAATAAGAGAATGGACCTGTGAGTGTGGTGTCACTCACGACCGCGATGTGAACGCGGCCAAAAACATTCTTGCGCTCGGGCATGAGCGTCTGGCAGTAGGAATCCCCCACTAAAATCTTTGATTTAGTGGAGGGAGGATGTCAAGGTTTCAGCTTTAATGCATTAGTAATATCTGCGGGCATCATGACGATCACGCACTTGTTCCCAGGGCTCTCCCCAGCTACGGTTGACGATTCGCCCGCGTTGTACCGCCGGACGCTGCGATATTTCTTCCGCCCAGCGCTGCACATTTTGGTAACTTTGCACATCCAGGAATTCAGCCGCCTCATAAAGCACGCCACGTACTAAATTTCCGTACCATGGCCAGATAGCAATATCGGCAATGCTGTATTCGTCACCGGCAATAAAGCGGTTGCTGGCAAGCTGCTTGTCTAAAACATCGAGCTGGCGCTTAATTTCCATGGTGAAGCGGTTGATCGGATATTCAAATTTCTCCGGGGCATAAGCATAAAAGTGACCGAACCCCCCGCCTAGATAAGGGGCTGAACCTTGCAGCCAGAACAGCCAGTTAAGCACCTGTGTACGTGCTGCAATCTCTTTTGGTAAAAAACGTGCAAATTTTTCAGCCAGATATAACAGGATTGAGCCGGATTCAAAGACGCGAATCGGCTTTTCAACGGAGTTATCCAGTAATGCTGGAATTTTTGAGTTCGGATTAACTTCGACAAAACCGGAAGAGAATTGCTCGCCTTCTCCGATTGCAATCATATGCGCATCATACTCAGCGCCAGATTCACCAGCCGCTAAAAGCTCTTCGAGCATAATGGTGACCTTCTGGCCATTCGGCGTGCCCATTGAGTAAAGCTGCAGGGGATGCAGTGCCGACGGGTAGCGCTTTCTCATGTGTTGCACCGGATGTAGGACGATTAATTTTTTGCCCATTCGCCACCGTTTTTACTATCAAAAGTCCACACCTTAGGTGGAATATATTGCTTTGCCATAATTTTCCCTCTGTTAAATGCCTATTCATACGCATTTGAACATGTCGTTCAAGTGCGTGTCATATTAGCCAGATCGCCCTGCTTATTCAAGACAAATCATGAACGATAGTTCAAGATAGAAAATATTTCTCTGTTCAGCGCCATATTCTTGGCCGCGCGTAAGGCGTTGCAGCCGCTCGCTTAGGTTTTTCTAGAATTATAGTGCTGAAATGAGTAAACTCTGCACAGTTGTAACCATTAAGGAACAGAATAATGAGCGATTTTGAAAAAGAGTTAGAGCAGATTTCTCAGCAGGAAAGTGATGAGCCAGAGGTCAAACTCCCTTCACTGGAAGAGCAAAGAGCGATAGTGGCTGAATTAAAAAAACTGGAAGCTGAAGGTAAGCTCACCCCTGAAGTATTGGATCAGCATTTTGCTAAGTTTAATGACAAGACAGCTCCGCCAATTCACTAATACCAATATTATTAAGTTTGTGATCTACTTTTGGAAGTGCGACTTCAGTCGCGCAGATTGGTATAAGGCGCGGTTGAAACCGCACTTCCAATATAAAAACAGATCAGTTAATTAATTCCATTGGTATAAGATGCAATCAGCAACTAATTGACATCCTCCCCCAGCTAAAGCAGGGAGAGGATGTCAATTAAGCCAGTCAATCAATTCCTGAGTAACGATAGTGACAGCCTTGTTCAGTGCAGCTACCGCGCCACTGGCATTCTTTGGCGATGCTACCGGCACACTTGCAACAAAATCCCGACTGGCTATCACCCTGTTTGTATTGTTATCGATAAGGTTAAATCGCATCCTGAGAATAGCATCGGACGTCCCGTCATCGTTGATCCTATGGCTAAAATCAAACAGTGTACTTTCGAGCAGCAAATCAGATAGCGACTGCGATGAGTAAGGCACGACGGCAAGGTAACGGCCACTCTTTTCAAGTGCTTCCTGAAAAATAAGCAGCAACATGACCGTAGGTGAATCACTCCAGCGGCTATAAGCGTAGCTGTTCTGCCCATAGCGCGCATCGCTGTAGATTATCTCGCGACCATTAAAAAGATGCGTGCCGTGAATCCGGCCTAACATAAGAATGTGGGTAGGTTTTTGTTCCGTATTTAGAGATGGATGAAAAGCATTTAGATCTGGAGAAAGGTTATAGGTAGCAGTGGCAGGCAGTTTTTCGCCAGCACATCCAGCTAACCCTATCAATAACACTGCCGGCAAAAAGAAATCTCTATTTTTCATAATAGCCCTCCTCACCTGGTCCCGGTCTTGCCTGCGTGCGTTTGAAGAGCAGATCTGCAGGGCTGTTATTAATGCTTTCTATGGTTGTCTGCAGACTGCCTGTCAGAATATTCAGGTCGCTTAAAAGCTGGCTCAATGAACTGAAACTCGCGCGCATCCCTCTGGCCATTTCCTGACTGAGTCCTGTTGTATTCTTGTCAATATTTTCAGCCATCTGCTTGATACTGGTTGAGGCTGCACTGATCTTTTCCGATGTTGCGGCGATCTTGTTCTCCATCACGACCCCATTATCGACCAGCGTCTCAATACCTTGTAATTGGCCGCGCAGATCTTTAACCAGTTCTTTGCTTTCAAACAGCAGCAGTTCAACATTATTTATATTTTCATCGCCAAGCAAGCGATTGATGTTTTCCAGTGTCTGAGTCGATTTTTCTGCTAATTGACTCAAAGATTGATCAATTCTTCTTAATGTTGACGGCCTTGATGGAATGACAGGTATTGTATCATCTACCCTCTTTAACAAAGGGGCGTCTTTATCGCTGCCTTGCAGCTCGATATAGGCAAGCCCGGTGATCCCGTAAAAATTTAACGCCGCTGTGGTGTCCGTCTTGATAGGTATCTCCTGATTTATTTTAAGCAGTAATTCCACCTCTTCCAGATTATTCGGATTGAATCCGATGCGGCTCACCGTGCCCACATCCACTCCTCGATATTTAACAGTGGCATCTATATTCAATCCTGCAACCGATTCCGATAAATGCACGTAGTAAGTATCATAGGTTTGCTGTCCGTATTGCCTTGTCAACCAGAAGGTAACACTTAACAATACAGCAGTCAGGGTAACAACGAAGAGTCCGACAATCGTGTAATTTATTTTACTTTCCATGACCGCTCCTCAACCGTCCGCGCTCTCCCCGGAAGAACTGCTGGATGACAGGATCAGACTGCTGCATCACCTCATTCAGCGTACCTTCTGCAATCACTTTTTTATTTGCCAGTACGGCAAAACGATCCACAATTGTCCAGATCGAGTCAAGATCATGAGTCACCATAACCACCGAGAGATCCAGCATATCCCGTAATTCAAGGAGCAAATGGTCAAATTCTTCAGCACCAATAGGATCCAGTCCGGAAGTCGGCTCATCTAGAAACAATAATTGCGGATCCATAGACAGCGCCCGGGCCAATGATGCGCGCTTGACCATGCCGCCGCTTAACTGGGCAGGATAGAGATCTGCAGTGTGTTCAGGAAGACCTACCAGGTTGATCTTCATGCGTACAATCTCACGGATCAGTTCTGCCGGCAGCGTTGTATACTCCTTCAGACTGATCGCCACATTCTCCATTACCGTTAGTGAAGAATAAAGTGCCCCGTGTTGAAAAAGTACGCCCCACTGACCTTGCAGTTCGGCTGCTTCTGCTCGGCCTATCGTCATTAAATCGTGACCGAGCACATCTAATTTTCCTGATACCGGCTGTAGCAACATGATCATCTCTCTCATTAATGTCGATTTACCTGAACCACTGCCGCCCAACAGACCATATATTTCACCGCGCTGTACGCTCAAACTAACGCCGTCATGAACTACATTATCGCCAAACTGTGTCACCACATCCGCAACCCTGATCACTGTGCTCATATACCCAATTCTGTAAAGACAATGGAAAAGAGTGCATCACAGGCAATAACGAGGAAAATGGCGTTGACCACGCTGATTGTCGTGTAGCGGCCGAGACTTTCAGTATTCCTGGAAACTTGAAATCCGCGAAAACAGCCGGTGACAGCGATTAACCAGGCAAAGAAAGGACCTTTGCTCAGCCCTATCCAGACGTGTTTTATATCGAGAACATTTTGTAGACGATGGATAAATTCGCTATAGGAAATATTCAGGTGTATATTGGAAACAATCATCCCCCCGATAATGCCAATAATATCAGCAAATAAAATCAGCAGCGGCATGGCAATCATTAAGGCAATGATACGCGGTAGAACAAGAAACCGGTGCGGCTCGAAGCCCATGGTGCGCATGGCGCTAATCTCTTCGGTAATGGTCATTGCTCCAAGCTGCGCGGTATAGGATGATCCGGTTCTACCGGCGACGACTATCGCGGTTATCAGCGGCGCCAGCTCCCTGGTAACAGAAATGCCTATCATATCTACGATAAAAATATTAGCGCCAAACTTCTGCAACTGTAAGGCGCTCTGATAGGTGATTACCACACCAATGAGACAGCTTGTCAGGGAAATAATGGGCAGTGCACGCACACCCGCTTCTTCAATATTTTTGACAATGGATGCATAGCGGATCGACGATGGATGTTGCAGATAGGTAAGCAGCGCAGCTGAGCTCTCACCGATAAAGGTAAGAAAATCTTTAATATCCTGCCAGAAATTTACCGCAGACCTGCCAAGATGAGTGAATGGCAGCAGCAAGCGAGATAGTAAGCCGGTTGTTGACGCGGCTGGCGCTGAAACATGGGGGCGTAGCAACTGATAAAGATCGTTATACTCGGGCTTTGCCCCCGTCAACTCGACAGTGCAATCCTGTAACTTGAGCAAATCATGGTAATGGATATAAAGCATCATACCGGCAGAATCTACTTTCCCGACGCCTGAAACATCCCATTGTATGGACAGGTTTTCCAGGGAGGCAGCGTCTGTTTGTAAAGATTTCACCACATCCAACAGGGTTTTAGCCGTCCAGTCACCCTGGCATTTAAATAATACTGAGCCAGTATTGACTTGAATTTTCTGAATCTGTGCCGGTTGTCGTTCCAAGTATTAGGCCATCCACTTAATATCCGATGCTGACAGTCGCGAAATAGTTATAACTGGTTAAGAAGACTTAACTTGCCGGCAGTAAACCTAAGTTACGCGATTATCATTTTTATTGACGGGCACTGAGCAGCAGTCATCGCGATATTGACATCCTCCTCTCCATAAATGAAGAGGATTCCGATTAGTGAAAATCGGTAAAGAACTCTCACGAGTCTTTAGGTTTCTGCTTCAATGTACACTGCCCAGAGAGCGATGCTTGGTTTTCGCGTTTAGCCCCCATAGTGGGAACTTTTACGCGCTTCACGCAACTCATGCTCCCCAGGTCTGACACGTACTCCACAGACTGAAAATCCCGCATGTCCTGCGGTATGTTTTAAGTTTAGAAGCAGAAACAATATTGTCAAACTATCAGCGCTTTGCACTAATCGCCTTATATCCTCTACCTAAAAGGAAAAGGTTTTACGGCAAAATTGATAAAAGTAAATGCTAACCGTGTTATACCAATATCATTAAGTTTTTGATCTACTTTTGGAAGTGCGATTTTAGTCGCGCAGCTTAGTACAAGGCGCGGTTGAAACCGCACTTCCAATATAAAAATAGATCAGTTAATTAATCGGATTGGTATTATTCAGCAGTTGTACAGCAGGTACATATTCTAAATCGTGTGCTTCCGCGATCGCTTTTAAAACCACTTTTCCGGTACAGATATTTAAGCCATTTAAGAAGTTTTTATCTGCCAGTAGCGCTTTCTTGTAACCAAGATCGGCCAATTTAAGAATATAAGGCAGGGTTGCATTATTCAGCGCTTGTGCTGCACTGCGGGCAACCGCTCCGGGCATATTGGCAACGCAATAATGGACAATACCCTCGACAACATAAGTGGGCTGTTGATGCGTAGTGGCGTGTGAGGTTTCAAAGCAGCCGCCCTGATCAATGGCGACATCCACTATGGCCGCTCCTTTTTTCATGTTTTTAAGCATGCTTTTATCGATCAGTTTCGGTGCCCGCGCGCCGGGCTGCAAAACAGCGCCAATCACTAAATCAGCATTGCCAAGCTGTTCATTAATGGCCGCTTTCGTTGAATAAAGGGTATTCACCCGGCCAAAAAAATGTTTTTCCAAACGCCGCAATACCGTTGTATTTCTATCGAGCACAGTCACATTTGCCCCCAGTCCGAGCGCTATTTGCGCCGCATTACTGCCCACCGTTCCTCCACCTAAAATCACCACTTTTGCCGGGCTCACGCCAGGCACACCGCTTAATAACAGCCCGGCACCGCCACAATTTTTCTGCAGTGCCAATGCCCCCGCCTGCATGGCCATACGTCCGGCTATTTCTGACATGGGCATTAATAAGGGTAAATGACCGCCATCATCAACAACCGTTTCATAGGCAATACAGACAGCAGCACTTTTTATCAAACTGAGCGTTTGCTGCAGATCCGGCGCAAGGTGCAGATAGGTAAACAAAACCTGCTCGCGGCGTAACAGCGCACACTCGACAGGTTGCGGCTCTTTCACCTTGATAATCATCTCGGCCTGTGCAAAAACCGACTCGGCTGTAGCAACAATTTGCGCCCCCGCATCACGATAATCCTGATCAGAATACCCGATACCGGCACCGGCATCTGTTTCAATCAGCAGCTGATGGCCTCTAGCCGTTAACTCGGCAACACTAGCGGGAATGAGACCAACACGATATTCGTTATTTTTTATCTCTTTGGGAACACCTATTTTCATCTCTCTGCCTTAGGGTCTGTTGACCTTTCGAGTACAAATTTTGTTCAATCTAAACGCGTTCTGAGCAAGGCGCGAGGAGCGAAGCATAGTTATTCTATGTAAACGACGAGCAACGCAGCGCAGGACGCGTTTAGATGAACCCGCAGGGCAGCATTTGTTCACGCTTTCTACTGCGTTATCGCCTACTTATGTAGAATAACTACACTACGTAGGCTCTGCCTTGTATAAAGCACGAACAAATTGCTGCAAAAATGCACGCGAAAGGTCAACAGACCCTAATATCTTAGAGTTCAGCATCCTTGCGTAACCTCTCCCGGTAATTATCCTTGGCCAGTTGCTGCATATCTTCAACCTGATCACTTTCATCGACAATTTCACGCCCTAACAAGGTTTCTATGGCATCTTCGAGGGTCACTACACCAGCGGTCTGGCCAAACTTATCTTCGACCAGAAACAGATGTTCATGACGTTTAATAAACAGATCTAATACATTTAACACGGGAAATTTTGTGGAAATATGATGGATAGGCACCTTGATCTCTTTTAGCTGTTTATCGCCCTCGCCATTGCGCTCACATTCATATAACTGTCCTTTAACTATCATGCCGGTGATATTATCAATATCACCGCTATAAGTCGGAATGCGGGTAAAAGCTGCGGTCTGCACAAAGCCTAATGCTTCCTGCACCGAGGTCGTTTCAGGTAATGCATGCATCACGGTACGCGGTGTTAAAATATCAATAACTTTAACATCACGCAATTTGAAGATATTCTCTATCATCTGGTTTTCCTGTGTCACTATCTCCCCGGCTTTATAACTTAATGCGGTAAATGCCAGGATCTCTTCACGGCTGATAGTTTCACCTTGGCTGCGACGAAACAGCAAGGTAACCCGGGTTGCCAACCAGACCAGCGGGAAAATAATTTTCACTAAAAAAGAGATAATATAAGCAGACGGCACAGCAAGCTGACGCCAAAAGGTAACACCAAGCGTTTTCGGAATAATTTCTGAAAAATATAAAATAGTTAATGTCAGTAAAAAGGCAATTAAGGTTTCCCAGCGTTCACCATAAACCCGCACCGCTTGTGCGCCAACGCCTGCCGCCCCCATGGTATGGGCAAAGGTATTAAGAATAAGAATACTGGCAATAGACTGATCAATATTACCCTTAGTCTTCTCTAAAACGCTTCCAGCATGAGCATTGAGCAGCTTTTTCTGAGCAATAAAAGTAGCGCTAACAGATAATAGTACCGCCTCCAATACCGAGCATAAAAACGAAATACCGATGGCAATAATGATGTAGATAATAAGTAATGTCATTGGCCTTTATTTACCTTTTTATTAACAATATAACGCCACTATTTTTCTACACTTTTATTACTTCCAGATGTCAAACGCTCTAACAGATCAATAGGCAATGGGAATACTATGGTTGAGGTCTTGTCATTGGTTATCTCGGTTAACGTCTGCATATATCTAAGCTGCAGTGCATTGGCTGACTGATTTAATACCGCTGCGGCTTGTGTTAATTTTTCAGAGGCTTCCAACTCACCTGTTGCATGAATGACTTTTGCCCGTCTGACCCGCTCCGCTTCCGCCTGTTTGGCAAGTGCACGGATCATACTCTCATCAAGATCGACATGTTTCACCTCAACCGTTGCTATTTTTATCCCCCAATTATCGGTCTGTTTATCTAAAATAACCTGAATATCTTTATTGAGTCTATCTCGCTCTGCCAATAATTCATCGAGTTCATGCTGGCCTAATACGGAACGCAGAGTCGTTTGTGATAACTGACTGGTCGCTTCAAAATAACTTTCCACATTATTGATCGCCATTTTAGGATCCACCACTCGAAAATAGACCACCGCATTCACTTTAACAGAGACATTATCGCGCGTAATTAAATCCTGCGTCGGCACATCTAGAACAATGGTCCGTAAATCGACTCTGACCATCTGTTGAATAACCGGGATTAAGATAACTAAACCAGGACCTTTAACCTGATAAAAGCGCCCGAGGAAAAAAACCACGCCTCGCTCATATTCACGCAATACTTTAAACATACTGATAAGTAATGCGACAACCAGAACGACAATAGTGGCTATGCTATAATAACTCATCATTATTTTTCTCCTTATGCTTATAGGTTTTATTTACTTTTATCATTTTCGCAGACAGGTGAGACCTGCAGCCATAGGCCGTCCACATTTTTCACCGTGACCTGCTGATCGAGCGCGATCGGCTCAGCACAGCGTGCCTGCCAGATTTCCCCGTCTACTTCCACCCAGCCCTGCCCGGCAGTAAAATCATCCGTCGCAGTGGCAATCTTGCCAATCATGCATTGTGTGCCCGTGGTGACTTTTTGACGCCGGACCTTCAATAGCAAAGTAATAACGACAAAGGTTGAGACCACAGAAACAAAAGCAAAACCGGCAATAATGGGTGTGGCGATCTGAAAAGCAGGCAGCTTGCTATCCATTAGAAAGACCGAACCAATCACAAATGCACCGATACCACCTAGCCCGAGAATACCGAAGCTTGGACTGAATGCTTCCGCTACCAATAAAGTAATTCCCAACAGAATAAGCGCTAAACCGGCATAATTGACCGGCAGCATCTGCAATGCATACATGCCCAGCAATAGGCAGATTCCGCCTAACACCCCCGGCAAACCAATACCTGGGTTATAAAATTCCAGCAGTAAACCATAGATACCTATTAACATCAGAATATAAGCAACATTAGGATTGGTCAGTGTCGCTAAAAAGGTATAGCGCCAATCAGGAATACGCTCTATAAACTGCACATCTTCGAGCTGCAGCTTAGTCATTACATTATTGAGTTTTATCTGCCGCTGATCGGCAAGCTTAACCAACTGCTCAAGATCATCTGCAATAAAATCAATCACATTAATCTTTAATGCTTCCTGTGCATCTAAACTGGCAGCTTCGGTCACCGCTTTTTCAGCCCACTGCTCATTGCGCCCGTGCAGCTTGGCTAAACCTTTAATATAAGCACTGGCATCATTGATTGCTTTTTTCTCATGGGTGGTATTGGCGACTACTTTTTTGTCGTTCGCAGCGGGCTCCTTATCTGCTTGTTCAGGCTCTTCTTGTTGCGGAAGCCCCTGCACGGCGATGGAAATAGGTGTGGCCGCTCCCAAATTGGTGGCATTGGCCATAACGGCCAGGTGGCTAGCCAGGAGAATATAGGTACCGGCACTGGCAGCACGTGCACCTGAAGGCCCCACCCAGGTTGCAACAGGTATCGGAGAGGTGGTGATGTCACGAATAATGTCACGCATCGCGGTATCCAACCCCCCAGGCGTATCCATCTTCAGGATCACTAAACTGACCTGCTGCTGCCGGGCTAGACTTAATTCACGGCTAATATAATCAGAAGATGCCGGGCCAATCGCGCCCTGTACGGGAATAACCCATACCTCTTTGGCAACCGTTGTAAATGAAAGCAGCGCAGAAATTAACAGCAAACAGGCGGATAAAATTCTCATTTACAGCCTCCGGAAAGTTTGTCTATAAATTATAGCTTAGTACACTTTTATACAAAGCAATTCCGGATGCAAAATCAGCTGCCTATTTGTACCTAAAATTTTGCATACCATAAAAAACCATATGCATAGGTATTTAACGCGTGTAGGTGTCTTTTGTTTGCAGAACCTTCAGAGAGTTATTATTTGCTATTAATTTTCTGAATCTATTTTGCTCGGCTAAAGGCGAGGCCCCTTATGTAGCAGCAGGCTGTGAAGAATTGTCAGACTTGAGCCAACGGCATAAGCATAAAAAAACGCACTGCCTTAATCATTAAGACAGTGCGTTATCGCGACGAATTATATCACTCTCTATTTCATTTTTGGCAGCAGCAGGTTTAAGGTGATTGCCACCAGGCCACATAGGCTGACGCCTTGCAGGCTGAATGTGCCCACACCAAATGCCATACCGCCAATACCAAAGACCAGGGTCACGGAGACAATACATAAATTGCGCGGATTGGACAGATCAACCTGATGGCGGATTAAGGTATTTAGCCCGACTGAGGCAATAGAGCCGAACAGCAGGATCAGAATCCCCCCCATTACCGCAGTGGGAATGGTCTGCAGTACAGCACCAAATTTACCGACAAATGCCAGACAAATGGCAATCACAGCCGCCCACATCATAATCTTAGGGTTGAAGTTACGCGTCAGCATGACTGCGCCTGTTACTTCACTGTAGGTTGTATTAGGCGGACCACCAAATAATGATGAGGCACTGGTTGCCAGGCCGTCACCAAACAGCGTGCGGTGCAGGCCGGGTTTTTTAAGAAAGTCCTTACCGGTCACATTACTGATTGCCAGAATATCACCGACATGCTCAACGGCAGGCGCAATAGCCACTGGGATCATAAACAGTACCGCATGCCAGTTCCATTGCGGCGCAACAAATTTCGGTATACTCAGCCAGGGCGCTGCATCAATCACCGAAAAGTCCAGAATGCCGAAAAACAGCGACAGCAGATAACCGACAGTCACACCGCAAAAGATAGGTATTAATTTAAAAATACCCTTTGCCATGGTCGATACCAGCAGTGTAGTCAGCAGCGCAGAAAGTGAGATGATCATTGCCGTACTTTGTTCAAGAATCACAAAGCTGCCGTCACCCGCTTTACCAATGGCCATATTCACTGCCACGGGTGCCAGCCCTAAGCCAATAACCATGATCACCGGACCCACCACCACCGGCGGTAGAAGACGGTTAATAAAGTCAATACCACGCAATTTAACGGCATATGACATCAGCATATACACCACACCCGCGGCAAATAACCCGGACATGGTTCCCGGAATTCCCCAAGTTTGAATACCGTAAGCAATCGGCGCAATAAATGCGAAGGAAGAGGCTAAAAATATCGGTACCTGTCCTTTGGTGACCAATTGAAAAAGTAGCGTACCAATACCCGCTGTAAACAGAGCGACATTGGCGTCCAAGCCGGTAATAAGCGGCATCAGTACCAGCGCACCAAATGCCACGAAAAGCATTTGTGAGCCCGCCAGGATTTGCTGCAGCATCGATAAATTTGCTGTTAAGTCTTCAACTTGCATATCGCTTTTTTTATCTAATTCTTCCGTGGAATTAGTCGACATTTTTATGCTCCAAGAGAGTTAAAATTGCTAATAATAGCTTATTTAGTACCGAATATTTTATCGCCGGCATCACCAAGCCCAGGCACGATGTAGCCATTGTCATTGAGGTGATCATCGATTGACGCCGTATAGACTTCAACATCCGGATGGGTTTCTTCTAATGCTTTTAAACCTTCCGGCGCGGCAACAAGAATTAACACTTTAATATTGCTGCAGCCGTTTTCTTTTATTAAATCTAAGGTTGAGATCATTGACCCGCCCGTGGCCAGCATAGGATCCACAACTAATGCCAGGCGTTCATCAATCTGATTAACCAGTTTAGAAAAGTAAGGGACAGGCTCCAGCGTTTCTTCATCGCGGTAAATACCGACTACGCTGACTTTTGCGCTCGGCATATGCTCCAGCACACCATCCATCATGCCCAAACCGGCACGTAAAATAGGCACAACCGTGGCTTTTTTTCCTTTGATCTGCTGAACTTCGATCTCTCCGTCCCAACCTTGAATTTTTACATTTTCAAGTTCCAGATCTTTAGTTGCTTCATAGGTTAATAAACTTGATACTTCACGCGCTAATTCGCGAAAACGTTTAGTACTGATATCAGCTTCGCGCATCAAGCCCAGCTTGTGCTGCACTAACGGGTGCTTTACCTCAACAATTTTCATTTTTTTCTCCAGGTTATATAAATTTGAAAAATCAAGCAATGCTACCAAAACAGCAGACTCAAAAACAGTGAAATATACCTATAAAAAAAGGGCTAAAGGTTTTCACCTTTGCCCTTTATCGAGTTAAGACACTGTTAATTATTATTTAAATTAGTCGCACCAATTTTATGTATAGAAAGGTCGGCACCATCAAATTCATCTTCTTCGCTTAAACGGATGGGCACAACGCTATTGACTGATTTATAAACAACAAAGCCACCGATTAGCGCGATAAAAACGCCTGCCAGCGAGCCTATCAGCTGGCTGGCAAAGGTCACACCGCCTAAACCGCCAACCCCTTCTAAGCCAAAAATACCTGCTGCAATACCGCCCCATAAACCACAAACGCCGTGCAGAGGCCAGACACCTAACACATCATCAAAGTGGGTAAATTTATTTTGTACGTAAGTAAATAACCAGACAAATAAACCACCAGCAATTGCCCCCGTCAGCAATGCGCCCATCGGATGCATAATATCAGAGCCGGCACAAACAGCCACCAGTCCTGCTAACGGGCCGTTGTGAATGAAACCCGGATCCTTTTTGCCGATCAATAAGGAGCTGATAATCCCGCCGACCATGGCCATTAACGAGTTCATCGCAACTAAGCCGCTGATACCTTCGATCGTTTGCGCTGACATAACGTTAAAACCGAACCAGCCGATGGATAAAATCCACGCACCTAATGCCAATAAAGGAATATTTGACGGTGCAAATGCAACCACTTTTCCACCACGATAGCGGCCATTGCGGCTGCCTAAAATATAAATAGCGGCAAAGGCAATCCAGCCACCCACGGCATGTACTACAATTGAGCCGGCAAAGTCGTGGAAAACCGCACCAAAACTTGCTTCTAACCAGGCTTGGAAACCAAAATTAGCATTCCAGATAAGCCCTTCGAAAAACGGATAAACTAAAGCAACACATAAAGCCGCAGCAATTAACATCGGATAAAAACGTGCCCGTTCAGCCACACCACCGGAAATAATCGCCGGAATAGCGGCGGCAAAGGTCATTAGGAAAAAGAATTTAACCAGTTCATAGCCATTGTTTTCGGCCAATACGGCAGCACTGTCAAAAAACGTTACGCCATATGCAAGCCAGTAACCAAAGAAAAAATAGACCAATGCAGAAACGGCAAAATCGGACATAATTTTAACTAACGCATTAACTTGGTTTTTGTGGCGCACTGTGCCCACTTCTAAAAAAGCAAAGCCGGCATGCATGGCAAATACCATGATTGCACCCAATAAAATAAATAATGTATCCGCACCGCTGAGTAAAGCAGTCACGTGATTATGAAGCGATTCCATTCATCCCTCTTTATATTACACGTAAAAAATTTGCGGGAACTTTAGCTTATCAGCGCTCAGATTGTAAGTATCTTTGTCTGTTATTTAACAAAAAATGATAAGAAACTACAAAACATCAAAAAAATGAGGGGATCAGAACAAAACCGACAGAACACCGAAGCTTTACCTGAAAATAACCTTAAGCAACTGATTTAATGATTATTTTTATTTATACTTGGGCTGCTTTTCACTTCATCATGCGCTTATATGTCGCGTTAAAGTAAAAATAAAATAGATTAAATCAAATACCCGAGGCTCAGGGCGAGCGCTTTTGCAGGGCAAATAGCAAGCTTCCTCCTTGTAAAAAAAGCCTGCTATGGCTAAATAACAGGCTTTGTCGCATTGATAACAAAGATATGGCTAGACCTTGATAATATGCTGGCTCGGATCCAGACGGCTGACACGGGCACGAATTTTTGCTTCCAGCTGATCGATAACCTGATTATTATCCAGACGCTCGCGCTGACGTTTGCCGTCTTCATAATAACCACTCTTATTTTTACCGCCGGTAATGCCCAAATCTGAAATCAAGGCTTCGCCCGGACCATTGACAACACAACCGATAATGGAAACATCCATCGGCGTAATAATGTCCTCAAGACGTTCTTCCAGAGCATTCACTGTGCCAATCACATCAAACTCCTGACGTGCACAGGTTGGACAGGCGATAAAATTAATGCCGCGACTGCGAATGCGCAGCGATTTTAAAATATCAAAACCGACTTTAATCTCTTCCACAGGATCCGCCGCCAGTGACACCCGTAGCGTATCACCAATACCTTGTGCCAACAGCATTCCCAGCCCTACCGCAGATTTTACTGAGCCACTGCGCAATCCGCCGGCCTCGGTAATACCTAAATGCAGAGGCTGTATGATTTGCTTACCCAGTAATTGATATGATTCAACAGCTAATAACGCATCTGACGCTTTAACACTCACCTTAAACTGTTCGAAATTAAGACGGTCGAGAATATCAACATGACGCAAAGCGGAATCAACCAGCGCCTGCGCCGTCGGCTCACCGTATTTTTCCTGAATATCGCTTTCTAAAGAGCCGCCATTCACGCCGATACGGATGGGAATGTTTTTATCGCGGGCACAATCAACCACAGTGCGGATGCGCTGTTCATTACCAATATTGCCGGGGTTAATACGCAGACAATCCGCACCATATTCAGCCACTTTTAACGCGATACGGTAATCAAAATGAATATCGGCCACCAGCGGTACTTGTGCCTGCGCTTTAATCGCTTTAAAGGCTTCCGCAGCATCCATAGTCGGCACAGAAACACGGATAATATCAGCCCCCACTGCTTCTAAGCGTTTAATTTGTGCAACTGTTGCAGCAACATCCGTGGTTAGCGTGTTGGTCATCGATTGCACTGTGATAGGCGCATCACCACCGACAGGGACATTACCAACCATGATCTGTTTTGATTTACGACGGATAATTGGAGAAGAATGACTCATACTATTTTTACTCTTTATAATTCATGGTTTATTGGAAACGATAAGCAGACGCTTTGAAAGCACTCTGCTTATCTGTCATGCTCACTGCGCGTATTATTGAGAAATCGGCTCGCTTTCCGATCTTTTTACTGGCATTTTTTCTCCTGCCGGTAAATCCGCAGCTGCAGCGCCAGGATCGCTAGCTTCTTCTGTTATTTTGCCACTTATAACAGCATCGCCATGCTCCTGTACAGCAGGGCTTTTACTGAAAAAACTTTTCTGAACGATAAACAACGCCAGACCAAGTACGGCAAGCAGCACAGATAACAGCAGCAGCTTTTTTCCACGCTTTTTGGCTGGTGAAATAGTCGCT
This sequence comes from uncultured Psychromonas sp., assembly GCA_963674525.2. Classification (GTDB taxonomy): domain Bacteria; phylum Pseudomonadota; class Gammaproteobacteria; order Enterobacterales; family Psychromonadaceae; genus Psychromonas. The sequence goes on along the minus strand of CAXXRV010000021.1, from coordinate 248,402 downwards.
GAGGGGCGCAGCTTAGCTAAATAAGCCTGGCTGTTCGATAGTTGCTGATACTCAGGAAACTGTTTAAGCTCCGCTAAGGAAACTAATTTCGCATAATTAACCAGGTAGCCGCGCAGAAAGATGCTCGGATATTTTTTGTTTTCTATTAGATCAGCCAGCCCATCTTCAATATCCTGTAACGTCGATGCCGCTAAATTGAGCTTTGCAGCAACCTCTTCTATGCTCAGAGACCTATTTAGCCTTGCATTTCGTAATGCCTGACCAAGCGGTGCACGGCCTGTTTTCTCTTGCTCATTAATAGTAGTAGTCATGGTTCAAATAATCTAAAGCTTGTTGAGATTCAGGAAACTCTGTTAATAGTTTCCCGGCGTATTTGTTAAGCGCTGCATTTTTTTCTGTCGCATAGCTTAAACGGATCCATTGCCATAAACTTTCCGCAGATGCTTTATTGTTTTTTTGAAAATTAAACAGATTTAAACGTGCCGCTGTATAATCTTTTTGACTGATCTGCAATCTCGCCAGGGTCAGATGCAGATAAGACTTGTTAGGGTTATGAGATAGTGCGTATTGATAATAATAGATCGCTTTATCTGCGTCCCCCGCCTTTTCCGAACACATTCCGGCATTTTCATAAGTATTGGCAACCGCGCTATAAGAGGATTGCTGCAATGCGGTTAAAAAAGCTTTTTCAGCTTCCTGATAACGCCCCTGCTTACACAAAAACGTCCCGTAATTATTGTAAGTATCCGGGTTATTACTATCAAGCGATAAAGATTTTTTATATAACGCTTCAGCCTTCTCCTGTTCATTGACCCGTTGATAATAATAAGCAAAGACACGATAAATATCGGCATCATTCGGCTGATACTGCAGCGCCTTTTCAATATTTTCTTTGGCCATCTGCATATTATTTTTCTGTAAATAGACAAGCGCCAGTTTAACACGAGTGGCAGCAGCGGCCTGAGGATCAAAGCGCATTTTATTCCCGGCACCGGAATTTTTTGTCTTGACTGTGGTTTCCGTTGCCACACAAGCAGAAAGAAGCAAAAGCAATGAAATAATAACAATAAATTGGCGCATAAGTTCCTCAATTGCATTCACTTGTTAAGGGCTATTGAATGTCAATTATTAGTTTTAGCAGAAACGAGTTCAAGGTTTAAGATTAACACCTTGAACTCAAATCACGATATAAAGGTGGAACTAGGCTTCACAAACCGCAATATTTTCGCCCCTAGCGCGTTTTTTCATCGTCCGTTTGGTTCTGTCAATAACATCGCCGACTAACTGGCCGCAAGCCGCATCGATATCATCACCACGTGTTTTACGGACAATCACAGTATAACCGTATTCCATCAACACCTTATTAAAACGGTCAACACGGCTATTACTTGGTTTACCGTAATCATTTCCCGGGAAGGGATTAAAGGGAATAAGATTGATTTTACAAGGCGTATCTTTAAGCAGATGGGCCAGCTCATGCGCCTGATCGGTCGAATCGTTATAATGATCCAGCAATAAATACTCGACAGTCACCTTACCCGCGATTGGCATTGGACTTTTCAACATAACGCTTAACCCCCGCCAGAAAATCGGCAATATTGTATTTATTGTTAATCGGCATCATTTCCGAGCGCAGTTTATCATTGGCCCGCATGCAATGAAATAGCCAGGGCCACATCAATACGGTCACCTAACATATCTAAGGCCGGGACCACCCCCGAGGTTGACACTGTCACGCGACGTTTCGACAACGCATAACCGAGATCATCGAGCATAAGCTCCATGGCCGGAATAACATTATTAAGATTCAGTAAGGGCTCGCCCATTCCCATCATCACCACGTTGGTAATGGGACGTTTACCGCTTTCCCCCATCACACCGACAATTTTAGCCGCGCGCCAGACCTGCCCGATAATTTCCGAGACGCTTAGATTACGGTTAAAGCCCTGCTGTGCTGTCGAACAGAAATTGCATTCCAAAGCACAACCCACCTGTGATGACACACATAAGGTCGCACGCTCTTTTTCCGGAATATAAACCGTTTCAACTTCCTGATCACCGACGCGCATGGCCCATTTGATTGTACCATCGCTGCTGCGCTGCTCGACTTTCACTTCCGGGGCAACAATTTCCGCCCTATTCTTTAATTTTTCACGTAACTTTTTATTAATGTTACTCATTAAATCAAAATCATCACAACCGAAATGGTAAATCCATTTCATTACCTGTTCAGCACGAAATGGTTTTTCACCTAATTCAACAAAAAATGCACGTAAACCTTCACGGTTTAAATCTAACAGGTTTACTTTTTTACTACTCATGAAAGCCTCGTTTCAGAAAAGGGGTCAAAAACAGGAAAGGATTGTACAAAAATCAAACAAATATAGCTAGTCAAAGAAAAAAGGTTTATCTTCACGATAAACCTTTTATTTTTAAACCACTGTAAGTGTTGGTATTTGTGCCGTTTCAGTCCAACTATAATAAATTTCCGGGGGCAGTTTACTACCGCGCCGGTTAATTGTTTTTTGGATCTTACCACGTTTCAGTAATACCGCCATCATAGGATCAAGCCCTTCCCGGCTTAAATGGAAATGTTTCAGCAGTTTCTGCTCTTCAACACGCCCCTTTGTTTGCACATACTCAGTTATTGCCTGCAAAATCATAATGACAGCGCCTGGGTATTGATTTTAGCCAGCACATTACCTTTGCGTTTTAAAAGCAGCAGCACAGCGATAATAATCACGGCGGAAATCACAAGATACAGCAGGCTACTCTTAGGCTGCAGGGCAAAAGTTGCAATCTGATAATAAGAAACAGAGACAATATAAGCGATAGTAGTCGTCCAAAGGGCAATAAACTTCGCCCACTGCGCGCCCACTTCACGGACAATGGCTCCCATCGCCGCAGCACAAGGCGCATAAAGAAGAGAATAAACAGCAGATAAGCAAAGGCTGCTTCCTTACTGACAAAGGCTTTTTGAATATTGCTGTATAGTGTCAAGTCAACCCCCTGCTCATCAGCAGCAAGCTGCAGGTCGGCAACCTCTCCGACATCCAGGCCCAGCGGATCGGCAACATTAATACCCATTAAGTTTTCCGGAATTGTTTCAACAGCTTCGTTAAGTTTTTCGAGCAGAGTTAATTGCACCTCTTCTTCGCCCGCCTGTGTCGAATATAGGTTATTCAGTGTTCCGACAACCGCTTCTTTGGCAAATAACCCGGTCACAATGCCCACCGTTGCCGGCCAGTTTCTCCTGAGTTACCCCTAAAGGAGACAATACCGGCGTAATAATCTGTGCGCCTTTACTGAGCAGCGACTGTTCACTGTCCTGGTGGCCAAAGCTGCCATCCAAGCCGACAGAGTTAATCACATTTAACAGCGTAACCACCAGCACAATTGTCTGCCCGGCACCAAAGACAAAGCCTTTAAGCTTGTGCCAGGTTTTAATAACGGTATTTTTAAGGGTCGGCAACTCATAATCCGGAAGCTCTAAAAACAGATTTTCACTTTTTCCGGGTAACAGGGTACGGCTTAAGACAAATCCGGTTAATACGGCCACGGCAATACCAATCAGGTACAGTAAAAAGACGATGTTCTGACCATTCTCCGGAAAAAAGGCACTGGCAAACAGCGCATATACAGGTAAACGTGCGCCGCATGACATAAAGGGTGACATCACCACGGTTAATAAACGCTCACGCTCTTTTTCCAGGGTTCGCGCCGCCATCACCGCAGGCACAGTACAACCGAAACCGACAATCATAGGGACAAAGGATTTGCCGGGCAAGCCGAGATACTGCATCGCCCGGTCAATCACAAAGGCTGCGCGAGCCAGATAGCCGGAGCTTTCCAGGATCGCTAAAAACAGATACAGGCAGGCGATAACAGGAATAAAGGTCATCACCGTCTGAATACCGTTACCGACGCCGAAAAGCCAGCACATTAATCAGCCATTCCGGCGCAGAAAGCGCAGCTAATAACTGTGCGCTGCCATCAACAAAAATAGCGCCTGCGGCAATATCAAAGAAATCGATAAATGCACTGCCGATATTTATCGAAAACATAAACATCAGATACATCACCAGTAAAAAGAAGGGAATACCGGTCACGCGGTGCATGACAAAAGCATCAATTTTTTCAGTAATAGTGCGACCCAGGTGGCCTTCAGTACGCACCGCCTGTTGCGATAATTGATAAATAAAAGTGTAACGGGTATCGGCAATCTGCAGGTCAATATCAACGGCCAGCGCTTTTTTCTGCTGCTCAATAAGCTGTATATCTTCCAGCGTGCATAACTGCATAACGCTGGCATCTTTTTCTAATAATTTGATTGCCAGCGCGCGCTTTTCCAGACGCTCAGTCGCACTATCAAGGGCTGAGCTCGCCTGTTCAATCACCGGCTCGAGAAAGTCCCCATAGTTAAGTGTAATAGGGGTACTGAGTTTTTTTTCGCTAAGCGACTTAAGCTGCTTTTTAAACTTAGTAACTGAGCCCTTATCATGTGCACAAAGTGAGACAACCGGACAGCCTAATGCTTTGGCAATACTCTTTTCATTAATCACCAGTTGCTTTTTCTGTGCGGCATCCATCTTATTGAGCACAGCGACCACAGGTAAACCGAGCTCTTTCAGTTGCAGGGTTAAATACAAACTGCGCTCTAAACAACTCGCATCAATAACATTGATAATCATATCCGGCGAGTTTTTGCATAATGTAATCAAAGGCGACACGCTCATCCAGTGAGTTACCCTCAGCATCATAATCAAGATTATAAATGCCTGGTAAATCAAGTACTTTAACGGATGTTTGATCTGCCAGAGTAAAATAACCGGTTTTCTTTTCAACCGTTACGCCACTCCAGTTACCGACGTGCTGACTGGCACCGGTTAACGCATTAAATAACGTCGTTTTACCTGAATTAGGGTTGCCGATTGTGGCAATCGTTAAGCTCATGCTGACACCTCCACCAGAATTTGTTTCGCTAAGTTTTTGCGCAGCGCAATGGAGCTGTTGGCACAGCGAACTGCAATCGGATCTCCCATAGGCGCCACACGCAATAGCTGTACGCTGGCTGTTGGTAGAAAGCCCATATTAAGCAGTTTTTTACGCATAACAGGTTCCATATCGTGCATATGGACAATATTTGCTGTCCTGTCCAACTTTAAGATCAGATAAAACCATATGTTACCTCTCTTACATTTAATTGCCACTTAAGCTAGTTGCTAATAATTATCATTTACATTGAATAATAAAATAAAGAAAACCTTATAAGCAATGATATAAATCAATTTTGTATTACTATATTTAAACCTATTGAGAATGCGGAATAACAAAATCACCAACATCTCAGATCAAAGAGCAATATTAAAAGAATAATATTTACCTACTCCTGTCAACTTTTATACAATTTGCAAGTTTTATACCAGAACACAAAACAATATTTATGCCAATTTGCAACAGTTTTACTTATTAAAATAACCTTGGCTGCCTTGTTTATACTCTCAATCGATATGCTGGAGTATTGATTTGCATATTTCCGACAACTTAACGCTGTGTTAAACTAACTGAAAATAGCGACTGACGGGAAGATAATATGGACTTCAGTGATCTTAACCTAGTGTATTCCACCGACGGTGGAAAAATTGATAAGCCTGCTGCAGAGAAAAAGGCACCGCAAGGTGACGGCATTATTCGCATTCACCGTGAAACGAAAGGCCGTAAAGGTAAAGGGGTGATCCTGATTAAAGGACTGCAACTTGATGAAAAGGGCGCTGAAAGCACTGGCCAAAGAGATAAAGAAACGTACCGGCACAGGCGGCAGCGTGAAAGACTTTGTTATCGAAATTCAAGGCGATCAACGGGAAATCGTCAAAGCGCTTTTAGAGAAAAAAGGCTATACAGTAAAATTAGCCGGCGGTTAATTTACAACAGACTGAAGATGCAGCCAGATGCATCTTCAGTTAGTTTGCAAAGATTATTTTTCAGTTAATGCTTGCCCGGCAAATTGAATCCCCTGCCAACCCGTGTTTATAAATTGACGGATATTCTGATGATCACTGCCCTGCGGGTGTTTGAGTACATCGTCCCGGTAATAAGCGCCAAAACACGCCAAGGTGCTTGCTTCATCTAAATGATGCAGCTGTGCAAAGGCAAAAATTTTACATGATCCGGAGTTTTCCCCTGCTGCATTGACCTGCTTACCATTAACAAATTGTGTTTCCGTAAACTGATAATTTGCCTCAATAACAGCCATGGTATCTGTAAACTCCACAGCTTGCGGTATTGCCGATAATTTATCTAAAAATGCACTTACTGACATTTCTTTCTCCTTTAATCGAAAGTGATGGTTTTATTCTCCGGACTGGCCGGTTCACCTTTGATACGTTTTTCTTCATCAGCCCACTCGCCTAAATCGATAAGCTGGCAGCGCTTGCAGCAAAATGGGCGGTAGGGACTCTCAGTGCTCCACTGTACTTCTTTCTTACAGGTCGGGCAATTAACTTTCATCGTCATAAATTTATACCTAACAGATAATTTGTTGGAAAGGAATATTTACTAAGCTGTCACTCTGCTCATCAGGGCTGATAAAGCGCAGCGAAAAGCGATTTTTATGACGCGCTTATCATGGGATAAACAGCCAGCTCTTTTTTCACTTTAATTGTAATAAAACTACTGTTTTCAACTTCTCCCTGATAAAAACCGTTTTTGGCGATTTGCTCCGAGGCGACGCCTTGGGAGCGTTTCATTTTTAAAAACAGTGCCAGTGCTTTTTCTAAATTTGCAAAATAACTGAACCACTTTTGCGCATCCTGCTGACGCTCTGTTAAATCACGTGTACTCCAAAAATGAAACTGCGGCAGGTCAAAATTACAACAGCCACTGGGAATCGAAAAACGTTGTTTAAGGGAGGTTAAAAAGCGATTGTTTTTAAAATAACGCAACTGTTTGGGCATAGTAAAAATGGCATTAGTAAGCTGCTCAATCTCAGCAATTAATTTATTAACAGCGCAATGATCCACTTGCTCCAGTTTGAGCCAGTTGCTCATCTGCTCCGATAACAGGCGCAGATCATTGATCAGATCATGGCGTATATCATTGCGCTCGCTGAGTTCCAATAACTCAAATAAAGCTTTAAAAAAAGCAATAGCATCACTTTCATGGGCAAAGCCCATACTTTTTTGAATTTGCAGGAATAAAAATTCAAAACGTAAATAACTGCGGTTTTTTTCATTTAAAGGATATTCAAAAGTGATCATTATTACCTGGCTACCAGTAAATTAAAAAGCTGAAACATACATTCTACTTGAAGATGCGCGTTCCTGCATCTTCAAGTTATTCACCCTTTGCCAGCGCCCGGAACTGCCTGTCTAAAGCAATCACTCGGCTTTTTAAATCCTGCAGGGAAATATCATTATTATCGAGCACAAAATCAGCTTGTTGTAAGCGCTGCTGTCTATCTATCTGCTTGTCGATAATTGCCTTGATGCTCTCTACTGAGACACCATCGCGGGCACTGGCACGCTTAATTTGCAGCGCAGGCTCCAGATCTATCACCAGATTATAGTCGGTTAATTTATCCAAGCCGTTTTCAAACAGTAATGGCGCTTCTAATAAAACATAGCTCCCTTTCGCGCCGGCAAGTGCGTGGACGATTGCCGCTTCAATCAGCGGATGTAGAAGCGCATTTAACCACTCTCTGTGCTGATTATCCTGAAAAATTATCTCCCGCAGCAGCGCGCGATTTAACTCACCATCGATTAATATTTCTGCGCCGAACTGCTCGGCAATTTTCTGCAGCGCCGGCTGACCTTTACTGACCACCTGCCGGGCAATAATATCGGCATCAACAATCTCCACCTTTAACTCCGCAAAAAAGGAGCAGACGGTAGATTTACCACAACCTATTCCTCCCGTTAAACCAATTATCAATGTCATAAGCGTCTCTATTTGTAAATGATGGCATATTTTATAAGAGTTCAGCCTTGAGATCATTGCTATTAACAAGGCATTACAGGTAATATTTGTTTTTTTATCGTTTGCTGGAAACTATCATGGTTCAAGAAGAAATAACACAAAGCGTCAAAATAGCATTACATGAAGATTTAAACGGGTTGCCTGCCACTGAAGGCGATATTACAGCGAATTTAATTCCCGAAGATAAACAGGCCAAAGCCGTTGTCATTACGCGTGAAGATGCGGTCTTTTGTGGTCAGGCATGGACGCAAGAAGTTTTCCGGCAGCTTGGCGATAAAGTAAAAATCAGCTGGTCGGTTAAAGATGGTGATTTTTGTTCAAGCAAACAGCACACTGTTTACCCTGGAAGGTTCAGCGCGTACCCTATTAACCGGTGAACGCACTGCACTTAATTTTATACAGACGCTGTCCGGGATCGCCACTAAAGTGAAACTGTATAAGGATCTGATTGCAGACACAAACTGCAAACTGCTAGATACACGTAAAACATTACCCGGTTTGCGCAATGCCTCAAAATATGCAGTATTATGTGGCGGTGGTTTTAATCACCGTTTAGGCCTGTTTGATGCTTACTTAATTAAAGAAAACCATATTCTGGCCTGCGGTGGCATCGCACAGGCGATAGCCGTGGCCAATGAGCAACACCCGGAACGCTGGGTTGAAGTTGAGGTGGAAAGCATTGAGGAGCTGAAAGCCGCGCTCGATGCAGGCGCTCAACGCGTCATGCTTGATAACTTTAGCGTCCCGATGATGGTCGAGGCCGTTGCCATCAACAATGCCAATGAACATCGTGCTGATTTAGAAGTCTCGGGTAATGTTAACCGTAAAACTATCCGCTCCTATGCTGAAACAGGGGTTGATTATATTTCTGTTGGCGCACTGACCAAACATATACACGCAGTTGACCTTTCCATGCGTTTTGTTGATTAATTTGCAATAACCGCAAACCTCCCTAGACTGATAGCTATATTGTTTAGGGAGCGTATTTATGCCGGCCATTTTAATCTTTTTCCTGCTACTCGGGTTTTCTCCTGTTACGCACTCCGTTTCCCCTCCGCAGATTCAACTTGCTACTGTTTACCATCAAGATATTAATATTCAAGAATATTGGATAAGCGAAAAGCTCGATGGCGTGCGTGCTTACTGGAACGGCAAGCACCTAATCTCCCGCCAGGGCAATATTTTTAATGCGCCGCAATGGTTCAGCAAAGGCTTTCCTGATACGCCCCTTGACGGCGAGTTATGGATAAAGCGGCAAAGCTTTGCACAAGTTTCAGGGATTGTACGGCAACAAAAAGGCGATGCTGAGCAGTGGGGGGGGGGGGGGGGCGGGGGGGGAGAAGTCAACTTTATGATTTTTGATCTGCCGGCATCCACAGAAAATTTCACTGCACGAATAAAACAGATGAAAAGTATTGTTCACAACAGTGAATCTCCCTACCTGAAAATGATTACGCAGCAAAAAGTGCAAAACAATGCGCAGCTGCAGCAGCTATTTGAGCATGTGCTCAACCAAGGCGGCGAAGGCTTAATGCTGCATCGAGGTGGTGCTTTTTATCAGACAAAACGCAGTAAAGATCTACTGAAACTGAAAAAATATGAGGATGCTGAAGCCGTTGTGGTGCAGCATCTGCCTGGTAAAGGTCGAAACAGCGGCAGAATGGGTGCTATTCTGGTAAAAACAGAAGACGGCACGGTTTTTAAAATCGGCAGCGGCTTTTCCGATCAAGAGCGTGAAAATCCGCCAGCCATCGGTACCACCATCACCTATCAATATACAGGCAAAACCAAAAATGGCATCCCGCGCTTCGCCAGTTTTATGCGCATCAGAGAAGTTTTTTAAAGCAACTCAATAACCGTTTTGTTGGCAGCAGGAAATTCATAGGCAGCCAGTTCTGCTTTGCTCACCCATTTGATGGGCTGTCCTTCCCGGCCCTGTGCTGTACCTGAATATTGCGTCACCAGATAAAAATGCAGATCTAATGCGGCATCACCATAGTCAAAAAATTTTGATGCTAACAACTGGTAGCCAATCGCCTGCAATCCGACCTCTTCAAAGAGTTCGCGGTACATCGCCTGTTCCGGAAGTTCATTAGCAGCTACTTTGCCGCCGGGAAATTCCCACTTTCCCCCCTGATGCACCGCTTTTGGCCGTAGACTGATTAAAAACTGATTTTCTGCGTTTTTTACAATAGCGATACTGATTTCATTTTTTTTCATCGTCCCGGCAACCTTTTACTTTTTTGTAAGTTTCGCCGTCTAATTTACGCTAAGCGCTGCCAATCGACAACCCGCTTAACTTTTTGCGGCTTTGGCGATAACGCCTTGCCCTGCTTTACGTGAGCCGTTAATAGTCTGTCTATTGGCTGTTTTGCTGAGCTGAATATGCAGCAAGCCTGCCAACAGCCCCCATAAGGTCGCCGCAATCCCCAAAAAGGAGATGCCGGATAAAGCCAGAAGAAAAGTAAACAAAGCCGACTCGCGGTAACTCTCTGTTGCAAAAGCCGTTTGTAAACACATTAATAATGTTCCCAGCAAAGCCAGCCCGGTCAGTATTTGCGCAACCTCACTCGGCAAAGCTAAAAACACAGCGACCACAGTGGTCGCCCAAATACCGGCAATAAGATAAAAGATACCGGCCCAGATGGCTGCTCGATAACGCGCTCCTTTATTCAAATCGACCTCTTTATTCATGCAGATAGCTGCAGAAATGGCCGCAAGATTGACACTGAAGCCGCCAAATGGTGCGAATAATAGGTTGGTTAGCCCGGTGCCGATTAATATCGGTTTGACCGGCACCTGATACTGGTGGCTTTTGAGCATGGCAATACCCGGCAAATTCTGCGACAACATAGTGATGATATACAGTGGCAGGCTTAAATTAATTATCGCCATCAGCTCAAATTGCGGGGTTTGCCAGGAAGGCCGGGCAACAGAGACGGTCAATACCTGGTCAGTAAATGCGCCCGCCATAAGCGCGCAAGCCACACCGACAATAAGCAGCAGGAGCATGGTATAACGGGGAAAAAAGTATTTTCCTAAAAGAAAGCTGCTAAACATAGTGAAAAAGATGGCCGGGCTGGTCATTACCGATGCAAAGGCTTGTAAGCAAAACGGCAGTAAAATGGCGGCCAGCATGGCTGTGGCTAATGGCGCCGGAATTTTCTCCAGCATACGGCAGAGCGGAGTGATCATCCCCGTGAGCATGATCATGCATCCGGAGACAATAAAGGTGCCGATAACCACGGATAATGGGTAGTGGCTCACGGCAGCCACTAACATCGCCGCCCCCGGCGTTGACCAGGCTGTTAATATCGGCGCCTTTTGACATCCTCCCCCACCTAAAGGAAGGGGATTCCGGTTAGTAAAAACCGGTGAAGAACTCTCGCGAGTTTTCAGGTTTCTGCTTCAAAGTACACTGCCCAGAGAGCGATGCTTGGTTTTCGCGTTTAGCCCCCATAGTGGGAGCTTTTACGCGCTTCACGCAACTCATGCTCCCCAGGTCTGACACGTACTCCACAGACTTAAAATCCCGCATGTCCTGCGGTATATTTTAAGTTTAGAAGCAGAAACAAAATTGTCAAACCATCAGCGCTTTGCGCTAATTGCCTTATATTCCCTCCCTAAAAGGAAGAGGTTTTACTGCAAAACAGATAAAGGTCAGCCCCATTGCTACACCCAGAGCAAGCAGCCAGCTACCTGTTTGGGTAGCTGTTGCTCCGGCAGCAGTGGCCGCTTGAATAATGATGATAATCGAGCTTGTATAACCAACCAAAACAGCGCTAAAACCTGCCGATAGATGGCTGATATTGAAAATAACTTTGCTCATTGGCTTCTTCACGTTATAACGCACAACAAAGAGCTAGTAATAAAAAACTGTGAATATGGTAAAGTTTAACAAAGCTTTAACGAACCTTGCGGAATTCTCAACCCATAACTTGTTTGGGTGGAGATGGATAGCAAACCAGCCGCTAGGTTGGTCTATCTTAGTTGGATACACTATTATTTTTGCCTGTTTTTACATCCAGGTAGATCAGGTCTACTATGATCATTATGAAAAGCAAAGTACACACAAAAACGCTAAAAATAAGGATCCGTGACAAACATGTAAGCACCCTAAGCAAATGGGCTTACGGTGTCAATCAGGTGTGGAATTTTTGCAATGAAACCTCAATGAAGGCACTGAGCAATATGAGTGAATTTGGTCCAGTAAAACCCGCTTTCCTGTCAGGCTACGATCTTCAAAAGTACAGCAAAGGCATGAATAAAACGCTTGACCTGAATTCTGCGACCGTGCAGATGGTTGGTCATGAATACGCCACCCGCCGCAAACAATTCAAGAAATACAGATTGAATTGGCGTAAGTCAGGGGGGGTTAGACGTTCACTGGGTTGGATCCCGGTTCGTAAAGACTGTATTAGCTTCAAAAATGGTCAGGTTTACCATAACCGCCACTATTTTAGCATTTGGGATAGTTACGGATTATCTCAATACACGTTCAAATCAAGCTCATTCAACGAGGATTCAAGAGGCCGGTGGTACTTCAACGTTGTGGTTGAGGTGGAAGCAGAGCGGGGTACAGGCAAAGCCAGCGTGGGTATTGATTTGGGTTGTAAAGAAACAGCCACCGACAGTAACGGCTACAAACTAAAAGGTCGTGAATACCGCAAGCTAGAAAAAAGTTTAGGCATCGCACAACGGGCAAAGAATAAAAAGCGCGTCAAGGCGATACACGCAAAGATAAAAAACCGCAGAGCAGATACTCTGCACAAATACAGCCGCAAACTTGTCAATGAGAATGCGGCAATATTCGTTGGTAACGTAAGTAGTCAAAAACTGGTCAAGACTAAAATGGCCAAGTCTGTTTTAGATGCTGGCTGGTCTACATTAAAAACATTATTGGAATATAAAAGCGCTCACGCTGGTATTGTTTTTGAAGAAATCAATGAATCTTACACCACCCAAACTTGCTCGTGTTGTGGCTCCCGCCAAAACAGTCCGAAAGGTAGAGCAGGACTTGGAATAAGAGAATGGACCTGTGAGTGTGGTGTCACTCACGACCGCGATGTGAACGCGGCCAAAAACATTCTTGCGCTCGGGCATGAGCGTCTAGCAGTAGGAATCCCCCACTAAAATCTTTGATTTAGTGGAGGGAGGATGTCAAGTGAACTGGCATGGCAAAAAACATGATTCATTCCGGCATAGTATGATCCAGCGCTGATTCACCGATCTTAGCCTTTGCAATATGATCATCACTTATGATTAGATAAAGACAGGCCCAGAATTTAATAATAGAGGTGAATTATAATGACTAAAAACTACCCTGATGCTTTATTCGATGAAATAAAACTGCTTGCTAAATTCCCTGAAAAATCTCAATTAGAAGGGATTAAAATTCACCATACTGCCGATCCGGCAATGATCACTTCAGCCAAGTCCTTATTCGAAAAAGGTTTGATTAGCCAACCAGATGGCGGTTATCTAACAGACAGCGGACTGGAAACGGTCGATCACCTGCACCATCTTTTAGCCACATTAAGCTAATTTATTTTGAATTTATGCCTTTAGCAAGGTACATTCAGCCTTAATATATTACCCTATTAAGGCTATTTTTTATGAAAGTTATCTCATTCAATATCAATGGGCTACGCGCTCGCCTTCATCAGCTCCAGGCTATTATCGATAAACACCAGCCAGATATTATCGGCTTACAGGAGATCAAAGTTGATAACAATGCTTTTCCCGTTAAAGCGGTTGAAGCGATGGGGTACCATGTTTATTTTCATGGCCAAAAAGGCCATTACGGCGTGGCGATGCTGTGTAAAGAGGAGCCGATTGCAGTGCAGTACGGTTTTCCAACGGATAATGACGAGCACCAAAAGCGCATGATCATGGTTACTCTTGAGGATGAACAGGGTGAAAAAACGCAAATTCTAAATGGTTACTTTCCGCAGGGTGAAAACCAGAATCATGAAACAAAATACCCTTATAAACGCCAGTTCTATCAGGATCTGAATACTTATCTGGAAACACACCACAGCCCCGAAGAAAATATTATCGTCATGGGAGATATCAATATCTCGCCGCTCGACTTAGATATCGGTATTGGTGAGCAGAATGCAAAACGTTGGTTAAAAACCAAGAAATGCAGCTTTTTACCGGAAGAACGGGAATGGCTGGCGAAACTGATGGCTTTCGGTTTTATTGATACCTTCCGTTTATTGCACCCGGAAGTTAATGATCAGTACAGCTGGTTTGACTACCGCTCGCGCGGCTTTGATGATAACCGCGGCCTGCGCATTGATGTTATTTTAGCCACGGAAAAACTGGCCGATAAAACTCTGGATGCCGGTATTGATTATGAACTGCGGGGCATCGAAAAACCCTCAGATCACGCTCCTATCTGGAGCGAATTTGCCTAAGCGCAGACAATAAATGGAGCTCTGAGCAGCTCCACTTTAAAGCTTTGGCCAGGGTAAAGTGGGCACTTTGCCTATCTCCTGCAGTTTGTTTACAAATGATTCACTGGTAAACAAGGCACCGGATTCAGGCAGGACTGTAAAAGTAAAATCATGGCCATTAAGCGAAAAATCTATCTGATAAGCGTGCAGATAAGCGCGATCATAAGCCGCTGACTTTTCAGCATATAAGGGATCACCGCAAATCGCACTGCCGATACTCTTTAATGCCACGCGAATCTGATGGGTTTTGCCGGTATGCGGCTTTATTACAAACAACCGTTTGCCATCGCCGAGGCTGTAACTGAAAAACTGGGTCACGGCTAAGTTATGCTTGTCTTTACTTAATTTCCACATGCCGCGGCGTGATTTCTGCATGCCGCCTTTAATTAAGCCCTGCTTTTTTTTCGCTTTTTTATCACTGATGGCCAGATAGTATTTCTGTATTTGCCGAGTCGCAAACAGGGTACTAAGTTGTGCCGCTATTTGTGGCGATTTCGCCAGTAATAAAAGCCCGGAGGTCACTTTATCTAAACGGTGCACGCTATACAGTTTGCACTGCAGTGCCCTTTCAGCTGCGACCACGACACCAAACTCTCCATTCTCACTGTGAAAATTAATCGCGGCGTGTTTATTAATCACCACAAATTCAGCATTTTCAAAAAGCAGTGTAAAATAGTGCCCATACTGAGCTAAATTCTCAGCTTGCTCTTTAGTCATCATTATTAACCCTTGTCGAAACATTGCCCAATACAGCTAATAGCTGCGCCACAGAAGCGACTATTTCCGGCATATCGGGCAATTGCGCAAACAGCGCCTGCATTTGCGGATCATTGCTTTCCGGGGTTGCCATTTTACTTAATAACAACATACTGGTTTGCAATAACTGCTCAGGCTCAGAGCCCGGCGACCAATTGAGCGCCTGCCAGTTTACTTCGTTATAATGAAAACCGGACAGATACCCGCAGGCAAAGGCACGCCCCTGCTCTGTCAGCTGCTGATCTTTATTGAGCCAACATTGCTTCGGCAATAGTAGTGGTTTTGCCTGCTGGTAATGCAGTAAGCAGTGCTCATAATACTGCAGCACGGCAGCAGCAAAACCGACAGCAAGCCCTTCATCACTGAAAGATGGCTCCTTTTCGTTCGCCCATAGGCAGGGAAACCACTGCTGCAGCTCCAGCGGCTCAGGTGACGCTGCCATAACGCAGATAACCCCCAACATCTCATTGACTTCACGGGCGTTATTTTTAATTTCCGGATGTTGGCAAAGTTCGACTAATGCCTGGTAGGGTTTGCTTGTTTGCTGCATAGGCTTACTTCCAGATAATAAAAAGCCTACCAAAAGGTAGGCTTTTATTTTTTATTTAACAACAAATTTATTTTTAGAATAAATTATGTGATAAGTCATATAAATCTTGACGGAATGGACGTTTCATATCTTCAAGACATTCAATGATATCATGATGCACCAGTTGACCGTTTTGAATACCGATACAACGTGCGCTTTTACCTGCCATTAGCAGTTCAACCGCATTGGCACCCATACGACTTGCCAGCACACGGTCAAAGGCCATCGGCGCGCCACCACGCTGAATATGGCCTAAAATAGTTGCGCGTGTTTCAGAGCCTGTTTTCGCTTCGATATGTTTAGCAAGCTCATTAACATCCGTGACATGCTCGGTAATGGCAATAATGGCATGCTTTTTACCTTTTTCTTTACCATGTGCAAGCTGAGATAACAACTTCTCTTCATCAAACTCCACTTCCGGTACGATAACATATTCGCTACCACCGGCAATAGCCGCCCAAAGTGTCAGATCACCACAGTAACGGCCCATAATTTCAACGATAGAGATACGGTTATGCGAAGAAGAAGTATCACGCAAGCGGTCCACGGCATCGACAATAGTATTTAAACAAGTCATAAAACCGATTGTGTAGTCAGTACCGGCGATATCGTTATCGATTGTGCCGGGAATACCGATACATGGGTAACCCATTTCACTGAGTTTTTTTGCGCCCATATATGAGCCGTCACCGCCGATAACAACAAGCGCTTCAATGCCGTGTTTTTCCAGGTTTTTAATCGCTTCCCGGCGCACGCTTTCCTCTTTAAATTCAGGAAAACGAGCACTGCCTAAGAAAGTACCACCGCGGTTAATAATATCAGAGACTGAATGACGATTTAATTTCTCTATTTTATCCTGATGCAGTCCAGCATAGCCGTCGTAGATACCGTAAACTTCGATATCATTTGCCAGACAAGTACGCACGACTGCACGTACTGCTGAGTTCATACCCGGGGCATCACCACCACTTGTTAAAACACCAATTTTTTTAATCACTTGTTACCTCGACCAATTATAGAAATTTACTGTTTACCCAAATATTTACAATAGTTATCTGCAACTACTTGAGCATTATTATTCTAATTTTTTACAGATGCAATAAATAAAAATACGCTGTCACTATGGCGGCATTGATTTATTTCTTGCTACTGAAATCACATATTTATTCGCTGATTTAAAAATAGTTGTTATTCTATTGTTAAATCGTTTATACATACAACTTAAGCAGTTTACCTTTTTTTAAAGCTTATGTAGTTAGATGATCAATCAAATTTAGCATAACTACAAATAAACTTATCAAAAGAACTACATTGCAAATTATTTGTAGTCATTATACAAGACTTAACCTGATTATCTTACAGTAAAAATAGAGATTCTTTGTTCTTTCGCAAATTAAACCTATTTGCTGTGATTATTTATAACCCGCCTTTACTGCTGCTTGTTGTCATCATTTTGTAGTATTAAAGCGTTAACTTATCTGCAAATAAAATAAAGGAGAAAAATATGAAAAATAGAAAAAAAAGTTTACGTCAGCAACATATCTGGTTTTCACTTTGGAATGCTAAAACAACCCAACCTGCGCCCAAATGTGATGCGCTTTATCGGCCTACACGCACTTCCGGTAAATAAAAAACAGGTCAAAAGACCTGTTTTTTATTACTATCCTCAGCTAAATCAGGCTAACAGATCCGATGCCACTTTATAGGAAGGATCTTCAAGTAAATTGATTTCAACTAAAACCCCCGCTTTATGCAGTAGTTTGCGACAATCCCGACTTAAATGGCGAACATAAAGTTTCTTTCCTGCGCGTATATAACGCCCGTTTAATGTGCTGATTGCTTCCACTGCCGACTGATCCACTACACGGGAAGCCGCAAAATCAATCACTACACGCTTAGGATCGTTATTGACATCAAACAACTCTAAGAAATTACTGGTTGAGCCAAAGAACAGCGGTCCGTTGACACGGTAAGTTTTCTCATCGCCTTCGGCACTGCTTTCACTCACGGTATGAATATGACGGGCATGCTGCCAGGCAAAGATTAACGCCGAAACAATCACACCGACAAAGACCGCAATCGCCAAATCAGTCATCACAGTCACTACGGTGACCAGGACAATCACAAAAGCATCTCTTTTCGGCACTTTGCGCATCATTTTAAAAGATGCCCATTCAAAGGTACCCAGGACAACGATAAACATAACCCCGACAAGCGCCGCCAGAGGCACAATTTCAATTAAAGCGGAAGCAAATAAGATAAAGGCCAACAAGCCCAGTGCCGCGGTAATACCGGATAAACGGCCACGCCCACCGGAATTAATATTGATCATCGACTGTCCAATCATGGCACAGCCGCCCATACCGCCAAAGACACCGTTAATCATATTCGATGCCCCTTGAGCAATACACTCTTTATTGGCACGACCACGGGTATTGGTCATTTCATCAACCACAGTCAGGGTTAATAATGATTCGATTAAACCAACAGCAGCAAGGATCAGTGAGTACGGCAGAATAATCTTCAGCGTCTCCATCGACAAAGGCACTGCAGGAAAGGCAAAGCTTGGCAGAGTGCCGGCAATGGTGGCGTTTTCATCTCCCGACATGCCGCGCAAGAAATCCACCACGGTACGTGTATCCAGGGCCGGAATAAAGTACACCAATAGCGTCACCACCACAATAGCCACTAAGGTTGACGGCACCGCGGTGGTAAACTTAGGCAGAAAATGAATAATGACCATCGTCAGGAATACCAGGCCGAGCATAATATATAGCGGCGAGCCTTGTAACCATTCCAGCTCTCCTGCGGCATTTTCAATTTTAAACTGCCCGAGCTGCGCGGTGAAAATGATAATAGCCAGACCATTAACAAAGCCGATCATAACCGAATGAGGTACCATACGGATAAACTTACCGAGATGAAATACACCAAATAGAACTTGCACCACCCCGGCCAGCAGCACGGCCGCAAACAGGTACTGCACACCATGTTCAGAAACCAGCGACACCATAACCACAGCCATCGCCCCGGTCGCACCGGAAATCATTCCCGGCCGGCCGCCAAAGGTCGCGGTCACCAGCCCCACCATAAAAGCGGCATATAAGCCAATCATGGGTTCCACACCGGCAACAAAGGCAAAGGCAACGGCTTCAGGTACGAGTGCAAGGGCAACGGTTAACCCTGATAGCACATCATTTTTAACACTGCTCTTAGTGAACTTTGGAAATTCAAACACAGTTTATAATTCCTTATTTAACGCTGATAAATTAGCCGCGGATTATAGCGATTTTTCAAGCTAATAGATAGCCGCAGATTATTGTGACAACTCAGTTTCCCTTTCCCAGGCCTGCTGATGATATTGGTAAAGCTGATTAGAGCCTAAATAGTTAATCTTTACTTTATCGGCATGCTCATAAAAGCCTTTATTAAAGACAAAAGCAGCCTCGAGTAAGGGACTTGTCAACCAGCTGGTTGCCACCGCGAGATCATTTAATTCCTGGATACGTCTGCGGGCGCCTGCGCCAGCTTTAGTCGCTATCGTCCAGCCCCACTCACCAAATGAAGGGATATTTTGATGGTACTGCTCAACCTCGCTAAATCTTGCCTGCTGCACAGTTTTAGCTATTGATATAAAAGCACTTTTAGCATGAAACGGCGAGGTCGACTGAACTACGAAAGCACCGTCGCCGGCGAGAAGGTGATTGAGGCGGTAATAAAAATTAACACTGTATAATTTATTCAAATCCGGATGACTGGGATCGGGGAGATCGACAATAATAGTATCAAAGCGTTGTTTCTGCTGTAATAAACTATCGATGGCGATAAAGGCATCATTATTAATTACAGTAACCCGCTTGTCATTAAAACTGTTCTTGGTTAACTGTTTAATTTTATTTGCCAGATATGCTGGTAATGTTTTTTCCGGCGTTTTAAATAAGGCCACTAGATTAGGGTCAAGATCAATCAGGGTCACTGTTTTTGGTTGCCATTTTAAAACCTCACGCAGTGCCAGGCCATCACCGCCGCCAATAATCAGGATATTATCCCGACGTGCTGACGCCTGCATCGCCGGATGCACTAAAAATTCATGATAAATCTGTTCATCTAAACTGGAAAACTGCAATCGCCCGTTAATATAAAAATTATAGATGGGCTCAAGCCCGCCACCTAACTGGCGCTGCGTAAAGACCAAATTCTGGTAAGGGGTTTGCGTCTGATAAACAACCTTGTCCAGATAAAGCATATTCTGCATCTGTTTTTGCCACAAACCGCCATATTGAAAGACCAGCACAATCAGGCTGGTTAAAAGCACATGGCCTAAGGCTAAACTTTTAATATATTTGCAGCGCTTGTTAAAACGCAGTAAAAACACAAAACCGGCCAGCAAATTAAGGGTTGCCGTCAGCGCTGCTGCCTGACTGATTTCCAGATGCAGCATACACAACACCCAAATTGCCGCACCGACGCCGGCGCCGATATAATCTGCGCCATAAATAGTGCCGGTATTATGTGCCAGGTGATAACCGTAAACCGCTTCACGAATACGCGCGATCAACGGAATTTCCATACCGATTAGAAACCCCAACACAAATGCAAAAAGATAAGGCAACTGAGTACTCAACCAACTTATTTTCGCCAGTATGCCTCCCTGCGGCAGGGCATCGACAGGAATTTGATAAGTATCTGCAATTAACTGCGGCAGTGTTTGGCTAAAGCCAATAACAGAAGCAATAAACAGGGTCGCACTGCAGCCGATAAATGCCACCGTCAGCTCTAAAACCACAAAACCGAGAAAAGCATCTTTGACTTTTTTAGCGGCAAAGGCACCTAAGCCCATAGAGACAATCATAATGCCGATAATGGCATAAATAACGGTTTCCATACTGCCGAGAATACGCGCAGAATAATGCGAAAGAAGATACTCATAAATCAATCCGCAGCACGCCAGGGTTGCCATGATCATTATCAGCAGGCTGTCGTCAAGCAACAGTCTTATTTTTTTAGGATCGTTCATCATAATATACCGGATAAGAAAAAGGCCATCGCTGTGATGACCTTTCTCGGTGTGACCTGCAAATCAGGTCATTAACGCCATTAATAATAATGCAATCGAAAATGAGGTCGCTAATTCCATGGTCGCAATACCGATATTTTGCTGATCTTCCACCTCTTCGCGACGATTAATTCCCCACAAAACGATATGCTTGGCAAGCATGGTCAGCAGAGTTAATACAAACATCAACAGCACACTCATAATAGCCCACTGCGTGATGCCCACCCACAACTCTTGCATATTATATTCAATAAAGTAGCTGGCAGCGGTCACTGACATGGCCGTTGAAATCAGGTAGCCACAATAACGAATCGCCAGTGCTATCTGACCATTTTCCAGGGCAGCCTGAAAAGTCACGCCATTATTACGCGCATAGCGCCATTCAAAAATGCGCGTAATAATGACCAGCATAATTTGTGAAACAATCCAGGCGCAGAACAGGGCAATAAAAGTCTGTAAATCTATACCTTCAACCCAGATCAGCGCAGCGCGAACAACAATCGCAGTGGCGATAACAGAAGCGGCATCAACAATACCGACTGAATTATTGCGCTGCAGTATCTGTTTGTGCTTATTCAACTCCTGCAGTGCAAATTTATCGTGAATATAACGGCCCGCTTTGATTAATAACAAACCGGCAAAACCGTAAGTAAACATGCCGCTGAACTCAATCAGATAAGAGCCGGCCAGCTCCCCGGTAATGGCGCCGCTCAATGCAATCCCCATCGCCGCCACACCGCCGGCCATGCTGATACCATAGGCAAAATTATCTTTCTGCGACAGCTCATCTTTAGTATTCACTTTACCAATAATACCCATGGTAAAGCGGATTCCGCCTAATAAAATAATTGCCACTGCCATATCAATAAGTAAATAGCCAAACAGTGAGCCGCTCTGTGCTAATGATGTTATTAAGTCATTCATATTATTACCTTATTTTCCGCGGCTGATGCCTCGGGAAGTCGTGGATTTGCTATTTCTAAAACTGCTTGCTGATTTTGCTTTTGAGAAGCTGGATTTACCGGCAAAAGGGGCCGCTTTTTGTGCCTGTCTGCTGGAGCTGGACATACGGCTGGCACCCGTTTTCGGTTTTGCATAAGGGCTTCTAAATCCGCCTTTATTGGCAAACTGCTTTTTTGTTTTTGCCGCTAAATCATTCTGTTTCTTTGCCTGCTGCGGAGAGGTATAGCGGTTGCGGCCATAATCATGATAATAACTGTAATCGCGACGCGCAGACCAGCGGTCATAATAAACAGGTCGCGGAGACAAGGCAGAAAACATGGCATACATGCCATACCATTGCCAGAATGACATGCCGCTGCTGTTGGTTTGCCACTGTCCGTAATTAGGATTGCCGACCAGTTGACTACCAGCCCCGGTATCTTCAGCATTGTTCGCCTGCAGACTGCTCTGCTTGCTGATGGCATTGACGCGCGCCAGCTTGCCATTGGACATATCGGCAATCACATTGATCGGATCAGAGAGCGCATCATTAAACAGATTAGGATCGGAAGCGGCAATCAGGTTTTCTGTTTCATAGAGCTGCGCTTCAATATCCCCCAACACCTGAGGCTGTTCTTTGACTGTTTTTAAGCGCTGCAGCAAGCTCTGAAACATCGGACCATCACGGCCGGCATCGCGACTTAATTGCTGCAGTAGCGGTTTAAGCTCCGGTTTATCCTGCGCGAGTAATGCCGCATATTCACGTAAGATCACCGCATTGCGCAGTGAATTCGCCTGTAGATTATCGCCCAGATTGTCAATCAGATATTCTGCACTTTGAATATTGCTCTTGAGCCGCTCTTCACGCTCATCGCTACATGCAATCACTAAAAAACTTAAACACAACAGAAGTAACAGTTTAATTTTCATTACTTTCCCTAATTTGATAAATAATCAATAACACGGTGTAAGTTATCGCCGGTATCAACACCGGCAGGCGGCACTATACAGGCTTCCTGAACATGAATTTTAAAACCATGCCACAACACGCGCAGCTGCTCAAGCTTTTCGATTAATTCCAATGGAGAAACGGAGAGCTGCGCATACTGTGCAAGAAAGCTCACACGATAAGCATAGATACCTATATGGCGTTGCAGGTATTCACTATCAACGCAGCCTTTACTTTGGTTTTCCGCGGTGAAATTGTCGCGGTTCCAGGGAATGGTGGCCCGACTAAAATACAGTGCCATGGAATTTTTATCGCTCACCACCTTGACGGCATTGGCATTAAACACATCGCCAAAGTCATCAATCGGCGCGCTTAATGTTGCCACACTGGCAGTGCTGTTATTATGCAGATTGGTCGCCACCTGGCGGATAACAGCAGGTGGAATAAGCGGCTCATCGCCCTGCACATTAACGATGATTTCATCACTGGCAAATTGGTATTTTTGACAAACTTCCGCTAAACGATCTGTGCCTGACTCATGATCTTTAGCCGTCATGCACACATCAATATCTTCAACATGCTCAAGCGCGCTGACAATACGCTGATCATCAGTTGCCACAATGACCTGTTTGGCACCACTTTTCAGCGCCTGCTCGGCAACGCGCTGAATCATGGTCTTACCGAGAATATCAGCAAGAGGTTTAGCCGGTAGCCGGGTTGAATGATAACGGGCGGGAATCACCACAATAAAAGACATTAGTAAATTTCCTCATCGGCTGAGATGCGACGCGCACGTGACTGCAGTAAAGCAGGAATACCATCAACAATAGGATAAGCAAGGTGATCAAATTTACAGATAAGCTCGTTGGTCTCCCGGTTAAAAGCTAATTTCCCTTTACAAACTGGGCAGGCAATAATATCGAGCAATTTAATATCTAGCATTTTATCTCCTTAATTTTTTTGAGTAACTGTTTTTCAAAAGCGTCAGGTAACTGCGCGGAAATAGGCAGATACCACCAGTTTTCCTGGGCAAATGACGTACATTTCACGGCATCTTTTTCTGTCATCAGTAACGGCAGCTGTTTATCAAACTGGCGAAAATCATCCGCAGTAAAAGGGTGATGGTCGGCAAAGGCAACCGCTTTATTTAAGACAAAGTGCTGTTTCTTCAGGGTATCAAAAAAACGCTGCGGATAACCAATAGCAGCACAGGCATTCACCCGGCTATTTAGCGGTAGCTCGCGCTGTTTACCATCAAGGCTTAAACAATCACCAGGTACTAGCGACATAGTAAATTCACCCGCCTGCTGCGCACCATTATTGATAATAAAATCCACCTCATGTAAGCGCGACAACGGCTCCCTTAACGGCCCCATCGGCATTAAGTGCTGATTACCAAAACGCCGTTTACCATCAACGACCACGATTTCAATATCACGCTGCAGCGCATAATGCTGCAATCCGTCATCGGTCACTATAATATCAGCCAGTCCAGTTTCTGTTAAATAATCAGCAGCACGACTGCGCAGCGGATCCACTACAACCGGAATACCCAGACGTTGAAAGATCATCACCGGCTCATCACCCGCTTCCTTTCCGGATATACTCTTATCAAGCAGCAGCGGATAATGGTCACTTTTGCCGCCATAGCCACGGCTGATAATTCCGGGTTTGTAGCCCTGTTTGATTAACAGCTCACATAACCAGATAACAAAGGGGGTTTTACCATTGCCGCCAACGGAAATATTACCGACAACAATCACCGGCAATCTGTTTTTAGTGCTTTTAAGCAGCCCCTTTTTATAGAGAAGGCGTCTAGTGAATGTGATAGCGGCAAATAACAGTGACAATGGATATAAAATCCAGCTCCAGCAGCGTATTTTCTGATACCAAAAGTGCATTACAACTCTCCAGCCGCCTGCATTTTACTCAGGCTGTGATAAATCGCTTTTTTCTCTAACAGCTCCTTATGTGTACCTGATTCAACCACTTTCCCTGCATCAATAACTAATATCTGATCAGCATTTTCAATGGTTGACAGACGATGGGCAATCACGATTGAGGTACGGTTTTTCTGTAACTCATCAAGTGCGGCCTGAATATGGCGTTCCGATTCCGTATCCAGCGCCGATGTCGCTTCATCTAAAATCAAAATAGGAGCATCACGCAGCAGTGCGCGCGCAATCGCTAAACGCTGACGCTGACCACCCGAGAGCATGGCGCCATTTTCACCGATAATAGTATCCAGCCCCTCAGGAAAACGCTCAATAAATTCCATCGCATGTGCCGTTTCTGCCGCTTTGATTATCTCTTCGCGGCTATACCGGCCTTCACTGGCATAAGCAATATTATTGGCAATGCTGTCATTAAAAAGATGGACATTCTGCGAAACGATAGCAACTTGACGACGCAGTGAAGCCAGCGTGTAATCTTCAATATTCACACCATCTAAGGTTATCTCGCCACTGTCTATATCGTAAAAACGCGTTAACAGATTAGCAATGGTCGACTTACCACTGCCGGAGCGTCCAACCAGTGCCACAGTTTGCCCTGCTTTAACCCGAAAACTGACCTTATTTAAAGCCGTTTTTTCCGCTGCCGGATAACTGAAAACCACCTCTTTTAATTCTATATCACCTTTGGCCCGTTGCGCTTCATAGCGACCCTGATCTTTTGCCGGCGTGATATCGAGAATATTAAACAAACTCTGGCTCGCGGCAATACCGCGTTGAATTTCATTATTTACCTGAGTCACCGACTTGATAGGCTTCATCAGCATCATCATAGAGGTAATGATCACCGTAAAAGTACCGGGTGTTAATGTATCCATTATTTCCGGAAAGGTCGCCAGGTAGAGCACCAGCGCAAGCGCCAACGAAGCCAGGCTTTGAATGGCCGGCACACTGATCGCGGAAGCACTGGTCATCTTCATATTCTGCGAACGCACTGCGTTGCTTACCGCAGCAAATCTTTTACTTTCGACCTCCTGGCCGCCAAACATTAATACTTCTTTATGGCCTTTTAACATCTGCTCCGATGAAGTGGTCACCGAGCCCATTGCATTCTGCAGATTTTTACCGATTTTGCGAAAACGCTTGCTGACCACACTGATGGCAATCCCCACCACAGGCGCGACAATAAAAAACACTAAAGACAGCTGCCAGCTTTGAAAAAACATCATCACAACCAGCGCGACAACCGTTGCCCCTTCACGAAAGATCTTAATCAGGGCATTACTGGCGGCATTCGATACCTGGCTGGCATCGTAGGTTATTTTGGAAAGCAGATCCCCGGTATTGGTTTTATCAAAAAAACTGATCGGCAATGCCATCAGATGATTAAACAGCTGTCGCTGCAGTTTCATAACCACATGATTACCTACCCAGGCCATGCAATAGGAGCTTAAAAAGGCGGCCAACCCTCGTGCTGCAACAATCAAAATCACAAAAAACGGCATAAAGGTTAAAACACCGGGATCATTACCTGTTAGACCTTTATCCATTAAGGGTTTAATGGAATAGACAAAGGTCGCATCAACCGCCGCATAACCGAGCATGCCGATTATTGCACCGCCTAAGCCTAATTTAAATTCTTTAACGTAACTGGCTAAACGTTTAAATATCAACCAGCTGTCATTTTCATTGTTTTTCATCAATGCACCCAATGATTAACTTTACAGATAGACCCAAACCATCAATCTGCCGATGCAGAGCAAGCCTGAGTAGAAAAAGAGTGATGATACCAATAAGCAGCAAGATTCGCTCGATATGTTTGCATCTTAATTTCTCCTTTTGTTATTGTAAAACGGAGAAATCCACTTATTCCACTATTTACCATACTGACAGACTGATTTTTATAACGTAACTTAACTTCATCGGCAGGAAACCGCCAATGATTCATAAACCCGGCACTAAATATTACCCATTGCGGAGAAACTGCGGCAATAAAGGCTTCACTAGAGGAGTGTTTGCTGCCATGGTGCGGTGCAAATAACAGTTCACTGGCCAGTTTCCGGCCATGTTTTTCGATTAGCAGCGCCTCCTGCTTTTTGTCTATATCGCCGGTCAATAACAGCGTGTCCCGGCCATCGCTGATGCGCAGTACGCAGGAGTTATTATTATTATTTTTACTTAGCGTATAGGGCGCTAAAACTTCAACCGTAAGTGCACCGAGAGACCAGCGCTGGCCTGCTTTACACAACTGATAAGTGACGGCACCACTGTTCTGATGCGGCAGAGGCTCGCCCAGCATTACCTGCTTGGGAGCAACATTTTCCATCATCACCGCAAAACCGCCGGCATGATCAATATCGCTGTGGCTAATCACCAGGTAATCCAGGCGAGTAACGCCAAGCGCTTGTAAATAAGGAAGGATTTCTACGGCTGCCGTGGTAAAGCCGGAAGGGTAACGCGGACCGCTATCATAAAGCAAAGTCTGCCCTTGGCTTCTAATAAGCACCGCCAATCCCTGACCAACATCCAGCCCTTCCACAAACCAGGCATCAGCCGTTTTATTCTCCCTTTCCCAGAATGCAGCGCCCGCCAGGACAAACGCTATAGCAGCAAAAAACAGGCTCGTTTTGCGGTTGCTACTCGCCTGACAGTAAAGAATAAAAAGCACCAGACTCAAACCGATAAGCAGAATAATAAATTGGCTGGCTGTGCTGGAGTATATATGGTAGCCCTCTTCGCCACCGGCAAAAACAGCAAAAAAGCCACTGATCATATAATCCGCAGCAGAAAGAAACAGCACAGCGAGTGCTGGAGCAAACAAAGACAACAAACAGCCTATTAAAATTAAAGGGATAATCAGCAAGGAAAAAAACGGCACAGCAATAAAATTAATCAGCGCAGATAACCAGCTAAAGGCAGCAAAATGGACTAACTGCAGCGGCAACATTAATAAAGTTAGCGATATTTGAATAACAAGAAGAGGTTGCAGGTAAGCTTTCATGGCTGACCAGCGGCTTGCCGCTTCCGGACGCTTGTGACGCCGGGTAATACTCGGAAAACGCCATAAAACAGTTAAAATAATGGCAATGGCAGAAAACGACAGCCATAAGCTGACACTCAGCACCGCTAACGGATCCCATAATAAAATAACAAACAGCGTAAGTGTCAGCAGATCCAACAGGGCACATTTACGCTTCATTGATAAAACCACGACGGCCAACAGCAGCATTAAAAAAGCACGCTGCGTAGGCAAGGAAAAGCCGGCCAGATAAGCATAGAAAAACGCGCCAAGCAGTGCCGTCAGATTGATAAAACGCCAGGAGGACCAGCCGAGATAGGATTGCGGAAAAAAACGGTTTACCAATAGCTGTAACAGCAGGTAGGCAAAAGAAAAAAGAAGGCCGATATGCAGACCGGAAATGGCAAACAGATGGGAGATAGCTAATTGCTGAATTCGCTCCTTTTTATACTGACTGATTAGCGTCTTATCGGCAAAGGAAAGCGCCAGAATAATCCCCTGATTATTTAAAGAGCTGGATAAAGTCTGGACTTTTTGATAAAAGTAGGCGCGCAAAGAGATTCGCGAAGAGAGTTCCGCCAGGTGCGCTTTAATACCTGCCTGATAAGCGATATGCTCGGAAAAACGCCATCTCTGACGATCAAAACCAGCCGGATTAGCACGCCCGTAGACAGGTTTAAAGCGCACCATAAAGCGGTGTTTCTGCCCAGCCTGAAGATTCAATGTCGGTCTGTACCAGCGCATTTCTATCTGCGGAGAATAATTTAACTGATTGCCGTCAAGTTCAATTAACTTAGCCGTAAAATAACCTTTATTTTTCTGGTTTATTAATGAATTTACTTGCACAATAACGCTATGATTTTCTCCGTCAACAGCATCCTGTAAAGCAGTAGCATTAACAAAGGGTAAGCTGGCATTAAACGCAGCTATTGGCAGATTTCCGGTTAAAGTCAGATGGGCATACAATGTGAAATAAACAACAGCCATTGGAATAACTGCTAACAGCCGTAAACCCGGTAAGACAGATAAAAACAAAGCAAACAGCGAGCAGTGAAAAAGGCTGCTAGTATTTAGTAACTGTGGCCAAAACAACGTTGAGATAAAAACAGTAATTGCCAGCCATAAAAGAATGCGCATTATTATCCGAATTTATTAACCATAAACCTTAATTATATGCCCAAAAAATTTATTAAACGTTTTTCACCCAACCCTGAGACATTAAAAGCTCACCCGCATCTTAAACATTTTGGTGAAACCCTGCATAACCCTAATTTATGGCACTTAAACCGCCGCAGTGCTGCTGGTGCTGTCGCTGTCGGCTTGTTTTGTGCATGGATGCCGATCCCCTTTCAAATGCTTTTAGCTGCAGTCCTGGCCATATTTTTTACCGTCAATCTGCCGTTATCTGTGGCATTAGTCTGGATTTCCAACCCCATTACCATGCCGCCATTATTCTATTGTGCTTATCGCTTAGGCGCTTTTATTTTACAAGAGCCAGTGATGGTGTTTAAATTTGAGCTGTCATTTACCTGGCTGGAACAAACACTTGAAACTATTGCCCCGGCGCTACTGCTGGGCAGTTTTATTCTTGGTCTACTCTCTGCGTTTTTTGGCTATTTTTTATTTCGTGCTTTTTGGCGTTTTACTGTTTCAAAAAAGTGGCTACGCCGAAGGGGGAGGTAATCGCGTTACTGCTGAACAAGCACGCTTTATGCTGGATGGAGTTTATTGCTGCAGGAGGGAAAGGCGTCTATCAACGGCGGATTTATAGAGCGACATTGAGGATAATGAATACAAATAAAAATGCGATTTAACTTGCTAAGCCGTCAAATCGCAACCATCCCTCTGTCAATGCAAGCGTTTATCTTGCTGTGATAGTACACTCACTTTTAGGTAAAGCGACATTCACTTCCAGTACGGAAATATCATCTTCGGCTTTATCTGAAAATTCACATTTCACATCATCACTGGAAATATCCATATATTTACGGATCACAGTAACAATCTCCTGCTGCATTTCAGCCAGATAAGAAGGCCTTACTGCACTTGAATGCTCATGGGCGACAATGATTTGTAAACGATCTTTGGCTAGCTTGGCACTACCTTTTTTAGGTTTTTCCTGTCTAAAATATTGCAATAGTCCCATTTTAACCTCCAAATATACGGCTTAAAAAGCCTTTCTTTTCACAGGTAATAAAACGCAACTCGCGCTCTATTCCCAATAAGCGATCCACCGTGTCCTGATAGGCTTGACCGGCAGTAGATTCCGGATTCAAAATAATCGGCTCACCCAGGTTAGATGCATGCAATACATCCTGGGATTCAGGAATAACGCCGAGTAGATCGATA
This sequence comes from uncultured Psychromonas sp., assembly GCA_963674525.2. Classification (GTDB taxonomy): domain Bacteria; phylum Pseudomonadota; class Gammaproteobacteria; order Enterobacterales; family Psychromonadaceae; genus Psychromonas. The sequence goes on along the minus strand of CAXXRV010000021.1, from coordinate 218,355 downwards.
CCTAACAGATCATCAATATCCTCAATACTTAACATCTCTTCTTTTTCAACACGCTCCGGATTATAACGCGTTATCAGCAGATGTACTTTAACAGGCGTGAGCTGCTGCTCCGCACGGTGCGACTTGCTTGACAACATACCGGTAATGCGGTCTGAATCGCGCACTGAAGAAACTTCCGGATTAGTGGTGACCACAGCCTCATCGGCAAAATACAATGCCATCATCGCACCTTGTTCGATACCTGCCGGTGAATCACAGATAATATATTCAAAACCATCAGCTTTGAGATCGGCAATAACTTTTTCTACCCCCTCTCTTGTTAAAGCATCTTTATTTCTGGTTTGCGAAGCCGGCATAATATAGAGGTCAGTAATACGCTTATCTTTAACCAATGCCTGTTGCAGATTGGCTTCACCATTAATAACATTAATCAGATCATAAACAACACGGCGCTCACAACCCATAATTAAATCCAGGTTACGCAAACCGATATCAAAATCGATAATTACAGTTTTTGCACCTGTCATTGCCAGGCCGGTACCAATTGCTGCACTACTCGTTGTTTTACCGACACCACCTTTACCTGATGTTACAACAATTACTTTTGCCATTATTATTCCTTAACTTAATTAACTTTACTTAAAGCAGCCAATACAATCTGTTCATTCTGTAGTGAAACAATACAGCTTTTACCCGCGAAATCAGCGGATAAATCATCACTTAGTTTATAGACACCGGCAATAGACACGAGCTCCGGCGTCAGAGACTGGCAGAAGATAGCCGCGCTTTTTTCACCCATGGCGCCTGCAAGCGCTTTGCCGCGTAATGCACCGTATATATGAATATTACCGTCAGCAATCACCTCGGCACCAGCTCCCACATCACCATTGATAACCAGATCACCCTCTTTCGCATAAATTTGCTGCCCGGATCGCACCCGCCCCGTATAAATTTTACTTTTCAGTTCGCTACTTGTCTCTGCTTCTGTATTAGATGCTGTTGTTTCTATTGGCACCTCAGCCTCAGGGATGACCTGTTCGACTTGCACTTGTGCTTTTCGCGCATGACGTTTTGAACTTTTCAAAATTGCTATTCTAAGATCTTTTATTTGCTCTTTTTGTGATGTAGATAACGCTCCGCTAACGCCCAGCAAAATAAACCCTTGTTCACTGACAACCTGTCTGAGTTTCGAGAAATCTATCGCCAAGGAGTCATCTTCTATATTAACGACAATTGGTGTATCAGTGAAAAAATCAGGCGCAGCCATCCTTTTTTTCTGCAGTTCATCAGAAAATAAAGAAAGCTCCTCACTGACAATATTCACCACCAGCAATGTGAAATTCGATGATTTCAATGTCATAATGATCCCATATATTGAAATTTTAATTAATTGACTTAAAAACAGTGATTTTCTATCAAAATTAACCCTATATGCATGTTATAGTTTGCTTTCACAATAGGCAAGCAAAGGGCTGCATTAGTATTATGTTATGTGCTGTATATAAAAGTATTCGAAAATCACAAACTTATCTTTTTATCGCTAAAAGGGATGATTTTTCTTCTGTGCCCGATGCGCTGCTGACACAATTTGGTCCGCCACAGCTAGTTTCCCTGTTAAATATTCAGGAAAAGACGCAGCTTGCGCTTGCTGATCCAGCGAATGTGTGCGCTGCAATTATAAAAAATGGCTATTATCTGCAACTTCCCCCTCCTCCTGTTGACTATCTCAAGGAGCACAAAAAATGGCAAGCAACCCAAAAAGGAAAAAGTCATGACAGTGATTAATGCAACATATCTGAGCAAACTGTTTACGCGTTTCTGCTTAACGGCATTAGCAAGCTTAGTGTTGACACAAGCAGCCACAGCGGAAGAAGCACAAAAAATCCCCTTTACTGACTATGTCGAAACACTAAAGAGCGAAGCAAAAGCAAATGGCATCGACCCCGCTATTGTTGATGACGCCTTTGCCAAGGTTGAGTTTTTACAACGCAGTGTTAAAGCGGACAAAGCGCAGCCGGAGTTTAAGCTCACCTTAGACACCTATATTCCGCGTGCCGTACCGGACTGGAAAGTTGAGCAGGCGCGCGCCGCCTACAAAAAACATTATACACTGCTGCATAAAATTGGTCAGGAGTACGGTGTGCAGCCGAGGTTCATTGTCGCACTTTGGGGTATTGAAACTAATTTCGGAAAGCTGACCGGCCGTCATAATGTTATCTCCGCATTAACCACTATGGCCTATGAAGGGCGCCGTGAAGCGCTGTTTAAAAAGCAACTTTTTGCAGCATTGACCATTTTAGAGCAGGGACATATTAAAGCTGATAAATTTATCGGTTCATGGGCCGGCGCAATGGGTCAGGTGCAGTTTATGCCGACCTCCTATCTCAATTATGCCGTTGATTATGACGGCGACGGTAAAAAAGATATCTGGAACAACCACGCGGATGTTTTCGCATCTGCGGCAAACTACCTGAAAACAGAAGGTTGGAATGATCAGCAGACTTGGGGGAGACAAGTGAGATTACCGCCTGACTTTGACAATCAACTGGCTGGCCTTAAGCATAAAAAAACACTGCAGCAATGGCAGGCGTTAGGCGTTCGCCGCTTTGACGGCTCAGATCTGCCGAAAGTTGAGCTCCAAGCTTCCATTGTCATTCCTGACGATAACAGCGGCAGAATTTACCTGGCTTATAATAACTACCAGGTATTGATGCACTGGAACCGTTCATATTATTTCGCAACGGCAGTCAGTTACCTGTCCGAGCGTATCAATCACCCGCGCATACATGCAGCAACAGAGTAGGATTGCAATGACTCATTTTTGGGAAGAGAAAACACTATCACAAATGACCGAGCAGGAGTGGGAAGCGCTTTGCGATGGTTGTGGTAAATGCTGTTTAAACAAAATTATTGATGCTGATACGGAAGAGTTACATTTTACTAATGTGGCATGTCATCTGTTACATACTAAGTCATGCCAGTGCCGAAAATATTCGCAGCGATTTAAGTTAGTCAAAAACTGTGTCAAAGTGTCTTTAGAGGATATAGAGCAGTTCCACTGGTTACCGGCAAGCTGTGCGTACCGTCGGCTTGTAGAAGGCAAACCACTGCCGCAATGGCACCCTTTGCTGACCGGCAGCCAATCGGCCATGCACAAAGGCGGACACTCCATTCGCGGAAAAGTTATTTCCGAAGCGGCGATCGATCCTGAACATTTACAAGATTATATTGCCATCTGGCCGGCAGAGTAACGGCCAACACTGAGTTATTGTAATTTAAAAGGACTGACTATGACCGATATTACTATTTACCACAATCCGCGCTGTTCAAAAAGCCGGGAAACGCTCGCTTTGCTGGAAAAGGAGCAGCTTAAGATCCGTGTTATTAAATACCTGGAAACGCCGCCGGATAGCGCAACGCTGCAGCAGATTATTGACTTATTGGGCTTTGCTTCAGCGCGGCAGTTAATGCGCACTAAAGAAAAGATTTATAAAGAACTGGCCCTGCAGGATGAAAAAGATGAAGCTACTCTGCTGCGAGCGATGGTCGAAAATCCCAAGCTGATTGAACGTCCGATTGTGCTAGCCAACGGCAAAGCGGCCATTGGTCGCCCGCCGGAGTCGGTACTTGAGATTATCTAGCACTTTCTCTAAAGGCTGACAGCTACTAGCCGTCAGCCTTTAGAGCATTACAGATCTAAAACCTCTTTAACAAAAGGAATAGTCAATTTGCGCTTTGCGACCAGCGAAGCGTTGTCCAGTTTATCCAGGGTTTTTAACAGGGTGCTCATTTCCCGCGATAAACGGTTTAATAAAAACCGTCCGACATCCACAGGTAACTTCATCCCTTTTAGTTGCGCCCGCAACTGCAGCGCAGCCAGTTTCTCTTCATCATTGAGTGCTGCCAAGTGGTAACAGGCCCCCCACTCAAAGCGGGAAACCAGATCATCGAGTTTTATGCCCAGCTTTTTCGGCAAATCACTGGCGCAAAGCACCAGACTGGCCCCTGTCGAACGGTTGTTTTTGTTATCTAACCAACGATTATAAAAATCAAAGAGCGCCTTTTCCCAGGTTTTATTGCCGGCAATGGCATCGACATTATCAATACAGACTAAAGTGACCTTTTCCATATTTTCAAAGATATCCAGGCTCATCCCCTGATAGTGATGAAGGGGGATATAAGCAACGCTTTCACCACGCTCATCAACCTCCGAGCACAGGGCATGGAGAAGATGTGAACGACCACTGCCGGATTCACCCCACATATATAAAACAGGCTCCCCCAAGCCCACCACGCTATTGCGTAATTGGGTCAGTAAGCTGGCATTTTGTCCCGGATAGAAACTGGCAAAAGTTTCATCATCGGGAAATTTAAGTGCTAATAACGGATATTGAAAGCGCAATTCATCCTGCGGCATGGGGCTCCTTAATTAACCCAGTTAAAGTGGAATTTTTCATCGTGGGAAAAATCCGGCTGTAGATTTGGCTGTGCAGAAAGGCCATTTTTAAAACTAGTCAGACCGCCGTTAATTTTAATATTAACAGTTACTTGCGAATCTTGTACGGCAGTCACTTGAAATGATGCTACCGCTAACAGGTTTGCCAGCGCCTTATTAAGTTGGGTTAATTGTGCTAAAGAATGAATACCGTGAATATGAATAACCTGCGAAAATTTTACTCCTTGATTTTCTTTAACCGCATATTGACGCGCATAGTAATCGGCAATGCTATTGACCATGCTTGACACTAAAGAAGATTTTTCACCGCTAAGACTATCTGTCGCAAGCACCCTGCTGCGTTGACTCGCTGCATTTAACTGTACAAGCTGCCAGGATAAAGACCATTTTCCGGCACTGCTTTGCTGTAAATCAGCCACTACAAAATGCGCCACCCCGTAGCGCTTGGACGCCGCGGCAATCGGGCCATAAAAACGCCCGGAAATATCAGAGAGCGAAATAGCTAAATTATCCTCAAGATCCATTAATGGAAATTGCAGACTGATGCCGCGATGATGTTGCTGCGCCTGCACGGCAGAAGAGAGTGCCGGATCAGCATTACCGATCAGCATATTATCGGAAACAAGCTGGCGATCACCATCGTTTTCACTAATCAGCCAGACCAGGGTTGCCGGCCGGGTATCCCCCCAAACCGGCTGCTGCATTTCCTGCAGTGCCTGGTTGATTTTCCGCTTATCAAAGACTGCCGTAAAATAACGTTTGCCCAGTGTGCTCTGGTAACCATATTGAGATAGTAACTGCTGAGTTTGCGTCAGTAACCGCTTACTGCCATTAAGCTCGACAATTTTCGGGTTGCCGGATACTTTAACTAGCACTTGCTGTAATGCCAGCACCGTTAATTCATTTTCGCTTTTATCGCCGGCAACAATATTACCCTGATAAGGATTATCAAACTGACCGGCATAAAGCAGCGGAACAGATAAAAGAGAAAGGATAAATAAATTACGCGCCAGGGAAATGAATCTCATTAACTTAACTACCAGTTGCCAATAATAGAACTAGATCATAAGCAGATCTTATTCTTTTGCAAGACGATAATCATATTTAAGTCGCCAAAGCTCTGCATTTACAACAAACAAGCGCATTTTATTTACCCGCAGCAGGGTAATACTTAACCACTTAGGCAATATTGACGATAAAATTTAAAATCAGCACATAAATTGTTAGATCCTAATCGTATAAATGCTAAAATACGCGCAATTTTAAATCCAATAAAAGCGATACGCGCTTTTAAATTTTGCGAGGAATGCAAGTGAGCAACGAAAAAACCTCTTTAAGCTATAAAGACGCTGGCGTTGATATCGACGCCGGGACAGCATTAGTTGAACGTATTAAAGGTGTAGCAAAACGCACTAAACGCCCGGAAGTGATGGGTGGTCTAGGTGGATTTGGCGCATTATGTCAACTACCAACAGGATATAAAGAGCCTTTATTAGTTGCAGGTACAGACGGTGTCGGTACAAAACTGCGTTTAGCAATTGATCTTAAAAAACATGATACCGTGGGTATCGACTTAGTGGCAATGTGTGTCAACGATCTGATTGTACAAGGTGCTGAGCCGCTATTTTTCTTAGATTATTACGCAACGGGCAAGCTTGATGTGGATGTTGCCGCTGATGTGGTAACGGGTATCGGCGAAGGTTGTGCTCAGTCCAATTGTTCTCTTATCGGCGGTGAAACTGCAGAAATGCCGGGCATGTATGAAGGTGATGATTACGATATTGCCGGTTTCTGTGTCGGCGTTGTTGAAAAAGCGGACGTTATTGACGGCACTAAAGTTGCTGCCGGTGATGCGCTTATCGCGGTTGCTTCAAGCGGCCCGCACTCCAACGGTTACTCTTTAATTCGTAAGATTCTGGAAGTATCCAAAGCAGATACGAATGCGCCTTTTGCAGATTCAACACTGGGTGATACGCTACTAACGCCGACTAAAATCTATGTTAAATCAACCCTTGAACTGATTAAAAACTGCCCTGTTCATGCGATTTCTCATATTACCGGTGGTGGTTTCTGGGAAAATATTCCACGCGTATTACCTAAGGGCAGCAAAGCGGTTGTTGATGGTAACAGCTGGGAGTGGCCGGCCATTTTCAACTGGTTACAGGAAAACGGTAATGTCGAAACTGAAGAGATGTACCGCACATTTAACTGTGGCGTGGGTCTGATGATAGTGGTACCGGCTGCTGAAAAAGAAAAAGCGGTGGAAATTCTAACAGCACAAGGTGAAAAGGCCTGGGTATTGGGTCATATTGAAAATGCAGCTGAGAATGAAGCGCAAGTAGAGATTAAGTAAAAGCTTATGACTACCTCAGCAACTAAGAAAATTGTTGTGCTTATTTCCGGCAACGGCAGTAACCTGCAGGCGATTATTGATAAGCTGCATAACAGCGAACTGGCAAAGCAAAAAGTGCAAGTTGTTGCCGTGATCAGCAATAAAGCCGATGCTTATGGCTTGCAGCGTGCCAGTGATGCCGGTATTGACACTCAGGTTGTACTGAACGAGGGGACTAACTCCCGAGAGCAGTATGATCAACTGTTAAGTGAAGCGATTGAGCAGTACCAACCTGATTTGATCCTGATGGCCGGGTTTATGCGTATCTTAAGCACGCCATTTGTTGAGAAATATCGCGGCAAAATGCTTAATATTCACCCCTCTTTATTACCTAAATATCAAGGCACCAGAACCCATCAACGTGCTATTGATGCCGGTGATAAAGAGCATGGTGCCACGGTGCACTTTGTGACGCCTGAGCTGGACAGCGGTCCGACGGTCCTGCAGGCGAAAGTACCTGTTTTTGCTGAAGATAAAGCGGAAGACCTGGCGGCACGTGTGTTAACACAGGAGCATTTGATCTATCCGTTAGCGGCACAATGGTTTTTATCCGGGCGTTTAAGCATGGTTGAAGACCGCGCGCTACTTGACGGTAACCTGCTGCCGGAAAACGGTTATGCGGCTGATTAAGCGACAGTTGCCGTAGCGATTAAAAAGCCGAAGTCAATCTTCGGCTTTTTTGTGCCCGTTAAAAAAGAAGCAGATAAAACAGCGGCATCAGTATCGCTGATAAAATGGCGCAAAGTATCAAGGCAACGGAAGAAAAAGCACCGGCAACAGGATCCTCTTCCAACACTCTAGCTGTGCCCAATGCATGAGAAGCACAACCTATTGCGATACCGCGCGCCTCCCGGTTTTTCACCCCGACCAGAGAAAGAAACCCCAGGCCGATGCTTGAGCCGATAATCCCGGCAAAAATAACCATAGCTGCGGTTAAAGAAACAATCCCCTGCAGGCTTTTACTGATCTCCATGGCAATAGGCGTGGTCACCGATTGCGCAGCCAGGGATGCCGAGGTGACTAAATCTGCGCCAAATAACGGCATAATATAAAAAGCACAGCAAAATGCAGTCACGACTGAAAGTAAGCAGGCGAGTAAGATACTGTTGAGTTTGGCTTTCAGAAGATGCAACTGCTGATACAGAGGCAGTGCCAGTACAACCACGGCTGGTTCAAGTAATGCAGTTAACGGATAAGTGCCCTTCTGATACTGACTATAATCCAGGCCCAATAGATAATGGATCAAGACCAAAAATACAATCGACAACAATACCGGGTTTAAGATTGGCCAGGGTTTAACTGCATAGAGATATTTACTGGCAAAAAAAACCACTAGCGTTAAAGGTAAAGCAAGGTATAGAAACAAATCAGAGCTCCTCTTTTTTATCAAGATACTGATAAAAGTGGCCGACTAACAACATAATAAAGAGTGTGGTAAAAAACAATGACAGCACAATCACCAGCCAATGGCTGATAATTAAATCAAAATAATTAAGCAGCCCGACACCGATCGGAATAAACAACAGTGCCATATATTTTAAAATAAAATTACCGGACAGGGTTATCCATTCCACTTTCACCAGCGAAGTCGATAAAGCAATAAACAATAAAAGCAAACCGATAATACTGGCCGGGAAAGGGATCGGCAGGTAAGCACTGATCAGCTTGCCGAAGCTTAAAAAAAGCAGAATAATTAAAACACCACGTAAGAAATTAACGGTCTGCCTGAGCTTAGTTTGTTGAGGGGTATCTTTTAAATTTGTCATCGTCATTTACAGCGCTTAGAAATATGAAATGCTAATAATAGCAATACTTTTTGGCAATCACATTAATTAATCAAAAAATTGCTCAAGCAGCCGTTATTAAGAGTGATGCTCAGCCTGCTTAGCGCCCGGCGGTTAAACTGCAGACACAGAGCCGTCATCTCCCACAGCATTAATTTCGGCTGAACTCGCCGTATAATGTTCTAAATTAAGGCAAAAAAAAACCCAGGCGATTAAACCTGGGTTTTTAATGTGGCTCCTCTTGCTGGGCTTGAACCAGCGACACACGGATTAACAGTCCGTTGCTCTACCAACTGAGCTAAAGAGGAATTATTCTTTTATACTGCCAATCCGTATTAATAAATTAACAGTGCTTCTATCGCCCTACCAATAAAGCAAATAGAAATTGTTTTTATACTGCTAATCCGTTGTAATGAATTAACAGAGCTCTCTATCGCTCTACCAACTGAGCTAAAGAGGAATTATTCTTTTATACTGCCAATCCGTATTAATAAATTAACAGTGCTTCTATCGCCCTACCAATAAAGCAAATAGAAATTGTTTTTTTACTGCTAATCCGTTGTAATGAATTAACAGAGCTCTCTATCGCTCTACCAACTGAGCTAAAGAGGAATTATTCTTTTTAAACTATTAATCCGTTGTAATGAATTAACAGTGCTCTCTGATTAGCTCTGACCAGCTAAATCAAGAGGAATTGTCTTTTTTATTAGACAATATTTATAGTGTTTTCACACTCTTAGTTCCGATTAAATCCAAACTAAATAAAGTGGCTCCTCTTGCTGGGCTTGAACCAGCGACACACGGATTAACAGTCCGTTGCTCTACCAACTGAGCTAAAGAGGAATTGTCTTTTTAAACTGTTCATCCGTTGTAATGAATTAACAGTGCTCTCTATCGCTCTACCAACTGAGCTAAAGAGGAATTGTCTTTTTAAACTGTTCATCCGTTGTAATGAATTAACAGTGTTCTCTATTGCTCTACTAACTGAGCTAAAGATGAATTGTCTTTTTTATTAAACAATATTTATAGTGTTTTCACACTTTTAGTTCCGATTAAATCCAAACTAAATAAAGTGGCTCCTCTTGCTGGGCTTGAACCAGCGACACACGGATTAACAGTCCGTTGCTCTACCAACTGAGCTAAAGAGGAATTGTTTTTTTCTACTGCTAATCTGTTGTAATGAATTAGCAGTGTTCTCTATTGCTCTACCAACTGAGCTAATAGATAAATTGTCTTTTTCTACTGTTAATCCGTTGTAATGAATTAACAGTGTTCTCTATCGCTCCACCAAGAAAACAGATAGAAATTGTTCTTTTTATCTATTAATCCTTGTAATGAACTAACAGAGCTTCTATCGCTCTACTAAAAAAGCGATATGCATTGTGCTAAATATTTATAGTGCTTTCACACTTTTAGTTCCGATTAAAAATCCAAACTAAAGAAAGTGGCTCCTCTTGCTGGGCTTGAACCAGCGACACACGGATTAACAGTCCGTTGCTCTACCAACTGAGCTAAAGAGGAATTGTCTTTTATTTCTTAAAACACTTTTTAATGCCTTAGTATTGAAGACGGAGCGAAGTATATTTTTTGCGATTCTTTCTGTCAACAAAAAAGGCAGATAAAAAAATTGGTTGCCGATAATTCCAGCAACCAATCACAAAACGGCAGTTTTTAGTTTATTTAAGCAGCGAATCTAAATATTCCATTGAATATTGCGCTGTAGCTTTATGCGTGTTTTTTCAAGCGGTTCATCTTTTTCGCCAACAATCACCACATTAGCATGGCCCATTTTTTCACTGAGTCCCTTTAAATGCTGATTATTAAAAACAGCGCTTCCAATAAACGGCATATCCTCGGGCACAACAAAAACGGTAACACGCCCTGTTTCGCCCTGTATAATCATATGTAGTGCCGGCGTGCCTTTAAAGCTGCAGTAATTGACGAAAAAGACCTTACCTAAGTCCCCATTCACCTTGCCTCCGTAAGTTGCCAGTTTAGCATTTACCGAATCCCGGCTGGCCTGCTCATCTATTTTGGCGGTAAAATAATACTCGTCCTGCACATGCCGCATAGCAACACTGCCTATATCCTCCGGTAAATTACTCAGGTTGTTTAACAGTGGCAGGCTGATGCCGATAATAAATGCAATTGAAGCGGCAATCGCAATATGCCAGCGATGGCTTAATGTTTTTTTCTTTTCCATGACAAAGCTTTGCTCAAGCAGTATTTTTTCCGTTAAATCCTCGGGTATATCGACTTTTAATAGCGACTGCAGCTGACGATCAAACTGCTTGCTCGCATCGACCAGGGCTTTATCCTGCTCTGATTGAGCTTGTCTTTGTAAAAAGTCCGGATCTTTATCATTTGGTGTCGCAACGGCTCTATGGCGAAATGAAATATCATCCATGTGCTCCCCCGCTTTCTTGGCTCTCGGTTGTTGATAATGATGTCTTCAATATATTTTTGGCCCTGAATAAACGCGTTAATACCGTGTTCTTATTTAAATCTAACTGCCGGGCAATCTCTTCAGCGCTGAAACCGGCTATAAGCTGCAGCAATAAAGGCTCCTTATATTCACTAGGCAGCCGTGCAATTTTTCGTTTTAGTAACTCATTTTCCATCTCTTTCGCTAAATCACCCTGCCCGGCAAGCTCATAGTCTTCAATATCCACCAGAGGTAACTGCTTGCGTTCAAAGCGCCGGGCATTTTCACGGCGCAATATGGTAAACAGCCAGCCCTTAGCAGACTTATCATCTAATAAGCTATCTAAATTTTTCCAGGCCCTTAAGCATGTTTCCTGCACTAAATCCTGCGCCACCTGCGTATCATGACAAATCCAATAGGCATAACGATAAAGATCCGGGCTGTAAACATGAACAAGCGCTTCATAACGTTTCTGATTTCTATTCATATTCACAAAGACCGTCGACTGCGCACTTTTATTTCGTCTGCGAGTAAATAAATTCATCTGTTTCCTTTTTAAGGATTTAATTGCGGTAAATGCCAGTGATTAAAGCACGGCATAGCCAGCAGCAGACTTACTGCGACATCAGCTGTACCCAGCCTTATTTTTACTCTGCCGTCACAGTTTGCCCGCATGCTCAAAAACTGCACGCCCTGGCGCAGCTTCCTCTGCCCGTAGCGTTTACCCTTATCGTCTATCTTCTGTTATGGCGCAAAAGTAATAATAAGCCGGGCCATACATGGATTCGCGATACCATCTGTGAGAATTTAGCCAAAGTCGTCCGCACAACCACGGATTAATTCAATGCTCGCTTTACCCCGTTAATATATTCAGGGTACTGCTCAATATTATTATGCCCCGCACCACTAACAACAATAGTCTCAATCAGTTGCTCGCGGAATTCGCCGCTTAAGCGCTCGCTTCTTTGCCGCGGAATGACGCGATCCTGCTCCGCAATAAAAATATAGGTGGGCGCGCTAATATCCTTCACTCGGCTAATGGATTGGAACTTATCTTTAAGCAGCAGGGAGACAGGAAACATCCAGTAGAGCTGTTTAGCGATATTTTCAATACTGTCAAAGGGGGTCACCAGCAGCAGCTTTTCTACCTGCCGGTTAGCCGCCACATAAGTGGCAACAGCCGAGCCCAGACTTCGCCCCATTAAAGAGAGCTGCTTATGCTTGACCTTGACGTGGTCAAAAACAGACAGAGCATCCTGATAAAGACGTGTTTCACTGGGCTTGCCGGTACTATTACCGTAGCCTCGGTAGGAAAGTAAATAGATGCTGTAATTGGGCAGCGCCTCGGTAAAAAATGCGATATTATTTTCTATGCTTTCTGCATTACCGCCATAATAGATAAGGGCTTTTTCCTGTCCCGCATTGACCACCCAGCCGCTCAGCCGTGCACCATCTGTGCTGACACTTATTTCCGCTACGCCGCTCACAGTACTGGCCGGTTGTGGAAAGTAGATAAGTTTACGCTGCACAACGAACAGCAATAGACAGAAAAAAAGATATAACAGCAGTATTGTCATTAAGGTATTTTTCATCTCGTCTTCCCACCGCGCTTAGTCATAAGCTTATAATAGACCAAACAATAAATGCCGATGTTAATTAGCACGACCAAGATGCCAAGCAGAATCTGAATATTGAGGGTTAAGTTGACCGGGTATATGACAGGGATTAGATAGTGACTAACAAACCCTCCCGCATAGCCCTTTGCGCCGGCAACACTTCGCAACTGATTTTCAAGTGGAGTTAATGGACAGATCCAACCCTTAAAACTAATCAGCGCGGCCCAGATAGCAGCTGGTAGATGCACAAAAAACAGATAGCGCCGCCAGATCAGCAACAGCCCGCCCAATAGTGCAAAAATAATAAACAGCAAGTGCACTATCACCAGCAAATCCGCCAGTATTCGGTAAATCATCACTTTTACCTCCATGCTGATATTAACTATATTATACAGCATCACTCCCAGCGATTATTATCTGTTTTGCCGTAAAACCTCTTCCTTTTAGGGAGGGAATATAAGGCAATTAGCGCAAAGCGCTGATGGTTTGACAATTTTGTTTCTGCTTCTAAACTTAAAATATACCGCAGGACATGCGGGATTTTAAGTCTGTAGAGTACGTGTCAGACCTGGGGAGCATGAGTTGCGTGAAGCGCGTAAAAGCTCCCACTGTGGGGGCTAAACGCGAAAACCAAGCATCGCTCTCTGGGCAGTGTACTTTGAAGCAGAAACCTGAAAACTCGCGAGAGTTCTTCACCGGTTTTTACTAACCGGAATCCCCTTCCTTTAGGTGGGGGAGGATGTCAAGAACAATATATTGCTCCAATTTGCAGATGGTTATTGCGCTTACCAATCTGACTCTAGTCCCTTATTTTTATCTTTCTAATAAAATTTAGACTTTTCTATGATAATTTACCATCCGCGTTTGCCATTACTGGTGTTTTAATGATTTGCACTCTACAATAGCCGCCGATTTTCTATTTCAATACCTTTACTTAAACGAATAATTTCATGAATAATTTAAAAAAAACGCGTATACGTCATGCTAAAGGCCCCTTTGCGATGACTGTGGTATACAGTTTTACTGGTGCAGCGATTTTGGCCTCCATTATCTTTTCTCTTCTGCTGTTTCTTTCTATCGATGAAAACCCGTGGATGCAGCTGCTGTTTGGCGCCCTGGCGGTTATTTTTGAATTAGGAAAGTTTTTTGCCTGGTATGAATTTGGCGAACGCATTGCCAGACGCAATTTAATGGCTGCCTTTTCCGCTTTTTCTTTTTATGCCATTCTTGCAGCCATCTCGATTGGCGGCAGTATCGGCGGTATCAATAGTGCCACCAATACAGCACAGCGGCATGTCGATGTGCAGCACAGTAAAGTGAATGCATTTAATTTGCAGATTGCCGCATTGGAAAAACAGATCGATTTAAACAATATTGCCGCCGAAAAATATCTTGAGCTGAACCGTATTGCTACCGGCGTTGCGCGCATTCAGAAAGAAAATGCCAAACTGCGCGAAAAACAGGTTGAGCTTGCCATGCAAAGAGACAGTTTGCCGGTCGCCAGCCAGGGCTCTGTATTTGGGCTGATTGGCAGCATTGCCGACGGGCTTAAAATTGATGCGATGGATGCGCAGCTCGGACTGGTGGTGTTTTTATCTGTATTACTGGATCTTTTTGCAGCCTTTTTTGTCGGCTTAATCGGTGAGGAGCTGAGGTTTACACGCACTTTAACTGCCAGACAGCAGCCTGAAGCAACGCTAGCTCAACAGCAGGCAGCCGAAAAGCAGCAGCTCAACAGACAACAGGCCGCAGAGGATAAAACAGAAAGACTTCCTGACAATAGCACAGCAGGCAACTCGCACTCGGAACTGTTACTGCAAAAAGCACAGGCTATACTGCATGCCGGCGAAGTACGCTGCAGCAAAAAAGCCGTGGCTGATAGGCTAGGTATTAACGGTGATGAAGTTAATCGCCTGTTTTCGGATTTACTGGAGAAAGGCCTGGTGACACAAAAAGCCAATCGCCATTTCAGCTGGCAGGGCAAAGCAGCCTGACTGCTAAAAACCACACTTTTAAAAAGGTAGCAAGTTAGTATTGATCTGCGTAAAATGCGATCTCTTTATTTTAGCAACACAGTATGAGCAGCAAATTATGAGCATGAAATTACACGTCAAAACCTGGGGTTGTCAGATGAATGAATATGATTCATCAAAAATGGCCGATCTTTTAAATTCAAGTAACGGTTATATCGCAACCGATACAGCCGAGGATGCTGATGTTATTTTATTAAATACCTGCTCTATTCGTGAAAAAGCCCAGGAAAAAGTATTCCACCAGTTGGGCCGCTGGAAAAAGTTAAAAGAGATCAACCCCAATCTGATCATTGGTGTCGGAGGCTGTGTAGCCTCACAGGAAGGCAAAGCAATTCGTCGTCGTGCCCCCTATGTCGATATTGTTTTCGGCCCGCAGACCCTGCATCGTCTGCCGGAGATGATTAAGCAGGTACGCGAAGACGAGAGCAGTGTCGTCGATGTCAGCTTTCCTGAAATTGAAAAATTTGATTGTTTGCCTGAGCCGAGAGCGGAAGGTGCGACGGCATTTGTCTCGATTATGGAAGGCTGCTCTAAATACTGTACCTACTGTATTGTCCCTTATACCCGTGGCGAAGAGGTCAGTCGCCCGCTTGACGATATTCTATTAGAAGTCGCACAGTTAGCTGAACAGGGTGTACGTGAAATTAATCTGCTCGGGCAGAATGTCAACTCCTATATAGGCGCAACACATGATGGCGGCACTTGCAGTTTTGCTGAGTTATTACGTTATGTGGCATCCATTGACGGCATTGATCGTCTCCGTTATACCACCAGTAACCCCATTGATTTTACTGATGATATTATTGATGTTTATAGAGATACACCGGAACTGGTGGATTTCCTGCACCTGCCGGTACAGGCCGGCTCGGATCGTATTCTAAGTCTGATGAAACGCGGCCATACTGTTGCCCAATATAAAGAGCGCATTGCCGCGTTAAAAGCGGTTCGCCCGAATCTCACGGTAAGTTCAGATTTTATCGTCGGTTTCCCAAATGAAACCGATCAGGACTTTGAGCAGACTATGGATCTTATCAATTATATCGGCTTTGATACCAGCTACAGCTTTATCTATAGCCAACGTCCGGGAACCCCGGCAGCCGATATGCCCGATGATGTTTCCCTGGAAACCAAAAAACAGCGCTTAGCCATTCTGCAGGAGCGTATCCACCAGCTATCACAACAAATCGGCCGGCGCATGGTCGGCACTGTACAGCGTATTTTAGTGGAAGGCCCGTCACGTAAAAATATTATGGAGCTATGCGGACGCACTGAAAATAACCGTATTGTTAATTTTGAAGGTGATCATCGCTCCATCGGTAGCTTTGTCGATGTGGAAATCACTGAAGTGCATACTAACTCTATTCGCGGTAAATTTATCCGTGGCGAAGCGGAAATGAACCTGCGTGAATCTATTCGCCCCAGCGATATTGTTAATAAACATGAAGAAACGCTGGGCGTTGCAACATTTACTCCGGAATAAATAAAAGGCATTAATTATTTTGAATACAAAACTGACCACTGTGCATCTTGATCTGGTACCGGAAGATACGCGCCGCCTGGCAATATTATGCGGTGCATTTGATGACAATATTAAGCAGATTGAACGTCGTTTGGGTGTTGAAATCGTCTACAAAAATGCGCACTTTCAAATCGTCGGTGAGCATCGTTACGCACAGGCCTGTGTGGATCTGTTAAAAGATCTCTATATCGAAACCCAAACAGTCAAAGGCAAGGCAGCAGAGCTATCTGCCGAGGATGTGCATCTGGCACTGCAGGCGCTGTTTTCCAACCACCGTTTATTAGAAGTAAAACCTGCTGATCAGCAGCCAAGCTACCAGAGCCTGTCGATTAAAACCAAACGCGGCGTGATTAAACCGCGCGGTGAAAATCAAACAAAATATGTTAATCATATTCTAAGCAATGATATCAGTTTTGGCATCGGTCCTGCCGGCACCGGCAAAACCTATTTAGCGGTTGCCTGCGCAGTGGAAGCTTTGGAGCGCCAGGAAGTACGTCGTATTCTCCTTACCCGCCCTGCCGTTGAAGCCGGTGAAAAGCTGGGGTTTCTGCCTGGCGATCTATCGCAAAAAGTCGATCCCTACCTGCGCCCCTTATATGACGCGCTGTTTGAAATGCTCGGTTTTGAAAAAGTAGAAAAACTGATTGAAAAAAATATTATCGAAATTGCCCCGCTCGCTTATATGCGCGGTAGAACGCTCAATGATGCCTTTGTAATTTTAGATGAAAGTCAAAATACCACCATTGAACAGATGAAAATGTTTTTAACCCGGATCGGTTTTAACTCCACTGCGGTAATAACAGGTGATATCACACAGATCGATCTGCCTCGCCATCAAAAATCAGGCCTGCGCCATGCCATTGAAGTGCTATCTGATGTTGAAGATATCAGCTTTAGCTTCTTTCTCGCCGATGATGTTGTCCGTCATCCTGTGGTCGCGCGTATTGTTAAAGCCTATGACGCCTTTGATCGCAAAGCAGAGATTGCGGCCGGCGAACAGGAAAACCGCTGATGGAACTATTTGTTGATTTACAAATTGCAAGCAGCAATCAGGCGTCACTACCGCAACTGGCCGACATTGAACAATGGGTGCAAACCGCCATTATCGCTGCCTCATCGGGCAACAGAAAAGAAGCGGAATTAACCGTGCGTATTGTTGATAACGATGAAAGTCAGCAGCTAAATCATCAATATCGAGGCAAAAACAAACCGACTAATGTGCTCTCATTTCCTTTTCAAAATCCGCCCGGAATGACATTGCCTTTACTCGGTGATCTGGTAATCTGTAAAAATGTCGTTGAAAGTGAAGCCTTGCAACAAAATAAAAGCTTAACTGAACATTGGGCGCATATGCTTATTCATGGTACCTTACACCTGTTGGGTTATGATCATATCGATCCTCGGGAAGCTGTAGAAATGGAAAGTCTGGAAACCGAGTTACTTAATCAACTGGGTTTTAGCGATCCTTATTTAACTGAAAAAGAGTAAATAGAATTAATGCCGGATGACAAGATAGCAATACAAGATGCTAATAAAAATGGGCTATTTGATAAAATAGGCCACTTTTTTCAAGGTGAGCCGAAAAATCAAAGTGAATTACTAGAAGTCATTGACGATGCGAAACAACGTCAAATTATTGATCATAAGACCAAAGAGATGATCAAAGGCGTATTAGACGTATCCAAATTACGGGTTCGGGATATTATGATCCCGCGCTCACAAATGGTCACCCTGGGGCTGCATCAGAGCGTTGATGAGTTTCTCCCGCAATTAATCGAATCCGCGCATTCACGCTTTCCCGTGATCACTGAAGATAAAGATCATATTGTCGGCTTATTACTGGCAAAAGACCTGCTTAAATTCGGCTTCAGTCAGCAGTCCGATGATTTTAAAATTGAAGATATACTCAGAGAGGCCGTAGTCGTTCCTGAAAGTAAGCGCTTAGATACCTTACTCAAAGAGTTTCGCTGCCAGCGCTACCATATGGCCATTGTTGTCGATGAATATGGCGGAGTATCAGGGCTGGTCACTATTGAAGATATTTTAGAAGTGATTGTCGGTGAAATCGAAGATGAATTTGATGACGTTGATGTTGATGAAATTCGCCAGATAGGTAAAAAAACCTATACCGTTAATGCTCTTACTGCCATTGATGATTTTAATGAGTACTTCGGCACCGATTATAGCAGCGATGAACAGGATACTATCGGCGGCCTGCTGATCCACGAGCTAGGTCATCTGCCCGGTCGCGGAGAAAGTATCACTATTGGTGACTACAAGTTTAAAGTCACCAATGCCGACAGCCGGCGCTTAATACAGCTGCAGGTACGCATTCCCAAAGAGCTCAAGCGTATTGATCAGTAATCTAACCGGCGGCAAACTGGATCGCTTTACACAGCATCTTCCCGGGCAACTGCTCAGCGCTGCTGTTTTAGGCGCGCTGCAGGTCTTTGCTTTTGCCCCTTTTAAACAGTTCTGGATCCTTTATCCCTCGCTGATCGGCTTTTTTTTGTTGCTTAAGCAACTGCAGAAAAGCACCCGGCGCTATTTTTTAATCAGCTATACCTTCAGCATCGCCATGTTTCTGGCTACCATTCACTGGGTTTATGTCAGCATGGATCTTTTTGGCGGCATGCCGAGCATCGTCAGTATGCTGTTGATTGTCCTGCTAGCGGGCTATCTGGCGATATTTCCCGGCACGGCATTATGGGCAAGTACGCGCTTTCTGCACCTCTCAGAAAGCCTTCGCTATCTGTTAATTACTCCTGTCCTCTGGCTGATTGCCGACTGGCTGCGCGGTTACCTTTTAACCGGTTTTCCCTGGGCTTATCTCGGCTATAGTCATGCCGACACAGTATTAGCCGGCTTTGCGCCCATTTTAGGCGTGCAGGGGATCACCCTGGCGATTATGCTTATTTGCGGCGCACTAACCCTACTGATTAAAAAACAAAAAATAATCTTAAGCACTGTACTGATTGGCGGCTTGCTGCTCAGCGCGGCGCTTTTACAAAAACAACAATATACACAATTGCAACCAGCTGTACTGGTCACTCTGGTACAGGGCAATATCGATCAGAATGATAAATGGAAACAGAATCAGCTTTATCCATCGTTGCTGAAATACCTCGATCTCAGTGAAAGCAAACACCCCCAACAGCCGGAACTGATTATCTGGCCAGAATCGGCAATCGCCGCCCTGGAAATTGATATGCAGGAATTTCTACAGCCGCTCTCAAAAAACCTGGCAAGTGCCAATAAAACCCTGATCAGCGGCATTATCGGCTACAATTTAGCCACCGATGAATACCACAATACTATTATTGCATTAGGAAAATTACCTGCCGGACAGCATTACTCACTATCCAGCGCTAACCGCTACCAAAAACATCAACTCTTACCTATTGGTGAGTTTGTCCCCTTTGAGGACTTTCTCCGTCCGCTCGCGCCCTATTTTAATTTACCTATGTCGAGCTTTCAGCGCGGTGCTGAAATTCAGCCTAATTTGCAAAGCGCAGAAAACAAACTAGCCGCAGCTTTATGTTACGAGATCGCCTTTTCCGAGCTGCTGCGCAAAAATATCGATGAAAATACCGGTCTGCTGCTAACCTTAAGCAATGATGCCTGGTTTGGTCACTCTATTGGACCGGCTCAACACCTGCAGATAGCACAAATGCGTGCGATTGAATTTGCCCGGCCATTATTACGCAGTACAAATAATGGCATCACGGCTATTTTTGACAGTCATGGCAAGGAATTAGGCAGACTCCCGACTGATACAGCAGCCGCATTAACCCAAAAAGTGCAGCCGGCCTTCGGCAATACCCCCTATCAGACTTATGGCACACTGCCGCTCTACCTATACTGTTTGCTGGTACTGGCCGGTACTGTCTTTTACTCGCTAACAACCCGCTATCGGCAGCGTGATTATTCTGTTAATACAAAATAAACAAGCAATCTTTCGCAAAGTACTGACGATCCCCCAAAATAAAACAAAAACTAATATTAAATCAGCTATTTAAACAGCAAACTGGTAAAATTATAAGCCCTTCTTCAGCAATATGCCGTTTGCCGTTTGCCGTTTGCCGTTTGCCGAAGCTTATAATGGGACAGATATATTAATTTTTCAAAAGTATTGGCTAGGAATTTCTATGTTTTTAAATAAAGCAGCACTGATAACCACACTTTCTCTCTTTTTCTGCAGCGCCTGTGTCAGCACTAAAGACTATCAAGCACAACAGGCCAAAATAAGCAGCCTGCAGGCTGAACTGCTGCAAGTCATAGAAAACAATCAACAAATACAAAGTGAATTAACAATATGCAATAGCAGTCTGCAAGATAACCAAAACAGGATTGCTGAGTTAACCCGCTTAGTAGAAAAAACAGAGCAGGAAAGCCAAAAAAAAGTAGCCGCAGCAACTTCCGCCTGCAACAAAAAGGTGACAAAAGTACGGGATAAAACGCTTCTTGGGGAAAGCGAATGGGTCTATATTTCAAGGGCGAAAAGCAACTACAAAGCGAGAATTGATACGGGTATTGCCAATTCATCCATTAATGCTTCGACAATAGAGCGCTTTGAACGTGATGGTGAAAAATGGGTACGTTTTACCCTGAGTAACGAACAGAAAACAGAGTCACAAATTATTGAAGCAAAAATTGAACGTATTGTAAGAATGGCACAATCAACTAATCTTGAAGAAGGGAGTGAACGACGCGTTGTTGTTAAACTGCATGCGCGTATTGGTGATATCAGCCAGCAGGCCGAGTTTACTTTAAACGATCGCTCGCAGATGGAATATCCTATTTTAATCGGACGTGCTTTTCTACGCGATATTATATTAGTTGACGTCAGTAAAGAATATATCCACCCGCAATATAAAACTAAAGAGTAGAGGCTGTTGATGAATGCGCGTATTTTCTTTTATCTGTTAGTGGCTGGCCTGTTTCTTCTGGGCATCTTTCAAACGGTACAACGCCATATCCTCTTTGATATTCCCTGGTTGCCGGGAGAAACGCGCAGCATCTGGAATATTGATGCAAAAATCACTTTTGATGCGCAGGGTGAAGCGGTGATAGCCTCACTGACGACCCCTCAAGCTCAAGCTGGTTTTACGCAAATCAGTCAAAATGCGGCATCCCCGGGTTACGGACTGTCATTTTTAACTGACAATCATACGCCGCAGGCGCAATGGACAATTCGCAAAGCCGTCGGAAAACAGACCCTCTATTATAATACCCAGTGGCTTGTCGATGAAAAAAGCACAGATCCACAACCAAGGAGAATGCCTGCTTTATATGGCAAAGTCTATGATGCTGCGGATCTGGCCGCAAAAACTGAAATTATCAAAGCGGCCATGGCCACCAGTGCCGATGCCTTTAGCTTTACCCGCGAACTGTTAAAAGCACTTAATGCTGAAAATCCTAATCAAAATGTCAGTCTGCTTTTAACTTCTAAAGCAGATAAAAGCGAATTATTAATCGCCCTATTAAATGAAGCAGGCATTCCGGCCAGGAAGGTCGGGGCACTGGCCCTGGAAGATGGTCGTCGTCGTCAACATTTACAGCCGCTCGTTGAAGTCTTTCAGGAAAAGAAAGGCGTTATAACCTCTAAACTGTTTGATGCTAATAGTGCAGCAGCACTTAACCGCAATAACCTGCTTTTGTGGGATCAGAGCGGCCGAGCCTTATTTGAATTAGTGGGCGGTAAAAACTCCAAAGTCAGCTTCGCCATGATAAAACAGAAGCAGCCGGTATCAGCAGCCGTTCTGCAGAAAAATGAGAATGAACATCTGTTTAACTTCTCCATCCATAGTCTGCCGGTAGAAGATCAGTCTCTCTTTAAAGGCATCTTAATGATCCCGCTCGGTGTTTTAATTGTGGTAGTGATGCGTGTTCTGGTCGGCATTAAAACATCCGGTACCTTTATGCCGGTTTTAATCGCGATGGGCCTTTATTCAAACCAGTCTTATCACCGGCTTAGTCGGCTTTATTCTGTTAGTGACCGTCGGTTTGTTTATCCGCTCCTATCTGTCACACCTTAATTTGCTGCTGGTTTCACGCATATCCACTGTCATTATTATGGTTATTTTATTAATCGCGCTATTTGGCGTGCTGTCATATAAACTCGGGCTGACTGAAGGACTGAAAATCACCTTTTTCCCGATGATAATTCTCTCCTGGACGATTGAGCGTATGTCGGTTTTATGGGAAGAAGAAGGCGCCAAAGATGTTATCACACAAGGGGGAGGCAGTTTAATTGTGGCGGTACCTGGCTTACTTTGCCATGAGTAATGAAGTGACCCGTCACCTGATGTTTAATTTTATCGGTCTGCAGTTTGTGGTGATGTCCTTGGTACTCTTGCTCGGCAGTTACACCGGCTATCGCCTGCTCGAGTTACGTCGTTTCAAACCTTTGGCAGAGCAGGATTAAACAATGTTTTTCTGCAGTCCATTGAAATTAAAAGACAAAGGTATTTTGGGCATGAACCGGCGTAACAGTGCTTATATCGGCCGTTATAATCCGCGCAAGCTCTACCCCCTGGTTGATAATAAACTGAAAACAAAAATCATCGCACACGATGCCAATGTCACAACCCCCGCCTTATTGGGTGTCATTTCCATGCAGGCAGAAGTACAGAATGTCGAATCTTTTATTAAGGATACCGCCGGCTTTGTGATTAAACCGGCGAAAGGCAGTGGCGGCAAGGGTATTCTGGTGATCACTAAAATTGAAAACGGGCGTTACTTTAAAGCCAATGGTCACGAAGAGAGCCTCTCGGAAATTAAGCGCCATGTTACCGATATCCTTGCCGGACTTTTTAGCCTGGGCGGCAGTCTCGATGTTGCTGTTATTGAAGCTTTAATCCAGTTTGATAACGCCTTTGACGGTTTCAGCTTTGAAGGCGTGCCGGATGTGCGCGTCATCGTTTTTAAAGGTTTTCCGGTGATGGCAATGATGCGCCTTTCCACCGCGGCTTCCGATGGTAAAGCGAACCTGCATCAGGGAGCCGTCGGAGTCGGTATCGACATTGCCACTGGGCAAGCCCTGCATGCTGTACAATTTGATCGCCCGGTCCACTACCACCCTGATACCCAGAAAGACCTTAAAACTTTAGCCATTCCCAATTGGAGCCGCCTGCTTTATTTAGCCGCCAGCTGTTACGAAATGTCCGGTATGGGCTACCTGGGCACAGATATGGTACTGGATCGCGATTTAGGACCTATGTTGCTGGAGTTAAATGCCCGCCCCGCCTGGCGATTCAAACGGCCAACGGACAAGGTCTTTTACCGCGTTTAAAACTCATTGAAAGCTTGGGAGATGAACATCAAATGAGTCCTGCTCAGCGCATCCGCTTTTGCCAGAAACATTTTTCTTTGTTGTGAAGGTGGCAGCACTTAAGTACGCAGTAAATACAGAGTAGCATATACTTTATAAGCAAAGTGGCGAAAAAGTTCCTGCAACTATGGCTGCAGCAAACCCAGCCCTTGTAACTTGTTTTTAATAAACAAACAAGAAATACAACAAAGGAGTCTCAAATGAGTGTTCAAGAAAAACCAGCGGTGCAGTTAAGCACAAAATGTGCTGAGATTTCAGCACTACTGGAAGCGATGATCGTAGAGTTGGAGTTACGTGGTTGCGAAAAGCATGATAAATTAATTAAACGCGCCATGCTGATGCAGAAACAACTTAAAGAGCTGCAGGAAAATGCATAACCCTTTAAAGCGCTGATAATCCCGTTATATTATTCACCCTCCTACTTAACTATCAAGTCATCTAGGAGCTTAAATTTTAAAGGACACTATGTTTAACTGGAATAATATTGATACTGTGCTTTTGGATATGGATGGCACACTATTGGATTTGCGCTTCGACAACCAATTCTGGCAGCACCACCTGCCCATTGCCGTCGCCCGTCAGGAGAAGATATCACTGCAGCAGGCAAAACAGAAAATGGCGGCACAATATAATGCGGTTAAGGGCAGTCTGGACTGGTACTGTCTTAACTACTGGAGTAGGCAGACCAACTTAGATATACGCCAGTTAAAAGCGGATAATGCCGAGAGCATCGCGCTGCGCAGTGATGTGCTGCCTTTTCTGCAGGCACTCAAAGAAAAGCAGATTCCGCGCATTCTATTAACCAATGCCCATCCGGATGGTCTGGCTATAAAAATACAGCAAACCGGCTTAGATCAATACTTAGATCATATCTACTCGACCCATGAATTCGGCTACTGCAAAGAATCACCGAAATTATGGCGAGCGTTATTAGCACAGCATCCATTTGATCCCGAGCGAACACTGTTTATCGATGATAATGAAGAGTTACTGCTAACGGCACGACAATTCGGTATCCGCTATGTACTGGGTATTAAGAATCCTGACTCAGCCCTTGAGCAGCAAAATTTTACACATTGCCCGGCCATTGATGATTACGCTATTTTAACCAGAGAGCTTAACGCAATAAAAAAGTGAGCGGATAAAAAAATAGCGAAGCAATTATCTGCTTCGCTATTATTAAATATGAGCAAGCGACTATTTAACAACGGTCAAATTCGGGCGCTTAGCTGCTTTAGGTTTGCTACTGTCATCAACAGCAGCATCCGGCCCTTTTTTATCAAGCGCCTGATAAGCAGGCTCTTGAGGAAAGATAGTCCCAGCCCCATTTTCCCGCGTGTAGATGCCTTCTATGGCATACAAAGGCACATAGACCTTCATCGGCTGCCCGGAAAAACGGGCATTAAATGCAACAGCCTCATTATCCATAGAAAACTGCTGCACTGAACGTGGTGCAATATTAAGGACAATTTTTCCGTCTTCAACAAACTGTTGCGGCACCTCAACACCAGGCTGCGTGGCATCAACAATAAGATGTGGCGTACATTCACTATCTACAATCCAGTCATAATATGCACGTAAAAGATAGGGACGTTGCACTAACATATTATTCATAATATCAATTCCTTAATCAGGTGCGTGATAGGTTCAAGCGCTTAAAAGTGCGACACTTTATACTCTTAAGTCGCTGGCTTTATCTGCACAGAAAAACAATAGATTTGCTATTACACACCGACACGAATTTCGCGTTCAGCTTCGGTCAGTGATGCCTGAAAGACTCTCGCTCAAACACTCTAACCATGTAGCTCTTAATACCACTGACATTTTCAACACCTAAGTCAATTTCTAACTCAGGTAAACGCCATAGTAAGGGAGCCATATAACAGTCAACCAGGGTGAACTCTTCGGACATAAAGTAGGGAAAGTGCTCAAATACCGGTGCAATTAATAAAATCGAATCACGCAGTTTTTTACGCGCAGCAGCCGCCGCTTCTTTATCATTGCCCATAATAATATCAACTAAAGGGTACCAGTCACTTTCCACACGCTCCATCATTAAACGGCTTTTACCACGCTCTACAGGATAAACCGGCATCAGTGGCGGATGAGGGAAACGCTCATCCAGATATTCCATAATGATACGTGAGTTATATAAAACTAATTCTCGATCCAGCAATGTCGGTACTGTATTATAAGGATTTAATTCAGCCAGCTCTTCAGGCCAGTTATCTTCATCAACAAAAGTTATCTCAACATTAACGCCTTTTTCAGCCAGTACAATACGTGTTTGATGACTATAGAGATCTGAAGCACCTGAAAAAAGTGTCATTACAGAACGTTTATTTGTCGATACGGCCATGGAAATCCCTTATTATTATTTAATAAAATATGATTAATTGAAAAACATTAAGCAGCAATGAAGCTGTTCATCATTGCCGGCAGCTATTGGCAGTAAGTAACAAAAAAGAAGATAAATAAAAAGGCTGACACGGATCTACCTAAACTTTCAGGATATAACTTATTAACCAATATTAAACAAGTCATTATAGCAGATTTAATGCCGTTTAGTCATACTCATCGGATGAGTTTCTGGGCTTTTATAGCAGGTATAGCAGGCTCACCGTTAGCATGGCACAATGCCTATGCCGGATTATCCATAATCGAAGCTGAGCCCTTACCGGCTAAGTCAGCCAGCTCCTTATCGATCCAAAACAGCGCCTTCCCATCATCACCCACTAATTGGATTTTATCTAGAATACCCTTAAACAACTTCTCTTCCTCATGTTGCTCAGCAACATACCACTGCAAAAAATTAAAGGTCGAGTAATCTTGTGTTGAAAAGGCAAGATGCGTGAGTTCATTGATTTTTTGCGTAATAAAGCATTCATGTTTATAGGTTGCAGCAAAAACGTCCTGCAAAGAGTCAAAATCATAAGGCGGGGCTGCGATCGAGCCTAAGATAGGCAAAGCGCCTGTTTCGCTGACATAGGTAAACAAACGCTGCATATGCCGCATCTCCTCGGCAGCGTGGCCATGCAGCATTAAAGCCGCCCCCTCGAACCCTTTCTCCTCACACCATGCACTCATCTGTAAATAGAGATTGGATGAATAAAATTCAGCATTGATCTGTTCATTTAGTTTTTCAATCATAGTTTCAGCTAACATTAGTCACCCCGTTAAATAAAGAGAATACATCAATATTAGTCTGTTCTAGCAATCTGTGCGATTAAATATGGGAAATGAGGCATTGATAGGCAAAAAAAAAACCCAGTATAAACTGGGCCTTTTTAATTCTTGAAAACGTAATATTAACGTTTTGAGAATTGTGGACGTTTACGTGCTTTATGTAGACCCACTTTCTTACGCTCAACGATACGAGCGTCACGAGTTACAAAGCCTGCACTACGTAGTTCAGAACGTAGTGACTCGTCATACTGCATCAATGCACGTGTTAAACCTAGACGGATAGCACCTGATTGACCAGTAGTACCACCACCTTTAACAGTGATGTTTACGTCAAATTTTTCATTTGCTTCAATAAGCTCTAATGGTTGACGAACAACCATACATGCAGTTTCACGACCGAAATATTCGTCGATGTTGCGCTTATTGATAGTAATTTTACCGCTACCAGCTTTTAGAAATACACGAGCTGTAGAGCTTTTGCGACGACCTGTGCCGTAATATTGATTTGCCATTGTTTTAATCCTATTAGATGTCTAAAACTTGTGGTTGCTGTGCAGAATGTTGATGCTCAGAACCAGCATAAACTTTCAATTTACGGTACATTGCACGTCCTAAAGGACCTTTTGGCAACATGCCTTTAACAGCTTTCTCAATAACACGCTCAGGAGCACGCTCGATTAAATCTTCAAAGCTAATTGATTTAATGCCACCGATGAAGCCTGTGTGGTGGTAGTAAGTTTTATCTTTAGCTTTGTTACCAGTTACAGTAACTTTCTCTGCATTGATAACAACAATGTAATCGCCAGTGTCAACATGCGGAGTGTATTCTGCTTTATGTTTACCGCGTAAACGTAGAGCAATTTCAGTAGCTAGACGACCAAGTGTTTTACCTTCAGCATCTACTACGTACCAGTCGCGTTTTACTTCAGCTGGTTTAGCAACAAAAGTTTTCATTAAGTTATACCCAATTTAATGATTTAAAAAAAAGATTACCAAGTCGGTAATCCAAAATGTATTGCCATTCCGTATCCCTTCGAATACGTCAAGCGTAAACAACAGATCCACCATATTATATTTTGGGGGGTGGATAACGTGGGCGCCGAGATTATACAGAAAAACAGCTCACAGATCACCCTTAGATTGAAATAAATCCTCAATTTCTTAAATAATTTATTACAAAGATAAAGCATATTAGCGCTGACAACAGCCTTTGAAGTGCGTCGGTATTCTATACTTTCAATGTAATCGCAGTATTTTCAAGCCAAGGTATAAAAGCAGAGCCTTCCAACAGCTTAGGGTGTGTTGATGTTTCGAGTACAAATTTTGTTCAATCTAAAAGCGTTCTGAACAAGGCGCGAGGAGCGAAGCATAGTTATTCTATGTAAACGACGAGCAACGCAGTGCAGGACGCTTTTAGATGAACCCGAAAGGCAGCATTTGTTCGCACGCTCGTATGCGTTATCGCCTGCTTATGTAGAATAACTACACTACACAGGCTCTGCCTTGTATAAAGCACGAACAAATTGCTGCAAAAGTGCACGCGAAACGTCAACACACCCTAGCTACGCATAAAAGGATACCTGTTTGTGAAAAAATTAATTTACTCTTTTATTATTGTTAGCACGCTGCTGATATTGACTGGGAATAGTGTTACCTCCTTCGCTTCCATTATTGTTCAGCACAATCCCCCGAGCCTTGCACCATTAGTTGACAAAGTCAGCCCCGCTGTGGTCAATATTTCTGTTTTAGGCAAGCAGCTCTCCCCATCAATGCCCCCTGATCTATTCCGTTTTTTCAATCCCTATAGTGATCCGGAAGTAGAACTACAGCCTTTTTCCGGTCTCGGCTCCGGGGTTATTATTAATGCTCAGAAAGGTTATATTATTACCAATTATCATGTCATTGAAGATGCCTCAGAAATTAAAGTCACCTTAAAATCGGGACAAGAATTTATTGCGCAAATACTCGGCCAGGATAGAGAAAGCGATATCGCCCTATTGCAAATCAACACGACGAAAAAGCTGACTCAGTTTGAGTTCGCCGATTCCGACCTATTGCGGGTAGGTGATTTTGTTATCGCCATCGGCAACCCTTTTGGCCTCGGGCAGACTGTCACCTCTGGTATTATCAGTGCGCTTGGGCGCAGCGGCCTTAACCTTGAAAACTTAGAAAATTTTATTCAGACCGATGCCGCAATCAACGCAGGTAATTCAGGCGGTGCATTAGTTAACTTAAAAGGACAACTGATAGGAATTAACACCGCCATTTTAGGTCCCAATGGCGGTAATATAGGCATTGGCTTTGCTATTCCCGCCAATATGGTTAATAACCTGGCGCAGCAGTTATCGCTTTATGGCGAAATTCGCCGCGGTATTTTAGGTATAAGAGGAGGCGAATTAACCGCAGAGCTTGCCAAAACTTTTTCACTGGACTCCCCTAATGGGGCTTTTGTACAACAAGTCACACCGAACTCAGGGGCAGAAAAAGCCGGATTAAAAGCCGGTGATATTATTATCTCAATGAACGGCAGAACAATTAACTCTTTTGCTGAATTACGCGCTAAAATTGGCTCATTAACTATCGGCACTAAGGTTGAGTTAGGGGTTATACAGGATGGTAAAACAATTTATCTCAGCGCAATACTGCAGGAGTCTGTGCAACAAAAAATTCTCGCAAAATCATTTCACCCTTCTTTATCCGGCGCTACATTAAGCAACAGTAAAAATAATAACGGCGTCAAAATTACCGCCGTGCAGCCAGACTCACCTGCTGAAAGCTTCGGGCTGCAGGAAGGCGATCTTATTATTGCCATCAACCGCACCCAAATTCGCAATTTAGACGAGCTAAGCGAACTCTTCCAAACTCCCGCCAGCATATTAGCCATTAACATTCAGCGAGACAAGCGCCTGCTGTATCTCATATTAGATTGATAGCACAAATAAGCGCTAGGTATTTATAAATCACACAAAAGTTACAAAACCTCACAATATTAAATATATTAAAAAAAGTTGGTATAAATCATTTTTTTTAAGGTTATTTCTTGTAAAATGCGACTCAGCAATATACTGAGGCATTAGCGTGCTATCAAAATGTTATACAACAACACAATCATCCTTGGAGAATAACGGTGAGAAAAACAAAAATAGTTTGTACGATTGGTCCAAAATCTGAATCAAAAGAGATGTTAACTAAGCTAGTAAACAACGGCATGAACGTAATGCGTCTTAACTTCTCTCACGGTGATTTTGATGAGCACGGCGGCCGTATTACTAAATTACGTGAAATTTGCCAGGAAAACGGCAAAAATGTTGCTGTCTTATTAGATACTAAAGGTCCTGAAATTCGCACGGTTAAACTTGCAAATGGTGATGATGTACTACTAAAAGCAGGTCAAGAATTCACACTAAGCACAGATCAAAGAATCGTTGGTGATAACACTAAAGTAGCAGTAACTTACGAAGGTTTAACAAAAGATCTTGCAGTAGGTAACACTGTTCTTCTAGATGACGGTCTAATCGAACTAACTGTTAAACGCATTACCGATAACGAAGTTATCTGCGAAGTAATGAACACTGGTGAGCTAGGCGAAAACAAAGGTGTTAACCTACCTGGCGTTAAAGTACAACTTCCAGCGCTTTCTCCTAAAGATAAAGGTGATTTAGTCTTCGGTTGTGAACAGCAAGTTGACTTCATCGCGGCTTCATTTATTCGTAAGAAAGAAGACGTACTAGAAATCCGTGAACATTTAGCTGCTAACGGTGGCGAAAACATCCGCATTATCTCAAAAATTGAAAACCAGGAAGGTGTTGACAACTTTGATGATATCCTGGCAGCTTCTGACGGCATCATGGTTGCTCGTGGTGACCTGGGTGTTGAAATCCCGGTTGAAGAAGTAATCTTTGCACAGAAAATGATGATCGAAAAAGCCAATGCAGCACGTAAACCTGTTATTACTGCAACACAAATGCTTGACTCTATGATCAAAAACCCACGCCCAACACGTGCTGAAGCGGGTGATGTTGCCAATGCTATCCTAGACGGTACTGATGCGGTAATGCTTTCTGGTGAAAGTGCTAAAGGTAAATACCCTGCAGAAGCTGTTGCTATCATGGCCACTATCTGTGAACGTACAGATGCTGTTATGCCTGCACGCCCTGGCGTAGATGGCGAGTTACGCATTACTGAAGCAGTATGTAGCGGCGCAGTTAAAAACGCAGAGCAGCTTAATGCAAAACTTATCATCGTTGCTACAGAAGCTGGTAAGTCTGCACGTTCTTTACGTAAGTACTTCCCGACAACGAAAATCCTTGCGCTAACAAGTAATGCAAAAACAGCTCAGCAACTTGCCTTAACAAAAGGTGTTTCAGCTAAAGTAATTGAAGCGCAAAGCTCAATGGAAGCCTTCTACCAACTAGGTATGGATATGGCTAAAGACCTGAGTCTTGCGACTACAGGTGATAAAGTAGTGATGGTTTCAGGTGCGCTTGTTGCTGAAGGTACTACAAACACTTCTTCTGTACACGTTATTGCTTAATAACTGATTTTTACAGACTATAATAGAGCAGTGTCGTAGACGCTGCTTTTTTTTGCCTGAATTTCCGGTCATCAATTGTTGCTGAAGGCACTACAAACACTTTTTCTGTACAGGTTATTGCTTAATAACTGATTTCTACAGATTATAATAAAGCAGTGTCGTGGACGCTGCTTTTTTTTGCCTGAATTTCCGGTCATCAATTGTTGCTGAAGGTACTACAAACACTTCTTCTGTACACGTTATTGCTTAATAACTGATTTTTACAGACTATAATAGAGCAGTGTCGTAGACGCTGCTTTTTTTTGCCTGAATTTCACTTACCGGCAAATTAACCTAATAGCTGATTTTTTACATATGCCGGCAGTGCGAATAATAGATTAAGCAGCGCGCTATTTGTTTCTCTTATTTTCAGGGTAAATCCCCCATCCTAAGAATATTTTGTATATAATTCTTCTTCACTATTATCTTTCTTTACTGGCCAGTTAAAATTATGAATTTTACCGGATCTTTTTTCTATTTTTTAAAACCTATTATTGCCGGGCTGATGATTGCCGCTCTGGTAATATTTGCAGCTAAAGTCGCGCCGCTCTTTCCTTCTCTATCGGCAGAGCAACCAGTCAGCAGCTACAATGAAGCGGTAAAAAAGGCTTCACCTGCTGTGGTAAATATTTACTCACAGCAATATATAGATTCCAGTATCGATAATAAACAACACCTGCAACCCACCGGATTAGGCTCGGGTATTATCACTTCCAGTAAAGGCTATATTCTCACCAACTACCATGTGATTGCCAAAGCCGACCAAATTTTAATCGCGCTACAGGATGGGCGGTTGTTCACCGCAACTGTCGTCGGCAGCGATCTGATAACAGACTTAGCGGTACTGCAGATTGACGGCGATAATCTGCCGGTTATTCCGCAAAACCCGCACTATCAGCCACAAGTGGGCGATGTCGTACTGGCGATTGGTAACCCCTATAACTTAGGGCAAACCATTACTCAAGGTATCATCAGCGCAACCGGCAGAAACGGTATGAGCTCTTCAGGGCGTCAGGATTTTCTGCAGACCGATGCCGCGATTAATCAAGGTAACTCGGGTGGCGCACTGATTAACAGTCGCGGTGAACTGGTCGGCATTAATACTTCGGAGTTTTACACGAATAAGCAGAATTCCAGTAGCGGCATTAGTTTTGCGGTGCCCTATCAACTATCACAACGCATAATGACCAGCCTGATCAGAGATGGCCGCGTCATTCGCGGTTCATTAGGTCTTGTTGCTGAGAATTTAGATCCGTTGATTGCACGCCTTTGGGGATTAAAAGCACAAAACAGTATTATTATAAAAAAGGTCTATCAAGGTGGACCGGCAGCAATGGCGGGCGTTAAAGTGAATGATCTGTTATTAAAGATTGATGGTGTTGCCGTTGTCGATTTGATTGATGCCCTGGATAAAGTAGCAGAAATAAAACCGGGAACAAAAACCAAACTGTCTTTATTACGTGAAGGAAATGAAATTGAACTTGAAGTGATCGTCGGCGATCTTCGCGATTTAGCGGCAGGCACTGCTAATAGATAACAGCGCTGCTTTGTACCCATACCCGCTGAGGATGCAGATGGTACGGGCAGTCAATGGCGTGTTAGTCTTCGATACGCTGCATTGTCGCACCGAGTGCAATTAACTTATCCTCTATTTTTTCATAGCCGCGATCTATATGGTAAATCTCATCGACAACGGTTTCGCCGCTGGCAATCAGCCCGGCAATCACTAAGCTGGCAGAAGCGCGCAGATCCGTAGCCATGACTTTTGTGCCGCTTAACTTATCGTGATCGCCGCAAATTGCCAGGTTACCTTCTAGTTCAATATTGGCGCCCATACGCTGCAGTTCAGGCACATGCATAAAACGGTTTTCAAAAATATTTTCTTTGATACGGCCGGTACCGGGAGCCACTGTATTTAAAACAGTAAACTGTGCCTGCATATCGGTAGGAAAAGCCGGATGCGGGGCGGTGGTAATATTGACCGATTTCAGCTCACGGTCAATCATATCCACTTCAACCCAGTCTTGACCCGTTGTCACTAAGGCGCCTGCTTCTTCAAGCTTGGCAAGCACGGCAACTAATAACTGCGGATCCGTATTGACACATTTAACTTTACCGCCGCTGACCACACCAGCAACTAAAAAAGTCCCTGTTTCAATACGATCCGGTTGTACCTGATAAGTACAGTCGGCTAATGATTCCACCCCTTCAATGCTTAGCGTATCCGTACCCGCGCCGCTTATTTTACCGCCCATGGCATTGATAAAGTTAGCCAAATCAACGATTTCAGGTTCTTTAGCCGCATTTTCAATGGTGGTAACCCCCTCGGCAAGGACAGCGGCCATCATCAGGTTTCCGGTTCCGGTCACACTGACCATATCCATATAGATATGCGTGCCCTTCAAGCGGCCGTCAACGCGCGCTTTAATAAAACCATCTTCAACTTTAATGGTGGCCCCCATCTGCTCCAGCCCGTGAATATGCAAATTCACCGGACGGGCACCGATCGCACACCCCCCTGGCAGTGAAATATCGGCTTTGCCAAAGCGCGCCACTAAAGGTCCCAACGCCAAAATAGAAGCGCGCATGCTACGTACCAAATCATAGGATGCCGTGTAATTTTTTACCTCGGCAGCGTTGATATGTACTTTATGGCCATTCTGAACCGCTTGAGCACCTA
The DNA here is from genome assembly GCA_963674525.2 of uncultured Psychromonas sp. Taxonomy (GTDB): domain Bacteria; phylum Pseudomonadota; class Gammaproteobacteria; order Enterobacterales; family Psychromonadaceae; genus Psychromonas. The sequence goes on along the minus strand of CAXXRV010000021.1, from coordinate 184,358 downwards.
ACTCCTGTAAAAGCTCAAGCGTGGTGGAAATATCCTTCAGCAGTGGCACATTGCTTAAATTAATATCGCCTTTTGATAATAATGTCGCGAAAAGAATTGGTAATGCTGCATTTTTAGCGCCGGAAATAGCAACTTCGCCTTTTAGCTGGCAACCACCTTGAATTAAAAACTGACCCATCAAACTATCCTTTCCGCTGACTACATAAAATGTTTTTGTTTTTGCCATTCATCAGGCGTGAAGGCTTTGATCGTTAATGCATGAATCGCATTGCTGGTAATTTCATCTGTTAACGGCCCGTAAATTACCTGTTGTTTTTTAATGCGGCTTAAACCGGCAAAAATATCGCCCACGGCGATGACCTCAAAGTTGCCATCCCCCCCCTTAACAATACATTCATCAAGGACTAACGCTTGTTCTAATTTTTCTTTGATTGTTGCAATATTCATTGAATACCTTACGACTTAAAAATAAAACTTAACCCATATAACCTGGCTAAGACGTGTGTTTTATTCGAAACGCCTGTAAAGCGGATATTCGAATAATGGCTTTTAATTTGTGCGATATAGGCAAGGCCGGCTGAATCTACATTTTCTAATTGCTGTAAATCGATGCTTTGTACCCCTCGATAACTGGCAACTTCTGGAAAATTTTTATTCGATAGCTCATTTAAGACTAGATTACCGGTTAACACCATTGTCCCGTTATTTGGCTGTTCAATCACGATGAAAACTCAATATTTTTCTGTTTCAACAGCTCAATCACTTGATCGATACCATCTTTGCGGATCAATTCACCCAGTTCGGACTGCTTGGTATTGAGCATGCTGACCCCTTCGGCAATAACATCAAAAACTTTCCATTGCCCGGTTTTTTTATTTTTTCGTAATTTGAAGGTTAACTGCGTGACCTGTTCTTTATCGTCACGGATTCTAACAGCAATGGAAATGATTTTCTTATCCTTAAAATGAGGATTGTCCAATACTTCAACCTTTTGCTGCTCATATTCAAATAAAATATGCCCGTAGGTATTGACCAGGTAAGTTCGAAATACATCAACAAAGTTGCTGCGCTGTGCTGCAGAGGTGCTTCTTAAATGGCTGCCCATGACCTTATAGGCGGCATATTTATAATCAAAATAGGGCATCAGCTCTTCTTCAATCAGCACCTTGATATAGTCGCTTTCATTTTTCAGGCGCTCCTGCTCTGCCGTTATTCTGGCTAAGGTCCTGGTGGATACCGAATGAATCACCTGATTAGGATCGCTCATATCCACAGGCGTGGCATAAGCAAAACAGCTGAGCAACAGTGCACAAACAATAGATAAAATACGCATTATTCGTCCTTATTAATTGAATAAATAAATTGACCGATCAGATCTTCAAGCACTAATGCAGACTTAGTATCTTCAATAGTATCGCCATCTGCCAGCATATCAATATCATCATCAATAAAACCGGGCTGAATACTGATATATTGATCGCCCAATAAGCCGGAGGTTAATATCGATATTGACGATGTCTCGGGGTAAAAACCTCTATTTTCAAACATAGTTAAACGCACCACAGGTGTATAGGTTTCGACATCCAGACTAATCTCTTCCACGCGCCCGACTACCACGCCGCCTAATTTAACCGGCGCTCTTGTTTTTAAACCGCCAATATTGGTAAAGCTGGCATACAGTGTATAACTGTTTCCTTCGCCGCGTAAAGAAAGCCCGGTAACACTAAAAGCGAGTATTGCTAAAGAAAGCATTGCTGCGATAACAAATGCGCCGACCCATAATTCCACTTTTTTCTGTGACATATTACATTCCAAACATAAAAACTGTTAAAACAAAATCCATTGCCAGGACCAGCAAAGAGGAAACAACCACCGTTTGTGTCGTTGACTTACTGATCCCGAGTGCATTAGGCACGACATAATAGCCGTTGTAAAGCGCGATCCAAGTTATCAATATAGCAAAAACCAGGCTTTTGATGAGCCCGTTACCGACATCGGGCAGATAGTCAATGCTGCTTTGCATCACTGACCAGTAGGTACCGCCATCAATACCCATCCAGCTGACACCAATTAAATAACCGCCCCATATGCCAATAACATTAAAAAACACAGTCAGCATAGGCAGGGCAATAATACCGGCTAAAAAGCGCGGCGCAATCACCCTTTTTAACGGTGAGACAGCCATCATTTCCATACTGGCAAGCTGCTCCGTGCTTTGCATTAAACCTATTTCAGCCGTTAACGCGGAGCCGGCTCTGCCGGCGAAAAGAAGCGCAGCGACAACCGGTGCCAATTCCCTTAACAATGACAGAGCGACCATGCTGCCTAAACTCTCCTCGGCAGAATAGTCGACTAAGATATTGTACCCCTGAAAAGCCAACACCATACCGATAAACAGACCGGATGTTAAAATAATAGGTAAGGATAAAATACCCAGCTGAAAAATTTGCCGGATCATCAGCGGGATTAACTGCGCATGCGGCTTTCCCCAAAGCGTCTGCCAGAACATCAGGCAACAACGGCCTACGGTCTGCACAAGTCCTAAACTGAATCGGCCAACAAAACGCAGATAAGCGTTAATCATCGTCTCTCCTTTTGTAACTCTTTTTGGAAATCTTCTACCGGAAAGTGAAAAGGAACAGGACCATCACTCTGACCATGCAGAAACTGCTGCAGTAATGAATTGTCGGTTTGCTGTAAAAGCGAATAAGCAGGCCCATGGGCAATAATTTTTTTATCGGCTAATACATAAACATTATCAGCAATGGACAACACCTCATTAACATCATGGGAAACAATAATAGAGGTCAAACCCAGAGTTTTATTGAGCTGGTTAATCAGATTAAGGAGCACATTCATTGATATTGGATCCTGCCCGGTAAAAGGCTCATCATACAAAATCATTTCCGGATCCAGCGCGATAGCGCGTGCTAGAGCCACGCGTCTTGCCATGCCTCCAGAAAGCTCATTAGGCTGCAAATCTTTGGCACCGCGCAAGCCGACGGCCTCTAACTTCATTAACACCAATGTCGACAGTAATTCTTCGTCAAGTTGACAATGTTCGCGCAATGGAAAGGCCACATTTTCAAAGACAGACAACTCATTAAAAAGCGCCCCGCTTTGAAATAACATGCCCATTTTTTTACGTGCTTCATACAAGGTTTTCGCCGAGCAGTGATTAATGGCATGGCCATTAAAAATAATCTCGCCGCTGTCCACCGGTAATTGTCCGCCAATCAACTTCAACAGGGTGGTTTTACCGATACCGCTTGGCCCGAGGATGGCCGTAATTTTACCGCGCTCAAATTCAAAGTTTAAGTGATCAAACAACAAGCGTTGATTTCTGGAAAAGCAGAGGTTTTTAATCACAAGATGGTTTAATTCTTTCATCGACAACCATTTCTTTAATCTATAAATAAGCCCCTTAGTGTAAAGTTATGTCCTTTTTTATACAATTTTTAATTGCATAAGTGCCACTTAATTTTTATAAACACATTTATTTAAGGCGCTTGTTCAAAATTCAAACACAATTGAATGTTAACACTTTATTTTTTGATGGATAAACGGGACAATAGAGAAAGCTAAAGCATTATTCGTGCTAACAAAGTTATTTTTCTTTTTCAGCAACAGATACAAACAGTTAGTGAGAAATTACATGTTCACCACACCCTACGGTAAAATTAGCGTTGAAAATCAACAACGTGCTGCAAAAATTAAATTGCTTATCTGTGATGTCGATGGGGTATTCTCCGATGGCCGGATCTACCTGGGCAATCAGGGGGAAGAGTTAAAAGCATTCCATACTAAAGATGGTTTCGGCATTAAAGCGATTTTAAAATCAGGCATTCAGGTTGCCGTCATTACCGGACGGCAATCGCAGATTGTTGAAAATAGAATGAAAGCCCTGGGTGTGCCTTATATTTACCAAGGCCAGGAGAATAAGCTCAGCGTTTATTATGAGTTATTAAAAACCCTTAATTTACAGGCTTCGCAAATCGCTTATATCGGCGATGATGTGGTTGATCTGCCCGTTATTAAAGCTTGCGGGTTAGGCGTTGCGGTTCAAGATGCGCACCCGCTGGTGCTGCAGGCTGCTGATTTAATTACTTATACTAAAGGTGGTTTTGGCGCAGTACGGGAAATTTGCGACCTTTTTCTGCAATGCAATGGGCAGCTGCATAGCACACAGGGTAAAAGTGAATAGATGAATAAGCGCCAAAGTATCCCATTTATATCCTTATTGCTGGTATTTTTGCTATGGTTATATATTAAACCGGAAACAGATTCTCCCGAGCAGCCAAAGGCTCAACTCAGCTATATTGCCTATGATGTCAGCAATATTCACTTTGATGAAACGGGTGCTATCGGCCATAAAATATTTTCCGATAAAGCCACCAGCTTTGCCAGCAAAGATATGACCGTTTTTGAGCACCCGAAACTGATTGTTTATATTAAAAATGAAACAGGCAGCGAGCCGACAGTTTGGCAGATAAGCAGTGAAAATGGCACTTTGTATCAGCAGAGTAAATTAGTGTTAACAAAAAATGTATGGCTTAAAAACCTCAGTTTAGATCAACTGGTACAAACCATGAACACAGAAGAGCTCACCATATTCCTGGATAAAAAAGAGATCAGCAGTGAGCTGTTAGTTACCTGGCAAGGACCGCAGATGCAGCAACAGGGTGTTGGCATGTGGGCATCTTTAATCTCTGAAGAATTAATTGTAAAAGACAAAATTAAAGCGGTATACCTCAATGAAAATAAATAAACAACTCCTCCTTGCCAGTACGCTACTCTTTTCATTTTCCAGTGTTGCACTTGAGTCTGACTATCAGCAGGCAATTCATGTCAGCTCATTAACACAACATGCAAAAATGAAAGAAAATACGGTGGTTTTTTCGAAACAGGTCCTGCTCACGCAAGGCTCGATTAAAATCAGCGCCGACAAGCTTACGGTTATTCGTGATCCTAAGGCTAACCGTGAAATCATGATAGCAGATGGCAATCTGGCAACCTTTTATCAGACACAAGATGATGGCAAACCGCTCGATGCCCAGGCCAAAAGCATACGTTATGATGTTGGCAAAGGAAAAATAACCCTTAGCGGTAACGCTCAAGTTAAGCAGCTTGACAGCCAAATTAACGGCTCAGAGATCGTTTATTTTCTTGATAGCGAAGAGCTGACAGTCAATACCGGCAGTGAAGAGAATGAGCGTGTTAGCACGGTATTTCTACCGGCTCAATTTGAAAAAGACAAAAAAGATGCAACTGAAAGCACAACTCCAGAAAAAGAAGAATAATTAAGATGGCTGAATTGATCGCAAAGGGCTTAGTAAAAAGTTATAAAGGCCGCACTGTTGTAAATGGTGTAAGTTTAACCGTCAAAACCGGCGAAATTGTCGGTTTACTTGGCCCCAATGGCGCCGGAAAAACAACCTCTTTTTACATGGTCGTAGGTTTAGTCAAACAAGATGAGGGCACTATCGCTATTGACGGTCAAGATCTTTCTAACCACCCTATGCATATTCGCGCGCAAAAAGGTATTGGTTACCTGCCCCAGGAAGCCTCAATCTTCCGCCGCTTAACGGTGACGGAAAATATTATGGGCATTCTGCAGATCCGTAAGGAATTAACCCAGGCGCAGCGTGAAGAGAAATTAGATACCCTGCTTGAAGAGTTTCATATCACTCATATCCGTCATAATAAAGGGATGAGCTTGTCAGGCGGTGAACGGCGCCGTGTTGAAATTGCACGCGCACTGGCAACCGAGCCTAAATTCATCCTCCTCGATGAACCCTTTGCCGGCGTTGATCCTATTTCAGTGATTGATATTAAAAATATTATTCAGCAGCTTAGGGATCGCGGCTTGGGTGTCCTTATTACCGATCATAATGTGCGTGAAACACTGGATGTCTGCCAGCATTCATATATCGTCAGCCATGGGGAAATTATTGCCGTCGGCACGCAGGATGAGATCTTAACAAACGATCATGTTAAACAGGTTTATCTGGGGAACGAATTTAAATTATAAATTATACTCATTGATAGAGTTATAATTAGCCATTTTATTTATAGAATTGCTGCGTATCAGGGAATAAATATTTTGATGAAACAAGGTCTACAGTTAAAGATGGGTCAGCAGCTTGCTATGACCCCTCAACTACAGCAAGCCATTAAGCTATTACAACTCTCCACACTGGACTTGCAACAAGAAATTCAGAATGCGCTGGATGAAAATCCGCTGCTCGAACGTGAGGAAAGCAACGGCACGGAAGAGGTGCATAAGGAGCTCGATAGCAGTCAGGTCGATACTGCTGAAGCGATTACCAAACAGGAGTTTTCCGATGATCTGCCCGCAGAGAACAACTGGGAAGAATCATATACCCCTGTACCGACCACCTCTGTCTCTTCCGGCGCAGCAAGTTATGAAGGAGAAGACACGGTTTATCAGGGCGAATCATCTGCCTCTTTACAAGATCACCTGCTCTGGCAGATGCAGCTTACCCCTTTTTCTGAGCAAGACCTGCTGATTGCCACAGCAATTATTGACTCTATTGATGAATCCGGTTATTTAACAACAAGTTGCGAGTCAATTTTAGAAAGTCTGGCGGGCGAAATTGAAGACCTTGAGTTAGATGAAGTGGCGGTTGTGCTGAAGCGCATCCAACATTTTGACCCGGTTGGCGTGGCAGCCCGTTCAACCCAGGAGTGTCTGCAGATTCAGCTGCAGCATCTGCCACCGGAAACGCCCTGGTTAGAGCAGGCACTCATGATACTGGAGTCACATATGGACCTGCTTGCTAACCGCGACTACCGCACACTGGCAAGAAAAACTAAATTAAAAGAAGCCCAGTTAGCGGAGGTGATGCACCTGATTCAAAGTTTAGAGCCTCGCCCGGGTAATCATATTGAAGACAGTCAGGCCCAGTATATTGTGCCGGATGTGTATGTTAAAAAAATTGCCGGAAAATGGCGTGTTTCATTAAACCCTGACTGCGATCCCCATCTGTCGGTCAATCAGCAGTACGCCGACTTATGCAAAGGCAAGATCAGTAAAAGCGACTCTCAATTTATCAAAGGCCATCTGCAAAGTGCAAAATGGTTTATTAAAAGCTTAGAAAGCCGCAATGACACCCTGCTCAAAGTATCTAACTGTATCGTACAACAACAGCAGGATTTTTTTGAGCATGGTGATGAAGCGATGAAACCTATGGTGCTAAATGATGTAGCCTTTGCAGTGGATATGCATGAATCAACTATTTCCCGTGTGACCACACAAAAATTTATGCATACGCCAAGAGGCATTTACGAGCTTAAGTTTTTCTTTTCCAGCCATGTTGCCACAGAAAATGGCGGAGAATGCTCGTCAACGGCTATTCGCGCACTCATTAAAAAATTAATCAGTGCAGAAAGCACAACTAAACCTTTAAGTGATAATAAAATAGCGCAACTCCTTGAAGAGCAAGGCATCAAAGTTGCACGCCGTACGATTGCAAAATACCGGGAATCATTAGGTATTCCTCCCTCTAATCAGCGTAAGCAGCTGCTTTAATTATCCCCTTCTATTTCAGGGTGAAAGTTGGCAAGTAAACTGCTACACTTTCGCGATTCTTATATAGCAGCCACAGTAGAATAAAATATGAAACTATCAACCCTATTAACTGAAGATTCCGTTTTTAGCCGAGTAAGCTGTACAAGCAAAAAAGGGGCATTAGAAAAAATCAGCCATATTGCCGGTGAAAAGTTAGGTATTGATGCTCAGGTTTTGTTTAATGATCTGATTGCCCGTGAAAAAATCGGCTCAACAGGGGTTGGCAGCGGTATTGCCATTCCGCACGTAAAAATTGACAGCAGTTTGCCGGCAACGGGCGTTTTTATTCAATGTGAATCAGCCGTTGATTACGATGCCTATGATGGCAATAAAGTAGATATATTATTTGCCATATTTGTACCGGAAGATTGTTGCCGTGAGTATTTGGCCACGCTTGCTGAAATCAGTAAAAAGCTGTTAAATAAACCTTATCTGCGCCAGTTAAGAAATGCCGATAGTGATCAGGAGCTTTTTCAGTTACTGCAGGGAGAATAACAGCCTGCTAGGTAACTGGCCGTTACAGGCTCGGCATAGACAATTCCAGTAAGCTTGCGCGAATATTTATCCAGTTTGCCAGAAATTATAAATAGGAGTGGAAATGAAATTAATCGTTATCAGTGGACGCTCAGGCTCCGGCAAAACCATCGCCCTGCATGTACTTGAAGATCTCGGTTATGAATGTATTGACGGGGTTCCCTTTCAACTGCTGGAACAATTAATTGATACCGTTGATGCCAAAAACAATAAAGTGGCGATCACCTTAGATATCCGTAACCTGCCCAGTGAAGCTTCTGAAATTGAGCAGTTACTGGCTAAATTAAAAGCCAAAATTGAACTTCAAATCATCTATTTAGATGCAATCAGCAGTGAGCTAATACGCCGTTACAGTGAGACAAGACGCTTTCATCCCCTCTCCAGACAAAAAATATCCCTTTCGCAGGCACTGGAGCTGGAAACTAAACTGCTGCAACCGATTCATGACTGCGCAGCTTTCACCATCGACACCACCAGCCTGTCAATTCATAATTTAAATGAGCGCCTTAAAATTTATCTGCAGGGCTCGGATAAAAGCAAGCTGTTAGTTGTATTTGAATCTTTCGGTTTTAAATACGGCCACCCCGAAGATGCCGATTATCTGTTTGATGTGCGTTTTTTACCCAATCCGCATTGGGTACCTGAGCTCAAAGAATACACAGGATTAGAGCAACCGGTAAAAGATTACCTGGACTCGCACGCACTGGTTAAACAAAGCATCAATCAGATTGAAAACCTTTTCCATTCCTGGTTACCCTATCTGGAGATCAGCAATCGTAATTATGTCACTATTGCCATTGGCTGTACCGGCGGAAAACACCGCTCAGTTTATGTCACAGAGCAGATTGCCGCACGCTTTAAGAATAAGTATCAGGTGCAAATCGAACATAAATCGTTACAGAACAATAAATAATGGCTATCATCAAACAAACAATTACAATACAGAATAAACTAGGCTTACATGCACGTGCGACGATTAAACTTGTTGAATTAGTTAACTCTTTTGATGCAACTATTACGATTCGCTACCAGGATAAGCAAGCAGATGCAGACAGCGTACTTGGCTTGCTGGTATTAGAAACCTGCTATGGTCAGGAAATTGAAATCATTGCCAGAGGCAATCAAGCACAACAAGCTATGCTTGCCGTCACTAAACTGATAGAAGATAAATTTTTGGAAGAAGAATAAGGAGCCATCCGATGCTGGAAAGCAGTGACAAACAAAATACCCAGCAATGTCTCCGGGAAGTCAACAAAGCCATTGAAAGCGGTATGTTTGTTAAGGCGCGCGACATTCTTAAAAAGATGCCCGCTTGTGATGTTGCCCTGCTGCTTGAATCCTCTCCACCGACCAACCGTAAGGTTTTGTGGAATTTAACCGATCATGATCTGCATGGTGAAATTCTTGAAGAATTAAATGAAGATGCCAAAGACGGCATCATCAGCCTGATGGGCGCAACAAATTTAGTCGCAGCTACCGAAGGCATGGATACCGATGATCTTGCCTATATTTTACGTGGTATTCCGGACAGCCTCTATCGGGCGGTATTGCAGGAGATGGATGAACAGGATCGCCATCGTGTCGAGCAAGCGCTCGCTTACCCTGAAGATACGGCCGGTTCGATTATGAATACTGACACCATTACGCTGCGTCCGGATGTGTCTATTGATGTTGTATTGCGTTATCTGCGCTTAAAAGGTGAATTACCGGAAGCCACCGATACCTTGTATGTCGTCAATGAAGACGACCGCTTAATTGGTGATGTGTCTTTATCAACACTGCTGACCGTTGATCCTGCACTGTCAGTGGCAGAGGTCATGGGCGATAAAATTGAAACGCTCCTGGTGGAAATGGACGAAGATGAAATAGCCAAGCTATTTGAACGTCATGACTGGATCTCAGCCCCTGTTGTCGACGCGGAAAACCACCTGCTAGGTCGAATCACCATCGATGATGTTGTTGATATTATCCGTGAAAATGCCGAACACACGATGATGGGGATGGCCGGTATGGATGATGATGAAGACACTTTTGCGCCTATCCTTCCAAGTACCAAGCGGCGCACGGTGTGGTTGTCAATTAACCTGGTTGCCGCTTTTATTGCCGCATCAGTGACCAATATGTTTGAAGCCACCCTGGAGCAGATGGCTACGCTGGCCATATTAATGACCATAGTACCGAGCATGGGCGGCATTGCCGGTAATCAGACGCTTGCGCTGGTGATCCGCGGTATTGCCGTTGGCCATATAGGCAACAGCAATACCAAGTGGTTAATCGGCAAAGAAGCTGCGGTCGGCGTACTGAACGGGCTGGTTTGGGCGGTTTTAGTCGCCACGGTGGTGACCTTATGGAAAGGCGATATTGCAGTAGGGTTCATTATTGCCGGGGCGATGTTTATCAACCTTTCTGCTGCCGGTATAGCCGGGGTCACTATTCCGCTGCTGATGCATAAATACAAGATAGATCCGGCACTGGCCGGAGGGATGGCGTTAACCACTGTCACCGATGTGATCGGCCTGTTTTCTTTTCTCGGTATGGCAACCTTAGTATTAGGTTATTGATAAAAAATAATAGCGGAAAATGCCGACGTCGTATTTTCCGCTACACTTTTTACCTTTCCGATACAAACGCCAGCCACGACTCGATAAGATTTAAAAAATCTTCCAGACCGCAGGATGCTTCAATTTCTGCATCATAAAAATTCATATCCGCTTCTAAGCCGCTATCATCCTGATCGCTGATTAAACTGTGATTAATGACCTGTGCTTCATCTTGATTGAGCAACAGCGAAAACTCACTGCCCGGCAATTTAAATTCACTGATAGTACGCTGCTGCAATAAGTCAATCTTAGCCAATAGTGCCTCTATCCAATCGACGCCCTGCCCTTCCTGCTCCAGCCAGGTCGCAAAGGCTTCGTGACCCATTGATATTTTCACTGTCGCCTGCTCACTGATAAAGTCTTTTCTAAATTCAAATTCCATAATTACTCAAAATAGCTAATAAAATAAAAGGTAAGTCTTAACCTGAAGTATACATGAATGTATGGGATTTTTCTGAGTACGAAAAAAAAGGAATATTTCCTAGCTCTCGCTCGCATGCCCTGCGTGGGAATGCAGATTTGCCTAACCGATTAATTTTGTTTGTAAGCCTTCGCTTTTAGGCGGTGGATTTAACTTTCATTGTTGGTATTCCGCCCTTGACGGCATGTTACTTTTCTTTGCTCAGCCAAAGAAAAGCTGCCCGAGACGTTTTTTATTCTTGTCCTGCCCAACCACTTTTAACGCACCACCTCAGACATTACATCCCTGTACTGGCTGAGGTTAGAGAAAACATCCATGTTTTCTCTTGCTAAGGTGTTTATTCAGCACAAGAAAACGTACGGAAATTACCTAGCCGACTTAGTACTGTTTTGGGGCGCGGAATTTATTCCGCCTGGTTGTATTTTCTCGTTCTATGCGCTGCGTGAGAATGCAGACTCGCCTAACCGATTAGTTTTGTTTGTAAGCCTTCGCTTTCAGGCGGTGGATTTAACTTTCATTGTTGGTATTCCGCCCTTGACGGCATGTTACTTTTCTTTGCTCAGCCAAAGAAAAGCTGCCCGAGACGTTTTTTATTCTTGTCCTGCCCAACCACTTTTAACGCACCACCTCAGACATTACATCCCTGTACTGGCTGAGGTTAGAGAAAACATCCATGTTTTCTCTTGCTAAGGTGTTTATTCAGCACAAGAAAACGTACGGAAATTACCTAGCCGACTTAGTATTGTTTATTCCGCCTGGTTTTATTTTCTCGTTCTATGCGCTGCGTGGGAATGCAGACTGGCAAAAAGCCTTCGCTTGTAAAGTGACATTTCCCTAGCTGGAAAGTAATTAACGGGAGCAGATTGATGAGTTTTTACCGGTTTTATGAATTTGACATCCTCCCCGCGGGATTGCTTCGCAATCCATGCCTTATATTCCCGCCCTAAAAGGACGGGGTTTTACGGCAAAATTGATAAATACATTGCTAAAAAGAACAAAGAAAGTAACCTTTAATTATTAACCTGAAGATCGCTAAGCTTAAGTTTTTCATTAGTAATTAAATTGAATAAAAGCATGTGTATTTACTATTTCCAAAAGTGGATGGTTTTATGAATGCAGAATTAAATGAACCCAAAGGCCAGTTAATTTCCCGTACACTGGCCATGCCGGCGGATACCAACGCCAATGGCGATATCTTTGGAGGATGGATTATGTCACAACTCGATCTCGCCGGCGGCATTCTTGCCAAAGAGATTTCATGCGGCAGAATAGTGACGGTATCGGTTTCCAGTATCACCTTTAAAAAACCTGTCACCGTCGGCGATGTCGTCTGTTGTTACGGGCAATGCGTGAAAATTGGCAACACTTCCATGTCAATCGATCTGGAATTATGGGTTAAACCTATTTTAGAAGATGCCGTGGGTGAGCGTTTTATGGTTTGCGAGGCAACCTTTAATTATGTGGCTATTGATTCGCAAGGACGCCCACGCCCCGTAAAGGGCATTTGAAGTATCCTTTCTCATTTATTGCCAAAGCAAGTATTACTTACCTTTTAGCGCATTTGCTAAATCGCTCCTAGAGCCTTCATCAATTTATGCTGATGCCCTGTTGAATGGCCATGAGCAGTCAGTGCCAGATCTTCAGCATCACAGTCTACTTCAATCGAATTACAACCCGCAAAATTATTGAATAATTTCGCTACTGGACTACCTTTTAGTTATGCATTCGCCGGCAATAAGCAGCAGAGCGCAGGATATTTGCAGTCAGGTTAAATTTAAAATAATGAGCTAGCCTGGCTTTGCCTTTAACTCCAGCAACTCCTAACGTACAACGAAAGCTTAGCGCTAAAAATAGATGCATTACAACTGTTGCAACTGACAAAAGGAAAGAGACGATGGGTGAGAACAAAACAAGCCGTGCCGGTAAATGCCCGGTAATGCACGGCGGCGCGACCGAAAGCGGTATGTCGAATATGGAATGGTGGCCGAAGGCGCTAAACCTCGATATTCTGCATCAGCAGGACAGCAAGACCAACCCGATGGACGTCGACTTTAACTATCGTGATGAGGTGAAAAAGCTCGATTTTGCCGCGCTTAAAAAAGACCTGCACGCCCTGATGACTGACAGTCAGGAGTGGTGGCCGGCGGACTGGGGGCACTACGGGGGCCTGATGATCCGCATGTCCTGGCATGCGGCTGGTACTTATCGTATTGCTGACGGTCGCGGTGGCGCCGCTACCGGAAATCAGCGTTTTGCGCCCATCAACTCCTGGCCGGACAACGTCAATCTGGACAAGGCACGACGTCTGCTGTGGCCGATTAAGAAAAAATATGGCAACAAGCTCAGCTGGGCGGATTTGATCGCCTACGCCGGCACCATTGCCTATCAATCGATGGGCTTGCAGACCTTTGGCTTTGGCTTTGGCCGTGAAGATATCTGGCATCCGGAAAAAGACACCTACTGGGGTTCGGAGAAGGAATGGCTGGCACCGAGCGGCAGTGAAGGCAGCCGTTATTCCGGTCAGCGCGACTTGGAAAACCCGCTTGCTGCCGTCATGATGGGCCTGATCTATGTCAATCCCGAAGGAGTGGACGGTCATCCCGATCCATTGAAAACAGCGCATGATGTGCGGGTAACCTTTGAGCGTATGGCGATGAATGACGAAGAGACCGTCGCCCTGACCGCCGGCGGCCATACCGTAGGTAAATGCCATGGTAATGGTGATCCCGCATTGCTTGGTCCAGAGCCCGAGGCTGGCGAACTGGAAGATCAGGGGCTCGGCTGGCTTAATAAAACGAAGCGCGGTATTGGCCGCGACACTGTCTCCAGCGGCCTTGAAGGCGCCTGGACAACGCATCCGACCCAGTGGGATAACGGCTATTTTCAACTGCTGCTTAACTACGAGTGGGAGCTGAAAAAAAGCCCTGCCGGCGCTAATCAATGGGAACCGATCGACATCAAGGAAGAGGATAAGCCGGTCGATGTCGAAGATCCGTCGCAGCGCTACAACCCGATTATGACCGATGCCGACATGGCCATGAAGATGGATCCTGAGTATCGCAAGATTTCCGAACGCTTCTATAACGACCCCGACTACTTTTCCGAGGTCTTCGCGCGCGCCTGGTTTAAGCTGACCCACCGCGATATGGGACCGAAAACACGTTATATCGGTCCTGAAGTGCCACAGGAAGAGCTGATCTGGCAAGATCCTGTGCCCAGCGGAAACAGCAGCTATGATATCAATGCCGTCAAGGCCAGGATCGCGGCCAGCGGTTTGAGTGTCAGCGAGATGGTTGCCACTGCCTGGGATAGCGCCAGAACCTTCCGCGGCTCGGACAAACGCGGCGGAGCCAATGGTGCGCGCATCCGTCTGGCCCCGCAGAAGGATTGGGAAGGTAACGAGCCGGCACGCCTGAACAAGGTGCTGAGTGTTCTTGAGCCCATTGCTGCGCAGAGCGGCGCGAGCGTGGCAGATGTGATCGTACTGGCGGGTAATGTCGCTATCGAACAAGCGGCCAGGGCAGCCGGCTTTAATGTAGCAGTGCCTTTCTTGCCGGGCCGCGGGGATACAACGCAGGAAATGACCGACGTGACTTCTTTCGAGGTGCTCGAGCCCCTGCATGACGGCTACCGCAACTGGCAGAAGCGCGACTATGTGGTCACTGGCGAAGAAATGCTGCTCGACCGCACGCAGCTGATGGGACTGACCGCTCATGAAATGACCGTGCTTGTTGGCGGCATGCGGGTACTCGGCTGCAACTACGGCAACAGCAAACATGGCGTGTTCACCGAGCGTGAAGGTGTACTGAGCAATGACTTCTTCGTCAATCTTACGGACATGAATTACATCTGGAGACCAACTGGCAATCATCTTTATGAGCTCCGCGATCGGAAAACTAATGCCGTGAAGTGGACAGCGACCCGGGTGGATCTGGTGTTTGGCTCGAACTCAATCCTGCGCGCCTACGCTGAAGTTTATGCTCAGGATGACAATCAGGAAAAATTTGTTCGGGACTTCATTGCCGCCTGGTGCAAGGTCATGAATGCGGATCGCTTCGATCTGGCCTGATAGTGACGGCATCGTCACTGGCCATGCCATTTATCCTGTCAATAGCAAGAAAAAAGGCGCTTTACCAGCGCCTTTTTTATTCATTGTAAAATTCAATCTTATTTACGCTTTACCGCTTTTGCATTGGGTAAATCGGTAATTGAACCTTCATAAATTTCAGCAGCCAGGCCAACTGATTCATGCAGGGTCGGATGCGCATGGATAGTCAGTGCGATATCTTCGGCATCACAGCCCATCTCAATGGCCAGACCGATTTCACCTAACAGTTCACCGGCATTGGTGCCGACAATAGCACCACCGATAATACGATGCGTATCTTTATCAAAGATAAGCTTGGTCATACCGTCACTGCAGTCTGAGGCAATGGCACGACCGGAAGCAGCCCAAGGGAAAACTGATTTTTCGTAGTTAATGCCCTGCTCTTTGGCTTCTTTTTCCGTCATACCCACCCAGGCCATCTCAGGCTCTGTATAAGCGATTGATGGAATGGTTTTCGGATCGAAGTAATGCTTCTTACCGGCAATCACTTCTGCTGCGACATGGCCCTCATGCACACCTTTATGCGCCAGCATAGGCTGACCCACGATATCACCGATGGCATGAATATGTGCAACGTTAGTACGCATCTGCTTATCCACTTCGATAAAACCACGCTCCGTGACTTCAATACCGGCTTTTTCAGCATCCACTGATAAACCGTTTGGCACACGGCCGACAGCGACCAGTACGGCATCATAAGGTTGTGCTTCAGCAGGAACGCTTTCACCTTCAAAGGTAACGTATAACGCATCTTCTTTCGCTTCAACGGCCGTCACTTTAGTAGACAGCATAATATTGAATTTATCTTGCACTTTCTTAGTATAAACCTGCACGATATCGATATCGGCAGCCGGTACTAATTGGTCAGCAAACTCAACCACATCAACCTTAGAGCCAAGCGATTTATAGACAGTCCCCATTTCCAGACCAATAATACCCCCGCCTAAAATAAGCAGACGTTTGGGTACATTGCGCAGCTCCAATGCATCTGTCGAGTCCCAGACGCGCGGATCATCATGCGGAATAAAAGGTAACTTAACCGGGCGAGAGCCGGCCGCTATAATGGCATTATCAAAGTTAACCTGGGTAATTTCATTTTCACCTCTGACTTCAATGTTATTAGCACCGGTAAATTTACCAAAACCATTGATAACCGTCACTTTACGCATTTTAGACATGCCTTTCAGGCCGCCGGTAAGCTGTGATACTACTTTGTTTTTCCAGATGCGGATTTTATCGATATCGGTAGATGGCTCGCCAAATAAAACACCGTGTTCAGATAATGCTTTTGCTTCCTCGATTACCTTGGAAACGTGCAGTAGCGCCTTCGATGGAATACAACCGACATTTAAACAAACACCGCCTAATGTACTGTATTTTTCAATCAGCACGGTTTCCAGCCCTAAATCAGCGGCGCGGAATGCTGCCGAGTAGCCGGCAGGGCCTGATCCTAATACCACAACTTGTGCTTTAATTTCTTTACTCATTTTGACCTCTATATTTTAGCCGTTACGCTAGAAAAACGGTGACGTTTTTCGAGTCTATTTTATTGATAAATAAATGCAAAACAAAAGGCCGACAAATGCCGACCTGTCAGCAAAATTATAAAATCAGCGTACGTAAATCAGATAAATAGTTGTTGATAGCGGTGATAAAGCGCGCGCCATCGGCACCATCAATAACACGGTGATCATAGGATAGAGCCAGAGGAACCATCAAGCGCGGTTCAAACTCTTTACCATTCCATAACGGTTTCATTGCTGATTTTGAAACGCCTAAAATAGCAACCTCAGGTGCATTAACGATAGGTGTAAATTGAGTACCGCCGATACCGCCAAGGCTGGAGATGGTCATGCTGCCACCCTGCATATCTTTAGCTGTTAACTTACCGGCACGTGCTTTCTTAGAAATTTCACCGATTTCACGGCTGATTTCGTAGATGCCTTTATTTAATACATCATTAATCACAGGTACAACCAGACCGTTCGGTGTATCGACAGCAATACCGATATTGAAGTATTTCTTCAGGATCAGGCTTTCACCATCTTCAGAAAGTGAAGAGTTAAAGTGAGGGTATTGTTGCAGCGCTTTGGCAACAGCTTTCATCATAAAGACTAACGGGCTGATTTTCAGACCTAAATCCTGCTTGGCAGCAACTGCATTTTGCTCTTTACGGAAGGCTTCAAGCTCTGTGATATCAACTTCATCAAATTGAGTCACATGGGGAATGCTCACCCAGTTACGGTGCAGTGCAGGACCGGATATTTTCTGAATACGCGAAAGCGGCTTAACTTCAACTTCACCAAATTTAGCAAAATCCACTTTTGGAGAAGCAGCCACTTGTAAACCGCCTGCGCCGCCACCTGATTTAGCCAGCAGCAACTGCTCTTTAACATACTTCTGAACATCTTCTTTGGTAGTACGGCCTTTAGGGCCGGTTGCCGGAATCACGGCCAGATCCAGATTAAACTCGCGTGCAGTACGACGCACTGAAGGAGATGCTTTGATAGAGCCGGCAATAGAGACCTGTGAAGGCGCTAACTGCTCAGCGGGCGCCGCTTTTGCTGGTGCAGGTGCAGCCTGTGGCGCTTCAGCGGCCGCTTTCGGTGCTTCCGGAGCTGCTGCAGGGGCCGCCGAACCGGCCGCTTCAACAATCAGTACCAGCGCACCTTCGGAAACACTGTCACCAACATTGACTTTAATTTCTTTAACAACACCGGCAACCGATGACGGTACATCCATGGACGCTTTATCACCTTCAAGCGTCAGTATATCTTGATCTTCGCTGATAGTGTCTCCAACAGAAACTAAAATATCAGTAACATCAGCTGCATCAGCACCAATATCAGGTAATAAAAACTCTTTTAATTCAGTTGCAGCAGGCGCAGCTTCAGGGGCTGGTGTGGCTTCAGCAGCAGGCGCTTCGGCTGCAGGTGCTTCAGGAGCAGCAGATCCAGGCGCTTCAACAGTCAGTACCAGCGTGCCTTCAGAAACACTGTCACCAATATTGACTTTAATCTCTTTAACGACACCGGCAACAGATGAGGGGACATCCATTGAAGCCTTATCACCTTCAAGTGTTAATACATCTTGATCTTCGCTGATAGTGTCGCCAACAGAAACCAAAATTTCAGTAACATCAGCCGCATCAGCACCAATATCAGGTAGTAAAAATTCTTTTAATTCAGACATAATAATTTTCCTAATCAATAAAAGCCGCTGTTATTGGTCAATAACAGCGATTTTGATTTACGCAAATAGTGGGTTAATTTTGTTTGTATCGATAGCAAATCTAGCAATGGCTTCTGTAACGACAGAGGCCTTAATATCACCACGTTTTGCAAGTTCAGCAAGCGCTGCGACAACGACATAACTGGCATTCACTTCAAAATGACGACGTAAATTTTCACGGCTGTCACTGCGCCCATAACCATCGGTACCTAAAACCTTGTAGGTATCGGCCGGAACAAATGCACGTACTTGCTCAGCGTAGTTTTTCATGTAGTCCGTTGCCGCAATCGTTGGCTCATCACCCAATACTTGCGTAATGTAAGCTTGTTTCGCAGGCGCTTCAGGGTTAAGCATATTTTCGCGCTCAACCGCCTGACCGTCACGCGTTAGTTCATTAAATGATGTCACAGAGAAAACATCCGATGCCACGTTGTATTCTTCACTTAGAATTTGTGCCGCTTTGCGCACTTCATTCATGATAGTACCTGAGCTTAACAGCTGTACTTTATTGTCACCGGCATGCGATTCAAGTTTATAGATACCTTTACGAATTCCCTCTTCAGCGCCTTCCGGCATCGCCGGCATGGCATAATTTTCATTCATCACCGTCAGGTAGTAGAAGACATTTTCCTGTTTCTCACCGTACATGCGCTCAATACCATCCTGCACAATAACCGCTAATTCATAAGCAAAGGTCGGATCATAGGAGATACAGTTAGGAATCGTATTAGCCTGAATATGGCTGTGACCATCTTCATGCTGTAAACCTTCACCATTTAGCGTAGTACGACCGGCCGTCGCACCCAATAGGAAACCGCGTGCCTGCTGGTCACCCGCCATCCAGGCCATATCACCGATACGCTGGAAACCAAACATAGAGTAGTAGATATAGAACGGAATCATCGGCAGATCATTGGTGCTGTAAGAAGTTGCCGCCGCTACCCATGAAGACATGGAGCCCAGTTCATTGATACCTTCCTGCAGTACCTGACCGGAGGTGGCTTCTTTGTAGTAAGAAACAACGCTGCGATCTTCCGGCGTATATTCCTGGCCATGCGGATTGTAGATACCGACCTGACGGAACAGACCTTCCATACCAAAGGTACGCGCTTCATCGGCAATAATCGGCACAATATTTTTACCTATGCCTTTATCTTTTAAAAGAATATTAAGAATACGTACATAAGCCATAGTGGTTGAAATTTCACGTTTCTGCGCTTGTAAAAGCGGCGCAAATTTCTCCAGCTCAGGTACGGCGAGTTTTTCAGAAAACTTAGGTGAACGCTTAGGTGTGTAACCTAATAGCGCTTTACGGTGACCGTGCAGGTATCTATACTCTTCAGAGCCTTCGTCAAGTGTCAGGTAAGGCAGGGTTGCCGCTTTATCGTCACTTAACAGATCCTGCAGGCCTAAACGATCACGCAGGCTGAGAATATGGCTTTCATTCATCTTCTTCACGCCGTGGGCAATGTTTTTACCCTCAGCTGCAGCGCCCATGCCGTAACCTTTAACGGTTTTAGCAAGAATAACCGTTGGTTTTCCTTTCGTATCCTGAGCATTTTTAAATGCCGCATAAAGTTTCGATGAATCATGACCGCCACGCTTCAGCGCAAAGATCTCTTCATCCGTCCAGGTTGCAACTAATGCCGCTGTTTCCGGGTATTTACCAAAGAAATGCTCGCGCACATAAGCACCGTCTTTAGATTTAAAGGTTTGATAATCACCATCAACGGTTTCTTCCATTAACTGCAGTAATTTACCCGATGCATCCTGCGCCAGCAGAGAATCCCAGTTACTGCCCCAGATAACTTTCACCACATTCCAACCGGCCCCATTAAACAGCCCTTCAAGCTCCTGAATAATGCTGCCGTTACCCATTACCGGGCCGTCCAGGCGCTGCAGATTACAGTTGATTAAGAAGCATAAGTTATCAAGCTTTTCACGCGCAGCAAATGATAAAGAACCGCGAGATTCCGGCTCATCCATTTCACCATCCCCCAGAAACGCATAAACGCGCTGCTCAGAAGTTGGTTTTAAACCACGGCCATCAAGATATTTTAAGAAACGCGCCTGATAAATAGCGGCGATTGGACCCAGGCCCATGGAAACCGTCGGGAACTGCCAGAATTCAGGTAGTAGTTTTGGATGCGGATAAGAAGGCAGGCCTTTACCATCGACTTCCTGACGGAAGTTATCCAGTTGTTCAGCCGTTAAGCGTCCTTCGACAAAGGCACGTGCATAGATACCAGGAGATATATGACCTTGATAATAAACTAAATCACCGCCGTCAGTGTCATTCGCAGCACGAAAGAAATGGTTAAAACAGACTTCGTAGAATGCCGCTGCAGACTGGTAAGAAGCCATGTGACCGCCTAAGTCCAACTCTTTTTTCGAGGCACGCATGACAATCATAATCGCATTCCAACGAATAATTGAACGGATGCGACGCTCTACCTGAAAATCACCCGGGTACATTGGCTGCTTTTCCAACGGAATAGTATTAACATAACTGGTATTAATATCCGTTGGTAACTTAACACCCTCTTTACGAGCTTGTTCTGTTAATTTTTTAATTATGAACTGGGCACGTTCAGTTCCTTCATCTTCAAGAATAGTAGCCAGCGCCTCAAGCCACTCTGAAGTTTCTTGTGCATCAATATCACTGTTTAGGATGTCAGTCATGACACTTTCCTTCTCTATCACTAAATAATCTTAACCTTTAAGTTAAGTGCTTAATAATAACTATTTAGAAAACCAATCCCAGGCTGGCAAAACCGACCTTTAGTCAGATAAGCCATCTAAATAGTTATCCATTTTTGCTGTTTTCTAAAAAGTTAAAAACGCCCTAATGCGCGTTTAAATGAACTCTCTTCACGTAACATAACAAGACGTGTTTCTTCGATATAAATTAAATGCTGTGCTGATGCCTGTTGCGCATCTGCCGGCTGTTTCGACAGTATCGCTTCCAGCAGTTGGCGGCGATGCTCAGCAATTTTTTTGGCAACTTCCGGATAACGGTACAGTTGCTTGACATTAGCAGCTATATTCTTTTCAAGTAAAGGCTTAATACCACGCGCTAAATGCAAAAAGACAACATTGTGAGAAGCTTCAATAACCGCTAAGTAAAAGAGCACGACATTTTCAATTTCTAATGCCAGGTTCCTCTCTTTCTGTGCTTTTTCAATAGCCTGAAAACAATGCTTAATTTTAATAAAATCATCTGCACTGCCACGCAGCGCAGCGTAATAGGCTGAAATTCCTTCCAGTGCATAACGAAATTCCAGTAAGTCATATTGTGATTCAGGGTGGGTATTTAATAGTTCAAATAAGGGGTCGGTCAGTCGCTCACGCAGCTCTTCTATGACATAGGTTCCCCCTCCCTGGCGGCGAATGAGTAAGCCTTTTGACTCTAAACGTTGCATCGCTTCACGTAATGAAGGACGGGAGACTTCAAACTGCTTGGCCAGCTCACGCTCGGAAGGTAATTTTTCACCTAGCTCCAACGCGCCCTCTAAAATCAGACTCTCCAGACGGTTTTCTATCATATCCGCCAGTTTAGGTTGTTTGATTTTCGCGTAAGTCATGAAAGCCTTTATAAACAGAAATTTCAGCTGATTAACAAATGGTAATACCAATTTACTTTTAAGTGTAGAAATTAACAATTATTTTACCTTGCGTCCAGCATATATTGACACAAATCAACAAATGAACAGCAAACGGCAAAAATTTGCCGTATTCTACGCGATATTAAGAAAAAAGGTAAGACCAGTGAAAGGTTAATTGTTAATAAATTGTAAAAACAAACTATGAACAGGACGCTCAGCAGCTTAGTAAAGAAAGGTAATAATCCCAATCAAAAAACGGGCCGGGATCGGTTTTGCGCTGCGGAGCAATATTACTATGCCCGGTTATACGATCTTTGCTGATCGCCGGATAATGCTTTTCAATGGCCGCTGTTAGTAATGCCAGTGACTGATACTGCGCTTTGCAATAAGGCGACTTATCTGTCCCTTCCAGCTCAATACCTATCGAATAGTCATTGCAGTTATCACAGCCGTTAAAGGATGATACACCGGCATGCCAGGCACGTTTACTAAAGGGCACATATTGCTCAATGCTGCCGTCACGGCGGATCAGACAATGCGCCGATACCTGCAGGCCCGCTAAACCGCTAAAACTGGGATGGCTATGACAGTCTAAACACCCGGTAAAAAGCTGCTCAATTTGTTTACCGCCATAAACGCCCTCGGGCAGGCTGATACAGTGGATCACCAATAAACTTGGCGCGCAGCCGCACGGCCGTTCATTAAAAAAGGGCGAGGCGATCTGTTTGGCGTTTTGGTAGTAGCCTGATTGATCAATCATAAATAACGGCTCCGGGTTACAAGGCTAAAAATCTGACGGCTATCCCACATCATAACCTAACTGGCAGGTAAAAAAAAAGGCGCATAAAGCGCCTTAAGTTAATGAATCAGTGTCGATTATTCCCATTCGATGGTAGCAGGTGGTTTACCTGAAACATCGTAAACTACACGGGAAATACCATCAATTTCATTGATAATGCGGTTTGATACATGGCCAATCAGTTCATAGGGAAGGTGTGACCAGCGTGCTGTCATAAAGTCGATGGTCTCCACACAACGCAGTGAAACAACCCAGTCATATTTACGGCAATCACCCATAACGCCCACAGAGCGCACCGGAAGAAAGACCACGAATGCCTGGCTGACTTTATGGTAAAGATCGGCTTTACGCAGCTCTTCAATGAAAATGGCATCAGCACGGCGGAGCAGATCACAGTACTCTTTTTTCACTTCACCGAGCACGCGCACTCCAAGACCCGGTCCCGGGAACGGATGACGGTAAAGCATATCATAGGGTAAGCCCAGCTCCAGGCCGATTTTACGCACTTCGTCTTTAAACAGTTCACGCAGCGGCTCAACTAAGCCCATCGCCATATCATCCGGCAAGCCGCCGACATTATGGTGAGATTTTATCACATGCGCCTTGCCTGTTTTAGAAGCTGCAGATTCAATAACATCCGGATAAATCGTGCCCTGTGCCAGCCATTTAGCATTGCTTAATTTTCGCGATTCTTCATCAAAAATCTCGACAAATACGCGGCCGATAATCTTACGTTTTGCTTCCGGATCACTTTCCCCGGCCATCTGCTCAAGGAAACGGTGTTCAGCATTAACATGGATAATATTGAGACCAAAATGCTCGCCGAACATCTCCATAACCTGCTTGCCTTCATCAAGACGCAGCAAACCGTTATCGACAAACACACAGGTCAATTGATCACCGATTGCACGTTGTAATAGCATAGCAACAACAGATGAATCAACACCACCGGAAAGGCCCAGAATTACTTCATCGTCGCCAATCTGCTCTTTCATGCGGGCAACCGCATCTTCGATAATAGAAGCGGGCGTCCACAGTGTTTCGCAGTCACAGATATCAACCACAAAGTGACGCAGCATACGTTCCCCTTGACGGGTATGGGTCACTTCCGGATGGAACTGCACACCGTAAAAGCGTTTTTCTTCATTAGCAATCGCAGCAAACTGACAGGTTGCTGTCTTGGCAACGCTAATAAAGCCTTCCGGAATGGCCGACACTTTATCGCCATGGCTCATCCACACATCTAACAGCGCATTGCCGTTTTCCGCCACGGCATCTTCAATGAGCTTGAAGAGTTCAGAGGCAGCTTGTACCTCAATCTGCGCGTAACCGAATTCACCTTCACCTTCACCTTTAATAACCGCACCACCGAGTTGCTCAGACATGGTCTGCATCCCGTAACAGATTCCCAGTACAGGTACACCGGCAGTAAACACGTATTCAGGCGCACGAGGAGAGCCTTCGGCAATGACACTTTCAGGGCCACCAGCTAGAATAATACCGTTAGGGTTAAAATCTTTAATATCCTGCTCGTCAACATCCCAGCTCCAAAGCTCACAGTAAACACCGATTTCACGGATACGACGCGCGATAAGTTGTGTGTATTGCGAACCGAAATCTAAAATTAGAATTCGCTGTTCATGAATGTTTTTGCTCATTGACTGATCCTTTTCTATAAAGAATAAAAGAGGGCATTGCCCTCTTTGAAAATACTAATTATTTAACAAATGCTTATCTGCTGTAGTTAGGTGCTTCTTTAGTAATAGCAACATCATGCACGTGACTTTCACCCATACCGGCACTGGTCACTTTTACAAACATCGCCTTGGTATTCATTTCCTGAATGGTTGCACAACCGGTCAGCCCCATCGATGAACGCAAGCCGCCCATCTGCTGGTGAATAATCTCTTTGACTTTGCCTTTATAAGCAACGCGGCCTTCAATACCTTCCGGCACCAATTTATCGGCGGCATTATCGGACTGGAAGTAACGATCCGATGAGCCCTGTGACATAGCGCCCAGCGAGCCCATACCACGGTAAGACTTGTATGAACGTCCCTGGAAGAGAATAATTTCACCCGGAGACTCTTCAGTACCGGCAAACATGCTGCCCATCATTACACAGGATGCGCCGGCCGCTAATGCTTTGGCAATATCACCGGAGAAACGGATACCGCCATCAGCGATAACCGGAATACCCGTTCCCTGTAGCGCGGCAACCGCGTCAGAAATAGCAGTCAATTGCGGTACACCAACACCGGTAACAATACGTGTTGTACAGATTGAGCCCGGGCCGATACCCACTTTAACGGCGCTACAGCCAGCTTCAACCAGGGCTTTTGCCCCTTCAGCAGTCGCAATATTACCGCCAATAATCTGCAGATCCGGGTAAGCGGCACGTGTTGCTTTAATACGATCCAGGACACCTTGCGAGTGACCGTGTGAAGAGTCAATTAACAGTACATCGACACCCGCTGCAACCAATGCATCAACACGCTCTTCATTACCGGCACCGGCACCGACAGCAGCACCGACACGCAGACGACCAAGCTCATCTTTACAGGCATTAGGCTTACGCTCCGCTTTACGGAAATCTTTAACCGTGATCATCCCTTTTAATTTGAAGTTATCATCGGTCAATAATACTTTTTCGATACGGTGTGCATGCATTAATGCTTCCACCTCATCACGCGGTGTATTTGGCTTAGCTGTTACCAGATCCGCTTTACCTGTCATCACAGAAGACACGGGTTTTTCTAAATCAGTTTCAAAGAGCACGTCACGGCCGGTAATAATACCGACTAATTCACCGGAAGCTTCAACAACCGGGTAGCCGGCAAAACCATTCTGCGCGGTGAGCTCTTTGATTTGCGCCAGTGTGGTTTGTGGAGAAACGGTAACAGGGTTGGCAACCACACCGCTTTCATGAATCTTGACTAAACGTACCTGTTCAGCCTGCTCTTGAATTGACATATTTTTATGAATAAAGCCGATGCCACCTTCCTGCGCTAACGCGATAGCAAAACGCGCTTCAGTTACAGTATCCATCGAAGCTGAAACAACCGGGATATTTAATGAAATTGTTTGTGTTAATTGAGTTCTCAGATCGGCAGTATTTGGCAGTACAGTCGAGTGACCGGGTACTAATAATACATCATCAAATGTCAGGGCTTCTTTGGCAATTCGTAGCATTGCAATATCTCACTTATAGTTGGGAGGGTTTTTCAGTATACCCAAATTCTTGGGTATGATATTGCGCTGGGATTTTAATCGTTCTGTGAACTAACTACAATTAAAAATTAGCTGTTTTGCAATTCTTTTTATCAAAGATAATTAAAATGTTAAGATGCAGCGCACTATTTCCTCCTAAAGCGCTCGAATCAACGATAATGATCTCACAAAATAAAAACATCTACAGTGTCAGCAGCCTTAACCGTGCTGCTAAATCTTTGCTGGAAACCGGTCTTGGAGTGATCTGGTTATCCGGTGAGATATCCAACCTGACGGTTGCTGTTTCCGGGCACTGGTATTTCACCCTTAAAGATCATAGTGCCCAGATACGGTGCGCGATGTTTAAAGGCAATAACAGACGCAGTGGTTTTACCCCGAAACATGGCCAGCAGGTGCTGGTACGCGGCAAACTCAGTCTTTATGAAGCGCGCGGCGACTACCAGCTGATTATTGACAGCATGGCACCTGAAGGTGATGGCTTGCTGAAACAACAATTTGAAGCCTTAAAATGCCAGTTAGCAGCCCAGGGACTCTTTGCCCAGGAGGCTAAAAAACCGTTGCCGGAAATCATTAAGCGGATCGGTATTATCACCTCTTCTACAGGGGCAGCCCTGCACGATATTCTCAGCGTATTAAAACGCCGCGATCCGCGCCTGCAGGTGGTTATCTATCCGAGTCAGGTTCAAGGTGCCGGCAGCGCTGAAGCGCTGGTCGCGCAGATTCAACTGGCTAATGCGCGTAATGAATGTGATCTGCTGATCGTCGGTCGCGGCGGCGGCTCTCTGGAGGATCTGTGGTGCTTTAATGAGGCGGCTGTCGCTTATGCTATCTTTAACAGTGAGCTACCCGTGATCAGTGCGGTCGGTCATGAAATAGATGTCACCATCAGTGATTTTGTTGCCGATATTCGCGCCGCCACCCCTTCTGCCGCGGCAGAATTGGTCAGCCAAAACCGTACTGCTGTAGAAACTCAACTTCAGACATTGGTCACACGCCTGAAACGGGCGATGAATACCCAGCTGCAGTTAAAGCAGCATCAGCAGAGTCTGCTTAAAGAAAAACTGCTGCAGCAGGATCCCAAACATAAGCTGCAGCAGCAGAGCCTGCAGCTCGATGAGCTTTCCCTGCGTTTAGCGCATGCAATCAAGCAGACGCTCAACCGGCATACGGACAAGCAGCAGCAACTGCAGAACAGGTTATGGCATGTCAGTCCCGAGCGGAGTATTCACCTTGAGCAGCACAAACAGGCGCAGCTCAAAGCCCGTCTGCAGACTGCCATGCACACAAAACTCAAGCAATGCGAACGGCATTTACAAAGCCAAATAGCTCAGTTAAATGCGGTTAGCCCGCTGGCCACACTGGCGCGCGGTTATGCGATTGTCAAAGACCCACAAGGTCGGGTGGTCAGCGAGGCATCTGCAGTTAAAAGGGATGAGCGAATAACGGTGCGTGTCCATAAAGGCGAGATTAAAGCGAAAGTGCTGTAACAGAATGAAATTCAATGGAGTACAAAGCAGCGGCGATGCGCTCACTGCTTTGCTCGTTGCACTTGAGGGTTATTAACTTCTAACCAGATACTCGCCAATACCAATCCATTTATAAGTGGTCAGCTCTTGTAAGCCCATCGGTCCGCGCGCATGCAGTTTCTGTGTGGATACCGCTACTTCAGCGCCCAAACCAAACTGGCTGCCGTCAGTAAAGCGGGTGCTGGCATTAACATAAACAGCCGAGGAATTAACGGCATTAACGAATTTATTGGCCACAGTAAAGTCATTGGTTAAAATACCGTCAGAATGCTGAGAACTGTGCTCACGAATATGCAGCAGCGCTTCAGGAAGATCCTGGACCACTTTTACCCCGAGGTTAAGCGATAGCCATTCTTTGGAGAAGTCCCCCTCTTGCGCCGCTTTCGCATCGTCTCCCAGTATTGCCTTGGCTTTTTCTTCGGCAACCAGGGTCACACCCAGCGGTAATAAACGTTGCGCTAATTTAGGTAAAAACTCGGCAGCAATGTCCTCTTCAACCAACAGGGTATCAAGCGCGTTACAAACACTCGGGCGCTGTACTTTGGCATTTTCAATAATGGCCAGGGCCTTATCAACATCCAGGGTTTTCTCTGCAAACAGGTGACAGATACCAATACCGCCAATAATCACAGGAATATTACTGTTTTCTTTACAGAACTGTTGTAAACCGATATTACCGCGGGGAATGATCATATCGACATACTGATCCATTTTTAACAGCTCACCCACTAAAGCACGATCGGTGTTCTCAATATACTGGACCGCCGTTTTCGGTAAACCTGCTTTAACAAGTGCCGACTGAATCACTTTCACCAATACCAAATTGGAGTTAATGGTCTCTTTACCGCCACGTAAAATACTGGCATTACCAGTTTTCAGACACAGCGCGGCAATATCGATTGTAACATTCGGGCGCGCTTCATAAATAACACCAATGACACCGACAGGAACACGACGCTTGCTAAGCTTAAGGCCATTCTCCAGTAGTTTACTGTCAAACTCTTCGCCGACAGGATCATTCAGCTGAATAACATTACGCAGATCTGCGATAATAGCTGCCAGACGTGTTTCATCAAGTAATAGGCGATCTAGCAAGGCAGGGCTTAAGCCCGCGCTGATACCTGCTTCTATATCCTGCTTATTAGCCTGAACAATCTCACTTTCATTGGCTTCCAGCGCGACCGCTATCGCTTCCAGCGCTGCATTTTTTTGTTTACTGTCTGTGATTGCCAGCTCATAACTTGCTTGTTGTGCAAGTTTTCCAATTTCTTGTAAATCCATTGTCATTCCTAAATTAAGTAAGGTTAAAGTTGCAAATTGATCATTGCTTAAAACTAAGAAAGCACATATTGGCTCTTATAACAAGACCAAATCATCACGATGAACAACGACGCGCCCATGCTCAAAGCCTAAACAGGCTTCTATCTGCTCTGAATGTAATCCTTTAATTTTTTCAATATCAGCACTTTTATATCTGACTACACCACGGGCAATTTTCTTGCCTGCCTGATTGGCAATAGCAATCACACTGCCACGCGAAAAACTTTTCACCGTACCGATAATGCCTTTTGCTAATAAACTGCCGCCGGAGTCAATAATGGCCTGCTCTGCGCCCGCATCAACAATAATAGTGCCAGCAATTTTAGAGCCGGCAAAAATCCAGTTTTTACGCGCCTCTAAAGGGCTTTTCGCAGAAGCAAAACGTGTTCCAACTGACTGATTGGCAACGGCATTAATGATGACATCTTTTTTATGACCGGAAGCAATCACCACCTCAATGCCGCTGCGGTGAGCAACGGTTGCAGACTCAATTTTAGTGGCCATGCCGCCCGTTCCTAAACCGCCGACGCTGCCGCCCGCCAGGGCATGGATTTCATCGGTAATTTTATCCACTTCGGTTAATAGCTGGGCATCAGGGTTACTGCGCGGATCGGCAGTAAATAATCCCGCTTGATCGGTCAGCAGTAACAGTTGGTCGGCATCTGCCAATAAAGCCACCAGCGCTGAAAGGTTATCGTTATCACCCACTTTTATTTCATTGGTAGCGACCGCATCATTTTCATTGATTAGCGGAATAATGCGGTGTTTAAGCAGCGTTTTCAGAGTATCCCGCGCATTTAAAAAGCGCCCGTGATCACCGAAGTCAGCGCGGGTTAAGAGCATTTGTCCGACATGCAGGCCGTAAATTTTAAACAGGTTTTCCCATTCCCGTACCAGTTGCCCCTGGCCAACCGCGGCCAGCATCTGCTTATTGGCAATAGTCGGGACTATATCCGGCAGATTAAGATGCTCTTTACCGGCGGCAATCGCACCTGAGGTCACCACTATCATCCGATGGCCCTGGTTTTGCAGCAACGCACACTGGCGCACCAGTTCAACCATATGTGCGCGATCTAATTTTGCTGTGCCACTGGTCAGTACGCTGGTTCCTAACTTGACAACAACCGTCTTTGCTTTATTGTTCATTCTTATTTCATTTTTCAATTAGCTGTTAAATAAAAACAGCAATGCTGTTTTCAGTCCATTATTATTTTATCCTGACTATGCCTCGATTAAGTCCGCTTTTTTTTCCTCAAGTTTCAGTCCGGTTTCAATATCAATCAGATTTTCCAGACGCTTTAAAAACAGCGCAAAGGACTTATCCAGCTGCTGCTGATCCTGCACGGCAATATTTTCTACCACCCAATCGCCGTCGACATTATAACGACCGTCAAAACGCTTATAATGAAAACCTTGTTCATTTTTTTCAAGCGCTAGCCACCAGCCGTAAAACTCTCTTTCTTCAGGCTCTTTTTCCGCGTCGATGCATATTTCCAGGCAATCAAAAAAGAATAAAAGTTCCGTTGACTGTTGTCTACGAAAATAAGGTCCCAAATCGGTAAATAATTTAAATAACCGGCCACGAGAAGGGTCTGTATTATGAGGTAAGGTCATAGCTATATCTTCCTGATAGAAAATTTTTTGTAAATACTAATTTATCATTCACTCCGTCAGATGTCTTGTTAACCACTGCGCAGAATAACTTAAACTGTTTAAATATGATTCAAAAATAGGAGGTTTATCAATAATATGTGATTTTCCATCACGACTTGCACGGGCAATAAGCTGTAAATCCTGCCGGTTGCACATCACGTCATTCTGATGGCCAATGCTCAATAACGGTGTGTCGATACGGCTGCGTGCAAGCAGTCCCTGTTTGATTAAGGAAAATGGCACACAGTTCTGATATAAAACCTCGACACTGGAGTCTGTAATCTGCATACGTGATGCAATACAGTCAAGCAGCATAGGCGGCAGTTTTTTAAAACTATCCAGATTATCAAAAATACTGCCTACCGCAGCGCCCACACAGACCACTGATTTGACATATTTAGGCTCTAAAAAAGCTAAACGCGTCGCCACATTACCACCAAAACGCATACCCATTAAGGAAATCCGATCATGGTCGATCCAGGGCACCTGCTTTAAATAATGAATAATCGCCTGATGCAGATTAGAAGAGTTCTGCTCTAATTTTATATGGCTGGAACAGCCGATACCGGGCAGATCAACGGTCAGCATGGCAATACCGGCCGGAGCCAGCTGTTTTTCAAAGAGCGGTAAAAAATCACATTGCAGCGCATCAAGGCCGCCGCTGACAATCACCAGCGGATGAATGGTTTCCGTATCAGGAAGATGCAGATAACAGATCACTTCTTTGCCCTGAAAAGGAACTTTTATCTCTTTTAGCAGCTGATTATTATACCTAAAGGATTCGCGGTAATTAGTAAATGCCAACGCCTGTGCCTGGGCACTTAACTCATCGCCTTTGAGATGCGGATAACTGGCGACACTGTAAAACTGCGATGCACTATAATAAGCTTTTCTGGCTTTTTCGCGCTCGCCCTGTCCAGCAAATTCCCTGCCCTTTTTTTGGTAACGCATCGCCTGCTGCGTCCACTCATAGCACCAGTTTCCCGGACGAAAACCAATCACAGTATCTAATATCGCTTCATTGCTGCGTTTATTGCTGGAAGCCGAAATGCGGGCCAGCACATCATAGCAGTCAATCAAATCTAATCCCTGCCAGGCCCAGAGCATAAACTTTAATAAGCGATACCAGCCGTTCTGCTGTTCGCCATCCATAATATTATCATCTGCCTGGTAGTTTTTTTTCGTTGCAGAGCTGGGGATAATGGTTGATGTTTCCTGGACATTAAATTTGGGAGTGAAAAGCTCTTTAGATAAATTTTCGGACATACATTACTCGCCTTATCATGCCGTGCCAATTAAGCGTAAGAAAAAATTGATAATTAATTATAAATATAGCCAAGTCGTGCTAAGAGACTGATTTTATAGGCTCGCCTATAGATTACCGTCAATACCAAGAAACAGCAATTATTGCGCTTATTTCTATTTACTTTTCTTTCATTTTTTCAATTAAGCTCACTTTAGACGGCCGGCTCATGTATTTTTCTGGATAATATTTTTTCAGCTAATAATAGGTCGGGTTTTTCGCCCTGCAGTAACAGCAGATCACCGGCTTGAAAACGCACCTCTGCAGAGATAGTCACCTCCTGCCCGTCTTTTCTCTGCAGTGATTTTATAATTACCCCGGAAAGATGCAGCTCCTGCACATAACTGCCGACAACTTCTGCATTTTCGCTTAAGACCACGGCATGCAGAGGCTCAATAAACCAGTCACTCTGTTCTTTGGGAATTTCCTGACCATAATAAAAACCATGCAGGTGCTGATATTTTGTTTTCCGTTCGCGCTCTAAGCGCTGCAGTATGCGTCTGTGTGGAACGCCTGATAAAAACAAAACATGTGCCACCAGCATTAAGCTGCCTTCCAGTACTTCAGGTACCACCTGCGTAGCGCCTGCTCGCTGCAATAGCTCTAAGCCGCGATCATCTTTGGTACGCACTAACACCTTAATATCGGGATTCAGTTCACGAATTTGTCCCAATAACGCCATAGAGCGCTGCAGATCATCAAAGGTGATGATTAATAACTTTGCTTTTTCAATACCGGCCACCAGCAATATTTCCCGGCGACTGGCATCGCCAAATTCAATCTGCTCGCCGCCTTCACGCGCTTCTTTAACCCGCATCGGATCTCTGTCTAAGACAATAAAGGGTAATGACTCACTTTTCAGAAAGCGTGACACAATCTGCCCGACACGCCCGTAGCCGCAGATAATAGTATGATCGGTAAATTGCCCCGGCAGCGTTTTTTGAAAACGAAACACCTTTTCCGACTGGTGGAGAACTTCACGACTGATATTTTGGCTGTATTTCACTAATAATGGCGTCAGTGACATGCTGATCACACCTGTGGCAATCAGCAGCGATGATAACTGCTGGTCTAACAAATTATATTTGCCGGCCAATGCCACTAAGATAAAACCGAACTCTCCCATTTGCGCTAACGCAATACCGACGCCCAGTGCGCTGCTTATTTTTTCGCGCATCATTAACGCGGCACAGCTAATGGTTAGTAGTTTTGCCAGCATCATAGAGGCCACCAGCAGGCACAAAATAATGAAATTATCGCGTAATACTTGAAAATGCAGCAGGGTGCCGATAGAGATAAAAAACATTGCCATTAAAATATCTCTAAAGGGACGAATATCTGCAGCAAGCTGATGACGGTAATGGCTTTCTGCAAGCATCATGCCCGCCAGAAAAGCGCCTAAGGTCATGGATAAACCGAGCAGCTGGGTAAACCAGGCGGCCAGCAGGGTGACAAAAAGAGATGATAAAATAAAAACTTCATCGAAGCGTAAACGTCCCATTTCATAAAAGAAACGCGGTAATAACCAGCGCCCTATTGACAGTAAAACGGTAATCGCCAAAGCCCCTTTTACAAAGGCGAACAACAAAGGTAAAAGCACTCCCCCTTCTGTTTGAGGGATGGCAATAATAGGAATAATAATTAAAAAAGGCACAACAGCGAGATCCTGGAACAGTAAAATCGCGATAGCCAATTTCCCCTGTTTAGAGTGCAGGCGCTGCTGATCCGCCAGTACTTTGACAATAATTGCCGTCGAAGACATGGTTAATACTGCCGCCACCGTAAAGGACTGCTGCCAGTTTAAGCCGAATAAATGACTTAAGAAATAAAACATAAAAAATGACACCACCACCTGCAGCAGGCCGACACCAAAGACAGAGCGGCGCATAGCCATTAATTTATTTAAGGAGAACTCTAAGCCCAGGGAAAACATTAAAAAAACAATACCGAATTCAGAGATCAATTCGATTTCATGATAAGAGCTGAGAATATTAAGCAGGGAAGGGCCGAGTATAAAACCGGTAAACAGATAAGCCACAATATTCGATAAACGCAGCCAGCGAAAGACAATAACGCTGATAATGGCAAAACATAATAAGATTAAAAGTTCACTTAACACACTATTAGCTCCCTCCTAATTTGCAGACGCTCGCTGCCCATCATAATGATTGAAAGTAATTCATTCCTTTAAGCATAGCTGAAAAATGGCGCTTGTTGAGCAGCTCAATGCGCCAAAAAA
Organism: uncultured Psychromonas sp.; assembly: GCA_963674525.2. Taxonomy (GTDB): domain Bacteria; phylum Pseudomonadota; class Gammaproteobacteria; order Enterobacterales; family Psychromonadaceae; genus Psychromonas. Next base: position 150,197 of record CAXXRV010000021.1, on the reverse strand, counting down.
GCGCTTTTGAAAAATCAGTCGTGATAAGTTAAGCGGTAAAGCAAAGCAGTCAGGCAAAAGAGATGCTTACAGACTGCCCCGCCGCTGCTGGCAATGCTTGGCATTGCCACAAACCGACCGCCTGCTGCAGTTTTCCATTGAGCAAAATAAAGGGCACAAAATCACGCAGCCAGGGCGGAATATGGTATTCATGCAGCAGCTTTTTAATGCTACGCGATCCGTTTCGACCAATCGGTGTACAGCTCAGCTTTGCCGGCAGATGCGCACGAAAGCAGATTTTAACTTCACAACCATCGGGAATAAATAAAGCCTGCTCAGCCTTCTCTAAGCGTTGAAAATGCAGTTTGACTCTGCCATCGAGCAGACTGACCTGCTCTTCACCCTTCCAGATGCGCGTTTCATTAAAATCAACGGCAGCTTGTTCTTCAACAAGATAAAGCTGCTGGCGATAACGGCGCAGGCTAACATGCTGAAACTGCATTTGCGGCATGGCGTCCGGCGCCGCTAAAATGATATCACTCCATACCGCTGAGAGCTGTTTGGCCGATGGATAATTGAGCTTATTGGTTTTGAACCAGTAGCGCAGGACATTATTACGCCGGGCGACGCTCAGCGCCTGCAACTGCTCAATAAGCAGGACATTTTGATTTAATAGCTGGCCCGCACAGCGGGCAAAGTCCAACTGCGCAACCTCATCGAGTAACTGCTGCTGCTCCTGGCAAATGGCCGCGCTGCGCGCCACTGTTTTGGCAATGGCCGGCCAGCGTGCTTTTAATAACGGTGAAATGGTATGGCGAATATAGTTGCGGTCAAAAACCTGATCGCTATTAGTTTCATCCTCAATCCACTGCAGCTCAAAAGATTGCGCATAAGACAGTAACTGCTGACGGGAAAAATTCAGCAGCGGACGGATCAAGTAACCATGCTGTAGTTTTTGTTTACAGAGGATCCCCTGCAAACCAGTATTTCCGGCGCCTCTTTTTAATGCCAGCAGCACAGTTTCCAGCTGGTCATCCTGATGATGAGCGGTCACCAGATAACTGTTTGTGCGTAAACTCTGCGTTAAACAGCGATAACGTTTTTCTCTGGCCAGTGCCTCAAGGCTAGTCCGCTTTGCCTTGACTAACTTGACCGCAGAGCAGTTAAAATCAACAGCCAGCTCAGTGCACAGTAGAGAGCAAAAATCCTGCCAGAAGGCGGCATTATCACTTAAACCATGGTTGATATGATGGGCACTAATGACTAAATCGGGCGCTATCTCTGCGCGGTATCGCGCAAAAAGATGCAGCAGCACGACAGAGTCCAGACCGCCGCTTAAAGCAATCTGAAAATCAATATCAGACCAGGAACTGTCAGCGCAGAGCTGCTTTATCTGCCCGCTAAAGGCCGATAAAAGATCATTATTCTGCATATTAGCCAACCTGATCGAAATGCAGCGTGACATTGTCAGCACCTAATAAAGACTGCAGCGAGAAAAGCAGCTCATCGCAGGGGGTGACCGACCAGGCCCGTCCTAATGACAACTCGGCTTGTGCATGCTGATTTTTATATTCAATAAATACCGGGCACAAGCCGCCCATGGCCGGTTGTAAAGCTTCACGTAACTGTATTTGAAAATCGGGTCCAACTTTTTCTGAGTCGACCTTTAAGCGTAACTTTGAGGCAAAGCGTTCACGCGCCTGATCGATACTCATCACTTCCCGGGCATTCATTTTTAAACCGCCGTTAAAGAAGTCTTCACTGACCTGTCCCTGCAGCACCACGACATTATCGCTGACCAGCAGCTCTTCATATTGGTCAAGCAGATCGGCAAAGACGGTCACATCCATACGTGCACTTTTATCATCCAGGGTAATAATGCCCATCCGCTTACCCGCTTTAGTGACCATCACGCGCATGCTGAGAATAAGTCCGGCAACACGGCTGTTTTGTCCGCGGCGGTTAGCGACCAGATCGACCAGTTTAGTACAATGAAATGCACGAATATGCTGTTCATACTGATTGATGGGATGTCCGGTCAAATACAAGCCCAGCGTCTCTTTTTCACCGGCTAACCACTGTTTTTCCGGCCACTGCGCTACTGAAGCAAACTTATTGGCAATCTCCTCACTGTCTGTGGTTAACACGCCAAACAGATCGCTCTGTCCGAATGCTTCCGCTTTTTTATGCTGCATGGCCGACTGCAGCGCATTCGGCAATGTTTCCATTAACGCCGCACGGTGCGGCCCCAGTTGATCCAGCGCACCGGCTAAAATCAGTTTTTCCAGGACACGTTTATTACAGCGCTTAAGATCGATTCGGTTACAGAAATCAAATAGATCTTTAAACTTACCGCCCTCTTTCCGGGCTTCAATAATAGCTTCCACCGGGGCTTCTCCGACCCCTTTTACCGCGCCGATTCCGTAAACTATGCGCAGATCCGGATCGACGTTAAATTTAAACAAACCTTCATTGACATCCGGCGGCCCCAGCTCCAGCCCCATGCTCTGACATTCCGCCACCAAAATAACGATTTTATCGGTATTATCCATATCCGCAGACATCACCGCGGCCATAAAATAGGAAGGATAAAAGGTTTTCATCCACAGCGTTTGATAGGAAACCAATGCGTAAGCGGCCGAGTGCGATTTATTAAAACCATAGCCGGCAAACTTTTCTACCAAATCAAAGATCTTCATCGCCAGCTCACCGTCAATGCCGTTGGCAATCGCACCTTCTTCAAAGGTCGCCCGCTGCTTAGCCATCTCTTCCGGTTTTTTCTTACCCATAGCACGACGCAGCATATCCGCGCCGCCGAGCGTATAACCGGATAACACCTGAGCAATCTGCATAACCTGCTCTTGATAGAGAATAATGCCGTAGGTCGGAGAGAGGATCTCTTTTAATGATTCATGCTGCCACTTTTCATCCGGGTAAGAAACGGCCTCGCGGCCATGCTTACGCTCAATAAAGTTATCGACCATGCCGGACTGCAGAGGGCCGGGACGAAACAGCGCCACCAGTGCGATCATATCTTCAAAACAGTCCGGCTGTAAGCGTCGAATCAGATCTTTCATACCCCGCGATTCGAGCTGGAAAACGGCGGTGGTTTCATAACGCTTTAACAGTTCAAAACAAGCCGGTTCGGTGAGATCGATCTTTTCAATGTAGATAGGCTCTTCACCACGCATTTTTTTATGCGCATTGGCCATATCCAGTGCCCACTGAATAATGGTCAGGGTACGCAGGCCCAGGAAGTCAAATTTAACCAGGCCGGCAGTTTCTACATCATTTTTATCAAACTGGGTTACCGGATTTTTGCCCTCTTCATCGCAGTACAGCGGCGCAAAATCGGTAATAGTAGTCGGTGAGATAACCACGCCACCGGCATGTTTACCGGCATTTCGTATTGTCCCTTCCAAGGTGCGGCACATATCGATAAGAGCACGCACATCTTCACTGCTGTCATAGCGCTCCTGCAGCCGCGGCTCCTCAACAAAGGCTTTGCTCAGGGTCATTCCCGGTGTCGGCGGTACCAGTTTAGAGATACCATCGACAAAACCGTAGGGATGACCCAGCACCCGTCCGACATCACGAATAACCGCTTTGGCAGCCATAGTACCAAAGGTAATTATCTGCGAAACGGCATCCCGGCCATAAAGCTCGGCGACATGGTCAATCACCTCATCACGCCTGTCCATACAGAAATCGATATCAAAATCGGGCATAGAGACACGTTCCGGGTTAAGGAATCGCTCAAAGAGCAGATCCAGCTCCAGCGGATCAAGGTCGGTGATCTTTAACGCATAGGCCACCAAAGAGCCGGCACCCGAGCCACGCCCCGGCCCCACCGGAATATTATTGTCCTTACTCCACTGAATAAATTCCATTACGATCAGAAAGTAGCCGGGAAAGCCCATGGTATTAATAACATCCAGTTCAATCTCCAGACGCTCATCATAGGGCTTGCGGATCTCGGCAAAATCCGGCGCATTTTTATCAAAGAGAAACTCTAAGCGCGCCTCTAGCCCTTCGCGGGAAACCTTGCAGAAGTACTCGTTAATCGGCATACCGCCGGTAGGAAAGTCGGGCAGAAAATATTCGCCTAAACGCAGGGTTACATTACAGCGTTTGGCTATTTCCACACTGTTCTGCAGCGCTTCGGGAATATCAGAGAAGAGCTCGCACATCTCCTCCTCGCTGCGCAGGTACTGCTCCGGGCTGTAATATTTAGGACGGCGATCATCGCCTAAGGTATAACCCTGATTGATGCAGACGCGAATCTCATGGGCATCAAACAGCTCTTTATCGGCAAACACCACCTGATTGGTCGCCACCACAGGCAGTGTAAACTTTTCCGCCCAGGCAAGCGCTGCATGCAGATAGTTTTCTTCATCGACGCGGTTGGTACGGATCAATTCCAGATAAAAGCGCTGCGCAAAATACTTGCTGTAAAATGCCGTGATCTGCTCGGCCAGCTTATGGTGGCCCTTTAACAGCGCCTTGCCCAAGTCGCCCTCTTTGGCTCCGGAGAGTAAAATAACGCCTTGATGATGCTCGGCTAACCACGCTTGGTCAATAACAGCATGGCCACCGATATGGCCGCGCAGATAGGCTTTCGAGATCAGCTCGGTAATATTTTTATAGCCCTGATTATCCATCGCCAGGGCAGTAAGGCGAAATTGCTCGCCGCCGAGCAGTTCGCTTTGCACCCAGAAATCCGCTCCGATAATAGGTTTAATACCGGCCCCATGAGCAGCCCCATAAAACTTTACCAGTCCGCAAAAGTTGGTTTGGTCGGTTATTGCCAGGGCCGGCATATTCATGGCGGCAGTTTTAGCAACTAAAGGTTTGACCTTAGTTAAGCCATCGACCATAGAAAAGTCGCTATGGACGCGTAAATGGATAAATTTAGGATCTGAACTGGAAATAGTAGTAACCTCTACACTAAAAAATTTTATTCACCACTGCAAGGTGATTGGTAAAGAGTGATTGGTAAAGAGTAATAGGTAAAAGTAACTAATTACTCATCACACATTACTCATTACTCATCACGCATTACCTAAAAGCCCGAGCACTTTTTTAACCGGCTTAAAGCTTTTACGGTATTCAGGAATAACCCCGAGCTTTTCCAAGGCCGCAAAGTGGGCTTTGGTCGGATAGCCTTTATGCTGCGCAAAACCATATTCAGGATAACGCTGATCGAGCGCCTGCATCTCCCGATCCCGAGTCACTTTTGCCAGAATCGATGCGGCACTGATCTCAGCCACGCGCAGATCCCCTTTAACAACCGCTGCGCAGGGCATATTCAGCGCCGGGCAACGGTTGCCGTCAATAAAAACAAATTCCGGCTGCACGGTTAACTGCGCAACGGCACGCTGCATGGCCAGCATAGTCGCATGCAGGATATTAAGCCGGTCAATCTCCTCAGGACTGGCACGGCCAATCGCAAAGCAAAGCGCTTTTTCCTGTATTTGTGCAAACAGCAAATCACGTTTTTTATCACTGAGCTTTTTAGAATCCGTTAAGCCTGCAATCGGCTTGTCGGGATCTAAAATAACGGCAGCAGTAACCACATCGCCGACCAAGGGGCCGCGCCCGACTTCATCAACACCTGCAATTAGGTTAAAGTCGGGGTAAACCACCTCCGGGTAAGCACTTTGTAATTTACTCATTTTCTTGTTCACGCGTTTCCAATAAATTGACCACAGCTTGCGCTGCCTGCTTATCGGCATCACACTTAATAAGTTGATGCAGCTTAGTAAAGGTCGCGATCAGCTGTTGATTATCCTGGCTTAATAAGCGGCTCAGTTCGGCAACAATATTGTCCACCGTACAGTCATGCTGACTGAGCTCTTTAACCACTTCTCGATCGGCAAGCAGGTTCGGCAAAGAAGTATATTTAACCTTGACCATCGCCTTGGCTATCAGATAAGTCAGCGCTTTAACCCGATACGCAACGACCATCGGGGTTTTAGCAAGCATCGCCTCCAGCGCCGCGGTTCCGGATGCCAGTAAAACGGTATCGGCAGATTGTAAAACGGCACTGGCCTGACCGTCAAAAATCGTTAGCGGCAGATTCGGCGCGTAGTGCTTCTGCAAGGCTAAAAACTGCGCTTTACGCGCCTTGTTAACCATAGGCACAATAAACTTAAGCGCGGGAAACTGACGGCTGATAATTGCAGCAGCGCGCAGAAAAACAGGCCCGAGAAGCTCCACTTCCGCTTTGCGGCTGCCCGGCAGAATAGCCAATAATTTATCAGCAGCGGCCAGACCGAGCTTGCTGCGTGCCGCCTCTTTATCGGCCAGCAGCGGCAGTTGATCGGCAAGCGTATGGCCGACAAACTGACAGGGGACATTAAATTTATCATAAAATGCTTTTTCAAAAGGCAGAAAAGCCAGCACTAAATCGGTTGCTCTGGCTATTTTATGAATACGCCACTGCTTCCAGGCCCAGACTGAGGGACTGACATAATGGATAGTCTTTATATTGTGCTGCTTTAACTTTAATTCCACATTTAAATTAAAATCCGGCGCGTCAATACCGATAAAGATATCCGGCGGGTTCGCGATAAAGTGCTCAATAATAGATTTGCGAATATGGAGAATGCTGCGCAGCTTGCTCAGCACTTCAACAAATCCCATGACTGATAGCGCATCAAGGGGATGTAATGACTGACAGCCCTGAGCAATCATGCGCGGCCCGGCAATACCTTCAAAAACAGCATCGGGATAATGCACTTTTAATGCTTTGATTAAGCCTTCGCCTAAAATATCACCGGAAACTTCACCGGCAATTAAGCCGATGCGCAGTGGTTTATTCATAACTTTTCTCTTAATTTCTTATTTTAAAAAAAAAGGCTCTTACGAGCCTATTTTTACATAAATATAAAAACCAACATCTATTAACGAACTATGCCACGGCTATCTTCACAGATAAAATCATATAGAATCTGCAGCTCAGGACAGCTTTCCAGTTTAGCAGCAATCTCTTCTTTTGCCTCAGCAAGGGTATTACCCTGACGGCAGATTGCTTTGTAGGCACGCTTGATCTCCATAATCGCAGCACTGCTGAAGCCGCGACGCTTTAAACCAACCGAGTTAATACCTTGCGCCTGTGCGTAGTTGCCGGTCGCCATAAAATAAGGCGGCACATCTTTATTGACCGCAGAACAGCCGCCAATCATGGCAAACTCACCGACACGGGTAAACTGATGCAGTGCTGAAAGACCGCCGATAATGACATTATTAGCCAGCTTGGTATGCCCGGCCAATGTGGCATTATTGGAGAGAATAATATTATCCCCCAGTACACAGTCGTGTGCGACGTGCACGTAAGCCATCAGCAGGTTATTACTGCCGATACGGGTAATTCCCTGATCCTGAGTGGTGCCGCGATGTACAGTACAGCTCTCGCGAAAGACATTATTATCACCAATCTCTAAAAAGGTTTCTTCACCGTTATACTTGAGATCCTGGCAATCCTCTCCGATAGAGGCAAATTGAAAAATTCGATTGCCTTTGCCCATTTTAGTCGGGCCTTTAATAACAACATGCGGTGCAACCCAGCAATTATCACCAATTTCAACACGCTCGCCGATAATGCTGTAAGGACCAATTTCTACATTTTCACCTATGATTGCACTTTCATGAACAATCGCGGTTGGATGGATCTTTGCTATTAAATCTGCCATTAAATCTCTCTTCTTGCGCACATAATCATCGCCTGACAGGCCACTTCGCCGTCAACTTTCGCAATACACTCAAATTTACCCATACCGCGGCGCTCTTTCAGGTAGATAACTTCAAGGTGTAGGACATCGCCAGGTACAACAGGTTTACGATAGCGTACCTGGTCAATAGATGCTAGAAAATAGAGTTCATTTTCAGCCGGCTTACCGTAAGTCGCAAAGGCTAATACCCCTGTAGCCTGAGCAAGTGCTTCTAAAATCATCACGCCCGGAAAAACCGGTGTACCGGGAAAATGGCCGGTAAATTGAGGCTCATTAAAAGAGACATTCTTAATGCCGTGTAGAGTCTTGCCCGGGACATAATCAATAACGCGATCGATTAATAAAAATGGGTAGCGGTGCGGCAAAAGATCCATAATCTCTTTAATATCTAGTGAATTTAATTCGTTACTCACGTTTTATTCCTCAATTTTTTTAAGTTGTTTTTCAAGTTCTTTCACACGTTTAACCAGATCGTCAATTTTTAATGTGTGAGCGGTTGCTTTACGCCATGCTTTGTTTTTTTGTGCCGGTATACCCGATGAATAAATGCCGGCCTCATTAATATTGCGCATCACCATACTGTCCCCGGTGATGACAACATTATCAGTAATGCTTAAGTGACCGTTCATTGCCACGCTGCCGCCAATAATACAGTTTTTGCCGACTTTTGTACTGCCGGCAATATTTGAACCGCCGGCAATAGCGGTATGTGCACCAATCTGGACATTATGAGCAATCTGGCATTGGTTATCAATTTTTACACCATCGGCAATCACGGTATCGGATAATGCCCCCCGATCAATAGTCGTTGAGGAGCCTATTTCCACATCATCACCAATCAATACCCGCCCTATCTGCGGAATCTTCACCCACCTGCCCTGATAAGGCGCATTGCCGAAACCATCGGAGCCAATCACAGTGTTGGCATGGATAATACACGTTTTACCCAGTTGACAGTTATAATAAATTGTCACATTCGGATAGATTTTACACTGCTCGCCCATCTGAGAATTTGCGCCAATCACCACATTGGCATGGATCTGGCAGTTATCAGCAATTTTTACACCCGCTTCAATCACTACATTATCCGCTATCGCCACATTGTTACCGATTTCAACGCTTTCATGGATCACCGCAGAAGCCGCAATGCCTGCCGGTAAATTAGGCGTACTGTCAAAGAGACGCGCTAATAAAGCGTAACCGAGGTAAGGATTGTCCATAAACAGGGCATTACCCGAGTAAGTCCCCTGTAAAGCGCTCGGCAGCACAATGGCACTGGCGTTACATTCAGCGAGTTTAGCCAGTAATTTTTTATCAGAGACAAAGGTAATATCTCCTTCACCTGCTTCAGCAAAGGTCGCAAGACGATGCACGAGCAGCTCGCCATCACCGCTAAGCTGAGCATTTAATGACTCAGCCAGATGAGCTAGATTGTACGTCATTATTGATAACCTATCTTTTACTTATTTCTTTAATAATAAGGTTGGAAATATCCAGTTCAGGCGCGGCAAAAAGGATCTGCTCACCATTAAGCACAACATCATAGCCGTTTTTTGTCGCCACGCTATTGATAACATCAAGCAGGGTCGCTTTGGATTTTTGATACTCTTCATTTTGACGGCGACGGCTATCTTCGCTAAAGGCTTCGCGCTCTAATTTGAATTCAGATATTTTAACCGCTCTTTTGCGCTGCAGGTTAGTGACTTCACTCTCAGCCATCAATGCGCCGTCACGCTCCAGTTTAGACTCGATATCAGAAATCTCTTTTTCCAGCGCCTTTAAACTATCGATACGCCCTTTAAATTCAGCCTGTAGTTTTTTCTCTATTTTTTCACGTTGCGGCGATTGCTGCATAATTTTTGAAGGGAAAACCACCGCCATTTTTTGTGCTTCCTGCGCGGCACTGACCAGTGAAGAGGAAGCCATAACAGCGCCTAAAACGACGACTTTAAAAAAGTTTTTCATTTTGTAACTCCATAATATAAAAAGAAAATATGATAAAATATCTGCGCACTCAAGCTAATTTTGAATTGGCGCCTAAGCATCATATTTAGAACGTTTGCCCAATATTGAAAGAGAAAAACTCAGTACTATCCCCTTCATACTCTTTAAGCGGCACGGCAAGGGTGAAAACCAAAGGCCCCATGGGCGATACCCAGGTAAGCTGTGTCCCTATTGAGGCACGGATTCTACCGGGTTTAGAGTAATCTGCAAAATATTCACAATTATATGAGCAGGCCATATTCTGGTAACTGTCATAATCAAATTCAGTATCCCATACTTCACCGGCATCAATAAAGAGGCTGCTGCGCACCTGTTTGGTATAAGCCTCATCAAGGAAAGGCACCGGGAAGATCAGTTCAGCGCTCAGCGTATATTTGGCATTACCACCGATAGCACTGTCGGTTAACAGCAGTGAACTGTTACCGCCGTCACTATTACTATACATGGCACGCGGGCCGACCGTGTTGCCTGCGAAACCACGCAGCGTGCGGTAACCACCGGCATAGTAGTTTTCAAAGTAAGGCAGTATCTGCTCATTACCTTCAAACTGCCCATAGCCATTACCATATCCAGCCGATACTCTAAACAGCGTGGTCCAGTCGCCATTATCGGTAATGCGCTGATAATTGCTGAAATCAAAATTAATTTTGAAGTACTGCAGATCCGAGCCCGGCGTGGTCATTTTGGCGGAAAGCGTATGTTTCATCCCCTGCGTGGCTAACAGCCCTTTATCAAGGTTATTTCTTGTCCACTTCAGTGACAGATCAAAATTCTGGAAATTAGCTGAATTATCGCTATCGACCTGTGAGCCGTAAATCTCCCTGAACAGCTCAGTCTGCTCATAGGCCTTGTTCAGCGTAATACCGTTATTTTCCCAGCCCAGACCAAAGCCTAAACGGTTAATCTCATTGACCGGAAAGCCCAGGGTTAAGCGCGCCCCATAGGTGGTATTGGTATAGTCAACAATATTGGCGTCACCTGCCTCAAACTTGTCATAAAAAACACGCCCGCCAAGACTGACGGCATCTTCCGTCAGATAAGGGGTGGTATAGCTGATATTTCCGCTAAGACTATAGTCGTTCTTTTTGGCTTCAACAGCCACTTTATCACCCGAGCCGAGAAAGTTATTCTGCTGTACACCAGCCGTCAAACTCATGCCAGAGTCAGTACCATAGCCTATACCGGCATTAATAGAGCCGGAGGATTGTTCTTCTACATTAATATTCAAATCGACCAGATCATCGCTGACGCGCTCGGTGTTGATATCAACTTTAGAGAAAAAACCTAAACGATTTAAACGTGCTTTTGATGTTTCAATGCTTTCGCTGGATAACCAGCTGCTTTCCATCTGCCGCAGCTCTCGGCGCAGAACCACATCTTTGGTCGTGTCATTACCGGAAATATTAATATGGCGCACATAGCCGCGTTGCCCGGGATCTATTGAGAAGTTGATCAGTACCGTATTGCTGGCATCATCGATTTCCGGGTAGGTGGTGATTTGCGGGTAAGCATAACCAAGCCGGCCAAGGTATTTGCGAATACTCTGCTCGGTAAATGCCACATCGGAAGCGGCATAAATATCGCCTTTGGCAAAAGGCACCAGGGACGCTATTTCTGTTTCATTATTTAACAGGTTACCGATAAATTTAACATCAGAGACTTTATAGACTTCGCCTTCCCTGATATTTACCGTAACATAGACGCCCTTCTTATTAGGGGTCAATGAAACCTGGGTGTCCTCTATCTGGAAACGAATATAACCGCGATCCAGATAGTAACTTTTAATGACCTCTAAATCCCCGGCCAGTTTTTGTTTCTGATACTTATCATCGGCAAAAAAGTCCCACCAGCCGCCGGAATCTCCCAGGGTGAGACGCTTTAACAGCTGCTGATCTGAAAAAACCTTATTACCGACAATATTTATCTGTTCGATTTTAGCCGATAAACCTTCCCGGAAAATAAACTGTACAGCCACGCGATTACGCGGTAATGGTGTGACAACGGGTTCAACTTGCGCGCTGTATTTGCCGACGCTGTGATAAAAATCTTCCAGGCTTTTGCCGATTCCCGCAAGCGTGGTGCGATCCAAGGTTTCGCCGATTTGGATTTTTGATGATTTTAAGGAATCAAGAATCTGCTCTTCAGTTAGCTTTTTATTACCAATCAGTTCGATATTACTGATGGTCGGCCGCTCTTTCACTTTAAAGATTAAAATATCACCTTCGCGGAACAGTTCAATGGATTCAAAATGACTGCTGGCGTAAAGTTTTTTCAGGGCCTTGGACAATTCATAGTCATCAACGCTATCCCCTTCTCGAATAGGTAAACTTAATAATGCCGCTCCCAGGGTGACACGCTGCAAACCTTCAAACTGCAAATCAGCAATAGTAAATTTTTCGGCAGCGCAAAGCAGCGGAAAACAGCTGCCCACTATCAGGGCCGAAGCAAGTAGATATCTTTTAATCATTTATTGGTTAATCCTTTACAACACTTATATTGGTGTTTTATTTTCAGCCGCTAAGTACCGTGTATGCTTTAATAATTAAACTGCAGGCAATTAAAGTCTTCAATTGAACAGGGAGCCGAGTGTATAAAGTTATAAATACAGTTTCAACACATTGCCTTGATATCGCCGGTTATTTGCAGCTGAAGCGTTAGCAGGCGGTTTAGCACACTATAATAAATTGAAGTCATTGAGTATGGCGATAGCCATTAGCGCAAATAAAATAGCCGCTCCAATTTTAAACCCCATCTCCTGTACTTTTTCCGAAACAGGCTTCCCGGTGACAACTTCGGCAAAGTAATAAAGTAGATGCCCGCCATCTAATACCGGCAGAGGAATTAAATTCATCAAGCCTAAATTCACGCTGATTAGCCCTAAAAAGCCTAAAAAGTATTCAATGCCGTAACCGGCACTCATGCCCGCCCCTTTAGCAATAGCAACAGGGCCGCTGAGATTGGTAACGGCAATATCTCCGGTCAGCAGTTTTATTAAGGTATCAAAAGTCAGCTTGGTTAACTGTCCGGTTTTTTCAACCCCCTTGATAAATACATCTATAGGTGAATACTGTAACTTGATGCGATATTCCTGCGGATAGGGATCGACAACAGGTGCTACGCCAATATAGCCTTGGGTCGTTCCCTGCAGTTGTTTGGCTTCGGGCTGCAGCTCAATCGTTAGCAATTGCGCGCCTCTGACAATGTCAACCTGCAGCGGCTGTCCGGCATGGCTTTGAATCAGTTCAACAAATTCCTGCCAGGTACTTAACAGCATGCCGTTAACAGCCTGTAATTTGTCACCCGCCTTGAGCCCGGCTTTTTCACCGGCCCCTCCTTTTACCACATTCGCCACCTGCAGATGCACCTCAGGCGCATAGGGGCGTAATCCTAAACTATCTATAATGGATTGTTTTTTCGGATCAAATGCCCAGTTCTGCAGTGAGACAGTATATGTTTCCGGTGGTGCAAAATTTACAGCATTTTTATTTTCCGATAACGGCGCAATAGTGATGGTAAACTCAGTTTCACCAATTTGGCTGATCAATGCCAGGTTCAGCGCTTCCCAATCCTCTATTTGCTGACCGTTAATCGCCGTTACCTGAAAAGCACGGTCACTTTCAATAATCTGCATCGGCGTATTTTCATGCGTGCCCTGCATAATAGGTTTAGCGCTGTTGATCCCGACCATATACATCAAACAGAAGACGACAATGGCCAATAAAAAATTGGCCAGCGGGCCGGCAGAGACAATGGCAATACGCTGCCAGACGTTTTTTTTATCAAAAGCAAAGGCTTCATCGGCAGCTGATAAAGTATCGACACGGCCATCGAGCATTTTTACGTAGCCGCCCAGCGGAATGGCAGCAACCGCAAATTCAGTGCCCTGGCGATCAAACCTTCTAAAGAGCACTTTACCAAAACCAATCGAAAAGCGATGTATTTTGACACCGCAACGTCTGGCGACCCAAAAATGCCCATACTCATGAATGGCAATCAAAATGCTCAGTGCAACAATAAATGCACCCAAATTCCATAAACTGCTTAACATAGAATATCCCGCTTAATTATTTTCTGTGCATGCTGCCGCGCTTCAATATCAATCTCCATTAGGTGTTCAATTGAATTGATTTGCCGAGTATCACTGTTATTTAATACTCGCTCGACAAGCTGAGAAATTTGTGTGAATTTTATTTTATTATCCAAAAAGGCCTGCACTGCCACTTCATTGACCGCATTTAAGGTGGTCGTTGCCTGCTGGCCCTGGTAGCAGGCGTCAATGGCCAATTGCAAACAGGGGTAACGGTTATAATCCGGCGCTAAAAAACTAAAGTCAGCAGTAGAGAAAAAATCAAATCCGGCCACACCACTCTCGATGCGTTGCTCCCCGCCCATCACATGGGCAATAGGAATACGCATATCCGGATTGCCCATCTGCGCAATCACGCTGCCGTCTTTATACTGGACCATGGAATGGATCACCGACTGAGGATGAATAATCACCTGTAACTGCTCTTTGGCCGCATTAAATAACCAGCGTGCTTCAATATATTCCAGCCCTTTATTCATCATGGTTGCCGAATCGATCGATATTTTCCGACCCATCGACCAGTTAGGATGCTTAACCGCCTCGGCTGGGGTTATCTGTGAAAACTGCTGCAGCGGTTTGTCTAAGAACGGCCCGCCCGAGCCGGTCAGCAATATTTTCGACACGCCTTGTCCGTGCAGATCACAACTGCCAAGACTATCCTGCAGACTAGCTGATAACGCCTGAAAGATAGCATTATGCTCGCTGTCAACCGGCCAGAGCTTAGCACCGGACTTGATCACGGCATCCATAAACAGCGCACCCGACATCACTAATGCTTCTTTATTGGCAAGGAATATCTCTTTACCAGCCTGCACTGCCGCCAAGGTACTTTTTAAGCCGGCTGCACCAACGATAGCCGCCATCACGCTATCAATTTCGCCACTGCTTAACAATTGCAGTAACTGCTTCTCACTGCCGATAACCTGACAGCACAGGTTAGCCTCGCTCACTAATGCCTGTAAACGCAGCCGGGCAGGCTCATCACTCATCGCCACATAGGCAGGCAAAAATTCGCGGCACAGTGCAAACATTTTATCAACATTGCTCGCGGCCGCTAACAAATTAACCTTATATAAACCCGGGTTGCTGCGGCAGACACTGAGCGTACTCGCGCCAATTGATCCTGTTGCCCCTAAAACAGCTAGTTTTTTCATCTTTTAATTTAACCAAATCAGATAGATTACAGCAAATATGGGAACAGCAGCCGTTAAACTGTCGATACGATCTAAAATACCGCCATGGCCCGGCAGTAAATTACCGCTGTCCTTTAGCCCGGCTTCGCGTTTGAAAATACTTTCATTGAGATCACCGAGTGTCGAAACCATAGTCGTCACTAAAGCGGCGACAAAGAATAAAAACATTTTTTCCGCAGCAATAGCAAAAAAGAGGCTGCCGAAAAATGCCACCAGCATGGCGGCCAGCAGTCCGCCGATAAAGCCTTCAATGGTTTTATTCGGGCTGACATTAACCGCCAGTTTATATTTACCAAATTTTTTCCCGCAGAAGTATGCGCCGGTATCGGCCGCCCACACTAACGCAAAGACAAACATTAATAACTGCGCACCATAATAAAAGTCAGAGTGAATATTGACCGAACGTAATAGCAACATGCCCCAAAAGAAAGGCACTAGGGTCGATAAGCCCATTAAACTTTTTATTATGCAGCTCTTGGCCCAGATAGCAGCCGTTTTCGGATAGCTGATCACCATCAATAAGGATACACACCACCACACTGCGGCGATAGTTAAACAATAACAGATAAGCGGATTAACCTTGCCGTTTAGCCATAACTGCTCAAGCGGTAAGATAAAAATGGTTATGCCAAGCAGTACAGCAAACAGAGATAAAATTAAGAACGGTTTTTTTTTGCTGACAAAGCTTCCCCACTCTTTACTTGCCAGTAAAAAAATAACGGCAGCAAAGAGCATAAAAAAATTAAGCGGCAGTAAAAAAAAGCACGCAATGGTTAATGGCGCTATTATCAAGGCGGTTATAATTCGTTGTTTCACAGAGATTTCCTGTTAAATTCGTTGTGTTTTTCAGTTTTCATCCACGCTCTGGAAACTAACTTGGGCACTGGTTTGTCCAAAACGACGCTCTTTGCCGGCAAACATATCCAGCGCATCCTGAAAAGCTAAAGCATCAAAATCAGGCCATAAACAATCGCTAAAATACAACTCTGCATAGGCAAGCTGCCATAGCAGAAAGTTACTAATACGCTGTTCGCCTCCGGTGCGGATCATTAAATCCACAGCAGGCAGATTATGCAGCGCCAGCTCCTGGCTTACTCTATTTTCATCGATATCATCAGCGTTTAATTCACCGGCAGCGACTAATGCCGCAATTTTCCGGGTCGCCTGCGTGATATCCCAACGCCCACCATAATTAGCGGCAACATTGAGCGCTAACCCGGTGTTATTCTTCGTCAGTTGCTCTGCTTTAACAATTTTATTCTGCAGACGCACACTGAAACCGCTGAGATCACCAATAATTTTTAATTTAATATTATGCTTATGTAATTTTTTTACTTCGCTGCCCAGCACGGTAAAAAACAGCTCCATCAGCATATTTACTTCCTGCTCCGGACGCTTCCAATTTTCACTGCTGAAGGCAAAAATGGTTAATGCCTGAATATTTTTTTCACTGGCAAAAGAAATCGCTTTACGTAACGATGTCACACCATGTTTATGGCCAAAAACACGATGTTTGCCTCTATTTTCAGCCCAGCGGCCATTGCCATCCATAATGATCGCGACATGTTTCGGCATTTTTGTTGATTGATTTAAGGTTGTCACATATAGCCTTAATAAGTTAAATAATTGCAATACTAGGGATATATTAATCAGCGCAGCTAATGATTAGCTGCGCTGATTTTAATTAACCGTTATTTGTCGCAGTTATTAAACTTCTAATAACTCTTTTTCTTTCACAGCTAAAATATCATCTATCTGCTTAACAAAGTCATTAGTGATTTTTTGAATATTTTCTTCACCAAGACGCTGCTCATCTTCACTGATATCTTTATCTTTTTCCAGTGCTTTCAGATCGTTATTTGCGTCACGACGAATATTACGGATGGCAATACGGCTGTTTTCCGCTTCACCACGGACCACTTTAATCAGATCTTTACGGCGCTCTTCGGTTAGTGGCGGCAATGGAATACGGATCACTGTCCCTGCAGACATCGGGTTTAGCCCCAGGTTTGAGTTCATAATGGCTTTTTCAACAGCAGGGATCAGCGTCGCATCAAAAACAGTGACGGTTAGGGTACGCGCGTCTTCCGTAGAAACATTACCAACCTGGCGCAGCGGCGTATTACTTCCGTAATAGGGCACCATAATACCGTCGAGTAAACTCGGATGTGCACGGCCGGTACGTACTTTGGCCAACTGACTCTTAAATGATTCAACGCTTTTAGCCATGCGCGTTTGCGCGTCATTTTTTACTTCATTAATCATAACAATTCTCTTAATTTTGTTTTTAACTATTAATTTATTTTATTTCATCACAATGAGTAATGGTTGTGCCTTCTACCTGACCTAATACAACACGGCTTAATGCACCGGGTTTATTCATATTAAACACGCGAATCGGTAAGCTGTGATCACGGGCCAAGGTAAATGCCGCCAGATCCATGACCTGCAGCTCTTTTTCTAATACTACTTGGTAATCAATTTCTGTATACAGTTTTGCATCAGGATTTTTAACTGGATCAGCATCATATACGCCATCAACTTTGGTTCCTTTTAAAACCGCATCAGCTTCAATCTCAATACCACGCAGACAAGCAGCAGAATCAGTCGTGAAAAATGGGTTTCCCGTCCCTGCAGAAAAAATAACCACTGAGCCATTTTGTAAATATTTAATTGCTTTCGCCCAGTTGTAATCATCACAAACGCCATTTAAAGGAATAGCAGACATTAAACGTGCATTAACATGTGAACGATGCAGTGCATCACGCATTGCCAGACCGTTCATCACCGTTGCCAGCATGCCCATATGATCGCCAACGACACGGTTCATTCCCGCTTCAGCCAAACCTGCACCACGGAAGATATTACCGCCGCCGATAACCAAACCAACTTGCACGCCAGATTCAATTAACCCCTTAATTTCAAACGCCATACGATCCAATACCTTGGGATCAATACCAAAACCTTCTTCACCGACTAAGGCTTCACCACTTAATTTCAATAAAATACGACGATATGCAGATTTAGGATTTGTGCTCATAATGTTCTTTCCTTAAAGTAAGCGTAACAGCAATCACATTAATAAATTGTCATCTTCACAACAACTCATTATTGGAATAACTATATCGCCGAATAAATTAAGTATATTAGCAAATATAAAAGAACCGCAGTCATGGCCGCGGTTCTTTCTTGACAGTAAGCTTTAGCCTATTGTTTATAAAGCAGATTTTAAATTACTTTGTAGCAGCGAGTGTCGCAGCAACTTCAGCAGCAAAATCTTCTTCTTTCTTCTCGATACCTTCACCCACTTCTAAGCGGATAAATGATTCAACGTCAGCGCCAGCATCTTTAAGAAGCTTAGCCACTTTCATTGATGGATCCTTAACAAATGCTTGTCCTGTCAGGCTCACTTCACCGGTGAATTTAGCCATACGACCGGCAACCATTTTCTCTGCGATTTCAGCTGGTTTGCCACTATCGATAGCAATTTGCAGCTGGATCTCTTTCTCTTTTGCAACAACTTCTGCCGGCACATCTTCAGGTTTAACAAACTGAGGTGCAGAAGCAGCAACGTGCATTGCGATATCTTTAGCAAGATCAGCATCACCGCCTTTAAGTACAGATACAACACCGATTTTACCGCTGTGTACATATGCGCCCAGGTTTTCACCTTCAACGATTTGCAGACGACGGATAGAGATGTTTTCACCGATTTTAGCAACCAGCGTAGCACGTGCGTCTTCAACCGTTGTATCATCGTATGCAGCAGCGCTTAATGCTTCTACAGAATCAATTTTGTTTGCCAGTGCAATTTCAGCCACTTTATTAGCAAACGCCAGGAAGCTTTTATCCATTGCCACGAAGTCTGTTTCACAGTTAACTTCAGCAATAAGCGCAACGTTGCCTGCAGTTTTAGCCAGGATCACACCTTCAGCTGCAACACGGCCAGCTTTTTTAGCGGCTTTAATTGCACCAGATTTACGCATATTTTCAATTGCAAGCTCGATGTCACCATCCGCTTCAACTAATGCTTTTTTACAATCCATCATACCCGCAGCTGTGCGGTCACGAAGTTCTTTAACTTGCTTAGCTGTAATAGCCATTGTCGAATTCCTATATTAAATCTATAAAAAAGGGGCCTTAAAGACCCCTGATAACCAACCACAGATTGATTGGCTAATAAGAGCTTCTAAAGTTAGAAGAGCTTATTTTTCAGCTGTTTCTTCAACAAAACCGTCTGCTTCAGCTGCAACAGCAACATCTGCTTCACGACCTTCTTTAACAGTCTGAGCAGCTGCATCTAAGTACAGTTTGATAGCACGGATAGCATCATCATTACCAGGAACAACATAATCGATGTTGTCTGGGCATGAGTTAGTATCAACGATAGCAACAACTGGAATACCCAGGTTATTTGCTTCTTTAATTGCAATGTGCTCGTGATCGGCATCGATTACGAAGATTGCATCAGGGATACCACCCATATTTTTGATACCACCAAGCGTTTTTTCAAGTTTAATTAACTCACGAGAACGCATCAGCGCTTCTTTTTTAGTTAACTTGTCAAAAGTACCGTCTTGGCTTTGAACTTCAAGGTCTTTCAAACGTTTGATCGATTGACGAACTGTTTTCCAGTTAGTCAACATACCACCTAACCAACGGTGATCAACGTAGAATTGATCACAGCTGATCGCTGCTTCTTTAACTGCTTCAGCTGCTGCACGTTTAGTACCAACAAATAAAATCTTACCTTTTTTAGCTGCTTTTGCTTCTAAAAAGTTAAGCGCTTTGTTGAACATTGGAACAGTTTGCTCAAGGTTAATGATATGAACTTTATTACGTGCGCCGAAGATGAAAGGTTTCATTTTCGGGTTCCAGTAACGAGTTTGGTGACCGAAGTGTACGCCAGCTTGCAGCATATCGCGCATTGATACATTTGCCATTAGAATTTCCTTTTAGGGGGTTAGGCCTCCACACATCCCATATACTCGACCTGATACTTAAAGCCTAAGCAGCAGGCACCCCGAATAACGTGTCGATGCGTGTGTGTTATGTAAAATAAATTTCCAATATTTAACTTTTCAAGTGCTGAAAAGTCAGATAATAAAAACTATAAGTTAAGTTAGAGTTATTACTGTAAATTGAAGCAACAATCTCGGCGCGTTTTATACCATAGTACGCAGTAAAACTCAATAAATGTCCTGTAAAAGTTATCGAGTTATTTTACAATCAACAGCCATTGCAACGCATAAACAAATAGTTTCCAGTACATTTTATCGCTGTTATTAAAGCCGTGTACGCTGTTGTCATTTAAAAACAACAGCATTTCCATAGTAAGAAAAGGGTTTAACTTAACTGGCTTGATCAACACGAGTTCTTTATACTTATCATTTGCATATTCACGTTACCATATAGAGAACAAAAATAGATGGCAGGAATCATTAAAACAGCTGATGAAATAGAAAAAATGCGTATTGCCGGGCAGCTGGCGGCAGATGTACTGACGATGATTGAACCCTTTGTCAAAAAAGGAGTAACCACCAATGAGTTAAACCAGCGCTGCCATGATTATATTGTTAATGAACAGCAGGCAATTCCGGCACCACTGAATTACCATGGTTTTCCTAAGTCAATCTGTACCTCGCTTAACCATGTCGTTTGTCATGGCATCCCTAATGATAAGCCACTGAAAGATGGCGATATTATTAATATCGATATCACTGTCATTAAAGATGGTTACCATGGTGATACCTCAAAAATGTTTATGGTCGGCAAGCCTTCGATTATGGCCGAGCGTTTATCGCGCATCGCTCAGGAATGTTTATATATAGGTATTAAGCTGGTAAAACCCGGTGCCCGTTTAGGTGATATCGGTGCGGCTATTCAAAAGCATGCGGAAAAAAACCACTATTCTGTGGTACGTGAGTATTGCGGCCATGGGATAGGTGCAGGTTTCCATGAGGAGCCGCAGGTGCTCCACTACGGCAAAGCCGGTACCGGGGAGGTTTTACAGGCAGGGCAATGTTTTACTATTGAACCTATGATCAATGCCGGTAAAAAAACCTGTAAGGTACTCAAAGATGAATGGACAGTAGTGACAAAAGACAAAAAACCCTCAGCACAGTGGGAGCATACCCTGCTGGTTACCGACACTGGCTGTGAAATTTTAACATTGCGTCCCGAAGAAACCATTGACCGTATTATCAATCCCGATTAAATCATAGGCCGCCGCTAATAACTGGCGGCCTAATCTCTGCACACACTAATAACCAGCTTCGAGGTGACAATGGATCTGACAACACTCTCTCCGCTTAAGCTTTCGGACAGCGAGCTCACATTAACGTCTCTTAAAAATAATCTGCAGCAGTTTCAGCAGTGGCAAGTTGATAACTTTACCGCGCACCAGCCAATCGATGAGATAGTAAGCTGTCGAGCCGCTTATATTGATCAGTTGTTAACCCGTTTATGGCAACACTGCGCGCTCAATAACAGCGAACAGTTAAGTCTGGTTGCAGTCGGCGGTTATGGTCGCGGAGAGTTACATCCAAAATCAGACATTGATATTCTGATCCTTTCTGAGCAGCAGTTCAGCACTGAAGATGAACAAAAGATCAGTGCCTTTATTACCCTGCTTTGGGATCTAAAACTTGATATCGGTAATAGTGTTCGCACCCTGCAGGACTGCCGTGAACAAGGCATGGCAGATATCACAGTTGCCACCAGCATGATTGAAGCGCGCTATCTGACCGGCAACCAGCAAAGCTTTGCCAAACTGCAGGAGGTTATTAACGATAAGGATTTCTGGCCGTCTGCGCAGTTTTTTCTAGTCAAACGTGAAGAGCAGCTCAACCGTCATAAACTCTGCCGTGGTGACGGCTATAGTCTTGAGCCGGACCTGAAAAACGGCTCAGGCGGACTGCGCGATCTGCAGACCATCGCCTGGATTGCCAAACGTCACTTTGCTGCGCAGAGTTTAGTCGAACTGACCAGCTATAACTATATCACCCAGTCAGAGTATCAGGAGCTGGTTGATTGCCAGAAACAGCTCTGGTCAATCCGCTTTGCGCTGCATACGGTGACTAACCGCCCGGATAACCGCCTGCTGTTTGATTTTCAAAGTGATGTGGCCGAGCTGCTCGGTTATCGCGGAGAATATAATCAAGCGGTTGAGCAGATGATGAAAACCTTTTATCAAACGATTCATCGTATCAAAGAGCTCAACGAGATGTTACTGCAATATTTCGATGAGGCTATTCTCGGCAATACCCCCCAACACAGAGAAAGCATTGATGCGCATTTTCAGTTGCGTGATAATATGATCGAGCTGACAACCCCCGCTTTATTCAGCGACGAGCCGGAGTCGATGCTGCAGCTGTTTGTGCATATTGCCAATGATCCGCGCATTGAGGGCATCTACTCGCCGACCCTGCGCGAGCTGCGCGAAGCACGACGGGCTTTAACCTATTGGCTGCAGGAAATTCCTGAGTGCCGTGAGCTGTTTTTAACTATTATCAAACACCCGAGAGGTATGGGACTGCCCTTTACCTTAATGCATGAATATGGCGTACTGGCCGCTTATATTCCGCAGTGGAGCCGTATTGTCGGACAGATGCAGTTTGATCTGTTTCACGCTTATACCGTTGATGCCCATACCAATAAACTGATCCATAATATTTATAACTACCCGCAGACCAAAGCCATACATCCGCTGGCGCATGAAGTTTACCGCTACCTGGAAAAGCCGGAACTGCTCTTCTTAGCCGCTATTTTCCATGATATTGCCAAAGGGCAAAAAGGCGATCACTCCACGCTTGGCGCCATCGATGCCTTGGAATTTTGTGCAGCACACGGTTTCAGCCGCTATGAAAGCAAGCTGGTCGCCTGGTTGGTCAAACACCACCTGAGTATGTCAGTGACCGCGCAACGCCGTGATATCAGCGATCCCAATGTGATTATTGAATTTGCCCGTTTAGTGCGCGATGAAAAGCATCTCAATCTGCTGTACTGCTTAACCGTGGCCGATATCTGTGCCACCAATGAGGAAACCTGGAACAGCTGGAAAGCCACTCTATTACATGACCTTTACTACAGCACGTTGAAAATGCTGCGGCGCGGTTTGGAAAACCCGCCGGATATTCGCGATCGTATTCGCGATAGAAAAAACAAAGCCCTGCGCTTGTTAACCACTCAAGGTATTGATAAGCAACAAGTTCAATTACTGTGGAAGCGCTTTAAACTTAACTATTTTTTCCGTTATAACTCGGCACAAATTGTCTGGCATACCACGCATCTGCTAAAGCATCAGGATCATAGTCAACCTATGGTCTTGATCAGCAACCAGAATGCCCGCGGAGCCACGGAGATTTTCGTTTACCATAAGGATATGCCGGCGCTGTTTTCTTCCGTTGTCACTGAAATTGACAATAAGAATCTCAGTGTCCATCATGCAGAAATCCTCTCCAGCCGTGATGATTTTGCCCTCAGTACCTTTACCGTATTAGAGCAGGATGGCGAGCATATTGATCCCGATAAAATTCAGCGCGTCAAAAAAGCCATTGAGATGGCGCTGCTCGCTCCGGAAAAAGTCAATACCCAGCAAACCCGCTTACCGCGAGTGAAAAGACAGTTTAAATTTGAGCCGGAAATTACCTTTTTGCCGAGCAAACGGCAACGCACGCAGATTGAAATCGTTGCTTTTGACGCGCCGGGCATTCTCGCCAATATCGGGGAAGTCTTTCGTTACAGCGGCTTAATGCTGGATACCGCCAAGATAACCACTATTGGCGAACGGGCGGAAGATCTGTTTATTGTTTCCAGCGCCGAAGGCAATGCCTTAACCGAGCAGCAGGAGGAAAACTTAAAGGCGCAGCTGATTGCAGAATTAAGTCCGGAAAGGTAAAGCCAGGCAAGCTATATGCTTGCGCTAATCATCCGCAAAAACGACAAAGTTATGCTCGAGAACGCTTAATGAGACTCTATCTGCAAGCTTAAAGGGCATACTCTCGGTAAATTGATTGGCCTGCTTAACCAGATAATCCTGGCCTTGATAAGTGACTGTTACCTGCAGATAAGCTCCTAAGAAGTCGATCTGCTTGATCACCCCTCCCCCGTTTTCTGCCACTGTTATGGCTAGCTGCTCCGGGCGCAATAGCAGCTGCAGCTCACTGCCGAGGGGCAATGTGATAAGACTGCTGCTCGTTAATATGCCCAGGTCTGACTGGTAGCTGTAATGATCTTTGACTTCGACCTTAAGATAATTGCTATGCCCCATAAAGTCTGCCACATAGCGGGAATTAGGACGATTATATAACGTTTGTGCGCTGCCTAGCTGAACAATTTTCCCCGCCTGCAGCAAAGCGATTTTATCGGCAAAGGCAAAGCCTTCCTCTTTTGAATGGGTAACAAAAAGCGCACTCATCGCACGTGCCTTGAGTAAGGCGCGTATTTCATGAATTAACTTAAAACGCACATGATTATCGAGGTTGGAAAAAGGCTCATCTAATAGCATCAGCTCAGGCTGATAAGCTAAGGCACGGGCTATCGCCACGCGCTGCTGCTGCCCGCCTGATAACTGATGCGGATAACGCTGCGCATAATCACTGAGACGCACTAGCGCTAAGACATCATTAACCCGCATTTGCTGCTCGCTTTTAGGCAGCTTTGCCAGTGAAAAAGCAACATTATCGAAGACACTCAGGTGCGGGAAAAGCGCATAATCCTGAAAAATAAAACCCACTTTACGCTGCTCTGCTGCAACAGCAAGGTCATGGTCATTGACGGTTTTACCATTGATCTTAATTTTTCCCCAAAGGTCTGTCTGTAATCCGGCAACCGCTTTTAAAAGCGTAGTTTTACCGCAGCCACTCTCCCCGAGCAGGCAGATGATCTCATTATCGGCAAGCTCTAAATCAAGGCAGTCAAGGACCTGGTTATCCTGATAAAAACAACTTAACTCTTTAACAACTAATGCGGACATTAAGCAGCCTTCTCCAATAAACGGTTAACAATAATAAACGGCAGTAGCCCCATTAATATAATCAATAAAGCCGGCAGAGCGGCTAACTCTATCATCTCATCGGAAACAAACTGGTAAACATAGGTAGCCAGGGTTTCAAAATTAAAGGGCCGCAGTAACAGCGCCGTCGGCAACTCTTTCATCGCTTCGATAAAAACTAAGATAAAAGCGCTTAACATGCCTTTTTTAATTAACGGCAGGTTGACACGGCGAATAGTTTGCCCGGCATTTTGTCCGAGCGTACGCGAGGCCAGATCCAGTGACGGAGAAACCTGCGCTAAACTGCTGTCAATACTACCAACCGCAATCGCACTAAAACGCACCAGATAACCCATCACCAGAATAAACAGACTACCGGAAAAAAGCAGTCCGACGCGTGAATAACCAAGCTCAAGGAGTAAGTGATTCAGCCATAAATCAATATTAGTAAAAGGAATAAGCACAGCAATCGCGACCACAGTACCGGGCAGTGCATAACCCAGAGAGGATAAGCGAATACAGCTTTTAGCGGCCAGGCCCGGCGACAGACGTTGATAAAAGTTGACAATTAATGCCGTCAGCAGGGCTAAACAAGCCACAATCAGCGCCAGCCAGAAGCTGTTTAATGTGTACTGCCATAATGTGCTGTTGAGCGATTCAGTAAGATAATTCAGCGCATAATAAAAAAGCGTGCATAAGGGCAGAATAAAGGCAAAAAACAGTAAAGACCAGGAGAATATCAGCGCCGCCCCCTTTTGCCAGCCGCTTAAAACAAAACGCAGCTCGGTATGTGTTGCTCCACTGCGCTGATAGATTTTCTGCTTACGGCGGCTATAGCTTTCCAGCATAATCAAAATGACTAATGCCAATAGCATCAGCGAGGAGATTTTAGCGGCTGTGGTTAAACTGCCCAGCTCTAACCAGGTATCATACACCGCAGTGGTCAAGGTGCTCTGCGCAAAGTAATTGACCGTGGCAAAGTCGCCAAGGCTTTCCATCGCAATCAAAGACAAACCGACCGCCATTGCCGTGCGTGATAACGGCAGGGAAACACGAATAAAGGCGCGTAAAGGCGATAAACCCAGGCTGCGGGCTGCTTGAAAAAGCGCCCCGGATTGACCTAAAAATGTGCCGCGCAGAAGCAGATAAAGATAAGGATAAAGTGTCAGGCTGAGGATTAAAATAGCGCCGTACAGGGTGCGAATATCAGGAAAATAATAATCCGATTGCTGCTGCCAGCCCATGACAAAGCGCAAAAATTGCTGCACGGCACCGCTGTAATCAAGCAGATCCGTATAGACTATGGCGACGATATAAGGCGGTAAAGCCAGAGGAAGCATTAACGCCCACTGTAAAAGGCGACGGCTGGGAAAATCGCAACAGGCAACAAACCAGGCAACCGGCAGGGCAAAAATAAAACTTAAAATAATCACGCCGAGGATCAGCAGCAGGGTATTTAAACTGTAGGTCAGCAATACAGTATCAAAAAGATGCTGAAAACTGCCCGTATCGTCGACTTTAAAGGCGCTGAAAACCAGGGCAGCAATGGGCAGAATTAAAAGACAGGTTACTGCCCAGGGCAGTAACTTGTAAAGATTAAATTTACAGATCAAATTTCACTTCATCCAGTAACTTAACAGCGGCTTGATGGTGCTTGGCAACGTCAGCAAGGGGCAGTTTGTCGGCTTTAAAAGCGCCCCATGATGCCACCAGTTTCGAAGGTGGTACACTTTCATTGACCGGGTATTCATAATTAACTTCGGCATACATCTGCTGGGCAACATCATCCGATAAGAATTCCATCAGCTTAACCGCATTGTCTTTGTTTGGTGCATACTTAGTCAAAACAACACCACTTACATTAACATGTGCGCCGTTTGTCTGCTGATTCGGGAAGTTAATATTAACCGCTTCGGCCCAAGAGACTTGTTTCGGATCGGCCAACATTTTACCAAGATAGTAGTTATTACCTAGTGAGTAATCACATAGACCATCTTTAATGGCTTTTACCTGAGCGCGGTCATTGCCTTGTGGTTTACGGGCAAGATTGGCTTTCACCCCTTCCAGCCACTCTTTGGCAGCCGCTTCGCCTTGATGGGCAATCACAGAGGCAACCAGTGAAACATTATAAGGATGCTTACCGGAACGCGTACAAATTTTACCTTTAAACGCCGGGCTCGCTAAATCCTGATAAGTAATATTGGCAGCCGGGCCGACACGCTCTGCTGAGGAATAGATATTACGCACACGGGTTGTTAATGCAAACCACTGCTGCTCCGGATCCCGGTATTGGCTAGGAATATTTTCTGTTAAAACTTGACTGTCAACAGCCTGCGTTAGGCCATCATTCTCCAGCTGCATTAAGCGACTGATATCAGTGGTTAATACCAGATCCGCCGGAGACAGCTCGCCTTCACGCTTAACACGCTCAATCAGCCCTTTTTTGGCAAACAAAATATTGACTTTAATGCCGGTCTGCTCGGTAAATTTTTCCATAATAGGTTCAATCAGGAAAGGTTGACGGAATGAATAAACATTCACTTCATCTGCGGCACTGGCGGCAAAACTGCTCGCCGTTAACGCGGCAAACAACGCGCTGTAGGTAAATTTTTGTTTGATAGGCATGCTAGACTCCAAATAAGAACAATTATCAGTTGCAACAATACTAGTGATAACGGTTATCATTTGCAAGTGTTATTTTGTTGCAATTAGATAAAAAGCGCTCAGGCTTGATTAACGTCAATTTTAACCCTTTCTTGTTTAGCCCGTTTGCGATTAGTCAGCATCATTTAATAGCGTTATAATGAGCCTCTGCAAATATATCCATACCCTGGAATAATAAAAATGAACATTGATCTAAGCAAACTGCTGACCGAAAGCCGCAACCCCAATAGCGAGCAAATTGATACTTTAACAACGGCAGAGATATTGAAAGTCATCAATAACGAGGATAAGAAGGTCGCACTTGCCGTCGAACAAACGCTGCCGGAAATCACTCAGGTCGTTGATGCCGTTGCCCAAGCCTTTCAGTCCGGCGGGCGCTTAATTTACTGCGGAGCGGGAACATCCGGACGTCTGGGTATTTTAGATGCCAGTGAATGCCCGCCTACTTTTGGCAGCAGTCCGCAGCAAGTGACGGCGTTAATCGCCGGCGGCCACCCTGCTATTCTGCAGGCGGTAGAAAATGCCGAAGACAATGCGCAGCTTGGCGCCAGTGACCTGCAGGCGCTCGCTATTAACAGCAAAGATGTACTTGTAGGGATTGCAGCAAGCGGTCGCACCCCTTATGTACTCGGGGCGATGCGCTATGCGCTGACCGTCGGCGCCAAGGTTGCGGCAGTGAGCTGTAATCCGCACAGTGCCATGGCGGAATTAGCACAGATCAGTATTACCCCGATCGTCGGCCCGGAAGTCGTCACCGGCTCTTCGCGCATGAAAGCCGGCACGGCGCAAAAGCTGGTCCTCAATATGATCAGCACAGCGGCCATGATCCGCAGCGGTAAAGTCTTTACTAATTTAATGGTCGAT
Organism: uncultured Psychromonas sp.; assembly: GCA_963674525.2. Taxonomy (GTDB): domain Bacteria; phylum Pseudomonadota; class Gammaproteobacteria; order Enterobacterales; family Psychromonadaceae; genus Psychromonas. The sequence continues at coordinate 121,679 of CAXXRV010000021.1, read as the reverse complement.
GTTCAGGCCAGCAACAGTAAGCTAGTGCAAAGGCAAGAGAATATTGTCATGGAAGCAACAGGCTGCACGGCAGAGCAGGCAGCACAAGCACTGGCTGCGTCAAATAAGCACTGTAAAACAGCAATTTTAATGCTGCTCAGCGGTTTAAATGCCGACACTGCGCGGCAGCAGCTGAGCAAACACCAGGGCTTTATCCGTCCAGCTCTGGATGAAATATATGCCAGCGAGAGGCGTTAATTGACCTTCTTTATAATTGTACTGCACTGTTAAAAGTAAACGCGTATCACAGAAACGGCAACACAACCTGGACGGCGGGTGTTTTTTATTTCGATGGAGATCTCTTTTTCTATCTCTAAGCCGCGCTTGATCGGAGTGACTTTAATTAAACGACTGTGCGCACGCACCACGCTGCCGGTTTTCACCGGATAGGGAAAACGCACCTGATTGAGTCCATAGTTGACGGTCATTTTGGCATTCGGATAAGGTGACTTTTCAGGATTGACAGTGTCGGTTAAACGCGGCAGTAGCGACAGGGTCAGAAAACCATGGGCAATGGTGGTTTTAAAAGGAGACTCTCGCTGCGCCCGTTCAAGATCATTATGCAGCCACTGGTGATCTTCGGTCACAGCAGCAAACTGGTCAATGCGCTGCTGGGAAATTTCCAGCCAGTCCCCCACATGCACCTCTTCACCTAGCTGTGAACGTAATGATAAAAACAGCTCGCGCGCTTCAGCGGGAAGCAGTACCGGTTGTTGCTCGACATTAACCGAACGGCCATCCTTTAAGATAGAATATTCTTTAACCTTAGAAAATAGCTGCTTTCTATTACGATGTGCTTTTTTGATAAACAGTGAATAATAATCGCGAATTGCCGGTGACATCCAGTTTTTAAATTCAAAAGCAAACTTTTCCATAAATTCAACTTTATATTTATTAATATCCATCTTTTTCATTAAAACTGTTTCACTCCCAAATTACGCCAATGATTGCAGCGCTATCAAAAATAATTGTAACAACTCGGCACTCACATATAGTGGTTAATAAAATAACTAATAGCTGCTAAAAAGCAGCAGATATAGAAATTCAGGTACAGAGTAGTTACAAAAAATAATTACACTAGGCTGGCATTTATTTCAGTTAACACTTGCACAGGATCTGCTGCCTGTGTGATCGGACGGCCAATAACCAGATAGTCAGAGCCACAGTCCAGCGCTTCTCTAGGCGTTTTGATACGACGCTGATCACCGGCATCTGAGCCGGCCGGACGAATCCCCGGCGTGATCAGTTTAAAGTCGGCACCGAGCAGAACTTTTAATTCTTCGGCTTCATGGGATGAACAAACCACACCGTCCAAGCCGGCTGCTTTAGTTAATACGGCCAGACGCTTGACCTGCTCAGCCGGAGACAGTGTAATACCTAACTCATTGAGATCAGACTGATCCATGCTGGTTAACACGGTGACGGCAATTAATAGTGGGGCTTTATCACCATAAGGTTCAAGAATCGCTTTAGCAGCTTCCATCATACGACGACCGCCGCTGGCGTGGACATTAACCATCCACACGCCGAGATCTGCGGCTGCTTTAACCGCTTTAGCAACAGTATTGGGAATATCATGAAATTTCAAATCCAAAAACAGATCAAAATCTTTGGCCACTATCTGCTTGACAAATTCGGGTCCGAAATGGGTAAACATCTCTTTGCCAATTTTTAAACGGCAGGTAGACGGATCAAGCTGGTCAATAAAATCTAACGCTTGTTGTTTATCTGCATAATCTAGCGCAATAATTACTTTGGGATCTGCTAATTGAGTCATTTTTTTTCCTGTATTTTCATGGCCTAAAGGCCAACCTCTATTTTTAACTGTCATCTTTTATTGTTTAGGAGCAAGCATTCAGGGAAATTGAATGCCACGCGCAGTCTAATCCCTTAAATGAGCACTTTCAATGCAGTTAGACTGCAATAGTTAATACGCCTAATATTATTCACCGTCTAACCCGCGTATGGGTTTGATCCTGCCCCAGCTTTTACAAGAAGGGCATAACCAAAAGAGTCTTTTACTGGCATAGCCGCATTTTTGACAACGATACTGTGGACGCAGCTTAATTTGCTCCGCGACCAGTTGCTGCAAAAGCGCTAAGCTCTCCTTTTCACTTTTCGACTCCGCCAGCTGCAGATGGTAAGTCATTAACTGGTTAAATCCTTTCATGGTCGGGTTACGGCGTAACTCCTGCAATATAAAGGTTTGTGCTGCACTGATATTCTTATATTTGGCTATCAATTTGGACAATAGAATAACCGCACTCGCTCCGCCGCCTAAACTGACAATATGGTGGAGGTAAATAATTAACGACTGCTCTGTTCCCAGCAGTTGATGTAAACGCAATAATTTATCTAATACCACTTCCGTAAAATCAATATCGGCTTCAGGTACCGTTTCTATAATTTGCAGCGCTTTTTGCAGGCGGTTGTGTGATTCATAATAATCACACAACGCGATGCTGGCGCGAATACATTTAGGGTATAGCGCCAGTGCTTTTTCATAAAGTTTGATTTTCTGCTTTTCCTCGCCGGGCTTATTGAGTTGCTCCGCGAGACTGCAGTACAGGTAAGATAAGGTTCTTCTGTTGCTCTTATTTTTGGATAGTTTATTTAACTTTTCTGCAACTGCAACGGCATCTTTCCACTCTTTCAGTTGCTGATAAATCTGCAGCAGGTTTTCCAAAGCAACCAGACGATACTCAGGAGACTCTTTTAATTGCACAAAGATCTCTTCACTGCGGTCAAATAACCCTGATTGATAAAAATCTTTACCCAACTGCAATAATGCCAGATCTCTTTGCTCTCTGGTGAGGGTCGGCCGAGCAATTAAATTCTGGTGAATACGGATAGCACGTTCAACTTCTCCGCGCTGGCGAAATAGATTACCCAGGGCAAGATGGGTTTCAATAGTTTCACTGTCCACATCGAGCAGGGCAATAAAGTGATCCACGGCTTTATCGGGTTGCTCACCTAATAAAAAGTTCAACCCTTTGACATAATCGCTACTGAGTTTATTACCTTTTTTCTGATTTTTCTGGTGAACACTGCGCACGCCCATATACCAGCCATAAAACGCAGCAATCGGAAGTAGAAGGAAAAAGATCTCCTGCACTAAAAGCTAATCTTTTTCGGATGCACTGATAGTGCGTAATTGCTCAAGTTCTTTGTGCTGTTTATTATTGAGCCTGCGTAATTGTCTATTTTTCATTTTCAACTTTAAATAAAACAATCCGGCAAAAAACATGGCCACAATAAAGCCCACTAAAAATATAATGGCCAATAGCGTCGCCAGGCGAATGTCATTTTCAGCTACGAGATAATTAACAGTAATTAACTGTTGGTTTTTTAAGCCCAGTATAATGGCAATCGCAAACAGCAAAACGGCAATGATCAAAGTAAGAAAACGTTTCATGGTCGCACCTAAAAGTAAAATATGAATACCTGATTAACTATCTGGAAATGTTCCCACTAACAAGACAAATAGCGCCTTAATTCAGAAAGTTAAATGGCCAAAGATAACCACCATTGGCTTGCTCTGAATTAGCATTTTCAAGTAATTTTAGTATAGCAGTGTATTATAAATTCAATAATGAATAAATCATTGATATGCATTTTAAATAAGGCAAAAAAAATGGCGCTTTAAAGCACCATTTTATTCATACCAGTAACAGTATTAAGCATTTTCGGCATTTACCCGCTCTCTCAAAGACTTGCCGGGTTTAAAATGAGGCACATACTTACCACCTAGTTCAACTTTCTCTCCCGTTTTGGGATTACGTCCAACGCGCGGCGCACGATAGTGTAATGAGAAACTGCCAAAGCCCCTGACTTCAATCCGCTCACCATTAGCAAGAGAATTGGTCATCAGGCTTAGTGTTTCCTTTACACTTTCCTCAACTTCTTTAACCGACAGCTGAAAGTGCTTGCTGGTTAGTCTTTCAATCAGATCAGACTTAGTCATAACTTACCTCGCGTTCATAAATGAATACAGTAAACCGACTCCAGTTAATGCTAATAAGGATGGCAGTAAACTGCCATCTTAGCAATTATTTGCCTTTAGCAGCATTAAACGCGTCAAGCATTGCACTACCCAAGCTTGCTTCATCTTGTTGTTTTAAGCTGTCAATTGCTTCTTTCTCATCGGCTTCATCTTTAGCACGGATAGAAAGGCTGATAACGCGGTTCTTGCGATCAACACCAACAAATTTAGCTTCAACAGATTCACCGGCTTTTAATACTGTCGATGCGTCTTCGATACGATCACGTGAGATATCAGCAACACGAATGTAACCTTCAACACCATCAGCCAGCGTTACCGTTGCACCTTTAGCATCAACTTCAGAAATAGTACCTACAACAATAGACCCTTTCTTGTTTTCTGCCAGGTAGTTATTGAACGGATCAGCAGCAATTTGCTTGATACCTAGAGAGATACGCTCACGCTCTGGGTCAACTTGTAGTACAACAGCTTCGATTTCATCGCCTTTTTTGTACTCTTGTACCGCTTTCTCGCCTTCAACATCCCAGCTGATATCAGAAAGGTGTACCAGACCGTCGATATTGCCGTCAAGACCGATAAAGATACCGAAATCTGTAATAGATTTGATCTTACCTGATACTTTCTGACCTTTATCATGCGTTGAAGAGAACTCTTCCCATGGGTTAGGTTTACACTGTTTAAGACCTAGAGAGATACGACGACGTTCTTCATCGATATCCAGCACCATAACTTCAGCAGTGTCACCCAGGTTAACAACTTTAGACGGGTGAATGTTTTTGTTAGTCCAGTCCATTTCACTAACGTGAACCAGACCTTCAACACCTTCTTCAATCTCAACGAAACAACCGTAATCAGTCAGGTTAGTCACTTTACCCGTCAGGCGAGTGCCTTCTGGGTAACGCTTAGCGATTGCTACCCATGGATCTTCACCAAGTTGCTTAAGACCTAGCGATACACGCGTACGCTCACGGTCGAACTTAAGTACTTTAACGGTGATTTCATCACCAACATTCACGATTTCACTTGGGTGTTTAACACGCTTCCAAGCCATATCGGTAATATGTAACAGACCGTCTACACCACCTAGATCTACGAACGCACCGTAGTCTGTCAGGTTCTTAACGATACCTTTAACGTCTTGACCTTCTTGAAGATTTTCAAGCAGCTCTTCGCGTTCTGCACTGTTTTCTGTTTCGATAACAGCACGACGAGAAACAACAACGTTATTGCGTTTTTGATCAAGTTTAATCACTTTGAATTCAATATCTTTGTTTTCAAGGTGAGCAGTGTCACGTACCGGACGTACGTCAACTAATGAACCAGGTAGGAAAGCACGGATACCGTTTAATTCAACAGTGAAACCACCTTTAACTTTACCGTTGATAACACCGGTAACAGTTTCTTGGTCTTCGTAAGCTTTCTCTAGTTGGATCCAAGCTTCATGACGTTTTGCTTTTTCACGAGAAAGTTTAGTTTCACCGAAACCATCTTCCACAGCGTCCAGCGCTACATCACAAACATCGCCTACAGCAACTTCGATTTCACCAGCAGCGTTCTTGAACTCTTCAGCTGGAATTGCAGCTTCAGATTTCAGGCCTGCGTCAACGAATACTAAGTTGTTGCTAATACGTACGATTGTACCTTTAACAATTGTACCCGGGCGAGTTTCTACTTGTTGAAGAGATTCTTCAAACAGTTCAGCAAAAGATTCCATCATCTATTTATTCACACTTATTTTAATACAACCACTTACAATCCATTAGTAAGGGAGGCTGAGAAAGATCACCACTTCATCCATAAAGCAGTATTAGTTAACAATTGATTATTCAACTGTTAAGTTTAGCTTAAGTTTCGTCAGTTCAAGAACTTTGTTAACAACTTCATCAATTGTTAATGAGGTAGAATCGATCACTAAGGCATCATTCGCTGGCCGTAATGGCGCAACTGTCCGATTTCGATCACGAAAATCCCGCTCTTTGATTTCGCTTAAAATTTGCGCGATACTAACACTAAAGCCCTTATCTTGCAACTGATTAAAGCGACGCTGGGCACGCTCTTCGGCGCTGGCATCCAAAAAAACCTTCACCGGCGCATTCGGGAAAACGACTGTGCCCATATCCCGCCCGTCAGCAATCAACCCCGGCGCCTGATAAAATGCCTTCTGTCGCGCCAGCAACGCATCTCTGACCATTTGTATGGCAGCCACCTGTGACGCAGCTTGCGCCACTGTCTCTGTGCGTAGCTTATCACCGACATTTTCCCCTGCTAATAAAGTATCCACGCCAACGCCGTTGGACACAAAAGAGACATCTAAATTGAGTGCCAATTCAGCGAGTCGCTTTTGGTCTTGTAAATCTATTTTTTCCTGCAGAGCAGCAAAGGCCAGAATACGGTACAAGGCACCGCTATCAAGCAGGTGCCAATTAAGCTTTTTAGCCAGAATATGGCAAACGGTTCCTTTACCTGAGCCACTTGGGCCGTCAATAGTGATTAAATTGAGATTGGGCATTGTACTTCCTATTGTCATTTTTTATTGTTCTTCTATTCACAGAGGGTCTATTGACCCTAATCTATTTCATCCATAAACTCATCTAAATCGATCTCCAGCTCAGCCTCTGGCAAATTTTCCTGCCGCGGCTGATTAACATTAGCGCCACCGCCATAAAATTTAAATGCTTCACGTTGACTATAGGCATCTCTAACAAACAAGTAAGGATCCAGGGATTGCTCAAGGAGCGCATCCTGTTTTAATAAACTTTCCCGTTTATCTAAAGCGTCCATAACATTCAGCCCTAATTCCTCCTCAAAGCTGAGATAACTGAAGGGGAAATATAAACCATCAACAACATTTCCCAGTAATTTTCGCGGCGTTGTCGGGCCCATCGCAGGCAGCATCAAATAGGGACCGTTAGGCACATACCAACGCCCGAGAAGATCAGAAAAACTTTCCCGACGACGCGGCACGCCTAATTCCTGAGCAACATCGAGAAAACCCAATAAGCCAAAGGTCGAATTGACCGAAAAACGAAAAAAGGCCTGCGCAGTGTGCTTAAAATCCAACTGCAGCAAATTATTAATCATGGTCGACGGCTCTTCAAAATTTAACACAAAATTATTGATCGCCTTACGCCCGGGCGTCGGCACCCAGTCCACATACTTCAGAGTTACCGGGCGGTAGATATAGGGGTCTAAAATTTGATAATTAAAATCCCAAACCACGCGATTGAGCGGTTCCAGCGGATCGCTGACTTGATAGGGTTGATTGGCATCAGGGGTTTGTGCTGATAAAGAAGTGGAAAACAGTACAACAAAGGCAAAACAAATTCGTATTAACATAGCATAATCACATTTACGTTAGCGCGGATGAACCAGGCAGTATTAAGGATTTTAATTCTGCCGGCAAAAATTCCCTCAGTAATCTTTTCACCAAATAGGTGCAACCTCAAGTCAAGGCTTTTACTGAGTCTATAAAGGGTCAGTATACTACGCTTAGCCGGTGACAAGAATAGCTATTATTATTTATCCTAAAGCGTTGCCCACAGCAAACGCATTCAGATAAAAAAAGCCCCCGACTTAAACATAAGACGAGGGCTACAGCGAATTAATTAGTTAATCTGTTATTTATAATTAGAAGTAAACTCAGGGTAAGCTTCTACACCACAATCATGTAAATCCATACCTGCTTCTTCTTCTTCTGCAGTCACGCGGATACCCATAGTGACCTTGATGATGCTCCAGACAATCCAAGAAGCTGCAAAAACAAAGCCAAAGATAACTGCTGCGCCGTATAGCTGGCTTGCAAAAGATGCGCCGTCATTGCTTAGCGGTACCACTAATAAACCGAACAGACCACATACACCGTGTACAGATAGCGCACCTACAGGATCATCGAGTTTTAATTTATCGAACGCTGTGATGCTAAATACCACAATCACACCAGCAACGGCACCGATAGCAGTCGCAAAGAGTGGTGATGGCGATGCCGGATCAGCGGTGATGGCAACTAGACCTGCTAATGCACCGTTTAAGATCATGGTCAGATCCGCTTTACCCCATTTAAGTTTAGTTACAATCATGGCTGCAATTGCACCACCAGCTGCTGCTGTATTTGTATTCAGATAAACAAGACTAACTGCTGTCGCATTTTCCATATCTGATACCAATAACTGCGAACCGCCGTTAAAGCCGAACCAACCCATCCATAGAATAAATGTACCTAATGTTGCCAATGGCATATTTGAACCTGGAATTGGATGAACTGAACCATCTTTACCATATTTACCTTTACGCGCCCCCAGTAACATGACCGCTGCTAAAGCTGCTGCCGCACCCGCCATATGTACAATACCTGAACCAGCATAATCGCTGAAACCAGCTTCGCTAAGGAAACCACCGCCCCACGTCCAGTAACCTTCAAGCGGGTAGATAAAGCCGGTTAAGACAATGGCAAAGGCCAGGAATGCCCAAAGCTTCATACGTTCAGCAACGGCGCCCGATACTACTGACATAGCAGTGGCTACGAATACCACCTGGAAGAAGAAGTCAGACTCTAAAGAGTGGTCTGCACCTTCCGCCTGGCTGCCGATTAGCCCGCCTAGAGAAGGCAACCAACCGCCAGCTGTGTTATCGACGTACATAATGTTGTAACCAACCAGCAGATACATCACACATGCAACGGCAAAAAGTACAAAGTTTTTAGTTAAAATTTCTGTGGTGTTTTTAGAGCGGACTAAACCAGCTTCGAGCATGGCAAATCCTGCTGCCATCCACATAACCAGCATACCTGATATGCAAAAATAAAAAGTATCCAACCCAAATCTAAGTTCTGTTATTGTGCTTTCCATAATAATTACCTTTTAAAAATATTAAACTAAATTAAAGTGCTTCATCATCAAGCTCACCGGTACGAATACGTACAACTTGCTCAACTGATTGAATAAATATTTTTCCATCACCCACTTTACCGGTATTCGCAGCGGCCGTTATCGCTTCAACTAAACGATCAACATCTTCGCTTTTTACTGCGATTTCTAATTTAACTTTCGGCAAAAAATCAACTTGATACTCTGCGCCGCGGTAAAGCTCAGTATGTCCCTTCTGACGACCGAAACCTTTTACTTCAGAAACCGTGACACCAGCAATGCCCGCATCCATAATGGCTTCCCTTACTTCGTCTAACTTAAATGGTTTAATTATTGCGGTTAACATCTTCATGGTTATTCCCTTTTTTTAAAATTAAACAATATAGATACCGATAAAATAAAACTTCTGGCTGGCCATCAGTTTGTCTATACGGCATTAATCACTTTCACCTGCCTGTGTTAAAGCAATGGCCGTGCCATAAAAACAAAACACTTAAAATACAACAAGTTAAAAACAAAACCTTGAGTTCAGGGAAATAACAGCAAAATTCATTGCACAATAACAGTGCAGATGGTGCTTATTAAATGCACCGAAATAGAACATTATTCAGCGTAGCACTGAACTTTAATAAAACAGTGTGACTAAACCCTTAATTTAATTAAGTAACTAAAAATTTTTCGTTAGCGGCCAGGCATCTGCTATAGTGGCAATAATTTTTTCGCATAACTGCCCAGCCACTTGGGTAAAACAACTCAAAGGTAAAATCACATGAAAAAAATAAGCCTACTGCTTATCACTTTCGCGCTAAGTTTCAATGTAATTGCAGCCCCGCGGGTTATTCCCAATGCCCCGTCCATTGCTGCAAAAGGTTACCTGTTAATAGATTTTGACTCCGGAAAAGTCCTCGCTGAAAATAACAGTGAAGAAAGACTTGAGCCGGCTAGCTTAACTAAAATGATGACCAGCTATATCATTGGCCAGGAGATAAAATCAGGTAACTTAAACCCCACGGATAAAGTGACTATTTCTGAAAATGCCTGGTCAAAAAACTTTCCGGAATCTTCCAAGATGTTTATCGAGGTCGGTAAAGAAATCCCGGTTGAAGATCTGAACCGCGGTATTATCGTGCAGTCCGGTAATGATGCGTGCGTGGCAATGGCTGAGCATATTGCCGGCAGCGAAAGTGCCTTTGCAGATTTAATGAATTCCTGGGCCGCAGAGCTGGGTATGAAGAACAGTCATTTTGTTAACAGCCACGGTCTACACGCCAGCGAACACTACACCACAGCACAAGATATGGCGATATTAGCAAAAGCATTAATCTCCGATGTACCGAATGAGTATCGCACTTACAGCGAAAAATCATTCAAGTTTAACGGTATTGTGCAATATAACCGTAACGGCCTGTTATGGGACAAAAGTTTAAATGTCGATGGTATTAAAACCGGTCATACCAACGCAGCCGGTTACAGCCTGGTTTCCTCGGCAACCAAAGACGGCATGCGTTTAATCAGCGTGGTAATGGGCACAAAATCAGAAAACGCCCGTAAAGTTGAAAGCAAAAAATTACTTAACTGGGGATTCCGTTTTTTTGAAACTCTAACCCCCTATAATGCCGGCGATCAACTTGCACAGGAGCGTATCTGGATGGGCTCACAGGAGATGATCCGCTTAGGGGTTGCCGTCAATACACCAATCACCCTGCCGCGTGGCGAAGCGAAAAACTTAAATGCTGATTTTGTGCTTGCCGATGAGTTACGCGCGCCCATTGAAAAAGGCGATAAGGTCGGCGAAGTGCACTACTCGATTGCTGACGAGACAATTGCCACTTATGATTTAATTGCTTTAGAAACCGTTGATGAAGGTGGTTTGTTCAGCCGTTTAATTGATTACATCAAATTATTATTTATTGGTTGGTTTGCTTAAGACAATCCCCATATAATAGCGACAAGCTATTTGAGCATAGAGGTGCAGATAGCCTCTCTATACATCACAAAGTGAGGCTTTTGCCTCACTTTTTTATTGAACAATGGAGCTTCAGATGCCATTAAACACCAAATTTGACGAACTCTTAGAGTTCCCCTGTGTCTTCTCATTTAAAGTGATGGGGCTTGCTAAACCGCAAATGATGCTCGATGTACTCGGCGTTATTCAAAAGCATGCACCGGGTGATTACTCACCAAAAGTTAAACCAAGCTCCAAGGGTACTTATCATTCACTGACCATTCCTGTCACTGTGAGCAGCAAAGAACATATCGAAGCGATTTACAGCGAGTTAAATAATCTTGAGCTCGTGCGTTGTATTCTTTAACGAACAGGTAAATGCATGACAGCTATTGATAAACAACTACGCATTCGCTACCTCGGCTTACAACCCTATTTGCATGTCTGGCAAAAGATGCAGGATTTCACCAAGCAGCGCGATGAAAATACAGTCGATGAAATCTGGTTGGTCGAACATCCGCCGGTATTTACGCAGGGGCGTGCGGGTAAAAGTGAACATCTGCTGCAAAATACAGGGATTCCCGTTGTGCAAAGCGATCGTGGCGGGCAAATAACCTATCATGCACCGGGGCAACTCATTGCCTACCTTCTGATTAATATTCGCCGTAAACATTTTAATATACGCACCTTAGTGTCCATTATTGAAGAGAGTATTATCAGCCTGCTGCGCGACTATAATGTCACTGCCGCCGCGAAAAGTGACGCCCCGGGTGTTTATGTCAATAACAGAAAAATAGCATCATTAGGGTTAAAAATTAGTAAAGGCAACTCTTTTCATGGTCTTGCTTTAAATGTCGATATGGATTTATCACCCTTTTTACAGATCAATCCCTGCGGTTATTCAGGATTGCAAATGACCCAATGTAAAAACGAAGGGATCGAGCTTTCAGTCAACGAATTAGCGCCGTTATTAATAGAAAAGTTAAACGCACAATTAATGTATTCACAAATAGAGAGTTTTTTTCATGAGCAATAAACCAAGAAAATTAACCGCAGGCGAAAAACTGCGCGATGCCGATAAGCTTGCACATATTCCGATTAAGGTCATTCCCTCTGATAAAGACAATATATTAAAAAAACCGGACTGGATGCGCATCAAAATTCATAGCGATAACTCTCGAGTACAAGATATTAAAAGCGCGCTGCGTAAAAACAAACTGCATTCTGTCTGTGAAGAAGCATCCTGCCCGAACCTCAATGAATGCTTTAATCACGGTACCGCAACCTTTATGATTTTAGGTGATGTCTGTACTCGCCGCTGCCCATTCTGCGACGTCGGCCATGGTAAACCGCTGCCTCCCGATAGCCAAGAGCCGAAAAAACTGGCACAAACCGTTAAAGATATGAAGTTAAAATACGTGGTGCTCACTTCCGTGGATCGCGATGATCTGCGCGATGGCGGTGCCCAGCATTTTGCTGACTGTATTCGTGAAATCCGTCTGTTAAATCCGGGCATAAAAATTGAAACTTTAGTGCCGGACTTTAAAGGTCGGGTTGATAAAGCCTTGGCTTGCCTGCAGAACGACCTGCCCGATGTCTTTAACCATAATCTGGAAACCGCACCGCACCTCTATAAAAAAGTGCGCCCGGGTGCAAATTACCAGGGCTCATTAGATCTGCTTAAAAAATTCAAAGAGCAGCACCCGGAGATTCCAACCAAGTCGGGTATTATGGTCGGTCTAGGTGAAAGCAACGAACAGATCGAACAGGTTATTCATGATTTGCGCGCTCATGGCGTGACCATGCTGACGCTCGGTCAATATCTGCAGCCAAGCCTGCATCATTTAGCCGTTGAGCGCTATATGCCGCCGGCAGAGTTTGATGAGTTTGCTGAAAAAGCCAAGGCAATCGGCTTTGAACATGCAGCCTGTGGCCCTTTTGTTCGCTCCTCCTACCATGCAGATCTGCAAGCTGCAGGTAAAGAAGTTAAATAACCCTCTTGTCAGGCAAAGAGCGCATTTTCTGTGCTCTTTGGCTTTCTTTCTCTCCGCTGGCCGGCATTGCTCCGACAGACGCTCATCCAGCTGTATTTCCTCGCACAATTTGTCTTGCTGACTTTGCATCTTGAAGTATCATGGGTATATATGTAAAACTATAGGAAAACTCAATGTCCCTTGCGAATCAAGTATATTCGAATCCCAGCCAGCTATTGCAGCGTAATGAATCTCTTTTTACGAATAAAAACATTCTCGTGGCCGGAAGCATTGTCGATGATTATGCGCTGCACTTGCAGACACTCGCACAAACAAGCACTTTCTGCTTTAGCGATTATCGTTACTACAGTGCCCTGTCTAACAAATTAAACAGCTCTGAAGTCTATTTCACAGCCAATTATCAGGGAGAAAAAAAATTCGACCTGCTGTTAATCTTTTTACCTAAAGCGAAACAGGAAACACAGTATTTACTGGCTAACCTGACCCCGCATCTGCAACAGGGCGCCGATATCGTTGTTGTCGGTGAAAAAAAATGCGGCATCAAAAGTGCTGGACGGTTATTAACTCCTTATTCATCCTCGGTGAATAATATTGACTCTGCGCGCCACTGCAGCATTCTCTATGCCCAGCTCAATAAAGAGGTTGCCGCATTTAAGCAGCAGCAATGGATAAAAACTTATCCGATAAATATTAATAATATCGAGCTGCAGATCTGCTCGCTGCCGGGCGTGTTCAGTTATGGCGAGCTCGATAAAGGCAGTGAGCTGTTACTGCAGAATCTGCCGGAAAATATGCACGGCTCGGTACTGGACTTTGGCTGCGGCGCAGGCGTTATCGCCTGTTATATGCAAAAGAAATACCCGCACTTAGCGGTCGACCTTATTGATATTAATTGCTATGCATTAGAGAGTGCAAAATTATCCCTGCTCAAAAACCAGCTGCAGGGCAATGTTTTTCCATCCAACGTGTTTTCTGATGTCCATAAAAAATACAATTATCTGCTCTCGAACCCGCCGTTCCACTCAGGTAAGGAAACCGATTACCTGGCCGCTGAAACCTTTATCAGCCAGGCACCCGCTTATTTATCAGAAAAAGGAACGCTGTCACTGGTGGCCAATAAATTCTTAAAATATGAGCCCTTGCTTAAAAAAGCCTTCAACAATATAAACACGCCACAAGAAAATAATAGGTTTAAAATCTTAACCTGCAAGAAAACATAGTATTACAGGTGATTTTGCTTGTACTCTTTATTACTGCGAATAGACGCAAAAATTAACTGCTAATTGCAGGTGAAAATAATGATTTTAACCTACAATTAGCAGTAGCTTTGGTAAATACCCGCAAAGTATTTTCACCTGCGTACTTTGAAAATAAACCGAGAGCTTTTATTTTTAGCTTCTTACATAAAGTTGCCTTAGGAGTATTACATTGGATCAGCGCAAACTAAAAATTCTTTTTGTTTCATCTGAAGTAGAAGGATTCTCAAAAACGGGGGGGTTGGCAGATGCAGCTAAATCCTTGCCTCTTGAACTGCGTAATCTCGGTCACGAAGTTAAAATTATCACTCCTTTTTACCGTACCATAAATCATCGCGAGCATGCGCAGCACCGCCTTAACTTAACCTTTGATACGCAAAACTCACGCCCGGATATTCCTTTTCAAGTGCATGAACTGACATTAGACGGCATTCCCGTTTTAGCTATTGATAATCCCCACTACTTTGACAGACGCGGTCTATACGGTGAAGATCATCATGCTTATCAGGATAATGGTGAACGCTTTGCATTTTTCAGCTTAGCAGCCATACAGACCTGTGAAGCCATCAACTTTACCCCGGATATTATTCATTGTAATGACTGGCATACCGGCTTAATTCCATTTCTGTTAAAAACACGTTATCAGGATCATCACCACTTTAGCCAGACGAAAACGGTCATGACCACCCATAATGCCTGTTATCAGGGTATTTTTGATAAAGCGCAACTCAATCTTATTCCTGAAGTCAGCGCCTGCATGGACCAGCGCGTATTAGTTAATTATAACTACATCAATTATCTGAAAGTGGGCTTAACTTACGCCGATAAAATCAACACAGTCAGCCCCAACTACGCAAGTGAAGTGCTGACAACCCTGGGCTCACATGGCATGTCCGACACCTTTATTGCGCGCATTCATGATTTTGAGGGGATTCTCAATGGCTGTGACTACCGTGATTGGAACCCGCAAACAGATAAGTTAATCCCCGCCAACTTCTCCGTTGAGGACCTCAGCGGTAAAGCCATCTGTAAAAAAGAGCTGCAGAAGCGCTTCGAGCTGCCGGTCAGTAAAAACCCCGTTTTTGGTATGGTCTGCCGCATTACCGAGCAAAAAGGCTTCGGCATACTGCTGCCGATATTAGAGCTTTTATTAAAGCACAACCTGCAGCTGGTGATTATCGGCTCGGGTGATCCCGCGATTATCGGGCAATTACATGCTGTCGGCAGGCATTTCCCCGACAAATTTAAATTTATCGACAGTTATGATAATGAACTCTCACATCTGATTGAAGCCGGTGCGGATTTTTTTCTTATGCCGTCAATTTTTGAACCCTGCGGTTTAAACCAGCTGTACAGTTTTGCTTATGGTACCTTACCCATTGTCCGTGCTGTCGGCGGATTGAAGGATACGGTTTTAGATTACGATCAAGATCCGGATAACGCCAATGGTTTTGTCTTTCGCCAGCCAGATCCGGAGCAGCTGCTTAGCCTGATGCGCCGTGCTTTATTATTATATGTAGAGCATCCCGAAGAGATGCTGCGCCTTAAAAAACAGGCGATGCGTTCGCATTTTTACTGGTCGACGGCAGCCAAGCTTTATAACCGTCTCTATTATAAAGCCTTATATCAATTGCGCAGTTGGTAATCTATTATTGCCGCGCGCAGTATAGCCAGCGTGGCAATCTCCTCTGTTCTTTTACAGCGTTTCCATAAACTGCTCGATGACCTTAAAGACCTCT
This sequence comes from uncultured Psychromonas sp., assembly GCA_963674525.2. Classification (GTDB taxonomy): domain Bacteria; phylum Pseudomonadota; class Gammaproteobacteria; order Enterobacterales; family Psychromonadaceae; genus Psychromonas. The sequence goes on along the minus strand of CAXXRV010000021.1, from coordinate 105,841 downwards.
ATGCTTGCATCACCGCGTACAATCACATGACGCTTGAACATGATCTCCTCGAGCTTTTTATTTGCCGAATTGACTTTGTGGATAATCTCCCTGGCCCCTGACGGATCCACCACAGGATCTTCCCGCCCCTGAATAACCAGAATCGGCGCACGAATAGCACTCAGCTTGTCCTCGCATACTTCCTGCAGCTCCAATAGTTGCCGCAGCGCGCTGATATATATCTGCTGGTAATTCGTATCGGGATTCTCTGGTTTATTTTCCACCCACTTGACAGTACCTTGTGGCAAAGACAGGCTCTCCAATGCTTTATTCCATCTATCCAGCATCGGCGAGAAGCGGCTGGACTTTTGCCGGATCTTCAGTGCCGGGTTAATCACAACAATGCCGGCGACATGTTCCACTGAACAGGCACCTTTTAGAAGGGCCAGCAAGGCCCCTCCGGAAAATCCTCCGACCAACACCTGAGCATGATAATGAGAAAGGACCGCATAACCGCGTTTAAGTGATTCAGACCAGCTTTTAACCGTCACAGTCTCTAACTCCGAGGGATGGGTACCATGTCCGGCAAGGCGCACCAGATAAACACCATAACCGCGCTGATTGAGATATTCAGCTAATGTCAGCAACTCACCGGGCGAAGATAAAAAACCGTGCACCAGCACAATGCCGGGTTTGCTTTTATCACCGAGCAGATGGCGCGGTTTACCCACCTCCCTGCTTTTTGTACCCTGTTTATTCAATGCACGCATTCTCTCCTGTTCATAAATAGCACAGTCGCGCTTTTTAACCGCTTCTGAGACCTGCAGAGAAAGCTTGGAAAAAGAGCTGCGCATCAGCTTTTTGATAACAGCAACCGAGCTGCTCATCACTTCAAATTCATTAGCCAGCACACGCGTCGTACTTTCAAGCCGGACGCGATGAAAAGCATATTGCTTTTTGATTTTTTCATGGTCAGCATAGAGGTAACCATTCTCTCTGCGCGCGATTTTTTCTGTTTCTACCAGCTGCATAATATTGTCATAGGGTTGATACGCCTCTCCGGATACCAGGTTAATCGTGCCCTCACCAAGGCTAGAGTGCAGTCGGCGGTGATGTTCACTTTTAATCATATTAGCCGTCAGATACAGTATCTGTTTAAAGACTTCCTCCGGCATCCCTTTTGCCGGCAGGTAACGCAATGCCGTCGCGACCAGATGATCCATATTGATGGACAGGCGCATATAGACTCGGTGCATAAAAATACGGGTAAGACGATGACGCATAATGGTTATCAAGGCGTTCCTTTTTTTGGCGGCTGAGACAAAGGGCAGATAAGCAAAAAGGCGCCGGTAGACTTGAGTAAAATGGCGCACATCAATGGGGTGACCGAAAGAGATGGAAATATCGCCCTCCTGCAACAGCAGCTTGCCTTCCACTAGCAACTCCTCTTCCGCCTCGGGAGAGAGATCTTTAACCAGCATTTGTACCGCGGTGGAGAGTATATTCTTTCCCGGGCGCAGCGGATAATAGGTGATATTGACCGGAACGATACACAGATCCAGAGGGGCAAGATCCCCGGGCCCATAAAGCTTGTAAGTATCCTGATAATAATTGATCAATTCTTCATCATTATCTGCAATCGCGTGTATATACTCCTGCTTCATAAGAAAAGTTTTGAGCGCCAAGGTTGCAGCCCCTGTATGGGGACCGCGAGTCGCGTCAGGCAACTGCATGCGTAAACGCCTTTTATCCACAACCTTTTTATTTTTAACCATCGAGCCTTCCGGAAAAATAACCCAATTATAAGAGCCACGCATCAGTTCTGAGATAATCTTCTCATCGCGTCCCTTAAGATTCAAAGGATATGCACCTACCGAGGATAAAAATTGCCCGAGCTTGCCGACAAAAAGTGAACTGTCGGCAAGAGAATGCGCCATCTGCCCGTTAAACTCATAGAGCACATGAAGCAATATCCCTGTCTCCATACGCGTGAAGTGATTAACCACAAACAAAGTTGGATTGGCACGCAGATTTTCCAAGCCATCTACTGAGATCGATGAGCTGATTAACTTTTTGAGCGCACTAATCAATAGCCCGGAAATGCGAAATGAATGACTTGCCTTTTCCAAAGTATGCACCTTAGGCATAGCTGTTACTCCTCCTTCGCCACCGGGTAGATCCCTTTTTCCAGCCAGGTGAAATCACCTTTTAATATACTGCGGCTAATACTTTTAGCCGTTTTTCGCTGTGCGAATGACAACGCTTTAAACTCCATGCTGATCCGTTGTCGTGCCAGACGGCAGTGATGATCCGCCAGGAGAATGGCGTTTTTCTGACCTTGTGCAAGCAGCGTTTCGGCATAAGAGCAACTCGCAGCCATCACAAAGATCTCTGTGCCGATATTCATTAAGTGTCCGAGAGTCTCCTGGCGAAGCTCTAATTTCTCACGATGTGCAGCCATCTGCAGAAACAGTATTCTGGCCAGTTTATGCGCGCTACGCTGACAATAATTCATATGCTTAGCCAATTTTTCCTGCTCCGTAAAAAAACTAAGCAGACTGCTGTTAACAAACTGCTGCGGGTACCAGAGCGCATACTCTTTGAACATCTTGCCCAGCGCGGTTTTTCTGCTCGCAAAATCAGCATCAGGTTTAATAAGATCGACAGCTAACTTAAGGTGAGCATCTAAGGCTTCACGGCTTAAAAAAAGCTGCATAATATCCGTGGTACCTTCGATAATGCGATTAATTCTGCAGTCGCGCAGCATACGCTCTAGAGGAAAAGGCAGCTCGCCGCGCGCTTTTAAGGAAGTCGCTTTCTCATAACCGCGGCCGCCAAAAAACTGCACTGTTTCATCAATAACCCGCCACGCCATCTCGCTGCAGAACATCTTGGCCATCGCCGCTTCCATACGGATATCAACATTCCCTTTATCGGCAAGATGGCTGGTTAACCAGGTAACCGCCTCCATCGCAAAGGCAGCAGAGGCGATAAAGGCTAAACGATTCGAGCCTTTTTCATGTTCACCAATGGGTAAGCCCCACTGAACACGCTTGCCTCCCCAACGCCGGCTCATATTAACGCATTGTTTGGCCATTCCGGCACAGGCCGCCGGCAGCGTAAGACGTCCGGTATTAAGGGTAGCTAAAGCCAGTTTTAAGCCGCGCCCCTCTTGCAAAAGACGGTTCTCCACGGGTACGGCGACATCAGTAAAGCGCATTAAGCCGTTTTGAATGCCGCGTAAGCCCATAAAATCACAGCGATGCAGCAATTCTATTCCCGGGCTTTTTCCTTCGACAATAAAAGCAGAAATCTGCTTTCTCTCTTTGCCGTTAATGATTTTCGGCGCAGTGCAGGCCATGACCACCAGATAATCAGCAATCAAGCCGTTACTGCACCAAAGCTTATCGCCATTAATCAGATAGTGAGTGCCCTGTTCATTAAGCGTGGCTGTGGTCTGCATATGCGCAGGATCGGAACCGGCACTCGGCTCGGTTAAAGCAAATGCGGAGATCGCTCCCTCACTAAAGCGCGGCAGAAAACGTTTCTTCTGCTCGCTCGTCCCGAAAAGTTTCAGCGGCTGCGGCACGCCTATACTCTGATGCGCGGAGACCATGACCGCTGTTGAACCGCAGTGACTGGCAATGGCCATCAGCACTCGGTTGTAATTAACCTGGGTTAAGCCTAACCCGCCATACTCTTTCGGGATTTTCATGGCAAAAACACCGATTTTTGTTAATGCCTGAATCGCTTTATCAGGAATAACCCGAGTCTCATCGACCAGATCCGCATCCAGCTCCTCACTGAGGATCTTCCCGACCTGCTTGACCAGCTCATCACCAATTTTTTCATCTTCAGCACTTTGCCGGGGAAAGGGAAAAAGCATCTCTTTATGCAGTTCGCCGAGAAATAGCGCTCTGCCAAAGCTCGGGTGCTGCCAAAGCGACTCGCGGGCACTTTCGCTAATATCGAGAGATGACGCTTTTGCCTCACCCATTTTCGAAGTATCAATGGCAACCTTATCTTCATCTTTTAAGCGCATAATAACTCCTAGTGCGAAGAGTAGAATCCCCGCCCGCTTGTTGCTAATTCAAGTAAATAGGGACTGAGCTGATAACGATCCTCAATAACGGCATTGAAGGTTTCGCATTTTTTCACTATCGCCGTCAAACCTTGTCCATCAGCCCAACGGCACAATCCGCCGCGCCATGGAGGAAATCCGCTGCCCATGATCATCGCAAAATCGAGCTCTGCGGCACTGGCTACCACCCCTTCCTGCAGACAGCGGGCCGCCTCATTGACCATAATAATCAGCAGACGGTCGATAATCTCTGCAGCGCTATACTCTTTCCTGGCACTATGCGCTGCCAATTGGGCAATGGCCGGATTAACGCGCACTTTTTTACCGTTATATTTATAGAAACCGGCACCACCTTTTTTGCCCAGCAGCTGCAGCTCCTCATAAACTGTGGTCAGCAACGGACAGGTCGCCATACGCTGACCAAAGCCCTGCTGTAAAATTTTCGCAACTTTATAACCGACATCAATACCGACCTGATCGGCAAGCTCAAAGGGCCCCATCGGCAGTCCAAAGGCACGGATTGCCTTATCCACCGCTGCAATATCCGCGCCCTCCTGGAGCAGGTATACAGCTTCATTCATATAGGGAAGTAAAATGCGGTTAACCAGGAATCCAGGACTGTCCTGCACCACGATAGGCGTCTTTCCCCAGCCTTTGACCATAGCAGCCGCTCGCGCCAGCGTCTTCTCGCTGCTTCGCTGACCGCGAACGATCTCCACCAGCGGCATGCGGTTAACCGGATTAAAAAAATGCATACCACAAAAATTTTCCGGGCGCTGCAGCGATGACGCCATCTCGGTAATCGACAGTGCCGAGGTATTACTGCACAGCAGCGCAGTAGCGGGCAGGTAAGTTTCCGCTTCGGCAAGCACCTGTTTTTTAATCTCCATGTTCTCCACGACCGCTTCCACCAGCAGATCAAGATCGGCAAAACCATGGTAATCCACAGAAGCGCCAATACGGTTCATCGCCCGGTCAATCTGCCCCTGCTTGATGCGGCGGCGTTTTTTTAACTGTGCAAAATATTCGCCGGCCTGCGCATAACCCGATGCCAGTGCATCCCAACTGATATCTTTCATGCGCACCGCCAAACCATGCTTGCTCATCAGCCAGGCGATACCGCCTCCCATGGTTCCGGCACCGAGCACCGCAGCGGACTGAGGCGCGCTAATCACACCGCTAAAGTCGGCTCCGCGCTGTTTTTTTATCTGTTCATTGGTAAAGAAAAGGGCAATCAGGTTTCTGGCCACATCACTGACCGCGAGCTCTGAAAATGCCTGCAGCTCGCGCTCAATGCCTTCGCTGAAGGTGCACCTGGTCGCGAGTACATCCAGGACCGCAAGCGGGGCAGGATAAAAGCCTTTGCTTTTTTGCTCTATATTTTTACGCGCCTGCATAATCACCAGCCCCCGCCCAGGAGGTATCTCCAGCAAAAAGCGCAGCAGCCGCGCTATTTTTCCGCGCGCTTTTCTTTTATCCTTTAAGGAAGAGCGAAAACGGCTGTCGCGCAGTTTTTCCAGAAAGCCTTGCTGCTGCTCCTGCAACAGTGCCGTTGATACAACGTGATCGACCAGTTTGATTTTCTTGGCTGTGCCGGCATTGACGGTTTTACCCGCCAGGATGATTTTTAATGCTTCCGGTAAACCGATTAAACGCGGTAAGCGCTGCGTGCCTCCCCACCCGGGAATAATGCCCAACTTAACTTCAGGCAGTCCGATTTTAGTTTTCGGGTTATCGCTGGCGAGACGGAAATCACAAGCCAGCGCCAGTTCACACCCCCCGCCTACGCAGGCACCATCGATAATGGCCACCGTCGTTTGCCGAAGTTCGGCAATACGTGAAAAAAGCGCCTGGCCGAACTGCGCTTTATCCTGAGCGTCGGTTTGCGAGGTAATGCCGCGCAGCTCTTCAATATCCGCTCCGGCAATAAAAATATTCTTTTTAGCACTTTCAAAACTGACCACTTCACAACTGCTGTCATTAGCAATAGTCATCACCACCTGCTCTAACTCGGCCATCACGGCAGTGGAGAGTTTATTGACCTTCTCACCGGGCAGATCAAAAATAACCCGTACCAACCAGTGCTCTTTTTCAATGCGAATTGTTTCCATTATTCAACCTCCACAACCAGTGCCGCACCTTGTCCACCACCAATACAGAGCGTCGCCAGCCCGCGCTGCAGACCACGGCGGCGTAACTCATGAAGCAGGGTGAGCAGCAGACGTCCGCCCGTTGCCCCTACCGGATGGCCCAGGGCGATGGCACCACCATTGACATTGAGCTTGTCCCGCGCGATCACGCCCAGCGCATCCTGACGACCCAGATATTTTCGTGCAAAATCAGCACTGGCAAAAGCACGTTCATTGGCAATCACCTGGGCTGCAAATGCCTCATTTAATTCAATCAGCTCAAAGTCATCCAGTGTGAAGCCGCTTTTATCCAGTAAACGCGCTGTCGCATAGGTAGGGCCTAAGCCCATGCGCGCCCCTTCAAGACCGGCATAACAATAGTCACGCAGATAACCCAGAGGTGTTAAACCTCGTTGTTTGGCGGTTGCTTCGGCCATCACGGTAAAGGCCACCGCACCGTCGGTTATCGGACAGGCATTACCGACCGTGACGCTGCCGGCAAGGCGATCAAAATAGGGGCGCAGTTTTGCCAACGCCTCGAGCGTCTGCTCAGCGCGCGGACCGTTGTCCTGCTGCTGTATGCTTTTATAGTGCGGCGCGACCGGCACTGGAATGATCTCCTCGGCCAGTCGTCCCTCAGCCTGTGCTCGTGCGGCACGCTGGTGACTAAGCAGCGCAAAAGCATCCTGCTCCTGACGGCTAATAGCAAATTCGCGTGCCAGCAGCTCCGCGGTTTCGCCCATATTCAAGCCGCATACCGGATCGGTCAGGCCGAGTTCAATACCGATAACGGGTTTTAAAAAATGCAGGCGAAAACTGCCAAGCAGGCGCAATCTGGCCAGATTCGTTTTAGCAGTTATCCAATTGCTAAAAAAATCACGCATTTTCGAACTGAAAAGCAGCGGAATTTGTGACATTGATTCCGTCCCGCCGACCAGGGCCGTGTCAATTTCACCGGCAAAAATTTTATTGGCAGCCGTAGTCATCGCTTCCATCCCCGAAGCACAATTACGGTTTACGGTATGGGCGATAGTATGCGCAGCGAAACCGCCCTGCAGTGCGATCACCCGGGCGATATTCGCTGCATGCCCGGGCTGTGCAACATTGCCGATAATCACCTCGTCAATATCCTTATAGTGCAGCGCCGAGCGTGCCATTAACTCGCGCACAATCACAGCAGCAAGCTGATCCGCCTGCATATCTTTAAAAACGCTGCCCGCTTTGCAGAAAGGACTGCGATATCCTTCTATTATGGCTAACCGCTGTTTCATATTTTCTCCTTTTTAGACGCGCCTGCCGCTTCCCCGTACATAGAATCAATCAACATCCTGTAATGCTCAGTGACTTTGCTTCGGCAAAGCTTCATGGTCGGCGTTAATAGACCGGATTCAATATTCAGCTCCTCGCTGATATAGCGAAAAGCACCAATTTTCTCCCAGCCATTGAGGCTTTCATTAAGCGCATCGATATGCGTCTGCAGTGTTTTCATGACACAATAATTGGCATCCTGCGGACTGGCGCAGCGCTCCGAATTTTGATAACTGGCTAAAGTACGCTGCAAAACCGCATTTTCAGCAAAAAGCAGTGCCGTAACAAAGGGTTTGCCATCTGCAATCAGCATAGCAGTATCAATTAAGGGGTGCTCCGTTAAGCGCTGCTCTATCGGAATCGGGCAGACAAACTCACCGGTTGATGTTTTAAACATCTCGGTCAAACGGCCGGTTATTTTTAAATTGCCCTGGCTGTCAAACTGCCCGCAATCTCCGGTTTTAAACCACCCCTGCTCATCAAAACGTTGTGCGGTCAGATCAGCAAGCTTATGGTAACCGCACATAATATTGGGCCCTTTGCAGCAGATCTCATTATCAGGGCCGCGTATTTCCACCTGTACGCCCGGAAAAGGCGGCCCCACAGTACCCGGCGTATTGTGTCCCGGATAGTTAGCCGTTAATACCGGCGACGTTTCCGTTAAGCCATAACCTTGATAAACAGGAATACCGATATTGTTAAAAAAACGGCACAGCGTCTCATCCAGTGCCGCACCGCCGACCAGCACGGCTCTTAACTGCCCGCCCATCCCCTCGCGAATTTTATTAAAAAACAGCAGATCGGCGATGCTTTTACTGATCCTGTTCGGATTGTCATCAAGCGCCACCTTAAAGACCCAGTCAGCAAGGGTTTTGCTAACCGCATTAAAGTGGCTTACTTTTTCCTGCAGTTTGACAAAAATCTTTTCCAGAATTCTCGGCACCATAGCTATCACAGTCGGCCGTACTTCCGGCAGGTACTCTTTTAACTTTTTTATATCATCGGCAAAGTAGACAGGCACGCCCTGACAAAAATAGGTATAGACGACGGTGCGTTCAAAACAGTGCGCCAAGGGCAGGACGCTCAAGGCGCGATCTTTACTGTTATCCAGTGGGTAGCGCTGCATAGCGCCAGCAATTTGACTGCAGAGATTACGGTGGCTCAGTTGCACCCCTTTGGGATTTCCGGTACTTCCTGAGGTATAGATAAGCGTGGCGATATCATCGGCCTGAATGTCATTATAAAGCTGGCTATGCAGTTGCGGCTTGCTAAGCGACAGTTGGTCCCCCTGTTTAAGCAGATCATTAAAGTTGATAATGCGCTTGCTTTGCTGATGAGCGACATCCCGTAAAATGACTTTTTTTAATTGCGGGCAGCTCTCCCGCAGCAGCGACCAAAATTCTGCGCAATCAATATAAGCAAAGCGGCTCTCCGAGTCCTTAATTTGATAGAGCAGGTTTTTTTTACTTATTTTAGGAAAAACCGGACTACTGCGTCCTCCTGCCAGCATAATCGCTAAGTCAACGATCAGCCACCAGGGACTCGATGATGCAACCACAGTCACCACCTCACCGCGCTTTAAACCCAGCGCTTTAAGTCCAAGGGCAAAACGACGAATAGTTTCTAAAAAATATTCAGAGGAAAGCGGCTCAAAGCCATCACCGCGGCGATAAAAAAAAGCCCCGCTGGTGCGAAAGGTGGTAAAACATTGCTGCGCAAGATCCGGTAAGGTAGAGTCTTCTGTGATCATAAAAAGCCCTCAAAGCACGCAAAATCACTTAACTATTTAAGTATAGGGCTGCTTTACTATTGGGCAAACGTTAAAGCATACTGGGGAGCATTTTGTGCAGATAATAACTGCTTGCAGATGGCAATGAACTGCAATAACAATCCATCATCATCCACCATAATTAATATTACTTTTCTGCTGTGCGCTGCTTTTCTTTTTCAATAAAATGGCGGGTAATAAAACGGTTACATAGACCGGCAACATTTTCCTCAGCCGATAGCGTAAAATTAATAAATGCCTGAGCAACCGGGGAGAGGCATTTCTTCTCATGATGTACTAAATACCAGCTTCTTACCAAAGGAAAATGCTCGATATCGAGCTCGACAAGACTGTTGGTTGCCAGCTCCAGCGCGATACTATGGCGGGAAACGGCCGAGATCCCCAGGTCCGCCATCACCGCCTGCTTAATCGTTTCGCTGCTGCCGAGCAGCATATTGGGTTGTATGCGCAGCCCTTTTTCGTGAAAAAAATCTTCCAGCACCTTACGCGTTCCTGAGCCTTTTTCCCTGATGATAAAGGGATATTTGGATAATTCACTTAACTTAATATTTGTTTTGCCTGCTAATGGATGCTCGGGACTGGCAATAACCACAATCGGATTATCGATAAAGGGATGACTGGTTAAGGCCATCGACTCCGGCACCAGCCCCATAATCACTAAATCATCATGATTATCCTGGAGACGGCGAATAATTTGCTCTCTGTTGACAATATCAAGGTGCAGATTGACCTTTGGATAACGTTTATGGAAAGCTCCAAGCAGATGCGGGGTAAAGTATTTGGCACTGCTCACGGCGGCCAGCCGGAAATCCCCCTGCAGCTCGCCTTTCAGGGCACTAAGTGTCATATCAATATTATCGAAACGGGCAAAGAGATCATTACAGAAATGCTGTAATTCCTGACCGGCAGGGGTTAAAAAAAGTTTTTTACCTATTTTTTCAAAGAGCGCCAGCTCGAGATTGTTTTCCAGCTGTTTCAGCTGAATACTCACAGCAGGCTGAGTTAAGCCTAATTCACTGGCGGCTTTGGTATAGTTCATCAACAAAGCTACTTTCTGAAAAACTTTTAACTGATGTAGTGAGGCTCGCATCGCAAATACCATTAATTAAAGTTTATACTATTCATAATACATATTAATTATTATTAATGCCATAAATAGACTATTATTATAAAAAGCGTAAAAAAATGAGCATCTTTATATAATTGTAAAGCTTACTCGCACTCAGAATTCACCGATTTCTTATATAGGGATAATAATATGCCAGCAGTTGATAAATTAATCGCAGGATATCAGCGTTTCAAAGAAGGTTATTATCAGCAGAACAAAGAAAAACTATCCAAACTAGCGACACAGGGTCAGTCGCCAAAGATAGCCATTGTCAGTTGTTCCGATTCGCGCGTTGATCCAACCATTATTTTAGATTGTCAGCCGGGCGATCTTTTTGTTATTCGTAATGTTGCCAACCTTATTCCGCCCTGTGAAGGCAGCGATAGCTACCATGGTACTAGTGCCGCTTTAGAGTATGCGGTAACCGGCCTGGAAGTCGAGAGTATTATCGTTCTGGGACATACGCAGTGTGGCGGTATCAAAGCACTGATGGATACACCGCCAAGTACAGAGCCGAAAACATTTATTTCCAAGTGGATGAAACAGCTCGAAGATGTACGTAATGAAGTACTGGCACACAACCATAAATCAACAGACTCCTGTTATCATGAGTGTGAAGAGAAAGGCATTATTCGCTCACTGGATAACCTGATGACCTTTCCCTGGGTAAAAGAGCGTGTTGATGCCGGAAAATTACACCTGCATGGCTGGCACTATGATCTCGATAATGCCGCGCTTTATGCCAAACGCAAAGACAGTGATGAGTTTGAGCAGGTTAGCTAAAACAATAACTGCCATTGACGGTCATCTTTACCGTCAATGGCAGTTACAGCAATACTATTATTTTACAGTGCGCACCAGCAGCGCGAAGATCCTTAGCCTCTGTTTTTCCTTAGCATAAAAAAAGGCGCTGACATACTCGATGCCGGCGCCTTTTTATTATCTGTTATTTAACAGTTATTCCTGCTCTTTTTTCTCTTCTTTAATAACAGCAACATTTAATTCCGCCAGCGCTGCCGGATTGGCAAAGCCAGGGGCATTGGTGAGCGGGCAGGCTGCCGTGGCCGTTTTCGGAAAGGCGATCACTTCACGAATAGAGTCAGTTCCTGTCATCAGCATGATCAGACGATCCAGGCCAAATGCTAAACCTGCATGTGGTGGTGCACCGAACTGCAGCGCTTCGAGCAGGAAGCCGAACTTATCTTTTGCTTCTTCATCGCTGATATTAAGAATACGGAAGATGGCCGCCTGCATATCCTGCTGATGGATACGCACACTACCGCCACCCAGTTCACAGCCGTTTAAGACCATGTCATAAGCATTGGAGATGGCCCCAACCGGATTGGCTTCCAACTCCTCCGCCGTCACGCCAACTGGCGCGGTAAAGGGATGGTGCAGCGGCGTTAATGCGCCATCATCGAGTGGCTCAAACATAGGGAAATCAACAACCCAGAGCGGTTTCCACGCATCTTTCATCAGACCAAGATCTTCAGCTACTTTCAAACGCAGCGCACCGAGCGCTTCGGCAACCACATTGGCTTTGTCGGCGCCAAAGAGAATAATATCACCGTCCTGTGCATGACTGCGCGCAATAAGCTCAGTAACAATCTCTTCGCTTAAGAATTTGGCAATCGGTGACTGTACACCGTCAAGGCCCTTCGCCGCTTCATTGACCTTCATCCATGCCAGGCCTTTAGCGCCGTAGATAGTGACATACTTGCCGTACTCATCGATATTTTTACGCGACAGTTTTGCCCCGCCCGGTACACAGATAACGGCAACACGGCTATCGGCATCATTGGCCGGGCCGGAGAAGACTTTAAACTCGACCTCTTTTAACAGATCAGCGACATCGATCAGTTCAAAATCGATACGCAGATCCGGTTTATCACTACCGAAACGGCGCATCGCATCGGCATAGGTCATTTTCGGGAAAGTCCCTAAATCAACATCCAGCATTTCCTGGAAAAGATTCACAATCATCTTCTCGGTGATTTCCATCACCTGCTCGCCGCTCATAAACGAAGTTTCGATATCAATCTGAGTAAATTCAGGCTGGCGGTCGGCACGTAAGTCTTCATCACGGAAACATTTGACAATCTGGTAGTAACGATCCAGTCCGGACATCATCAGCAGCTGTTTAAAGAGTTGTGGAGATTGCGGCAGGGCAAAGAACTGGCCTTTATGAGTACGGCTTGGTACTAAATAGTCGCGCGCCCCTTCCGGTGTCGCTTTGGTTAGAATAGGCGTTTCCACATCGAGAAAGCCATTATCATCTAGAAAACGACGCACAAAGCTGCTGACTTTAGCACGGAACTGCATACGCTGCGCCATTTCCGGACGACGCAGATCCAGATAACGGTAACGCAGGCGCTGCTCTTCAGAGTTTTTCTGATTACTGTCCAGCGGCAGCGGCGCGGCACGGTTTAAAATTTCCAGCTCCAGACCGCGAATTTCAATGCCGCCGGTAGTCATCTCTTTATTGATCTGACCTTCCGGGCGCGGGCGCACCTGGCCTTTAATTCTGATACAGAATTCGTTACGAATTGATGTTGCCAGCTGCGCAGCTTGCGGTGTATCCGCATCAAAAAAGACTTGTACAATCCCCGCACGGTCACGCATATCTAAAAAGATCACACCGCCTAAATCCCGGTGCTTATTTACCCAACCTACCAACTCAATTTCCTGACCAATGACAGCTTCCGTCACTTCACCACAATACATTGTGCGCATTATCGATTCCTGTTTTAAATACGAGATAAAAAATTGTTGGTCATTATAAAAGAAAACCACTGCTTGTAACACGGCTAAATAAAAAAATGACCATTCCGGCTAATTTGAGTAAAATGCGCCATCAAAAAGAGCACCACATAAAGCAGCAGGCAACGGATATGAGTAAAACAGACAATATTTATAGCAAACCGCTTGAACAGGTAGGCGGATTTACCTTCGATGAGCAAGTTGCGCAGGTATTTCCGGATATGATCAAACGTTCGGTACCCGGTTATGAAAAGATCATTAATACTATCGCCATGATCACCCAGCGCTACGCGGCCGATCACAGCAACCTTTATGATCTTGGCTGTTCATTAGGAGCGGCGACGCTATCGATGCGCCGTGGCCTGAGCAATAGAAAAGACTGCCAGATTATTGCCGTAGATAACTCACAGGCGATGGTTGAACGTTGCCAGCAATATATTCACGCCTATAAGTCTGATACTCCGGTTGAGGTGCTCTGTGATGATATCTGCAATATCAAAATCGTCAATGCATCCGTGGTGGTACTCAATTTTACCCTGCAGTTTTTAACCCCGGAAAAACGCCTGGATCTGTTAACCAATATCTATAACGGCTTGCTGCCCGGCGGTATTTTAGTGTTATCGGAAAAATTTGTCTTTGACGATCCGGTCAGCCACCAGCTGTTAATCGATCTGCATCTGGATTTCAAACGCAGTCAAGGTTATAGCGAACTGGAGATCAGCCAGAAACGCTCTTCACTGGAGAATGTTCTGATTGCCGATACGCTTGAACAACACTACCAACGCCTGCAGAAAGCCGGATTTACCCATAATAACCTCTGGTATCAATGCTTTAATTTCGGCTCGATAATATCCATCAAATAAACAAGAGACAGTGTAATCAATGATCGACTTTACAAACTTTTACAGCATTATCGCCAAAAACCGTTTAAGTCACTGGCTGCGCAGCCTGCCGACCCAGCTGCATAATTGGGAGAACAGCCATGTTCACGGCAAACTGGCCGGCTGGATCCGTGTGTTAAATAAACTTCCGGAAGTCAAAACAGACAACATAGAGCTTAAAGAACGCGTGGAAATCGGCAGTGCGGGTGAGCTGAGTGCCGGTGACACTAAGAAGCTGGAAAACCTGCTGCAGAAGTTTCATCCGTGGCGCAAAGGCCCCTTTCATATTCACGGCATTCATATCGATACCGAGTGGCGCAGTGACTGGAAGTGGGATCGCCTGCTGCCGCATATCAGCCCGCTCAAGTACCGTTATGTCTTAGATGTCGGTTGCGGCAGTGGTTACCATATGTGGCGTATGTTGGGTGAAGGCGCAGAGTTTGTGGTCGGTATCGATCCCAGCGATCTCTTCTTATGCCAGTTTGAAGCGGTGCGCCATTTTGCCAATAAAGCGCAGAATGTCCATCTGCTTCCCCTGGGCATTCAGGAGCTGCCCAAACTTGAAGCTTTTGATACCGTCTTTTCCATGGGCGTATTATATCACCGTAAATCGCCAATGGACCATATCACCCAACTCCAGGATCAGCTGGTTGAAGGCGGTGAACTGGTACTGGAAACCTTAGTCATTGACGGCGACGAAAATGCGGTGCTGGTGCCGCCGGATCGCTATGCGAAAATGCGCAATATCTGGTTCCTGCCCAGTGCGCAGGCACTTAAACTGTGGATTGAGAAATGCGGCTTTGAGGATGTGCGTATCGCCGATATTAATGACACCCTGACCGGCGAGCAGCGCAGCACCGCCTGGATGACCAATGAGTCATTGCAGGATTATTTAGACCCTGATGATCCGACAAAAACCATTGAAGGCCACCCGGCGCCTAAACGCGCCCTGTTGATTGCAAAAAAAGCAGTCAAACCGCTGAGTTAAAGAGATGGGGACTAGTTTTACTTGTTCCCATCTCTGCATGGGAATGCATAGCAATTACTGTTATTATGGAAGTCTGTTTTATTTCGAGTCAGTTCATGGATAAGCAAACTTTTTTAAACCGCTTTTTATTTCACCAGCAAGCTGCCAGCGCAGATCTGCGCAGTTCGGGAAAGTCATTATTTATAAACAATCAAAACTTAAAAAAAGCAGCGGTTTTAATTCCCCTGGTAAAACGCCGTCATGGCTTAAATATCATTCTCACTGAACGCGCGCTGCATCTTCGCCACCATCCCGGACAAATCAGCTTTCCCGGAGGAAAATATGAACAAAGCGATAACAGCCTGCAACATACCGCATTGCGGGAAACACAGGAAGAGATTGGCATTTTACAGGCACAGATCCGTGTTTTTGGCAGCCTGGCTAAGTTACCGACCGTCAGTGGTTTTATTGTTACGCCCTATCTCGGCTTTGTGCAAAGTAACCATTCACTGAAAATAGATAAACGAGAAGTAAGAAGCGTCTTTGAAGTACCGCTGGAATTTTTTCTCAATAAAAACAACTTTTATTTACAACATTTAACGGCCAATAAAAAGCGCCATTTTACCTACTGCATTCCCTACCAAAACAGAATGATTTGGGGGGCGACGGCACAGATGCTCAAAAATCTGCAGAAACAATTGACGGTATGAATTAAGGAACTAAACCTTTCAGCAGCGGGATTTTTGCCAGCAACATAGTACATAGCAGCGCGATAAACATCACCAGCACGCTGATTAGCGGAATGGCCAGCCAATTGCTGATAAATATTGCATAAAAGCCGTTTTCTAAATCACCTACCGGGATCAATAACAGCGGATGTAATAGATAAATACCTAGGCTGTATTTTGAAATAAGCTTGATTAAAGCACGTAATCTATTTTGAATCTTATCAGCATAAACTTGCGCATAGACAAACACCATACCGGCAATAATCGCCGTATTCAGTGTCTTATAGCCCATAAAGAAAATACTGTATTTGTTTTGTTCAATCGCCAACTGCCAGGTGCCGAAAAAGTTCAGCAGCAGCATGGCCACGCCGGCAGACAGCCAATATTTAAGCTCTTTGGAATTATCGCGGTTAAACAGATACCAACCGAGCACTAAATAACCTGTATATAAAACCGTGTTCTGCAGTAAAAAGCTCTCTGCTTTTAACCATTTCATTAAAAACAATACCATCCAGCCCAGCAGCAACAGTTTAATTAATGGCGGCGGAGCCTGTTTAAGGAGCACAGCTAAAAAGGGTATAACCACATACAGCGGAATAAAATCATAGAAAAACCACAGATGGTACCAGGTCGGATCATCCATGGCATTTTCTATGCTCTGCAGGGTGATGACGGCCGACCAGCTGCCATTGACAAAACCAGCAAGAAAAGCATAGATCAAACTCCAGGCCAAAAATGGAATCACCACCTTAGCGACGCGTTTGCTGACATAATAGCGGCAGTCAAACGCGCGCGCAGAGGAGAGTAACAGCGCCCCGCTTACCATCATAAATACAGGCACCGCCCAGCGGCTGATACTGTTAATCCCGGCAGCAGCCAACCACTGGCTAGCGTCAATATCGCCATAAAGGTAGCGAAACGGCCCTAAAACATGAATGGCAATCACCGCAAAGGCAGCCAGAAAACGCAGAAAGTCGATATAAAAGATATTTGCAGGGGATTGATTCATCATCTTCTCTCTTTTTACGCGTGCCTGCAGCATTCGCTTAAGCCCGCTCTCTCACTATCGCCAGCAGTAAACGTTATTTTTTCAATCTTTATTTTTTGCACTACAGCGCTTGCTGCTAATCTTGCAAATATCTGATTTTATTCCACGCATTAAACATGTTTCTGGTTGCTATTGATTAAGATCAATATAAAATCTTCTCTAAGCTAACGATCGCATAATAAGCCGCAAAAAGGTAAGAAAATGTTTAAGTTTTTTGAAAAATTAGTCCCTGCACTTAACGACTCTGAACCCACACAACCGCCCGATACTTTGCTTGCTTTTTGCCTTCATTATACTCGAGGTTATAAAACAGCATTGCTTTTTATGACCCTTTTAACCGCTGCATTGGCAATACTTGAAGTTTCACTGGTTGGCTTTATGGGCCAGTTAGTCGACTGGTTAACCACTAAGAGCCCCGACACACTATTGCAGGATGAAGGCCTGAATCTGCTGCTGATGGCTATTTTAGTGGTGATTATCATTCCACTACTTACCCTGCTCCACTCCCTGATTGTCCATCAAGTGTTATTGGGCAACTACCCCATGTCCATTCGCTGGTTTGCCCACCGTTACCTGCTCAAACAAAGTATCACTTTTTATCAGGATGACTTTGCCGGTCGTATTGCCACCAAAGTGATGCAGACGGCACTGGCCGTGCGTGAAACTGTAATGAAACTGCTTGATGTGATCGTTTATATACTGGTCTATTTTATCTCCATGGTAGTGATGATAGCGCAGGCGGATTTTCGCCTGGCCATTCCTATGCTGATCTGGTTAATGATTTATATCGCCCTGCAGGTTCATTTCATTCCCCGCTTAAGAGCGGTGGCCACCGAGCAGGCGGATGCCCGCTCGACCATGACCGGACGCATTGTCGACAGCTATACCAATATATCAACGGTCAAGTTATTTGCCCACAGTGACTCAGAATCACAATATGCCAAACAGGGGATGCAGGGATTTCTGGATACGGTTTACCGGCAGATGCGTCTGGTTACCTGGGTAAATGTCAGCGTCCAGGCCTCTAATTTTATACTTGCCTTTGCCATCAGTGCGTTAGCTATTTATTTATGGATGCAGAGCGCCATCAGCGTCGGTGCCATCGCCATCGCCATCAGTTTAGCACTGCGCTTAAACGGTATGTCACGCTGGATCATGTGGGAGCTCAGCTCTCTGTTTGAAAATATCGGTACCGTTGCCGACGGCATCTCGACCTTAGCCAAACCCAATATCGTTGAAGATGCCAAGGATGCGCAGCCGTTAATCATCGATAAGGGGGCAATCGACTTTAACAATGTCAGTTTTCACTACGGTGAAAATAAAGGGGTGATTGATAACTTAAACTTAAATATTAAAGCAGGCGAAAAAGTCGGTTTAGTGGGCCGCTCCGGTGCGGGTAAATCAACGCTGGTCAATCTGCTGCTGCGTTTTTACGATGTTGAACAAGGCAGCATCGAGGTGGATAAGCAGAATATCAATGCTGTGCAGCAGGAAAGTCTGCGTTTAAATATCGGCATGGTCAGCCAGGATACCTCTTTATTGCATCGCTCAATTCGTGAAAATATTCTCTACGGGCGCCCGAATGCCACGGAAGAGGAGATGATTAAGGCCACTAAGCAGGCGCAGGCCCATGAATTTATATTAGGGCTGACCGACAGCGCAGGCAACACCGGCTATGACGCGCAGGTCGGTGAGCGTGGCGTGAAACTCTCCGGCGGGCAACGCCAGCGTATTGCCATTTCCCGCGTGCTCCTTAAAGATGCGCCGATACTTGTTTTAGATGAAGCGACATCGGCGCTGGACAGTGAAGTTGAAGCCGCCATTCAGGAAAGCTTATATGAACTAATGCAGGGAAAAACCGTGATAGCCATTGCTCACCGTTTATCGACCATTGCCGCCATGGATCGTTTAATCGTGTTGGATAAAGGCCAGGTTGTTGAACAGGGTACCCATCAGGAGTTAATTCGCGGAAGTGGCATTTATGCCGAGCTTTGGGCGCATCAGACAGGTGGCTTCTTAGGTATGGATTGATCCACTGCTGAAACCATCAGTAAAAAAGACGCGCTATGCGTCTTTTTTTATATAAACAGTTGTTTTGAAAAAATAAAATATTTATTTTGACTATACTGAATCAGTAAAACCTATAAAACAATAAAAATACACCATCAATCAAGGAGAAATCATGATTAAAATAAACTATGTACTTCCACTTGCATTACTGGTTTCTGGCGCAGTACAGGCTGAACAAAATGAAAACCCCTGGTATGCCGGAGCCCGTCTAGGCGGCACCCACTATAGCGATTTTTCTAACCTTCCTCCAAATACGGATGTCGATAAAGACGACTTTGGCGGCGGTGCCTTCCTTGGCTATAATATCACCCCCTGGCTTGCCCTGGAAACGGGCTACACCTATTTAGGCAATCCTGATGTTAATGCAGATGGGACTGAAGGCTCTATCGAGCAACAGGCCATCGACCTGGTCGGTAAATTCACCTGGAATACAACAGATTCCATGGCTGTTTTTGCCAAAGCCGGCGGCGCCTACTACTTTGCCGAAGGTCAGGATGACTTAAGTGCCTACGATGATGAAGGTGTGGTTGCCACAGCAGGCCTGGGTGTGGAATACTTTTTCAATAAAAATGTCTCGGCGCGTCTTGAGTATCAGTACTATCACGATATCGAGCTTGACGATGCCCCTATAGACGCAGATTGGGATACGCATTTCTATGGCCTGAGCCTGGTTTACGCCTGGGGCGCTGCTGCGCCAATGGCCATGCCGGTGATGGCTGAGCCGGAGCCGGTTGTTGAAGCACAACCTGTTAGCGAGCCGGAGCCTATGGAAATTGCCCCGCTTACCGCTGAGTTGCCATTTCTATTTGACAGCACTGAGTTATATCTGCAGCAGTTAGCCCCTATTGCCCAGCATCTTATAGACCATCCGGAAGCACAGGTATTTATTGTCGGGCATACTGACAGTCGCGGTTCAGAAGCTTACAACCAGACTCTCTCTGAAAAACGTGCGGCATTAGTTGCCGACTACCTGGTCACTCAGTATGATATTGATAAAAGCCGTATTGTAGAGGAAGGTCGTGGTGAACTTGAGCCGATTGCAAGCAATGATACCGAGGAAGGACGAGCCAAAAACCGTCGCGTATCGATATTTATCCCCGGCTTGACAATTGAAAATCAATAAAGCGACGCAAACATAGTTGCACAAAAAGCGCCTGACGGCGCTTTTTTATTATCTATAGATCACAGGCTGCAATTGGGTCTTTTTACATTTATCATCGGCAAGCGTGCGATTTCAGCCTGCAGATCATCAATACGGGTGGCATGCGAAGGGTGCGTCGATAGCAGCTCTGGAAGTTGACTGCCGGAAGAAGCGGCCGCCATATTTTTCCACAGCGCAATACTTTCTTTCGGATCAAAGCCCGATTCAGCCAACAGGCGTAAACCGATAAGATCCGACTCACTTTCCTGCGCTCTGTTATAGGGCATCAGCACGCCGTACTGCACACCTAAGCCCAATCCGGCCATCGTCAGGTTTCGATATTCACTGCCGCTTAACACAGCATTGGAAAGCTGTAAGCCGGCATTGGCCAACTGGCTGCGCGAAAGTCGTTCATTACTATGCTGCGCCAGTACATGACCAATTTCATGGGCGATGACCGTGGCCAGCTGATCCTGATTTTTAGCGACCTTAAGCAAACCGCTATAAACGCCAATTTTACCGCCGGGCAGCGCAAAAGCATTGATCTGCTCACTATCAAAAACCACCACCTCCCATTCATTAAAATCAGACTGAGGTGCTAAACGGGCGGTAATGGTATGGCTTATACACTGCACATACTGATTGATTTTGGGATCGTCATTGATCTTTTCCTGTTTTTTCAGCTCCTCGAAAGACTGTGCACCAAGCTGCGACATATCACTACCGGAAAAAAGCAGAACCTGCTGCCGCCCGGTTGGTGAACTTGCGCAGGCAGCCAATAAAAATACACTGGCGAGCAAAACAGTTAATTTGAAAGAGGGTTGTAACTGCATAGTAAAACTCCTTGTCTTGGTGATTGTTCAAATTCGTTCTAGTAGCACCTGCGCATGACCGGTTTCTGCATTCCACTTGCTAGCAGGTATATTGATGATAGTAACAAAGCGAGCAATAACAAAACACTATCAATACGATAGCCTTCAAGGTTTGTAAAATAATAGCCAAAGCTGCTAAAATCGCTCACTTTATCGTCGCAGTGTCAGTCACTGAGCGGCAAACTAACAGCCAGCTGCTTAAGGGATTAGCCGCATAAGCTATTAACAACTATTTTCCCTTAGGAATTTACACAATGAAAAAACAGCTCTCAAGCAACTGTATCACCTTAGCGATGGCAATGACCCTGTTTATCAGCGCCTGCACAAGCATACAAAAAACAAGCTTAATAAGCGAACAGCTGCACAATCAAAAAGCGACGGCCCCAGTTGAAGTTTCTATTACCTCACTTAACGACTTAACCGCCTTATTTGTCCAATTACAATACAACCGGAATAGCTGGACAAAAGATAACGGCGAAGTAGCACGCTTAACCTTTAACGGGATCTCTGAAAACTGGCAGGAAACCGCCCATAAACTGCCGGTAAAGGTTAAGAAAGAGGTCTTTTTCCGTCTGATGACGCCACTGGTACTCATTGCCAACGAGAAGATAGAAAAGGAGCGTGAGCTTGTAAAACATAGCGCCTTAAATTCACCCGAGCTTAAAAAACTGGCGGTAAAATACCGGCTTATTGAAAATGCGCAAAGCGCTGTCAGCGAAAAGCTGCGTAGCAGGTTGCTACAGCGGGTTGATATTCTGCCGCCTTCCTTAGCATTAGCTCAGGCGGCAGAAGAAAGCGGCTGGGCGACCTCACGTTTTGCCATAGAAGGCAACGCCTTTTTTGGCCAGTGGGATTTTTCCGGTAAAGGCATGAAACCACGACAGCAACGTGCAGAGCTGGGCAATTATGGAGTCGCGCGTTTCGCCACTCCGCTTGCCTCAGTCGAAGCTTATATGCTCAATATTAACAGCAATCGCGCCTACCGGAAATTACGCATCCTGCGTGCGCAACTGCGTGCTGAGAATAAAACCATCAGCGGCTATCAGCTCGCAACGACCCTGGATAAATATTCTGAACGTGGTCAGGCCTATATTGACGGCTTACAATCAATGATCCGCTACAATAAACTGGCGCAGATTGATCAGGCTAATTTAGCTGATCACCCGTTAATTAAGATCACTTCTGATTGGCTGTAAAAAGAAAAGAGCAGCTTGTTAAACAAGCTGCTTTTATATTAGTCAGCTAATGCGGCATTAAAGCGGGCAAAGCCGGCTTCTAAATCAGCAATCAGATCATCAACATTTTCCAGGCCAATATGCACACGGATCAGGGGTTTACTGCTGTCCCACTGCGTAGCGGTACGTATTTTATCAATACCAAAAACGCCTAAAATCAGGCTTTCATAGCCGCCCCAGGAAAAGCCCATTTTAAAATGCTGCATATTCTCAACCAGTGCCGTGACCGATTTGACATTGCCCTGCTTTAAGACAAAGGAAAACAGGCCATTGGCAGCACTGAAATCACGTTTAAACAACTCATGTCCCGGGCAGGAGGCAAATGCCGGGTGGCGCAGGTGATCCACTTCCGGACGCGCGGCCAGCCAATTGGCAACCTTCATGGCATTCTGCTCATGCTGCGCCATACGCACCGCTAAAGTACGCAGACCGCGACTGGCTAAGTAAACATCATCAGGTGAGGTGCACTGGCCCATTAAATAGCTGTTTTCACGCAAGGTCGGCCAATATTTTTCATTGGCTGTCGCCGTGCCCATCATCACATCGGAATGGCCGACAATATATTTGGTCGCAGCTTGAATGGAAATATCGACGCCCATCTCAAAGGGACGGGAGTTAATAGGCGATGCCCAGGTATTATCAAGCATCACTATCATATCGTTGGCATGCGCTATTGCACTTAATGTCGGTACATCCTGAACTTCCATGGTGATCGAGCCGGGCGACTCTAAAAACAGAACCTTAGTATTAGGTCGGATCAGATCGGCAATGCCGGCACCAATTAACGGATCATAATAGGTGGTTTCGATACCAAAACCTGCCAACAGATCATCGCATAAGGCACGGGTAGGCTCATAAACATTATCGACCATCAGCAGATGATCGCCAGCCTGTAGAAATGACATCAGGGCGCCACTGATAGCCGCCGTCCCTGACGGATAAAGCGCAGTGCCGACGCCGCCTTCAAGCTCAGCAATAGCCGCCTGAAAAGCAAAATGAGTCGGGCCGCCACGACGGCCGTAAAACATCTCACCATTGGCTTTGTTTTTCGCGGCAAAACGCATCTCTTCCATAGTATCAAAAAGCATGGTCGAAGCACGAAATACCGGTGGATTGACCACCCCTTTGGTCCATTTTTTATCTCGACCTAAGCTAACAATCTGGGTCTCTTTTTTCATAACAATCTTCCATAAATAGGTATTTGAGTATTCGAATATGCTAACATCTTAATAACAGATAAACAGACGAACAATTAAGAACATTTATTACTTAATTAGCTCTTTATTTTATATAACAAGCCGTTCGACTATAATAACCATAAATTTAACAACGACCAAGGCGCTAAAATGCATTTTGAAACTGAGTTTATCCTTGACCGTCAACACTTAGAAGAGTGTTACGATCAGTCGTTGCCTTTTACTAAAAACCGTACGCCACGATTTAAATTAATGACTTTTTTGGTTGTCGCAGCCGTACTTATTTTATTGTTCGGTGAACAACAAAATATCTTAGCTTTTTTCCTGTTGGCCTTGGCTTTATTAGAGTTGATCAGCTTTCGTTACCGCCGCGCGTGGTGGCTAACCAGACAGCTTTGGAGCCGTAATTCCGGCAATAGCATAAAGTTAATCATTGATGATAAAGGGATAGAGACGCAGAGCCTGTATAATAACAGTCAGCTGTTATGGTCAGATATTGCGAAAGTGGATGAAACAGCAAAAGGCATAATGCTCACCCTTAAAAAGGGGGGCACCAATTACCTTAGCAAAGCGAATCTCAATGAGGCGGTGATCGCCTTTATTAAGCAGCAGATCCATTAGAAATCAGCCATAGTTTTCATTTCCAAGACACTATAGGCAGGCGTTTGATAAGGATGTGAAGCAATTAGCGCCTGTAAAACCGCCTTTATTCTCCCGGCTGCGCAGACCATCTCCACCTTATATTCCTCAAGCGTTTCAATCTTATTAACCGTGCCGATAAAGGGCGTGCTGGCAATCAGGGGACGAAACTGCCCTGTGCCTAAGGTTTGCCAGGCGCAATGATCATAATCACCTATACGACCGGCTCCTGCTTTAAAGAGTGCAGCTTTAACGCTTTCCAGGTGTGATTCAGGCACATAAAAGATAAGTTGATACAAGATAACTCCAGTTGCAGTTATGGTTGATAATAAGGAGTAAAATAGATTAACAGGGCTGCCAATAGCAAAGGTCAACAGCCCTGATAGCTCTATTCAAAATTCACTTGCGTTGTTGTGCCGATAGTCACTGCAACAACCTCCATTGTCGAGATATCTGCTTCATTAGCAAGGTCATCTTCTGCCACACAGCTATAACCTAAACTGTAACGACCTTCATACACAGCGGGAAAATCATATTCATAGTTTTGCTCGTCATTAACCACTGCTGTCGCACTGGCAATTGAGCTAACCTCAGTATTCCGATACAGATAAACCACCGGCTGGCTGGGGGCCACACAATCACTTGCCAGTTCAGCACTGATCTCCCCCGCGATTGAGCCTGCTTCAATTAATTCAATACCTGTAGGTTTAAGCGTCCAGAATGTATCCTGTCCGGTTGGCTCCTTTAAGACCTTATCGAGATCAAACTCAGCAATATAGCTATTTTCACCCTCTGAGATGGTGAACTTTTTATTAATAAATATACGCCCGGTGTCTGGATCATTAGCCCCGAGACCATCGCCACATACGCCTTCACTGGGTGTAGTCAAGCCGACAATATCACCCACTGCATCCTTAACATATGAACTAGTACCTTGACTCATTAATTATGATTGATTGAGTTGTTCATAAGCTCGCGTTAATTTATTACGTGCCCCGTCAACATTAAACATCCAGTTGATGGTTGCACGCTCTTCATTTTTACGAGTTGCCCAGGCGGCCAACTCTGAATGAAGTTTATCCCAGCTTGGAATTCTCCGATCAAGGCATTGTTGATTCATATTACCTATTTCTATCTCCACCATATTCAACCAGCTGGCATGCTTAGGTGTATAATGAAACTCCAGACGCTTTAATATTCTCAACGCCTCTTCAGGTTTAAATGCTTTATACAAAGAACCCGCTTTGTGAGTGCTGTAATTATCCATAACTACATGAATTTTATGTGCATCGGGATAATGTATATCCACAAGGTCTTTCATGCATTGAGCAAAATCCTCAGCCTTTTTATTTTGCGTCGCTTTAACTTTTCGCCAGCCTCGGTGACGGTCGAAAAACATAAATATGTTCGCTACACTAACACGCTTATACTCATAATCTTCTCGAGCTACTTGGCCCGGTTTAGTCGCGGTTGGCGAGTTAACATCAGATACAAGTTGCTTCATCGCTTCATCAAAATTAACCAGCGGCTCCATGGGATTTTCTGGCTGAGCGTATAAGTCTAGAATGTGCTCCATTTGAGCAACATAATCCGCATTCATCTTCCCGACACACCACATTTTCTTTTGCCAGGGCTTCAAGTTATTTTCTTTAAAGCGACGACGGATAGTTTCTGTTGAAACAACCTCCATATCACTTAAGGATATGAATTTGTCCGCGATCAAGTTCAGTGTCCAGCGGCATAACCCTTCTGGTGGCTGACTGCATGCCAAAGCAATAAGTAAAGCTTCTTGGTTTGCATCAAGTTTACGAGGCATACCAGGCCTAGCTCCTTCATTTAACGCTTCTGTAAGCCCGTATTCGACAAACCTCTTTTTCGTTCGATAAATGGTGGCAGTGCCAACATTTAGAATTTCTGAAATATCCTTGTCTTGATACTTTCTTAAATCAGCCATTAGAAGGATATTTGCTCTCTTTAGTTGCCTAGCGGATGATTTTCCTTTTGCCAGTAACTCGTTCAGGTGATTTTTTTCGTCTTCGTTTAGCTCTACTATATATTTGATATTCATGGCATTATCTGAGTAATTAACAATATCCATAATTGATCATAAAGAGCGTAAAATGTCGATCCCTGAACAAGATAAATTTTCATTTACTGACAAGCAAGGTCAGTACTTAGCCTACATACACCACTATACAAAACTCAACGGCTTGCCTCCTGCACACACTGATTTTCAGAAGTTCTTTAAAGTCACACCACCCAGCGTGAATCAAATGATAAACACGTTAGAGAAAAAAGGGCTGATCCAAAAAAAGCCGAGAACGGCTCGCAGTATTTCACTACTTATTCCTGTAGAACAACTACCAGAGCTCAAGTAAATTCAATCGATCATCTTCATTGTGTTTAGGTACTAGTAGGTGTTGCAGGATCTTCATTTGAATATTCAACCGAATATACATTTTCCATATAAATACACAGTTGATATTCACCAACAACAATTTCTGTATCGCTCACTAAGTCTGCGGTTTTAAAGCCGCTAAAAGTCACCAGATCTATATGCTTTGGAGGGTTGTTATCAGGATCTTCGTCATCGTCAGGCTCAGATACATCAAAAGAATAAGAGCGCGACGCCCCTTTAAGCACGACCTGCTTAAAGGCGATATTGACAATTTTTGCATCGCTAGGAGCATCCGAAACCGCCAAGTTGAATGTGCCCGTTTTTGCTCCCTCATCACCGCAGCCAGCAAGCAAAGCGAGTGCAGAAAGCATCAGGATCAATATACTGTTTTTCATAGGAATCACCTCTATTGTTAACTAGCCTTTAACGAATGGCTGAGCAGCGAAAAGAATACTATAACAATAGATTTAATATACGAAATAGCCAATTTATCGAGTGAGATTTCAATAAAAAATCCCCCACAGAAAGTGGATAAAATTGCTCTGAGGACAGCTTCCCTGTTATCAATTTACCTGCAGTTGTAAACGCCTTAACAGCGCATTAAAAGAATCATCCAGCGGCGCATTGATCTCTATTAACTTGTCCGTTTGCGGATGCTTCAAGGAGAGGTAAGCCGCATGCAGCAGTAGCCGCTGCGAGTCAAAGTTATCCCGGAACATGGCATTGTGTTTGCCGTCACCGTGCGAGGTATCGCCCACTATCGGGTGGCGAAGGTGGGCCATATGCCGGCGTAACTGATGCTTACGCCCGGTTTTCGGCACAAGCTCCATTAAACTATAACGTGATGAATTATATGGGCGAACAGCAATAGGCAGCTCTGTTTGCTGTAAACAGCGATATTGCGTAAATGCCTGTTGCGCAGGTTTATCCGGTTGCGCGCGCTTATCAGCTATCTTATCCAGTTTTTCCTTGAGCGGATAATCCAGCTCACCATCACCAAGATGGCCGCGCACTACCGCTAAATAACGTTTTTCCGTGCTATTCTTTACAAACTGCTCGCTGATATGCTTGGCACTCTCCTTATCCAGGGCAAAGAGTAAAACACCGGAGGTCGGCCTGTCTAAGCGGTGCACCGGATAAACATACTGACCAATCTGATTGCGCACCTTCTGCAGCGCAAACTCTGTAGCATGCGTATCCAGCCAGCTGCGGTGCACTAATAAGCCGGAAGGTTTGTTTACCGCCACTAAATACTGATCCTGATAAAGGATCTCCAGATCCGGGCTGCTTACTTCAAGCTGCAGATCCTGATCTTCAAGCCATTCTTTAACTTCTATTTCATTCATTAGCTGTTTTCACTTATTAAAAGATCGATACGGGCGATAATCTCACAGATTTCCGTGCTATTAACCGCCAGGCTTTTAAAATACTCCTCGGCCATAGGTAATACCGACATCGCCTGCGGTAAGGGCAAAGAAAATTGTAACAGGTGGCTTATTTTTTTAATAAAGATAAACTGCAGCCACTGGATAAAGGTCAGCGTATCAATGGCAAAAGGGGCCGTGCTGCTTAGCGCTGCTGCACTGGGTTTACTCTCCTGCCACAGTTCCTGTTTGCGCAGTTCACTTTCTAAATCATTGACAAGCTGTAATAACAGGCGGCGCTTTTTTAATTCAAATTCATTTTCTAACATAGATATTCTCACTTTAGTGTCGCGCTAATATAACAGCAAACAGGGTAACTGATAAACGCCAGTCCATATTTCCCAAATCACTGCAAGCGGCTTGGGTATAGCAGGGGAAATGGGTATAATCGCAACAGCTTAATAAACAAAAGAATAAAATCACTATGAATATAAATACGTTAACAGACTTTTTAGAACAGTCGCAATGCCAATTTAGAATCTATGATTTAGGCCGTAAGGTCAGTAAAATTGCCAACAGTGATTTTAAGAAATTTGAGCATAACGAGCTGCCCTACCCTTATCCTATTCAGCAGCATGCTTTTATTGCTATTACCTTTTGGCAGGTCAACAGACAGGAGCACTTTATCTGGTTTTTAAAGATGCCTATCGATGAGCAGGGATTTATGAATATTCCTGCACAAACCAGCTTTATTAAGATGGTGGTCGACGCTATGGGTCAAGATCTAACGGCTAATATAAGCAAAGAACAGCAGGATTTTTTAGCCAGTAATCCTTTTATCTTTAAACCTAATACGGAAAAATTAGCCATTTTTAATGCCGCCATTAACAGCAGCTTTATTCGCCCGCCCTCTTCCTTCTATCCTGCGGTATTAAGCTATTTTTCCGGTGAAAGGAATTGGAATGACTGGCAGACGCTGGGCATTCAGGGGATTGCCGATCTGGCCGCGCGTTTAAACGCTGACAATAACCAGCAGAATATTATTAATGCACTGCCTTATCTGCCTCAGCAGCCGCTGCAGTCGTTAGCGCTATGCCTGGAAAACCAGGAGCAGATCAGCACAGAGCTGGCAACGGCCATTGCCAAACAGGCAGAGAGTGAAGTGCAGAAAAATAATCAGGAAAATGCGATTTTACTGCTGCGCGCCCTGGCCAGCGCGCCTGCCGTCGGTATTACTAAAACGCTGCTTGAAAAACAGTTTGCTTCTCCGCTGGTTTATAATGAACACTGGTATATCAGCATTGCCGGACGTTTGTGGCAACTGCTTGAAGATGAGACTCTGCTTAACCGCTTTTTTGAAGCATTAGCCAACCATCATAGTGAACTGTTTACGGAACTCTTTGCCGATTTGGTCGCGATTCCTTCCCTGCGTGAAAAAGTGCTCAAGCAGTTACGTTTAACGGCTCGCTCACCGGCTTTATCGGAAGCCATTGGTATGCTCTTTGCCGGTGTCAAAAACAATTAGGAAGAACTGATGACTGATCTGCTGCTTATTCTGTTTTGTGTTATTGCCGGCGCACTGTTCTGGAAACTGCGCCAGCAGTCTGAATATGCTCGCGAACTAATCCAAAAACAGTGCCAGAAACTGGATCTGCAGCTGCTGTCCGTCTCCCGGTCACGCTTTAATTACCG
The DNA here is from genome assembly GCA_963674525.2 of uncultured Psychromonas sp. Classification (GTDB taxonomy): domain Bacteria; phylum Pseudomonadota; class Gammaproteobacteria; order Enterobacterales; family Psychromonadaceae; genus Psychromonas. The sequence continues at coordinate 76,456 of CAXXRV010000021.1, read as the reverse complement.
GTTAGGTAAGCATTTTCTGCAGGCCAGCTTTGTTTTTGAATTCAGCAGTGATAACGAAAATTGCTATCGAGGACGCCTGTTTTTAAACGGCCTGCATCGCCCGCGATTTGAGCTGCCTGTGTATCGCACTGTTGCAGATGCCAATACACTTAATTAATGACAAAAAGGTTTTTCATGGATCGCATTATTTTAATTGCCCAGCAACTCAGTAAAGAGGGAAAAGTACCGAGCACCGCGCTGATTAAAGCACGCTTGCCTAAAGATGTGCCGCTACCGCTTATTATTCAGGGTCTTAAAGCGTGGAAAGATAATCCGCAGCAAGAGATCAGCAGCCCGACTGAGGCGGCCCCCGCTTGTACCGGCGATAAAAACAGCGGCAGTTTCGATGCGCTATTGAATGCCAAAATTAACCAGGCATTAACCCCATTAATTGCGCAGATCGACGCCTTAAAAACCGAGATCGCCGCACTGCAGCAACAACTTAACCAGGAAGATAAGAACTAGCGTGTTTATTAAAGAACTAACATTTGAGTGTTACCGTAATACTCAATACGCCAGCGTTGAAAAAGCCATTAACAATTACTTTGATATGCTCCGTTATAACGGCCAGATTCTCGGCCGCGAGTTTCCGATTGCCATGTTTGCCGGCTGGTTTGTAACGCGCTTAGTCTGCCCGGAAGAAAATGCGCTCGATGAGGCTTTTAACAGCCCGCAGGTACAACATGCGCTAAACGGATTAACAGAAGCTGGACTGCTTGCCCCGAAAATTAAAACCATCGGCGAAGACCTCAACTCCCTCGAGTCGGCACAGAACTTCCAACCGAGCTGGCAGATTTTATATACCACCTTTTTAGATACCTGCTCGCCACTGCGCTGCGGCGAAACCCTGGCCCCGATTCCGCTGTATCGCACACCTGAAGCGATCAGCAACGGCGACCGCAAAAGCGCCATAAAATGGCAGGAAGAGTGGATCAACTGCGACGAGCTGCAGATGAACGGCTCGGCGGTATCAAGCGCAACCTTAAAAGAGCTCGGTGAGATTGACAGCAAACTCTATTATCGCGGCATTAACCTCTGTAAACGTATTCAATACATAACCAAGGTTCCGACCTATTATTATCTGTATCGCGTTGCCGGCAAGAGCCTGCAGGAAGAGCAGCAGCGCAAATGCCCGAGCTGCGGCGGTGAATGGCAACTGCCGGAGCCGTTATTTGATATCTTTGATTTCAAATGTGATAAATGTCAGCTAGTATCAAATCTATCCTGGGATTTTAAGAAATAAGGAAAAGCACAATGAAAAAATTACTCTGCGCAGTTGCTTTGACAACACTACTTGCCGGCTGCTCTGATGATGAAGTCGGTGATGTCAGCCTCGGAGTATTCACCACCAAGGACATTAAAATAAATACGCTTGTGGATCCGATCGTCACCGGGGTAACCTGCCATGTTGCCAGCATAGAAGCAGACTTAAGCCTCGCCGATCCTTCAGATTCTGCGATCGCCTGTCGTCAGACCGGAGAGATCACTCCGGCGATGATCGCGGCAATTGATAAATCCAAGTCCGGCGAGGTGGTGTTTAAGAAATCCAAAAGTATTTTCTTTAAAACCATGAAGATCCGCAGGATTTTTGATGCTGACAATCAAACGCTGATGTATGTTTCCTACAGCACCAAAGAAACATCCGGCAGCTTCAAGCACAGCCTGTCAACGGTGCCGCTATGGGGAACCCAGGCCTATATCACGCCTGTTGTCCAGGAAACAAAGGCGGCTAACTGAGCCTCTAAGTTCCCGTTAGCAAACGGGAACTTATTCAGCCATCAACGGCTCAAGCATAGCTAAAAAATCAGCTAAATTCTCAGCGAGAATTGCTTCCTGCCCTTTGCCCAGGGTTTCCAGCTGCACCTGTCCGGTTTCATTTAAGATAGAGATAATCTGCATCTCATCACTGCAGCTGGCAATAAACATGGAAGCGGGTTGCTTTAGGCGTTTCTGCATCATAAAGTGGGCAATCATATTTTCCTGCAGCTGCTTAAAGTCATCCTCATTCCAGCACTGAATCAGATCGATGGGATGCTCTGCAAATAAACAGGGTAAACAGTCGGCATAAGCCGTGCAGAAAAAATCGACAATGCTGGGATGAAGCTGTATCTCCAATGCCTGCTCAATATTGCTGAGATCAACAGTCGCTTCACGCCGGACCGGTTGCCACTCTATCTTTCCATCCTGTACATCCCCCACCTGACAAGGTGACAGCCAGTCAGGATCAAAAAGCTGCATGGGTAAGGATTGCCGGTGCTTTTGCCACAGCGCCTGCTGACGCTGAAAAAGGGCAAATAGTTGTGTTTGGGTTTTATTATTCATTGCTCGAACTTTTCTATGAATTAGTTACAATAGAGGCATTGTACAGATCTCTTTCTTAAAAAATATAAAAGCTGATAAATATGACAGACCAATCCCCCTATAAACAAAATTCAGTGCTGCAGAGCCTGGCACTTGGCAAAACCAGTGAATATAAAAGCAGCTATGATGCGAGCTTGTTGCAGGGCGTACCGCGCAGTTTAAACCGCGATGAATTGCAACTTAGTGGCGATAATCTGCCTTTTGTCGGCTTTGATCTATGGAACCTTTACGAACTTTCCTGGTTAAACAGCAAGGGGAAACCCGTTGTTGCCACAGGGGTCGTTAAAGTGCCCTTTGACAGCGATAATTTAATTGAATCAAAATCCTTTAAACTGTATTTAAACAGCTTTAACCAGACTAAATTTGACTCTTTAGCTGAAGTGCAGAAAGTATTAAGTCGCGACCTTTCTCGATGTGCCGGTAAGCAGGTCAGTGTGGAACTGAATAGCAATTTAGATAAGTTTAGCGATAAGCTGGGCACCTTTCGGGGCGTATGCCTGGATGATTTAGATATCGAAATAGATAACTACCAGCTTACTCCTGACTACCTGCAAAATATCAGCAGTGAAGAAAGGGTTACTGAAACCCTGTATTCGCACCTGTTAAAATCAAACTGTTTAATCACCAGTCAACCGGACTGGGCAAGTGTTGCCATCAGCTATACGGGTAACAAACTCAACAGAGAAAAACTGCTGCGCTATTTAATTTCTTTTCGCCAGCATAATGAATTTCATGAACAGTGCGTTGAACGCATCTACTGCGATATTATGAAATTTGCGCAGCTGCAGTCGCTTTCTGTATACGCCCGCTATACGCGTCGCGGCGGTTTAGATATTAACCCGCTACGCGCAACGGATAAGCAAGCCGCTTATGATAATATTCGCCTGCTGCGCCAGTAAAACTGAGCGCTTATGAAATATACCGGCTTATGGATGCGCACGCTCTGCCTGGTGATTTTATTGCCGCTCAGCCAAACGGCGACAGCTCTGGCATTGCTCGATATCAAGCTTCCGGCCTCACTGCAAAGCGCTTTTCAATCCCGTAATAACGACCCGCTGAGCTGCATTGACAATGTCGGCCAGTATATGCTGCAAAAAGGGTTGGCTCAGGGCTCGGAAGAAGAAAGCAAAACAAGGCTAGTGTATGCTTCAGCCACTCATCTGCAGGCATTTTGCTATGCGCAGATTGAAGATTATGCAAGCAGTCTAAGCCTGCTGCAGCCCCTGTTAGAAAAAGGCACAGCATCCGCTGAGCAGATAACCACATTAAATATCATCGCCCTAGAGATTCCCGAGGAGGAGCGCCGGCAATTAACTAATCAGCAGTTATTAGCAATGCTCTATACGGGCGCACAAAAAACAGCAATGGCATCGCCGGAGCAGGCTGTTATCCTGCAGTTAACGATCGCCCACCTGAGTCTGCAGATAAACCGCTATCGTGACGCCTATACTGCTTTACAGACAGCACAAGAACTGATAAGAAAAAAACACCATAAAGAGTTATATGCCTGGTTAAATTATTATTACGGCCTCTATTACGAGCAAATTAATCAACCGCAATTATCCATCTCTTCTTTTCTAACAGCCAATACGCTGGCAGATAAACACAGTCTGATCAAACTCAGCGGTCAGGTAAAAAGAGCGCTGGCCGATGTCTACCAGAAGAAACATCGCCTGCAAACCGCACTGGACTTTTCCAGTCAGCAGGTAGAGCTTTATCAGCGCACGGCCAATACCAGCAAACAAGCCGCCAGCTTAATTCAGCACGCTATTTTAAAACGCCAGAACAATGAAAATAATCAGTCCCTGATATACCTGTTTAATGCGCTGGAATTAATTCAGATTAATAAAAACAGTGCCCTGCTGGCCCAGCTTTATCTGGAACTCGGTCACAGCTACCTCAACAGCAAAAATGAACAGAGCAAGCATTTACAACTGGCACAGAAGTATCTGCAGAATGCGCGCTTTCACTTTACCCGTTTAAATAAACCCCGTTATCAGATAGAAAGCTTACTACTGCTGGCAAAATTAAATATTATGAAAAATGATCCCGCGCTGGCTATTTTACAACTGGAAAAAGTATTACAGCTTTCCGAAAACAACTACCTTTCCCTGCGTGCCCAGGCATTTGAAATGTTAGCTTTAAGTTATGAAATAACAGGTAATCACCAACAGGCCAACCGCCATTTCAAAAACTTTCATGCCCTGCAGGAGCGCCTTAAAGAATACTTCTTTGAGTTGCAGCAGTTACAGATTAGCGAGCAGCTGCAGTTGTTTGAAAATACACAGCAACAAAAGCAGTTACAGGTACAAAACACGCAACTGCAAAAAACGGCCAAGCGTTATCAAACACTTGCCTATAGCGCCATAAGTTTACTGATACTGATCAGCCTGTTGTTTTTTTATACCCTGAAACGCAATAAAAAACTTAATAATGCCCATCAGGATGCACAGCAACGGCTTGCCTTTCATCCGCGTACTAAGTTGCCCTTTCAATATGTTGACAGCCACCATTTTCAATATACTTACCATGGCAAGCCTCTTTATTATGCCTTGCTCAATATTCCCTTTTTATCCCAGCTCAATGAATTATTAGGCACCTATGGGGCAATGAAAATAGAAAGAAAGTTAGGTGAAGAACTGCAGATGTATTTTAAATGTAATGTGGATATTTTTCAGTTTAGAGGTAACCAGATTTTATTTATTGCCAAGCAAAAAGAGTATAAAAATGCCGGCGATTTTGCGCAAAATATTGAAAACTTTTTCACCTCTTTCTGCAAAAAGCAGCAACTTTCAAGTACCGTCTCCTGCGGTATTGTGGCCTTTCCATTTTTAAATAATGCCAGCCGTGCGCTCAGTCCGAGCAAAACCTTAAATTTGAGCAGCCTGGCGCTCTTTGCGGCGAGCCAAATTAGAAAACAAAAGCAGCAAAGCAGCTGGGTTGAGTTATATGCCATTGATAATTTACAGCCGGCATTTTTAAATGGTGATTTATGGCGACTAGGACAGCGGGCTATAGATAAAGGGATTATTAAAATTAACACTAGCCATCCGGGCTTTAAGTTTAACTGGCCAAATCATAGAAGCTAAAAAGTAACTTATTGTTTATACATGGAAAATATAAATTTTTATCTTATGCTTATAAGATAGCAGCAAAGAGATATAATTGTATTCATTGCGTTTCAAGGAGGAGCGATGATCACTCATATCAGTCCCGTTGGCAGTATGGCTTTACTGTCACAACTTGAAGTTAGCCAGTTAACACAAAGTGCCGCATGTGATATTTATCAGCTGTTTCGCAACTGTTCGCTTGCCGTGCTTAATTCCGGCAGCCGTACCGACAGCAGTAAAGAAATTTTAGAAAAATATAAAACCTTTGCAATTAATGTATTGCGCCAGGAAAGAGGTATAAAAATTGAGCTGCAGCATCCGCCTGAAGAAGCATTTATTGACGGAGAGCTGATCAAAGGGATCCAGGAGCATCTGTTTGCTGTTATCCGCGATCTTTTATATGTTAATACGCAGTTGCGCCTGACGGAAAAAGATAAAAATGACAGTACACAAATCACCAGTCTGATTTTTTCTATTTTACGTAATGCCGATATTTTACAAGCGGGCGTAGAGCCAAGCGTCGTTGTCTGCTGGGGCGGGCATGCCATTGACGACAATGAGTTTTCCTATACCCGTGAAGTAGGCAGCCAATTAGGACTACGGGAGCTTAATATCTGCACCGGCTGCGGCCCGGGGGCAATGGAAGGCCCGATGAAAGGCGCGGCAATCGGCCATGCTAAACAAAGAGTCAATAAGGGTCGTTATATCGGCATCACTGAACCCGGTATTATTGCCGCCGAACCGCCCAACCCCATTGTCAACGAGTTAGTTATTTTACCCGATATTGAAAAACGTCTTGAAGCATTTGTACGTATTGCTCACAGCATTGTTATTTTTCCGGGGGGACCGGGCACTGCAGAAGAGTTATTGTATATTATCGGGATCATGATGCACCCGGAAAATAAACTCCAGCCGCTGCCCATTATTTTAACCGGCCCCAAAGAAAGTGGCGATTATTTTAGCGCAATCGACCAGTTTATTGGCGATACACTTGGCGAAGAGGCACAACAATACTACCAGATAATTATTGATGATCCGTCACGAGTTGCCCAACTGGTAAAAAAATCAATGACCAAGGTGACTGAATATCGCCGCGCCATTGGCGATGCTTATTCCTTTAACTGGACACTTAAAATTGATCCGCGCTTTCAGCAGCCTTTTGTACCGAATCATAAAAACATGTCGACCCTGGAACTGCATAGGGAACAGCCGAGCGAACAGTTAGCGGCCAATTTACGTCGTGTTTTTTCCGGCATTGTCGGCGGTAATGTTAAAGATGAAGGTATTAAAGCCATTGAACAACAGGGCCCTTTTAAGATTAAAGGTGAGCCGGAACTAATGGCCAAAGTCGATCATTTATTGGAAAGCTTTATTGAACAGGGGCGCATGAAATTACCGGGATCGGCCTATATTCCCTGTTATAAAGTTATTACTTAATATAACTGCACTGTGCCGTTATAATAAACCGCGTATTTTACCTTTAGCACTTAATCATAAGATCCCCGTTAATATGACTGCCACTCTACTTATTATTGATGCCATGAACTTAATTCGCCGTATCTACGCAGTGCAGGAGAAGCAGCATGGTGAAACAGCCACAACACTGAGCGCGACACAGATAACGGCCTGTAATGCCCTGAAGAAATTACTCCATATGCATCAACCCACCCATGTTATTGCGGTTTTTGACAGCCATAGCCCCAGTTGGCGCCATCAGCTATACCCAGGCTATAAACAAGGGCGTAAACCCATCCCGGATTTTTTAAAGCAGGATTTAGCCAATATTCAGGATCAGTTTTTTAAACTCGGCGTGGATTCTCTGGTCACCGAGCATGATGAGGCCGATGATCTGATTGCCACGCTTGCCGGTAAAATGGCTCAACAGCAGCAGAAATGCATCATTGTCTCCACCGATAAAGGCTTTTACCAGCTGCTCAATGCCCACACCCTTATTTATGATTACTTCCAGAATAGCGGCAGCGATGCACTGCGGGTAAAAAATAAAATGGGATTATTACCGCAACAGTTATGTGACTATTGGGCACTGACCGGCATTTCCAGCAGCGCCATTAAAGGTGTAGAGGGGATCGGTGCCAAAGGCGCTTTGGCCCTGCTGCAGCAATTTTCCAGTCTGGAGAATATATTAAAGCAGCCCGCTGATAAACAGCATAAACGGGTTATAAAGGTACAGCAGCAGCAACAGGATGCGCTTTTAGCTAAACGCCTGGTGACATTACAAAAAGAGATCTCGCTGGGCTTTAATTTAAAAGATTTGCGCTATATTAAAGAGCAAACATAAGTACCATAGAGATAGCATTCACAAGGAGCGTCACTTGAAAAAACTACTAATTATTGCAGCTATCGCCGCTGCCGCCATCGGGACCTACTTTTTTTCCCCAGCGCAAAAGAGTCCGGCATCTTATAATGTCCTTGATTATATTCCCGCTGATACCCCGATATTTAGCGGACAGCTCGAGCCATTCCCGTTAAAAGACTACCTCTCCTCTGCCCCGGTTATGCCCAACCGCTCTGAACAACAACTGCTCGATGATTTATATAGTCAGAATAATCCGAAACTTGATTTCTTTTTAAATATATTTACCACCTATCAAAATAGCCTGCAGGATCCTGAACTGCTGATCAAAACATTTGGTTTTCCCGAGCAGCTACGCGGCTATTTCTATACCCTGGGCTTGCTGCCGGTTTTAAAAATTGAAATAGAAAATCCGCAGGCAGTTTGGGACCTCCTGGATAAAAACGAACTGGCATCGGGGTTTATGCACAGTAAAGGCACACTGCAGTCGCTCGATTACCGTTCCTATCAATTAACCGATGAAGGCGACTCGCCGCAAATAGAGCTGATTGTTGCCATAGATAAAGGCCTGTTAACCGTTACCCTGAATACGCCTTATACCCAGCCGGCATTATTAGCGACGGCACTGGGACTGAGCAAAGTTGAAAACTCCTTAGCCGCTTCCGGACAAATTGAAGAGATCCTGAGTACACATAACTTTAAGCAAAGTAGCGTTGCTTTTATTAATCACACTGAACTGCTCAAAGGTTTTAGCACAGTAAACGGCAACCAGCTGGCAAGCGATATCAGCACTCTGGAAAAACAATACCGTCAGGCGAGTCCCTTTGCCGCTATCCGCAATGCGCAATGTGAAAGTGAACTGTTAGGCATTGCCGCGAACTGGCCGCGTACTGTTTTTGGCTATACGGAGCTGGCAGTCAGCGCAGAACAATCAACGCTTGCCGCTGCCGGCGTTGTGGAAAGCAACAATCAGAGGATTTTAAAGGCATTACAATCAATACGCGGTTATATTCCTGAGTATGTTACAGATCTTGAGCAAAGCCTATTGGCTGTCGGTTTTGGTTTTGATATTAACCAGTTAGCAGCTTCATTAAACGATATTCTCTATGATCTGCAGAGCCCAGCTTATTTATGCCAACCACTGGCGGAGCTGCAGCATAAACTCAGCCAGTCAGGTGGCTCAATAGCCATGCTTGCGATGGGCACAAGTATGGCTAATGGCGTAAAAGGAATCAGCTTAGGTCTATTTGATTACAGCATCAAGCAGCTTAATCATGCCCCTGCGCTAGCAAGCCTCGATGCCCTGTTGACAATCTCTGCTGATAATCCTCAGCAGATTTTTAACTCAGTGAAAATATTCAGCCCTGAACTGCAGCAGGTTGAGCTTAGTGATAATGGAGAAGAGATTGATCTTACCGCTATTCTCCCTATTCCGGCGCAATATAGCCTGGCCCCTAAGCTGGCCATTAAAGGTCAGCAGTTATTGATTTACAGTGGAGAAAAAAGCAAAAAGATAGCTGCTAGCCTCTCTTCCGGGCCGTTAAATAAAAACGGCATGTTTAAGTTATCCCTGGACTTTAAGAGAATGTTTACCCCTATTGCCACAGCGGCACAGTTAGCTGGTCAAAGCATACCGGAAGAAGCGATGTTTTTAAGGGATTATGATGCGCGCATGAAAATGGGCCTGGATATCAACCCGCAGGGTATTATTTTGGACTCCTATATTAATAATAAAGCAGCCAATTAGGCGTGTTACCGGCTGAAATTCAAAAGCTGACTTAGGTCAGCTTTTTGTTGCTTGAAAATTAACCGCAAAACACTTTGATTATATAAGAATGAGTTTAAATACTGGATTATCGTCACATTTCTTCTTATAATCCGCACAATTTTTATCCACACTTTTTATCATTTCTAAAATTATTTAGACTGATCAACCTTCAACTATTGGAGCGACTATGCTCGAGAGAACATTTAAACTCAGCGAACACAATACGACAGTGAAAACTGAAATTATTGCTGGTTTTACTACTTTTTTAACCATGGCTTATATCATTTTTGTTAACCCGCAGATGTTGGCGGCAACCGGTATGGATCCTGGTGCGGTTTTTGTTGCCACCTGTTTAGCAGCGACAATAGGCTGCTTTATTATGGGCTTTTACGCTAACTATCCGGTCGCGCTGGCACCGGGTATGGGCTTAAATGCCTTTTTTACCTATGCCGTCGTACTGGATATGGGCTACACATGGCAGGTGGCACTCGGCGCGGTTACCCTGTCTGGTATCTGCTTCCTGTCACTAAGCTTATTTAAGATCCGCGAATGGATCATCAACTCTATTCCTCTGCCCATGCGTAAAGGTATTGCTGCCGGTATCGGGCTGTTTCTGGCGCTGATTGCACTTAAAAATGCCGGCATTGTTGTCGATAACCCGGCCACATTAGTGTCACTGGGTGATATGACAGCGCTTCCTGCTGTACTGGCCTCTTTAGGTTTCTTTCTGGTTGTTGCCCTGATGCATTACCGGGTCAAAGGTGGCGTGATGCTCGCTATCCTGGCGATCACACTGTTAGGCCTTATTTTTGGTGACGTACAATATGCCGGTGTTATTTCTATGCCGCCAAGCATTGCTCCAACCTTTATGCAGATGGATATCGCCGGCGCATTTAATGTCGGCATGGTCAGTATCGTTTTCGCCTTTTTATTTGTCGATCTGTTTGATACCTCTGGTACTTTAATTGCCGTTGCCGATAAAGCCAAGCTGTTAGACAAAGATGGCAATCTGCCGCGCTTAAATCGTGCCTTATTAGCCGATAGTGGGGCTTCTATTACAGGTTCAATGCTCGGTACTTCAACCACAACCAGTTATATCGAAAGTGTTTCCGGGGTCGCTGAAGGCGGACGTACCGGACTGGCAGCCGTAGTGGTTGGCATTTTATTCCTGGCCGCCATGTTCTTTGCGCCATTGGCCGGTATGGTTCCCGCTTACGCAACCGCCGGCGCGCTACTATATGTTGCCGTACTAATGGTTGGCGGACTGAAAGACATTAACTGGGATGATATTACTGAAGCTGCTCCCGTGGTGGTTGTCGCATTAATGATGCCGTTAACCTTCTCCATTGCCAATGGCATTGCCCTTGGCTTTATCGCCTATGCGGCGATCAAGGTCTTCAGCGGCAAAGCAAAAGAGTTAAGCGTAAGCATCTGGTTTTTAGCGGCACTATTCCTGTTAAAACTACTGTTTTTCCCGGGTTAATAACCCCTATCTAAGCAGATTTAAAGGCGATTCATAGCAATGAATCGCCTTTTTGTTGTCAATAATAATAGCTAGTTGCCATGCTCTACGAGGGAATTCACATCTATAATCAATGCATTAGGTAGCAATCTATGCATTACCACGCGGAGCGTGGGAACGAGGCAATCTGCTAATTATCTATCGTTCTGCCAGTAGCTCTTTAAGTTTTACTGCAACTCCCTTTGCCATATTTTTATGCTGCTCAGCTTCCCAGTGAATGCCGTCAAGGTCACTGGAACGTACCACACTACCGGCATCAAAAAAGGCACATCCCAGCTCTTTAGCGCGTAATTTATAACATTCAGCAAACTCTCTGGATTTCTCCGCACCGCCGATAAATAGCTCTCCAAAATAACCGACTTCAGAGATGGCGGGTGGTGCCACTAACAGCACATTGACCGCTTTTGGCTTTTTCTGCCAGCCCCGCTGCTGAATTTGCCGTACTAATTGAGCAGCATTGCGGGAAATATCCTCAGCGGACTGGGCAAAGCTGGCTTTTAAATCATTGCTGCCGAGCATAAGCACAATATAATCCGGCTGATGCTTTTTAAGACAAGGAAGGAGCTGCTCATGGCCGCTGACAAATCCGGCTGCCGGATCAGCAAAGCGGGTTGTTCTTCCAGGCTGCCCCTGCTCGATTATTTTATACTCTGCAGGCAACAGGCTGGTTAATAAAGCAGGCCATCTTTGCTGAGCAGGGTAGCGCTGCCCGTCAACAGGGGAATAGCCCCAGGTATTGGAATCACCAAAACATAATATCGTTTTCATCGTCTTTCTTATTAATTATTCACTTCAATATACAGATTCAAAGCTAAAACCGTCAATTTAACAAGGCTTAATTTCACATGTGTAAGCAGTAGTGGTCACTATTTTAGGGATGATTCGCTGGAACTTGATGCCTTCTTTGGAACACATTTTTCATTGTCCAGATTAGGCAGACACCTTCAACTATTGCTGCATAAAAACCGAAAGCCAGAGTGCAAGTAACTTTATTCCGCGATCAGTCAAGCCACTTCAAGATGCAGATTCCAGTATCTTGAAGAGGTTTGTTGCTATAAGGATTTTATATTTTTCACAATGCCCTTGAGCAGGGTTTCCCGTGCTTGTGAGCTGGCCCAGGCGGTATGCGGGGTGATCAGTAAGCGATTTTGCGCTTTCACAGAAAAATAGGGATGCTCTGCCTGCATCGGCTCGACCGCTAATACGTCTGTACCATGATAGATATCATAGCGATCCAGTGCCTTGGCCATCGCTCGCTCATCAATAATACCGCCACGACCAAGGTTAAGAATAACAGCCCCTTTTTTCAACTGCTGTAATGCTTTGTCATCAATCAGGTTTTCCGTTTGTGCGTTCAGCGGCGCATGAATGGAGATAATGTCACAGGTACTTAACAGCGTCGCTAAATCAAGCTGTGCAATCGCCTGCTCAGTGTTTTTACCGGAAGTGGAGTAATAACAGAGCTCACAGCCGAATACCTGGGCAATTTCAGCGACACGCTGACCAATAGCACCATAACCGATAATCCCCCAACGTTTGCCTTTAATTTCACTAAAAGGCACGTCGATATGAGTAAAGATAGGACTTTCGCACCAGGCTTTGGATTGTGTGTAGTGATCGTAATAACGGCTCTGCTGAACCAGCTGCAGCAACATGGCAATGGTGGATTGGGCAACACTCTCGGTTGAATAGCCGCTAACATTTTTAACCACGATCCCCGCTTCTTCAGCAGCACTGAGATCGACATTATTCATTCCCGTCGCGGCAATACAGATCATTTTCAGCTGCGGATTGGCTTCGATAACCGCCCGGTCAATCACGACTTTATTGGTGATAATGACTTCATTGTCGGCAATATGTGCAAGGCGCTGCGCAGCAGAGGTGGTTTGATAAGATCTAAACTCCCCCAGCTTAGTAAATACAGACAGATCACTGTCACCCAGTGTTAATGCATCTAATAATACTATTTTCATTTTTATTCCTATTAATGCCAGTTATTAAGCAAGCAGATTAACATTAAAAGCGGGACAGAAAAAAGCCGAATAAGATTGCTCCGATTCGGCTTTTTACCAGGAATTTTGATTATCTAGTTTTCATGCTCTGCATGAGAATTTAACATATCCAGCGCAACCGCTTCGGCAATTTTAATGCCGTCGATACCGGAAGATAAAATACCACCGGCGTAACCGGCTCCCTCGCCGCCCGGATATAAGCCTTTAACATTAACACTTTGATAATCTTTGCCGCGCTTAATCTGCACCGGTGAAGAGGTACGGGTTTCCACGCCGGTCAGCATTGCATCGGGTGTAGCAAAGCCGCGGATTTTTTTATCAAAGGCCGGCAGGGCTTCACGGATCGCAGCGATGGCAAAATCCGGCAGGCTGCTGCTGAGATCGGTCATTTTTACATTCGGTCGGTAGGAAGGCTCAACCTGATTAAACGGCTTGGCATCCTTACCGGCTAAAAAGTCGCCGACCCGCTGCGCCGGTGCATCATAAGTACTGCCGCCGAGAATATAGGCATGGCGCTCTAATTTACGCTGCAGGGCAATGCCCTGCAGCGGATCATTATTAAAGTCAGCGGGTGAGATCCCCACCACAATGGCACTATTGGCATTACGCTCACTGCGTGAATATTGGCTCATACCATTGGTTACCACTGCTTCTTTTTCTGAGGTTGCCGCAACAACCACGCCACCGGGACACATACAGAAGCTATAAACGCTGCGCCCGTTTTTGCAGTGATGCACCAGTTTATAATCCGCGGCACCTAAAATGGGGTGTCCGGCATTAATGCCAAAACGGGCCTTATCAATCATCTCCTGCTTATGCTCGATACGAAAGCCGATAGAGAAAGACTGCGGCTCCAGATGCACTCCTTTATCATGCAGCATCTGCACGGTATCGCGCGCACTATGGCCAATGGCGAACACCACATGCTTGGAGTTGAGGACTTCGCCCCCCTTTACAGTGACCCCCGTAACCTGCCCCTTGTCAATATTGAGCTCTTCAACCCGCGTCTCAAAACGGATTTCACCGCCGAGCTCAATAATTTTGCGGCGCATACGCTCAACCATAGTGACCAGTTTAAAAGTACCGATATGCGGTTTGCTGACATAGATGATCTCCGCTGGAGCGCCCGCGGCAACAAATTCCTGCTTGACCTTTAAACCCAGAAAACGCGGATCTTTAACCTGACTGTACAGTTTGCCATCGGAAAAGGTTCCCGCACCGCCTTCACCAAACTGCACATTGGATTCCGTATTTAATTCCGCTTTGCGCCAGAAACGAAAAGTATCTTTAGATCGCTCATGCACCGACTTGCCGCGCTCTAAAAGGATAGGTTTAAAGCCCATCTGCGCCAGGATTAACGCCGTAAACAGACCACAGGGGCCCATGCCGACAACAATCGGACGCTCCGTTAAATCTGCCGGCGCCTGAGCAACGTAGTTATAACGGGTATCGGGCGAAATGCGTACCTGAGGATCTTTTTCAAAACGCTTAAGAATAGCAGTTTCATCTGCATCTTTAAGAGTGACATCCAGTGTATAGATCAGCGTGATCACATTGCGTTTCCGGGCATCATAACCCCGTTTGAAGATATGGATATCCGCCAGCTGTTGTTCATCGATCGACAGTTTATTTAACACAAATGCCCGCAGCGCATCATCACTATGATCAAGTGGCAGTTTAACTTCATTCAAACGTATCATGGGTTCACCTTTAAGAGCTTTATTCAGGCGCGTAGTTTACGTGATCTCTTGGCCAATTGAAATTGTACTGCAGACATAAAAAAACCAGCTTTACGCTGGTTTTTCAAAATACGCTACTTATCAGTGGCTATCAGCTGGCTTTCAAAGCTAACTCACCAAGCGCGTTATCTCTTCTGCTTATGATGCGCAATACAAAAACAACCAGGCTGAATGCCGCTAAAGACGCAAACAAGGCAGTTAGCAGTGAGCTTGTAAAGCCAAGTACAGTAAAACCAATGGCCGAGACCAGCGCCATAGACAGTGCATAAGGTAGTTGTGTGGCAACATGGTCGATATGTCGACAGCGGGCGCCTGTCGATGACAGTATGGTCGTATCTGAAATCGGTGAGCAATGATCACCAAACACAGAGCCGGCTAATACCGCACTTAACATCGGCATCATCAGGCTGAGTTCGGTGGCAGCGGCCATATCACCGGCAATCGGCAGCATAATACCGAAGGTCCCCCAGGAGGTGCCCGTGGCAAAGGCCATTGCTCCGGAAAGAACAAATAAAATAACAGGCAACCAGTGCAGACTGATGCTGTCCTGTACTAATGATGAGAGATAAGCCCCGGTTTTCATATCGCCAATAACACTGCCGATTGACCAGGCAAAAAACAGAATAATAATGGCGCCGAACATAGATTTAGCACCAATCCATAACGCTTTACCGATCTCCAACAAGGCAATCTTTTGTTTAATGACAATAACAAATGCACAGAGTAGTCCCACTAGACCGCCATAACATAAAGATTTACCGACATCGGTATTTTCAAAGGCACCGAGCACCGTAAAAGGCAGTGTGCTGCTTGCTAACGCCTGATTGCCCGTATAAAGCATAAAAAACAGCGTTGCTGCAATTAAAGCAACAATCGGCAGGAGCAGATCCGCCACTTTTCCGGCTGCACTTTCCTCAACCCCGTATTCATCCTGCAGATTGACGGCATGATGATCAGCATCATTGCCCGCCCCTTCTGTTTCAGCAGCCCGTTCATGGGTTTTCATTAAACCGATATCAAGCTGCAAGTAGATCACGGCAAATACCATCAATAGCGTAAAGATGGCGTAAAAATTCATCGGCATCAGATGCAGATAAGCGCTTAAGGGCGAATAATCGCTGATACCATGCGCCACTAAAATACCGGCGATAATAGTCATAATATAGGCGCCCCAACTTGATAGCGGCATTAGAATACACATAGGCGCAGCGGTAGAATCAAGAATATAAGCCAGCTTGGCACGCGACAGCTTAAAACGGTCGGTGACCGGACGGGCAATGGAGCCGACAGCCAGGCTGTTAAAGTAATCATCAATAAAGATAAAGACCCCTAAAAAAGCCGCCAACAACCCGGCACCACGCTTATCTTTAATATGCTCTAGTGCCCAGTCGGCAAAAGCGCGGGTACCGCCGGAAAGGGTTAATAATGCGGTCATCATGCCGAGCAGCAGCAGGAAGGCAATAATGCTCATATTCCAGCTGTTGATAGCACCATCTTCAACCACCACTCCCTTAACGGTCGTCAGCAGGTAGTCCGCACCGGCAGTAACAGAGAAGTCGGTTAATAACACTGTGCCCAGGACAATACCGACACCTAATGAAATTAGTACCCGGCGGGTAATAATGGCTAATCCCAATGCCACAATGGCAGGTACAACTGACAGCGGAGACGCTGCAAAATCAACTAATATCATCTTTTTTTCTTTGTTTAAGGAACGAAAAAACCCCTGCTCTTAACAAGACAGGGGTTACTAAATGGTAATGAGTAAATGGTGAATGGTAATGAGTAAATGGTGAATAGTAATGGGTAAATGGTGAATAGTAATGGGTAAATGGTAAAACTGATCACCAATCACTCATCACTCATCACTCATCACTCATCACTCAAATACTAATTAGAAAGCATCAATGAATCATCGATCGCTTCCAGATTAGAAGCGCCCATTAAGTATTGATCAATGGCACGGGAAGCTTCACGGCCTTCATTGATACAACGCACGATCAGCGACTGACCGGTACGCATATCGCCGGCAGCAAAGACACCTTTCTGGTTGGTCTGGTAATCCGTTGTTTCAACATTACCACGCTCATCCAAAGCAATATCAAGCTGTGCTAACACACCCGTCGGCTCAGGGTGTAAAAAGCCCATTGCCAGGAATGCTTTAGTACAAGGAATGCTGCGCTCACTACCTTCAATCTCTCTAAAGGTCGGGCGCTGATCCGGTTGTACCGGCTCCCATTCGATGTCCGCAATCACCAGCTCTTTAACACACCCGTTTTCATCACCGATAAACTCTTTGGTTAGAATAGACCAGTGACGATCTACCCCTTCCTCATGTGAGGTTGATGTTCTTAGAATCATCGGGTAGGAAGGCCAAGGCATATTCACCGTGCGTTTCTCTGGCGGTATCGGCATGATTTCCACCTGGGTAACACTGGCTGCGCCATGACGGTTTGAGGTACCGACACAGTCAGAGCCGGTATCACCGCCGCCGATAACCACAACATGATCATCTTTAGCATGAATCTCTTCCGTTTTAAGATCCATATTATTAGCACGGCGGTTATTTTGGCCAAGAAATTCCATGGCAAAGTGCACACCTTTAAGATCACGGCCCGGAATAGGCAGATCACGGGGAACCGTTGAACCACCCGTTAACAGTACCACATCAAACTGTTTACGCAGCTCTTTAGCATCGAAATCCACACCGATATGGGCATTGGTCACCATCTTAATCCCGGCAGCTTCCATTACGGCCACCTTACGATCGATAACGTCCATTCCCAGCTTAAAGTCAGGAATACCAAAGCGCATCAAGCCACCTACTTTTTCATCACGCTCATAAACAGTGACGGTATGTCCGGCACTGTTTAATTGCTCAGCGGCTGCCAGACCGGCAGGACCACTGCCGATAATGGCCACGGTTTTACCGGTACGTGCTGTCGGAATCTTAGGCTTAACGTAATCATTTGCGTAAGCTTTTTCGACAATGGTTTTTTCGATATTACAAATCGTGATTGGATCCTGATTAATCCCCAGTACACATGCCGTCTCACAGGGAGCCGGACAAACACGGCCGGTCACTTCCGGAAAGTTATTGGTCGAGCTTAGGATTTCCCATGCCTCCAACCAGCTTTCACGGTATACCGCATCGTTGAAATCAGGAATAAGGTTACCAATCGGACAACCGTTATGACAGAAAGGCACACCACAATCCATACAACGTGAGCCCTGTTCACTGATCTTATTACCGAACTTGTCGTTTTGTACGAACTCTTTATTATTTTTAAGGCGCTCTTCTACCGGTAATTTTTCCGGTACTTCACGTCCTACTTCTAAAAATCCAGTTGGTTTACCCATTATGCGGCTCCTTTAACTCGAGCAGCTAATGCTGCTTTGTAATCCCGTGGCATGACTTTAACGATTTGAGCTAAGCTTGCTTCACTATCAGCAAGAAATTCTGCAGCTCGATTCGATTCTGTTAATTCTAGATGCTTAGTTACTTTCGCAATTAAGAGGTCTTTGTCTGCTTGCTCTAGTGGATCCAGGTCGACTAGCTCCATATTACACTTGCTTGCAAAGCTGCCGTCCTGATCCCACACATAAGCAACACCGCCACTCATACCTGCCGCAAAGTTACGACCCGTAGAGCCAAGGTTGATCATCAAACCACCCGTCATGTATTCACAACCGTGATCGCCGACACCTTCAACAACTACTTCCGCACCCGAGTTACGTACACAGAAACGTTCACCAGCCATACCATTAATGTATGACTCACCAGCAGTTGCGCCGTAGAAACAGACATTACCGACAATAATATTATCTTTCGCCACCAGCGTTGATTTTCTATATGGATAAACAACAATTTGACCGCCGGATAAACCTTTACCCCAGTAATCGTTGGCATCACCTTCAACGGTAAATTCAACACCTTTAGCAAGGAAACAACCGAATGACTGGCCGGCACTGCCGTTAAACTTAACGCGCATCGGCTGCGGTAGCCCCTGGTCGTTATAGACTTTCGAAATCTCATTGGAAAGCATGGTGCCACAGCTACGGTCGGTATTGATAATATCAAACTCACCGGACACCGCTTCGCCGTTTTCTAATGCCGGTTTGGCAAGTTCAATCAGTTTTCTATCCAGGACTTCTTCAAGATTATGGTTTTGCGCCACTTGATTAAACAGACCATCTTCTTCCTTAGGTGTTTCTTTAAAGAGAATAGTGCTTAGATCCAAGTTTTTATATTTCCAGTGCTTGATATCTTCACGCACTTTCAGACTTTGCGCCTGACCCACCATATCGTTGATTGTTGCATAGCCCAGTTCAGCCATGCGCTCACGCATACCCTGCACCAGATACTGGAAGAAAGTAACCACATCTTCAACACGCCCGTCAAAACGCTCGCGCAATGTTTTATTCTGGGTTGCGATACCAACAGGACAGGTATTCAGGTGACACTTACGCATCATAATACAGCCTTCAACAACCAGAGCGGCCGTTGCCACGCCCCACTCTTCAGCACCTAACAGTGTCGCCACAACCAGATCGCGCGGTGTTTTCATCTGACCGTCAGCCTGCACTACGATACGGTTACGCAAACCGTTTTTCAGCAATGTCTGATGCGTTTCCGCCAGACCCAGCTCCCAAGGTAAACCGGCATGACGAATAGAAGAAACCGGTGATGCACCTGTACCGCCGTCAAAGCCGGCAATCAGAACAACATCCGCTTTTGCTTTACAAACGCCGGTCGCGATTGTACCTACACCTGCTTCCGATACTAATTTAACGTTAACACGGCCTTTACGGTTGGCGTTTTTCAGATCGAAGATCAGCTGTGCTAAATCCTCGATTGAGTAGATATCGTGATGCGGTGGCGGTGAAATCAGACCTACGCCAGGTGTTGAGTGACGGGTACGGCCAATCCAGTCATCCACTTTATGACCTGGTAATTGTCCACCTTCACCCGGTTTCGCACCCTGGGCCATTTTAATCTGAATTTCATCAGCATTGGTCAGGTAATATGAAGTTACACCGAAACGCCCCGATGCCACCTGTTTGATTGCAGAGCGTTCCCAGTCGCCGTTTTCTTTCGGCAGAAAACGTACCGGATCTTCACCACCTTCACCGGAGTTAGATTTCGCACCGATACGGTTCATGGCAATCGCTAACGTTGAGTGTGCTTCATGTGAGATAGAGCCGAAGCTCATCGCGCCTGTTGCAAAACGTTTAAGAATACTTTCCGCCGGCTCGACATCATCGATGGAGATTGGGCCATTAGCATTGGCAACAAAATCAAACTGGCTACGCAGTGTTGCCGCGTCATCACCCTGTGCATCAACAGCATCACAATATTCTTTGAACTGCGCATAGTTCTTATTACGCGTCGACTGCTGCAGCAGAGGAATAGTAGTCGGATTAAAGAGATGTTTTTCACCACTTTGTTTCCATTGGTAAACACCACCTACATCGAGACGTTTTACCGGCACTTCACGTAATGGGTAAGCAAAACGATGGCGTACCAATATTTCATTGGCGATATCATCAATGCTTAAACCTTGAATACGGGTCACTGTGCCTTTGAAGTATTTATCAACAACCGCTTTACTGATACCCAGCGCTTCAAAGATTTGCGCGCCCTGGTAAGACTGAATCGTTGAGATACCCATTTTCGAGAATATTTTTAACAAGCCGGCATCGATGGCTTTTTTGTATGATGCAAAAATATCATCAACTGATTTGTCTGCCGGCAGGCGTTTTTTAGCCTGCAGATCAACAATCATCTCTTCAATCAGGTAGGCGTTCACAGCAGAAGCACCGTAACCAATAACCGTTGCGAAATGATGCGTTTCACGTACGTCACCGGTTTCTACGACTAAATCACAAAGCGCGCGTAAACCACGTTTGATCAGGTAATGGTGAACCGCACCTGTTACCAGCATCGCCGGAATAGCGGCATGGTCAGAGGTCGCATTACGATCGGAAAGGATAATAATGGAGTAACCGTCATGAATGGCGTCTTCCGCATAGCGGCAAATACGCTCCAAAGCCTTCGCTAAACGCCCCTGCTCGCCTGTTGCTAAAAACAGCGTGTCTAAGGTTTTTGCCTGCAGGTGCTTATCATCCAGGGCATTGATTTTTTGCAACTCAGCATTACTTAATACCGGTGATTCCAGCTCAACTTTATGGCAGTGTTCCGGTGTTTCAGAAAGCAGGTTGCGATCTTTACCCAGATAAGTTTTCAGCGACATTACCATGCGCTCACGAATCGGGTCGATCGGCGGGTTGGTCACCTGGGCAAAGAGTTGTTTAAAGTAGTTAGACAGATGCTGCGACTGATGTGAAAGTACTGCCAGCGGCCAATCGGCCCCCATTGCACTTAACGGCTCTTTACCGTCTCTAAACATCGGCAATACAATCTCATTAACTTCTTCAGAGCTGACGCCAAAGGCCTGTAAACGGCGCAGTAATTGGCCTTGATCAGGTTGCAGGTTGCGTTCCAGAGCGGCTGGCTGATTTTCAAGCTTGACCAGATTATTTTCCAGCCAGGTTTCATAGGGCTGTTGTGCGGCGATGCTGCCTTTAACTTCATCATCGGAGATAATGCGGCCTTGTTCAAGGTCGGCAACAAAGATACGTCCCGGCTGTAGTCGTCCGCGGAACTCAATATTTTCCGGCTCAACATTAACCACGCCCGTTTCTGATGCCATAATCAGGAAGTCATCTTTAGTAACACAGTAACGGGAAGGACGAAGACCGTTACGATCCAGCGTTGCCCCCACTTGTACACCATCAGTGAAACAGACAGAAGCCGGGCCATCCCAAGGTTCCATAATATTGGCATGATACTGGTAGAAAGCACGACGGGTAGGATCCATGTTTTTGTTTTCCTGCCAGGCTTCCGGAATCATCATCATTAATGCATGCGGCAGACTACGGCCGGAAAGAACCAGCAGCTCTAATGCCATATCAAAGCTTGCCGAATCAGACATACCATCAGTACAAATCGGCATTAACATCTCTAGCTCGTCACGCGTGAAGAACTCAGCTTCAAGCAGGGCTTCACGTGCTTTCATCCAGTTAATATTACCGCGTACCGTGTTGATTTCGCCGTTATGTGCGATGTAACGGAAAGGTTGCGCTAAACGCCAGCGCGGGAAAGTATTAGTAGAGAAGCGTGAATGTACAAGCGCCAGCGCGGTAACCATCGCCGGGTTTTGTAAATCCAGGAAGTACTGCGGTACTTGTTCGGTTGTTAACTGACCTTTATAGACAATGGTTTTGTACGAGAAGGTGTTGATATAGAACTGGTCTTCAATTCCGGCAACCGACTGTAAACAGATACGGACAGAGTAGTTACGTAAAATAAATAGTTTACGCTCCAGTACTTCCGGATCCATATCCGGACCGCCGGTCACGAACATATGTTCACACTGTGGTTCAGTGCTCAGCGGATCGGCGCCTAACATTGAATTATCGGTAGGAAGAACACGGTAGCCAATTAGCTCAAGGCCTAAACGCTCAACATTACGCGCTAAAATTTCACGGCACTCTTGACGCTGGTTTGCATCTTTTGGAAATAGGATAGTACCCACACCATATTGATCAAACTTAGGTAAGTTAATCCCTTCTTTCAGGGCCTCTGTTACTAAAAACTCATGTGGTTTTTGCAGCAAAATACCAGCACCATCACCGCTGCATGGATCGCAGCCTTGACCACCACGGTGCTCCATACGCGCAAGCATATCCAATGCTTGAGTCACAATTTTGTGTGACTTGCTATTTTTTAAATGTGCCACAAAGCCGATACCACAGGCATCATGCTCCATCTCCGGCACATAAAGGCCTTGAGCGTTTTGCTCTATATTAGTCATAAACATGTCCTTCAAGATAAAACAGTAAAGCAACCTTTACTCTTTCCGTTTTAATGTTTTCGAAATGCTATACACAACCTGTTAATTTGCAGAAACAAAAAACAGGCAATTAAATTTTACTTTTTTTAAGAAAGGAAACACTTTTTAAAAAAACATTTAATTAGAAAACTTCCTCAGTCAAGAAATAACGCGCACACTATCCCTAGTGAGCACGGGCCTGACAGGCCACTTTCTCGATAATAAACCTGTATCACAGGCATAATTTCGCAGCCATTCTAACGCTTCAAACGCATAAAATCCAATTTTCTTAAATTTTAGAGCCAGAGGCTGTAGTCAATAGTCTGTAACATTTTAGCAACAAACCTGGAGTTTATTTTTAAATGATATTTAAGAATAAAAATCAAGCCAACAGTGGCTGAATTAGGCGTTAAAAAGACAGCAAATTGAGAAGAAGCAAGGGTGAAGGGCTGCAAAGTTAACAATAAACCGCGCGCAGCAGCAGCAAATGCAAGTGAATATTAATTCATTTTATACTCATTTTTATGCTTACATATTCTGCCGATCGTGACTGGCATTTAAACGACAGACATAATCCGGATGAGCGTCATAAATTTCTTTAAATATTGGAAAATTATCAAGAAAAAGGGAAGTGAGATGAGGATCTAAATGGTTGCCGGAAAGCTTCATTATCTCCTGCTTGGCGTCTTCTAATGCCCAAGCTTCTTTATAACAACGTTTGCTGCATAGTGCATCAAAGACATCGGCGATAGCAGTGATCCTGCCTTCTAAACTGATTTCATATTCTTTTTTGCCATTAGGGTAGCCCGTTCCATCCCATTTTTCATGGTGATCAAGCACTAAATTAGCGGCCAGTTTTATAATGGCATTATCCTGGTCGCGTAAAATATCCCAGCCTTTGATAACATGCAGCTTCATCTCCTTCCATTCATCGGCATCTAAGCTGCCCTCTTTTTTCAAAATACGATCCGGCACGCCGACCTTACCCACATCGTGCAGTTGCGCGGCTAAACGCAGATGCTCATAAAAGAATTTATTTTCACCATTAAGTTTAGCCAGCTCTTTGGCATACAAACCAACCCGCACCACATGCTCTCCGGTCTCTTTGGAATGTGACTCCATGGTGCCGCCCATTAAGGTAATAGCCAATTCCTGGGTTTCCTGAAAAGCATTGGCCAGCAACAGGTTTTCATAGCTTAATAACACATTGCGCAGGAAAAGATCAATCATATCCACTTCCGGACTCTCTAAAGCACGCTCGCTTTTAAAAGCAAAAACCGTATCATAGCCATGATCAGAATGGTGAAAGTAGACATAATACTGGTCATCATGAAAGTTACTTTTGCGCTCCATGGCATGTTCAAAAAGGTGACGCTCATGCTCAGGCAGTTCACTGATATCGCTGTGCACCAGCACCTGCACATCGGATGCATTGGCCGAAAACATATTTAACCTGTCTTCTATTTTAGAGATGGCAAAGGCCTCTGATGATTCAATCAACAGCTTACTTTCGGAAATATCCAGCACCAACTTTATCTGCGCAAACACCGCTCCCGCAAAATCAAAGAGATCACTGATACTGCTGATATTCGCGATTGAGTTAATCACCTGCTCTAATATTTCCCGGTGTTTCTGCAGTTGACAGATATCACGATAAGCGCGTAACGAGGTATAAAAGGTCGACTCTAAATCTTGTGTGCGCAGTTCTGTTTTCGCTTTATAACCATCAATATCAAAGTTACGAATCACGCTATGCTCAGGGGCAACGCCCGGCTGTCCGGTACGCAGAACAATGCGCGTAAAACTGTTTTTCAAGTCGTGGCGAATATACTTAGCCAGCTCCAGGCCGGCATTATCCGTCTCCATGACCACATCTAATAAAATCAGAGCAATACGATGATTTTCCTGTAGAATATCTTTTGCATCATGCGCCGACATTGCGCTTAAGAAACGCATCTTTTTACCTTCAAAGGTAAAGTTTTTCATGGTTAATTTAGTCACGGCATGGACATCCTGTTCATCATCGACAATTAACACATTCAAATAGTCGCTGCTTTCTGCGACTTCAGTATCGCTGCTCTTGTCTTCGCCATCTTCTATTAACCAATCCATAATTATCCCCTTAATTTGTCAGCTTCACGCTCTATTGCTACCGGAAACTGTAGTAGAAATGTCGCCCCCATGCCCAGTGTTGACTGACAGCTAATACTACCAAGCAATTGCGCAACCACTAAGTTATATCCCTAAGCCATTGTCTCCATCACTGCGTTTAGTGGTTAAAAAAGAACTCAAATATTTTTTTACACAGCTCTTTGCTTATTCCCTTACTATTATCTTCAACCTTGAGTTTGACCGGCTCCGCAGAGATTAATAAGCATATTTAACTTTTCATCTTTTTCAACTGACTGCCAGTGCGCCATTCATATAATTTAAAAAACTTATAAATGGATGAGATTATCTTGCTGTTTAATTGCAGGTAATCATTGTTGTATAAAAGCGCTAAAGCTAAAAGACGCTGCTCGCTGTGCTGAAAAAATTGCAGGCAGGGAATAGGCGCACTGCTGATTGCTGCACTATCTTGATAAAGCGGTAAGTATTTTTGATTACCGGTCATTAGAAAAGTAAGGCGTTCTAAGCTTAGCCGTGATTGCTCGATCAATAAGTAGAGCTGATAACGCTTTTGTTCCCTCACCTCTGCGCTAGAGAGAGTACGGTAGAATAAATAGGAAAAAATGAGCACACTGATAATGCAGATAAAGGCCAACCCTGCAATAGGCAAAGCTAAACGCTTATTCCTAACATGCGCCTCCTGCCGCTTTGAATTTACAGCCATGATTCACCGCCCATAAACAGCCCCTAGCTATAAGCTTAATCAAAAATTAACTTCTTGCCTGTTAAATCGGTACGTTTAAGCGCAATGGTTAATATTTTTAGATGAACTGCAGTTGAATGGCTTAATTGATAAAAGCTTTAGCCCTTAACGCAACCGATAAAAGCGCTGATTAGGGGCTCATTGGCACGTGTTTTATAGCAGCAGATACCTAAATCAAAGGAATGCAAAGGCGTGCTGATTGGCAGACGCTGAACGCGATCCCGGACCGGGCTGTTTTCAATCACCACATCCGGCGTGATCCCGACACCGCAGCCCAACGCGACCATGCTGATCAGAGCTTCATGACCTGCGACTTTGGCATAAATAAAGGGTTTGCCTATTTTAAAGTGACGATACCAGGTATCAAAGCGGCGCCGAACTGAGCCATGCTCGGGTAAATAAAAGGAATATTTTTCCAGTCGATATTTGCCTGGCTGATCTGCTGAGTGACCACACAGGGTGTTGTCGGGCCGATAAGTGACAGCGGTATTTCCGCAAGTTGAATAAAATGCAAACGCGCGGGAAAGTTATCCGGATAAGCGGTAATGGCAAAATCAACCTGATGCTGCAAGACCTGCTCAACAGCCACGGCACTGTCTCCGGTGATCAGTTTAATTTCAACTTTCGGATGTAATAAACGAAAACGCTCCAAAATAGGCGGCAAATGACTGTAAGCAGCGGTCACCGAGCAGTACAGGTTGATCTGCCCTTCCAGTTCGCTTTTACTCTGTTTGACCGCCGCTTTTAATAAATCCCACTGCTCAATCTGCTGCAGCGCATACTGTTTAAACAGCAGGCCGGCTTCCGTCAATACCACCGAGCGGTTATCCCGGATCAGTAAACACACACCCAACTCATCTTCAATACGCTGAATACAGCGGCTCAACGTGGACGGGCTGACATGTTTTGCCTGTGCTGTTTTAGAAAAGTGCAGACTGTTAGACAAGTGCAGAAACAGCTCTAACGATTTATTATCCATAGGTTTAGTTCACAACCGGCAGGTCAGCAGAGCTGCCCCATTCAGTCCAGGAACCATCGTAAACGGAGATATTTTCATAGCCGGCCAAAGTTGCCCCAAGGGCTAAAATACAGGCCGTCACGCCTGTTCCGCAGCTGAAAATCAGACCATTTTTTTTCGGCGCCATCGCTTCAAAGATCAATGCCAGCTGATAGGCATCCTGCATTTTCTGCCCGCATAAAAGCTGCGCTGACGGTAAATTTTTGGCATTGGGTATATGGCCGGAACGCACGCCCGCTCTTGGCTCTGCTTCCTGCCCTAAAAAGCGCCCAGGTGAACGCGCATCAATAATCACCCGCTGCTCATCCTGGATAGCCAAAAGCACCTGATCGGCATCGCAGATCAACTTATCCTGATAATGCGCAATAAAATCACCTTTATTAACCGCTTTCACAGCCTCTCCACTTTGCAGCGGCAAGGCTTTTGCTTTCCAGGCGGGCAGTCCTCCATCGAGCACGGCAACATCAGCCGCGCCCATGGCTTTTAGCATCCACCATGCTCTGGGGCTGGAAAAAATGCCTAAACTATCATAAACAACAATAATGCTATTTTGGTTGATACCTAAGTTTTGCGCATACTGCTGGAAGTCTGATTCACTGGGCATCATATGCGGTAAATCACTCTTCATATCACAAATTTCACGGTCAAAGTCGAAGAACGCCGCACCGGGAATGCGCTCTTTAAACCATTCTAATTTACCATCCCGCTGCGCAGAGGGCATAAACCAGCTGGCATCTAAGACTCGCAGCTCATTATGGCCTATATGCTCATTTAACCAATCAACCGAAACCAACTCGCTGGGTAATACTAAAGCAGACATATTGTTTCCTTGAAAATAATGTGCCTATGCACTTGACTCAGGCAAAAGTGCTTGACGTGATATGCCTGCATAAACATGAAAAATCCAAGCAAATCTAGCATGTTGCATTTTTTGCAACGCTACATTGTCAATATATCATTTTGCGCAATATAAATTATAGGTTATAGTATTTTCGAAATTAAACACTATTGTTATCTATTTAATCCCTATCAACTATTTTTTGGAGTGTCGCTCGATGGCTAACTACTTTAATACTCTACCACTGCGTGAGAAGTTACATCAACTAGGTCAATGTCGTTTTATGGATCGCAACGAATTTCTGGACGGTTGTGAATTCATTAAAGGCTGGAAAATTGTTGTTGTCGGTTGTGGTGCACAAGGTTTGAACCAAGGCCTTAATATGCGCGACTCTGGCCTGGATATCTCTTACGCTCTACGTGAAGCTGCTATCAAAG
Organism: uncultured Psychromonas sp.; assembly: GCA_963674525.2. Classification (GTDB taxonomy): domain Bacteria; phylum Pseudomonadota; class Gammaproteobacteria; order Enterobacterales; family Psychromonadaceae; genus Psychromonas. The sequence continues at coordinate 48,531 of CAXXRV010000021.1, read as the reverse complement.
AGAAGCGTCAGTCTTACTTAAATGCCAAAGATAACGGTTTTGTTGTTGATACTTATGAAAATCTTATTCCCAATGCCGATCTCATTCTGAACCTGACGCCTGACAAACAGCACACTAATGTTGTGGAAACTGTTATGCCGCTGATGAAGGAAGGCGCAACACTTGCTTACTCGCACGGTTTCAATATCGTTGAAGAAGGTATGCAGATCCGTGAAGATATCACGGTAATCATGGTTGCCCCTAAATGTCCGGGTACTGAAGTACGTGAAGAATACAAGCGTGGTTTCGGTGTACCGACACTGATCGCTGTTCACCCTGAAAATGACCCTAAAGGTCAAGGTCTTGCTATCGCTAAAGCATACGCAAGCGCAACAGGTGGTGACCGTGCCGGTGTACTAATGTCATCTTTCGTTGCTGAAGTTAAATCTGACCTGATGGGTGAGCAGACTATTCTATGTGGTATGTTACAAACAGGTGCTATCCTGGGTTACGAAAAAATGGTTGCTGACGGCATCGACCCAAGCTACGCGGTTAAACTGATCCAATACGGTTGGGAAACAGTGACTGAAGGTCTGAAATACGGCGGCATTACTAATATGATGGATCGCCTGTCTAATCCGGCTAAAATCAAAGCCTACGATATGTCTTTAGAGCTGAAAGAGATCCTGCGCCCACTATTCAACAAGCATATGGATGACATCATCGAAGGTGAATTCTCTAAAACTATGATGGAAGACTGGGCAAACGGCGATGCGAACCTGCTTAAATGGCGCGCGGCTACTGCTGAAACCGGCTTTGAAAAACAACCGGCTGGCGATATGGAAATCGATGAGCAGGAGTTCTACGATAACGGTATCTTCCTGGTTGCTATGATCAAAGCAGGTGTTGAACTTGCGTTTGAAGCGATGACGGCATCAGGTATTATCGATGAGTCTGCTTACTACGAGTCTCTACATGAAACACCGCTAATCGCGAACACTATTGCACGTAAGAAACTTTACGAAATGAACGTAGTTATCTCAGATACTGCTGAATACGGTTGTTACCTGTTCGATCACGCAGCTAAACCACTGCTGACCGATTACGTTAACGCAATGAGCACAGAAATGCTGGGTAAACCTTTAACGGTTAAATCTAACTCTGTAGATAACGCGCGTTTAATCGAAGTGAACGAAGCTATCCGTACTCATCCGGTAGAGATCATCGGTAAGAAACTTCGTGGCTACATGACAGATATGAAAACTATCGTTGAAGCATCTGCATAACTCTAAACTGTAGTTAATAATATGATGCCAGCCCTGCCTTTTTAAGGCGGGGCTTTTTTTATCACTAAGAAGCTACGTTGCGATACCTACAAGACGACAGATAGAAAAACTATCGTAGAAGCATCTGCATAATTTGACATCCTCCCTCCACTAAATCAAAGATTTTAGTGGGGGATTCCTACTGCCAGACGCTCATGCCCGAGCGCAAGAATGTTTTTGGCCGCGTTCACATCGCGGTCGTGAGTGACACCACACTCACAGGTCCATTCTCTTATTCCAAGTCCAGCTCTACCTTTCGGACTGTTGCGGCGGGAGCCACAACACGAGCAAGTTTGGGTGGTGTACGATTCATTGATTTCTTCAAAAACAATACCAGCGTGAGCGCTTTTGTATTCCAATAGTGTTTTTAATGTAGACCAGCCAGCATCTAAAACGGACTTAGCCATTTTAGTCTTGACCAGTTTTTGACTACTTACGTTACCAATGAATATCGCCGCATTTTCATTGACAAGTTTGCGGCTGTATTTATGCAAAGCATCTACTCTGCGGTTTTTTATCTTTGCATGGATAGCCTTGACGCGCTTTTTGTTCTTTGCCCGCTGCGCAATACCTAAATCTTCCTCTAGCTCGCGGTATTCACGGCCTTTTAGTTTGTAGCCGTTACTGTCGCTGGCTGTTTCTTTACAACCGAGATCAATACCCACGCTGGCTTTGCCTGTACCCAGCTCTGCTTCCACCTCAACCACAACGTTGAAGTACCACCGGCCTCTTGAATCCTCATTGAATGAGCCTGATTTGAAGGTGTATTGAGGTAATCCGTAACTATCCCAAACGCTAAAATAGTGGCGGTTATGATAAACCTGACCATTTTTGAAGCCAATGCAGTCTTTACGAACCGGGATCCAACCCAGTGAACGTCTAACACCCCCTGACTTACGCCAATTCAATCTGTATTTCTTGAATTGTTTGCGGCGGGTGGCATATTCATGCCCAACCATCTGCACGGTCGCAGAATTCAGGCCAAGCGTTTTATTCATGCCTTTGGTGTACTTTTGAAGATCGTAGCCTGACAGGAAAGCGGGTTTTACCGGGCCAAATTCACTGACATTGCTCAGTGCCTTCATTGCCGTTTCATTGCAAAAATTCCACACCTGATTCACACCGTAAGCCCATTTGTTTAGGGTGCTTACATGTTTGTCACGGATTCTTATTTTTAGCGTTTTTGTGTGTACTTTGCTTTTCATAATGATCATAGTAGACCTGATTTATCTGGATGTAAATACAGGCAAAAATGATAGTGTATCCAACTAAGATAGACCAACCTAGCGGCTGGTTTGCTATCCATCTCCACCCAAACAAGTTATGGGTGGAGAATTCCGCAAGGTTCGTTAAAAGCTTAAGTTTAAATTAGAGAATAAAAGCCAAGGTTGCCGCCTTGGCTTTTTTGTTTATTTTCGAGTAGTAAATAGCTTCTGTTTACGAATATAATACCGGCCCTGCCTTTTTGAAGGCGGGGCTTTTTTATACCTGATAGTTGAGTAGATTGATGAGTGAGCAATACGATAACCGCTTTGGCGGCATTAAACGCCTGTATGGCAGCAAAGCATTAGCCACCTTTAAAGATAGCCATATCTGCGTGATCGGCATAGGTGGAGTGGGCTCCTGGGTAGCTGAAGCCTTAGCACGCTCCGGTATCGGTGAGCTTACTTTAATCGATATGGATGATATCTGTGTCACCAATACCAACCGTCAGGTGCATGCCTTAGCGGATACCATTGGCGAAATGAAGGTTGAAGCAATGGCGGCGCGCTGCCGGCAGATTAACCCTGAGATAAAAGTTAATATCATTGATGACTTTATCGATAAAGAAAACTGCTTTGAATACCTGAGCAGTGATTTTGATTATACCTTTGATGCCATCGACAGCATTCGCGCTAAAGTAGCTTTAATTGCCCACTGCAAACGCAATAAATATCCGTTGTTAACCTGCGGGGGTGCCGGCGGACAGTTAGACCCGACACAAATTCAGGTTACAGACCTTTCCCGAACCATTCAGGATCCGCTGGCGGCCAAGGTACGCTCGGAACTGCGCCGCTCTTTTAATTTCACAAAAAATCCTAAACGTAAATTCCGCATCGATTGTGTCTTTTCTACCGAACAGCTCCGTTATCCGGATCTGCATGGTGAAGTCTGCCGGGAAAAAGCGCAATCCGACGGTTCAATGAAGATGGATTGTGCCAGTGGCTTTGGCGCCTCGTCAATGGTGACAGCAAGTTTTGCCTTTGTCGGCGTGTCCTTTATGCTCAACAAACTACTGAAAAAAGCATAGCTTATCCTTACGCGCAGCCCGTGAAAAGAATAAGCTAACAGCTCGATAGATCCAGCAGTTCACGCAATGCCACCTGACACATGCTGAATTCAGGGTTGGCCACCGCCAATAATGAATCGGCCATATCCATCCACCTCTGCGCCAGGTTGTGATGCTGCATTTCCCAATCAGAATAGGCCTGTTCGATATCCTGGCCTTTCATTCCCAGTAAAATTGCCTGAGTAATACACTTATGCTGCCACTCTAAATCATCGTACATCGCTTCTTTAGCTAAGGATTGCCAGTGGCTTTCAACAGGCAATAAACTCAACATCTTAGCAACATCAAAGAGTTTCAGTTTATCCATCGCCAGAAAATGAATCTGCGCAGCCAACTGTATATCCACAGTCAGTTTAGTGGCAACAGAGATAACGCTTAACAGCGAGTAGATTTGCTCTGCACTTGCCAATCTATGCGCCAATGATTCAGGAAGACCTGATTGCGTCAAGGAGGCGATGATTTCATAACGGTAATCAATTTCCTTGCCCATTAAGACTTTTTCAATATCATCAACAAGCAATTGTAGCGGTTTTTGATAGTGCTGAATTAACTCTCCGCTAGACAACTCATCGCGATGATGGCGAATCAGCCAGCGCGTGCCATGGCGAAGCATGCGCTGCAGCTGAAAAATAAGATCACTTTGCAGGTCATAGCTGACCCGGTTATCGAGCGATTCAATCTGCTCAAAAACCACGTCCAAGGCAAAAATATCACGCGCTGCCACCCAGGCTTTACTCAGCTCTAAAAATGAACACCCTGAACTGGTCATAATACGGTGCGCAAAAGTGGCCCCCATGGTATTAAAAAGATCGTTACTTACCTGGGTAGCCACGATTTCTGTAATCAGCGGATGCTGATGTATCGCTGTTTTATATTTTTTCACTAATGATTGCGGGAATATCTTTTCCACTTCGGTGAGCAGATAAGGGTCATCGGTGATAGCAGCATCCACCAGCGCCTGCTTCATCTCATTTTTAGCGTAGGAAAGCAGCACACAAATAGTCGGCCGGCTTAAACCTTTCTGACAGTTTTTACGATCACTAAGCAACTCATCAGCAGGAATAGATTCCAGGCTGCGGTTGAGTTTACCGCTTTCTTCTAAATCATTAATTAGACGGCGGTACTCTTCAATGCGCTGATAACCTTCGAGAAATGCAATGCTCACCGATTGCGCCTGACGATAATTATTCTTCAACACCAGTTTTGCCACTTCATCGGCCATTTTCTCTAACCACAGATTGCGCTGTTTAACGGTCAAATCCCCGTTAGCGACTAATTTGTCCAATAAAATTTTTATATTAACTTCTAAATCCGAGCAATTGACCCCCGCGGCATTATCCAGCGCGTCGGTAAAGCATAAACCGTCATACAGCGCATATTCAATACGTGCTTTTTGGGTAAAGCCCAAGTTGCCGCCCTCAGCCACGACGGAACAATGTAAATCACAGGCATCGATCCGTAAACTATCATTGCTCTTATCGCCGACATCGACATGACTTTCACGGCTGGCTTTGACATAAGTACCGATACCGCCATTCCATAACAGATCCACGCGTGCTTTTAACAAACTGCTGATTAATTCATTAGGCGTCAGTTTTTTCTGAGAAATAGCAAAACGTTCAGCCATTTCCGCGGTCACGCTAATCGACTTCAAAGAGCGGGAAAATACGCCTCCGCCGGAAGAAATAAGCTCGCTATTATAATCCGCCCAGGTACTTCTAGGCGTATTAAAAAGACGCAGACGCTCAGCAAAGCTCGCTTCTAAATCAGTCGGCTCCGGGTCAATAAAGATATGGCTATGGTTAAATGCCGCGATTAAGGCAATGAATTTCGAGCGCAGCATACCGTTACCAAAGACATCTCCGGCCATATCGCCAATACCAATCACGCTTATCCGCTGCTGCTGCACATCAATCCCCAACTCGCGAAAGTGGCGTTGTACACTTATCCAGGCGCCACGTGCGGTAATGCCCATTTTTTTATGGTCATAGCCATTTTTTCCGCCTGAGGCAAAGGCATCACCGAGCCAGAAGTTTCTTTGTACTGCCAATTCATTGGCGATATCAGAGAAAGTTGCCGTGCCTTTATCTGCGGCGACAACAAGATAGGGATCATCGCCATCATAGCGAAGCACATCAACAGGCGGCACAATTTTGCCCTCAGATAAATTATCGGTAATATCCAGCAAGGCACTGACAAAGATTTGGTAGCAACGAATGCCTTCACTGACAGTCGTTTCTCTATCCATTAACGGCGTCAGGTTTTTAGCGACAAAACCGCCCTTTGCGCCGACCGGCACAATCACCGCATTTTTAACCTGCTGTGCTTTTGCCAGGCCTAATATTTCCGTACGAAAATCTTCATTACGATCAGACCAGCGTAAGCCCCCGCGCGCCACTTTTCCGCCGCGCAGATGCACGCCTTCAATACAGGGTGAATAAACAAAGAGTTCGTATGCCAAACGCGGCAGTGGCATCTCAGTGATTTTATCGTGCGCCAGTTTAAAACAGATATAAGGTTTATTTTTCCCTTCCTGCTGCTGAAAATAATTGCAGCGCAGGGTGGCCATAATGAGTTCGACGTATTTACGCAGCACACGGTCTTCATTGAGGTTGCTGACATTATTCAGTGCCGTTAAAATTTTATCCTGCAACTTTTGCTGCTTTGCCAAACTGCCATTACGGCTTGGATCAAAACGCTCTTTAAACAATAAAACAATATCTTTAGCTAATTGCTCGTGATCTAACAATGTTTTTGCTATGGCAAAATGGCCAAAGCCAAAACGCAATTGTTTCAGATATTTAGCATAAGCACGCAGCATACTGATATCACGCCATGCCAATCCGGCGCCGAGGATCAGTTTATTAAAAGGGTCATTTTCAGCATAACCGTACCAGACCGATAAAAAAGCATCGGCAAAAAGCTCGCGATAAGCTTCCGGATCAAAATTACAGACCTGTGCATAGATTAAGGTGAAGTCGTATAGCCAAAATGCTCCTTCTCCACGCGGGGTGATCTTATAGGGATACTCTTCGGCAACTTTCAATCCCAGATTTTCTAGAATAGGAATAAGATCGGAGAGTAATAAGGCGCCGTCCTGATGAAAGAGTTTTAATTTCAGCTCACTGCTATTGGCTTCAATTGAGCGGTAAAAACGCAGTGTCATTGAGCGGCTTGCATCGAGATATAATGACTCTATGCGCTCAATATCAGCCACCGCAACCCGCGAGCTAAAGCTCCCCTGATAACTGCCCGGAAATGCTCGACTATATTTTTTACTGAGTTTAATGCCCTGCTCTTCACTAAAGTGCTCAATTAATGAATCATGCAGTTCATCACTCCAGGGCTTGGTTATCTGCTTCATTCTATCTTGAATGGCCTGCACCTCGAGCACCTCAGTAATCGGCGCTTTCAGGCGTAAAACCATACGCAGGCGTGCTAAACTGGACTCACTTAAATAAGTTTGAAAGTCGCTGTCACTGACATCCAGAGTACGATAGATTAACTCCTCAAAGGCCAACCTGACTTTAGTGTTATAGACATCACGCGGCACGTATAAACTGGCAATAACAAATTGATTATTACCCTCGCTGCGTAAAAACAGCTTTAATTCTTTACGCTCCTGCGCGTATAAGACTTCGATAACATTTTCTAAGAGCTGCTTTTCATCACAGAGCAGCAGATCTTCAAGCGGATAGGTATAAAGGATCTGTGATAGCTCTTTATAATAATGGCCGTCCTGACTGTAGCCGGACTGCTGTAAAATATTCGCCAGCTTAGTCGCCACCACCGGAATATCTGTCGGTGTACCGCCATAGACAGAGGCAGTATATAAACCGATAAAACGGTAACCTGCAACCAGCTCCCCGGCTGCATTAAAACGTTTGACATAAACAACTTCAGGGTATGCGGCTCTATGCACCATCGCGCGTTGCGAGGCTTTGCTGAAATGCACAAGTGACGGTTTGCTCAGCACGGAAAGTGCTTCAAACTGCCAGGGTTTGCTCATAAAGTCAGGGCGTTTTAATAACCCTAACTGGCTGCCGGGCACAGCCTGCACTTGCCCCTGCTCAATAATAAAGCGATCGCCGCCAATAAAGGTAAAGTGCGCCTTTAACAGCCACTTTAAAAATGTCTGCTGAACCTCCAGATCAGCTATCTGCTGATTAAACTTATCACTGCGGCTGTACTTTAATGCCTCTTTTACGCTTTCCGTCAGTTGTTCATAATCATCGACCACCAGCGAGACATTCTCCAGTGCCTGCTGTATTTTTTCAGCCAGCTCATCACGCTCGACTTTAGCGCTGGTTTGATCAATCTCAAAATAAATTAATAATTCATTGTTACTGGCAGCATTAAATGAGATTAATTTTCCCGTCTTTCCTCGCTCAATGGCCATCTCACTATAAAATATGCGGTGTACTTTGATATTCTGCTCATTAATAATCAGCCTTAGGGTATCGATGACAAAGGGAATATTACGGCATAAGACACTGATCACCGTATGTGACGATTGCCACTCATCCTGCTCAACATCGGGATTAAATACCCGTATCTTTGCCTGTTCAGCTTTCCACTGCTGAATCTCACGCCACAGGGACACAGTCAGCCCCAGCAGATCGGCCGAGGACATCTGCGTTAAATCTCTCACCGCGACATCACGATAAACGGTGCTGATAAACTGCTGCACTGTTTTGTGTGCCCGCGTTGAAAAATCCTTTTTCAATTGCGAAAAGACCTGCTCTAAAATATCACTTTTCTGATTCAGTCTTGATATCATTCGCCCCCCTATCCCATTGAACATCCTTAACTTAAGGCTAGAGCAGAATCGTCAATTCACCAATTAATCTTAATAACAAGAGTGCGGCGCCAGCAGCATTCTTATTACTCCGAGCCGGGCAGTTCGCGCACATGAAGATCCATTTGCGGAAAGGGAATTTCAACACCATGCTCTTTAAATAACTGCTCAATACGCGTATTGACCTTGTCCTTAATGGCAACAAGCCCCTCCACCTGAGCTAAAAAAATGCGCAGTTCAAAGTCTAAACTGCTGTTGCCAAAGAGCAGCAACAGCGCTTGCGGCGCAGGATCACGACTGATTTCAGGATATTCACCGGCAGCCTGTATAAGCAGTTTTTTGACCAGCTGTATATCGGATCCATAAGCCACCCCGACGGGAATAATAACCCGGGTCACGGCATTGGAAAGCGACCAGTTGACCAGTTGCTCGGTGATCAATGCTTTATTCGGTACCACAATCTCTTTGTTATCCCAATCTAGAATAGTGGTTGCGCGAGTATTGATGCGCATCACAGTACCACTTAGCCCCTGAATAGTGATGGTATCGCCGACTCGAACAGGACGCTCAAAGAGCAGTATGATGCCGGAGACCAAATTAGCAAAAATCTCCTGCAGACCAAACCCCAAACCGACACTGAGTGCAGCAATTAACCATTGCAGTCTCGACCAGTTAAAACCCAGCGTTGAAACGGCAATAAGAATACCGCTAAGAACCAGCAGATAACGTAATAAAGTGGTCGTGGCATAGGCCGCCCCCGTTGAGATATTGAGACGGTGAAATAGCAACACCTCCAGCATCCCGGGTAAATTTTTCGTAAAAAACACTGATACCCCTAAAATAATTAAGGCACTGAGCGCAGCTTTCAGTGAAATAGCCTCGACGATATTGCCCGTATCAGTAATAGTGACCACTTCCCAGATAATCACCTCACTGGTCCATTGCAAGGCCAGCAAACTGTCCGATAGCAGTGTCGATAACATGGCAAACAGGAAAACCAGCACCGCCAGGTTCAGCAGAACCTGTGACTGCTCACTGATCTGTTCAACGGACAGCGTCAATTCATCGACCTCATCGCTCAGTGCATGGCTGCTTTGGTCATGCTGTAACTGCTCGTCACGTTTTTCAAGCGCGCGCTGCAGACTTATCTTACGCTGCTTAATCTTCAGCCAGCGAATGCCCAGTTGCTGTAGCAGAAAAGCACAGTAAAAACTAAGCAGAACGGCATAATAATAAAACAGCGCCACCCAGGACGCGTAAAAATAACCCCAAACAGACAAAGTGGCGATCGCGATCAGAGGCAGGATCAGTAAAGCTTTTAATAGATACAAAGCCACTGAAGATTGCATAAAAGCGGGCAGCAGAACGGGCAGGCGATGATGCTTAAGCAATATGTTGATAAAAGCGCTCAACCAGAAAATAAAGACAATAAACAAAATCCGCAGTAACGGGCTTTCTGTATCATCGGCGAGCATTTCACTGAACAGCATGCTTAACAGCAGGCTGTACAGAAGCCAGCGCTGCTTGGACAAGGTCGATTTTAACCATCTGAGCACTTCACGGGGAAAAGCAAAATGCAGTTCTAATACACCATCGGCAACTGCCAGTCTTACCAGGGATTCCCATACCAGAATAACGGCGCAGGCGGAAATAAGGATATTGTTCAGATCATAAGAATAAAAGGCGCCAAGGCGCAGCTCAATCCAGCGATCGACAACAAATACACTGAACGACAGCAGTGCGCCATAGCATATCGCCAGCAGCAGCAAAATCAGGGTATGGATAAATGCATCTTTGCGCACTTTACCGACAACTTTTGCATATTCTAAACGATACCTTTTTTCTACTTTTTTGACCTGTAAAATAAGCGCGGATATAAGTAATAAAAACAGCCCCAGCAGCACTAATTCACCGCGATGCGAGGTAATCTGGTGCGCTAAAGCGCGCAGCCTTTCCGGCAAACTGCTGGTGCCAAACCACCTGTTCAAATCCAAAAAAGAGAGATCCCAAAATAGCAAACGGTCACGAATAAATAACTGCTTCTCCTTAAGAAAATCACGCTCAGCCTGTATTTCCAGAGAAAACTGATCCTGCAGTGCATCCAGACGGGTGATCTCGGCAATAAACTGGTCGGTTTTTTCAAGCGTCTTGTTAAGCACTTCATAACGGAAATTCAAAATGCTGTTGAGCACCGTTTTATGCAACTCGCTTAATGCTGAATCCTGCGCTATCTCATTAATTAAAGCAGGAATATCTTTAAGTTTGAAAAGCTCATTGGATAGCTGAAAATGCTGCAGATGCGCGGCGGTAATCGCTTTTTGCAGATCACTTTTATCGGACAGATCCGGCAATAGTAATAGCTGTGCACGAATGGCATCACTAAAAGCAGGACTGTTTCTTAACCACTTAATATTGCCCTTTACCTGCGCCAGATTTTGGGTAACACGCAGTCGTTCATCGGCAAGCTCCTGAATAGCCTGCTGGGTTAATAAAAGCTGCCGGTTAAGGGTTTCAAATTCAAGCGCGAGGGTTTCATTCTTCGCATTCCATTGCTGAATAACGACAGGCGCATCAGACAGAGCACGGTTCAACTGTTTGGCTTGCTCAATCACTTTAAGGCTGGAGCGAGTACTCAGCTCTAACAAACGCGCCTGCAGCAAGCCAATCCGCTTACTGGTAAGCGTCAACTGATGCTCTAGAATCTGCGCATTTATTTTCGCCTCTTCTCTGCGCTGCAGCAGGGTCTCCTGCTGCAGCGTCAGCCACTGCAGTTTCTCTTCCTGTACAGCCTGCTCTGCTTCCGCCAACCATTTACTGACTTTATTCGCTTCGCCTTCCGGCAGCGCTTTATTTACCTTTATTTGTTGCTCGATAATCTGCTCTTGTTCAGCTATATCGACAGGTAGAGTTTCCTGTGCTTCCAACAGCCTTTGCTGCTCCCGATTGAGCTGTGCGAGTTGCTCTATCCACTCTTTATTGCGTGCTTTTTCGGTCGCTAAACTCTGCTCAATTTCGCTGGCCAGAGCAGATTCAGCAATCGCTTCCGGCTGCGCCGCAGTTGCCTGCTGAAGTTTTTGATCCAATGCCTCTTTGCGTTGCTGCGCCTGCTGCAAAAGCAGCTCTAGCTTGGCATTTTTTTGCTGCAGATCGGCTATCTCCTGCAGATATTGTTTGATTTGCTGCAGCCTGTCTATACTGACCGTATTCGTGCCGGCACTGTCATTAAGCAGGGCAAGCTGCTCTTCGACCATTTCCACTGTCGGCACAGCCGCATAACTGCGCTGGGCTGTAGCAAAGCTGATTGCCAGCAGCAGGCAAAGAAGCAAATTAAACAGGTGGTATGATAAGTATTGCTGAATATTCCTGAGCACATAGCCCCCTGCGCCGCACTTTAATATTATTAGCGTAGGCAAATTGGGAGAATTAACAACTTATTGGCGCTAAGCTGCTTAGGGAGTTTTTGGGTCTGTACCTTTGTTTTGCCGAAAAAAAAGCAGCTAAAGCTGCTTTTTCTTACGGGGAAAGAGGATGGCGACACGGCTGCTTAACAGAGCCTTTACCTGCAAAAGGATCAGAGCACTTTGCTTAAAAATTGTTGTGTTCTTTCCTTCTGAGGATTATCCAACACCTGTTCAGGCGTGCCTATCTCTTCAATTAATCCTTCATGGAAAAAAGCAATTTTATCCGAGACTTCTTTTGCAAAGGCAATCTCATGGGTAACACAAATCATGGTCATGCCATCATCACGAAGCAACCTTAGGGTATCCAGGACTTCACCCACAAGCTCCGGATCAAGCGCCGAGGTTACCTCATCAAATAACATATAGGGCGGCTCCATGGCCAATGCTCTTGCGATGGCCAGTCGTTGCTGCTGCCCTCCCGACATTCTGGTAGGATACTCATCGAGTTTCTCGCCGAGCCCTACGTGAATAAGCTCTTTTCTGGCAATCTCTTCCGCCTTTTCTTTGCTAAAGCCTTTAACAACCTGTGGCGCAAGGGCCGCGTTTTCTAAGACGGTTAAATGTGGAAAAGAGTTCCATTGCTGAAAGACCATGCCCAGATTCTGCCTTAGTTGGTTTTTATCTGTTTTTTTATCATGCACGTCCACGCCATCAACAATAATATTACCGCTATTGATCGTCTCAATGGCATTAATACAATACAAAAGGGTCGATTTACCACTACCGCTGGCACCAATGATGCTAACAACTTCACCACGGTCTACGTTTAGGTCTATTCCTTTTAAGACTTCTAAGTCGCCAAAAGATTTATGAACATTCTTGATTTCAATCATATTTTCATTTTCCTTTCTACATATTTACCATAACGCGACAACGGGTAGGAGATCATAAAGTAAAACAATCCTACTCCTACCAATATCAGCAGGGGTTGTTGTGTCCTTGATATCAACTGCTCTGCCGTTCTCAGCAGTTCCATATAGCCGATAACGGAAACAAGTGCGGAGTCTTTTATCACACTCAGCGCAACACCCAGCCAGGATGGAAAAACAGCTCTCATTCCAATTGGAATGCGAATGTAGCATATTGTTTGTAAGTAACTCATTCCCAGGGATCTTGCCGCTTTTCTCATGGCCATGGGGACACTAGCAAAGCCACTTCTGAAAACTTCAGTCATAAATGCCATAGTATAAAGCGACAATATAATCGCCCCTGCGCTAAAGGGATCGAGCGGGTATCCCATCGCACCGATAAAAGTACTGAAAAGTATCAGTTGAATAATCAGTGGCACAGATCTGAGGATATCTAAAAACCCGCCTAATAGAAGATTGATAGATTTATTCGATTCTGCTCTTATAAATCCGATTAACAGGCCTAAAATGCTGCCAACAAGTATCGCAACTACAGAGATATAAACGGTATTTAGAATACCGGTTAAAATAAAACCGCTATCATTCCAAGATAAAGGAGTAAATAAGTTCATTATGAAAGCTCCCCTTTAAAAACTTTTTTTGCAACCAGGCTGGAGGTCAGCAGCACCAGTTTTGTTATCACAAAGTACATTACGGCTGCGACGATAAAGAACTCCAAGGTTCTAAATGAAGTAGACTGCAGTCTTTGCGTCTCACCCGAGAGTTCATTCATCCCCACTAGAATGCCCAGCGAACTCATCAATATTGACCAAATAAACTGGTTGGTCATCGGGTGATAAATCCTTCTGAACATTTGCGGCAATATCACATAGCGATAAACTTTAAAGTTATTCATTCCCAAGGACTTTGCCGCACTATATTGCGTTGTTGGAATGGAACTAAAGCCGCCCCTGAATGTTTCTGCCAGATATCCCGCATTGATAAAAACCAATCCGGAAAAAACCGCAAAGTACGGGCTAAGATGGATGCCGTAAGCCCCCAGGCCAAAGTACGCCATGTAGATAAGAAAAAGCGCCGGCATATTTCTCGCTGCCTCGACCCAAATGTTGGCAATATGATAAAAAAGTTTCGAGTTTGATAGTTTCCCTAGGGCCAGTAAGACCGCGATCACTATCCCGACAAGCATAGATAAAACAGATACATGCAAGGTTGTAAACGCGCCCATTAAAAGTTGCGGAAATGCATCAAACACCACATTCCAATGAAATTCATAATTATCCATATGTCCTCTTTATAAGTCTGAATAACCGAAGCCTTTACTTTATAAAACTGGCAAAGCTGATTGACCATTAACCCGCCTTTAGCGAGTGTTTTTTGAGTTACTCATGACAATATATATAATCTGCTTATCGCCTATTCATTTCACCCAAGTCAGCCTCTATAAAAGGTTTTTCTTTTATTCAATAAAGCGCTGTTAATCTGTAACTTTCCAACAACTAGCCGCTAATAAATATTTGCAGGGTTGAGTTAGAGTATAAACAGAGTGACGCTTTAATTAGCCTTGTTCAGTTTTGCCAGCCTCCAGCTAGGCTGGAGGTTTTAAGGCGCAATAAAAAATTATTTATTGTCTCTTAATGATTGCACCATATCAGGCGAAACAGGGTTTCCAAAGTGTTTGATATGCAACTCATTTAATCGTCCATCACGAATCTGATGAATCAAAAACAGGTTTAGATAATTTATCCAGGCAAGCTCGTTTCTTTTGGCAATTAAGCCGACGACATCATCATAATTAGGTACGTAGGGGCCTGCGACAAAATCATCAAACTGACCTGAGGCAAGCTTGGTTGCTATATTGGTATTGGTCGATATCAGCGCATCTATTTTGCCTTGATATAATCCTAAAAATGCATCGTTCTCTGATTTGAAAGAGGTGTAATTATCTCTTCCCCAACCTTTTGCATCCGCATATTTAAAGTACTCAGCTTCATAGGTAGTACCAAGCGCCGCGCCAACTTTTACATCTTTGAGGTCATCAAAAGATACCATTTTCACACCTTTCTTAGATAAAACTTGAAACTTGAAAACAAAGTATGGGTAGGTAAAGCCGACAGATTTAGCACGAGCCAGCGTATCTGAGGTTGAACCGATAACCACATCTGTTTTATCGGAAACCAATGAAGGAATTCTATCGCCCCAGGTCAGATTAATGACCTTTGATTTAACGCCCAATACTTTGGCCAGATCATTACAGTAGTCAACATCAAAACCAGCAGGTTTATTGTCTTTATCTGTATAGCCCATTGGCGGGAAATCAAGCACAACACCACAATTTAAGGTACCACGGTTGATTACATCATCGAGCTTATCTGCACTGGCGCTAGAAAAAACGCCCATTGCTGCAATTGAAGCAATGACTAATGACATCTTCTTTATTAACTTCATACTTCCTCCTTGAGTTTTTGTTGTAAATCACTTTTTATCTTAAGGGCGACTATATTCACCCGTAAGTGATGCTTATCTAGACTACAACAAAAATAATTAGAGTTCAAATCATTAGAGTTCAATGCAATTTTCGAGTGGCGGATTATTTTGCGCGAACTCAGTGAAAAAAAATCACCTAAAAACAAAAGGGTTGACCATGAGTTCATATAACATAGCCAATAAGCACTTATGCAGCTCAATATATTTTAATTAGTACTCTAATTAATTATGCGATACCAAGGTTAAGCGCCCCCTCACTGCGTAAAGCGTGTAAAGTATTTCACAGTGGAGTTAAACCTTTCTGGCAATGTACGTTGAACCTGAAGAGCAGAGAGGTTTTTTAACTAACAGGAATTCCTTTTCGACTTGTCGGGCGCTTAACAAGGTAAGGATGTGGATCAACTTGTGCTGATTGAATGAGATTGAGCGGTGGTAATGCAGAGTACAGCAAAAGGCTTAAATGCGCTCTTGCTGAGTGGCTGAATATTGCCGGATTATATGCAGCATCTCATTGGATGGTGCAAAAAACATGCTCCTGTGACAGCTTTAGTACAACGGAGCATATCAAAACTTTAGACAGCCACATTTTTTTAGCAAAACGATATGACTGCCGAGTAATTGCCAATTATCCTCGGCCTCGTCAAACCTTGCGCTGTACGAAATTCAACCTGCTGTTCACTGTAACAAAGATCATTGAAAAAAGCCCGTAAACACTAGATCTTCAAGCTTACGGGCTTTTCTAGGAAGTGCTAGTATTTGGGCAATACGATTACATCATGCCACCCATACCGCCCATATCTGGCGCTGGTGCGGCAGACGCTTCTACAGGCAGGTCTGTGATCATACACTCCGTGGTGATCATCAGGCCGGCAACTGAAGCGGCAAACTGCAGGGCACTACGGGTTACTTTAGTCGGATCAAGAATACCCATCTCCAGCATATCGCCGTATTCACCTGTGGTTGCATTGTAACCGAAGTTTGCTTCTCCCTGCTGGACATTGTTGCTCACCACTGATGCTTCTTCACCACAGTTAGAGACGATTTGACGCAGCGGTGCTTCCATGGCACGCAGTGCCAGACGGATACCGACATTCTGATCGTCATTATCACCTTTCAGGTCTTTTAATAAACCGGCAACCCGTACCAGGGCAACACCACCACCGGCAACGACACCTTCTTCAACGGCAGCGCGCGTGGCATGCAGCGCATCATCAACACGGTCTTTTTTCTCTTTCATTTCAACTTCTGTTGATGCGCCCACTTTAATGACGGCAACACCGCCGGCTAGTTTAGCTGAGCGTTCCTGAAGTTTTTCTTTATCGTAATCAGATGAAGAAGCTTCAATCTGCTGTTTGATTTGGCTAACACGGGCGTCGATTGCCGTTTCATCACCGATACCGTCGATAATGGTTGTTTCATCTTTATTGATAACGACACGTTTTGCCTGACCAAGATCTTCCAGCTGCACTTTTTCCAGCTCTAAACCAATCTCTTCAGAGATAACCGTACCCGCTGTTAAAATGGCAATATCCTGCAGCATCGCTTTACGGCGATCACCAAAACCAGGTGCTTTAACGGCAGCCACTTTGACGATACCACGCATATTATTGATAACCAGTGTCGCTAACGCTTCACCTTCCACATCTTCAGCAATAATCAGCAGTGGTTTAGAGGCCTTGGAAACAGCTTCCAGTGTCGGCAGCAGTTCACGAATATTAGTGATTTTCTTATCAACAAGTAAAATATACGGATTTTCAAGTTCAACCGTACCTGCTTCCTGATTAGTCATAAAATATGGCGACAGGTAACCGCGATCAAACTGCATACCTTCAACCACATCCAGTTCATTTTCCAGCCCCTGACCTTCTTCGACGGTGATCACGCCTTCATTACCCACTTTCTGCATTGCTGCGGCAATAATTTCACCAATTTCAGAATCAGAGTTGGCAGAGATAGTACCTACCTGAGTGATTGCTTTTGAATCCGCACAAGGTGTTGACAGTGCTTTTAATTCAGTAACCGCCGCTTTGACTGTTTTATCGATACCGCGTTTCAAATCCATCGGGTTCATACCCGCTGCAACCGCTTTTAGCCCTTCAGCAATAATAGCTTGTGCTAATACTGTTGCCGTTGTTGTACCGTCACCCGCTGCATCATTCGTTTGTGATGCAACTTCTTTAACCATCTGCGCGCCCATGTTTTCAAACTTATCTTCAAGCTCGATCTCTTTAGCCACTGTTACACCGTCTTTAGTGATATGCGGCGCACCGAAACTTTTATCGATAACAACGTTACGACCTTTAGGGCCTAAAGTAATTTTTACGGCATCAGCAAGAACATTAACACCGTCTAACATTTTAATGCGTGAATCATTACCAAATTTAACTTCTTTTGCAGACATTTCAATTTTCCTTTAATTCTTCAATATTATTCTCAAGTTGATTAACTGCTCTAAAAATAAGAGTTGACTTAATCAGTTTAGCGGCAAGCTTAACCTTTACAGAAGCAAGCGCAGCCAGATTGAAAACAGCAATTTATTCAACAACAGCCAGAATATCGCTTTCGCTTAAAATAAGTACTTCTTGACCTTCAATCTTTTCCGTTTTTAAACCATAACCTTCACTGAAAATGACAATATCACCCACTTTTACATCAAGGGGTTTAACGTCACCATTTTCTAAAATACGGCCTTTACCGACAGCAAGAACTTCACCACGCGTAGATTTCTCTGCGGCACTGCCAGTCAATACAATGCCACCTGCTGATTTAGTTTCTTGTTCAGTACGTTTTAAAATAACTCGATCATGTAATGGACGAATAGTCATGATATTTCCTCAAAAATAATAAACATTAGAACGTGAAAAGAGAATGGGGATAAAAAATCGCTTATCAAGTGAATAAGAGAATTTTTTCTTTTTTTTCGCAAAAAAAAGCCTGTATTTAACATACAGGCCACAAGGAAGTCGTTTTACTTAAGCTAAAATCATCCCATTACAGACTTGCGTTGCGCTAATTCATTAACGGTTTTATTAATTTCACTAACGGCAATCAAAATGCTTTTTTCACTTTGCTGGTGCCGATAAGCCACAACCTTGCCTTCAATCACGCGTAAACGCCCTAAACCGGCAATAAAGATTCGCCCGTTGAAAAATCCCTTGACAAATTTTGCAATTTGGCGTGGTTGATATTTTTTAAAACTTCTTAGTGTTATAGAATTTCTAAGTTCCACAACTCCCCCTTAATAGACAATAATTATTACATTGTCAGTTTATTGTTGTTTTATGACAAAAAAATTACGCATCAACAGTTTGTCATTATTTGACTTTGATTTTACCTTATCGAGGGGGCAATGATAAAATGAAACCTTGCATTATTGTGACAGCTATCAAAATCTATTTTTCATCGTCTTTTCGTTCAAACTCTCCCTCAATAATATCTTTATCGGCTTTTGAGCCGCTATGGGGTTGCGAATAATGCCCGGACATAGAGACATTGGGGTTTAATTTCAGATTTGCCAATACCATCTCGGCAATACGTACCCTGATTTTTGGTTGCAGTAACAATAAGCCACAGAAGTCGGTGACAAAACCAGGCGTCACCAATAACACCCCTGTTACCAATAACATCACGCCTTCAATCAACTGCACGCCGGGCATTTCACCTTCGGCTATACGGCGCTGCAGCTGCTGTAAAAGCTGCAGTCCCTGGCTGCGCACTAAGGCCGAACCCACTAATGCCGTAATAATAACCAGGAGCACGGTCAGCCAGGCCCCTAAAAAACTTCCTACTTTCACCAGTACAAAAATCTCTAACAGTGAAACACTGGTAAAAATCAAAAACAATCGCACAAACATATTTGCTCCTACTAAGCATTTTCTTTTATATCAATAAGGATACCATTATGCATCCTGCTACGAAAATCAATTAAATTCTAAATTGCGCACCTGTACTTTGCTTTTAACTGTATGTTGAGCTGCACTTTCTGATACTAACTGCCCGGTTATCTCTATCTGCACACTGCGCAGTGTCGCTGCTGCGCTGGAAACGCTACTTTCAGTGAAGGCTAAGGCCGTGATTTGAATAAAGCGTTTATCAGTGAGTGCTCTCCAGTATCCCGCGTCATAACAGTTAAGTGCCAGAGGAGCGACCCCAGTACCAAATTGAATTTCGTGGGTTTTAGGGTTTAATCTAAAGCCCATTTTATTGGCATTTTCAATGGAGGTGCTGTCATCGTGGTTATAATAATAAACAATACAATCTTTATCCTCGCTATTAATTGAATCGACGGTCTTGCTTGCGCCACTTCCCACCATATAATCAGGGCCGCCGTATCCTGCCCGCCTGATATCACTTTCCATAAGCGAAACAATAGATTGCAGATCAGTACGTAAGCGTGAATAGTGCAAATTTTTAACGCCACCGGAAACACTGGTCACGTATAAGCTAATCACCATTGCCAGAAGCATTGAACCCAGCAATAGTGCAATTAACAGCTCAATTAATGAAAACCCCTTATCCCTGCTTAGCATTTTTCATATCCCAGCCGCGCCTGCTTCGGTGAACAAATCCGCAGGCGCATGGTCGACTGGATCACCTTTAACTGTGCACCGCTTATATCGCTGAGCGTAACACTTCCGGCGTTGACGCTAAAGCGCATCGGGCTAAAAGAGACCTGCTCAGCGCTAAAGGTTATATCCGCTGCTGAGGTGAATATCGTTTTACCATCGGCGAGATCTTCAACCACCTCGACGCCATTGACCTGACAGGCGAAAGCGCTGAAACAATCACAACCGGACTCCTCCGCCATCGCCATTTTCCAGGTTGCGCTGCCGTTTAACTGGCAAAAATGCACATAAACCTTTTTATTATGCTTAATAGACTGCGACCTTGCTAAACGTAAAAAGTGATAAAGACGCTCTGTCCTTTGTATCAATTCCTGCTCGGAAAAAATGCCGCTGTAAGCAGCGACACCGATCGACATTAAAATACCCAGTACAGCCAAAGTAACAATCAATTCGATCAGGGTAACTCCCCTTATAGTACGCTGCGATTTATTCATGATTCAGACCTTATACCGCCATTAGCATTGCCTTATGTAGCTTAACAGGTAAAATCATCCGGGCACACAAATCAAATAAAAACATTATAAAAATATATTTAAAATCAAAAAACTCACTATTAATTAAACAATAAAAACCTAATAACATCACAAAAATGCAACATTAGTTATTTACTGTTTGCTCATTCATAATCTTCAAAGAAGGAGAAGTAGGATGCAATACAGTAAAGGTAACGAAATACAACTCACTGAGCATGAGCCGTTATTAAACAGCAGCAAAAAAACGCAAAAAGTAAGGAAGTGGCGGGAAATAGAAGCGCTGAAATCACAGCGCAAGCTGCTAAAAGAGTTACAGGATATTGATCCTACCTTTAATTTCTCGGTAGATGATTTAATTTAACTGAGATCTTTAATATTTTATCTGAATGAAGTAGATTGAATAAAAACGCATCATATTGATGCGTTTTTATTCTGCTATAACTGAAATAAAGATTCTATGGATAAGCCCTGTTGCGACAGTACCTCGCGTAAGCTTTTTAATGCTTCCACTTGAATTTGCCGGACACGCTCACGGGTTAAACCAATCTCTTTACCGACATTTTCCAGCGTGGCCGCTTCATAACCCAATAAACCAAAACGCCTTGCTAATACCTCACGTTGTTTGGGGTTCAGATCTTCCAGCCAGTCAACAATGCGCAACTTCATATCATCATTTTGCAGCTCATTTTCCGGTGTTGCTTCTTGGCGGTCGGGAATAATATCTAATAATTCTCTATCGGAGTTATTGCCGATTGGAATATCCACCGAGCTGATGCGTTCATTGAGCTTTAATATCTTAGCCACCTCTTTTGCCGGTACGTCAAGCTCTTTTGCAATATCTTCCGCGGTGGGTTCATGGGTGAGCGTATGCGTTAATTCCCGTGCTGTTCTTAAGTAGACATTTAATTTTTTTACAATATGGATAGGAAGGCGGATGGTGCGGGTTTGATTCATAATCGCACGCTCTATAGTTTGTCGTATCCACCAGGTGGCGTAGGTTGAAAAACGAAAGCCTTTTTCCGGGTCAAATTTTTCTACCGCTCTGATTAAACCTAAGTTTCCTTCTTCAACTAAGTCTAAAAGAGATAATCCCCGGTTGTTATAGCGACGAGAGATCTTTACGACAAGCCGCAAATTGCTTTCAATCATACGCTTGCGTGCAACTTCATCGCCACGTAGTGAGCGCCGTGCGTAGTAGACCTCTTCCTGCGCGGTTAATAATGGAGAAAAACCAATCTCGCCGAGATAGAGTTGAGTGGCATCCATTATTTTTAGTTCACCGTTTTCAGTTTTTTTCTGCGTATCTACACCTTTATCAATAGCGCCAGTATCTTGAATCCCCTGTGAACTATTTTCAGCCACCTTCTTCATAGTTACCCCCCTGTTGTAATGCTTACATCATTCATTTTTGAACTGTCAGTTACAGTATAATGGGCAGTAAAGACTGCTCATTATACTATTGCCGTAATGGTGACAGGCAAACATTTAACGCTTTGTCAGATAACGCAACGGATCGACTGATTTCCCCCGATAGCGTATTTCAAAGTGCAGATGCACACTGTCGCTACCACTATCTCCCATAAGTGCTATTTTTTGTCCCGCCTTAATCTGTTCATTTTCGCCAACCAATAGCTTTTCATTATGAGCATAGGCACTTAGGTAATCATAATTATGTTTAATAATGATTAAATTACCATAACCGCGTAACCCGCTGCCGGCATAAACTACCTGACCTGAGGTCGTGGCATAAATCGCCGTTCCACGTTGATTGCTAATACTGATGCCCTTCATACCGGCTTGCGATGCTGAAAAGCTTTTACTCACTTTACCCTTCGCCGGCCAGCGCCAAGTCGTAATTTTTTCAGTTGTTGTTTTCTGCGCTTTTATTTTCTCTGGTTGAGCAACTTTTTTATTAGATTGGTTGCCAGAATATGCCTTTGTTTTTTTCTCTACAAGCTTATTCTTAACACTTTTGATACAATTTTGAGCCGTGCAACGTATTGGTGCTTTTTCATCTATTTTTTGTGAAGGCGGCTTAGTTTTTGCATTTTTTGTCGTCGCTTTTTGCTTGTGACTGTACTTGACCGGTTTTTTCTCTATCAAGTTCAATCGCTGACCGGGGTAAATAGTATAGGGTGAGTGTAAGTTATTGCGTTTTGCCAGCGTTTTCACGTCCAGCCCGGTTTTCCATGCGATAGCATACAGAGTATCGCCCTTTTTAACGCGATAGCTTTTTAATTTGCGCGCCGAGGAGCTTAGCTTGACAGGCGACTGACTGCTATTTAAGGTGAGATCTGCCACTGGGGCACGCGGGCCTGATGAGGCGCAGCCTAAAAGCCCCCAGCTAAGCACAATAAAAACAAAAAAATAGCGCACGAGTGATCAATTTTTTAAAATCAAATAAAGAATAATGGCCAGTAGAATAGTTACCCAGCCTAGCGCATCAATATATTTACGCAAGTTTGCCTGCATTTTTTCTCCTCCTAAAACCATCAAGCCGGCCACCAGAAAAAAACGCAATCCCCGTCCGACTATTGCGGTTAATATAAAGGGTAAAAACACCATACTCATCACCCCGGCAGTAATGGTAAATACCTTAAAAGGAATGGGTGTAAAGCTGGCGATAAAAATAACCATTATTCCCCATTGCACAAACCAGGCCTGTGCAGTCTGCATCTTATCCTGATAGTGCATAAACTCTATAAAGGGTAAAACAACGGGATCATAAAGCGCATGACCAATGTAATAGCCCACTGCACCACCTAAAACAGAAAAGAGGGTCGCCCCTGCTGCAAAGCGCCAGGCTAAATGGCGTTTAGCCAGCGCCATCGGCGCAAGCATAATATCGACAGGAACCGGCCAGAAAACCGACTCGGCAAAAGCGGTCAGATAAAGATAAAATGGCGCAAACTTATGTTCAGAGCAAAGCATCACCTTGTCATAAAGAGGGGAAAATATTTTCACTATGTTTTCTCGTATGGTAAATAAAAAATATAACTGTTTGTATTGTCACTAGCTCAAGGCCTATGCACTTGGCGCGCTAATGAGCTCACGCAGCACGCTGGTTGCATAACAGCCAGAGGGCAGGTAAAAGTCGATTTTGACACTGCTTTCATCAAGCCAGCTGGCAGAAAACTTTTCAGGAATCAATAACAAAGGCCGACGCTCCTGCTTTAATCCGTTCTTTGCCAAACCAGCTTGGATCTGTGAATAGCCGGACAAAACAGAGCTTTCGTAGTGTTTTGCATCCTGCTCAGAGGCGAGTTCACCAGCCCCCCACAAAGGCGCGGTTAAGCACACTTCGCGTTGCGCTAAGCGCTGCATTGTTGTTTCATCAAGATCCGTTAACGGAAAAAACGAACGATTACCTACAAACTGTACGCAATCGCCGAGCAGCGGCTGCTTATACAGATTATCTTTAATACGCGCCGAAAGCACCTGATTAAACAGATAACTGCGCGCCGCACTCAAATAGATACTGCGTTTAAAACGATCTTTTACTTTTCGCCCCTGAAACATGGCGACAGCGGCGTTGATATTATAGCCGTCAAAGCCAAAACGCTGCTCTCCGAAATAATTAGGCACGCCATGCTGTACTTGCTGCAGCGCTTTCTGCAGGGCAGGTTTATCGCTGATCTCACGCAATACTATAGAGAAATAGTTACCTGCCAATGCTCCTGTCTTGATCTTCTTATTATGGCGCAGCACTTTTAAAATAGTGACGCCCGGCGCTTCAAAGGATGAAAAATCAGGTGTTACCTTTCCCGGAATATGCAGTGAAAACCACTGTGTAGTATCTCCCTGGCGATCTTTAAGGCCGGCATAACTGACATTACGGGCAGGAATAGCGGCAAATTTAGCCAGTTGACGGGCCAGATATTGGGTGTTTTCACCGACTTTTCGCACCCATAAACAGACATGCTCGCCCTCACCTGTTAACTCAAAACCTAAATCCTCTTGAACATTGAAATCTTCGCAGCTGCGTTTAAATACGCCGCTGCTTTGTGGTTTGCCATACAAAAAATTAAAATCTAGGCTGTACGACTGTTTTGCATTTTCTTCGTTCATTATCTCTTCTTAGTATGTAAATGCTGATGTGGATCACTCTGGTCATTTAAAAACTCAAAGCACGACCGCAGAGAAAACTATTCAAATGATAAAATCATTAATATTTTTATGTTTTCTCTTTTAACTCTGTGTCCTCGGTGCTGGATATTCAATATTTTATTTTGCCTGAGTGAAGTGCATAAGCATGATTATTTATTTTGTATTAACAGTGCAACCGCATGGCAGGCAATGCCTTCGCCACGACCAATACAACCGAGCTTTTCTGTGGTGGTTGCTTTAACATTGATATTATGCGACTCGGTTGCTAATAAATTGGCGATCTGCAGGCGCATATCATCAATAAAGGGAGCCATTTTCGGTGCTTCGGCAATAATAGTAAGATCGATATTGCCAATGCGATAGCCACGATTTTTGACATGACGAAAAACATCGGCAACTAATTCACGGCTATCAATCCCTGCATATTTAGGATCATTATCCGGAAAGTGACGGCCGATATCCCCCAGAGCCAAAGCTCCTAAAATAGCATCACATAAAGCATGTAACGCCACATCTCCGTCAGAATGTGCAATTAAACCGCGATGAAATGGAATCTGTACTCCGGCAAGCGTAACCGGCCCCTGCCCGCCAAATTTATGTACATCAAAACCATGGCCAATACGAATCATATGTTTTTCTCCTGTGACAGATACAAGGCTGCAATCTGTAAATCTTCTTCACGTGTAACTTTTAAATTATCACTGCGTCCTTCAACAATACTAACAGGCAGGCCGGACATTTCCATTGCCGAAGCTTCATCGGTGATCCGGTGCGGCTCTTTAACGTCACGAATAGCCTTAAGCAGCACGCTATTTGCAAACATTTGCGGTGTTAAAGCATGCCATAGATTTTCCCGTTCAACGGTATTAATAATCTGCCCTGCGTCATCGCTGCGCTTCATCGTGTCGCGCACTCTTGATGCCAGGATCGCCCCCTGTTTTGACGACAAAACTTGATCAATTAACTTGTCGATATCGGTGCGCATGATGCAGGGCCGGGCGGCATCATGTACTAATACGTAATCATCTTCGCCAATCACCTGCAATGCAGATAACACTGAATCGACACGCTCAGCACCGCCTTCTACGACCTTTATTTTGCCGTGCTGCGCAATATCAAGCCGGGCAAACCAGCTATCATTTTTGGCGATAGAAACAACGACTGAAGTGATCTGCGGGTGCTCGATAAAAGGAGCCAGACTATGCTCTATGATAGTTTTACCTGCCAGCGGTAAATACTGTTTGGGAATATCCGCCCCGACCCGTTTACCGATACCGGCTGCGACAATAACAGCGACTAAATTTGCTTTACTCATCTCTTTTATCTTCTTTTATTATGACTGCAGATAGCTCAATTAATTTTCTTTAGGGACAATACGGAAAAAGGTTTCCCCCTCTTTAACTAAGCCCAGCTCATTACGCGCAACCTCTTCTACCGCCTCCAGGCCGCTTTTTAAATCCTCTATTTCTGAAAACATCATCTGGTTGCGTTGTCTTAATTCCGCATTGCTCGCCTCGATAGCTTGCACATCCTCGATTAAAGCATGCTTATCCTGCAGACCATTTTTACCAAACCAGAGGTGGTATTGCAGCAAGCCCAACAAAAAAACCAGTAGCAGCATAAGTAAACGCATAACAAACTCTCAAGAAAAAGAAGCACTAAGCAGGAAAGTTATTCTTACACATTCGTCTGTAAATTGACATCCTCCCTCCACTAAACCAAAGATTTTAGTGGGGGATTCCTACTGCTAGACGCTCATGCCCGAGCGCAAGAATGTTTTTGGCCGCGTTCACATCGCGGTCGTGAGTGACACCACACTCACAGGTCCATTCTCTTATTCCAAGTCCTGCTCTACCTTTCGGACTGTTTTGGCGAGAGCCGCAACACGAACAAGTTTGGGTGGTGTAGGATTCATTGATTTCTTCAAAAACAATACCAGCGTGAGCGCTTTTGTATTCCAATAGTGTTTTTAATGTAGACCAGCCAGCATCTAAAACGGATTTAGCCATTTTAGTCTTGACCAGTTTTTGACTACTTACGTTACCAATGAATATCGCCGCATTTTCATTGACAAGTTTGCGGCTGTATTTATGCAAAGCATCTACTCTGCGGTTTTTTATCTTTGCATGGATAGCCTTGACGCGCTTTTTATTCTTTGCCCGCTGCGCAATACCTAAATCTTTCTCTAGCTCGCGGTATTCACGGCCTTTTAGTTTGCAGCCGTTACTGTCGGTGGCTGTTTCTTTACAACCCAAATCAATACCCACACTGGCTTTGCCTGTACCCTGCTCTGCTTCCACCTCAACCACAACATTGAAGTACCACCGGCCTCTTGCATCCTCATTGAATGAGCCTGATTTGAACGTGTATTGAGATAATCCGTAACTATCCCAAATGCTAAAATAGTAGCGGTTATGATAAACCTGACCATTTTTGAAGCCAATGCAGTCTTTACGAACCGGGATCCAACCCAGTGAACGTCTAACACCCCCTGACTTACGCCAGTTCAGCTTATATTTTTTGAATTGTTTGCGGCGGGTAGCGTATTCATGCCCAACCATCTGCACGGTCGCAGAATTCAGGCCAAGCGTTTTATTCATGCCTTTAGTGTGTTTTTGAAGATCGTAGCCTGACAGGAAAGCGGGTTTTACTGGACCAAATTCACTGACATTGCTCAGTGCCTTCATTGAGGTTTCATTGCAAAAATTCCACACCTGATTCACACCGTAAGCCCATTTGCTTAGGGTGCTTACATGTTTGTCACGGATCCTTATTTTTAGCGTTTTTGTGTGTACTTTGCTTTTCATAATGATCATAGTAGACCTGATTTATTTGGATGTAAATACAGGCAAAAATGATAGTGTATCCAACTAAGATAGACCAACCTAACGGCTGGTTTGCTATCCATCTCCACCCAAACAAGTTATAGGTGGAGAATTCCGCAAGGTTCGTTAAAACGTCGGTCATCAGCTGTTTCAGCATATATGCATTCCCACGCAGAGCGCTGGGAACGAGAGAATAACTTCGTAGCTCGAGACCCGTTGCTGAAAGCTAACAGCTGACGGCTGATAGCTGATAGCTGACGGCTTCTTTCCTACAGGCAAAAAAAAATCCCCGCCTGAGCGAGGATTTGTAAAGTTATAAAGTAGTTAATTCAATTAAGAATTAAGCTTGACCTTTAACTTCTTTAAGACCGTTGTAAGGCGCTTTAGAACCTAGCGCTTCTTCGATACGGATTAGTTGGTTGTACTTAGCAACACGGTCAGAACGGCTCATAGAACCAGTTTTGATTTGACCTGCAGCAGTACCAACAGCTAGGTCAGCAATTGTTGCATCTTCAGTTTCACCAGAACGGTGAGAGATAACAGCAGTGTAACCAGCGTCTTTAGCCATTTTGATTGCAGCTAAAGTTTCAGTTAAAGAACCGATTTGGTTGAATTTGATTAGGATAGAGTTAGCGATGCCTTTCTCGATACCTTCAGCTAGGATCTTAGTGTTAGTTACGAATAGATCGTCACCAACTAGTTGCAGTTTGTCACCTAGTAGTTCAGTCTGGTGTTTGAAACCATCCCAGTCAGACTCGTCAAGACCGTCTTCGATAGAAACGATTGGGTATTGGTTAGCAAGATCTTGCAGGTAGAAGTTGAACTCTTCAGAAGTGAATACTTTACCTTCACCTTTCATGTTGTAGTTACCCGCTTCTTTATCGTAGAACTCAGATGCAGCACAGTCCATAGCAAGAGTAACATCTTTACCTAGTACGTAACCTGCAGCTTCAACAGCTTCTTTGATTGCAGCTAGTGCAGCAGCGTTAGACTCAAGGTTAGGCGCGAAACCACCTTCATCACCAACTGCAGTGCTTAGACCTTTAGCTTTAAGAACTTTAGCCAGGTTGTGGAATACTTCAGCACCGATACGTAGACCTTCTTTAAGAGTAGCTGCGCCAACTGGTTGAATCATAAATTCCTGGATATCAACGTTGTTATCAGCGTGCTCACCACCATTGATGATGTTCATCATTGGAAGAGGCATAGAGTAAACACCAGGAGTGCCGTTTAGCTCAGCAATGTGTGCGTATAAAGGCATACCTTTAGAAGCAGCAGCAGCTTTAGCATTTGCTAGAGAAACAGCTAGGATAGCGTTAGCACCGAAGTTAGCTTTGTTATCAGTACCATCTAAATCGATCATGATTTGGTCGATTTCAGCTTGTGCTAGTGCATCTTTACCTGCTAGCGCTTCAGCAATTGGACCGTTAACAGCTGCAACAGCTTTAAGTACACCTTTACCTAGAAAACGAGCTTTATCACCGTCACGTAATTCTAACGCTTCACGTGAACCAGTAGAAGCACCTGATGGCGCAGCAGCCATACCGATTGAACCATCAGCAAGATGAACTTCAGCTTCAACAGTTGGGTTACCACGTGAATCAATGATTTCGCGACCAAGTACTTTTACGATATTAGACATAATTGTTCCTTTGTGTGTTTAAAAATAAAATAAAAAATGGTTATAAATTCTTTACACTTAAATTTGCGTAATTTTTTAACAAACTATTGTGACCAGGTCAACAAAAACTATTTAAATCTACCCTGTTGATGATCTATCGCAGCTTTTATAAAGCCTTTAAATAAAGGATGGCCATCTCGAGGTGTCGATGTAAACTCGGGATGGAACTGTGCTGCAACAAACCAAGGATGATTTGGAATCTCTATAATCTCTACCAATTTTTTATCTTCTGACAAACCGGTGATCTCTAAACCTGCTTTCTCAATAATAGGTAATAAATTATTATTTACTTCATAGCGATGGCGATGACGCTCGAAAATCTCTTTTTGGCCGTACATATCGAATACCTTGGAGCCTTTCTTCAGGTGACAAAGCTGTGCACCGACACGCATAGTACCACCGAGATCCGAATCTTCGCTGCGCTGTTCCACTTCACCTGTTTTATCAATCCACTCGGTGATCAAACCGACCACAGGCTGCTCGCAATCAGGTTGGAACTCTGTCGAGTGGGCACTTTTAAGGCCGGCGACATTGCGGGCAAATTCAATCAAAGCGACCTGCATACCCAGGCAGATGCCTAAATAAGGGACATCATTTTCACGGGCGTATTGTGCAGCCAGGATTTTACCTTCGACACCACGCTCACCGAAACCGCCAGGTATCAGGATAGCGTCAACGTCTTCGAGCATAGAGGTACCGCGCACTTCCACATCCTGTGAATCAATATACTTGATTCTTACTGATGCGGAATTTTTTAAGCCGCCATGTTTAAGTGCTTCATTGACAGATTTATAAGCATCCGGCAGTTCAATATATTTACCGACCATGCCGATAACGACTTCACTTGAGGTGTTGGCTTCTTCAGAAACAACCTGTGACCATTCGCTGAGATCGGCTTCCGGACAATCCAGACCAAAGCGTTTAACGCAGATCTCATCAAGGCCTTGTGCTTTTAACAAAGCAGGGATTTTGTAAATGGAGTCAACATCACGCAGTGAAATAACAGATTTTTGCTGCACATTACAGAACAGGGCTATTTTGGCACGCTCATTTTCAGGGAAGCTCACTTCCGAACGGCAGACTAAAATATCCGGCTGAATACCTAAACTGCGCAACTCTTTTACCGAATGCTGGGTTGGCTTAGTTTTCACTTCACCGGCCGTTTTCAGGTAAGGCAACAGGGTTAAATGCATATACATTGCATTTTCACGGCCTACTTCCAGGCCTAATTGGCGAATAGCTTCCAGGAAAGGCTGTGATTCAATATCACCAACCGTGCCGCCTAATTCGACGATGGCGACATCATGGCCTTCACCGCCGGCAACAATACGCTCTTGGATGGCATTGGTAATATGGGGAATAACTTGAATCGTTGCGCCTAAATAATCACCGCGACGCTCTTTTGCTAACACCTCAGAGTAGATACGCCCTGTTGTGAAGTTATTACGCTTGGTCATTTTGGTGCGGATAAAACGCTCATAATGCCCTAAGTCAAGATCGGTTTCAGCACCGTCATCGGTAACGAAAACTTCACCGTGCTGGATAGGGCTCATTGTACCTGGGTCAACGTTAATATACGGATCAAGTTTTAGAATCGTCACGTCAAGACCGCGCGCTTCTAAAATAGCAGCCAGAGAGCCTGCTGCAATACCTTTACCTAGCGATGAAACAACACCACCCGTTACGAAAATATATTTTGTCGTCATAGTAACCCTGAGAGTTTTAGGAGTTAGAAAAAAGAAACGGTTATTTATACCAAACTAGGTAAATATCTGATCAATCTTGCTGCTTAAAATTAACCATAGCTTCGTTGTTTTCAATCCCAATAGCCAGCTATTGGTCAATCAAACGCCTTGCTCTTATTAATTTTTCCTACGCAATATCAGCTCATTTACTTACCTAGTTTGATATTAGCTCATCAAACAACAAAACATCACACAAAAAAAAACATCAGCCTACAAAATAGGTGATGATCTTAATGGGCAGACAATGACGTCTGCAGGAAGCTTGAAGTTGCAATGAACATTTGATGGGAAGGCATTATAGCAAGGCCGCTCATTTTGAACAATCTTTTATACCTATTTCTGCATAAAGAAGCAGCCAGGCAATAGATATACGCCTACGCCTGATATAGGCAAAGCATCTCAGAATAACAATTCCTATGCAAAGAGCCCTTGCCCATAAAAGAAGCGTTGCCACGCAACTATAATTTTTTAATTTCCTGCCAGATCCTTTCTAACTCCTGCAGCGAGCAATCGGCCATTTGCCTGCCCTGCTTTAACACTTGCAACTCGACCAGACGAAAACGTTTTTCAAATTTATTGTTGGCCTGGCGCAGTACCTGCTCGGGATTGCAGTGCAGGTGACGTACCAGATTAACATTGGCAAACAACAGATCCCCCAACTCATCTTCAATACGCGCCTGCTTTTGCTGCTCACTGAGATCATCCCGCTGCACTTCCACCAGCACCTCATCAATCTCCTCTTTGATTTTATCCACCACCGGCGTCAGGGTGTTCCAGTCAAAACCGACGCGCGCACAACGCTTTTGAATTTTATAAGCCCGGTTTAAAGCAGGTAATGCCGACGGAATATTATCCAGCACGCTTTCCTGCTTATTCTCTGTCTGCGCTTTTAAGGCCCGCTCTTTCTCTTTTTCCGCTTCCCAATTGGCATCCACGGCCTGCTCATCGGCAAACTCGCTTTCACTGAAAACGTGCGGATGACGGCGGATCAGCTTTTCACTTAAGGTATCGATAATATCCTTAAACTCAAATAAATTCTGCTCCTTAGCCAGTTGTGCATAAAACACCACCTGAAAGAGCAGATCCCCTAATTCACTTTTAAGCTCAGTAAAATCTTTTTTTTCAATCGCATCAGCGACTTCATAAGCTTCTTCTATGGTATGGGTGACAATCGACTGAAAGGTCTGTTTTTTATCCCAGGGGCAGCCCCCTTCCGGATTGCGTAACTGCTGCATAATAGTTAATAGCTGCTCAATATTATTGGTCGATTTCATCTGCAAATTTCCGATTAAGTCATAAGATATAAACACAAGGATATAATAACTGACGGTAAATTTAACCACTAAGTTGACTAACACCCCTTTAAATATTAGATTTAACTAAATTAGGTTAGCTCAATACAAGGCGATATTTAAGGATAAATTATGAAGCATGCATTTTTGACCCCATTACGGCACTTAATGACCTGTAGTTTATTACTGCTCTGTTTGCCGGCCTTATCCTCCGATCTGTTAACCATTAAAAACACCCTCAAAGAACAATGGCTGACACTCGATGCCACCGTTGAAGCCGTTGATCAGGCGACACTTTCAGCACAAACTTCCGGGCGGGTGGTCAAGGTCAACTTTGATAGCAATGATTATGTCGAGCAGGGCAGTATCCTGCTCGAGATAACCAGTCAGGAGCAGGGTGCCCAGTTAGCTGCTGCCGAAGCAGAAGTGCTGCGGACTCAGGCGTTGTATAATGAATCACGTCTCACCTATCAGCGTTACCAGAAACTATTTCCGCAGGGCGCGATTGCTCAAAGCCAGTTAGATCAGGCCAAGACAGCAGCCGACACCCACAGGCAGCTAGTGTGCGCTGCCCAAGCCAATCTCAAACGTGCGCAGGAGTCCCTTGATTACACTATTATCAAGGCGCCTTATTCCGGTGTGGTCACAAAACGCTTTGTTGAAGTCGGAGAAACGATCAACCCGGGCACTCCGCTCTTCTCCGGCATGTCATTGCAAAAACTACGCGCAGTGGCTGAAATTCCACAACGTTATCTGCAGGCGCTGCGCGATAATCCCCGGTTTATTATTACCCTGGCGAACGGTAAGCAGCTGTTTTCTAAGCAGATCACGCTATTTAACTATGCCGATCAACAGTCACATGCCTTTAAAGTACGTATCGCTCTTCCTGAAAGTGCAGAGCTTATTCTGCCGGGCATGTGGGTGAAAGCGCAGTTTGTCAGCGGGAAACGGCAAACCATCAGCATTCCTAAGAGCGCCGTATTAACCAATAACGAACTCAATGCCGTTTACCGGGATATTGACGGCAGAGCGCTATTAACGCAGGTGCGCTTAGGCAAAGAGCAGGGTGATGATGTCGAGATATTAGCCGGCCTTCTGGAAGGTGATCAAATCCATATTGATGCCTATCAAAAGTTACAGATGCTGGAGTCAAATAATGAATAAACAACTGAACTTCTCCGGCCGGATTGCCCATTACTTTCTGCACTCGGCCATTACGCCGCTGCTTGCCGTTGTCGGCTTATTATTGGGCCTGTTTGCCATCATGATCACCCCCAAAGAGGAAGAGCCGCAGATAGATGTCACCTTTGCCGATATCTATATTCCCTTTCCCGGCGCCTCACCCAAGGAGGTGGAAAATCTGGTCACTATTCCTATGGAGCAGGTGATCTCCGAGATAAGCGGTATTGATACAAGCTACTCCTTTTCACAAGTCGACGGCGCCATGATCATTGTCATCTTTAAAGTCGGTATCCAGCGCAATGATGCCATCGTCAACCTTTATAATCAGATTTACAGCAATATTGACAAGCTGCCGCAACAAGCCGGTGTCGGCCAACCATTAATCAAGCCAAGAGCGATCGATGATCTACCGATCTCCTCGATAACTCTCTGGTCGAAAGATAAAAGCATTACCCCGCAACAGTTAACGGAGGTAGCGCATGGCCTGGAAAGCGAACTGAAACGTATTCCGGGGACGCGTGATATCTATACCATTGGCGGCCATCAGTTAACCGTTAATATCCGTATTGATCCCAGTAAGATGAACAGTTTCGCTGTCAGTTATGATGCCATAGAGCAGATTTTAAGCAGTAATAATGCCCGTTCCGCAACGGTTTCTCTGGTGCAGAATAATCAGCAGATAAAAGTACAAAGCGGCCAGTTTTTACAAAATATCTCTGACATTAAACAGCTGATAGTCTCGGTCAACAATGGTTTTCCAGTCTATCTGCAGGATGTCGCGCAGGTGACATTAGCCGCCGATATTCCCAAACAAAACGTCTGGCATGGGGAGGACGGCGAGCTATACCCGGCGGTCACGCTCGCCATTGCCAAGCAGCCGGGCAAAAATGCAGTCGATGTGACACAAGCTATCGAGCAAAGAATCAATGAAATCCACAATGTGCTGATTCCGGACAATATTCAAACCAGCATCTCCCGGGATTACGGCGCGACCGCAAAAGACAAATCCGACACCCTGATCGGCAAGCTGATCTTTGCCACCAGCGCCGTGGTGATACTGGTACTACTGACCATGGGCTGGCGTGAAGCCATTGTTGTCGGCGTTGCCATTTCCATTACCCTGACCATCACCCTGTTTGCCTCCTGGGCATATGGCTTTACCCTGAATCGCGTCTCTCTCTTTGCCCTTATCTTTTCCATCGGTATTCTCGTTGATGATGCCATCGTGGTCGTGGAAAACATACACCGGCATATGCAGATGGGAAGAAGCAAACTGGCCGAGATTATTCCGCGGGCGGTCGCTGAGGTCGGCGGTCCGACCATACTGGCGACCTTTACCGTTATCGCCGCCCTGCTGCCGATGGCATTTGTCAGCGGATTGATGGGGCCTTATATGAGCCCGATTCCGATCAATGCCAGCATGGGCATGCTTATTTCCCTGGCCGTTGCCTTTATTCTGTCGCCGTGGTTAAGCGCGAAGCTGCTTAAACAGCATAGCCCCTCAGCAGCACAGCCCGTTGGCAGCAATGGCTTTATGCAGCGCCTGTTTAATAAATTAATCGGGCCCTTTATCCTGGCGCGTAAAGCACGGCTGGCGCGCTGGTTGTTATTAGCAGGAGTATTAGTGCTGATTGTGATATCACTTATTCTGCCGCTTAAGCAACTGGTGGTGATGAAGATGTTGCCCTTTGATAATAAATCGGAATTTCAAATCCTAGTGGATCTGCCTGAAGGCACTCCTGTTGAATTAACGCAACGTTTATTAGTCGAATTAAGCGACGTGGTGGTGCAAATTCCAGAATTAAAAGACTTCCAGCTTTATGCCGGCACTGCCGCACCGATCAACTTTAACGGTTTAATTCGTCATTACGATCTGCGCAATAGCGAAGAGTTAGGCGATATTCAAGTCAATCTGATCGATAAAAAACAGCGCAGGCGCAGCAGCCATGAGATTGCCGGCAGCGTGCGCAGCGCATTACAAGCTGTTGCCAAACCTTATAATGCTAATGTCAAAGTCGTGGAAGTGCCGCCCGGCCCTCCTGTCTGGTCGCCTATTGTGGCAGAAGTTTACGCCCCGCAGCAGGCGCTGCGCGAACAAAGCGCACGACAGTTACAAACACTCTTTGCACGAAGCCCCGGCGTTGTCGATATCGATATCATGCATCCGCAGGAGCAGCAGAAATGGCAGGTCAATATTGATCGCAGCAAAGCCAGCCGTTTAGGTGTTCCCTATCACCATATAGTGAATGCCGTAAGCACTTCTGTCGGCGGAAAAGAGATCAATATACTGCATAGCGATAAACAGAAATACCCGATTCCTATCCGTTTACAGCTTAAAGAGGGGGAGAAGGTTAATCTCGAGCAGCTATTAAACCTTAAGCTGGCCAATCATAGCGGCCAGTTAATTACCCTGGCTGAGCTGATCAATATCAGAAAAACGACCGTTGCCAAACCTATTATGCATAAAAACATGATTCCGATGATCATGGTCACTGCCGATATGAGCGGCGAATTGGACAGCCCGCTGTATGGCATGTTCGCTATTAGCGACAGCATTGCCGACAGTGATTTCAACATCAAACAGTACTATATTAATCAACCCAGCGGCACCAGTGAAATTGCCGTGCTTTGGGATGGCGAGTGGAAGATAACCTATGAAACATTCCGTGATATGGGCATCGCTTATGCTGTAGGCATGGTGTTAATTTACCTGCTGGTGGTAGCCCAAT
Source organism: uncultured Psychromonas sp. (assembly GCA_963674525.2). GTDB lineage: Bacteria > Pseudomonadota > Gammaproteobacteria > Enterobacterales > Psychromonadaceae > Psychromonas. Next base: position 12,627 of record CAXXRV010000021.1, on the reverse strand, counting down.
TCCGCTCCTATCTGGTGCCGCTGATTATTATGGCGCCCATTCCCTTAACTATTATTGGTGTGATGCCCGGCCACGCGTTATTGGCGCAACAATTTACCGCCACTTCCATGATCGGCATGATCGCCCTGGCGGGTATTATTGTCCGTAACTCCATTTTACTGGTCGATTTTATCAACCAGCAGACAGCAGAGGGCAAAGCATTTGCACAAGCCGTTATTGATGCCGGGGCCGTGCGCGCTAAACCTATTATTTTAACCGGCCTGGCGGCTATGATAGGGGCCTTTTTTATTGTCGATGATCCAATCTTTGCCGGGCTGGCGATAAGCTTAATCTTCGGTATCTTTATCTCGACAATATTAACCCTGCTGATTATTCCTGTGCTCTATTACACTCTTATGAATAAAGAGTTTGCGCAGCAGGAATATGAATAAAGAGTTTGCGCAGCAGGAACAGCTGAGATAAATATTGCTTGGCGATTGTGCCGTTTTTCTGCACGCAGCTAAATAGTGCCATCGCTATCTGCATAATATCAAGGGGTATAAAGTTCTTATCAACCTTACTCTATATAAGTATTTAGGAAAGCAAAGAGGCTTGCCTTAATATATGCAAATCGGTACCCTTTCACCCGATACCATCAACTTAACTACATCAATCAGTAGCAAAAGCGAACATACTCGCTCCTTTTTTAAATAATTTTTTGAAGAGATCTTTTATGAAACGAGAACAATGGGGCTCGCGAGCAGGATTTATTCTTGCCGCAGTCGGATCAGCAATAGGGTTGGGAAATATCTGGCGTTTCCCCTATATGGCTTATGAAAATGGCGGCGGCGCATTTTTTATTCCTTACCTGTTTGCCATGTTAACGGCCGGTATTCCATTTATGATTATGGAATTTGGTATGGGACAAAAATACAAAGGCTCGGCACCCCGAGTATTTGCCAGATTAAATAAAAAATATGAGTGGTTGGGCTGGTTCCAAATTTCCATTGTCACCATTATCGGCATCTATTATGTTGCCGTCATCGGCTGGGCGATCTCCTATTTCAGCATGTCTTTCACGCAAAGCTGGGGCACAGATACTAACGGTTTCTTTTTCGGTGAATACCTGCAACTTGGCAGTGACAATTCGCCCAGCAAATTAGGCTCGATACAGTTGCATATTGCCATTCCCATGATCATTGCCTGGAGCGTGACCTTTATCGCTATCTTCAGCGGTATCAAAGGCGGCATTGAGCGAGCCACTAAGATCATGATGCCTTTACTGTTTTTAATGGTTATCGCCTTAATTGCACGCATGGTATTCCTGCCGGGCGCTTTAGATGGCTTGAATTACCTGTTCCAGCCTGATTTTAGTAAAATTACCGATCCTAAGGTCTGGTCAGCCGCTTACGGACAAATCTTCTTCACGCTAAGTGTTGGCTTTTCCATTATGCTTGCTTATTCAAGCTATCTGCCGGAAGACTCTGATATCAATAATAATGCCTTTATGACGGTACTGATCAACTGTGGCTTCTCTATTGTTGCCGGGGTACTTATCTTCTCTATTCTTGGATCTATGGCACATGAACAGGCAAAACCGCTAACTGAAGTTGTCTCTTCCGGTGTCGGCCTGGCATTTGTCACCATTCCAGCTGCCATTAACCTGTTACCGGCTCCTTATATTTTAGGACCGATCTTCTTCTTCGCGCTGGTGATTGCCGGATTAAGCTCGCATCTATCTATTATTGAAGCTGCGACTTCAGCTTTTATGGATAAATTAAACTGGTCGCGCAGAAAAGCAGCGCTGGTTGTTTGTGGTAGCGGCCTGATTGCCTCTATGGCATTTGCAACCAACGGCGGTTTACTGCTGCTTGATCTGGTCGATTACTTTATTAACAATATCGCCCTATTATCAAGCTGTGTAATTGAACTGCTGATTATGGGCTGGATAGTAAAACTGACTGACATTCATAAACATGTAAACAGTCTGTCAGAGTTTACCGTCGGCAACTGGTTTGAATATTGCCTGCGTTACCTCAGCCCGGCATTCTTAATCGTTATTTTAGGTACCAATATTAAGAATACCATCATTGACGGTTACGGTGGTTACAGTCATTCGGAGCTATTGACACTGGGCTGGGGCGTGATCGCAGCGATGTTGATCCTTGCTATTGTGGTTAATAAAACAAGTAACAGTGACTATCTGATTAAGGAAGCTTAACAATGACAACAAGTGCAATCATTATGATGGTTCTCGGTTTAGGCATCACCTGGGGAGGCGCAGCCTTCTGTATTCGTAAGGCCGCACAGAGCCACAATAAAAACCAATAGCCATTCACTTCAATGAGTAACTAAAAAGGAGCAACTCAGTTGCTCCTTTTTATATGCTTAATATTCCCCAACGCCTTAGCGATCTCCCCGGTTAACTGCTCCAAGCCTGCGGATAAAGCGGCCACCAAAGCAGGGTACCCCGGCTCGGCTAATGGCACCTCAATATAAAAATGCTCATTGGCCACTATTTGTCCACTGCCGTTAATCAACTGCCACTCCCCCGCAAGCTCAGCCAGCCCGGTATAGACGCCATTAAACCTTTGCAGATGGACCTGCAGCTGCGGCTTATTCGTCAAGTCCAGCGCGGCATTAGCCTCAACCGGCCAGTATAAACTCTGCCGGGCAAGCAAGCCGGACACTATTCTTCTATTGAGCTGCTTTTTAATTCCCTGAGCCCAGAGGTTATGCTGCGCCTGAACAATCTCGGTATTGGAGGTGCGGTATACCAGGCCTCGTTGATTGAGGTGCTCAGATAACTCGGTATTAACAATCAAAACCACGGCTTCCGGTGCGGTGAGTCGAGCGGCGGACATCTCCGGGAGAATATACTGTTTATTTTCGCTTGCCCGCTCACTGGCGCAGCCAGCTAAAATCAAAGCAACGACTAACCATTTTTTCATCACTTATTCCCCTTAACCGGCATAGGATCGGCTCTTTGCTCTTTACCAAAAAGCAGCGAATTGGGTTTTTTATTGAGTTGCTGTAATAGCGGCTGGAACTCGCCCAGCATTTTTTCAAACTCAACAAGCGCATCATTAAGATTCTTATAAGCAGTTGAGTTCGGGGTAAAACCATCGAGCGTCTGCTGCATTTTAGTAAGGCTTGCCTGCAGCTCCGCAGGAAGCGACTGCATCTGCTCCTGAGCGATCAGTTTATCAACACTGCTCAGGGCGTTTTCCGCAGAGTTTAGGGTTTTCTGCAGTGCCTGTAAACTGTCATTCATCGCCACAAAAGTGTCATTAAGCGGCAGGCTATTAAACTTTTCAATAATTTCCATCACCTGTTTTTGCACCTGTGCGAACTCTCCCGGTACACTCGGAAAGATATCGTAGCCGGCAAACCCCTGCGCCTCGTAGGCTTGCGCATTTTTATCATAATCAATATCAATATACAGCGCGCCGGTTAATAAGCTGCCGGTTTTAAGCGTGCCTCTTAGCCCGCGCTTAAACTCCTCAATAAGCAGCGCCTTAAAGTCGCCATTGGCGATGCTTTGCTCTTTGGCAAAGACGCGATGTACATCAATTCTGATAAGCACAGGCAGCTTAGTGGCACGAAAGCCATCGCTTATGCTGGGCTTAGAGAAAGGTACTTTTTCTACCGAGCCAATACGCAGGCCGCGAAATTCAACCGGCGCGCCCGCATTCAAGCCGCGCAGTGATTCATCAAAGAGCATCACCCACTCAATATGCTGGCTGTACAGGCCTTCTTTGACTTCCTGTTGATCATTAAACAGCATAAATTGAGTAAACTGCTCACTAATCAGCTCGCCATCATTTTCCCTCGTCCGCGAGCGCAAAGCTGACCCCGCCCCTCAACAAACTTTCTAAGGAAGCAAAACGCACCTTCACCCCTTCGCTGCTCAGTTGAAGGTCGACACCGGAATTAATCCAGAAACGGCTTGCTGTTCTTACCAGCTGAGCATAAGGCTGAAAAATAAAGGCTTGATAAAGGGCTTGCTGCTGCTGACTATCAAAGCTTACTTTTTCCACTCGTCCTGCCGTAAACCCCTGGTAAATAACCGGATCGCCAACATTTAACCGCCCGGCCTGCGGGTGAGTCAGGACCACACGCAGCCCCCTGGCATCAGGCGGTGCAACTGGCGGCACCTCCAAGACGGTAAATTCGCGTTGTTCCTTGTCGGCCGTACCCGCCTGGATCTCAATATAAGCGCCGGATAGTATGGTCTCCAGACCGGATATCCCTTCTCGGTCGATGCGCGGCTTGGCTACCCAAAACAGGGTATCCTCCTTAAGCATTCTGCGCGCATCATTATCTATGTTTGCCCGGGCAATAATATGCTCATAATTTTCGCTTAACTTCACATCAGTCACCACACCGACCTTAACGCTGCGCGATCTGATCTCTGTTTTACCGACCTCAATCCCCGAGGCATCGGACATAATCAGGGTGATTTCAGGTCCGCTTTTACTGGCATATTGGTAGATCATCCAGGCAGCAATCAGCAGAGCAATCATCGGCACTATCCAGATAGTGGATATCTGTTGCACCTTTGATACTTCCGCCTGAGCCTGTTTTTCATTATTTATCATCATGCGTCATTTCCATTAACTGTTTTTATGTTTTTCCATAACACTCGTGAATCAAACTTCATCGCAGCTAACATAGTAAATATCACCACAGCAGCAAATGACAGGGCCGCAGATCCGGGGTAAACCGCCATCAGGTTCTGCAGTTGTACTAATGCCACTAAAATAGCCACAACAAAGATATCGATCATCGACCACCTGCCGATAAGCTCGGTTAAGCGGTATATTTTCTGGCGCTGCATTGACACCTTGGCAGTGGAACTTATGCTTCTTCGCGCGGCGATAAATAGCCATGCCAGGATAAAAATTTTGGCCATGGGAATAAAGACGCTGGCAAAAAATATCACCAGCGCAATAGGATAAGAGCCATGCTGCCAGAGCAGAATCACCCCGCCAATAATGGTTGAAGGTTCATTTTTTCCGAGACTGACAGTATACATAATGGGATAAAGATTAGCCGGAATATAAAAGACAACGGCAGTTAACAACAAAGCCCAAACCTGCTGCAGATTATTTTCAGGTGTATAGTGATGAAGTTTACTTTTACAGCGCAGGCAATAGGAAGCTTGCTCATTGCTCAGCTTGTTGACCTGATGGCAGACATGGCAGCTAATATGGTTTGCAGAAAGGTGAGTATCGCCAGCCTTAATACCGGCAACGACAGCGCTCGGAAAAAACTGCTCCCACAACCAGCTTGTGTCGATCAGAGAGACACATTTCACCAGCAAAAGGCTATACAGACAAACGGCCCAGAAAGAGTCACCTAAACTGACATCAGCCAGTGTCGCTATCTTGATCAGGCTGACCAAGACACCGATCAAAAAAACATCCACCATCAGCCACGGCTCGACATGAGACAAAAGCTTACAAAACAGACGGATATGCTCAAGCTGCCGGGCAGACAGCTTTTTTACCCGGCTGCTGTGTATATACAGATAAAGGGCCAGAAGAAGGTAAATCGCAGGTAAAACAATTACGGTTAATAACAGCAGGGCTGCCAATGCGGAGTTTTGATATTCATCGAGCATAGTAACCGCATGCAGTAAGCTAATTTCTTGAGAAATACCTTCGACGCTAAAGGAGATAAATGAAAAAGAGATACTCAGCAGCAAAGCAATCAGCGCCGCAGTCGCATAAGCGATGGGCCGCTGCACAGGATGCCTAATCACTTGCATCAGTGTGTGCTGGCATCTCGGGCAGCGTGCCTTTTCGCCCTCCTGCAGCGCAGGCAGCGCAACAACCAGGCCACACTCTGCACAGGAAATTAAACTTTGCTTGATAACATTATTCCTTGGCTGAAAAATATTGTCTGCAAAGAGTATAGTTAAAACTAAAAGTAAGTGCTTAGCCAGCGCGCACTATTCACTATTGCCAGTGAACAATTTTTACTCGCTCAATATCTCCAGCACACTTTTCAGCGCCTCAATAAAGCGCTGCGCTTCCTCAAGGGTATTATAGATAGAGAAAGAAACCCGTACCGTGCCCGTACAATTAAGCTCCGCCATTAACGGCATCGCACAATGCGAGCCGCTGCGCACCGCTATCCCCTGGGCATCAAGGAGCATAGCAATATCGGTCGCATGCTCCCCTTTGACGGCAAAGCTTAAGGCGCCCGATTTAGTCGCGCCTTGAGCAAAGAGAATAATTTCCGGCATAGATTCCAGCGCCTGTTCAGTATAGGTTAATAAAGCCTGCTCATGCTGCTGCAACTGTTTACGATCATAGTGACGGATAAAATCGATCGCCGCTGCCAGTCCAATCACTCCGGCGATATTCGGAGTGCCTGCTTCAAACTTAAAGGGCAACTCATTATAGGTTGACTGGGCAAAGGTCACGCTTTTAATCATTTCCCCGCCACCCTGCCAGGGCGGCAGAGCTTCCAGTAACGCCTGCTTGCCGTATAAAACACCAATGCCCGTCGGAGCAAACATTTTATGCCCGGAAAACAGGTAATAGTCGCAATCAAGTGCCTGAACATCAACGATTTCATGGGCAACGGCTTGCGCACCGTCGATAATCACCTGCGCACCGGCTTGATGAGCAAATTCAACGATTTGCTTAAGCGGGTTGATCACTCCTAGAGCATTAGAGATATGGGCAATCGATACCAGTTTGGTTTTACTGTTTAACAGCTGCTGATAAGCATCCATATCCAGCTGTTGCTCAGCCGTTAACGGAATCACCTTTAACCGGGCGCCGGTGCGCTCAGCGAGCATCTGCCAGGGCACGATATTGGCATGGTGTTCAAAGGCACTGATCAGTATCTCATCAGCGCTTTTAATCTGGGAAGTAAAGACATTGGCTAGCAGGTTCAAGCCTTCGGTGGTGCCTTTGGTCCAGATGATCTCTTTACTGCTGCGCGCATTGATAAACTGCTGTACCTTGCTGCGCCCTTCTTCAAACAATCGGGTAGCACGACTGCTTAACTGGTGACCGGCACGGTGAACATTGGCATTATCCTGCTGATAATAATCACAGAGCGCATTGATCACAGCCTGCGGTTTCTGCGTGGTCGCGGCATTATCCAGATAGACCAGCGGAAAATCATTAACGCGCTGCTTTAAAATGGGAAAGTGGCTGCGCAGCTCGGCAACAGAAAAATTGAAATCAGACAAAATAGACTCGCCTTAGTTAAGCTTTTAAAAAAATATACAAGTAAAGTACCAAACTATCGTAATGAAATTATCCAAACAATGCGGCTAAGTATTTTTACCCATCCATTTTTCTTGTATTGAGTAAACGCTTTAGCAAGGAAAATCATGGATGATTTTCCTAATCTCAGTCAATACAAGGATGTATTGTCTGAGATGGTGCGTTAAAAAGTGATTGCTCAGTGCAAGGTAAAAAAATGGCTTGGGCAGCCTTTCTTTTGGTTACTTTTCTTTGGCTGTGCAAAGAAAAGTAACACGCCGTCAAAGGCGGAACGACCATTAAGCGTGAAAACCATTAACCTACAAGCGAAAGCTTTAATAGCAGGTAATTCATTAATTGGCACGCCCTTCAACAAGCAAACGCTTCATCTCAGCAACGGCTGCGGCAAAACCATCAACAACGGCGCGCGCGACAATGGCATGACCGATATTAAGCTCAACAATCTCCGGCAGTGCGGCAATGGGTTTAACATTATGGTAGTTAAGACCATGGCCGGCATTCACTTTCAGGCCCTTTTGCGTCGCATAGGTTGTCGCCTCGGCAATACGCTTTAGCTCCTGCTCCTGCAGCGCTTCCGTTTGCGCATCGGCATATTGGCCGGTATGCAGCTCAATATAAGGTGTGCCGGTTTTTACTGCCGCATCAATTTGAGCATTATCAGCATCAATAAACAGAGAAACCTGAATCCCTGCCGCCGTTAAACGGCGCACCGCTGAGTCAACTTTGGCAAAGGAGCCGGCGACATCCAGGCCGCCTTCAGTGGTCAACTCTTCGCGTTTTTCCGGAACCAGGCAGACAAATGCCGGTTTAGTCTGGATAGCAATCTCAACCATCTCTTCGGTCACCGCCATTTCCAGGTTCATCCGTGTCTGCAGGGTTTTTGCCAATACTTCGACATCACGATCTTTAATATGACGGCGATCTTCGCGCAGGTGAATAGTAATACCGTCAGCACCGGCACACTCGGCAACGGCGGCTAAATGAGCCGGCTCAGGGTAACAAGTCCCACGCGCGTTACGTAATGTCGCGATATGATCGATATTAACACCCAGTAGAATTTTGCTCATTGCTAATTTGTCCTTTTATTTCACCGCAAATAAGCTACGGCTATGTAATGGTTGACCGCCCAGTAAATGGGCTAATGCTTGACGGCAAAATCGTTTTGCCGCTTTTAAACTATAGGCTGATGAGAAATCGCGGTTGGCTAAAGCCAGGATCTCTTCGCCGCTATAAACGCTGTTTTTCTGATAAATGGCCTGCCTGGCAAAAAAACCGGCCTGCTGCTGATACTGATAGTCAAAGCCGGCTTCAATCGCCTCGCCGCTATAAATATCCTTTTCAAAATTAACACCATAACCTAATGTTTCCAATAGCGTTAATTCAAAATTACGCAAAGCTATCTGCGGATCGTCCTGGGCAGCAATCGCCAACAGCGTTTTCTGGTAAGATGCAAAGAGTCCGTCACAGGCCGTTTCTGCCTGTAATAGCCGATACAGCAGTTCATTGATGTACATGGCAATATAAAGACGCGCTCCGGTCAAGGGAACGACCTGCGTTTGCGCCTCAATCGATTTAACGGTTTTTAAACTGCCCCGCCCGAAATAGCTGACCTGCAATAAGGTAAAGGGCTGTGCCATACCGCGTTTCATGCGCGCAGAGCTGCGCCCGCCTTTATAAACCAGGCTGACCTTGCCGACATCCTGGCAAAACAGGTCGATAAGCTGGCTGGTCTCCCGATAAGGGCGGCGATGCAGAATAAAGGCGTTATGGCACTCTAAAGACATTAAAAAATTCCAGACTCAGATAAATACTGTCACCGAATTACGCTGATTTTACGAATTAAAAGAATATGCCGATGTACTTCGCTCAGATAGAAATAAAGTATTGAAGATACACCACCGAGGACACAGAGCTAATAGAGAAAATATCAATGAATCTATATTTGAATGATTTTTCTCTGTGTAGCGCGCAGCGCTTCTATGTTCTCAGTGGTAGTGCTTTTAGTTTTTAAACTACCAGAGTCATCTACATAAGCATTTAAAAGAATTAATCTTTTTTGAATTCGCTTAACCCTTGTAATTCGATGACTAACCTTTAAGCTAAATGCTCATTACTTACTGTAATCGTCACCATAACCCAGACTGTGCAGGGCACGCAAATCATCTGACCAGCCGGATTTGACTTTTACCCAGACCTCTAAAAAGACTTTGGCATCAAATAACTCTTCCATATCCAGGCGCGCCTGTTTACTGATCGATTTAAGCTTCTCGCCTTTATTGCCGATCACCATGCGTTTTTGACCGTCACGCTCTACCAGGATCAGGGCATTGATATGCAGGACACCATTAGCCTGCTGTTTGAACTGTTCAATCTCCACCGTCACAGAATAAGGCAGCTCATCGCCTAAAAAGCGCATCAGTTTTTCACGGACAATTTCAGCGGCCATAAAGCGTGAAGAGCGATCGGTAATATAATCTTCCGGAAAATAATGCTCAGATTCAGGCAGGGCTTGTTGTGCCCATTGGCGGATTTTTTCAACATTATCCCCGGATTTCGCCGACATAGGAAGAATATGCTGGAAATTGTAACGCTTACCTAACTCTTCAAGGTGCGGCAGTAACAGCTCTTTATCTTCCACATTATCGATTTTATTAACTGCTAATATCACCGGGCACTTCAGGTACTGCAGCTTGCTCAGTACCATTTCATCGTCTTCGTTCCAATGGGTGCCTTCCACAACAAAGATCACCATCTCAACATCACTGATCGAGCTCGATGCCGCACGGTTCATTAAACGGTTAATGGCGCGTTTCTCTTCGATATGCAGCCCCGGCGTATCGACAAAAATAGTCTGGTAATCGCCGTCGGTATCAATCCCTAAAATACGGTGACGGGTGGTCTGCGCTTTGCGCGAGGTAATACTGACCTTCTGCCCTAATAGCGCATTGATCAGGGTTGACTTACCGACATTCGGACGACCGACAATCGCCACTAATCCACATTTCTGGGTCATGACTGTGCTCCCATTAAAACTTCCAGCATTTTTTCAGCGGCAACCTGTTCCGCTTTACGACGACTTGTGCCTTGCCCCTGTACCGGCTTCAATCCGGCAATAGTGCAACTCATGGTAAAACGCTGATTATGTGCTTCACCTTTAATATCAATCACTTCATAAACCGGCAGTGGCTGTTTACGCGACTGCAGACGCTCCTGAAGGCGGGTTTTCGGATCTTTTTGGCTAATACCCGGCTGAATTTTTTTCAACCTGCCGGCAAACCACTGCAGAATAAGCGCTTTAACCGTATCTATATCCGAATCCAAAAATACGGCTCCGATAATGGCTTCCACACCATCGGCGATAATCGAGTCACGACGGAAGCCCCCGCTTTTCAATTCACCGGGACCGAGAATCAAGCAGTCACCAAGCTGGAATTCGCGACCGATTTCAGCGAGCATCTTGCCACAGACCAGAGTTGCGCGCATGCGGCTTAAATCCCCCTCATTGACCTTAGGAAAACGCAGATAGAGATCCGTTGAGATGGCAAAACTTAATATCGAATCGCCTAAAAACTCTAAGCGTTCATTATGCTCACCTAATGCGCTACGGTGCGTTAATGCCTGTTTAAGCAGTGCAAAATTTTTAAAAGTGTAGCCAATACGTTTTTCTAAGCGTTTTAATTCTGTATTTTTCATTATTATTTAATCCCGCCAATACGATTAAAACGAACACCACTTGGTATCCAAGTTGGTAATAAATCATCCTCTGTGCGATAAAATTCAAAGCTTATCCAGATAGCCACCGCCTTACCGACTAAATTCTGCTCCGGGACAAATCCCCAGAAACGGCTGTCCCTGCTGTTATCGCGATTGTCGCCCATGACAAAATAATGCCCTTTCGGTACCACCCATTCATAGGCATAGGTACCCGGCTGCTGATAATAATAGGAGATATGATCGCGGCGCATAGGGTTAATCAGCACCTTATGCGCCACTTCCCCTAAAATTTCGCTGTAAACCTGCATGGTCGCCTCTTCATCGGCAAACTCCTGAGCGCCTAAATACTTCATATCCAGCGCTTTATACTGCCCGCAGCTAGTCTCTTTACAGGCCGGAATCAGGTATAACTGTTTGTCTTTATAAACCACGCGATCGCCGGGTAAACCGACAACCCGTTTAATATAATCAACACGCGGATCTTCAGGGTATTTAAAGACGGCCACATCACCACGTTTCGGCAACCCCACAGGAACAAGGGTATTCTGCCAGATCGGCTCTTTTATGCCGTAGGAGAACTTTTCCACGAGAATAAAGTCACCGACTAAGAGCGTCGGCATCATCGACCCCGATGGAATTTGGAACGGTTCATAAAGAAATGAACGCAATACAAAAACAACTGCAATCACCGGGAAACAGTGAGCGGGCATTTTCAATAACCGCGATTTTCAGGGTGGATAGCTGCCAATGCATTTCTCATCAAGCCCGACGCCCGCTTTATGCTTGAGCAGCCTTCACGAGCCGCTTTGCGCGCAGGACCCCATTTAATTTTATCAATTAACCCAAACAACCCCGGTTACCAAGGTTGCAATAACTAAAATAAGTGCAAACGTATTTGCCATGTTAATTCCTATAAAAATTGCGGTGTTTAAAATCACATTATTTAAGCGGACATAATTGAAAAAACACTTCAATATCGGTTTAACTAATATGACTGATGCTAATCGCGCTATGCAGAACGATTGTATATATTTAAAAAACAAAAATGCGCAGGTCCAAACACCGGCGCATTTTCAGGCTGTGACTTACTCAATTGAAAGTTAATTTAATTATTTGTCTTTACCTATATGTGCAGAACCGCCAAAAACGCTTCCTGTGGAACATCTACGTTACCCACTGATTTCATGCGTTTTTTACCCTCTTTCTGCTTCTTCAGACAGTTTTTTCTTACGGCTGATATCACCACCGTAACATTTTGCCAATACATTTTTAGTCAACTGTTTAACCGTTGAACGAGCAATTATTTTACTACCAATCGCAGCTTGTATGGCAATATTAAACATCTGCCGCGGAATCAGCTCTTTCATTTTTTCAACTAAGTCACGCCCATAAGTTTCTGAATTAGCACGATGAGTGATTAATGCCAGCGCATCGACGCGATCGCCGTTGATCAGTACATCGACGCGTACCATATCCGCCACCTGGAATTTCACAAAATTATACTCAAGCGATGCGTAACCACGACTAGTTGATTTCAAGCGGTCAAAGAAATCCATCACCACCTCTCCCATAGGAATATGGTAGGTCAATGCCACCTGGTTACCGTGATAAACCATATTCGTCTGCACGCCGCGTTTATCGATGCATAGAGTAATAACATTACCTAAATATTCCTGTGGAACAA
>CAXXRV010000020.1:0-2251 GCA_963674525.2 uncultured Psychromonas sp. | reverse complement strand
ACAGCACCGTGCCATCATCCTCAGCAAAGGGATCAAGCAAAGCAGAAACATCAAAACAATCGGTAAAGTTTACTGATGAGGTAGATGAAAGGCTGTATGAACGGACAGTAAAACACGAATTATAAGCATTGAAATAACGACTATTGCTTAAAGAAAGATCTGCAGATTTGGTAGTGCCCGAAAAAATGCTGTTGTACACCTCTACATTATTTGAGTTATACAAAGTAAGACCAGTTCCATTGTTATGGGCAGAGGTAACATTTACAATTTTCGCGTTAGAACCGTCAACATATATTCCCCCTCCATAATTCCCGGTAAAAGAACAATTCGCGATGGTTGCATTGTCGATTTTACTTCCTGTTATATATAAACTATAATTATCAACTCTATTTCGGGATGCGTTAACATTAAACAAGGCAGGCGAACCATTCCTTATATAAATAGTTCCATTATAACCAGTATTCCCGGTTATAATAAGGTTACGCAGGGTAGGCGAACATGAATTTAAATATATAGCGCCATTCTGAGAATAACTATAAGTGTTATACTGCCCGGTAATGGTAAAACCGTCGAGTACAGAAGCAGCCTGCACATTGGGGTCGGAACACCAAATAACAGAGTAGGTATTTTCAAAGCTACTGTCGGTAATTGTTAAATTTTTATCGTAACCGCTAATCACATCATCATCGTCGAGGTCGCCGCTCAGTATTGTTTCGTTGTTGCCGCCCCAGCCAAAATCGGTACGCTGGGCGGTCGAAGTTTCGGTACCGGCAAAGCCACCATATATTTCCACACCCTCGGCCAGCGTAAAATGACTATTCCACACCCTCGCTTGTGCATCTGTATAATCCCTGTTATAAGCGTATTTAGGCTTGTAGGTGCCTTTTGCCACCCACAGCTGGGTGCCGGGGCCCGAAGCCATGACTGCAATTAACGCGTTGTCGAGGCTGTTAAAAGCCGAGGCCCAACTTGCTCCCATCGCCGTTAGCCGTGCCGTTAACGTAAACTACCGTGCTGGCGGGGTCGCCCGCAAACCACTCGTAAGCCCCTATATCGATGGTGCCGTTACGGCGGGCACGGCCCTGCAGGTCGGTGTTGGTGCTATTGTAGCTGTCGTTACCGGCGCCAATACAGGGCGAGCCTTCCATTGGCCGGTACCCGTCGACAGGGTTAAGCATTGGCACAGCGGTTATACAGTTGGCATCGGCAGTAAAAGTAGCGCCGCTTACTGTATATATACTTTTGCTGGCATTGCTATAGCAGCACGAATACATGTTAAGGGTATTGCCACTATTTTGAAGTTTAATATTATTACAGTTAGTAGAAGCATATAATGCAGATGTAATGTTACCGTACACGATGCTGTTTTTTAGGTTAACAACACTGCCCGAGGAACTATCGCTCATATAAATGCCAGCGCCATCGCTTTTAGCCTGGTTACCGGCAATGGTAGCATTAACCAATGTAAGCGAAACGTTAGCACTAAATACAATTAGGCCACTGCCATTACCGTCACTATAGTTGCCGGTAATGGCAACATTGGTAAATACTGCCGCCACATTGGCAGAGGGGGCATAGTAAATACCGCTACCATAGCCCACGGAATAATTACCGGTAATGGCAACATTGGTTAATACCGGTGAAGAAGTACCTGTAATGTACATGTTTCCAACGTTGGAATAATTACGGGCTATAGTTACACCATGTATTACCGGTGCAGAGCTATCGTTGTATATACCTGCACCACTGCCGGTGGTTTTATTACCGGTAATAAGCAGGTTGCGCAGGGTAGGCGATACCTTTTTGTTGTAAATACCTGCGCCAGAAGTGACTGTACCAACGGCATTGCCCCCGGTAATGGTAAAGCCGTCGAGCACGGCAGAGGCAGAGAGCAAATTGTCGTTGTTGCACACCACCTGGTAGCAGTTATCGGCATTATTTGTAATCGTAAGGCTTATGCCCGTGCCGGTAATCACGTCGTCGCCGATAATATCGCCGCTCAGTATGGTTTCGTTGCTTGTAAAATCGCGCGTGTCCAAATCGAAGGCCGCGGGGTCTTCGGTGCCGGCAAAACCGCCGTATATGGCCACATTACTCTTCATACTGAAATAATCAGTTTGGGAAGTTGGCTTGTAAGTGCCTTTGGCTACCCATACCTGGCAGTCGGTAGTGGTCGATGCTGCTATGGCAGTTTTCAAACTGGTGTAGGCGTCGGCCCAGCTTGTGCCGTCGTTGGCGCCTGTAGCATTAC
>CAXXRV010000019.1:0-124176 GCA_963674525.2 uncultured Psychromonas sp. | reverse complement strand
AGATCTGGTCATTGAGCTCCAGTTTTACATCAATATCCGGATATCTGCTCATAAATAGATGCAGCGCTTTTTCAATATACATAGTGCCAAACAGGGTCGGACTGGTGAGCCTGAGTAGGCCCTGGGGTTTGGCATGAAAAGATTTGGCAATCTGCAGCGTATCGGAAAGCATCTCTCTAATCGATTCTGCCTGCTTAATGATGCGACTACCGGCAGCCGTGGGGAAAGAGCACGAGTCGAACGGTTGAGCAGGCGCACGCCTAATTCCTGCTCCAGTATTTTAATTTGTTTGGATAGGGCGGAACGGTCAATATTGCGTGCATTTGCCGCTTTTGCAAAGGAGCCTTTTTGTACTACATCGAGAAACAGATCCAGTCTGCTGGCCATATCCATCAATAAATCCTCTGGTTACTTCAACAACTATAGCGCGGCTACAAGGCTGGTACAAAAAATGGTCCTATGGAGCCGTTATTATGGCATTGTTCTGGATAGATAATCACTATTTTTTATTCATTGCTGCGCTAAGTCCGCGGCGGCTTCGGGTAAAAGGCAGCAACGCAAAGATTGGCTGCACTGAGTGAGGCCTTTATCCTGCTGAATATTATTTAAGCTGCAGAAAAAATGCTGTTTGTAGCTATACTTTGTATAAAGGAAAACAGATAAAAATAGATGGCAATGTGAGATTGAGTTTTATTAAGCACAAGCTAAATATAATCAATATAAATGCTAATTTGGAGAAAAGGATTATGAAATATAAACATATACTGGTGGCTATTGATTTGGCTGAAGATAGCGCTCCTACGGATTTAGTCATAAGCAAGGCGGTATCATTAGCTAAAAATTTAGACGCTAAAATTTCTTTTATTCATGTGGATACCAGTCATTTAGATAATGATATTCTGTCTTATGATAAACGCGAAATAAAATTAATCGAAGAGAAGTATGAAGAATTGCGCACTCAATTAGATACCTTATGTGAACCCATTGCTTATCCAATCGCTAATAAAATCGTCATTGGCGGGGAAGTGGAGGTAAAATTGATTGAAGAGGTTAAAAAAATGGACATTGATCTGTTGATCTCCGGCCATCACCATGGTTTCTGGAACCGCTGGTGGTCCTCTGCGCATAAACTGCTGGATCTTACCGTTGTCGACTTATTGCTTATTCGTCTGTAAAAGAGATGCTGATCATAGCAGTATGGCTTGCAAAAAGCAGCTGTTTCCTCGTTTAACGAACCTTGCGAAATTCTCCACCCATAACTTGTTTGGGTGGAAATGGATAGCAAACCAGCCGCTAGGTTGGTCTATCTTAGTTGGATACACTATTATTTTTACTGTGTTTACACCCAGATAAATCAGGTCTACTATGATCATTATGAAAAGCAAAGTACACACAAAAACGCTAAAAATAAGGATCCGTGATAAACATCTAAGCACCCTAAACAAATGGGCTTACGGTGTGAATCAAGTGTGGAATTTTTGCAATGAAACCTCAATGAAGGCATTGATCAATGTCAGTGAATTTGGCCCGGTAAAACCCGCTTTCCTGTCAGGCTACGATCTTCAAAAGTACACCAAAGGCATGAATAAAACGCTTGGCCTGAATTCTGCGACCGTGCAGATGGTTAGTCATGAATATGCTACCCGCCGCAAACAATTCAAGAAATACAGATTGAATTGGCGTAAGTCAGGGGGGGGGTAGACGTTCACTGGGTTGGATCCCGGTTCGTAAAGACTGTATTAGCTTCAAAAATGGTCAGGTTTATCATAACCACCACTATTTTGGCGTTTGGGATAGTTACGGATTATCTCAATACACGTTCAAATCAGGCTCATTCAATGAGGATTCAAGAGGCCGGTGGTACTTCAACGTTGTGGTTGAGGTGGAAGCAGAGCAGGGTACAGGCAAAGCCAGTGTGGGTATTGATTTGGGTTGTAAAGAAACAGCCAGCGACAGTAACGGCTACAAACTAAAAGGCCGTGAATACCGCGAGCTAGAGGAAGATTTAGGTATTGCGCAGCGTGCAAAGAACAAAAAGCGCGCAAAAGCGCTCCATGCAAAGATAAAAAACCGCAGAGTAGATGCTTTGCATAAATACAGCCGCAAACTTGTCAATGAAAATGCGGCGATATTCGTTGGTAACGTCAGTAGTCAAAAACTGGTCAAGACTAAAATGGCTAAGTCCGTTTTAGATGCTGGCTGGTCTACATTAAAAACACTATTGGAATACAAAAGCGCTCACGCTGGTATTGTTTTTGAAGAAATCAATGAATCGTACACCACCCAAACTTGCTCGTGTTGTGGCTCTCGCCAAAACAGTCCGAAAGGTAGAGCAGGACTTGGAATAAGAGAATGGACCTGTGAGTGTGGTGTCACTCATGACCGCGATGTGAACGCGGCCAAAAACATTCTTGCGCTCGGGCATGAGCGTCTAGCAGTAGGAATCCCCCACTAAAATCTTTGATTTAGTGGAGGGAGGATGTCAAAATAACGGGTTATCTTGATTGAGCTCAGAGCACATAGAAGCGATGGCTAACCCGAATGCAGAACGGATAACCTGCTCCTGTCTGGCCATATACATATTATAAAAGTTAATATCTTCATCTTTATCCGGAGCTGGCGCATTGAGTTGAGCTATGCCCATTTTTTGTATTGCATGTAATTGTTTTATCGGCTCTAAGGTTTCAGGCGAGGTAAAAGAAAATTCCCGACCATCTTTATTTAACTGATCGCGTAGTGAGATTAAAAGCTCCATATCCTGATACACCTCTTGGGATATGATCCCCAGCGCATACAGTAATTTTAAGCGGACCATTAAATCACTTAAAGGACCGGCTGTATTTAACAGAGGCTCCACAGCATATTTCACCGCGTGATCATCTTTGCGAAAAACACGTTGCACGAGTTCATTAAGCGCATTTTCAAAGATTTCAACAGCCAGAAGTATAACTCCCCGCACTGAAGAGGCTGCATTTAATCGCTCAATAATTAAATCACTTTCCTGTTTTGTCATAACTTTTATTATCTTTAATATTCTATCTGGTTTGGCATTTTGCGAGATTTAAAACAGACATCAGTTTTAAAACAAACCACGTATATGCGGAAATATACCTTATTCAGTAGCTACCATCCAGTTATTGCAGCATGTTGGCAATGAAAAGACTCGAAATTAGTGGGGGAGTTTGATTGCAAGGAATGATTAAATAGTTTGGCTAAGTACTCAGTGAAAAGTTATCAGGCATTTTAGCGCTCGTTATTATAATCCCTCGCTGTCTCTAATAGAGAGCTCCTCTAAAAGCTGACCACTTAGCCCCTTATTTTCTCAGTGCACTTTAAACTAAGTTAAAGTGCACTGAGAAAATAAGACAGGGTTTCATAACCCTGCCTTTACTGCTGCTGGTTATTGAGCTGCTTTAAGCGCCTGATAAGCGGCTTCAACCCGTGCCACTTCATCACAGTTCGCATCTAAGCCACTGTAATGTGCTAAGGTTGCTTTTAATCCTTGTTTAGCAAACATTTCCTGTAACTCAACCGCCTGCGGATCGTCATCACATTTGTACAGGAAGGCGGCCGCAATCCCTTTAATCAGGTGTTCATTAGGCAGGTTGTACTCTAATGTACCGTTTAACGGTTTGATTAAACGATCTTGTGGACCTAGTTTACGGATGGGTTGACGACCAACACGATCAACTTCATCAATCAGGTACGGGTTGGCAAAACGGCCAAGAATCTTTTCAATGTAAGCTGCATGTGCCGCCGGATCAAAACCATAACGTTTGATTAATACCGCGCCAGATTCCTGCATCGCCGCTTTAACCTCGGCACGTACCGCATCATCTTCGATGGACTCTCGAATCGTTTTGTGACCGGCAAGAATACCCAGGTAGGCAGTGATCAGGTGACCCGTGTTAAGGGTAAATAGTTTACGCTCAACAAATGCCATCAGGTTATCAGTTTTTTCCATACCGGGAATTTCCGGAATGTCACCTTTGAATTGTGTTTGGTCAACAATCCATTCACTGAAGGTTTCCACTGTCACTGCCAGCGGATCCGTTTCACCGGCTTCAGCGGGGGGAACGATACGGTCAACGGCAGAGTCAACAAAACCAACTTGTTCTTCAACTTGTGCTTTGATTGATTCGTCAAGATGCTTAAATACCGCTTCTTTAAGCTGGCTGGTACCACGTACCATATTTTCAGCAGCGATAATGTTAAGGGGGGCCGTGTTACCGTTTTTAAGGCGTAACGCGATACCGTCAGCCACTGTTTTAGAGATGATATTCAGTACAGTAGGGCCGACAGCCGTTGTGATCATATCGACTTCAGCAATCAGCTCAACGACTTCCGGGCTGGTTGAGTTAACAGCAGTGACGTTAGTGACTTTTTCTACAGTACACTCGGCACCGACCACTTTGACTTCGTACTCTTTGCGCTCGATAAGTGCGTTAACAACGGTTTCATTCACATCAGCGAAGGTAACTTGAATACCTGCGTCAGCTAGCAGTTTACCGATAAAGCCGCGGCCGATATTACCCGCACCAAAATGTAAAGCTTTCATAATATGATTTCCTAAAATTAAATTTATCTATTAACCAGTACGCCCCGAATAGGGGCGTACATTGCAAAGTTATTGACCGAGAATTTTCAGCACTTCTGCGGGATTTGATGTGGTTTGTAAGCATTTAACCGCTTCTTCATCATCAAGGGCATTAGTGATAGCGGTGATAACGTTAATATGCTCATCACCTTGCGCCGCAATACCGATAACGATATGGGCAATATCATCTTCATCATCACTCCATTGAATACCTTCAGGGTACTGACAGAAGGCGATACCGGTTTTCTGTACGTGTTTTTTCGCATCAATGGTACCATGAGGTACGGCAATCGATTCACCCAGATAAGTTGAGACTAACTCTTCACGTGCAAACATGCCCGGTACATACTCAGGAGCAACATAATTAAGCTTAACCAGTTGATCACCTGCAAGTTGAATCGCTTCTTCTTTCGTTTTTGCTTTCAGACCAAGCATAATATTGCTTTCCGTCAGTTTCAGTGTTTTATCTGACGCTTCTTCAGCAGGGGCTGCTGGCGTTTCTGCTGCTTCTACTGCAGGTGCGCTCTGTGCGGCAACTAATTGGGCAACTAAACCATCATATAAGGCATTATCTAAGAAATTAGACAGTGAGATATGGTGGGCATTTGCTGCATGTTTAATAGCGCGTTCAGTGAGATCTTTATGGGTAACCACAATGTCAACGTCGCCAGGCAGATCATTGATCGCCAGGTTAGTCACTGAAATATTCAGGTTGGCCGCTTCCACTTTCTTACGCAGTAGACCCGCACCCATTGCGCTTGAGCCCATACCGGCATCACAAGCAACGATAATTTTAGAAACTGATGCCATATCAACATCTTTGCCTGCAGACTGACCTTTAGAAGCTGCTTTCATATCGCTCATTGCGCTGCTTGCTTTAGCTAATGCATCTTCATCTTCTTCGGCTTCTTTTTGTGTTTTCATCAATACAGAGGCAACTGTAAATGAAACAGCAGCGGCAGCTGCGATAGAAAGCAGTACACCAGCCACAGAAGCTTTAGGTGTCATTAATAAAACGGCAAAGATAGAGCCTGGTGAAACAGGGGCAACAAGACCGGCATCAAAGATAGTCAGAGTGAATACGCCTGTCATACCACCGGCGATAACTGCAAGAATCAGGCGCGGGTTCATCAGTACGTACGGGAAGTAAATTTCATGAATACCACCGAAGAAATGGATGATAGAAGCACCGGCTGCAGACTGTTTTGCAGAGCCTTTACCAAAGAACATGTAAGCTAGCAGTAGACCCAGACCCGGACCCGGGTTTGCTTCAATCAGGAAGACAATGGATTGACCTAACTGATCAGCCTGTTGAATACCCAGTGGCGAGAAGATACCGTGGTTGATAGCGTTATTCAGAAACAAAATCTTAGCGGGTTCAACGAAAATAGAGGTTAAGGGTAACATACCGGCATTAACCAGGAAGTGTACACCGCCCGCTAAAGCTGTCGATAATGTTTTTACCAGTGGGCCGATTAACCAGAATGCCAGCATCGCACAGATCATACCGATAATACCGGCAGAGAAGTTATTCACTAACATCTCAAAACCGCTTTTCACTTTACCGTGAATGGCTGCATCAAACTTTTTAATCGCCCAGCCGCCAAAAGGGCCGACCATCATAGCACCCATAAACATCGGAATATCGGTGCCGACAATCACACCCATAGTCGCGACAGCACCGACAACGGCGCCACGATCGCCACCGACAAGTTTACCACCGGTATAACCTATTAACAGCGGTAACAAATAGGTGATCATCGGGCCAACCATACCTGCTAAGGTCGCATTGGGTAGCCATCCTGTTGGAATGAATAATGCGGTGATAATACCCCAGGCAATAAAGGCGCCGATATTGGGCATCACCATATTGGATAAGAAACGTCCAAAATTTTGGACTCTCATTTTTGTGCTCATAGTAAACTCCGTATGCTGCGCGATAACGCATTAATAAAAGTAGGTGCGCAAAATTAGCATATAAATTTACCCATAGATCCGTGACGCTTCTTTTTGCATAAGGGATCACAAAATTTAGCTTACAAAAGGATTCTGCAGAGATCTTAATCACAAAAATGAACGTAACTTTATTACATTAAAGAAGGGTTGGTATAAATATGTTGATCTAAGTCTCGTTTTTAAAATTTTATCAAAACAAAGAAAGTGATTTAGGTCACATTGAGTGTGGTGTGGATAAAGTGTTTTTATAAAATAAGTGCTTTTGATCACATTTGTGTTTGGGCTTAAATAGCTTTAAAGAAAATAATTAACCTGAGAAATATATTTTGTAACTAAGTTTCAATAATCAAAATGCACTCATATAAAGTATCAAAAAATTGAAAGAGTAATAATAAGGGTTTGCCTTTTAAAAAGACAAACCCTTATAACTTTTAAAGGCGAAGCGTTAACTTCAGGTGTTTATTAAGCTGCTGCAAGTGTTTTAGCTTTAAGCGCCTGATAAGCCGCTTCAACGCGTGCCACTTCATCACTGTTAATATCTAAACCACTGTAATGTGTTAAGGTTGCTTTTAAGCCTTCTTTAGCAAACATTTCCTGCAACTCAACCGCTTGTGGGTCTTCATCACACTGGTACAGGAAGGCGGCCGCAATACCTTTAATCAGGTTGTCATTCGGCAGGTTGTACTCCAATGTACCGTTTAATGGTTTGATCAGACGATCCTGTGGACCTAATTTGCGGATTGGCTGACGACCAACACGATCAACTTCATCAATCAGGTACGGGTTGGCAAAGCGCCCAA
Source organism: uncultured Psychromonas sp. (assembly GCA_963674525.2). Taxonomy (GTDB): domain Bacteria; phylum Pseudomonadota; class Gammaproteobacteria; order Enterobacterales; family Psychromonadaceae; genus Psychromonas. Next base: position 116,823 of record CAXXRV010000019.1, on the reverse strand, counting down.
GAATCTTTTCAATGTAAGCTGCATGCGCCGCTGGATCAAAATCGTAACGCTTGATTAATACTGCACCGGACTCTTCCATCGTCGCTTTAACATCAGCACGTACCGCATCATCTTCGATTGCTTCACGGATTGTTTTGTGACCGGCAAGAATACCCAGGTAGGCAGTGATCAGGTGACCCGTGTTAAGGGTAAACAGTTTACGCTCAACAAATGCCATCAGATTATCAGTTTTTTCCATGCCCGGGATTTCAGGGATTTCACCTTTAAATTGAGTCTGGTCAACAATCCATTCGCTGAATGTCTCCACTGTCACTGCCAGCGGATCCGTTTCACCGGCTTCAGCGGGGGGAACGATACGGTCAACGGCAGAATCAACAAAACCGACCGTCTGCTCAACTTGGGCTTTGATTGATTCGTCAAGATGCTTAAATACCGCTTCTTTAAGCTGGCTGGTACCACGTACCATATTTTCAGCAGCGATAATGTTAAGGGGGGCCGTGTTACCGTTTTTAAGGCGTAACGCGATACCGTCAGCCACTGTTTTAGAGATGATATTCAGTACAGTAGGGCCGACAGCCGTTGTGATCATATCGACTTCAGCAATCAGCTCAACGACTTCCGGGCTGGTTGAGTTAACAGCAGTGACGTTAGTGACTTTTTCTACAGTACACTCGGCACCGACCACTTTTACTTCGTACTCTTTGCGCTCGATAAGTGCGTTAACAACGGTTTCATTCACATCAGCGAAGGTAACTTGAATACCTGCGTCAGCTAGCAGTTTACCGATAAAGCCGCGGCCGATATTACCCGCACCAAAATGTAAAGCTTTCATAGTGATAGTTTCCTAAAATTAATTTGTACTAGAAAGATCAACAGACTTGAACCAGTACGCCCCGAACCGGGGCGTACATTGCAAAGTTATTGACCGAGAATTTTCAGCACTTCTGCGGGATTTGATGTGGTTTGTAAGCATTTAACCGCTTCTTCATCATCAAGGGCATTAGTGATAGCGGTGATAACGTTAATATGCTCATCACCTTGCGCCGCAATACCGATAACGATATGGGCAATATCATCTTCATCGTCACTCCATTGAATACCTTCAGGGTACTGACAGAAGGCGATACCGGTTTTCTGTACGTGTTTTTTCGCATCAATGGTACCGTGAGGGACGGCAATCGATTCACCCAGGTAAGTTGAGACTAACTCTTCACGAGCAAACATACCCGGTACATATTCTGGGGCAACATAATTAAGCTTAACCAGCTGATCACCTGCAAGTTGAATCGCTTCTTCTTTAGTTTTTGCCTTCAGACCAAGCATAATATTGCTTTCAGTCAGTTTTAGCGTTTTATCTGACGCTTCTTCAGCAGGGGCTGCTGGCGTTTCTGCTGCTGCTTCTACTGCAGATGCAGGTGCGCTCTGTACGGCAACTAACTGGGCAACTAAACCATCATATAACGCATTATCTAAGAAATTAGAAAGCGAGATATGGTGTGCATTTGCTGCATGTTTAACAGCACGCGGGGTCAGATCTTTATGGGTAACCACAATGTCAACATCGCCAGGCAGATCGTTGATCGCCATGTTAGTTACTGAAATATTCAACTTGGCAGCTTCCACTTTCTTGCGCAGTAGACCCGCACCCATTGCACTTGAGCCCATGCCGGCATCACAGGCAACGATGATTTTAGAAACTGTTGCCATATCAATTTCTTTACCTGCAGTCTGGCCTTTAGCTGATGCTTTCATATCTTTCATTGCGCTGCTTGCTTTTGCTAATGCATCTTCATCTTCTTCGGCTTCTTTTTGCGTTTTCATTAACACAGCTGCTACAAAAAATGAAACAGCGGCCGCGGCAGCAACAGAAAGCAATACACCAACCAGAGAAGATTTAGGCGTCATTAACAAAATGGCAAAGATAGAGCCCGGTGAAACTGGGGCAACAAGACCGCCGTCAAAGATCGTCAGTGTCAGGATACCTGTCATACCACCGGCGATAACAGCCAGTAGCAGCCGCGGGTTCATCAGTACATACGGGAAATAAATTTCCTGAATACCACCGAAGAAATGGATAATAGAAGCACCGGCTGCAGATTGTTTTGCCGAGCCTTTACCAAAGCAGATATAAGCGATTAAAAGTCCTAGACCAGGCCCCGGATTAGCCTCCATAAGAAATACCATGGATTTACCGAACTCTTCCGCTTCTTGAATACCCAGTGGCGTGAAGATGCCGTGGTTAAGGGCGTTATTAAGGAACAAAATCTTAGCAGGCTCAACAAAAATTGAGGTTAGCGGCAGCATACCTTGATTAACCAGGAACTGCACGCCACCGGCTAAAGCTACCGACAGGGTCTTGACCATTGGGCCAACTAATACAAATGCCAGCATCGCACAGAGCATACCGATAATACCGGCAGAGAAGTTATTCACTAACATCTCAAAACCGCTTTTCACTTTACCATGAATGGCAGCATCAAACTTTTTGATGACCCAGCCTCCGAAAGGCCCCATCATCATAGCGCCCATAAACATCGGAATATCGGTACCGACAATCACGCCCATAGTCGCGACTGTACCGACAACGGCACCGCGATCGCCACCGACAATTTTACCACCGGTATAACCGATTAGTAGTGGTAGCAGGTAGGTGAGCATAGGCTCAACCATGCCGGCTAACGTTGCATTAGGCAGCCATCCCGTTGGAATGAACAGTGCCGTAATAATACCCCAGGCGATAAAGGCGCCGATATTGGGCATAACCATATTGGATAAAAAGCGCCCAAAATTTTGGACTCTCAGTTTTGTGCTCATAGTAACTCCGTGCAGCGCGATAACGCATTTTTATGAAATATTTAGCAAATAAAAGCCGTTGAGATGTTAATTGCAAGCGAAATTTATCACATAAATTTATATTCACCTCTTGTGCTGATTTTTTTTGTGATCCGAGGCTCAAAAATTCGTTTGCTCATGGTTTTTGTGTGATCTTGATCACGTTGCATTGGTTTGTGTTGGTTCTTGAAGTGTGACCTGAATTGCATTTCTTGTGTTTTCGGTTGTCTTGGTTTTTAAATGTGTGATCCATGTTGCCTGTTTGTGTCGGGGTGAGGCGAATAATTAATCTTCGCAGTGAGCGTTGTAATGGGCTTTAAGATTGATTTGACATTTACTGGTATTGTTGTTGCCAGCTTCGGAAAAGTGATTTACGAGGGTGCTTGTGCAGTGCCAAAGCAGCTAGGGGGTAATGTGCATTTGGAAAGGAACTGGGCAATAAAAATCCCCAATAGATAAATATCTATTGGGGATTTTTATTGTCTCAGGTGAAGACTCGTAGCTTGTTGTCGAGAAGCTGCCGCTAGTGCGGCACCTTCTCTTCTTCAGTCTAACTGTTATGCTTTAGCTTCCTGAAGCTCTGCTACTAATGAAGAATATAATTGATTATCTAAAAAGTTCGATAATGAAATATGGTGTGCATGAGGTGCATGTTTTATCGCACGCTCAGTCAGATCCTTATGAGTAACAACAATGTCAACATCGCCAGGCAGATCATTAATTGCCAGGTTAGTGACAGAAATATCCAGCTTGGCTGCTTCCACTTTTTTACGCAGCATGCCCGCACCCATCGCGCTTGAACCCATACCGGCATCGCAAGCGACAATGATTTTAGCTACTTTTGCCATATCAACTTCTTTAGCAGCCGCCTGGCCTTTAGAAGAAGCTTTCATATCATTGATAGCACTGCTGGCTTTTGCTAATGCATCGTCATCTTCTTCTGTTTCTGCTTGTGTTTTCATCAGTACTGAAGCAACAGTAAATGAAACACCTGCAGAGGCAAGGATAGAGAGTAATACGCCAATGACAGAAGCCTTAGGCGTCATTAATAAAATAGCAAAGATAGAGCCTGGAGAAGCTGGGGCAACAAGACCGGCATCAAAGATAGTCAGGGTAAAGACGCCTGTCATACCACCGGCGATAACTGCAAGAATCAGACGTGGGTTCATCAGCACATACGGGAAGTAAATCTCATGAATACCACCGAAGAAGTGGATGATAGAGGCACCGGCTGCAGACTGTTTTGCAGAGCCTTTACCAAAGAACATGTAAGCTAATAGTAGACCTAGACCAGGGCCCGGGTTGGCTTCAATCAGGAAGACAATAGATTGACCGATCTCATCCGCTTGTTGAATACCCAGTGGTGAGAAGATACCGTGGTTGATAGCATTATTAAGGAACAGAATCTTAGCAGGCTCAACAAAAATAGAGGTTAACGGCAGCATACCGGCATCAACCAGGAAGTGCACACCACCGGCTAAAGCGGTAGACAGGCCTTTTACCAGTGGACCGATTAACCAGAATGCCAGCATCGCACAAATCATACCGATAATACCGGCAGAGAAGTTATTGACTAACATTTCAAAACCGCTTTTCACTTTACCGTGAATCGCTTTATCGAAGCTTTTAATCGCCCAGCCGGCAAAAGGACCGACCATCATAGCGCCCATAAACATCGGAATATCAGTACCGACGATAACACCCATAGTGGCGACTGCACCGACAACCGCGCCGCGATCGCCACCAACAAGTTTACCACCGGTATAACCGATTAATACGGGTAGCAAGTACATGATCATAGGGCCGACCATACCGGCTAATGTTTCATTCGGCAGCCATCCCGTTGGAATGAACAGTGCTGTGATAATACCCCAGGCGATAAAGGCGCCGATATTGGGCATAACCATATTGGATAAGAAACGTCCAAAATTTTGAACTCTCATTTTTGTGCTCATAATAAACTCCGTATGATGCTGTTGTTGTGCGTGAACGCATTTTTATAAACGGCTTGGCAAATCTATTAGCAAGACCGCTATGGATTTAAGTACGAGCAGAAGTTACCACAGAAAAATCTTTTTCATTTTGCAGTGCATATTTTCGCCAAGGTGGTCACAAATTACAGCTGTAATGGCAATATTGAGAGGGCAGGATCACAAAAAACAGGCGTAATTTTATTACAATCGGAAGATTATTAATTAATCAACAAGTAAATAACGATCCATATCACGATATGGGAATTAGCCAAGAAAATTCTAGGTGATATGGATCACGCAAAAAGACCGCTGGCTAGCGACTTGCTAGCAAATATACGAGCTTGCTCACATATTGTCGGCAGTGAAAAATACTGTGCGGAAAACAAATACCGGCAGATAGGTATTTTGTAATTAAGTTTCATGGCTTTTCTGCGGCAGAAAAAGCACATTTAGGCTGCTGAATAAGTTTAAACTGCAATCCGCTTATTTAATCTCTGCTGGGAGGTGTAGGGGAGTGCATAACAAAAGGATGGAAAGCCGCCTGTATTTGTCTGTCAGTGCATTACACCTCGATAATGGGAGTGAATTATTGAACCTGTTATTATTAAGTAAAATGTAATACTGGTATCAGCCATGCACCTTTCGTTTGCAAGCGGCTGTTTAAAAGGAATGCTAATGATGAAAAATAAATTGCTGATCCTCTGTGAAGATGCCGAACACTATCTGGCATTGCTCAAGCAAGCGGCATTGCCGCAGTTGTCGATTGAGATCTGCACTGAGGTCGATGCAACAAACCGCCACCTGCAGGACTGCGATATTCTTTTCGGCAGTCCGGATCTTGTCAGCCGAGCGCTGCCTTATGCGCAACGGGTGAAGTGGGTACAGTCGATGTGGGCCGGGGTTACGCCATTGATGGCGCCGAATCTGCGTCGGGACTACCTGTTAACCGGAGTAAAGGGAATATTCGGTCCGGCGATGGCTGAGTATGTTATCTGTCATCTCTTGATGCACGAGCGTAAATCCTTAGCGCGTTATAACAATCAGCTGCAGAAAAAATGGGATCAAACCCCGCCAGGTACGCTTGTGGGAAAATGCATGGGTATTATGGGACTGGGCTCGATTGGCACTGAAATAGCCAAAATAGCAAAAGTGTTTGCCATGGAAACACGCGGCTATTCGCGTCAGCGCAGCAGCAGTGAAAGTATTGACCGCTGTTTTTTGCCCGAGCAGTTAACTGACTTTGTGCGCGATCTGGATTATCTGGTCTGTGTGCTGCCGGATACCCCGGATACCAGTGGCCTTATTGATGCTGATGTGTTGAAGGCGATGCGTGACAGCGCGCTGATTATCAATGTCGGGCGAGGCAATGTGCTCAATGAAGCATCCCTGCTTAATGCATTGGAAAAAGGTCAGATTGGCGGCGCTGTGCTCGATGTTTTTCAACAGGAGCCTTTACCTGAGTCAGATCCATTGTGGCAAGCCCCGAACACTATTATTACTTCCCATACCGCGGCGGTCAGTTTTCCTGAGCTAGTGGCGCCGATCTTTATTGAAAACTATCAGCGCCTTATTGAGGAAAAATCCTTAAACTATGAGATTGATTTCAAGCGCGGCTATTAGCGGCTATTGCGCGGCTTTCAGCGCCTGATAAGCCGCTTCAACGCGTGCCACTTCGTCACTGTTTGCATCTAAGCCACTGTAGTGCGCGAGCGTTGCTTTTAATCCTTTCTTAGCAAACATCTCCTGCAGCTCAACCGCCTGCGGGTCGTCATCACATTTATAGAGAAAGGCGGCCGCAATCCCTTTAATGAGATGATCGTTCGGCAGCTTGTACTCTAAGGTGCCGTTTAACGGTTTGATCAGACGATCCTGCGGGCCCAGTTTACGGATCGGTTGACGACCAACACGGTCAACTTCATCAACCAGGTAGGGATTGGCAAAACGGCTGAGAATCTTTTCGATGTAAGCGGCATGGGCCTGCGGATCAAAACCATAACGCTTAATTAATACCGCACCGGACTCCTGCATCGCCGCTTTAACCTCCGCACGCACGGCGTCATCTTCAATGGCTTCACGAATGGTTTTATGGCCGGCAAGAATGCCCAGGTAGGCCGTGATCAGGTGACCTGTGTTAAGGGTAAAGAGTTTACGCTCAACGAATGCCATCAGGTTATCGGTTTTTTCCATACCGGCAATCTCAGGGATGGAGCCTTTAAACTGGGTTTGGTCAACAATCCATTCGCTGAAGGTTTCCACTGTCACCGCCAGCGGATCCGTTTCACCCGCTTCAGCGGGTGGCACGATACGATCCACGGCAGAATCCACAAAACCGACCGTCTGCTCAACCTGTGCTTTGCTGGACTCATCCAGGTGGGTAAATACCGCTTCTTTGAGCTGACTGGTACCGCGCACCATATTTTCAGCAGCGATAATGTTCAGTGGTGCCGTGTTACCCTTGTTAAGGCGCAGCGTGATACCGTCAGCCACCGTTTTTGCGATGATATTTAAAACAGTCGGGCCGACAGCCGTTGTTATCATGTCGACGTCGGCAATCAGCTCAACGACTTTCGGGCTGGTCGAGTTAACGGCCGTAACATTGGTTACTTTTTCTACCGAGCACTCTGCACCGACCACTTTAACATCGTACTCTTGACGTTCGCTAAGCGCGTTAACAACAGTTTCATTCACATCAGCAAAGGTAACCTGAATACCCGCATCAGCTAACAGTTTACCGATAAAACCGCGGCCGATATTACCCGCGCCAAAATGTAATGCTTTCATAATTATGATTTCCCAAAGTGAAAAGGGTTAGAAAACTAACCCTGTGGCAATGATAACGCCCCAATCGGGGCGCAGATAGAAAGTTATTGACCCAGGATCCTTAGCACGTCTTTTGGATCTTTGGTTGTTTTTAAGCATTCAATGGCTTCTTCATCATCAAGGGCATTGGTGATAGCGGTGATAACATTGATATGTTCATCGCCCTGTGCGGCAATACCGATAACCAGTTTGGCCACATCATCTTCATCTTCACCCCACTGAATGCCTTCAGGGTACTGACAGAAAGCGATACCTGTTTTCTTGACGTATTTCTTCGTTGCAATGGTGCCATGAGGAACGGCAATCGACTCACCCAGGTAAGTTGATACCAACTCTTCACGGGCAAACATGCCCGGCACATATTCCGGCGCAACATAGTTAAGCTTAACCAGCTGATCACCGGCAAGTTGAATCGCCTCTTCTTTGTTTTTTGCTTTCAGGCCGAGAAGAATATTTTTTTCAGTCAGTTTAAGCGTTTCTTTTAACTCCTCAACTTCTTCCATCTTTTCCGCGGCTGTGGTCGGGACCTCTTTAATCGTTTCATCCGTTTTGGCTGCTGTCGCCGGTTCATTGCGTGCGGCCACTATCTCTGCGACTAAGTTGTCATATAAGGCATTATCTAAGAAGTTAGAAAGCGACAGGTGCTGTGCATTCGGTGCATGTTTAGTGGCACGCTCGGTAAGATCCTTATGGGTAACAACAATATCAACATCATCTGGAAGATCGTTGATGGCCAGGTTGGTCACTGAAATATTCAGGTTGGCAGCCTCCACTTTCTTGCGCAGTAGACCGGCACCCATTGCGCTTGAGCCCATACCGGCATCACAGGCGACAACAATTTTAGCCACTGCAGCCATATCCGTGCTTTTACCAGCCTGGGCTGCACCACCTGATTTAGAAGCCGCTTTCATTTGACTCATGGCATCGCTGGCTTTTGCTAAGGCGTCTTCATCGCCTTCTACTTCTTTTTGTGTTTTCATTAACACTGAAGCAATGATAAAGGAAACGGCAGCGGCAGCTGTGATAGACAGCAGTACACCCACAACAGAAGCTTTAGGTGCCATTAATAGAATCGCAAAAATAGAGCCGGGAGAAGCGGGTGCAACAATACCGGAGTCAAAGACGGTTAGGGTAAATACACCTGTCATACCGCCACCAATAACGGCAAGCAGCAAACGTGGGTTCATCAGTACATAAGGGAAGTAAATCTCATGAATACCACCGAAAAAATGGATAATAGCGGCACCCGGCGCCGACTGTTTTGCCGAGCCTTTACCAAAGAACATATAGGCTAATAGCAGACCTAAGCCCGGACCCGGATTTGCTTCAATCAGGAAGACGATTGATTTGCCGAACTCATCCGCCTGTTGAATACCCAGTGGCGAGAAGATACCGTGGTTGATGGCGTTATTCAGGAATAAAATCTTAGCAGGCTCAACAAAAATCGATGTTAGCGGCAGTAGACCGGCATTAACCAGGAAGTGCACGCCACCGGCTAAAGCGGTAGAAAGCAATTTGACAAAGGGGCCGATTAACCAGAAGGCCAGCATCGCACAGATCATACCGATAATACCGGCAGAGAAGTTGTTCACTAACATCTCAAAGCCGCTTTTTACCTTGCCATGAATGCTGTTATCAAACTTTTTAATTGCCCAGCCGCCGATAGGGCCGACTATCATAGCGCCCATAAACATAGGAATATCGGTACCGACGATAACCCCCATAGTAGCCACCGCACCGACAACCGCACCACGATCTCCACCGATAAGTTTACCGCCGGTATAACCAATCAGCAGTGGCAACAGGTAGGTGATCATAGGGCCAACCAGACCGGCTAGCGTTGCATTGGGTAGCCATCCTGTGGGAATAAAGAGCGCGGTAATAATACCCCAGGCGATAAAAGCACCGATATTGGGCATAACCATATTAGATAGAAAGCGTCCAAAGTTTTGGACTCTTAGTTTTGTGCTTGATGATGGCATAATAAACTCCGAGTGCTAGCGCAATAATAGCGTATTTTAGTAGGCGGTTTGACAAAACCGTTTATTCATTAGGTGCTTACAAAAATAGCATATAAACATGGCTATTTTTCTGCAGTTCATCGTTTTGCAGCCGCTATCACAAAGTGTAGTAATTAAGGCGGGAATTGCTTGGTTTACCTCACAAAAAATAACTTGGTTTGCTGGTTATTGCGTTGTCAGCAGCTTAAAAAAGTGATCGGTATCATGCTTTGTTGGGTGTTCGAAAATTTGAATGGTGATCGGGATCACGACGAGTGCGTCTCTGTTTGGCGCAAATAAGCAAATACAAGATCTTGCTCACATATTGCTCTGCTTAAAAGCAGGCCAAGCACAATAGCTTTTGTGGGCAAATTGCAGCTTTTATTGTTTGCTGAACCACTTCTAAACAAAGTCAATAGGATCAACATCGATTGACCATCTTACTTTACGGCCTTCGGGAAGACTGTCAAAACTCGGCAGTGCCTGTTGCAGGCTTTGACTGATCAGCGTACGCTGGCCACTTTGCAGTAACAGTTGAAAACGATACTTGCCTGCGCGGCGCTCCATGGGCGCAGGAATCGGCCCTAAAACCAGTAACTCTTCGCTGCTTTTATTGTTTGCAGTAATTTGTTCTAGTATCTGTCTGCATAACGTCAGAAAATTTTCTGCCTGCGTGGCATCATGTGCTTCAGCACGCAGCAATGCCTGAAATGAGATCGGTGGTAATTGCGCTAATCTTCGCTCCTGCAGGGCACTGCGGGAAAACTCGCCATAGCCGTTATTGATAAGATCCTGTAAGAGACTGTGCTCAGGGTGATGTGTCTGTAAAACCACCTGTCCTTTTTTCTCGGCGCGGCCGGCGCGGCCCGCGACCTGAGTAAAGAGCTGAGCTAACCTTTCACTGGCGCGGAAATCATTGCTGAACAGGGCGCCATCGATATCAATTAACGCCACTAGCGTCACATCAGGGAAGTGATGTCCTTTGGCAAGCATCTGCGTGCCGAGCAGTATTCTGTATTTACCCTTGTTGATATCGCTTAAATATTGGTTAAAGCTTTCCTTCTTGCGGGTATTATCTCGATCAATGCGCACCGTCGGGTGTTCCGGAAAAAGCGCATTAAGCGTCTCCTCTAGCTGTTCGGTACCGACGCCTGTGGCAATAAGTTGTGTTGAACCACAATCAGAGCATTGCTTAGGCACAGGCAGGGTCGAGGCGCAGTGATGACAATGCAGGTAATTGGCTGATTTATGGTAGGTATAAAAAGCATCGCAACGCGGACATCTCATCAGCCAGCCACATTCATGGCACATTAATACCGGTGCATAGCCGCGGCGATTTAAAAACAGTATTACCTGATTATTTTTAGCCAGATGTTTGCCCATCAGCTCAATCAGCTGCGGCGACAGCCCGGATTTCAGAGGAAGTCCGCTTAAATTGATCAGACTGCTGCTTGGCGGTTTGGCATTACCGGCGCGCTGGGTAAGATGCAGGTGCTGATATTTCCCCTGCAGCGCATTGTGCAGACTCTCCAGAGAAGGCGTTGCTGAGCCTAAGACAATGGGGATATTTTCTTGAAAGGCGCGTTTTATCGCAAAATCGCGGGCATGATAACGGAACCCGTCCTGTTGTTTAAAGGAAGCATCGTGCTCTTCATCGATAATAATCAGGCCTAAGTTTTTACAGGCACTAAAAACAGCGCTGCGCGTACCGATAATAATGGCGGCACTGCCCTGTTTGCCGTGCAGCCAGGTATCCAGCTGCTGGCGCGCGTTTAAGCCGGAATGTTTCAAGTAAACGGGCACATTAAAGCGTGCCTGAAAACGTTGCACGGTTTGCGGGGTCAGGCCGATCTCCGGCACAATCACCAGCACCTGTTTACCAGCCTGCAGAAAGGGTTTCAGGATATTAAGGTAAACCTCTGTCTTACCGCTGCCGGTGATCCCTTCCAATAAAAAACAGGCGAATTTATGCATTTGTTGACTGACACTGGCGATGGCGATTGCCTGCTCTGCCGTTAATGTCGGTTTTTGCGTGCTTTCAGAAAACAGCGCCGGCCAGTCTTGATTGTATTGCGGCTGCTGTTCGATGCTCTCAATTAAACCTTTGTCCTGCAGCGCCTTGAGTATCGGCCGACTAATCCCCTGTGCTTTTAATGCTTCCGTGGTTAATCTTTCTGCCTGCAGTAAAGCGAGGGTTTGCTGCTGTTTTTTGGCTTTTTTAAAATCATCGGGATTAAAATCAGCACCTGAGAGCTGCCAGTATTCATGGCCCTTAAAGACAGCTTCTTTGCCCTGGCGTAACAGGGGCGGAATGGCCTGCTGAAAAACATCGCCAAAGGGGTGCTGATAATAAAAAGCGGCCCAGCGCAATAATGACCAGAGGGGCTTATTTAATAAAGGCATTTGATCTATTAACTGAGTGACTTTTTTTAATTTAGTTAAGTCGTAATCACAGTGCGGGTTGATCTCAGTGATCACGCCAATCATCTGCCTTTTACCACCAAAAGGGACACGCACACGGCAACCGGGCAGATTATTCATCTCTGCTGTTAACAGATAATCCGGAAGCAGATAATCAAATTGTTTATGCAGTGGAATGGCCAGTGCAACACGGCAGATAATAGGGCGGCTCATAAACTCAATCATTAATGACAAAGTCGCTATTGTAACGTTTTTTTTATTACGCGACTGCAATAATTAGCTCTTTTCAAATCCAAAGCTCAAGCAGATAAAAAAAGAACCGTTTAAATATGGGGTTCTGGTATTGATGTCCGGAACTGAGCCTTCAGGCTCGGTATTGGTTATTTTTGCCCGCCTGAAGGCGGGATTCCGGTATTGCTATGCGGGATTCTGGTCTTAATGTCCGGAACTGAGCCTTCAGACTCGACATTGGTTATTTTTGCCGCCTAAAGACGGCTCTTGGGTTTTTAAAAGCTCAGGCGAGCAGTTTTTTCGCGGCGCCAACGACAATGGTGATGGCACTGACTTCCGTCTCTTTCATAGTCGCTTCATTGGGAATCTCCTGCTCTGTGCGGTTGACAATCACACCGGCGACACAGCCGGCACGCCATCCCTGTGAAGCACACATAGTAAAGAGGGTTGCCGATTCCATCTCATAGTTGAGCACGCCCAGCTCCTGCCACTCCTGGAGAGAGCCCTTAAAGCGCCGTGTTACCCGCCCGGATACGGTATCGTAACGCTCCTGGCCGGGATAAAAGGTATCAGAAGAGGCGGTAATCCCGATATGCGGCTCAACACCGGTATCGCGACAGGCAGACACCAGCGCCGTGCTGCAGGCAAAATCAGCAACCGCCGGAAATTCCATAGGGGCAAAATGCAGACTGGCACCATCGAGACGAACCGCAGCCTGAGTGACAATGACATCGCCGACATTAACTTGTGGTTGAATGGCGCCCGTTGTACCGACACGCAGAAAGGTGGTGACGCCTAATTGTGCCAGCTCTTCAACGGCAATAGAGGTTGACGGGCCGCCAATACCTGTTGAGCAGATGACCACGGCTTTACCATCAATATCAGCAAGGTAGCTGGTGTATTCGCGGTGGCTGGCAAGAAAAGTAGCGTTGTCCATCAATTCGGCAATGCGTTTAACGCGCTCAGGATCGCCCGGTACAATGGCCAGGCTTGCACCATTCAACATTGCTTTAGTTAACCCTAAGTGAAATACCTCTGACATAAAAACTCCTTTGATTAAATAGGTGATAAAGGTTTTGGCGTTATAGCTCAGCCCCTAAAAAAGCATGCGGTAATAATTCGCTAATAGTAAAGGTTTCGATATCCGTTTCTGAAGCATAGCAGTAGATGATGGCATCATTGCCGGACTGCTCTGCGATCACCTGCCGGCAGGAGCCGCAAGGATAAGCTCTAACCAGCTGCTTTTCTGCATTGCGCGCCAGTATATGCACCTCTTTCAGATCTCCGCTTTTAGCGCCTTCGGTGACCGCTGTCTGTACCGCATTGCGTTCGGCACAATTGGTCGTCGGGTAGGCGGCAGATTCAACATTGACCCCTTTGAAGACGCTATGGTCGCGGGTAATGACAATGGCTGCGACATTAAAGCCCGAGTAGGGGGCAAAGGATCTGTCCAGTAGTGTTTGTAATTGCTTGAAGTAATTCATTTACAGTCTCTTGATATAGGTGTGAGGAGCGCTTTCTGATTGTTTCACAAAGCCCATTTTTTGCAGGTAAAAACAATGCTCAGTATCCTGCGCTGATGTTTTTAATATTTTGACCCCTTTGGCTTTGATAAACTCGGGGTGGCTGTGGTAGTAATAATTGCCAAGTTTAAAGTCGCGATACCTAGGAATAACGTAATCCAGGACAATAGTAAACACCCCTTCCTTATCTATTGTCCCGGCCAGTACACCGGCAATATTATTATCACGTAACATATAAAAGCAGCTGCTCGCTGTGTTCAATTCAGGCAGGCTGACCTGCTTTTCAATCTCTTTGCGGTTTACGCTGATAAAGTGCTGCAAGTATTCAGACTCTTTTTCTGCGCTAATGATTTTGAACTGCTCTTTGTTGTAATACATTCGCCACAGGTAATAAAGATTGATCAAAGCAATACTGAGATTCATAAAGATAGTGGGAATGGAATCAATCAAATAAGCAAAGCTGGCAAAAAGCAGACAGCCGATCAGGTTAATCACCCTTAACTTAATAATCGAAGACATAGTTAAGGAGATCAGTACCACCATAGAGGCAAGATAACCAAACCATTCGACCCAATCTATTTCCATCTTTATTCCCTGCTGCGTTAATCTTTACAGACAGTTTATGTACTAAGGCGTCGTTATAATGCGATCTGGATCGCTAGAATTATTTATTATTTTCCGAGTGCTACAGCGTTAACAAAATATGTTGCTCTGTAAGATTAAGGTTAGCTGCGGCGCTAAGTGCGCTGTATCTGAGTTTGCAACATTACCGTAATAGCCAGATGACCTGCAACAGGCTGCTGAACATCGATGGGGGGCGTTAAATAGGAGCTAAGCAGCAATAAAATAAGCGCAAGCGCCAAACCACTTTTGGCGCTTTTATAAGATGGACTTATTCAGCTACTACTGAATCCAGGGCAACAGTGAGCATTTCATTGAAGCTGCTTTGGCGCTCATCGGAGCTGAGCTGTTCACCGCTGCGAATATGATCCGACACAGTTAAAATACACAGTGCCTTGGCACCTTCTTCGGCTGCCACGCCATATAAACCGGCGGCTTCCATCTCTACGGCAAGAATGTTGTATTTTTCCATTAAATCAAACATTTCCGGCTCAGGGGTATAGAAGAGGTCGGCGGAGAAAATATTACCGACACGTGTTTGAATGCCATGCTTTTTAGCGCTGGCAACGGCTTTTTCTAACAGCTCATAGTTGGCGATTGCGGCAAAATCATGGCCGCCTAAGCGCGAGCGGTTTACTTTGGAGTCGGTAGATGCGCCCATGCCGATAATCACATCGCGCACTTTAATATCCGGGTTGATCGCACCACAACTGCCGACACGAATAATATTTTTGACGCCGTATTCGCGGATCAGCTCGGTGGCATAGATAGAGCAGGATGGAATACCCATACCGCTACCCATGACCGAAACAGGTTTACCTTTATAAGTGCCGGTAAAGCCGAGCATATTGCGCACATCTGTTACCTGCACGGCATTTTCTAAAAAGTTTTCGGCAATGTATTTAGCGCGTAGCGGATCGCCGGGCATTAATACGGTTTCTGCAAAAGCGCCGTCTGCGGCATTGATATGAGGTGTTGTCATGATTTTCTCCAGTTTTACTTTACTGTCAGTTTCGAGGAGGCAGACATCGCTACCGCCACTGTGTTTTATCGATTAAAGATACTTTTACCGTACTCAAGCGCAGGCAGATTGTGGTAGTCGGCGATAGACTGGCCGATATCGGCAAAGCTTTCCCGCCTGCCGATATCGCCGGGCTGTACCGGTTTTCCGTAAAAAATAACCGGAATATGCTCACGCGTATGATCTGTGCCCGGCCAGGTAGGATCGCAGCCGTGATCCGCCGTGATCACCAGCAGATCTTCATCCCCGAGCAGGGCCAGCATTTCAGGCAGGCGTTTATCGAAATACTCTAACCCGGCAGCATAGCCGGCAACATTGCGACGATGGCCGAAATCCGCATCAAAATTAACAAAGTTAGTGAAGATAATGCTCTGATCGCCGGCTTGTTTCAGCTCATTGACAGTGGCATCAAAGAGCGCTTCCAGGCCGTTTGCCTTGGTGGCTTTGCTGATCCCCTGCGCGGCAAAAATATCGGAAATTTTACCGACACTGACAACATTACCCCCTGAGTCCTTCATTCTATCGAGCAGCGTGGCCGCTGGCGGTAAAACCGAATAATCATGGCGATTGCCGGTGCGGGCAAAGTCACTGCTTTGCGTGCCGTTAAAGGGACGGGCAATAACCCGGCCGATATTGTATTGATCCACCAGCTCGCGAGCAATTTCACAGAGCTTGTAGAGTCGCTCCAGCCCAAAGGTTTGCTCATGGCAGGCAATTTGAAAAACGCTGTCGGCAGAGGTATAAAAGATAGGCTTGCCGCTGCGCATATGCTCTTCACCAAGCTGTTCAATAATAAGCGTGCCAGAGGAGTGGCAATTACCCAGATAGCCGGGCAGATCGGCACGTTTCACCAACTCATCCAGGAGCTCCTGTGGAAAGCTGTGCTGTTTATCAGGAAAATATCCCCAGTCAAAGAGCACAGGTACACCGGCGATTTCCCAGTGTCCGCTGGAGGTATCTTTGCCAGTGGACAATTCTTTGGCGTAGCCGTAAGCGCCAACAGGCTCCACAGCAGGGTCCAAGCCGAGTGGAAAGCAACCCGAGCTGGCATCACAGGCACGGCCAATACCGAGTTTATTCATATTGGGAATATGCAACGGCCCCTGGCGGCCGATATTGGCCTGACCATCAGCGCACTGCTTGGCGATATGCGCCAGGGTATTAGCACCGGCGTCGTTGAACTCGCTGCCATCAGCGCGTGTGCCGGTGAATTGCGCGGCATCATCTGCAGAGCCGATGCCAAATGAATCCAGTAATAGAATAACGGTACGTTTCATTAGTATCCTCCTATTGCAGCCTGTTTATCTGTTAGCTTCAGCTCAGCTAACAGGCTGACTAATAAGCTTGATGCACCAAAGCGAAAATGTCGACTATTCACCCAATCATTACCCATAATATTACCGGCAAGCTGCAGATAATCCGCAGTCGCCTGAGCATCCTTAACGCCGCCTGCCGCTTTAAAGCCAACATCACGGCCGGACTCCTTAATCGCTTGCAGCATCACTCGAGCTGCTTCCAGGGTCGCATTGACCGGCACCTTACCTGTCGAGGTCTTAATAAAGTCTGCACCGGCATTGATGCTAATCAGGCTCGCCTCTCTGATAAGTTCTGGCGTTTGCAGTACACCGGACTCAATAATCACCTTCAGCGTTACCTTTTCGCCGCAAATTTCACGGCAGCCTTTGATCATGGTGGCACCAATCTCGCTATTACCGGCCATCAGAGCACGGTAAGGAAAAACCACATCGACTTCATCGGCTCCGTAAGCAACGGCTGCGCGGGTTTCTGCAAGGGCAATTTCTAAGTCGTCATTACCGTGCGGAAAGTTACTGACCGTGGCAATTTTAATCTGTGGCGTATTTTGCTCACGCAGCGTTTTACGGGCAATAGGAATAAAGCGCGGGTAGATACAGACAGCCGCAGTGTCCCCGGCTGGAGTGTGAGCATCGCGGCATAACTGCATCACTTTCTGCTCGTTATCATCGCTATTTAATGTGGTCAGATCCATTAGTCGAATCCCCTGACGGGATGCTGTTTGTAAATCACTCATGGTTTAAATCCTTAGATTTTAGAGAAGATCGAAGTGCTGAACGCCTGCTGGTTGACGCGAGATGAGATAGCGAACACAAAAGATAATGTTTAACTAATGTGCCGCTATATTTTCTAATGCCACAGTTAAAGCACGCTTAATGCGAAAAAGATACCCACCAGACAGGCACTCATAAAGTTAGATAACGTACCGGCCAGTACCGCCTTTAAGCCTAAACGGGCAATATCAGGGCGCCGCGAAGGAGCCATAACACCCAGTCCGCCTAATAAAATAGCCATTGATGAGAGGTTGGCAAAACCACATAGGGCAACAGTAACAATAACCTGAGTATGCTCACTGAGGGTCTCTTTGATGCCGACAAAATCGATATAAGCAACAAACTCGTTAACCACCAGTTTTTGCCCCAGTAGACTGCCCGCCTGCAGCGCTTCAGACCAGGGTACGCCGATAAGGAAAGCGATAGGCGCGAACAGGTAACCGAGAATCTGCTGCAGGGTCAGCGCTTCGGCACCGAAAACGCCGCCAGCTGCGCCTAGTATACTGTTAATAAGGGCAATCAGGGCGATAAAGGCGATTAACATACCACCAACATTCATCGCCAAATGCAAACCTGAGGCAGCGCCCGAAGCTGCAGCATCGATAACATTAACGGGTTGCGCTTCGGCATCGGCAGTCGCTTCTTTATCATTCAAGTCGTCCATCTTATCCTGTGGCGTTTCTGTTTCCGGCTCCAATAATTTCGCCATCAGCAAACCACCCGGCGCCGCCATAAATGAAGCAGCAATAAGGTAATCAAGGCTCACGCCTAAGGAGGCATAACCGGCCAATACCGAACCGGCCACCGACGCTAAGCCGCCGGCCATGATCGCAAACAGCTCAGAGCGGGTCATTGATTTGATAAAAGGTTTAACTACTAACGGCGCTTCTGTCTGCCCGACAAAGACATTGGCTGAAGCGGACATGGATTCGGTACGGCTGGTACCGAGCAGCTTTTGCAGTGCGCCACCAAATATTTTAATAACAAACTGCATAATCCCCAGGTAATAAAGTACCGCCATCAGTGAAGCAAAGAAGATAATAATAGGCAGCACGCGAAAGGCAAAAACAAAGCCGCCACCGCCAAATACTTCAAACATTTTTCCGGAAACTAAGCCGCCGAAAAGGAAGCTGACGCCGGCATTAGCGCTGTCAATCACAGTCTGCACTGCTGCTGACATGCCGCCGAGGACACTGGCACCGGAGTCGGTGAAGATAACAATCGCCGGTATCAGTGCCTGTACGGCAAAGGCTCCCGCTACTGTACGTAAATTAATTGCTTTACGATCGCTGGAAAAGATTATTGCAATAATAATTAATGAAATAATCCCGATTAAACCCATAATAAGCTGCATTTTTATTCCCCATTTATAAATATAATTTTTCTGAAAAAGACATGGCTATTGGGCTTTTTCATTGCTTTGTTTAGTGTATTTTGTACGATTTAGCTGCCTGATAGCGGTGTTATACATTTTTATCAGTTGCCGCGCCTTGGCGACACTGGCCTGAGTATCATAAGAAAGTCTGGCATCGACTTCGGTGGAAATGCGCCCGGGAATAATATTTAAAATCTCTTTACCGATATTGACGGAGAGCATAGCGCAGGCCTCTTCAACTTGTTGTGCCTTGACGCTGCTTTGTGTTTTGGCGTAGGCAATCGCATTATCAATTAGCGGTGCATAAGCGGCAATTTGCGCTGCTTTTAAAATCAGCGAAGGGTTGGTTGTTGCGTCTTCAGGTTGATATTTATGCATCGCGTCAATATCGCCGGTATCTGCGACAACAGTGGTTAACGTACGTAATTGCTCTATTTTATTAACCATAAAATAAGCCTTATAATAATTGCAGGTGCAGCAGCGATAATTTATTAGCGAGCTAATAGTGAATTATTGTAAATGCAAGGAAGTTTATTTATCAAAGATGTTGAAAAATGTGATCTGGCACAAGAAAATAATATTTACCGGCCCCTTTGTTGACAGTGTTAACAAAATATGTTGTTTTGTTAGTGTTGCATTTTTAGGGTAGGCGGATGGTCACTTTCAGAAAAGATTTCAATTGTTGTAAAACCGTCGCCTGTAAGAATTTTGGCGTGCTTGACAGCGAGGATTATATATACAAAAGCCAGCGCCTCGGATACTGGTCAACAGAGTGTAAAGCATGCGGCAGTCATCCTCCCTGGATAAATAATGCGCTAGTGAAGGAGCTGTTAAAGGAAAAACTGGAATTTCACTTCGCTCGCAAACTGACCGGCTGTCCTCAATGTCATCACTGTTTTTTTATTAGTAAAAAAACCTCTGCTAAACGCTACGGTTTTACTTCTGCAGGCACACAGCGGAAAAAATGCAGTCAATGCGGTGCTATTTTTACGCAGCCGAAATTTAAAAATATTGCCGCCCTTAATGCTGTGCTTGCTGCTGTTATCGCCAATAAAGAGATTCGTGCCTCGATTAAAAGCAGCGGTCTTTCGGCAAGGTTATACTATTTTTATCTGAATAAACTGGCGCTTATTTTTTCCAACTTCAGCCGTTTGCAGGAAGAAGCGGCCATGGCGCGCAAGCAGTTGGCTATGCATAGCGAAGGGCGGGTGCTGCATCTGACCCATCAGCGCGGCTTATATACTTTAATTACGGAAGAAGTGGATAGCGGCTATATACTGCTGCAAACGGATAATCTCAGCAAACAAAGCATCAGTGATTATTATCGCTATGACGAAACGGATAATACCCAGATCCTTACCCGAGACTCAAGCAATATAGAAAATGCCCTGATCGATCGCTACCGGCAAAATATGCAGCGCAACCATTTTGAGCAGTTACTGGTCGGGAAGCTGCAGGCGATAAGCAACTGCCAGTTAATCTACCCGGATAAACTGGCCTATGTGCATTTTCAACTGTTAAATGTTTTTGTCGAGAAAGTACAGCACTATGCGCATTATATAGAGCATGAAAGTTGCCTTAGAGCAGCTGCGTTAATGGCTGCTTATCCGGATATTAAAAAGGGCAGGGCCGGCGTGTATTTCTTTCTGCCATTTGCCAATAATGAAGCGCCGCTGCAGGGCAAAGAGGTGGGCTGGTGGAAAGATAAGTGGTTCAGCAATAGGCTCGGCGCATATTCTCCGATCGTTTCACCAATAAAGGATGGCACTGACTTTAAGCGCCCGCTGGGAAACAGTATTGCGCTGTTTTATGCTTATTTAGATAAGCATATGTATAAAGGGGTCAATAGCATGGAAGTGATTGCTAATCTATGCACCATATACAGAGTTATTTTTAATTACTGTGAACTTGATAATGGTAAAAGCAGGGCCAATAATTTTGCGCTGAACGATAAAGTTTATACGCCTGAAGCATTATTAGATGATGCATTAAAAACAATTATGGCAGAGTAAATTAAGGGGCGAAAAAAATTATCTTTTTCTTCAACCTTGCTATATAATTCGCAACCTGAAATTTTATGATAAATACGTGTGGTACTTTGTTGAGTAAAATAATTTATTCAAACAGAGCAGCGACACGGACCAATAGAGGTTTTCCTAATGAAAAACGGTATCCATCCAGAATATAAAGAGATCACAGCGACTTGTTCATGTGGTAACGTAGTTAAAGTTGGCTCAACAGTCGGCAAAGACCTGACACCTAGATATCTGTAGTGCATGTCACCCGTTCTACACTGGTACTCAACGTGTTGTTGATACTGGCGGTCGTATCGATAAGTTTAAAAAACGTTTCGGTTCTCTTTCTTCTAAATAAGCTTTATTGCTTTAGAAAGAATGAAACGCTTTTAAAGGGTACCCACAGGGTGCCTTTTTTTATGCCTGCTATTGGGTGATGAGTGATGGGTGGTGAGTTACCATTTACTCATCACTGTTCACCCGTCACTGTTTACCCATCACTGTTAAATTAATACGCCGCTGCCGGCTGGGTTTTCTTATGCCCGGCAAATCTTAGCTGATAGATAGCAACCAGTCCCAGGCAGAGCAGTAACGCAGCGCTCGTGCATGCCAGCACACCCTGCCAGCCCCAGCTCTGGTAGAAGGGGTCAAGCAGAAAAACCCCCAGGCTTGCACCGCTATAGTAAAACAAACTATATAGCGCCTGAGCACTTCCCCGACCTTTTTTGACACTGCGGCCAACTAAAGTGCTGGCCTGGGCATGGCAGAAAAAGAAGCCGAATGCCATCATGATCATACCGGCAACCATCAGCGGCAGATAGCTATGACTGAGCAGGAAGACCGCCGCGAGCATAATAAAGATACCGGTAGCGATGCCGGCTAATTGACCATGCTTTTTGGAATACTTCCCGGCCAGTGAAGCACTGGCTGTTCCGCCTAAAAAGGTCACGAAGACTAAACTGCGTAGCGAGCTTGGCAGCTCATAAGGCGCGCCTTCCAGTACACTCATTAAATAACTGAACAGGTTAACGAAGCAGGCAAATGCCAGGCCGATAATAATATAGATCAGCAGCAGCTGAGGACGCTGCAGATGTGCAGCTAATGTTTGTAAGCTGGGTTTAAGTTTAAATTTTTCATACGTGAAGTGACGTTGTTTCGGAAGAATAAAAAGCACCACCATAAACAAGGCGCTGCTGATGGCGGCAATGACATAACCTGTGGCCTGCCAGCTGCCCAGATAATCGACAAAAAAGCCACTAACCAGGCGGCTGCTGATTCCGCCTACGGTATTAGAAGCGATATAAAAGCCAACCGCAGCCGGTAACCAGCTTTTTCTTAACTCTTCGCCAAGCAGTGGTATTGCCACAGCCGGGCAAACCGCCAGTAAGGCGCCCTGTATAAAGCGCAACGCTAAAAACAGTGAATAGTTTTCCAGCAATGGCAGCAGCAGAGAAATACACAGCCCGGCTGCGGTACCCGTCAATAAAATCGCCCGTCGCCCCACTGCATCAGACCAGCTGGCAAACACTAACAATCCCAGCCCCATCCCCAGCAAAGGTGCCGACATCGCGAGGTTGGCGGCAAGCAGAGTGGTTTGAAAGCTTTGCTGTAATATAGGCAGCAAAGGCTGTAACCAGTAAATATTAAAAAAGGTGACAATAGAGCAAAGGCAGACAGAGATAGTTAAGCGATTGTAATGGGTTAAGTTTTTCATTTTTAATTTTTCAGTTGTTAAGGGGTTAAGTTTAATAGTGCAGCGGATGAGCGAATCATAACGAGGCGCAGTAAATAAACAAAATATGTTGTTTTTATGTTATCCATAGATATAATTTATGGCATGAAGGTGCGGCTAATTCGGAGAGAAAAATTGGAGTTTAGGCAACTACAGCACTTTGTCACAGTGGTGGAAAAAGGCAGTATCTCGGCCGCGGCCCGGCATCTGTTTTTGGCGCAACCGGCAATCAGTGCCAGCATCAAAAAACTTGAAAGCGAATTAAAGATGCCGTTATTGCATCGGCGCGAAAGAGGGGTAAGTCTGACCAGTGCCGGGCAGCAGTTTTTACAGCACGCGCGGCAAATTCTGCGCCAGGCCAAGGATGCGAAATTAGCGATGCATGCCATTGAAGGCTTGGATCAGGGTGAAGTTGAGATAGGTGTGCCGACCATGCTCGGCTCCTATTTTTTCCCGCCGCTCATTATGGCTTTTAAACACCAGTACCCGGCGCTGCAGATGAATATTATTGACACCGGCACAAGAAATATTCGTCACAAGCTGCTTAATGGTGAGTTGGAGCTCGGCGTGGTCGCCGATAAAGATCTTCTGCCTGAGTTAGAGAGCGAAAAGTTAATTAAAGAAGAGATGGTAGTCTGTATGGCTGCGGATCATCCCCTCGCTGCGCATCAGCAGATCGAATACCGGGATTTTCTCGCCCATGAATTAGTCATGTTCAGCAAGGGGTATTATCACCATTCCCTGATTAAAAAAATCAGCCAGCAGGAGAATCGCAGCCCGAAAGTTGCCTTCACCAGTAACCTGTTGCCTTTGATTAAATCGGTGATCCGCAAAGGTTATGCGATCTCACCGATGTGGGAAGTGGCTATTCAAGATGATGATGAGATAGTGACGCGCCCCTTTGTCGAGCCTTTCTCTATCGAGCTCAGTCTTGCCTGGCGGCGTGACAGTTATCTGTCCCGGGCCAATCAGGCCTTTTGTGATTTTGTGCTGCAGCAGGTTAAGGGCGATGGCTAATGAAAAAAGCCGTGATTTTGAGTAATATAGCCGTTCGCAATTGAAATAGAAAAAAAATCAGCAAGTTACAGTCATTTTTGCTGTTCAGGGAAATAGAGTATGCACAACCGGGCAAGCCAGATGTATATTTTTCACATCTTAAAAACCAGCGGCAGTTTTACCAAGGCGGCAAAAGAGTTAGGAGTCTCTACCTCCCATGTCAGCAAACAGTTGATGCAGCTAGAGTCGGAACTCAATGTCCAGCTGGTACAGCGAAGCACGCGCAATTTAACCTTGACCGATGCCGGCGTGCAGTTTGCAAAATATTGCGCAAGGCTGTATTTAGCCATTCAAAATGCAGAGGCGTTTATGAAGAAGGAGATCGAGCAGAGCTCCAGAACCCTGCGTATCGCGCTGCCCAGCTCTTTCGCTACGCTAGCATGTGATTCCGCTGTTAGATAAACTGCAAAGCAAGTTTCCGGAGATCAATTTCGAAATTAACCTCTGCGATCATAAGGTCGATATGCTCGATGAAGATATTCACTTGTGGCTAACAACCCATAGCGATATCGGCAAAGGCTACGCTTCGCAAAAAATCGCTGATGGTCATTTTATCCTTGCGGCAGCACCAGGAGTATATTCAGGCCCCACTCCCTTCCAGAGCATCCCCAGGATCTGTTAGATCATAACTGTGTTATTTATCAGAATAATGACCAGTGGTCATTTATTAAAGAGGATGAAAAAATTAATATTCAGGTCTCCGGCAACTACCGGGTCGATCTTGCCGAAGCTGTCAAAGACCTGGTCAGCTCGGCTCACGGTATTGGCTATATTGCTACTTATCTGTTAACGGATGAGTTTGCAACTGGAAAACTGCTTCCGCTATTGACTGACTGGAAAGTGAATGTAGAGATGCCCGTTTATGCCGTTTATCCCCCGTGATAAGCTTCTTGCCGAACGCCTTGATATTCGCACTGTGATTTTTCTTTTAAAAGAAAATATTGAATGCCCCGGCATACTGGGATGCGGCTTTAGCCGCGTCGCTCAAAAACAGTTAAGCGCTGGCGCAAAATTGCCATCGGCAGCGGGCGTATTGAGTATGTCGCTGAAATTCACATAATGACGCACCAGTTTTAACTTGCTCTGCACCAAAGTGATTCAATCGCCTATTTTTACTACAAATAAAATTACCTGCTGTGTGCTTTGCAGCATAGGACAGATCATTAACTTGTAACTTTATGCTCATAATTTTATCTGTATTGCATTTTTAATAAGGCAAACAAGTGCAATAATTGTGATCTGCCTTCAATAAAAACGGCTCCCTCCCCTTTTTTTGGTGTAATTCGTCACACTTTCTCTATATATTGATGTTACATGTTTGACTTTTTTTAGTTGGCACGATTTCCTGCTTTTCTGTTGAAAGGAGAAGAATAAATTAATAACTAAATAGTTGAAAAAGAGATGTAAAAAGCCCGGCTTTGGCAATCTTTTTACACAACTAACATATGAAAGGAGACTGTCATACAAAACCGTATGGCAGTTAACAAAAACAAGGAAACTAACTATGAAAAAAAGCACTACTACCTGCAATTCATCTCAGCGTTATGCGCAACTTCAGTACAAGCTGCAAACCTTTATGATGCAGAGGGTACGTCAGTCAACCTGTCTGGTGAAGTTGATGCATTCTACAAAACTTCCACTTCTAAAGGATTCACAGAAGAAGATGACAAAGGCAATGACGTTGAAGTAGCAGACGAAGATGGTGTGCTTAACACTTGGGCTAACGTACAGTTTGATATTGCCACTGAAGTCTCTGAAAGTGTTGACTGCGATGGCTTCTTTTGAAGTTGAAGCTGATAACGGTGAAAGCTTTGAAGTGGATGAAGCCTGGATGGGTTTTGCAAGCGACTTCGGTACGGTTAAAGTGGGTGAAACAGGTAGTTCATACGCTATTCTGGAAAAAAACAGAGTTATCTAACGAATTAGATGAATATGATGTTTGTTTACTCTGATTCAGAAGATGATGGCAATGCAGTTCGTTATGAAAAAGCAGTGGGGTCCTGTAGCGCTGTCTGCTAACTACTCTTTCGTATCTGGTGACAATGAAGATGGCGATAACTTTGCGCTTTCTGCTGACTATGCTGTAGATAACTTTACTATCGGTGCTGCTTATTTTGAGGGATTCTACGATAGTAATGATGTAACTTCAATGGGGTGTTTCAGCTTCTGTAGAGATCGATGCGCTTTATGCCGCGGCAACTTACACTGATAATGACGTTGATGATGCTGATGATTTTACTACGCTAGCCTTCTCTGCTTCTTATGCCTTTGCGCCGGCAACCGTTTACGGTTCATTCCAGACTGTAGATTCTGACGGTAATGCAGCTGATGTTGATCACTGGTATGCAGGTGTTTCTCGCGATGTGACTGATAATATCACAACCTTCGTTGGAATACAGTGAAACAGAAGAAGGTGACACTAATGAAGCATCTCAGCTGATTGCCGGTGTTTACTACGCATTTTAATCTTTAAGTAGAATTATCTGCAATATAACCAGTGCTAAATCAGCACTGGTTTTTTTTTGCCTGATAAAAGTAACAAGATGCCTATACGATTGTGAAATGGGGTTTTATCCGGTTATGGTCGACCTGTTCTTATTTAAGTTTGGAATGAAAAAGATGAAAAAAAATTGTACTTTCTATTTTGTTATTACTGCCTGCTCTGGCAGAGCGCCTACACGCTGGAAGTGGCACAGGGTATTACTATCTATACCATTAATGGTAAAAAGGTTCGTGCCTCCTCTGAGCCTTACCAACTGCTTGCCGGAAAAAATCAAATTGCGCTGCGTTTTGACGGCAAATTAAGGGAGCAGGGAAAAAAAGAGCATTTTCAGTCTAAGCCCTACCTGCTGACATTGACGGCGCAGGATGATGTGCAACTGACGACTGTCTCTAAAAAATACAAGACACTGCTTTTCTCTGGCGAAACAGGAGATCGCTATTTTTAAGGTAAAGGCAGGGGCGCTCGAGCTTGAGCAGAAGGTATTACCGGCGACAGCAAAAGTGTTACCCTATGCGAATATCACCAACTTAGTCAGTCATTATAATGAGAAAAATGGTATCTACTTTGCCGATGCCGGCGTAGAGCAATTATCCGCCACAGAGCTGCACAGGCAGCAGGCAGCCAAACAGAGCAAAGTGCTGGCGCAGCTTAAATACTGGTATTCGCAGGCAAGCGCAGAAGAGATTGCTGTTTTTGAAAAGTGGCAAGCAACGCACTCAAGTAAATAGCTTAGCGATGCCCTCTGGAAGTGTAATGCCGAGCAGCTAAACTTGTTTTTAGCATGGCGGGAGTAAAAGTCCCGCTATAAAAAAGATTAAAGTATCGCCTCAATCGCTCGCAGCACACCGTTGTCATTATTGCTTGCTGCACTAAGAGGCGGGCGTGTTTTTTAACTTCAGGGGTGGGCATTTTCCATCGCATAACTGTGCCGGGCATTTTGCAGCAGCGTCACGTCGTTTAAAATAATCACCAAAGGCCATGGTTTGCTCAAAGCCGATATTAAATTTTTCCTGAATATAGCGAATAGCCGTTCCTTTGGAAGCGCTTTTATGGGTGATATCCAGCCACATTTTACCGGAAACCGTGATTTGCAGTTGATCCCGCATAATCCGGGGCAAAGGCCGGATTGGCATTTTTCTCGGCATCGGAAAAATCACAAATGCCTGATTTTTAACAGATCGTCCTGGACATCCTGGAAGTTCTCGACCACTTGATATTTGGCGTAATATTTCTCCACCTCATTAATAAAGCGCGGCTCGGTTGATTCAATATAAGCAGATTGTCTGCCGCATAAGACCGTATAGGCGTTATCGAGGTTTTTGGCAATGGCGAGCAGCTCAGGAAGGTGCTCTTTCTGCAAAGGATGAAAATACAGCTCTTCGCCCTTATACATTACTAAAGTGCCGTTTTCAGCAATAAATAACATATCTTCCTGCACGGCTAAAAATGTTTTCCTTAAGCTGAAGTATTGCCGCCCGGATGCGGCGGCAAAGATAATATTTTTTCTCCTGGTAAGCGGGAGAAGGTGTTGGCAAAGTTGGCGGGCAGTTGCCCTTGATCATTGAGTTAGCGTGCCATCCATATCCGTTGCAATCAGTTTTATCATTGTCTTCCTCTATTCAGATGTATTTTACAAGTTATCATCTCAAAAATTGTTGAGAACAGATACGCTTTAGCTCAACTTATGCGCAAATTGTCAATGAGCGAAAACAGCGACAGCCTTTAATTACCTTACCTGTTTACTTTTTGTTATTCCGTTTTCTTTATAAAGAATTACTTTTAAGTATTTCTCTTGTTATAAGCATCTCTCTATAGTTTTACGTTAACCAAGCCACATTGCTTAATGGAGAAACAGATGAGCTCAGAAAGATTAACTCACCTACAACAATTAGAAGCTGAAAGTATTCATATTATCCGTGAAGTTGCGGCTGAGTTTTCTAATCCGGTGATGATGTATTCGGTCGGTAAAGATTCCGCCGTCATGCTGCACCTTGCACGTAAAGCTTTTTACCCGGGCAAAATTCCTTTTCCTCTGATGCATGTTGATACCAACTGGAAGTTTAAAGAGATGATCGCCTTTCGTGATCATATGGCTGAAAAATATGGTTTTGAACTGCTGGTGCATAAAAACCCTGAAGGTTTGGCGATGAATATCAACCCCTTTGTGCATGGCAGTGCCACGCATACCGATATTATGAAAACCCAGGGATTAAAGCAGGCATTAAATAAATGGAAATTTGATGCCGCCTTTGGTGGTGCCCGTCGTGATGAAGAAAAGTCACGTGCTAAAGAGCGTGTCTACTCTTTCCGCGATAAAAACCATCGCTGGGAGCCGAAAAATCAGCGTCCGGAATTATGGAATACCTATAACGGTCAGATTAATCAGGGCGAGAGCATTCGTGTCTTTCCGCTTTCCAACTGGACTGAGCTGGATATCTGGCAGTATATCTATCAGGAAAATATTGAAATCGTACCGCTGTACTTTGCCAAAGAACGTCCGGTTGTTAATCGTGACGGTGTGAAAATCATGGTCGATGATGATCGCTTTGAGCTGCAGGAAGGTGAAGAGATCAAGTATGAGAAGGTGCGTTTTAGAACCTTAGGTTGTTACCCGCTGACAGGCGCAATCAACTCTGACGCAGAAACATTACCGGAAATTATCGAAGAGATGCTGATTGCGACAAGCAGTGAGCGTGAAGGTCGAGTCATCGATTCGGATCAGTCGGCATCTATGGAGCTGAAAAAACGCGAAGGTTATTTCTAAGTCCGTTAACTGATGATTCTCAATTTTTAAGGTAAAGACAATGAACGCAAATATTAAAACCGAATTACAACAGAAGGGTATTGAAAAATACCTTTCAGAACAGCAACATAAAAGCCTGTTGCGCTTATTGACCTGCGGCAGCGTGGATGATGGTAAAAGTACACTAATCGGTCGCTTACTCCATGACTCTCATCAGATCTATGAAGATCAGCTGGCAACACTGCACTCTGATAGTCAAAAAGTAGGCACCACAGGTAACGCACTTGATTTAGCCCTGTTGGTTGATGGCCTGGCTGCAGAGCGAGAGCAGGGCATTACTATTGATGTGGCATACCGTTATTTCTCGACAGAAAAACGTAAATTCATTATTGCCGATACGCCGGGGCATGAGCAGTACACGCGTAATATGGCAACCGGTGCTTCCACCTGTCAGTTGGCGGTTATTTTAATCGATGCCCGTTATGGCGTGTTAACGCAGACTAAACGTCATAGTTTTATTGCTTCACTATTGGGCATTAAACATTTTGTGGTTGCCGTCAATAAAATGGACCTGGTCGACTATTCTGAAGAGCGCTTTCAGGAGATAAAAGAAAGCTATCTGGCTTTTGCCGAAGGGCTGGAAAATGGTGCCGAAGATCGGGTTATCGACTTTGTCCCGCTTTCGGCCCTAAATGGTGACAATGTGGTCAACCAGAGTGCCCATACGCCTTGGTATCAAGGCAAACCTTTACTGGGCATTTTAGAAGACGCACCTATTAAAGCGACCAATAGGAACTATGCATTCCGTTTACCTGTGCAGTATGTCAACCGTCCTAACCTGGATTTTCGTGGTTTCAGCGGCACCATTGCTGCCGGTACGGTCAAGGTGGGTGATAAGGTCACTTCCCTGCCATCGGGTAAAAGCTCTACCGTTAAGTCATTAGTGACCTTTGATGGTGAACTTGAGCAGGCCTTTTCCGAGCAGGCGATTACTGTGACCCTGAATGACGAGATTGATGTCAGTCGTGGTGATCTGCTGGTGGCTGCCGAGGCACCTGCGCTATTGAGTAACCGTTTTAAAGCGAATATTGTGTGGATGAGTGAAGATGCGCTGCAACTTGGCCGTCAATACGATATTAAAGTGGCAACCAAGAAAACTACAGGCGCGGTGGAAGCGATTGGCTTTAAAGTGGATGTCAATACCTTGGAGAAATCTGCCTCGACCAGCCTAGAGTTAAATGAAATTGCCAACTGTGAAGTGCAACTGACACAGGATATCGTTTTTGATCTCTATAAAGATGTGATCTCCACCGGCAGCTTTATTATTATTGACCGTATCAGCAATGTTACCGTTGGCGCCGGTATGATCACTGAGAGCTTAAGTCACGTTGAAGTGAAGCATGAGTACAGTGATTTTGAACTTGAGTTTAACCAACTTGTTCGCAAGCACTTTCCGCATTGGCAGGCGCTTGATCTTAACCAGTTACAGAAAAAATAGGCTGGACTTAAGATGACATCAATACAGGGACTGGTTTTAGCTCTTTTACTGAGTTTAGTGGTGCTGTTAATCACCACTAAAATTAAACCTGCACTGCTATTTGTCGGTGCGCTGTTAATCTGTTATATCAGCGGGTTAATTGAAGTTCCTGAGTTGATGGTCAATTTTGCTAATGAATCATTGCTAACCCTGGTGCTGTTAATCATGATCTCCGGGGCATTGGAAAAGACCCGGCTGATCTCTTTAATCAGCCGCTGTTTTTCCAAAGGCAATTACAGCAGCGTTATTTTAAAGCTCAGTTTATCCAGCGCCTTTCTTTCCTCATTTATGAATAATACCGCTGTGGTTGCTTCATTAATCAGTGCACTAAAACGTAACAATCAATATTCGCCTTCCAAGTTGTTGATTCCACTTTCCTATGCGGCTATTTGTGGCGGTACCTTAACCTTAGTGGGCACCTCTACCAACCTGATTGTAAACAGTTTTGTTGTTGCTAAGGGCCTGCCTAGTCTTGGTTTTTTTGAATTCAGCTTAATAGGTTTGCTCGGTTTAGTGGTGGGCGTGGTGGTTTTACTTGTTT
The DNA here is from genome assembly GCA_963674525.2 of uncultured Psychromonas sp. GTDB lineage: Bacteria > Pseudomonadota > Gammaproteobacteria > Enterobacterales > Psychromonadaceae > Psychromonas. The sequence goes on along the minus strand of CAXXRV010000019.1, from coordinate 85,792 downwards.
TCAGCCATCTCTTACCGGATCGCAAAAGCGCGGACAGTGAGCAGGCTAACTACTTCTTAGAAGCGAAAGTAAGATCCGGCTCGCCGTTAATTGGTCACAGTATCTGTGAAAATAATCTGCGTAATCTGCAGCAGCTTTACTTGGCTGAAATAGTCCGGGAAGGCACAAAAATATGTCCTGTTTCACCGGATGAGATTGTGCAGGAAAAAGATCGCTTACTGTTTTGTGGTGATGTTGACAGTGTTGGCGTCTTGCAGGATATTCAAGGCTTAGAGCTGTTTGCCGAGCATCAGCTAACCGGGCAGAACTTAGTTGAGGTGATTATCAGCCCCTCGGCAGATATCACAGGTAAAACACTCAGAGAGTGTCATTTTCGGGAAAATTTTGATGCTGTTGTGGTTGCTATTCGGCGCGGCCATACGCCACTCGAAGGCGGCTTAGGCAAAATTGAGCTGCGTGAAGGGGATACCCTGTTATTAGCTCCCGGAAAAACCTTTGCAGGCAATAAAAATTTGGCCAAAAATTTCGTCTTAGTCAGCGGTATTGATGCCAGCACCAGACTGGACAGTAAACGCAGTTACAGTATTATTTTCGGTTTTCTAGCGGCTATTTTACTGTCTGTTTTTAATATTGTACCGTTATTTAAAGGACTGCTGCTGTTATTGATCCTCTCTTTGATGATCGGTGCGGTCAGTTGGGGAGAAATGCGCCGCCGCTTCCCTCTGGAAATTTGGGCTATTGTCGGTGCTGCGCTGTCCTTAGCCGGTTTGATGACCAGCTCAGGTTTAGCGGATAAGCTGGGAAACTTTTTGCAGGTAGAGTTAAACGGTTTTGGCGTATTAGGGGCCTTTATTGCTATCTATTTAGTGACCTTGGTTTTAACTGAACTAATCACCAATAATGCCGCCGCCGCGCTGGCATTTCCGATAGCCTATAGTTTAGCGATGGCTTATGAGGTCAGTGTGATGCCCTTTATTATGGCGGTGATCTTTGGCGCCAGTGCCAGTTTTATCTCGCCCTATGGCTATCAGACAAATTTAATGGTTTACAGTGCCGGTGATTATGAGTTTAAAGATTACCTGAAGATAGGCGTGCCGATGTCCATTTTATATTCAGCGGTGGTATTATTTACCATTCCGCAGCTATTTCCTTTTTAATTAAATTGATGAATGAGTCTTTTATGTCTAATGAGAATATCGTCTGGCACGACCATGCTGTTACTAAACAGCAGCGCAGTGTACAGAAAAAGCAACAACCCTGTGTTTTATGGTTTACCGGGTTAAGCGGCTCCGGTAAGTCAACGGTTGCCGGGGCTGTTGAACAGGCCTTGTTTGAATTAGGTGCGCATACCTATCTGCTTGATGGCGATAATGTGCGTATGGGATTATGTAAAGGGCTGACCTTTAGTGACAGCGACCGTAAAGAAAATATTCGCCGTATCGGTGAAGTTGCTAAATTAATGGTTGATGCCGGGCTGATTGTACTCACGGCCTTTATCTCTCCGCACCGTATTGATCGCGAGCAGGTACGCTCTCTGCTGCCGAAAACAGAATTTATTGAGGTCTTTGTTGATACACCATTAGAAATTTGTGAGCAGCGCGATCCCAAAGGCTTGTATAAAAAAGCCCGTGCCGGAGAAATTAAAAACTTTACCGGTATTGACAGTGCTTATGAAGCGCCTGTTGCTGCTGAAATCCGTGTTGAAAATGGCAATCAGCCAATCTCTGAAGCGGTTGACTGTATTATTAATTACTTAAGAGAGCATGGCTATGTCTAATTGGGTAACAATTAATGAACAACTTGTTGTGGATGGCATCTGTAAGATTGCGCGCCTTGCCGGTGAGAAAATTTTACAGGTTTATCAGCGCGATTTTGCGGTACAGGTTAAGGAAGACGCTTCTCCATTAACCGAGGCGGATTTAGCAGCGCATCAGATTATTGCCGCCGGGCTTGCGCAACTGACGCCGGAAATTCCTGTTTTATCTGAAGAAGATGCCGATATCGACTGGTCGCTACGACAAACCTGGAAACAGTTCTGGCTAGTGGATCCGCTTGACGGGACCAAAGAGTTTATCAATAAAAATGGTGAATTTACGGTTAATATCGCCCTGATTGAAAATGGCCAGCCAGCCCTTGCCGTGGTTTATGCGCCTGTACTCGATAAACTCTATTTTACTGATAGAGAAAACGCTTATTTAACCACTAAAGAAAAAGCTAAGGTCCGTCTGCGGGTTAATAAGCCGGCGCAGCCATTAAAAGTGGTGGGCAGCCGTTCCCATCCAAGCCCGGATTTAGCGCATTATCTTGAGCAGTTGCATGACTATGAGATGGTCTCGGTGGGCAGCTCGCTTAAATTCTGCTTGATTGCTGAAGGGCAGGCCGACCTCTACCCGCGTTTAGGACCGACCATGGAGTGGGATACCGGAGCCGGGCAATGTATTGCTGAAAAAGCCGGGGCTGTTGTTTGCCAATTAGATGGACAGCCGTTACGCTATAACCAGAAAGAGAGCTTACTGAATCCTTTTTTTGAAGTGAAAGTTGAGCAGTAAAAAAGTGTTGCTGTGATTACGTAGCAGCAAAGGGAGCGGCTCTTTCTGAGAATAAAGTAAAAAAACTGCATGTTGGCAGTGAATTGCACTTAATTATTTTAATTAAATCGGTTATTCTGCCTGCAATTAATCAACAGTAAATTGGAAATAAACATGATTGTACTAGGACACCAAAACCCAGATTGTGACAGTGTATGTTCGTCTATTGCGCTTGCCGCTTTATTTAATAAACTAGGCCAGGAAGCAACACCTGCTATCCAAGGTGAGCCCAACCCTGAAGCACAGTTTTTACTTGAACAAGCAGGTCTTTCAGCACCACAAATTCGCACCTCAGTGGCCGGTGAAGAAATTTTTATTGTTGATTACTCCGACTGGAACCAAGGTACGGCGGATATGAAAAAAGCGAAAATCCGCGGTATTGTCGACCATCATAAATTAGGTGATATTACCACCGGTGAGCCGCTGGAGTGTTGGATTTGGCCTGTGGGCTGCAGCGCAACTATTGTTTACAATATGTATAAATTTCATAACCAGACACCTGAAGCAGCTGTTGCCAAGCTGATGATGGGCGCAATCATCTCGGATACGGTTAACTTTCAAGGTCCAACGACAACTGATATCGATAAAGCAGCGGTAAAAGAGCTCGCTGAAATTGCCGCTGTGGATGATGTACAAGCTTTTGCAAGTGCACAGTTTGATGCTAAATCAGATATTAAACATGTTCCTGCTGCAGAGCTTATCCTACGCGATCAAAAAGTATTTGAGATGGCGGGTAACCAATTAGCCATCGGGCAATTAGAGCTGACTTCATTAGACACAGCCTTTGCCAAAAAAGCCGATATGCTGGCGGAAATGGAGCAATTACAGGCTGAGAAGGGTTATCACTCAACGATTGTTCTACTGACAGATATCAATAAGCTTGATACAACGGCACTTATCGTAAGTAAAGATGCGAATAAAGTGGCGGCGGCATTAAACAGTACGGTTGCTGATGATGTGATTGAACTGCCGGGTGTGGTAAGCCGTAAAAAGCAGATCATTCCATTCCTGCAGGAAGCGTTTGGCGCATAAGCGCTTAAAAAACAGGCTTGCTGATTAAAAAGGCGAACTCCTTAAAGGAGTTCGCCTTTTTTACTGGTGCAGGTAAAAGAGTTCGGTATAACATCTATGTTATTTGCCAATCTGTTACTTTTTCGAGGTTTTTATGCATATTCATATTCTTGGTATTTGCGGCACTTTTATGGGCGGGGTTGCTATTCTTGCCAAGTCATTAGGTTATAAAGTGACCGGCAGCGACCAAAACGTCTATCCGCCGATGAGTACGCAGCTCGAAGAGCAGGGAATAAAGCTGATTCAAGGTTTTGCGCCGAGTCAACTGGATTGCCAACCGGATCTGGTGGTGATCGGTAATGCGCTGAGCCGCGGTAACCCTTGTGTGGAAGCGGTGCTGGATAAGCAGATCCCTTATACCTCTGGGCCGCAGTGGTTATTGGAGCATGTCCTAAAAGATAAGTGGGTCTTGGCTGTGGCGGGCACGCATGGCAAAACATCCACGGCAAGCATGCTTGCCTGGATTTTAGAATATGCGCAAATGGCACCGGGCTTTTTAATCGGTGGAGTACCGGAAAATTTTGCTTTATCAGCGCGTTTAGGTGATACGCCGTTTTTTGTTATCGAAGCTGATGAATATGACAGTGCCTTTTTTGATAAACGCTCTAAATTTGTCCATTACCATCCGCGCACCTTGGTCTTAAATAATCTGGAATTTGATCATGCCGATATTTTTGAAAATCTCAATGCGGTTAAAAAACAGTTTCATCATCTGCTAAGAACGGTACCGGCAACAGGGCGTATTATTCTGCCAAACCAGGATGCTGCCTTGATGTCGGTTAAGGAGATGGGCTGCTGGAGTGAAGTGGAATATCTCGGTGAACAATGGTCTGCCGATAAAGTAAAAGAAGACGGCTCTTCATTTTTCGTCTTTTTGAATAAAGAGGAGCAGGGCTGCGTGAACTGGCCATTACTCGGTGAGCATAATATCAACAACGCCCTTGCTGCTATTGCGGCTGCTCGCCATGTTGGTGTGCTACCGGAAATTGCTATTGCCGCACTGGCGGAGTTTAAAAGTATTAAACGGCGTCTGGAAGTAAAAGGTACAGTCAATAATATTACCGTTTACGATGATTTTGCCCATCATCCGACCGCCATTAAAACAACCATTGCCGGGTTACGTGCCAAAGTCGGTAAGGAAAGAATAATTGCGGTATTGGAGCCGCGCTCAAATACCATGAAGCTAGGTGTGCATAAGGAAACTTTGGTTGATGCATTAGCGCAGGCGGATAGTGTTTATTGTTTTGAAAGTGCGGGGAGCAGCTGGTCAATGCAGGCATTATTTGCCGAGCAGGGCAAAGTTGCCGATATTTCCAGCGATATTGAAACCTTAGCCACTAAATTAGCCGATGCTGCACGAGCCAAGGATCATATTTTAATTATGAGCAATGGCGGCTTTGGTAATATTCACCAAAAACTCTTAGTCAAACTTAACGATAAGGTGTAATGATGTCTGCACATAAAGATTACAAGGGACGAGTGACATTAGCCGTAACAGGTGCTTCGGGAAGTGGTTATTTTCTAAGACTGCTGCAGTCATTAGTTGATGCACAGGTACAAGTGTATCTGTTGCTCTCAGACGCCGCTAAAATAGTCTTACAAACGGAAGAAAATGAACACTGGCCTGATGACATTAATGAATTGAGTACTTTCCTGCAGAACAAATATCACAGTAACGCTGAGCAGATTATTCCGTTAACCGCGAAAGATTGGTTTTCACCGGTTGCATCGGGATCCTCGGCACCGGATAAAATGATAATTTGTCCATGCAGTTGCGGCACTCTGGCTTCCGTCGCACAAGGCTTATCTAAGAATTTAATAGAAAGAGCGGCTGATGTGGTAATAAAAGAACGCGGGCAATTAATCGTTATGCCCAGAGAAACACCTTTTTCAACATTGCATCTGCGCAATATGCTGAGTTTATCTGAGTTAGGCGTAACAGTGATGCCATTAGCCCCTGGTTTTTACCATCAGCCACAAACAATTACTGATTTGCAGAATTTTATGGTGGCCAGGGTGCTGGACCATCTGAAAATCCCCCATAGTGTTTCTAAAAGGTGGTGTGAATGAGTGAAAAAGTCACAAAACACTAATGATTGTTTATTTTGTAAACGTAAATATAAACATTTTAATAAAGTGCGTATTTATCTTTATAAAACACTTGCTAACATGATTCGGATCTCTATAATGCGCATCCACGGAAACGGAACGACGCAAGTTAAACCGCTTTCTGAGAACGAAAGAGTTAAATTTTTAAATTATATTTTAAAAATAAAATGTTGACATCGTTTGAGAGTTGCGTAAGATACGCATCTCGCCGAAAGGCAGCTCTTTAACAATTTAATCAAACAATCTGTGTGGGCATTCATTGTTGATATGATTTCAAATAAGTCCTAGTTACTAGGCATCTATCAATAGAATGACACACGAATTAATTCATTAATTCAGAATAACAAATCGTTACTTATTTAGGTAAGTGGCAATTAGTTTTAGTCAGTAATATTGAGTCGCACTTTCAGTGCACATTAAACTTTAAATTGAAGAGTTTGATCATGGCTCAGATTGAACGCTGGCGGCAGGCTTAACACATGCAAGTCGAACGGTAACAGAGAAGTGCTTGCACTTTTGCTGACGAGTGGCGGACGGGTGAGTAATGCTTGGGAATTTGCCTTGTTGTGGGGGACAACAGTTGGAAACGACTGCTAATACCGCATAATCTCTTCGGAGCAAAGGTGGCCTCTATTTATATGCTATCGCAACAAGATGAGCCCAAGTGGGATTAGCTAGTTGGTAAGGTAATGGCTTACCAAGGCTTCGATCCCTAGCTGGTCTTAGAGGATGACCAGCCACACTGGAACTGAGACACGGTCCAGACTCCTACGGGAGGCAGCAGTGGGGAATATTGCACAATGGGGGAAACCCTGATGCAGCCATGCCGCGTGTGTGAAGAAGGCTTTCGGGTTGTAAAGCACTTTCAGCGAGGAGGAAAGGGTGATGGTTAATATCCATCATCTGTGACGTTACTCGCAGAAGAAGCACCGGCTAACTCCGTGCCAGCAGCCGCGGTAATACGGAGGGTGCGAGCGTTAATCGGAATTACTGGGCGTAAAGCGCGCGTAGGTGGTTAATTAAGTCAGATGTGAAAGCCCAGGGCTCAACCTTGGAACTGCATTTGAAACTGGTTGACTAGAGTTTTGTAGAGGGTGGTAGAATTTCAGGTGTAGCGGTGAAATGCGTAGAGATCTGAAGGAATACCAGTGGCGAAGGCGGCCACCTGGACAGAGACTGACACTGAGGCGCGAAGGCGTGGGGAGCAAACGGGATTAGATACCCCGGTAGTCCACGCAGTAAACGATGTCTATTAGAAGTTTGTGGCTATATGCCGTGGGTTTCAAAGCTAACGCATTAAATAGACCGCCTGGGGAGTACGGCCGCAAGGTTAAAACTCAAATGAATTGACGGGGGCCCGCACAAGCGGTGGAGCATGTGGTTTAATTCGATGCAACGCGAAGAACCTTACCATCCCTTGACATCCAGAGAATCTGTTAGAGATAGTAGAGTGCCTTCGGGAGCTCTGAGACAGGTGCTGCATGGCTGTCGTCAGCTCGTGTTGTGAAATGTTGGGTTAAGTCCCGCAACGAGCGCAACCCTTATCCTTAGTTGCCAGCACGTGATGGTGGGAACTCTAGGGAGACTGCCGGTGATAAACCGGAGGAAGGTGGGGACGACGTCAAGTCATCATGGCCCTTACGGGATGGGCTACACACGTGCTACAATGGCAAATACAAAGGGTTGCTAACCTGCGAGGGTATGCGAATCTCATAAAGTTTGTCGTAGTCCGGATCGGAGTCTGCAACTCGACTCCGTGAAGTTGGAATCGCTAGTAATCGCGGATCAGAATGCCGCGGTGAATACGTTCCCGGGCCTTGTACACACCGCCCGTCACACCATGGGAGTGGGCTGCACCAGAAGTCATTAGCTTAACCTTCGGGATGGCGATGACCACGGTGTGGTTCATGACTGGGGTGAAGTCGTAACAAGGTAGCCCTAGGGGAACCTGGGGCTGGATCACCTCCTTACGTATCGAGACATAGCACATTGAGTGTTCACACAGATTGTTTGATTAGTGAAAAGAGACAAAACATCATATTGGGTCTGTAGCTCAGTTGGTTAGAGCGCACCCCTGATAAGGGTGAGGTCGGTAGTTCAAATCTACTCAGACCCACCAATTTTGATTAATCCTGCGTTAAAGCAAGACTCGTTTAGTGAACTAAACGTCGCCTTACTTTGCCTTGGCTAAATCCAAATTAACAATATGTATGTTTAACCATGTTGGGGCTATAGCTCAGCTGGGAGAGCGCCTGCCTTGCACGCAGGAGGTCTGCGGTTCGATCCCGCATAGCTCCACCAACGCTTTTACAATGCGAAAACATTATTAATGTTTTCTTATATCCTTTTAAATCGTAAAGGATATACGTTTTAAGTGTTTCTTTTGTACCTTAGGTACAGAATTTGGTGAACCAACATATGAATAAAAGCTTTAGATAAGTTTAAAAATTTATCTAAGGCTTTTTTTAACGAAAAAGTCTGCTCTTTAACAATTAGGAAAGCTGATAAAGTTCTTGTTTATCATAGGTAACTTAGGTTACGGATTGATGAACATAAACTAAATTGTTCTCAATTATTAAGATTTATCTTAGTAATTGTAATCAAGCAAAAATAAGTACGTATCTACTCAGTTAGTAATAACTGATAGGTGCACGAATTACGTAAGCGTAATTCATATTGTAAAATATGAGGATCGCAAGCGTCTTGGAAACAACATACAAAATCTAAATTTTGTTGTCTTATGTGTTTTATGAATATTAATAATATTCATAAAAACATTTAAAGCAGTACCTTTTAGGTATTGTATGGTTAAGTGAATAAGCGTGCACGGTGGATGCCTAGGCAATTAGAGGCGATGAAGGACGTGGTAATCTGCGATAAGTCCAGGGGAGTTGATAACATGCGTTATATCCTGGAATCTCCGAATGGGGCAACCCGGCACTTAGTGTCATCGGCTGGTGAATACATAGCCAGTCGAAGCGAACGAGGGGAACTGAAACATCTAAGTACCCTCAGGAAAAGAAATCAACCGAGATCCCGAAAGTAGCGGCGAGCGAAATCGGGCCAGCCCTTAAGCTTATAATCGATTAGTAGAAGGCTCTGGAAAGTGCCACGATACAGGGTGATAGTCCCGTATACGACAATCTTTTATAAGTGAAAACGAGTAGGTCGGAACACGAGAAATTCTGACTGAAGATGGGGGGACCATCCTCCAAGGCTAAATACTCCTAATTGACCGATAGTGAACCAGTACCGTGAGGGAAAGGCGAAAAGAACCCCTGTGAGGGGAGTGAAATAGAACCTGAAACCGTGTACGTACAAGCAGTAGGAGCGGATTTATTCCGTGACTGCGTACCTTTTGTATAATGGGTCAACGACTTAATTTCAGTAGCAAGGTTAACCGTTTAGGGGAGCCGTAGGGAAACCGAGTCTTAACTGGGCGAATAGTTGCTGGGATTAGACCCGAAACTTGGTGATCTAGCCATGAGCAGGTTGAAGGTTGAGTAACATCAACTGGAGGACCGAACCCACTAATGTTGAAAAATTAGGGGATGACTTGTGGCTGGGGGTGAAAGGCCAATCAAACCAAGAGATAGCTGGTTCTCCTCGAAAGCTATTTAGGTAGCGCCTCGTGTATCACTGTTGGGGGTAGAGCACTGTTTGGGCTAGGGGGTCATCCCGACTTACCAACCCCATGCAAACTCCGAATACCAACAAGTGCAATCACGGGAGACACACGGCGGGTGCTAACGTCCGTCGTGGAAAGGGAAACAACCCAGACCGCCAGCTAAGGTCCCAAAGTATATGTTAAGTGGGAAACGATGTGGAAAGGCTCAGACAGCCAGGAGGTTGGCTTAGAAGCAGCCATCCTTTAAAGAAAGCGTAATAGCTCACTGGTCGAGTCGGTCTGCGCGGAAGATTTAACGGGGCTAAACATATCACCGAAGCTGCGGATGCGCATTTATGCGCATGGTAGAGGAGCGTTCTGTAAGCCGTCGAAGGGAAAGCTGTAAGGCATCCTGGAGGTATCAGAAGTGCGAATGTTGACATGAGTAACGATAAGGGGGGTGAAAAACCTCCCCGCCGGAAGACCAAGGGTTCCTGTCCAACGTTAATCGGGGCAGGGTGAGTCGACCCCTAAGACGAGGCCGACAGGCGTAGTCGATGGGAAACGGGTTAATATTCCCGTACCCTTTATTATTGCGATGGGAGGACGGAGAAGGCTAGGTGGGCCTGGCGATGGTTGTCCAGGTTCAAGTGCGTAGGCGGGAGACTTAGGTAAATCCGGGTTTCTGTTAACGCTGAGATACGATGTCGAGCCACTACGGTGGTGAAGTCATTGATGCCCTACTTCCAGGAAAAGTCTCTAAGCTTCAGATAATAAAGGATCGTACCCCAAACCGACACAGGTGGTCAGGTAGAGAATACCAAGGCGCTTGAGAGAACTCGGGTGAAGGAACTAGGCAAAATGGTACCGTAACTTCGGGAGAAGGTACGCCGATGATGGTGATGTCCCTTGCGGATTTAGCTGCTGTCGGCCGAAGATACCAGATGGCTGCAACTGTTTATTAAAAACACAGCACTCTGCAAAATCGTAAGATGACGTATAGGGTGTGACGCCTGCCCGGTGCCGGAAGGTTAATTGATGGGGTTAGACTTAGGTCGAAGCTCTTGATCGAAGCCCCGGTAAACGGCGGCCGTAACTATAACGGTCCTAAGGTAGCGAAATTCCTTGTCGGGTAAGTTCCGACCTGCACGAATGGCGTAATGATGGCCATGCTGTCTCCACCCGAGACTCAGTGAAGTTGAAATCGCTGTGAAGATGCAGTGTACCCGCGGCTAGACGGAAAGACCCCGTGAACCTTTACTACAGCTTAGCAGTGAACTTAGAGCCTACATGTGTAGGATAGGTGGGAGGCTTTGAAACCGCGTCGCCAGATGCGGTGGAGCCAACCTTGAAATACCACCCTTGTATGTTTTGAGTTCTAACCATGGCCCCTGAACCGGGGTTTGGGACACTGTTTGGTGGGTAGTTTGACTGGGGCGGTCTCCTCCCAAAGAGTAACGGAGGAGTACGAAGGTTGGCTAATCACGGTCGGACATCGTGAGGTTAGTACAATGGTATAAGCCAGCTTAACTGCGAGACAGACACGTCGAGCAGGTACGAAAGTAGGTCATAGTGATCCGGTGGTTCTGAATGGAAGGGCCATCGCTCAACGGATAAAAGGTACTCCGGGGATAACAGGCTGATACCGCCCAAGAGTTCATATCGACGGCGGTGTTTGGCACCTCGATGTCGGCTCATCACATCCTGGGGCTGAAGTCGGTCCCAAGGGTATGGCTGTTCGCCATTTAAAGTGGTACGCGAGCTGGGTTTAGAACGTCGTGAGACAGTTCGGTCCCTATCTGCCGTGGGCGTTTGAGAATTGAGAGGAGCTGCTCCTAGTACGAGAGGACCGGAGTGGACGAACCGCTGGTGTTCGGGTTGTGTCGCCAGACGCATTGCCCGGTAGCTACGTTCGGAATCGATAACCGCTGAAAGCATCTAAGCGGGAAGCGAGCCTCAAGATGAGTTCTCACTGGGACCTTGAGTCCCCTGAAGGGCCGTTGGAGACTACAACGTTGATAGGCAAGGTGTGTAAGTGCGGTAACGTATTGAGCTAACTTGTACTAATTACCCGTGAGGCTTAACCATACAATACCTAAGAGTATTGGCTTGACCCAATAAGCGCAGTGAGTCAGAGAAGATACTTAATCTTCTCTTTGAAAACTCAACGTGAGGGCGAGTAAGTGACCAAGAAATAAAATGCTTGCGAAGCATGTTTTACAAGATTGATTAACCGAACAGATTTTAGATTAGCTTTTCTAATTAAATTTTCGTCTAGTAAATATAGCGTATTGGTCCCACCTGAACCCATGCCGAACTCAGAAGTGAAACGATACTGCGCCGATGGTAGTGTGGGGCTTCCCCATGTGAGAGTAGGTCATTGCTAGACACCTATTTAAAAAGGCCTTAGTGGAAACACTAAGGCCTTTTTGCTTTTGTGGTCCCATCAACGTCAAACAAAGTTTCCACTATTACGGTAAGCTTCCTTATGCCACTGGCATAAGTAGCTTGCCTACATTCTCCACTGGACTAAGGGACCTTGTTCTCCTTCCCATGGTTCTCCTTCCCATGCCGAACTCAGAAGTGAAACGCAGCTGCGCCGATGGTACTGCGAATATCGCGACAGCGATGGGGCATGAGCGGTTGAGCTCTGCGAAGCCTTATCGTTGCATTTTGTTTCCTTGAACCTTGTTCAAGGGACTGCAATGCAAAGGGGCTTCCCCATGTGATAGTAGGCGCTTGATAAATGAGACTTACTCGAACATGGGGAAGGTAGACAGCATGCCGTAGGCATCAGCCCGCCATGTAGAGTAGGGCGGCGAATTTGGCGATAGCCAAGGTTTATGAGCGGGCTAAGCTCCGCGTGCCCTGGTTGTTTCGCGACAGCGATGTGTCACGAGCGGACGAGCTCCGCGAGTCCTGACCATCGCCAGTGTCTCGCACAAGCTAAGCAATCAAATCCAGATAAACCCCCATCCTTCGAAAGAAGGGTGGGGTTTTTTTCGTTATTACGGCTTTAGCTTTTGACCTCCTCTCGCATGGGGAAGGTAGATAGCATGCCGTAGGCATACATATCCATGTCGAGCAGGACGGCGAATTTGGCGATAGCCAAGGTTTATGAGCGGGCTAAGCTCCGCGTGCCCTGGTTGTTTGGCGACAGCCAAGTGTCACCAGCGGATGAGCTCAGCGAGTCCTGACCATCGCCAGCATCCCGCACAAGCTAGGCAAATAAACTGCTACATAAACTGGGCTTTTCGTGGATAACATCCCGATCCAGGCATCCCAAACAATCAAATGAGGCTCAAGAAGCTTTTAAAAAAATTCAAAATAAAAACGAGCTTTAATATCCCTGGATCAATCCCAATAGATCGTGTTGATATATGGCTTCAAGATGAAGCAAGATTTGGACAACAAAATACAACAATCCGCCTATGGGCCGAAACAGGCAGTCGACCGAAGGCTGTAAAGCAACAGCAATTTGAATATGCTTACCTGTTTGGCTCTGTTTGCGTAACAAACGGCACTTCCGAAGCAATGGTTGTTCCATTTGTTAATAAAGACATTATGAAAACTCATCTACAGCAAATATCAAAGGCAACAGCCAGTGACAGGCATGCCGTTGTTATTATGGGGGGGGCTGGTTGGCATAGTGACGGTATTGAAACAGGCTTTGACAATATTATTGATGAAGTCTGTAAGGCCTGGAATGATTTCGTCAGTATCCCAGAAAGAGTGAAAAATATGTGCTTTAGGGATTGGATGTTACTGACCAGTTGATTATACCAATATTATTAAGTTTGTGATCTACTTTTGGAAGTGCGACTTCAGTCGCGCAGCTTGGTATAAGGCGCGGTTGAAACCGCACTTCCAATATAAAAAACAATCAGTTAATTAATCTGATTGGTATTATTTTTTTGCATACTGCTTTATTCGTGCCTGAGTCTAAAGTCATACTTCCAAAACAGATCCAAATTAAAGTAATGACACTCAAATATGAAGATATATAAATAGGTGTTAAAGCTGTTTTCTTTTATATATGGCAGTTATTTTTAGTGTTTTTATTGTATAACTTCGATTACGTTTAAATTTATTTCTTATTTATCAACATAAACAGTCTTCTCTGTAAATTTTATTGTTGATAAAACTTACAGATAAAACTGTTTTTAGTCTAAAAAAGGTGATTTTTGGTGTGATTATTAAGCTGTTTGTTGGCTAATTGAGCGCTTGGAAATTTAATCGAAAATATTGTAAATAAAGGCTTGCTAATGTGATCTTAATCCCTATAATGCGCATCCACGGAAACGGAACGACGCAAGTCAAACCGCTTTCCGAGAGCAAAATCAAGCGCTTTTAACATTTCGGATATTGACTTCGAAATTAAGTTAAAATTAACCGTTGACATTGTTCGTCAGGCGCGTATTATACGCGGCCTAGCCGAAAGGCAAGCTCTTTAACAATTTAATCAAACAATCTGTGTGGACATTCATTGTTGATATGATTTCAAATAAGTCCTAGTTACTAGGCATCTATCAATAGAATGACACACGAATTAATTCATTAATTCAGAATAACATTGTACTTAGGTACATAGTTTTAGTCAGTAATATTGAGTCGCAACTTAGGTTGCACATTAAACTTTAAATTGAAGAGTTTGATCATGGCTCAGATTGAACGCTGGCGGCAGGCTTAACACATGCAAGTCGAACGGTAACAGAGAAGTGCTTGCACTTTTGCTGACGAGTGGCGGACGGGTGAGTAATGCTTGGGAATTTGCCTTGTTGTGGGGGACAACAGTTGGAAACGACTGCTAATACCGCATAATCTCTTCGGAGCAAAGGTGGCCTCTATTTATATGCTATCGCAACAAGATGAGCCCAAGTGGGATTAGCTAGTTGGTAAGGTAATGGCTTACCAAGGCTTCGATCCCTAGCTGGTCTTAGAGGATGACCAGCCACACTGGAACTGAGACACGGTCCAGACTCCTACGGGAGGCAGCAGTGGGGAATATTGCACAATGGGGGAAACCCTGATGCAGCCATGCCGCGTGTGTGAAGAAGGCTTTCGGGTTGTAAAGCACTTTCAGCGAGGAGGAAAGGGTGATGGTTAATATCCATCATCTGTGACGTTACTCGCAGAAGAAGCACCGGCTAACTCCGTGCCAGCAGCCGCGGTAATACGGAGGGTGCGAGCGTTAATCGGAATTACTGGGCGTAAAGCGCGCGTAGGTGGTTAATTAAGTCAGATGTGAAAGCCCAGGGCTCAACCTTGGAACTGCATTTGAAACTGGTTGACTAGAGTTTTGTAGAGGGTGGTAGAATTTCAGGTGTAGCGGTGAAATGCGTAGAGATCTGAAGGAATACCAGTGGCGAAGGCGGCCACCTGGACAAAGACTGACACTGAGGCGCGAAGGCGTGGGGAGCAAACGGGATTAGATACCCCGGTAGTCCACGCAGTAAACGATGTCTATTAGAAGTTTGTGGCTATATGCCGTGGGTTTCAAAGCTAACGCATTAAATAGACCGCCTGGGGAGTACGGCCGCAAGGTTAAAACTCAAATGAATTGACGGGGGCCCGCACAAGCGGTGGAGCATGTGGTTTAATTCGATGCAACGCGAAGAACCTTACCATCCCTTGACATCCAGAGAATCTGTTAGAGATAGTAGAGTGCCTTCGGGAGCTCTGAGACAGGTGCTGCATGGCTGTCGTCAGCTCGTGTTGTGAAATGTTGGGTTAAGTCCCGCAACGAGCGCAACCCTTATCCTTAGTTGCCAGCACGTAATGGTGGGAACTCTAGGGAGACTGCCGGTGATAAACCGGAGGAAGGTGGGGACGACGTCAAGTCATCATGGCCCTTACGGGATGGGCTACACACGTGCTACAATGGCAAATACAAAGGGTTGCTAACCTGCGAGGGTATGCGAATCTCATAAAGTTTGTCGTAGTCCGGATCGGAGTCTGCAACTCGACTCCGTGAAGTTGGAATCGCTAGTAATCGCGGATCAGAATGCCGCGGTGAATACGTTCCCGGGCCTTGTACACACCGCCCGTCACACCATGGGAGTGGGCTGCACCAGAAGTCATTAGCTTAACCTTCGGGATGGCGATGACCACGGTGTGGTTCATGACTGGGGTGAAGTCGTAACAAGGTAGCCCTAGGGGAACCTGGGGCTGGATCACCTCCTTACGTAACGAAACATATTGCCTTGAGTGTTCACACAGATTGTTTGATTGAAATGATGAAGTGCACGTAGTTTTGGGTCCCCATCGTCTAGAGGCCTAGGACACCGCCCTTTCACGGCGGTAACAGGGGTTCAAATCCCCTTGGGGATACCACTGCCATGCGAAAACATACTTAATGTTTTCTTATATTCTTTACTCGAATTTAAGTTTACGTTTTAAGTGTTTCTTTTTACACCTTTGGTGTAAAAATTCTTTAAAAGATACTTAATAACTGTTCTGTTAAGAATAATTATTAAGTGTTTTTAACACTGCTCTTTAACAATTAGGAAAGCTGATAAAGTTCTTGTTTGAACTGTTACTTGTAACAGATTAAACATAAACGAAATTGTTCTCAATTATTAAGATTTATCTTAGTAATTGTAATCAAGCAAAAATAAGTACGTATCTACTCAGTTACTTGTAACTGATAGGTGCACGAATTACGTAAGCGTAATTCATATTGTAAAATATGAGGATCGCAAGCGTCTTGGAAACAACATGCAAATCATAAAGTAATACTTTTAGATATTGTATGGTTAAGTGAATAAGCGTGCACGGTGGATGCCTAGGCAATTAGAGGCGATGAAGGACGTGGTAATCTGCGATAAGTCCAGGGGAGTTGATAACATGCGTTATATCCTGGAATCTCCGAATGGGGCAACCCGGCACTTAGTGTCATCGGCTGGTGAATACATAGCCAGTCGAAGCGAACGAGGGGAACTGAAACATCTAAGTACCCTCAGGAAAAGAAATCAACCGAGATCCCGAAAGTAGCGGCGAGCGAAATCGGGCCAGCCCTTAAGCTTATAATCGATTAGTAGAAGGCTCTGGAAAGTGCCACGATACAGGGTGATAGTCCCGTATACGACAATCTTTTATAAGTGAAAACGAGTAGGTCGGAACACGAGAAATTCTGACTGAAGATGGGGGGACCATCCTCCAAGGCTAAATACTCCTAATTGACCGATAGTGAACCAGTACCGTGAGGGAAAGGCGAAAAGAACCCCTGTGAGGGGAGTGAAATAGAACCTGAAACCGTGTACGTACAAGCAGTAGGAGCGGATTTATTCCGTGACTGCGTACCTTTTGTATAATGGGTCAACGACTTAATTTCAGTAGCAAGGTTAACCGTTTAGGGGAGCCGTAGGGAAACCGAGTCTTAACTGGGCGAATAGTTGCTGGGATTAGACCCGAAACTTGGTGATCTAGCCATGAGCAGGTTGAAGGTTGAGTAACATCAACTGGAGGACCGAACCCACTAATGTTGAAAAATTAGGGGATGACTTGTGGCTGGGGGTGAAAGGCCAATCAAACCAAGAGATAGCTGGTTCTCCTCGAAAGCTATTTAGGTAGCGCCTCGTGTATCACTGTTGGGGGTAGAGCACTGTTTGGGCTAGGGGGTCATCCCGACTTACCAACCCCATGCAAACTCCGAATACCAACAAGTGCAATCACGGGAGACACACGGCGGGTGCTAACGTCCGTCGTGGAAAGGGAAACAACCCAGACCGCCAGCTAAGGTCCCAAAGTATATGTTAAGTGGGAAACGATGTGGAAAGGCTCAGACAGCCAGGAGGTTGGCTTAGAAGCAGCCATCCTTTAAAGAAAGCGTAATAGCTCACTGGTCGAGTCGGTCTGCGCGGAAGATTTAACGGGGCTAAACATATCACCGAAGCTGCGGATGCTTGCTTGCAAGCATGGTAGAGGAGCGTTCTGTAAGCCGTCGAAGGGAAAGCTGTAAGGCATCCTGGAGGTATCAGAAGTGCGAATGTTGACATGAGTAACGATAAGGGAGGTGAAAAACCTCCCCGCCGGAAGACCAAGGGTTCCTGTCCAACGTTAATCGGGGCAGGGTGAGTCGACCCCTAAGACGAGGCCGACAGGCGTAGTCGATGGGAAACGGGTTAATATTCCCGTACCCTTTATTATTGCGATGGGAGGACGGAGAAGGCTAGGTGGGCCTGGCGATGGTTGTCCAGGTTCAAGTGCGTAGGCGGGAGACTTAGGTAAATCCGGGTTTCTGTTAACGCTGAGACACGATGTCGAGCCACTACGGTAGTGAAGTCATTGATGCCCTACTTCCAGGAAAAGTCTCTAAGCTTCAGATAATAAAGGATCGTACCCCAAACCGACACAGGTGGTCAGGTAGAGAATACCAAGGCGCTTGAGAGAACTCGGGTGAAGGAACTAGGCAAAATGGTACCGTAACTTCGGGAGAAGGTACGCCGATGATGGTGATGTCCCTTGCGGATTTAGCTGTTGTCGGCCGAAGATACCAGATGGCTGCAACTGTTTATTAAAAACACAGCACTCTGCAAAATCGTAAGATGACGTATAGGGTGTGACGCCTGCCCGGTGCCGGAAGGTTAATTGATGGGGTTAGACTTAGGTCGACGCTCTTGATCGAAGCCCCGGTAAACGGCGGCCGTAACTATAACGGTCCTAAGGTAGCGAAATTCCTTGTCGGGTAAGTTCCGACCTGCACGAATGGCGTAATGATGGCCATGCTGTCTCCACCCGAGACTCAGTGAAGTTGAAATCGCTGTGAAGATGCAGTGTACCCGCGGCTAGACGGAAAGACCCCGTGAACCTTTACTACAGCTTAGCAGTGAACTTAGAGCCTACATGTGTAGGATAGGTGGGAGGCTTTGAAACCGCGTCGCCAGATGCGGTGGAGCCAACCTTGAAATACCACCCTTGTATGTTTTGAGTTCTAACCATGGCCCCTGAACCGGGGTTTGGGACACTGTTTGGTGGGTAGTTTGACTGGGGCGGTCTCCTCCCAAAGAGTAACGGAGGAGTACGAAGGTTGGCTAATCACGGTCGGACATCGTGAGGTTAGTACAATGGTATAAGCCAGCTTAACTGCGAGACAGACACGTCGAGCAGGTACGAAAGTAGGTCATAGTGATCCGGTGGTTCTGAATGGAAGGGCCATCGCTCAACGGATAAAAGGTACTCCGGGGATAACAGGCTGATACCGCCCAAGAGTTCATATCGACGGCGGTGTTTGGCACCTCGATGTCGGCTCATCACATCCTGGGGCTGAAGTCGGTCCCAAGGGTATGGCTGTTCGCCATTTAAAGTGGTACGCGAGCTGGGTTTAGAACGTCGTGAGACAGTTCGGTCCCTATCTGCCGTGGGCGTTTGAGAATTGAGAGGAGCTGCTCCTAGTACGAGAGGACCGGAGTGGACGAACCGCTGGTGTTCGGGTTGTGTCGCCAGACGCATTGCCCGGTAGCTACGTTCGGAATCGATAACCGCTGAAAGCATCTAAGCGGGAAGCGAGCCTCAAGATGAGTTCTCACTGGGACCTTGAGTCCCCTAAAGGGCCGTTGAAGACTACAACGTTGATAGGCAAGGTGTGTAAGTGCGGTAACGCATTGAGCTAACTTGTACTAATTACCCGTGAGGCTTAACCATACAATACCTAAAGGTATTGGCTTGACCCAATAAGCGCAGTGAGTCAGAGAAGATACTTAATCTTCTCTTTGAAAACTCAACGTGAGGGCGAGTAAGTAACCAAGAAATAAAATGCTTGCGAAGCATGTTTTACAAAGACAATTGCAAGATAAAAGAACAAAATAAGTAACTATGCATTCCCACGCGGAGCATGGGAACGAGGCTTTCCTAATTAACTTTTTATGCTTGGCGACAAGAGCGCTGTGGTACCACCTGAATCCATGCCGAACTCAGAAGTGAAACGCAGCTGCGCCGATGGTAGTGTGGGGCTTCCCCATGTGAGAGTAGGTCATCGCCAAGCGCCTAATAACGATAAACCCCCATCCTTCGAAAGAAGGGTGGGGGTTTTTTCGTTATTACGGCTTTAGCTTTTGACCTGCTCTCGCATGGGGAAGGTAGATAGCATGCCGTAGGCATACATATCCATGTAGAGTAGGGCGAATCAGGCGAGAGCCTGGGGTCATGAGCGGATGAGCTCAGCGAGTCCTGACCATCGCCTGCATCCCGCACAAGCTAGGCAATTAAATCCAGAAAAATCCCTGTTGACTACGTCAGCAGGGATTTTTTCGTTTAAGCGCTTGATAAAAGACAAACTACTTTCACATGGGGAAGGTAGACAGCATGCCGTAGACATACATATCCACGTAGAGTAGGGCGGTGAATTTGGCGGTAGCGAATCCTGTTCCATATCTGTTGTATTGTACAAAGCAAAAGCTTTACTCCAATCGATTCACGTACCTTTTGGGCATTGTCGCCTGTAATGTCATTGATCATTGCCTGTTTAGACGCTCTGTTTTAATGATATAATCAGCGGCTATTTTATTGATCGGAATTGGCCATGAACCCAAAGCATACAATTACAACGATGATTTCCGAGCAAGAGATTCAGCAACGCATTCAAGAGTTAGCTGGTGAGATTAATGAACATTATAAAGAGAGTGAGTCGCTTGTGGTGAGCGTGGATCGGCTATTTTTTTAGCTGATTTAGCCGCTTGTTTAGTGTTCCTGTGGTTTTGGACTTTATGGCCACTTCAAGTTATGGCGATGGTAGTGATAGCTGCGCTGAAGTGAAGATATTAAAGGAGCTCGATGAAGAGATCCATGGGCGTGATGTGTTGATTGTAAAGACATTATCGATACCGGCAATACTTTAAAGAAGATTAAAGAGATGTTGCTGCTGCGCGATCCAAAATCCTTTACTATCTGTACCTTACTGACTAAACCTTCCCGGCGTGAAGTCGAAGTGGCTGTGGATTGGCAAGGTTTTTCTATAGAGGACAAATTTGTTGTCGGTTATGGCATAGATTACGAATAACTTTATCGTAACCTGCCCTATATCGGCTTCGTAAGTTTTAATGAATAAGGCTGAAAACAGCATGTATGCAATTGAATTAGAAAATATAAGTAAAGTCTACAAGGGGGGCGTAGAGGCATTAAAAGGGCTCTCTCTGCAAGTTAAGAAGGGCGACTTCTATGCACTGCTTGGCCCTAACGGTGCAGGTAAATCAACTACAATCGGCATTATTTCATCGCTGATTAATAAAAGTGCCGGACGAGTTAAAGTCTTCGGCTATGATCTGGATACGCAACTTGAACAAGCTAAAAGCCAAATTGGTTTAGTCCCTCAGGAATTTAACTTCAACCAATTTGAGCCACCGATACAGATTTTGGTTAATCAGGCCGGTTATTATGGCATAAAACGCAAAGAAGCCTACATTCGCGCAGAAAAGTACCTCAGGCAGCTAGATCTCTGGGGAAAACGTAATGAAGCTTCCCGTGAGCTCTCCGGTGGCATGAAACGCCGCTTGATGATCGCTCGTGCCCTGATGCATCAGCCTAAACTGCTTATTTTGGATGAACCGACGGCAGGCGTGGATATTGAAGTGCGTCGCTCCATGTGGGATTTTTTAAAGCAGATCAACAGTGAAGGTGTGACTATTATTTTAACCACCCATTATCTGGAAGAGGCGGAAATGCTTTGCCGTAATATCGGTATTATTGATAAAGGCAACCTTGTTGAAAACACCAGTATGAAGGCGTTATTAGCACAACTTGATAGTGAAACCTTTATTTTAGATATCGATAAGCCGGCGCATTTATCCAGCACCGAGCATTTTACCGTTAGTGCGATCGATGAGCATAGATTAGAGATTGAATTAAATAAAAAGCAGTCCTTAAACCATGTTTTTGCAGAATTAACGCTGCAGGGGGTTCATGTTAAGAGCTTGCGTAATAAGGCTAACCGCTTAGAAGAGCTGTTTATTGAGTTGCTAAAAAAAGGTAGTGTAAATGATTAAATTTAAATATGCAGTCGCGCTAAAAAGTCTCTGGATAAAAGAGACAAACCGTTTTTTACGGATATGGGTGCAGACGCTTTTTCCGCCGGTGATCACTATGAGTCTTTATTTTGTGATTTTTGGCAACTTAATCGGCTCGCGTATTGGCGATATGAGCGGTTTCAGCTATATCTCTTTTATTGTACCCGGCTTAATTATGATGTCGGTGATCACTAACTCCTATTCTAATGTCGCCTCATCCTTTTTCAGTGCTAAATTTCAACGTAATGTCGAAGAGTTACTGGTTGCCCCTGTTCCTAACTACATTATCATTTGGGGATATATCGGCGGGGGGGTTGCCCGTGGCTTAATGGTTGGCTTTCTGGTGACCTGCGTGTCGCTGTTTTTTGTCGAGCTGCAGATCTTTAATCTTCCTATACTGATCTTAAGTGTGGTCTTTACCTCTATTTTGTTTTCGCTTGGTGGCCTGCTGAATGCTATTTTTGCCCGTACTTTTGATGATATCAGCATTATTCCAACCTTTGTGCTAACGCCGCTGACTTATCTGGGCGGGGTGTTTTATTCTATTACGCTGCTGCCTGATTTCTGGCAGGCTGTTTCCCATTTTAATCCGGTGTTTTATATGATCAATGCATTTCGCTATGGCTTTCTCGGCGTTGCCGATGTTTCCGTGCTGTGGTCTTTTTCTGTGATTGCGACTTTTATTGTCCTGCTTTACAGTCTGGTCATGTTGTTACTGAAAAATGGCGTGGGGATTCGCTCATGAGTGAGTTAGGCAATTCAAGAGTTATCGTTTCTAACCAGCAAGGCCTGCATGAACAGCTTGATGAAGTGGTACTCAAGCATTTACAGCATGCGTTTCGTAAGCCTTATCAGCAGCATACGCTAGATGCCTTTAAAAACGCTGAGAAATGGGTGGAACAGCAGGGTAAGCCGATTATTTTCGACTCCTGTTGTGGTGTCGGTGAGAGTACTTATCACCTGGCTAAAAAACATCCTGAGGCGATTGTGTTAGGCCTGGATAAATCAGCGGATCGTCTGGCCAGGCATCCGCAGTCTGTTGCTGAAAATTACCGCTTACTGCAGGTCAACCTCAATGATTTCTGGCGCCTGGCAGTGGAGGCTGGCTGGCAGTTAAGCCACCACTATCTGCTTTATCCTAACCCTTGGCCAAAAGCCAAACATCTGCAGCGCCGCTGGCATGGCAGTGCGGTTTTTCCGGCCATTTTACAGCTTGGCGGTCAATTAGAGCTGCGCAGCAACTGGTTTACCTATGTCCATGAATTCGCTCGTGCATTAGAGCTTGCCGGTCAAAGCTGTCAAGTTGAGGAGTATCAGAGTGATACTGCCATTACCCCCCTTTGAGCGTAAATATTGGGCCAGCGGACAGAAGTCCTTACGCCTTATTGCCAGGCTCTAAATGAGTTCTTTCAGGCATAAAAAAACCCGATAATATGGATCGGGTTTTTTAACACATTTTTTTGTGGTGATTAAGCCACTTGCACCGGCACATCTTTGCTGGTGCGGACAATGTTATTTTGCGCATCTAAATATACTAGGCTTGGCTTGTGGTTGGCAATTTCTGCTGCATTTAAGCTTGCATAAGTGCAGATTATCAGACGATCACCAACAGCAGCCATGCGTGCTGCCGCGCCGTTTACAGAAATTATTTTTGAACCGCGTTCACCTAAAATAGCGTATGTTGAAAAACGTGCGCCATTTTCAACATTATAAATTTCTATTTTCTCGTATTCTAAAATGCCGGCCTGCTCTAAAAGATCTTGATCTATAGAGCATGAACCTTCGTAATTTAATTCAGCTTGTGTCACGCGCGCCTGGTGCAGTTTGCCGGTAAGCATTGTTTTTTGCATACAAAAACCTTTCTTTTCTAGTAATAATCTGCTGAATTATTCAGCAATGGTGCGACTATAAAGTAAAATTCTTAATGGTGCAAATTTACTACTTTATTATCAATTAAACGTGTAGTACCTAAAAAGGCAGCCATTAAAATAACAGCTTGTTCACTATGCTCGTCTATCGCTTTTAGGCTACTACTGTCAACAATATCGATAGCATCGACTCTGAACCCTGCACTTTCAAGCTGTTGTGATGCATGATCAATTAACTGTGAATAGGCAACTTCTTGATTTTGCAAATTTGTTGCAATCTGGTTCATCACCTTGGCTAACAGAGGGGCTTGCTCTTTTTCTGTCGCTGATAACTTATTGTTACGCGAACTCATTGCCAAACCGCTTTCTTCACGCACCGTCGGAACGGGAATGATTTCAATTGGTAATGCTAAATCGCTGACCATCTGTTTAACTATGGCCAACTGTTGAAAGTCCTTTTCACCAAAACAGGCATAATCGGGCTGTACCAGGTTAAAAAGCTTATTCACAATGGTGGTCATGCCGCGAAAGTGTCCCGGACGAAGCGCTCCCTCTAGGCGTTCTGACAGGCCGGGAACTTCAACATAGGTCTGTGCCGCTAAACCATTAGGGTAAATGCTCTCAACATCAGGCGTAAAAACGATAGAGACATCTTCCTGTGCAAGTAAGCGGCAATCATTATCCAGGGTTTTCGGGTAGCTTTGCAGATCCTGGGCGTTATTAAACTGCATAGGGTTAACAAAAATACTGACAATAACAATGTCTGTTTTTTTCTTCGCCTCGCGCACTAGCTGCAGATGTCCGTCATGCAGGTTGCCCATAGTTGGAACAAAGGCAATTTCCTGACCTTGCTGTTTGAGCTGTTTTATTTTCTCCCGCAACAGCTTGGGATCATTGATAATATGCATTCTCTGTACTCTGCTAATTAGTAAAAGCTGTGTTCAGCCGATGGAAAGGCGCCATTTTCTACCTGCTCTTTATAAAGGGCAACGGCACGGCGAATATCACCGGTTTCAATCAGAAAGTTTTTCGAAAACTTCGGACAGAAGCCGGCAGAGATACCGAATGCATCATGCATAACCAGGATCTGGCCGTCGGTTTCACTGCCTGCGCCAATACCTATCACCGGAATTTTCAGGGCTTTAGTGACACGTGCCGCAAGCTGTACCGGTACACATTCTAAGACCAATAGCTGTATGCCGGCTTTTTCAAGCTGTAATGCCTCATTAACAAGTTGTTCGGCCTGCTCTTCTTCGCGCCCCTGTACTTTATATCCGCCAAAAACATTAACTGACTGCGGTGTTAAGCCAAGGTGTCCACACACGGGTATGCCACGTTCAACGAGCCCTTGTACCGACTCAAGCAGCCATTGCCCACCTTCTAATTTCACCATATTGGCACCGGCGCGCATTAAGGTTGCGGCATTTTTATAGCTTTGCTCGGGTGTCGAGTAACTCATAAAGGGCAGATCCGCCACTATCAGAGCACTGGCTGTTGTGCTTGCTACTGACTTTGTATGATACTTGATATCGTCAACGGTGACCGGAAGGGTTGATTCGTGCCCTTGTAAAACCATGCCCAGTGAATCACCGACTAATAAAACTTGGATGCCGGCCTGGTCAAAAATAGCGGCGAAACTTGCATCGTATGCTGTAATACAGGTTATTTTTTCATTGTCTTGTTTCATTTTAGCCAAACGAGAAACGCTAATTTTAGCCATGATTGCT
This sequence comes from uncultured Psychromonas sp., assembly GCA_963674525.2. Lineage (GTDB taxonomy): Bacteria > Pseudomonadota > Gammaproteobacteria > Enterobacterales > Psychromonadaceae > Psychromonas. The sequence continues at coordinate 60,823 of CAXXRV010000019.1, read as the reverse complement.
CCTACCTAAATGGTTTTATTATTGTTGAAAAATAATTAATTACAGATACGTAAGTCATTTTTATCACATACTGCTGCTAGTTGTGATAAAACGCTTCCGTCAGGCAGCACCAGGTCTGCTGCTATTTCCAGTAGCGGGTAAAGTACAAACTCCCGTACTTTCATGCCGTAATGGGGGATGGTTAATCGCGCGTTGTTGATCTGCTGATCGCCATACAAAATAATATCCAGATCCAGTGTCCGTGGTCCCCAGCGGTTTTCTTTGCGCACTCGCCCTTGAGACTGCTCTATTGCCTGCAACGCATCTAACAGTTGCAGTGGTGATAACGTTGTGTCGAGTTGCGCAACCGCATTAATATAATCCGGTTGATCCTGTGGCCCCATTGGTGTACTGCAGTATAATGATGAGCAGTTGGTCAGCTTAGTTTGCGGTAACGTTTTCAGTGCTTCAATCGCCAGCCTCGCTTGTTTGACGGGGTCTGCCTGATTACTGCCAATACCGATATAACTAATCATCTTTATGAGTCGCTTGTGTTTTACGTTTACTGCCTGCGTATTTGCGTTTTTTATGGGTTTTTTTAGCTGCGGGTTTAAACTCTGTTGCTTTGCTAGTCGCTTTTTTACTGTAGTTATGTGCTGGTAATTTATTGTGCTTTTGATACTCCTGCCACCATGCAGTTAACTCGGCAAGCTCCTGGCTTTGCTCTACTTTGGCACGCAGTGCTAGAAAATCAAAGGCGGCCCGGAATTTAATATGCTGGTAAACACGTTGCGCACGTTTACCACCAAAGCGTGGCAGACGCAGCTGTAACATCCAGATATCACGAATCGCCGAGGTAAAACGCTTTGGAATGGCAATGGTTTTTACCTGAATACTCAGTACTTCGTTTGCCGCTAATAAAAACGCATCATGGTAATCCATGCCACTTTCAAAAGAAACTGCATGAGCGCGCTGTTCAAGCGGATACCATAGCATAATAGCGTAGAGGTAAGCAGGAGTGACGCGTTTGCCAATGGCGATACGGGCATCTGAGTCAATCAGTGCCTGCTCAATAATCGCATTGGCCTTGTCGTCTTCACCCTCTTTAAATAAAATAGGGAATAACATCTGCAGCAGTTTATATTCTTTTAACAGACGATAAGTTACCAGTCCTTGCCCTGAGAGCAGTAATTTGGTCACTTCATCAAAGTGGCGTGCTGCTGGAATATCCTGTAAAAGCGGTGCTAAACGGCGAATCGGTTCAGCACATTGCTCACTGATGGTAAAATCTAATTTACCGGCAAAGCGAATCGCCCGCATCATGCGTACCGGATCTTCACGATAACGTACTTCCGGATCGCCAATCAGATTGAGTTTACGTTCGGCCAGATCCTTCATACCGCCGCAGAAATCATAAATTGAGAAATCGGCAATATCGTAATACAGGGCATTAACGGTAAAATCACGGCGCTCGGCATCTTCTTCTAATGAGCCGTAAACATTGTCACGCAATAGCATACCTGCCTGTGATTGTTTTACTTTTTGTTTGTCCTGCTTATCTTGTTCATTATTGTGATGACCGCGGAAAGTGGCGACTTCGATCACTTCACGACCAAATAAAATATGCGCCAGACGAAAGCGACGGCCAATTAAGCGGCAGTTACGAAATAACGCTTTGACCTCATCCGGTGTGGCATCTGTGGTGATATCAAAATCTTTAGGCTTAAGTCCGAGCAGCAGATCCCGTACTCCGCCACCGACTAATAAAGCGCGATAACCTGCATTATGCAGACGGTATAATACTTTAAGTGCATTCTCATCAATATTTTTACGTGAAATAGAGTGTTGCTCTCGTGGTATTTTATAAATATCCAATGCCGTGTCTTGTGTTTTTTGTTTTTTCTTAACAAACACGTTTTTAACGAATTTTTTTAATCGTTTAATAACCCTATCCTCGGAGGTTAGTGCTTAATACCCAAACTCTTTGTAAATTAACAGTCTAGTTTAGCTATAAAATGTAGCAGGAAGAAATCAAGCGCTTATTTTATGTGCGTGGCCAAGGAAAAACAAATAAATTTTATAGCCAAGCGACTTGAAGATGGCGATTTTTACCTTCTTAGAGCGCTTCCGTATCTATTGCAACTTCTGCCTGTCGCGGAATCTTTTCTAAAGACCAGTTTTGCACCGCCCATTCTAATATTTTTGTACAGCTTGTGGTATCGATCTTTGCTGGTACGGCATGGCCTAGAAATTCAAGCGCCTTTAACAGGGTCGGAACCGGATTTTCTTTATCAATCGCCAGGGCATGATTTTGTTTGGAGAGTTTCTGGCCCGGCGCAGTGACGGCAACAGGTAAATGCAGATAGGCGGGCTGCTGCGCATTAAGCAACCGATAAAGAGAAATCTGTTTACCCGTGGTATGGAGCAGATCGGCACCGCGTACGATCTCTGTAATGCCTTGATTAATATCGTCAATCACCACGGCTAAATTATAGGCATATAAGCCATCTTTGCGTTTAATAATAAAATCTTCATTGGCTTCATCATTATTTAAGAAAACATCGCCCTGCAGTTGATCATAAAAATGGGTGATCGGTGCGGCTAGCTTCTGGACATTGAGACGCAGTGCATTGCCGTTGTAATCAAGATGCTTATTGCGGCATTTGCCCTGGTAAATACCCCCTTGCTGCCTGATTATTTTGCGTGTGCAGGCGCAGGCATAACAGAGGTTTTGCTCGGTTAATTGAGTCAGGATCTGCTCATAAGCGGGATAGCGACGGCTCTGGTAAATAACCTCGCCATCCCAATGCAGGCCATAGGCGCGCAGGGTGTGCAGAATATCCTGCGCAGCACCGGCAACTTCTCTGGGTGGATCAAGATCATCAATACGCAGCTGCCAGATCCCCTGTTGAGATTTCGCCTGCAGATAACTGCCTAAGGCGGCGATCAGTGAACCAAAGTGCAGAGAGCCGGAAGGCGATGGCGCAAAGCGGCCGCGGTAAGTGTTTTTGGGCATATTCAAAGAGTTAAATAAATTTTGTGACTTTACAAACAAAAACGGTTAGCACCAGGCTAACCGTTTTTTACTACGTTTTTTACTAGAAGAGGCAAATTAACCAACGATTTGCTTTTCTTTTATTTCTGCTAGTGTTTTACAGTCAATACACAAGTCAGCAGTAGGGCGCGCTTCTAGACGGCGAATGCCGATCTCGACACCGCAGGATTCACAGAAGCCAAATTCATCTTCTTCAATCTTTTTCAATGTCTTAGTGATCTTCTTAATCAAGCGACGTTCGCGGTCACGAGTACGCAGCTCGAGGCTGAACTCTTCTTCCTGTGCTGCTCTATCAACGGGATCCGGAAAGTTAGCCGCTTCATCTTTCATATGGCCTACGGTGCGATCAACTTCTTCACGTAATTGAGTACGCCATGCTTCAAGAATTTTGGTAAAATGCTCAAGTTGAGCTGGCCCCATATATTCTTCGCCGTTTTTTTCCTTATACGGCTCCACTCCGGCAATAGCTAAAATACCCAATGTTTTTTTGTTTGTATTGTCTGGCATAGAACTTTCCTTTAATTGATGCATTATTGATTGCGCGCTGTACTTGCATCAATATAGTGACAAAAAATGAGATTAAACCGTCTTAAAATTACGCTAAAATGACAGCATGTTATTTTCGGCGGCTATCTATAGCAAGTAAATGCAGCGCAGTCAAATAGCTGATGTCCTTACTTGCACTTTTTTTCTGTATTTATTGTAAATATGGCACAACTGCCGCACTTTGCTATTTTCCTGGAGAATTATTTGTCCCCTTTACCTATTGAATCTGTGCTTGAACCATTACAGGCAAGTTTATCACTTGCTCCGCAAGTTATATTAGAAGCGCCTCCTGGCGCAGGTAAATCCACCTTCCTGCCCTTTACTATGGTTAAAGAGCGATGGCTGACGGGAAAAATTATTATGCTCGAGCCGCGCAGACTGGCGGCTAAAAATATTGCTTTTTATCTTTCTTCCTTATTGGCAGAGCCGGTCGGCAAAAAAGTGGGTTATCGAATGCGCGGCGAAAATAAAACCAGTCATGAAACGCAACTGGAAATAGTCACCGAAGGCGTGTTAACCAGAATGCTGCAGGCCGATCCGGAATTAACCGGCATTGAACTGCTTATTTTTGATGAGTTCCATGAGCGCAATCTGCAGGCGGATTTAGGCTTGGCATTGGCGTTGGATATGCAGGCCGGCTTGCGTGAGGATCTGAAAATATTGATCATGTCGGCCACCCTGGATAACCAGGGATTACAGGCGTTGTTGCCGAACGCTCACTGTATTGCCACGCAGGGGCGAACTTACCCCATTGAATATTATTATCAAAGCTGTGCAGCGCGGCAGCGTGTCACCTTTGCGCTGGTGAAATTAATTAAACGTGCCTATCAGGAGCAAAATGGCAATATTTTAGTCTTTGTGGCCGGCATCAAAGAGATAAAAGAGTGCCAGTCTTTACTAACGGATTATTTTGCCGGGCTACAAGATAAGGTATTAATTGCGCCTTTATATGGTGCATTGACGCTACAGGAGCAGCAGAAAGCCATTGCCGCCTGTGCTGCGGATACCCGTAAGATTGTCATTGCAACCAATATTGCAGAAACCAGTCTAACCATTGACGGGATCTCTGTGGTGGTCGACTCTGGTTTTGAACGCTGTATGACCTACCAGGCGCAGTCAGGTATCGGTAAGCTGCAGTCGCAGCGCATAAGCTCAGCCAGTGCCACACAGCGGGCCGGTCGAGCAGGTCGCTTGAGCGCCGGCAGCTGTTACCGTTTATGGTCGCAGGAAACGCGTTTAAACAGAAAAAATTCGCCGGAAATCAGTCGCAGTGATTTGACCTCCTTAGTGTTAGAGCTGCTTAACTGGGGGGTAAGCGCTCCTGATGAACTGGCTTTTGTGACTCCGCCGCCGGCAAAACATGTAGAAGCGGCTAAGTCATTATTAAAAACACTGACAGCCATTGACAGCAAAGGGCGTATTAGCAAACATGGCCAGGCAATAAGTAAGCTTGGCGTCAATCCCCGCTTAGGGCATCTGTTATTAAAAGCGCAGGCATTGCAGAGTGAGCAGCGCATAGCCGGGCTGGTTGAGCTTGCCTGCTTAGTGGTAGCATTGCTGGAAAGCAATGAAAAGGGCAGTGATGATATTGAAAGCTGTTTACTTAATCCATCATTTGCCGTTAAGCAGCAGCAGACAATGTTATTGAAAAAGTGTCACGCTAAAAAATCCGGACAGCCTTTGCCGGTAAATTATGCTGGGCTGTTACTGGCGTTGGCATTTCCGGATCGTATCGCGCAGGCGCGCGACCTTAATAATGGTGCCTACCTGCTAAGTAACGGTACCGGCGCTTCTTTACGCCATGAGTCGAGCCTAATCGGGCAACCGCTGCTGGTGGTCGCGGATCTGACTCTTTCGGATCGCGCGGCAAACAGTGTCATTTATAAGGCTTGTACTGTTTCATTAGCCACATTGGAAGAATTTTTAGCGGATTATTTCAGTGACAATGAACTTATCCGCTGGTCACTAACCGATAACAGGTTAGTGGCGGAAAAACGTCGTTATCTGGGGCGCCTGCTGATAACAAAACAAGCGTTAAGCAATATCAGCGAAGAGCAAAAAACACAGGCCTTATTAGCCGGAATCAGGCAGGCAGGGTTATCTGTTTTGCCCTGGAAAGATGAAGATAAACAACTGCTGACCAGGCTCTCTTATGCTGCTGAGCAATTTTCGCAGTTTGATGACTCGCTAGATTTTCCGGACTTTTCCGAGGAAATCTTGCTTGAGCAACTGGAGTTGTGGCTGGCGCCTTACTTAAACGGGGTTACCCGTCCGGAGCAGCTAAAACGCATCGATCTTAAAGGGGCATTGCTGGGGCGTTTATTATGGCCGCAGCTGCAGGCTTTGAATGAACACTTTCCTGCGGCTATCAAGGTGCCGACAGGCTCAAGTATCAAGCTCTGTTATCGCGAATCTCAGCCGCCGCTATTATCGCTACGCATGCAGGAGATTTTTGGTGAGCAGCAAACGCCGAGTATCTTTGCCGGACGGATCAAGGTGCAATTGGCACTGCTTTCACCGGCAAGGCGCCCCCTGCAGTTAACTCAGGATTTAGCTGCTTTTTGGCAGGGCGCTTATCATGAGGTAAAAAAAGAGATGCGCGGGCGCTATCCGAAACATTACTGGCCGGATGATCCGCTGCAGGCACAAGCAACAACGCATACTAAAAAGTATATGAACAAACAAAAGTAGCAGAGAAGTTGATGGCTAAAATAAATAAAGTAGCTGCCAAAAAGAGCAGCGGCAAAAAAAACAAACAACCAGACAAAAAGATAACGCAGCGGTTTTTCAGTTTTCTATGGTCGCTGCTGTGGAAGGGCAGCCTGGCTTTTATTGCCTTTATGGTGATTGCCGGCATTTATTTTGATAAAAAAATTGAGCGCAAACTAGATGGTGCCACCTGGAATCTGCCGGCGCAGGTGTATGCGCGGCCATTAACCCTTAAAGTGAATGGCTCTGTGACGCAACAAGGGTTAATAACAGAGTTGAAACTGCTCAATTACCGACCGGTTAGACGGGTTCAGGCGAGCGGGCAGTTTGCTGTCCAAGCTGACAAGGTGATTATTTATCGTCGCGCCTTTGATTTTCCGGATAAAGTCGTTACACCGGTTAAAGTTGTTGTCAGTTTTGCCGACAACCGAGTAAGTGCCATCAGCACAGAGCAAGGGCAGAAGTTATCAATATTTCGCCTCGATCCTTTATTATTAGATCGTCTGCGTTCGCAGCAGGTAGAAGATCGTGTTTTTGTACCCTTTGAAAAAATACCGAGTCTCTTTATTGATACCTTATTATTAATGGAAGATCGTGATTATTACCATCATCAGGGGATCTCACCTTTAGCTATTCTGCGTGCCTTTATTGTTAACTTTAAAGCCGGTTACACAGTGCAGGGGGGCAGTACGTTAACCCAGCAGTTGGCAAAAAATCTGTTTTTAACCCAGGAGCGCAGCCTGTGGAGAAAGTTTCAAGAAGCCTATATGGCGTTATTGATGAACTATAAATACAGCAAAGATAAGCTCTTGGAGGTCTACCTTAATGAAGTTTACCTTGCGCAAAATGGTCGAACAGGTATTTATGGTATTGGTCTTGCCAGTGATTATTATTTTGCGCGCCCGATTAATGAACTGCGCATTGAGCAGATTGCGCTGCTGGTGGCTATTATCAAAGGTCCTTCCTACTATAATCCGCGGCGTAATCCGGAGCGGGCATTGGCGCGCCGTGATCTGGTGCTGCGTCTGATGGTTGAAAACAATCTGATCAGTGCCGCTGACTATCGCTATGCCGTACAAGATGGGCTTAATTTAGGGGATAAGCATGCCTTAAACCGTCGCGCCAATCCTGCCTTTATCAGTTTATTACAGCGCGAGCTGCAGGCCAAGGTGCCGCCGGCGGTACGTAAAAGCAGTGGCCTGCATATTTTTACCTCTATTGATCCGCTTGCACAACAATATGCTGAGTCCGCCGTGGTAAGGGGACTAAAACATGTTTCCGCAGCACAACAAGGTGATCTGCAGGGCGCGATGGTGATTAGTGATCGCGAGTATGCTGAGGTGCGCGCACTGGTTGCCGGGCGCGATGTTAAGTTCAGCGGCTTTAACCGTGCCCTGGATGCTAATCGCCCGATCGGCTCCTTGGTTAAGCCTGCTGTTTATTTGACGGCTTTAAATGCAGGCTATGCCTTACAGGACAGTTTACAGGACCAGGCCATTGTCTTAAGAAATGCCACCGGGCAGCGCTGGCAGCCGAAAAACTATGATCGCCAGTTTCGCGGCCAGGTCAGTTTGGAAAATGCCCTGGTGCATTCTTTAAATGTGCCGACTGTTAATTTAGGGATGCAGGTGGGGCTTAATAATGTTATTAACAGTTTACATAAAATGGGTATAAGGGAAAAAATAAAGGCCTATCCCTCTTTGGTATTGGGTAGCCTTTCGCTTTCCCCTTTTCAGGTTGCGCAGATGTATCAGCCTATTAGCATGCAGGGAGTCTATAAGCCGTTAACCATGATCCGCTCCATTGTTTCTAAACAGGGGGAGTTGCTCTATCGGCGTAGTCGTAAAACCGAAAGGGTTTTTTCAGCGCAGGCGGTTGAGCAGTTGACCGGAGCATTACATAAAGTAACCCAAGAAGGCACGGCGCGCAGTCTGCGCTGGCGTAATCCGGGACAGTATTTTGCCGGTAAAACAGGAACCACCAATAATCTCAATGACAGCTGGTTTGTCGGCTTTGACAGTGATGAAGTGGTGACCACCTGGGTGGGTAAAGATAATAATAAAAGTGCACAGCTGACCGGCAGCGCCGGTGCGTTAGTATTGTTTTCTGATTATATGAAACAGAAAAAAGGAAAGTAGCAGTGAGCGAACCGTTAATGAGTATTGAGCAGTTAGTCAGTGATTTTACAAGCAATCGCAGCTGGGATAAACAGTATCGTCTGCTTATTCAGTTAGGTAAAAAATTACCTGCGCTGAGCGAAGCTGAAAAAAGTGAAGCAAATCTGGTACAAGGCTGCGAGAGTCTTGCCTGGTTGGTTATCGACAAGCAGGGAGAGCGCTATTATTTTAAGATGGATAGTGATACCCGCGTTGTCAAAGGCTTAATGATGATTTTAACTATTATTTTTCAAGGAAAAAGTGCTCAGCAAATCACTGCGATTGATATCAATGCTATTTTTACTGAGTTGGGTTTGCTAAATTATTTAAGTCCGTCACGTGCTAATGGTCTATTGGCGATTGTAGATAAAATAAAAGGTGGCGTATCTGTTGAAAAAACTTAATTATGGGTTGTTATGTTTGCTCTTTCTTTGCAGCAGCGCTTCGACTTCATTTTCCCAGCCATTACGGGCATTGCAAAATACTGAGCAGCGCTATGTCTACGATCTCTCCTATAAAGCCGTGGTGGTTGGTCAGATGATTAGAGAGTTCAAGTATAATGGTGAGCTGATCACGGCGAATACCATTGCGGATCTGTCTTTTTTATTTTATCGTTTTGGCGGCAATCAAGTGTCGCAGATTTATTGGGATAATGATGCGCAGTTATTTCTCAGTAAACACTTTTCCCGCCAGAGTGTTGGCTTTGAACGTATCAATACGCAGGTCGAGTTTTTAAAATCAGGGCATCAAACAAAGGTGACGCGTGATGGTAAACCCTATAAGGTTTTTAATGAAAAAGGGAAAATCATCGATTTTAATACCATCGGCATGCAGATGAGCGCAGGCTTGAAAGCAGGACAAACACAGTTTGAGTTTTATATGCAGACTGCGGATAAGGTTAAACATTACTTTTTTGAAGTGACAGGAAAAGAGCAGGTTCAGACCAAGTTTGGTAAACTTGATACCTACCGCTTACAGCAAACCCGTAAAAAGGATCGTACCCTGATTATCTGGTTTGCACCGGAAATTAATTATCAAATGGTTAAATTTCGTTATAAATTCAATTTACTGGATCTCAGTGGCATATTAACAGAGCACTCAGCTATTAATTTGTAACTCCTGCTTACCTTTTTGAGAAAAGAAATGACAAATAAAAAAATGGTTAAAAAAGGGCGTTTGCACCCGCGCAATCTCCACCATGGACGTTATGATTTTAAAAAACTATGCGCGTTTTGTCCGCCGTTAAGCGCATACGTGATAGCTAACCGCGAAGGAGAGCAGAGCATTGACTTTAGCAATGCGGATGCCCTGCGACTCTTGAATCAGGCGTTGCTTAAGTGTTTTTATCAGGTCGATTTCTGGCAGATTCCGCCGGGGTATTTATGTCCACCGATTCCCGGACGTGCTGATTATATCCATTATGTCGCCGACCTTTTAGCTGCAGAGCCTGAAGGAACTATACCAACAGGTAAGCAGGTAAGAGTTTTAGATATCGGTAGCGGGGCAAACTGTATCTATCCTATTCTTGGCAGCCAGATTTATAACTGGTCCTTTGTCGGTACTGATATTGATCCCGTGTCGATGAAAACAGCACAGTTAATTGTGCAATCAAATTCGAATCTACGGCCTTTTATTAAACTGCGTATGCAGAAAAATGAAAAATCCATCTTTGACGGGATCATTAAGCCTCAGGATAAGTTTGCAGTCACTATGTGTAATCCGCCATTTCATGCCTCTTTAGAGAAGGCTTTTGCCGGCACTGCCCGCAAGGTTAACAATTTAAATCAAAAGCAGGCAAAGGATAATCAGGTTGAACTGAATTTCGGGGGACAAAAAAATGAGCTCTGCTGTCCCGGAGGAGAAATCACTTTTTTAAAACAGATGTGCACAGAGAGTAAGCAGTATGGGCAGCAAGTCAACTGGTTTACCAGCCTGGTTTCAAAATCAGCTAATATTGCGCCCTTAAAAAAACTGTTAACAGAGCTGGCAGTTGAGCAAATTAAAGTTATAAAAATGTCACAAGGACAAAAGGAGAGTCGTTTAATTGCCTGGCGTTTTTTAAGATCTAGCTCGAATCATTAATTAAAATAATAGACTACCCTTATATAAACTTTAAATACCGGTAATGCTGGTTGGCTATAAAGTTTTCACTTTATTTTTAGTGGGGGAGCGATGCATAAACTTAAAGCGCAACGGAAACGAAAAGTACTCTTGGATATTTTGCTTATTGTGCTGTTCAACCTTTTGTTTTGGGTTTTTGCGCGCAATCAAGATCTGCTCACGTGGTTGCAGGAATATCAGCTTGATAAATGGATTCCCCTGGCTTTTTCCCTGCTCCTCAGCCTTCTTTATTATTCACTGCGTCGCTGGCGTGAGTCTGTTAAGTTAACCTTCCTTGCCGAACGGCGTGCCTCTAAAGACGCCTTAACGCAGTTATATAATCGCCGCGCACTGGAGTCTAAATTATTATCAGAATGGCAGCGTTTTATCCGCTATCAAGAATCTTTCTGCTTGATTATGCTGCATATCGATGATTTAAAAACTATTAATGATAGCTTTGGTCATCAGGAAGGTGACAGGATCATTATCGAAGTCGCTGAAAAATTACTCCGTGATATACGCAAAACCGACTTTTGTTCGCGCTGGTCTGGATCTGAGTTTTTAATACTTTGTCCGGTGAGTGAGTTGCCACCCATTGTTGCCCTGGCAGAAAGGTTGCGAGCAGATATTTACGGTTTATTAACAGACGGCGTAGAGCTCAGCGTGAGTATTGCCGTCACTCAGGCTGATAAGCATAAATCAGTTGATGAGCTGCTGCAAAAAGTTGAACTGCAGCTTGCTAAAGCCAAACAAAGCGGCGGAAATTGCGTTATCAGTACGCTTTGACATATTTTCTGCGCTAAAGGAGGCATTCGGAAAATAAAAAAGCCCGGCTAATAAGCTTATTAGCCGGGCTTTTTAGCAGCGCTTTACTTAATTAAGTAAACGAGCGCGGATTGTACCCTCAATCTCTTTTAATTTATCCAATGCTGTTTGTGCATCTTCACTGTCGACATCAATAACCACATAACCAATATTTTCATTGGTTTGCAGGTATTGCGCAGCAATATTGATATTATTTTCCGCAAAGGCCAAGTTGATCTTGGTTAAAATGCCCGGTTGGTTATGATGAATATGCAATAAACGGCTTGTGCCGTTGTGTGCCGGTAAAGAAACTTCAGGGAAGTTTTTCGCTGTCAATGTTGAGCCGTTATCTGAGTATTTAACCAGCTTGCCTGCGACTTCATAACCGATATTTTCCTGTGCTTCCTGAGTGCTGCCGCCAACGTGGGGTGTCAGGATCACATTGTCAAACTGGCGCAGGGGAGAGACAAACTCTTCGTTATTGGATTTTGGCTCAGTAGGGAAAACATCCACCGCCGCTCCGGAGAGTTTTTTACTGGCAAGGGCATCACATAATGCCGGAATATCGACAACGGTGCCACGTGCCGCATTCATGAAAATAGCCCCGTCTTTCATCTGTGCAAACTGCTTGGCGCCCATCATATTTTTAGTTGAGTCAAGCTCCGGTACATGTAAACTGATAATGTCCGACTCGGCAAGTAATTGCTCCATAGTATCGACTTGTACGGCATTACCAAGGGTGAGTTTGTTTTCAATATCATAAAATGAAACGTTAAAGCCTAAGTTTTCTGCCAGGATACCAAACTGCGTACCGATATGACCGTAACCGATAATACCTAATTTTTTACCACGTGCTTCATAAGAGCCGACTGCTGACTTATCCCATTCACCACGATGTGCTTTGGCGTTACGTTCAGGTATGCCGCGTAATAATAGCAGCGCCTGCCCCAATACCAGCTCGGCAACACTACGTGTATTTGAGAAAGGTGCGTTAAATACGACAATACCTTTTTTTTGTGCTGCTTCTAAATCAACCTGGTTAGTACCAATACAGAAACAACCGATACCGACAAGTTTTTTTGCTGCTGCCAGTACCTTGGCATTGAGGTTGCTGCGCGAACGGATACCGATAAAATGAACATCTTTAATTTTTTCGATTAACTCTTCTTCACTTAACGAAGTTTTAATGCTTTCAATATTGGTGTAACCCGCTTGAGTGAATGTTTCTACAGAGCTTGGGTGCAATCCTTCAAGCAGCAGAACTTTAATTTTGTCTTTACTGAGTGAAAACTTAGTCATTTTATTTCCTTGAGCCTTATAAATAAGGTAAATGAACAGATTATTGTAAATTTTGAGGGGAGTGCTATGTTTGTGGCTATAAAATAGCAAAAAGCCGGGCATATGTGAACATGTCTGGGCAGATTCACATATGAAAATTTAACGAACCTTGCGGAATTCTCCACCCATAACTTGTTTGGGTAGAGATGGATAGCAAACCAACCGCTAAGTTGGTCTATCTTAGTTGGATACTCTATCATTTTTGCCTGTATTTACATCCAGATAAATCAGGTCTACTATGATCATTATGAAAAGCAAAGTACACACAAAAACGCTAAAAATAAGGATCCGTGATAAACATGTAAGCACCCTAAACAAATGGGCTTACGGTGTGAATCAGGTGTGGAATTTTTGCAATGAAGCGTCAATGAAGGCATTGAGCAATGTGAGTGAACTTGGCCCGGTCAAGCCCACTTTCCTTTCAGGCTACGATCTCCAAAAACACACTAAAGGGATGAATAAAGCGCTTGGGCTGAACTCTGCTACCGTGCAGATGGTTGGTCATGAATACGCCACCCGCCGCAAACAATTCAAGAAACACAGGTTGAATTGGCGTAAATCTGGTGGCGTTAGACGTTCGCTGGGTTGGATCCCGGTTTGTAAAGACTGCATTGGCTTCAAAAATGGCCAGGTTTATCATAACCGCCACTATTTTAGCGTTTGGGATAGTTACGGATTATCTCAATACACCTTCAAATCTGGCTCATTCAATGACGATTCAAGAGACCGGTGGTACTTCAACGTTGTGGTTGAGGTGGAAGCAGAGCAGGGTACAGGCAAAGCCAGTGTGGGTATTGATTTGGGTTGTAAAGAAACAGCCACCGACAGTAACGGCTACAAACTAAAAGGCCGTGAATACCGCGAGCTAGAGAAAGATTTAGGTATTGCGCAGCGGGCAAAGAATAAAAAGCGCGTCAAGGCTATCCATGCAAAGATAAAAAACCGCAGAGTAGATGCTTTGCATAAATACAGCCGCAAACTTGTCAATGAAAATGCGGCGATATTCATTGGTAACGTAAGTAGTCAAAAACTGCTCAAGACTAAAATGGCCAAGTCCGTTTTAGATGCTGGCTGGTCTACATTAAAAACACTATTGGAATACAAAAGCGCTCACGCTGGTATTGTTTTTGAAGAAATCAATGAATCGTACACCACCCAAACTTGCTCGTGTTGTGGCTCCCGCCGCAACAGTCCGAAAGGTAGAGCAGGACTTGGAATAAGAGAATGGACCTGTGAGTGTGGTGTCACTCACGACCGCGATGTGAACGCGGCCAAAAACATTCTTGCGCTCGGGCATGAGCGTCTAGCAGTAGGAATCCCCCACTAAAATCTTTGATTTAGTGGAGGGAGGATGTCAAGCTAGCTTATGCCCAATCTATCTCAGTAGTGGTAAAAAGATTGGGGATATAATTGCAGCTATGGCCAGCTTGCTATCAGGCTGCTTATTTCAGTGTTTTAACACCTTCTGACGTGCCGACGAGCACAACATCAGCACCACGGTTGGCAAATAAGCCATTGGTGACAACGCCGACAATGGCGTTGATTTGTGCTTCCAGTTTAAGCGGCTCACTAATGCGCAGATTATGGACATCCAGGATAATATTACCGTTGTCTGTGACAACCCCCTGGCGATAGACAGGATCACCGCCTAATTTAACAAGCTCACGGGCGACATAGCTGCGGGCCATGGGAATGACTTCAACGGGTAATGGAAAATCCCCTAGAATATCAACATTTTTTGTATCGTCGACAATACAGATAAACTTATCGGCAACCGCGGAAATGATTTTTTCACGGGTAAGTGCTGCGCCTCCCCCTTTGATCATATGGTTATAGGGATTGATTTCATCAGCGCCGTCAACATAGATACTTAACTCAGATACTTCATTAAGGTCAAAGACTTCGATACCATAAGATTTTAACTTGTCAGTTGAATCCTCAGAGCTTGATACCGCGCCTTTAATTTCATGTTTGATAGTCGCCAATGCATCAATAAAATGCTTTACTGTTGAGCCGGTTCCTACGCCAACAATAGAGTCTTTTTCAACATAGGTTAAGGCTGCATAAGCCGCGGCTTTTTTCTTTTCATCTTGAGTCATTTCTGGAATATCCTGTTTGCTGTAAAGAGCGCTATAAAAGTGCCACGATTATACCCAATCCGTTTTAATATGTAAAAATCAGAAAGCGCGAAAATAAGACCGGCGAAACAGGCTGCTTACCACAGGTAATGCTCGCTGGGCGTAATAATTTCCGGAAGTGGCACATCCCACTTCTCAATTGGCAAGGCCTCTACCTGCTGGCAGTCATGGGCAAGGCCGATTGGATAAGGACCCGTTTTATCTTTAAACCAGGGGGCAAGTATGCGGTCGTAATAGCCTCCGCCCATGCCGATACGGTTTCCCTGCCGATCAAAAGCAACCAGGGGGGTAAAAACTATATCCAATTGCTGCATTGCACAAGTGTGCGTTTTTTCTAATCTCGGCTCATAAATACCATATCTGTTAAGCATCATTTCAGTATCTTCAGCATACTCTAAAAACAGTAGATGGCCTTTGCTAAAAGGGTGAACGACAGGCAGGTAAACCTGTTTTTTATTGCTCCAGCACCATTTTATAAAATCAAAAGTATCGATTTCACCATCACTTGCCAGAGATATGCCAATATGTTGCGCCTCTTGAACTTTGCTGTGCTTAATTAATCTGGCAAATAGCTTTGCAGCATCCATTCTTTGTTGTTCACCGGATAAATCTCGCCTTGCGCTGCGCATCTGGCTGCGTATTTGCGAACGCATTTGCTGCGCTGAGTCTGTTGCACTGAAATTGTCCATAAGTATATTAACAAGCTCTTTAATAATTGAATATAAAGAATATCATTATTACTTGATAACCCCAAGAGGAGTGCTCTTAACGCTAGCGCGAGTAATTTAAGGGTAGTTATAAACGTGGTTTTGACAAGGACGGCGCTATTGATAGTGGAACTTTGTTTGCTAACGGGTAGTAATCTGAGGGGCTTGTTATTGACTGTGACAACGCCAGTGCTGTCTTTGTTTTAAAACGGAAAGTAACCCAAGGGTACCGTTATTGACTGTTGACCTTGAACCCGAAGGTCAAAGTCGGCGTCTCAGCAAATGCCGTAGGCTTCTCGATACGAGCCGAGCTTGCACAATAGCACTTGAACCAAGTCACCAGGGTAAAGCTTATCGGCTCAGGGACGTAGTCAAGATCAGCGAATACCCGAGGGTTAATAATACTGTACGTCAGATAATTGTGTTTGCAAAGCAATTTTATCGTTATTTTTGATCTGTTTCGAGTATTGTCGTCATTGTCGCTGTAAACGGTTAGAAAATAGAAAACTTTTGTTTAAGAAGTGTTACTTGTAACTTGGGTGTAAAGCACTTTCAATTGATTTTTGCAGGCTGGTAATGCGTTCATTGAGTTGTTCTGCATGTTTTTTGTTTTTCGTTTTTTCTACATTTAACTCATGACAGAAGTTTAAGGCCGCCATGACTATCAATTGTTCATTACGCAGCGTACGGCTATTGCTCTTGATACTTTTTAACTTATGGTTAAATTGCTCAACCGTATTTTGTAGAGTTTGCTCTTCACCATCTGGACAGGCTATTTTATATTGGTGTCCTAGAATCGAGATCTCAACATTTGCCATAATTAATCCATACAATAAAAGATAAAATGAGCGCTCAAAAAATGTTAGCAAGCTCAAAAAAAGGGAAATAACCTAAGAACTATAGCTATCTAGAGATCAAGTTTCAAGTACTTACTGGTAGCAAGATCTAGCGGGTGTTAGAATGGTTGATATCCGCTCTGTTCCAAGAGGCAAAATCAGCCGCCCAATAAGTGTTGTCAGGAACAGCAAAAAGGATCTCATTAGCCCCGCTTCGGAATGCAGGTTGGGCATTTTTGTGATCATAAGGTTTTGATTTTTGCACTTGATTGGCAACGGGTATATTCAATTAATCGTCAATATAAGAGTCATAAAATGAGTAAAGAGCTATTACCAAGTTTTGAAAAAATTACACAAGCACTTGAGGCCGCCGAGTTATATACCAATGCTTCAGAAACGCACGGCGTCTTATCCGGACTTGTGTGTGGTGGTGTTAAGCTTGATGACCAAAGTTGGCAGGCTCACTTTAATGATGTCGTGAATGAAGGAATGGGGCTGCCGAGTAATGTTAAGCAGTTGGTCGAGTCTCTTTACGGTCAAGTTGTTAACCAGATCACCGATGATGGATTGGGTTTTAAGCTGTTACTGCCGGATGATGAGGTGCCGCTTGATGAGCGTGCTGAGGCGATGGCGCAATGGGCGCAGGGCTTTCTGGTTGGTTTTGGTATGGTGCAGCAGGCATTAAACCAGGCTCCCTCTGAAATTCAGGAGTTGATCCGTGATATTCGTGATATTTCTCAAGTGTCACTTGATTTCGAGCAGGAAGACGAAGAGTCTGAAATCGCTTTTGCTGAAATTGTTGAGTATTTGCGTGTCGGGGCGATGCTTTGTTTTAATACTTTCTCCCGTAAGACGGCCGCGCCGGTTTCAAAAACGCTTCATTAACAAGGAAATAGCGCATGAATGAATTTCAAAGCCGTAGAGCACACTTTTTTGAGCAGATGGATAATAACAGCATGGCTGTTTTTGCTGCTGCGACAGAAAAGATACGTAACAATGATGCTGAGTATCTGTTTCGACAAAATAGTGATTTTTACTATTTATCGGGCTTTGCAGAGCCGGATGCTTGCCTGCTGCTGAGCAAAACGGCAGAGAGTCAAAAAGCGCTGTTATTTAACCGTGCAAAAGATAAAAGCATGGAAATCTGGCATGGTTATCGAATGGGGCAATGTGCAGCGGTGCGCGAGCTGGGTTTTGATGATGCTTATCCGATTGAGCAACTGCCATCCTACCTTCCGGATTTGCTGAACGGTTTAAAGACGCTGTATTTTCCTGTTTTTCAAGATGACGACCTATATAAAACGCTGAAGACAGCGGTGAACGAGTTACGCGCGCAGAAACGTAAAGGTAAAGTTGCACCGTCAATTTTTATTGATAGTCTGCCGATTGTGCATGAGATGCGTTTAATCAAATCACCAGTGGAAATGGCCTTACTGTCTGCAGCGGCTGAAATTTCAGCGGCGGGACATATTCGTGCAATGCAGAAGTGCCATGCGGGCATGTGGGAATATCAATTGCAAGCTGAAGTCGAGCATGAATTCGCCTTACAGGGAACACGTGATATTGCTTATAACAGTATTGTTGCGGGCGGCGAAAATGCCTGCATTCTGCATTACACCAATAATGACCGTCAACTGCAGGATGGTGATCTGGTGCTGATTGATGCCGGTGCTGAATACGAGGGCTATGCCGGGGATATTACCCGCACCTTTCCGGTTAATGGTATTTTTTCTGAGCATCAGGCAAAGCTATACCAGTTAATTTTAGATATTCAAATCAGCGCCATTAGCCAGGTTAAACCGGGCGTGGCGATGCTTGATATTAATAAAAATACTATTGAGCAGCTGGTTGATGGCTTGCTGGAGCTGGAAATTCTTCAGGGTGACAGGGAGACGTTGATTGAAAATGAAGTTTATAAAGATTTTTATATGCATGGCATTGGCCACTATTTGGGGCTGGATGTCCATGATGCCGGAGATTACGGAACGCTGGAAAATCCGCGTTTACTTGAAGCGGGCATGGTCGTGACGATTGAACCGGGAGTCTATATCAGCAGTGATGCCGATGTTGCTGATGTTTGGAAGAAAATAGGCATCCGTATTGAAGATGATGTGCTGGTGACCGAGTCCGGCGCAGAAGTATTGACTGCCGATGTACCTAAAAGTATTAATGAAATTGAAGCCTTAATGTCTAGGGTCTGTTGATCTTTCGAGTACAAATTTTGTTCAATCTAAACGTGTTCTGAGCAAGGCGCGAGGAGCGAAGCATAGTTATTCTATGTAAACGACGAGCAACACAGTGCAGGACGCGTTTAGATGAACCCGTAGGGCAGCATTTGTTCGCGCTTTCTACTGCGTTATCGCCTGCTTATGTAGAACAACTACACTACGCAGGCTCTGCCTTGTATAAAACACGAACAAATTGCTGCAAAAATGCACGCGAAAGGTCAATAGACCCTAATGAAAAGCAGTACAATTAAGCTTTATTGGCGATAGGCGAGTCGCTACAGCGCGCTATTTTGAGCAACTAAAAAAACAGTGTATATTAGCGACTAATTTTAACTAACTGATTTGCAACTAATAGAGAAGAGCTTAAATTATGATCATCAAACCCAAAATTCGTGGTTTTATCTGTACAACAACTCACCCAGTAGGCTGTGAAAAAAATATTCAAGCACAAATTGAATACACTAAGCAACAGGGCAGTATTCAAAATGGCCCGAAACGTGTATTAGTGATTGGCTCTTCTGCCGGTTACGGAATGTCATCACGTATTGCCGCCGCATACGGATCAGATGCATCAACAATCGGTGTGTTTTTTGAAAAACCAGCCACTGAACGTAAACCGGGCTCTGCGGGCTGGTATAACAGCGCTGCATTTGAAAAACAGGCAAAAGCCGATGGCTTGTACGCAAAAAGCATTAATGGTGATGCCTTTGCCGATGCAACCAAAGCAAAAGTGATTGAGCTGATCAAAGCCGATCTGGGCAAAATTGATGCAGTTATCTATTCGGTGGCGGCGCCTGTGCGTAAACTACCTGATACAGGGGAAGTGGTACGCTCATGCCTGAAACCTATCGGTGAGACCTATGTGTCAACGGCCATTGACACCAACAAAGACTGCATCATTGAAGCTTCAGTAGAGCCGGCAACAGAAGAAGAAGTGGCCAATACGGTAACTGTGATGGGCGGACAAGACTGGGAGCTTTGGATGAAGACATTAGCTGATGCGGACGTTCTGGCAGAAGGCGTTAAAACGGCGGCTTACTCCTATATAGGTACAGAGCTGACCTGGCCTATTTACTGGGATGGTGCATTAGGTAAAGCAAAAATTGATTTAGATCGTGCCTCGGCTGCAATTCAGGAGCAACTTGCGCCGCTTAATGGTGAAGCTTATGTTTCCGTGCTGAAAAGTGTGGTCACACAAGCGAGCTCGGCAATTCCGGTTATGCCTTTATATATTTCTATGGTGTTTAAGATTATGAAGGAAAAAGGGCTGCATGAAGGTTGTATGGAGCAGATTTACCGCCTGTTTTCTACTCAGCTGTATAAAGATGACGGCAGTGCGCCGACAACCGATGAAGCGCGTCGCCTGCGCCTTGATGACTGGGAGTTACGTGACGATGTGCAGCAGGCTTGTAAAGAGCTGTGGCCGAAAATCACTACTGAAAACTTGTTTGAATTGACGGATTACCAGGAATATAAAGATGAATTCCTGCGTTTGTTCGGCTTTAATGTTGATGGCGTTGATTATGATGCCGATGTTGATACGCTCGTTGAGTTTGATTGTCTTTCTGTTTAATATCTAAACTGTATTTTTTAAATACCCGCTGCGGCGGGTATTTTTTCAGTTTTTTTATTAACTTTCTGTTGCATCTTACGGATAAATTATTAGACTTACAGGCTAATCGGTATGTAGCGCAGCTTGGTAGCGCACTGCTCTGGGGGAGCAGGGGTCGAAGGTTCAAATCCTTTCATACCGACCAACTCTTCTTTTTGAAAAATTCCCACTAGCAAAATTTCATCCAGCATCTTTCTAAGGACCTTTTATGACGCAGTTTTCGTTATCTAACGAGCAATTAATTAAAGAAATTCGTACTGTTTTTGAGGTACAGAGAGCCGCTTTATCCGCGCATAGTGAACGCCTTGGCGATGAATATTTGGCCGCTTTAAGCTTGATGAAAAACTGTAAAGGACGAGTGATTATCTGTGGGATGGGAAAATCGGGACATATAGGTAAAAAGATTTCCGCAACCCTGGCATCACTTGGTACCCCTTCCTTTTTTATGCACCCGGGCGAAGCCTTTCATGGCGACTTAGGCATGATCACTGCAGATGACCTGCTGCTGCTTATCTCCTATAGCGGTGAAACCGATGAGTTGCTTAAAATTATTCCTTCTATTCAGCATTCAGGTAATAAAATCATCTCCATTACCGGCGGGGTCAATTCAACGCTGGCCAAAAATTCCAATGTGGTGTTAGATGCCAGTGTTGAAAAAGAAACCTGTCCGAACAATCTGGCACCGACGACATCAACAACACTGACCTTGGCCATTGGTGATGCGCTGGCATCAACGTTAAGCCTGGAAAATGATTTCAGTCCGATGGATTTTGCGCGCTTTCATCCAGGAGGCAGTCTGGGTAAGCGCTTATTGACCTTTGTCAGGGATGAGATGCGCAGCGACAATCTGCCTTTTGTACAGTTGGATACGTCATTGACCGATGCGTTAATGGTGATGACAGAAACGCGTACCGGGCTTGCTTTGGTAATGATGGATAAGCAGTTGCAGGGGGTGATCACCGATGGTGATGTGCGTCGCTTTTTAATTTCAGGTAAAAGCGTCAATGACTGCTGCGCGCAGGAGTTAATGAATGCTTCACCCTACTTTATTTCGGCTAATGCCCGTTTAACTCAAGCTGAAGAAATTATGCGTGACAAACATATTAAGTGGCTGGTGGTCAGTGATGACGGTAAAAAGATTGACGGCATTATCGAGTGGGTGCAGTAACGGCTTGCTTGGCTGCAGGCATTTCTTTTTTTTAAGTTTTGCAGTCATACTTTTCAGCACACCGCTTGCTTTTGCTCAAGCAATAGAGAAGCCATTATTAGCATGGCTTCCTTTTCTAACGGCTGATCTGCAGCTGCTGCAGCCTGATCTGCGTTGCCCGCAAAATAAAATTGTCAATATGCAGCTGCGCAAAGAAGGTAACCATCTTGATGCAGATATTGCTGCTGTGGATTGGGATTTAGACTGCCAAGCGGGTCGGGCGGAAAGCGCCGCCAGGCAGGCATTCCCTTCTTTATCTGAAAGCAAAGATAAGATTGATGCACAAATTAAAGCGTTGTTGGCACAGTTAAGCGCTTTGCCGGAAACAAACCTCCAGATACAAGCACTAAAACTGTACTCCTCGGTTAGCGCTAAAGAAATCATCCTTAATGCAACGCTGACAAAAACAGCGCACTCTGTGGTGCTTCACCTCTGGGCAGAGCAGGTTGATCTAAATTTACAAATTAACCTGTTAAATCAAAAGTTAACTCTTAATGCTCGCCTTGCTGTGCAGGAACTGGAAAAATTTTACCCGCTCCCTGAAAAACTCAAGAAACATTTACCGCGGCAGTTAACAATAGCTTATCAGAGTGATCTGCAGCACTGGCAAGCGGGAAGCTTTACACTCAATGCACAAGGCCAATTACCCGCCCTGGCGGAGCACTTTGACTTAAGTGCAGCTGGCTCAGTCGCGCTGTTAACGGAGCAGATAAATGTAAAGAAAATGCTTCTTGATTTAAAAAATGTCAGCCATAACATATCCGCACAGCAGGATTGGCGAACTGCTCATATTCAGCTTAAGTTAAGCAAAACGGCCGTTATTAACCTCTCCCCACTGACTGTGACATCTTTACCCCTGCAGCTACGCGTCGCGCGCAGTGTGTTATCGACAAAATCCACAGAGAAAAACAGCCAGCGTATTGTTGTGCACAAGCAAAAACTGCCCGCTCTATTTGCCGCTGTCAAGGCGCAGGGCAGACTCGATAATATGGCTGCTTCCTGGAATATTTCCTTATTAAATCAGGATCTTAAAGGTGAGCTATGGTACGCGCATAGAAAACTGAAAGTGGACATGGCGAATACCCCCTTAGCGGCGCAGAAATTAGTAACGGCGCTGCGTCATTATTTGCCGGATTTGCAGCTGCTTGAGATACAAACGGGCGATATTAATCTGCAACTCTCTGCAGATTATGACTTAAATAAAAAGCAGCTAGTCTTAAAGGTATTATTAACGGCAAAGATATTGCCGGCAGGCATGATAAAGTGCTCTTTGATGGCGTGACAGTAACGGGTGAGATAGATTATCGTTTTGAAAAGCAACAGCTGATTATAAAGCGCGATAAGCAGCAGTTGAAAATTGCCAACCTGTTTATCGGCATACCGGTTCAAGCCCTGCAGGTGGATGCGCAGGTTAATGGCCTGAATATTATTATTGACCGTTTTAAGGCGCGTCTATTGGGTGGACGAGTCGATTTTGCTGATCTTAAATTAACAGCACCGAGTCAGACTGCAATCAAGCTTTCTGCGCTGAGTTTAAGTGAAGTCATTAAATACAGTGCATACCCTGAAATAGACGCTCAAGGGATTATTGACGGCCTGTTGCCATTATCGCTAACTGAGCAGGGGCCGGCTATTAAAAACGGAGTCATTTCAGCGCGCTACCCCGGCTATATTAAAGTGCCGGAAAATACAGTGGTTAAAGCAATGGGCAAAGACAATCCGGCTTTTGCTTTTACTATGCAGGTGCTCACTAACCTGCAGTTTGACTCTTTGCAGGGCGTACTCGATTATGCCGCAAATGGGGAAACTAGCTTGAACGTTGAAATGAAGGGCATTAATCCGAATTTGAGCAGGGCACGAGCGGTTATTTTTAACTACTCGCATAATGAGAATATTTTGCAGTTACTTAAAAGTTTGCGCTTCAATGAGCGATTAAACAAACAGATAGAGGAGCGATATTAGTGCTGAAAAGAATAAGTATTTTACTGACGTTATTTTTTACGATAGCGGGTTGTACGCCAAGAGTTGAGCTGGCGGTGCCAGAAGAGCCGATTACCATAAACTTAAATGTAAAAATAGATCATGAGATTCGCGTGAAAATAGACAAAGAGCTAGATGAGCTCTTTAGCGAAGACAGCGGTCTCTTTTAAAGTAAAGCCTAGGGGATAAAATGAAAAAGTTATTTTTACTGCTTACCTTAATATTAAGTTTTTCTGCTTTCGCGTTAGAGTTATCCAATGCCAAAGAGCAGGGCTTGGTGGGTGAGCAAAGAAATGGTTTATTAGGGGTTGTGCAAGCCTCACCGGAAGCAGCACAGCTCGTTGAAGATATTAATAGCAGACGTTTAATTAAATATAAGCAGCTAGCAGTAAAAAATGCTATGACGCTTGAGCAGGTCTCCATTCTTGCCGGTGAAAAAGCCATTAAAAAAACGCCTGCAGGACAATATATTGAAAATAGTGCCGGAGAGTGGGTGGTAAAATAGCCAATGGCGAATATAAAGGTAAAATGAGTTTTTATTTTGCCTTATTTGCTTGAGCTTCTGTCTGGAATATACGATGATTGTTCTTATTTTTTTTGGTTTATATACTTTCAGAGGTAAGCAATGACTCAGGTGGAAACTGGCCCTAGCAATTTTATTCGTAATATTATCGATGACGATCTTAAAACAGGGAAACATCAGACGATACATACACGTTTTCCTCCCGAGCCAAACGGTCATCTGCATATCGGCCATGCCAAATCTATCTGCCTGAACTTCGGGATTGCAGAAGATTACCCGAATGCACTTTGTAATCTGCGTTTTGATGATACTAACCCATTAAAAGAAGAGGCTGATTATGTCGCCGCCATTGAGAAAGATGTTTCCTGGTTAGGTTATAAATGGGCTGGCGATATTCATTACTCTTCTGATTATTTCGAGCAGCTCTATGATTATGCTGTTGAATTAATTAAAAATGATAAAGCCTATGTCTGTGAACTTAATGCCGAGCAGACCCGTGAATATCGCGGCACATTGACCTCGCCGGGCAAAGAGAGCCCCTACCGTAACCGCCCGATCGAAGAAAGTTTAGATCTTTTCGCGCGCATGCGCGCCGGTGAATTTCCTGAAGGTTCGATGATGCTGCGTGCAAAAATCGATATGGCTTCACCGAATATGAAGATGCGCGATCCTGTTATCTACCGTATTCGTTTTGCGCACCATCATCAGACCGGAGATAAGTGGTGCATCTACCCTATGTATGATTTTACCCATTGTATCTCTGATGCGATTGAAGGGATCACACATAGTTTATGTACGCTTGAGTTTGAAGATCACCGTCCATTGTATGACTGGGTACTGGCGAATATCAGCATTGCCTGTAAACCGCGTCAGATTGAGTTCTCGCGCCTTAATCTGCAATACACATTGACTTCTAAACGTAAACTCAATGCCTTAGTTGAAGAAAAAATTGTCAGCGGTTGGGATGATCCGCGTATGCCTACCATTTCCGGTATGCGTCGTCGTGGTTATCCGGCTGCAGCGATACGTGAGTTTTGTAAACGTATCGGAGTGACCAAGCAGGAGAATACCGTTGAACTTGCTTCATTAGAAGCCTGTGTGCGTGAGAATCTGGAGGCAAATGCACCGCGTGCGATGGCCGTGATTGATCCGGTTAAGATTATTATCACTAATTATGAGCAAGGTAAAACAGAACAGCTGACGGCACCAGCCCATCCCAAAGATGAAAGCATGGGCACAAGAACACTGCCTTTCTCCGGGCTGTTGTATATAGATCGTGCTGACTTTAGAGAACAGGCGAATAAGAAATACAAGCGCTTAGTCCTGGGTAAAGAAGTACGCCTGCGTAATGCCTATGTTATTAAAGCTGAAAATGTTATTAAAGATGATGACGGTAATATTAGCGAAATTCATTGTTCCTATGATCCGGAAACATTAGGTAAAAACCCGAGTGACGGCCGTAAAGTCAAAGGGGTGATCCACTGGGTTGATGCCAATAATAACAATGCGGCAGAGTTTAGAATCTATGACCGTTTGTTCTTAGCTGAAAATCCAGCTGCAGCGGAAGATATTCATGAGGTACTTAACCCTGAGTCATTAGTGGTAAAACAGGGCTTTGTCGAGCTTGGACTTGCGCAAGCAGTCGCGGAAAAAGCCTACCAGTTTGAGCGTGAAGGTTATTTCTGTGCGGATAGCAAAGACTCAACGCCGCAACATTTAGTCTTTAACCGCAGTGTTGCATTACGCGACTCCTGGGCGGGTTAACGGCTTTAAATTAATAGCTTATCCATTCTTTTTTAAAAAGTGGTCAATGCTTCATTGGCCACTTTTTTTTAGTAAAGGAAAAAATGCTCAGATGTTTAACTTCTGTTAATTTCTTATCGCAAATAAAAGAGAGCTGTTTCATACTGTGGATATTTATAAAGAGGATAAAGATTGCCTTTTTAAACGCAGCGCTGTTTCATGCGACATATTTTTTGCAGGCCAATGCCCTGGCAAATCGGCCACCGACTCAGCACAAGGCAATGCGCTCGATTCGCTGTGTTCACAGGCAGACAGTGGTAAAGCGAGCCGATAAACGATTTTCTATTTAGGAGTAAACAATGGAATTTGAAGAAATGCTTAAGATCCTGTCCAGTCAAGATGGATCGGATCTTTATTTGGCAACAGGTGCGCCCCCTTCGGCAAAGTTTCAAGGTCAGTTAAAGCCCCTTACTCAGGCTTCTTTTCTGCCGGGAGAGGTGGCCGCTATTGCGGAGTCTATGATGGACAGCGAACAAAAAGCACTATTTGAGCAGGAATTAGAGATGAATCTGGCCATTTCTATTTCCAATGTTGGCCGTTTTCGCGTTAATATTTTCAAGCAGCGTAATGAAGTCTCAATTGTGGTACGTAATATTAAAATTGATATTCCCAAATTTGCAGACTTAGGCCTGCCTGAGGTACTCAAAGAGGTGATCATGACTAAACGTGGTTTAGTCTTGTTTATCGGCGGCACAGGATCAGGAAAGTCGACCTCATTGGCCGCATTAATAGATCACCGTAACAGCAACAGCTCGGGCCATATTATCACCATTGAAGATCCTGTTGAGTTTGTACATAAGCATAAAAAAAGCATTATTAATCAACGCGAAGTGGGGGTCGATACGCGTAGTTTTCATGCGGCTTTAAAAAACACATTGCGTCAGGCGCCTGATGTGATTTTGATCGGTGAAATACGTGATAGAGAAACCATGGAGCATGCTCTGGCATTTGCAGAAACCGGGCATTTAGCGATTTCCACACTGCATGCCAATAATGCCAATCAGGCATTAGATCGTATTATTAACTTCTTTCCGGAAGAGCGCCGTCCGCAGCTATTGCATGATTTGGGCAATAACTTAAAATCATTTGTTTCGCAACGCTTAATTCCGACCGTTGATGGAAAACGCTGTGCTGCCATTGAGGTGATGATGGGAACCTTAACAGTACGTGATATGATCAAGCGTGGTGAATTTGGCCTGCTAAAAGATATTATGGAGAAGTCCAAGCAGCTCGGCATGCAGACCTTTGATGGTGCGTTATTTGATTTGGCGGTTGCCGGCAGAATAAGCGAAGAGGAGGCGATTAAGAACTCCGATTCTCCGACCAACCTTGCTCTGAAATTCAAACTGCATCATGGCGGTATTGCCGAACAGGCAGAAGAGAGCGCCAAGAAGAGTAGTTTAAGCCTGGAGCCAAAGGAAAGTATTTTTCCTGATGATTTAAGCTTTTCTTAAGTGTGTTTGTTAATAAGTAATAAAAGCGCCTTGTTCTGCTTTTATTGCTTATTAAAAAATAAAACACAACAAGGCGGAATAAATTCCGCGTGCCCAAACAACTGCAAACCAAGCGTGTTGTACTACGCTATCAAAAACACTCGCATCTTCTTCAGATAAAAATTTCAGGCTCTCTGCGTGCATTAAAATTAGTGCTTATCCGTTTTGCAGTTTCAAAGAAAGCAGGGTGGCTGATCGCTCTAGCTTGTTTTTCACAAACCTTTATACAAGCACCACATAAGATACATTTTTCCGGATCGGTAATACTGTTATCTTTTTTGTTGATAGCCTCTGTCGGACAGACAACGACGCATTTACGGCAATTCCCACACTTATCCTTATCAGTTTCCGCGGCAAAAGGAGTTGACGGTTTTCTTTCTATATAAGGGTAGTTGCCCGGAATAGCGTCACTGCTTAGCTGTAGAGGAACATGCTCACCTTTGCATATTTCTACTATCTCATTAGCAAATGCGCTTATTTTCACTAGATCTTCTGCGTCTGGTCTGGATTTAGCAATTGGGTATTTCTCAATTGAGAAAGAGTGCTCAGCGATAAATGCACCGGCTGCAATAGGCTTAAAACCACTGTTAACTGCCAGTTCATGGAGCTCAAGTAGGGCATCATCATAATGTCTATTTCCGTAAACAACAATGATTACGGTCGGAATATCATCTGCTTGCAGCTTTTCAAGGCGTTTTATTGCATCCAAAGGCACTCGGCCTCCGTATACAGGCACTCCGATAAGAGCAAGATCTGCATGAATCTCAATGCTTGAATCGAACTTTTTAGAGGGTAGAGTAAGATCTAATATATCAGCTGTATTAGTACTTATTCCTTCTGCGATACGCTGTACTATTTTTTGGGTACTTTGAGTTGGAGAAAAGCAGATAGTTTTTATCTGTTTTGAATTCATCTTGAGCCTCTTGCTGTTTTGCTTACTTATTAATAATTCACAAATACCATTTGTTAGGGATCTTTTAACAGGTACTGATTGTGGAATTTTAACAGGGGGATAGCAGAGGAACTACAGAGTAAATCAAAAACCATTTATTAAATATGGTTTTGAGGAGCAATATTATCTTTGAACATTATTTTTAAAACAATTGGTATAAGTATCTGGACTGGCTTGCAGCGAAAATATTTTTATATATGTATGGGAATTTTTACTAAGAAATATTAACTGAGGGATAAAGGAAATTGGCGGAGTGGACGGGACTCGAACCCGCGACCCCCGGCGTGACAGGCCGGTATTCTAACCAACTGAACTACCACTCCGCGAAAATCTTTTATTTTTCTATAACTTGCATTATAGATTGACTGTTGTACACATCGTTCTATTCATATCGAAATATGAAGTTGGCGGAGTGGACGGGACTCGAACCCGCGACCCCCGGCGTGACAGGCCGGTATTCTAACCAACTGAACTACCACTCCACGAGTGTGCTACAGCTTTCTTTATTTTAATGTCTTGGTTACACATTAAATACGCTTGATACTTAAATACTGTTGGCGGAGTGGACGGGACTCGAACCCGCGACCCCCGGCGTGACAGGCCGGTATTCTAACCAACTGAACTACCACTCCACGAGTGTATTACAGCGACAAGCATCACTTTATTCAAATTAGCATTCGAATCCGGCGTGACAGGCCGACTGTGTTAGGCAAGAAACCTAACCAACTGAACTACCACAAAACTAGTGTATTATAGTTCAAGCTTTTGATAATTATCAGTCATATCGAAATATGAAGTTGGCGGAGTGGACGGGACTCGAACCCGCGACCCCCGGCGTGACAGGCCGGTATTCTAACCAACTGAACTACCACTCCACGTGATAATTATCAGATTCAACATTGCAGCTAACATTCGTCAATTTCATATTGAAATTGGCGGAGTGGACGGGACTCGAACCCGCGACCCCCGGCGTGACAGGCCGGTATTCTAACCAACTGAACTACCACTCCAGCTAGCTTCAATACGTGATGTTTAACACCTCGTTTGTTGAGGCGCCGATAATACGGAGTTGCTTTTGCAGAGTCAATAAGGAAAAAGAAAAAAAATGCAATATTCTCTGTTTATACTAACAAACGCCTATTTTATGTGCATTTTAAAGCGGCGTTGGCTTTTATGCTGCATATTATATAAGCGTCTGCCATCTTTCTCTTAATACTGTCGCCATAAGCAACTTCCCGATTTTTCGATAATATCCAGCTGTTGCTGGTGGGCTTGATTTTCTTCGTCAGTGGCACGAATAACGGTTAATGGTGATTGAGATTGACGCGGACGTCGTTCTGTTGTGTCTTCATTGCTGTTGCTGCTGGAAAGGTTAAGCTTTGCCTGGCCGCCGGTCATAAACAGGTAAACATCAGCGAGAATTTCAGCATCTAATAACGCGCCATGTAATACACGGTGTTTATTATCAATACCGTAGCGATCACATAAGGCGTCCAGGTTATTCCTTTTGCCCGGAAAAATATTTTTCGCCATCGCCAGGGTATCGGTTACTGTGGCGATCTCTTCAGTAGGCTGTGTTTTTTTATTTAAAAAACGGAACTCCTGATCCATAAAGGCGACGTCAAAGGGCGCATTATGAATAACCAGCTCTGCACCTTTAATAAAGTCGATAAACTCATCGGCCACTTCGCTAAACGCAGGCTTGTCTTGTAAAAACTGATCCGTGATACCATGGACAGTGACAGCTTCCGGGTCAACTTCACGATCCGGCTTAATATAAACATGGTAATGGCGACCGGTTAAACGGCGGTTGATAATCTCGACACAACCTATTTCAATTATGCGGTGGCCAAGACAAACATTACCATCTTTATTCATCCCCGTTGTTTCAGTATCCAGCACGACCTGTCGTATCGCTTTACTTGTGTTCATTTTCATCTCTATTTATAGTGCCCATAGATTTAGTCTAGCAAAACTGAATCAATGCGCCTAGAGCTGAAATGACCCAGCATCTACCCATATCAATTTAACTAATGCGGCAGCAATAATGAAAAAAATTCAACTTTATACCGACGGCTCATGTCTGGGGAATCCCGGGCCAGGCGGTTACGGGGCCATTCTCATTTATAATAACCATCGACGTGAATTAGCAGAGGGTTATGCGCACACCACCAATAACCGTATGGAGATGTTGGCCTGCATTAAGGGGTTACAGGCTTTAACAGAAGGTTGTGAAGTCGAGCTGACCACAGATAGCCAATATGTCAGGCAGGGGATCACGCAGTGGATCCATAACTGGAAAAAACGTGGCTGGAAAACGGCGGCCAAAGCACCCGTTAAAAACGCGGATTTGTGGAAAGCCTTAGATGCGGAACGGGAAAAGCATAAAATCACCTGGCATTGGGTCAAAGGACATTCTGGCCATCCGGAAAATGAACGTTGTGATGATTTAGCCCGCCAGGCGGCAGAAGCCAATCCGACGCAGGAAGATCTAGGCTATGAGGGATAGTTGCCGGCCACTATTATGCACTCTTAAACAGAGTATCTAATTAAGAGAATTACCCTTATATCTGTTATGGCGAGTGGCAAGCGGTGGTCTGTTGATAATCGGCTTTTTAAATGTAAAGGGTGATTTAATGGGGGTCAGTGAGCTGCACTGTTTTTTAGCGACAATAAAATAAACGCCGCAAAAATAAGGGGCATAACGTTGCCCGAAGCTTTCCAGCGAGGAGGCAAATAGACTGCTGAACTCACTGGAAAGAAAATAAAATTGCTGTTTTTGTTTTATTTCAAAGCCCAATAAAGATAACCAGTCCTGTATGCGGCTGGCTGAAAAGAGGCGCACTGTGCGCGCATGTTTAGGTTTTAAAACAGAGCGTAGGCCAAATAAACTAATTGGGTTATAAGCTGTGATAATCAAGGTACCGTCCAGTGTTAAGACGCGATCAATTTCCCGTAGTAACTGATGTGGATCATTGGAAAAATTCAATTCATGGGCAAGAATGCATAAGTCGACTGAGGAGTCTTGTAACGGCAACTGCTGAAGATCGGCAAGTAAACCGATATTTTCGCCACTTGCTGCACAGCTGATCTGATGTCTGATTCGGCAATGCGAGGTGTCCAGTAGGCTACTCAGCACGCCTAATTTTAGAAGATGGTAACCGAAACAATGGGGCAGGTATTGATCCATATGCTGTTGAGTCTGTCTTTGCAACATGCCTCCATTTGGCAATTGCTGCCAATTTTCAATCGGGGTGAAAATATGCGTTGTTTTTGCTATTTTCATACACTAACTCCAAATACAAGAGAGAGAATCAACTATGGTTAATATTTTAACGATCAAGGCATTTGCTGATAACTATATTTGGCTTATTAAAGATAGTCAAAGCAAGCATTGTATCCTAGTTGATCCCGGTGACGCACATCCGGTTTTAGAGGTGTTGGAGTCACAGCAGTTAATTGTCGATGCCGTGCTTGTAACCCATCATCATAATGACCATGTCGGTGGAGTGAAAGCGCTGCTATCGGCTCGCGATGAGCATATTGAGATCTATAGTAAAGATAAACTCTTTGCGCAAAGTCAGTTAGTAGCGGAAGGGCAAAGCTTAAGTTTTTTTGAAGGACGTTTTTCGTTAACGGTGATGGAGGTCGCGGGACATACCCTGGATCATCTTGCCTATTATAATGATGAGCTGCTGTTTTGTGGCGATACCCTGTTTTCTGGCGGTTGCGGGCGCATATTTGAAGGCTCCTATGAGCAGATGTTTACTTCATTAACGCGCTTGGCAAACTTAGCGGAGGAAACACGAGTATACTGCGCACATGAATATACGCAGAACAACCTCACTTTTGCTTTGCATGTAGACCCGGAAAATAAAGCGCTGCTGGATTATATTCAGCTGGTCAGTAAAAAGCGTCAACAAGGTTTGCCGACTATTCCCAGCACCATTGGCCTGGAAAAACGTATTAACCCTTTTCTTCGTTGTCAGGAGACAACCCTGCTTAACTCGCTGCAAAAACAGTTGGCACAGCCATTAACATCGCCAGCGGCTTGTTTTCGAGCATTGCGTACCTATAAAGATCGCTTCTGAAAATAACAAATACTCATAAAATCAAATGCTTGTGTTTGTTATTAAAAAGGTGGCTAGCATTTAACTCATTGATCTTTAAGAAGATCGTTTTTAATATGCGGTTACTTCATGGTTTGCCAATAAGCGCTTTGTAAAAGCTGGATTTAACTGGGATTTACGTTAGAATGCGCTACTTATTGTTGAATAAGTGGCCTTTTTATGAAATTTATCTGTTCGTTATCTTTATTACTTTTGTTAACTGCTTGCCAGATAACGCCTAAATCTGAAAATATTGTTTCGGACAATGGTTCAGCTGTTATTTTCGACAATGTTGTTGAGGAAGAAGGATTGGCCCATCTTGTCGAAGACAATGAAAGTGAAGATGCCGTAGAAAAGCAAGCAACGCCGGGCAGCTATGAAAATCTCTGGCTAAAGTTAGCGGAAGGCTTTACCTTTGCCGTGCCTGAAAACGCACGTATTGCCAAGCAACGTAATTATTATTTAAAACACCGCAAATATCTGCAGCAGGTTTCAAAACGTGCGGAGCCCTTTTTATATCTGATTGTTGAGCAGATTGAAGCGAAAAACTTACCGCTTGAGTTAGCCCTATTACCTGTTGTTGAAAGTGCTTTTGATCCCTTTGCTTATTCACCAAGCAGTGCTTCCGGCTTATGGCAGTTTATGCCGGTGACAGGAAGGCGCTTTGGTCTGCAGCAGGACTGGTGGTACGACGGTCGTCGTGATGTTTATGCTGCGACTGAAGCTGCTTTAAATTATATGCAGATACTGCATAAATTTTTAGGCAATGACTGGTTACATGCTTTTGCAGCATATAACTCCGGTGAAGGGCGCGTGCAGAATGCGGTTCGTAAAAATAAAAGAAGAAACAAACCAAGCGATTACTGGAACTTGTCTCTGCCTAGAGAGACGGAAAATTATGTGCCTAAGCTATTGGCACTGGTCGATATTCTGCGCAACCATAAAAAATATAATATTGAACTTCCTATGCTGCCTAATAAGCAAGTACTCACTTATGTTGATACCGGTTCACAGTTGGATTTGGCTTATGCCGCGGAGCTCGCGGAATTATCCGTTGCTGAAATCCAGCTATTGAATCCGGGCTTTAATCATTGGGCAACGTCACCCAAGGGGCCGCATAAACTGCTGGTACCCACACGTATCGCGGCGCAATTTAGTCGGGAGTTAGCGAAAAGCGATAAAAGTCAACGTCTTCGCTGGCAGCGTTATAAAGTACGCTCCGGTGACAGTTTAAGCATGATTGCGCAGAATAATGGGACCACCACCAGCGTCTTAAAACAGATTAATAACCTCAACGGCTCCTTTATAAAAATTGGTCAGCCGCTGTTAATTCCCACGTCCGGTAAAGCGCAGCAGCAATACCTGTATAGCCAGACACAAGGTTCTCAAGCTGAAAATACTCAGAACAAGCGCAAAATCCAGCATAGGATAGTGGAAGGCGATACGCTTTGGGATATCAGCCGCCGTTATAAGGTAACTGCGCAGGAGATTGCCAGATGGAACAATATGAGCAGCAAACAGACGCTACGCTTAGGCCAGCAGCTAACAATTTGGAAAGCAGGCAGTGCGCAGCAGAAAGAGTTGCTCTCCTCTCGTGTTACTTACCAGGTACGTTCCGGCGACTCGCTGGGTGTGATTGCGGCAAAATTTAATGTTAAAACGGCAGATTTGGTACGCTGGAATAAATTACATAAGCAAAAATATATTCGCCCGGGACAAACGCTCAACCTGTATACAGGCAACGCTGAGCAGGCAAAGCCCGTCACTTACCAGGTGCGCTCCGGTGATTCACTGGGTGTGATTGCGGCAAAATTTAATGTTAAAACGGCAGATTTGGTGCGCTGGAATCAGTTAGACGGGCAGAAATATATTCGCCCGGGACAAACGCTAAAGCTGTATACAGGCAACGCTGAGCAGAGCAAGCCGGTCACTCGCCGCGTGACTTACAAGGTACGCTCCGGTGACTCACTGGGACTTATTGCCGCAAAATTTAACGTTAAAACGGAAGATTTGGTGCGCTGGAATAAGCTGCATAAGCAAAAATATATTCAGCCGGGCCAAGAGCTCTATGTGTATGTTGATGTGCGCAAGTCCAGCACCTGATCATGCTCGCTATCAATTGCAGCCGCGTTGATTGAGAATTTCCAGCGAGTTTTTATCGGAGATGCCATTGAAAAATTTAATCAGGGCATCTTTAAAAATTTCCGGGCTACCGTCCAGACAGGCAAAGAGAGTCATCGAAGAGTGGAATTTCAGATAATCCGGAAAGCCGAATATTTTCTCGGCGCTACTGTTTTCAATCGCCATCACTAAGCGGGTGCATTCAATCAGCCTTTTGCTTAAGACAGGATGCTGCAAATAGGCTTGTGCTTCTGCTAACGATTTGATGGCGTATTTCTTGGCTGTCGCGCTATGACCCAGGCCGTCAATTTGCGGAAAGATAAACCATATCCAGTGCGAACGCTTTTTTTCCTTGTGTGAGTTCTTTTCGAACACTCAGATAGCAGTTATTTTGTGCTGTAATAAAGCGTTTCAGGTTGAAGCTGTCCTGATTGTCTTGCGGCATTATTATTCTCCTCTATTTGCTGGAAAATTTGATAAGCATAATAACTTTATAATCGCTACTGATATTGCACAAGTGCGGTTATTTTGACATCCTCCCTCCACTAAATCAAAGATTTTAGTGGGGGATTCCTACTGCTAGACGCTCATGCCCGAGCGCAAGAATGTTTTTGGCCGCGTTCACATCGCGGTCGTGAGTGACACCACTCTCACAGGTCCATTCTCTTATTCCAAGTCCTACTCTACCTTTCGGACTGTTTTGGCGAGAGCCACAACACGAGCAAGTTTGGGTGGTGTACGATTCATTGATTTCTTCAAAAACAATACCAGCGTGAGCGCTTTTGTATTCCAATAGTGTTTTTAATGTAGACCAGCCCGCATCTAAAACGGACTTAGCCATTTTAGTCTTGACCAGTTTTTGACTGCTTACATTGCCAATGAATATCGCCGCATTTTCATTGACAAGTTTGCGGCTGTATTTATGCAAAGCATCTACTCTGCGGTTTTTTATCTTTGCATGGATCGCTTTTGCGCGCTTTTTGTTCTTTGCACGCTGCGCAATACCTAAATCTTCCTCTAGCTCGCGGTATTCACGGCCTTTTAGTTTGTAGCCGTTACTGTCGGTGGCTGTTTCTTTACAACCCAAATCAATACCCACACTGGCTTTGCCTGTACCCTGTTCTGCTTCCACCTCAACCACAACGTTGAAGTACCACCGGTCTCTTGAATCCTCATTGAATGTTTCATAGCTAAATATTTAGTTAAGAACCAACGCAAAATATCCCAACAAACGATCTTGATCACAAAATCATCCTGCTGCAATAAATCTTTGGGGGCAATTTCACAATTTGTCAGCTTTAACCTTGTCTCTTCTTAAATTAGCTAATAAATTAGCTAATAAATTAGCTAATAAACATAGTAAAAAGTTTGGTTAAATTAATTAGAGGTATGAGATGCAAAAGTGGTCTGAAGAAAAAGCATGGCAATGGCAAAAAGAGCAAGGTTGGTTGCGAGGGTTTAATTACTTACCTCGTACAGCCGTCAACTGGACGGAAATGTGGCAAGCCGACACTTTTACACCAGAAATTATCGAAGAGGAACTGGCATGGGCAGCAGAGATAGGTTACAACACGTTACGTACAAACCTACCTTTTATTGTTTGGCAGGTAGACCAGGCTGGTTTACACCAACGTATTGAACGATTCCTAGATATCTGTGAACGTAATAAAATCAAAGTCATGCTAACTCCAATGGATGACTGTGGTTTTTCTGGCGATCACCCTTATCTTGGTGAACAAAAAGAACCAACACCGGATTTACACAACAGTCAGGCCGCGGCGAGTCCAGGTAGAAATGTTGTAATGGATAAATCCCAATGGCAAGAGGTTGAAAAATATATTCGTGATATCGTATCTACCTATAAAAATGATAGCCGAATCGTAATTTGGGACCTCTATAACGAGCCAACTAACCGTATGATTTTTACCACGACAGGTGAACTTGCTTACGATGAAAAAATGGAAAAATTCAGCCATGAGTTAATGGAAAAAGCGTTTGAATGGGCGAGAAGTGAAAACCCAACTCAACCTCTAACCGTTGGTGCCTGGCATGCTCCGAGTATTTTAGATCGCACCCTGCCGATTTATGAACATCCAACCGATCGCCGAGCAATGGAATTGTCTGACATTATTACTTTCCATGCTTATTTACCACTGGACCTCCTTCATAAAGCCATCGACGTTGTTTCCGCTTATAACCGCCCGATGATGTGTACTGAGTGGCTGGCACGCCATGCAGAATCTTACCTTCATGAGCAGCTCCCTTTATTCAAAGAAAAATCTATTGGTTGTTATCAATGGGGGTTGGTAAAAGGTAAAACACAAACTCACCTGCCTTGGCCTGAAATTAAACGTAATGATGTTAACTACGCTAACCAGTGGTTCCACGATTTACTTGATGAGCAAGGTAACCCTTACGACAAAAACGAAGTGCAATTAATCAAAACGCTAACGGAAATGAACTAACAATTTGCTGACTCTATCAAGGAGTCGGCAAGCACTTTAAAATTAAATTAATCGGAGGTCTAAATGACTACTATACAAAAAAAAATCCCGACTAAGGAACTGATATCCTACTTCGGTTACGGCGTAGGTCAATGTTTTAGCTTCGGTCTTGTCGGCTCCTTTATCCTCTACTTTTATACCGATATTTTGGGGATCTCGCCCATTGCTGCTAGCACCATCTTTCTAATTGCCCGTGTCTGGGACGCCGTCAATGACCCATTCATTGCGGGCTATATGGACACCTTAGAATCGCGCTTCGGTAAATTCCGCCCTTATATGTTATTTACACCATTTTTGATTGTCTTGGTGACTATTGCTTCTTTCTATAATATAGATGCTGATACTTCAACCAAAGTTATATATGCAGGGATTACCTACATTCTGTGGGGAACGCTCTATACTATTTCTGATGTGCCATTCTGGTCAATGTCTTCAGTAATGACTGATGAACCGCAAGAGCGTTCTAAAGCCGCAACAAGTGCAATGCTGGGCGTTAATGCAGGTATTGGTGCAACGTTAGTGTTTTTCCCAAAACTAAGTGCATATTTTGCTGAGGGGCGATTAGATCAGGGGTACTTACCAGCAGTTATTGTATTAATGGTTGTTGGTTTGCTATTTATGCTTAACGGTTTCTACAACGTCAAAGAGCGTATATCTACCGCAAACTGTGAAAAAGTGACACTGAAGGACACCTTTCAAGCGGTAAGAAAAAACAAGCCACTTTTCTTTATTCTGGCGGCATTCTTCATGAATGTATTCTTTAACCTTGTAAATGGTCTATACATATTTTTCTTCACTTACAACATGAATGATGCGAGCTTAGTTTCTGTTATTGGTACGATCACGCTAGTCACTGCAATAGCCTGTTTAGCAACACCAGTATTAACTAAACGATTTAAAAAGCGCGACATCTTTATTACGCTTTGTGTGCTTGAAATAATTGCTCGCATCGGCTTCTATATGACAGGTTATGACGATCCAACCGTTGTTCTGTCCTGGTTAGCCGTTATCACAGCCATCTTTATGATGACTAACCCGCTCATTTCAGCAATGATTGCAGACACCGTTGAATACTCTTACTACCACAGCGGTAAACGTACAGCTGCCATTACATTTTCAGGGCAAACGTTCACCGGCAAGCTTTCTGTTGCAGTAGCAGGTGGATTAACGGGTCTTATTCTTGTGATGATTGGTTATGTTCCAAATGCAGTACAAACTGAACCCACACTGGACGGTATGTTCTTTTGTATCGCATTATTACCTGCTCTTGGCGCCTTGATTCGTATTTTTATCATGTCTCGTTATACTTTCACCGAAGACCAGCATGCGATTCTGCGTGACAAACTAAATCGTGGTGAATTTGCTGAGGGGGTAGAAGCTCCAAAAAACTTACAATAAAAGATGTAACGGTTTGATTGAATCAATTTTGTAAAAATAACACAAGATACCGGCGCAATTTCATTGCCCTTTCGGAATGGAAAGGCGTTCGGTTTCTGTTCATCAAAATTAAATTATAAATATATTATTAGGAGTTTGCATGATTAAATACCGTAATATTTTAGTTTTTATCGACCCGACCAAGGAGTCCCAACCTGCACTTGATCGCGCTATCAATATTGCTGAAAAAGAAAAAGAGGCCAAAATAACACTCTTTTTGTGTTGTTATGATCTGAGTTATGAAATGATCTCGTTGAGATCAATTGATGAACGTCAAGCAATGCGCAGCAGCGTCATTAAGAAGAACCAGGACTGGTTAGAAACTCTGACTTCACCTTATAAAGAACAAGGTTTAAATATCGATAACCAGGTTATCTGGCATAACCGACCTTTTCAAGCTGCAATAATTGAAGTTTTAAAACATCAATATGATTTGGTCATCAAATCAACTCATCCGCATTCCAAATTCAGTGCCATTTTATTTACGCCTACCGATTGGAATTTATTAAGAAAATGTCCAGTACCGGTATTATTAGTTAAACACCACCAATGGCCGGAGCATGGCAATATTCTTTGTGCAATTGATTGCAAAAGTATCGAAGATGAAGATCATCACCAACTCAACCAGCAAATATTACATGAAGCAAATGCGATGGCTGAGATGCTCAATGCTAATATTCATCTGGTTAATGCTTATCCAAGCCCGCCAACGAATATTATGCTTGAGCTACCGCAATTCGATCCGAGCCTTTATGCAGATGACTTAAACAAATTCCACCATAAAACGTTAAAGGATTACGCTCAAACTTATAAAATTCCAGAGCAGCAACTTCACCTTCGACAAGGATTACCCGAAGATGTTATAAGTGATGTAGCCAAGGAAATTGATGCGGAATTAGTTATTCTCGGCACTGTCGGGCGTTCCGGGTTAAACGTAACTTTAATGGGACACACTGCAGAACAAGTGATAGACAACTTAGACTGCGATTTACTTGCTTTAAAACCACAAGGATTTATAAGCCCCATTAAACTATAAGATAGATTTATGAACCAACTAGTCGCGGGTGCTCAAGCGTGCAAGCGCAAGCCTGATTAGGAGCAGGTTTTTAATTTTATATCAAGATTAAAGGCCTGCTAATCATATAGTAAGTTCCTACGAATCACGTTCAAGCTTAGAGTGTGGTAGCACTGTGACACGAGCTAACGAGCTCTGATAGTCCTCTTCCATCTCCAGTGTCTTGCGCTTGTTTGCAGGGGCTACGGCTTCATCCGTACTTCATAAACTAGATCTCACACTTAATAAGATTGCTCTTATTCCATTAAGATTTTGTTCACCTCTTTTTCCGCTGTAATAATCGTTTCTTCCACATTCAGTTCTCTATTCATCATCTTAACAAAAATCTCTACCATTTTATCGTTGCATTTCCATAATTTATTGTTTTTGGGGGAAATAATTAACAGAAGTAATAACCTTTGCATAGCTTGGTCGGTGTTTTAATTTTCTATACGCATTTGAGCGAAGCACGGATTTTTTGGAAGGGATGTGACCTGCAACGGCCCATTCTGTGCCATGATCAGTCATCCAATCAGCAAACTTTGCTGCCGCAACTTGTCTTTCTTTGCTAGGTTG
Source organism: uncultured Psychromonas sp. (assembly GCA_963674525.2). Lineage (GTDB taxonomy): Bacteria > Pseudomonadota > Gammaproteobacteria > Enterobacterales > Psychromonadaceae > Psychromonas. The sequence continues at coordinate 20,856 of CAXXRV010000019.1, read as the reverse complement.
CTTGGGAAGAATAAAAGTATGTGAATCTCCCCATGTAGCGGGTTTGTCAAATATTTGAGGAATCGTTGTTGTACCAAAATCTAATTTATTATTTTGTTCATAATACCATGTAGACCATACACCACTGAAAATAGTGGCTGCATAACCAAATTTAAACATGTTATATCCTTTTTTGTCATGTATCTTTTCCGGCCACAATTCTTGATCTCTCATAGCAATCAATACATCTAAGGCCTTCCGGGCCGGGTGCATTGTTAAATGCTGCTTTCCCATTGACAATGTAAGATCCGCCGCCTTCTATTTGACTGTACAAAGCATACCAAATCCAGAAAGGGTAGTCGTTATTGGTTGGTGAGCCGAAAGGAGCGACATTTTTGGGCAGTGTTTTTTTCAGTGTTTTCAAGAAAGATATAAAACCCTCTACCCCTGATTTCATTAGCAAGTTTTCATTTTTGTCTAACAAGCCTGCTTTTTTTAGGTAGGTTTTGTTGTAAAACATGATTAAGGCATGAGTATCTAAAGGAATAGCCAGGTGTTTATCATTTATGATCGTTTCCTTTAAGGTGTTTTCAGAGAAATCATCCCAATGGATTCCTGCGCTTTTGGCGATGATATTTATATCTGAAATCATTCCGGTAGAGGCCATTTCTCCTAATTTTGAACTATGTACAATGGCAATATCCGGTACTTTCCCGGATTCCATTGCAGATATTAACTCAGGATAATATTTCGTCCATGCAAATAATTTCATACGGACATTAATATCCATTTGAGATTGATTAAAGGCATTAACAATATTTAGCATAGGTCTGGCATCTCCTCCACTGAAAGGAGTCCAGTAAATCAGGTCAATAGATTTACTTATCGTAGAATAAGCACTTGGAATTAAAGCAATGTTAACAACCAGAAATAGTATAAATAATTTTAGATTATTTCTCATGATTTCCTCTAATTTCAAATGGAGCTGAACGCATAAGTCAAAAGAACAAAGCCCGCGGTAAATGTCTAATGAACTGTCTTGCTCGCAATCATGCCCGCGGCTGTTTCAGGTTTCTGCTTCAAGGTCTATTGTTCAGGAAAGCCAACCCATGCTCCCCAAGTCCCATATAGACTCCACAGACTTAAAATCCTCATGTTCTGCGATATGTTTTAAGTCTAGTAGCAGAAACAAGCTTTGCCTTATAGTTTTACTGCAAGGTTGATAAACACCTCCTACCTTTGAGTTATGCATTGCTTCGCATCCTCAGGAAGTCGTTATGACACGGTCTCGCCAGTGACAAATCTGCCTTGTTGATCTCCTTTATTATCACTGTCTTTCCCGCTGCGTGCGCGCGCATTTTTGTGCGCTGAAGATAAATTTAGTGGGCAGAATTTTAGCCACCGCCGTCAATGGTTGGCAGAGCGCGAGCGTTTTCTGGCCGGGTTGTTTACTATCGATATTTGCGCTTACAGCATTATGTTTAATCATTATCACTTAGTTTTGCATGCTGATAGCAAGGAAAACGAGCGTCTTAGTAATGTCGAGGTATGCCTGTGCTGCTGCCGGCTTTACACCTGGTAGATAGATGGATAAAAGGGCTGTTAAACACACAGGCTGAGCAGGCGGCCGCGCTGGAGATAATCGATAACTGACGTGCACGGCTGGTGGATATCTCCTGGTTTATGCGCTGTTTAAGTGAGTCTATTGCCCGCAAAACCAATAAAGAAGACAAATGCAGGGAGCGGCTATATTTGCTGTTATCCATGGTACAATTTGCGCACAAGGACTCAAATGCTTGCTTTGGAAGATGAAAGCTGGTTTGAGCTTGCCAGCGGTTTTGGTAAAAACTATCAGGGCGCTGTGGGTTCACTGGAGGAACTAACCCTGTTCGCCAGCCATGCTGGATATTCAGGAGAAACGTTTTGCAGAGATGTTTGTATTAACCGTTTTATTGATCTAAACCTCCAACAACTCCCACTATTAGTTACTGCTAAGAGTACAATCTGCCTAAAATTTCCCAATTCAGCCATTAATAACGCATTCTGTAGCACTCACGCTGATAAAAGCTGCTTTGAGTTCATTCGTTTGTCAGGAGATTTATCTGCTGCTTTCTTCTTTTAGCCAGATCGCCACCTGTTTGGCAAAATAGGTCAGAACGCCATCTGCGCCGGCGCGTTTAAAACACAGCAGTGATTCTAACACCGTTTCCTTTTCTTTTAACCAGCCGTTGTCAATGGCGGCCTTATGCATCGCATACTCGCCGCTTACCTGATAGGCAAAGGTCGGCACCTGCAGCTCAGTTTTTACTCGGCGTACGATATCTAAATAGGGCATGCCGGGTTTCACCATCACCATATCCGCGCCTTCCTGAATATCCAGAGCGACTTCATGAATGGCTTCATCACTGTTGGCTGAATCCATCTGATAGGTGGATTTATTGCCGCCCTTCAGGTTGCCGGCACTGCCGACGGCATCGCGGAACGGGCCGTAATAGTTTGAAGCGTATTTTGCGCTGTAAGCCATGATTTGCGTATTGATATAACCGGCATTTTCCAGCGCTTCACGGATGGCCGCGATGCGCCCGTCCATCATATCGGAGGGCGCAACAATATCCGCGCCGGCCTGGGCGTGGGAGAGCGCCTGTTTTACCAGTATCTCAGTGGTGATATCGTTTAATACATAGCCCTGGTTATCAATAATGCCGTCCTGGCCATGGATGGTGAAAGGGTCCAGGGCGACATCGGTGATCACGCCAAGCTCAGGGCAAGCCTCTTTTACCCGCAATACGGCACGTTGTGCAAGGCCTTCGCTATTATAAGCCTCTTCCGCCATCTCGGTTTTTAATGCTTGCGGGGTAACCGGAAAGAGCGCAATGGCAGGAATGCCTAGTGCGACAAGTTGTTGTGCTTCTTCAACTAGAAGATCTAATGATAAACGTTCAATGCCCGGCATTGAGGGGATGCTTTCACGACGGTTTTTGCCTTCAATAATAAACATCGGGTAGATCAGATCATTAACTGAGAGCTGGTTTTCCGCGACTAAACGGCGGGAAAATTCATGCTTACGCAAGCGGCGCAGACGGCGTGCCGGAAAACTTTGGGAAAGAGTCATTTATGCTCCTGCTAAATGGGTAAATTAAAGAAAGCCTGGCTGGTTTTACGCGTGTTGCTGATAAGCAGCTCTAAAGGCTGCTTGCGTGCCAGCGCGACAGTTTCTGCTATATGGGGCAGATATTTAGGCTCATTGCGGCTGGATTTAGGTTTTGGGCGCAGTGAGCGTGGCAACAGGTAAGGCGCATCCGTCTCAATCATCAGGCGGTTATCAGGGATCAGCTTAACCAGCTCGAGCAACGCTGTGCCGCGGCGTTCATCGCAGATCCAGCCGGTGATACCAATATGCAGATCCAGCTCTAAACAGCGCTGCAGATCGCTTTGACTGCCGGTAAAACAGTGCAGTACGGCATTGGGCAGCTGTGCGCGGTATGGTTTTAATAACTCAATAAAGCGTGAATTAGCATCGCGTTCATGCATAAAAACCGGCAGTTGCAGCTCAACGGCTAACTCAAGCTGCTGGACAAATGCATACTCCTGCTCGGCAGGCGTTGAATAATTACGGTTGAAATCTAAGCCGCACTCACCAATCGCCTTGATCTGTGGATGTAAAGCTAACTGCTTGAGTTTGGCTAAGCTGCTGGGCTCAAAGGTTTTTGCGTCATGAGGGTGAATGCCCGCCGTGGCAAAGAGAAAGTCGGGATGGCTTGCTGCTAACTTAACGGCCTGCGCGCTTTCCTGCAAGTCGGTGCCGGTAATGATAAGCGCAGCAAGACCGGCCTGCCTGGCATTATTAATGACATCAGGTAAATCTTTATGGAAACGTTTGTTGGTCAGGTTGACACCAATATCGATCATGGCTTATGTACTCTATGGTTGCTCAGTGTCGGCATTTTCTTGGGGAACGTAAAAGCGCGCAAAGAGTAATCCCAATTCAAATAGAATCAGCATAGGTACCGCCAGCAGAGTTTGCGAAATAATATCCGGCGGCGTTAATAACATACCGATAACAAATGCGCTGACAATGATATAGGGGCGCTTCTCTTTTAGTTTTGCCGGAGTGGTTGCCCCTGTCCAGCATAACAGCAGGGTTGCGACGGGGATTTCAAAGGCCAGCCCAAAGGCAAAAAAAAGCTTTAATACAAAGTCTAAATAACTGCTGATATCTGTGGCGATAGTCACCCCTTCCGGTGCCGTATTGGTAAAAAAGGCAAAGGCTAACGGGAAAACCACATAATATGAAAAAGCCATGCCCAAATAAAAGAGCAGGGCGCTGCTTATAACCAGCGGCGCAATCAGCTTACGCTCATGTTTGTATAAACCCGGAGCGATAAACGCCCACAGCTGATACAAAACAGCCGGAATCGCAATAAAAAAGGACAGTACTATGGTCAGCTTGATGGGCGTAAAAAAGGGCGTGGCGACGCCTGTGGCTATCATGCTTGCGCCCTGCGGAAGCTGACTGGTTAAGGGAATGGCCAGGTAGTGATAAATATCGTTGGCAAAGTAAACCAGGCTTAAAAATAGCAGCATAACAATGATGATAATGCGTAACAGGCGATCGCGCAGCTCTAGAAGGTGCTCGATTAAAGGCAAGGAGTGAGCACTGTGTTTATTTGCACTCATCTTCTTTATCCTGTTTATTGTCCGTTATCTTTGGTTTTTTCTGCTCAGCGCTCTTCCCTGTTTGCTGCAGCTTCTTCGGGGGCTTTTCATAAGCGCTGGCGATCTCCTGCGCGCTTTGTTTTATCCGATCCACTGATTTTTGCATTTCCGGCGCAATATCAGATAACCCGTGTTTACCGGCTTTATTGATACTTTCATTCATCTCATGCAGTTTCAGCTCATGGGTGATTTCCGTTTTGACAGAGTTGGCCATATTTTTAGCGGTATTTATCCAGCGCACGACACTGCGGATGGCAACCGGCAGACGCTCCGGGCCAAGTACAATTAAGCCTATAACGGAGATTAAAACAATCTCCCAGAAACCGATATCAAACATCGCAATAAAAGCCTTTAATGTGGCACTTAATCTTTGTGCTTACTTTCTGGTTTAGCATCTTGCTCTTTTTTAAGGCTGTCATCGCTCTTTTTTTCAATTTCCGGTGTTGTTTTCTCTTCCTCGTCCTGCAGCGCTTTTTTAAAGCCTTTTACTGCACCGCCTAAATCGCTGCCCATGCCGCGTAATTTTTTGGTGCCGAAAAGCAAAACTACGATCACGGCGATAATGATCAACTGCCAAATGCTAATGCCGCCCATATTTATTTCCTTGTTTTTTTATAGTAGTTAATTGATGTACCGCTTTGCAGTCAACGTTATACCTTATTGCTATGACGCCATGCAAGTAACCAGGCAAAAATAGCCGGTATGCCGGTCAGTAAAGATAGCTCCTGCTCTGTCTGCAGATAAGCAAGTGCCGAGATAATAGAGAAGGTAATACCACTGCCAATATAAAAATGACTTCTATTATTGCTTTGCTGCTGTTTTTTGATGCTATCAATGAGCAGCGCCTGTTGCTGCTGCATGGATTTTGCCTGCGTTAAACTGGCATGCAGCAGTTCGGGTATTTCCGGTAGTTTTTCCAGCCAGAAGGGCGCTTTCTTCTTAAGCGAATGAAACAACGTTTTCGGGCTGACCTGCTCCTGCATCCATTTTTCCAGAAAGGGTTTAGCGGTATCCCATAAATCCAGCTGCGGGTATAACTGCCGGCCTAGCCCTTCAATATAAAGCAGGGTTTTTTGTAATAAAACCAGTTGCGGCTGTACTTTCATATTATAACGGCGGGCCGTGCTAAACAGGTTGATTAACACCTGAGCAAAAGAGATCTCGGCCAGCGGCTTTTCAAAAATAGGATCGCATACGGCGCGAATGGCAAATTCAAACTCGTCAATGGGCGTATCCGCGGGAACCCAGCCGGAATCCACATGTAATTGTGCAACCTGGCGGTAATCGCGGTTAAAAAAGGCAAGAAAATTTTCCGCCAGATAGCGTTTGTCCTCATTGTTGAGGGTACCGACAATACCACAATCAATGCCTATCCAGAGCGGATCTTCAGGGTGCTCATAGGAAACAAAGACATTACCCGGGTGCATATCGGCATGGAAGAAACTATCGCGAAAGACTTGCGTGAAAAAGGTTTCTACACCCCGCTCTGCAAGCAGTTTCAAATTGGTTCCCTGTGCTTTTAGTGAGTCGATATCAGAAACGGGAATACCGTAAATGCGCTCCATCACCAATACATTTTTGGTACAGTAATCGGAATAGATCTCCGGCACGTAGAGCAGCTTGGAGTTCAAAAAATTACGCCGCAGCTGCATCGCATTGGCACCTTCCTGCATCAGATCTAATTCACCGATAATGGTTTTTTCATATTCCTGGACGACCTCAACCGGACGCAGACGCCGCGCATCTTTTAGAAAGCGCTGCATCAACTGGGCAAGCCATCGCATCAGCTGCAAGTCTGCCTGAATGGTTTTCTCAATACCCGGGCGAATAACTTTGATCACCACTTCGCGGTTATCTTCAATTAATGTCGCACTATGTACCTGAGCGATGGAGGCCGATGCCAGGGCATTGGCATCAAAGTTGCTGAACAGCTGCGCAATAGGCTGACCCAGTGAGCTTTCGATCTCTTTAATGGCCAGCTCCCCGCAAAAAGAGGGCACATTATCCTGCAGGTAAGCCAGCTGGTCGGCATAAACCTCAGGAAGCAGATCACGCCGTGTGGATAACATCTGCCCGAGCTTAATATAGATAGGCCCTAACGACTGCAGGCTGAGGCGCAAGCGTTCGGCCAGTGTTTTATCCTGGTGTTTAGGTTGCAGCCAAAACAGGCATAAGCGCATAAGCCGGTAAGAGAGCGGAATATGCTCTTTAGGCAGCAGTTCAATTAAGCCGTATTCAACAACGGCTTTATTGATTTGATAAAGGCGGGTAAGTTCTTTTAATTTAATCATCGCTGGTGTTACCCTATTTTAAACCTTGGTGAACGTGTTTTGTTAAACATTTTCTTGCACTGTGAAATATAAGCAGTCTGCATGCATACTAATATTTATAACCGCGGTGCAGGGCAACAATACCTGCGCTTAAGTTAAAGTATTCAGTGCCCTCAAAGCCGGCATCGTTCATCATCGCTTTGAGTGTTTCCTGATCCGGATGCATACGGATGCTCTCCGCAAGATATTGATAACTTTCACTATCATCAGCAATCAACTTGCCCAGTTTAGGCAAAACATTAAAGGAGTAAAAGTCGTAAAATTTACTGACCGGTTTATACAGCGGCTTGGAGAACTCCAGCACTAAAAGACGGCCGCCGGGTTTTAAGACGCGGAAAATAGAGGCTAAGGCTTTATCTTTATCGGTGACATTGCGCAGTCCGAAAGCGATGGTCACCAAATCAAAATGGTTATCCGGAAAAGGTAGCTCTTCGGCATTGGCCTGCACATAATCGACATTGCCGACAATGCCCGAATCTCGCAACTTACTGCGGCCCACTTTCAGCATCGAGTCGTTAATATCGGCTAAAATAACCTGTCCGCTTTTACCGACAATACGCGAAAATTTAGCGGTTAAATCTCCTGTGCCCCCGGCAAGATCTAGGACTTTCTGGCCTTTACGCACGCCTGAACAGCTGACGGTAAAACGTTTCCAAAGGCGATGAATGCCCAAGGATAAGACATCGTTCATCAGATCATATTTACCGGCCACAGAGTCAAATACATCAGCAACTAATTCGACTTTTTTATTTTCATCGACTGTTTTAAAACCAAAATGCGTAGTGTGTTTTTCTCTATTACTCATGTTTTTTCTCTTCTTTGCGCGGATAAAATGAGATCCATGATGATACCTGATTTGCTGTAAAAGGGGAGCTTTATTGTGCTTTAGGAGTTGAAAGCCGCTGACTCTATTAAATAGCGTAAATAAGCAGAAAGTTTGCTCAACATAGCAAAATAATCAATGAGTATCTGTTAAAGTATGACTTCGGTCTGATTTTTAAGTTGCTTTTTGTTACGAAAAGTTACTTTTTTACGGTATGATCTTTGTTATAAATAAATCAACAAAGATCTTTTTCGATGTACGAATATATCTGCATCAAGTTCGTTTCTATTTATTAAATGTCTTACATATTACCTTTGGGAATATAGCAATGCTAAAAAACATTAATCCAACAAAAACAGCCGCATGGTCTGAATTACAGGCTTTGTTTGATAAAAATCAAGATATGCAGTTATCAGCACTTTTTGCTAATAATCCGGATCGTTTTAAACAGTTTTCCTGTCAGTTCAATGATGATCTGCTGGTTGATTTCTCTAAAAACTTTATCACCGAAGAAATTTTTGGAAAACTAATTGAGCTTGCTGAACAAGTTGATCTTAAAGGTGCGATTAAAGCACAATTTTCCGGTGAAAAAATCAATGCCACTGAAGATCGGGCGGTACTGCATAGCGCGCTGCGTAACCGCAGCAATACGCCGGTAATGGTTGATGGCGTTGACGTTATGCCGAAAGTTAATAAAGTACTGGCACAAATGAAAGCCTTCTGTGCAAAAATTCATTCCGGTGAATGGAAAGGTTACACAGGCAAACGTATTACAGATATCGTTAATATCGGTATCGGTGGTTCAGATCTTGGCCCGTACATGGCAACAGAAGCATTAACGCCATATAAAGTGGAAGGTATTAACAGTCACTTTGTCTCTAATGTTGATGGTACTCATATTGTGGAAGCCTTAAAACCACTTGATCCTGAAACAACGCTGTTTTTAATCGCTTCAAAAACATTTACCACACAAGAAACCATGACTAACGCCAACAGTGCGCGTGAGTGGTTCTTAAACGCGGCACAGAATGAAGCGCACATTGCTAAACATTTTGCGGCATTATCAACCAATGCTCAGCTGGTGACTGACTTCGGTATTGATATTGAAAACATGTTTGAGTTCTGGGATTGGGTTGGCGGTCGTTACTCAATGTGGTCGGCAATCGGCTTATCCATCGCATTAACCATCGGCTTTGATAACTTTGAAGCGTTGCTGGAAGGTGCACACGAAATGGATAAACATTTCGCAAGCGCTGACTTTAAAGAGAATATTCCGGTTATTCTAGGGGTTATCGGGGTTTGGTATAACAACTTCTATGGCGCAGAGTCTGAAACTATTCTGCCTTACGACCAATATATGCACCGTTTCCCGGCCTTCTTCCAGCAGGGCAATATGGAATCAAACGGTAAGTGTGTGGATCGCAACGGTAATCCGGTTGATTACCAGACAGGTCCGATTATTTGGGGTGAGCCGGGTACCAATGGTCAACATGCTTTCTATCAGCTGATTCACCAGGGCACTAAACTGATTCCATGTGACTTTATTGCACCGGCACAAACTCATAATCCGACAGGTGATCACCACACTAAACTGCTTTCTAACTTCTTTGCACAAACAGAAGCGCTAGCCTTTGGTAAAAGCAAAGAGCAGGTGGAAGCAGAGTTTACAGCTGCAGGTAAAACACTTGAAGAAGTGGCTAATGTCGTACCCTTTAAAGTGTTTACCGGTAACAAACCAAGTAACTCTATTTTAGTTAAGAAAATTACACCGAAAACATTAGGTCAGATGATCGCCATGTACGAGCAGAAGATCTTTACCCAAGGTATTATCTGGAACATCTTCAGTTTCGATCAGTGGGGCGTTGAATTAGGTAAGCAGCTTGCCGGTCAAATCCTGCCTGAACTGGATACTGGCGATGCAGTAGCAAGCCATGACAGTTCAACCAATGGTCTGATTAACGCTTGGAAGGCTTGGAAATAGCATAACTCGCTATTTAGCTAAGCGAATAAAAAATCCTCATCCTGTTTTTCAGGCTGGGGATTTTTTTTGATATTAAGTGAATATGATATATCTGCTTTTAGATGCAGGAGATAGAGCATATACTCTGGTTTTTGGGAATGGCTAACAGATAACAAGGTTTTTATGAAATATTTAGTTACAGGCGCCGCGGGGTTTATCGGTAGTGCGGTTGTTGAGCGGTTAACAGCGGCCGGTCATCAAGTGATTGGTATCGATAATCTCAATGACTATTATGATATTGCTTTAAAAGAAGCGCGTTTAAAAAGAATCGCCCATCCTTTATTTACCTTTATTAAGCTGGATTTGGCCGATCGTCAGGCCATGCCCAAGCTGTTTTCAGCAGAGCAGTTTGACCGGGTGATCCACCTCGCTGCACAGGCGGGAGTGCGTTATTCCATTGATAATCCATTAGCTTATGCAGACAGCAATCTAGTCGGGCACCTTAATATTTTAGAAGGCTGTCGTCATACAAAGGTCAAACATCTTGTTTATGCATCATCGAGCTCGGTTTACGGTTTAAACAGTAAAGTGCCTTTTTCAACCGCTGACTCGGTTGATCATCCTATCTCTTTGTATGCGGCGACTAAAAAGTCTAATGAATTAATGGCGCATACCTACTCTCATCTTTATGATCTGCCGACCACGGGCTTACGTTTTTTCACCGTCTATGGCCCTTGGGGGCGTCCGGATATGGCGCTGTTTAAATTTACCAAGAAAATTATCGATGGCGAAGCGATTGATGTTTATAACCATGGTGATATGCGTCGTGACTTTACCTATATTGATGATATTGTTGAGGGGGTTATGCGTATTCAGGATGTGATCCCGGCTAAGAATAACAACTGGTTACCGGAAACCGGAACACCGGCAACAAGCTCGGCACCTTATGCCATTTATAATATCGGCAATGGCAGCCCGGTAAAACTGCTGGATTTTATCGATGCTTTAGAGGATGCCTTAGGCATTGAGGTGAAGAAAAACTTGATGGCGATGCAGCCCGGTGATGTTTATCAAACTTTTGCGGATACGCAAGATCTCTTTGAGGCGATTGACTATCAGCCGCAAATGCCGGTAAAACAGGGCGTTGCTGAGTTTGTTAACTGGTATAGAAGTTTTTACCAATAGGCCGAGTAGCGGCAACCTCAGCGTGATGAAGTTGCCTGGCATTATTTATCGACTATTTTGTTAAACATAGCAATAACCTGCTCAACACTGATATCGGCCATAATATGGGCACCTTTGGCTCTTGCGCTCCATGGCAGTTCGTTTAATGGTTTTTTATGCTGCTCCTGAACATGCTTTTCATAGACGCTGATAACAGTATCTTTGCTCAGGTAGGGGCGGGTTCTATTCGGATTACTGTGGCCGTATAAACCTATCACCGGCACACCTTGCGTAGTGGCAATATGCGCAGGCCCGGAATCCGGCGCGAGTATTAATTGAGCTTCTCGAATAACAGCCGTTAACTGCTTGAGAGATGTTTTGCCTATTAAATTGCTTGCCTCTTCTGTCATTAATGCTTGGATATCGCTGCCCAGCTTGACTTCTCTTGGCGCCGGCGAGCCGCATAAAATAACCTGAAAGCCCTTTTGCACAGCGTAGTCGGCAACAGCGGCATAACGATCAGTCAGCCAGTTACGTTCATCTTTACTGGCAGCCGGTGAAATCACAAATAGCGGTTTGTTATCCTCGCGTTGCTGCTGTGCAAAGCTGATATCGCTTTCTGCCAGTGGAATATTCCAGCTCGGCGTTGTTTTCTCTATCCCTAAAAAATAGGCAAATTCAAAGAAGCTGTCTAACACATGCGCCGAGGAAACATCTTTTATCTTTTTATTGGTAAATAACCACTGGCCTTCTTTAGCCCGTTTGCGGTTAAAACCTATTTTGTATTTTGCTTTAATGCCCAGCGTTAAAGCACTGGCCCGCAGTGCCAGCTGCATATGTAATAAAGCATCAAAGTGCTGATCGGCCAGTTGTTTCCAAATAGCTCTCATTCCGGCAAAGCCGCTTGCTTTATCAAATACAATCACATTGATCCCGGGCAGATCAGAAAGCAGCTGCGCTTCAATTTTTCCCATGATCCAGGTGATCTTTGTGCTCGGCCACTGTTTTTGAATTGCCTGTATTGCCGCAACGGCATGGCAGACATCACCAATTGCAGAGAGGCGGAGAATACAAATTGATTTTGGTGCTGTTGTAAATAAAGCCATAGTAGTATGATTCGTTAGTTAATTTTTCAGGAGCTATTTATTTTTCATCGCCAAATAGCTCCTAGAGTATACAATAATCGGAATAAATATTTATGGTTAAAATTTTACAAAAAAATAAAGTTTATATCGTCTATGATGATGACTTGTTAAATGACCATATCGAGGATTGTTTTTCAGCGGATTACTGGCAACAGCAAGGAAATGTGATCGGCTCAGCACAAGGGCGGGGCACGACCTGGTTTGTACAGTTAGAAAAGCTGCAGGGGGCGCTGCGCCATTATCACCGCGGCGGGTTATTCGGCAAGCTTATTTCCGATCACTATCTTTTTAACGGTTGGCAAAAAACACGCTCTGTGCAGGAGTTTTATCTTCTCGATAAGCTTAATCAGGCAGGCGTCAATGTTCCTAAACCCATTGCCGCAAGAGCAAAAAAAGGGCTATTTTTCTACCAGGCGGATCTGTTATCGGAAAAGATCCCAGCGGCTCAAGATCTGGTCGATATTCTGCAGCATCGATCTTTATCAAGCCGGGAATATCAAGCAATAGGTTTGCAGATTAAAAGAATGCATAATGCCCAGATCAACCATACTGATCTCAATATCCATAACATTCTCTTAGATAAACAGGGCAAGGTATGGTTGATTGATTTTGATAAGTGCTATCAGCAGTCCGGTGATAATTGGAAGGCGAGTAATTTAGCGCGTTTATTAAGATCTTTTAATAAAGAGTTGAAAAAGCGCGCAATAAAGTGGCAAGCTGCTGACTGGCAGGATTTAATCAGCGCTTATAGCGCTTAACTGCTGCAATGTGCGTATCAGTGCGCCTCTGTTTTTATCAACAACAGCTAGTGCAGATTTTCCCATTTCCCGCATTCTTGTTTTATCAGCAAAAAGTTTAAGCAGATTCTCTGCAATCTCATTTTCCGTCGGGCAGACAATGCAGCCGTTAGATTCAATTAACTGCTCGGTAATTAACTGAAAATTATAAAAACTCGGTCCGGTTAAGCAGGGTTTGGCCAGTGCGGCCGGCTCCAGCAGGTTATGCCCACCTACTTTCTTACCCAGCAGACTGCCGCCCATAAAGCAGATATCGGCAGCACCAATTAAGATCAGCATCTCGCCCATGGTATCGGCCATGTAAACGGATGTTGCTTCAGTAACCCTTTGTTTACTGCTACGATTAACGGTAGTAAAACCCTTGTCCAGAGACAAAGTGCTAACAGATGAAAAGCGTTCCGGGTGGCGGGGCACTAAAATTAACAGCGCATCCGGCAGTGTTTTTAATAGCTTTTTATGCGCTTTTAAAATCAGCTCATCTTCACCCTGATGCGTGCTGGCGGCTATCCAGATAGGGCGGTTAATGCCCAGCTCGCTGCGCAGATGCTCTCCTGCTGTTTTTATTTCATCGCTAATGGAGATATCGAATTTAATGGAGCCGGTGATCGCTATTTTTTCTTTATCTACGCCTAACAGTCTGAAGCGCTGTGCATCCGCTTCCGTCTGACAGAGCAGCTGATCGATATTTTTCGCCAGCAGGTTAAAGATAAACTGAAACTTTTTATAACCAAGATAAGAACGCTCAGATAGACGGGCATTAATGATGGAGATTGGAATATCGTATTGGTGGACGCTATGCAGCGTATTAGGCCAGAGCTCGGTTTCCATAATCAGCAGGGCGGTTGGATTGATGGTTTTAATAAAGCGTCTCACCGCCCAGCTAAAATCAAGCGGCATATAACGGTGCTCAACCAGATTTCCCAGTTTTGCTACTTCAGCCGCCCCTGTGCTGGTGGTAGTCGTAACCACAATTGTTTTTTCAGGGTATTGCTGTTTTAAGGCTTTGATTAGAGGAACAGCTGCGATCACTTCACCGACAGAAACAGTGTGCAGCCACAGTGGAGTACAATTTGCATCTTCTAGCTTGGGAGTAACACCAAAGTGTTCAATCCAACGTTTTCCAAACTTAGGTTTGTTGGCTTTGCTTTTATAAAGGCCATATAAAAAAAATGGAGAGATAAGGAAAAGCAGTAAAGTGTATAAGATGCGAATAAACATGGAATATATTTTCAATATAAAAAGAATGGATATAGTGTACACTAAAACGAATTTTTTAAGTGAACTTCGATAACAACTTGAGTGCTGATTATGGCAGAAGAAAAAACAAAAAAACAATATAAGCTGCTGTTTTATGTAGAGCAAAATTATTCATTTGATATTTTACGCCCTCTGCAGAATGTTGCTCGGCAACAGGGCCACTTAGTCAAATGGTTGTTAGTGGGTAGTGATATCTCTCGTCTATTTTTAAAAGAAAATGAAGAGGTACTGGAAGCCGTATCTGATGCTGTTGCCTATTCTCCTGATGCCGTATTTGCTCCTGGTGATCGTGTACCCTCTTTTATTCCCGGCTTAAAAGTACAAGTTTTTCATGGCTTAAATGAGAGTAAAAGAGGTAACCTTTATCCGGAAAGAGGCCTGTTTGACCTGTATTGCACAGAAGGTCCGGAAAGAACAAATTCATTACAGCAGTTATCCTTGCAGAGACCTTACTTTAAAGTAGTGGAAACTGGATGGATAAAGCTTGATAGTTTATTTAAATATAAACAGGTTGAACAATACGCACGTCCTCAGGTGCTCTTTTCTTCAACATTTACTCCTTCGCTTTCATGTGCGGAATTAGTTTATCAAGAGATAAAGCGTTTAAGTCTGCAGGATAAATGGCAATGGCTGGTGACTCTGCACCCTAAGATGGCTCAGCAAACCGTACAAAAATATAAAGCGTTAGAAAATGAAAATTTAATTTTTCTTGATAACGATAAGGTGATCGCTGCACTGCATCGTGCAGATCTGATGGTTTGTGATAATTCATCTGTTTTTCAAGAATTTCTGCTTTTAAATAAAGCGGTTGTGACAGTCAATAATAGAGAGCCGCTAGATTGTTTTATTAATATAACGAAGCCTGAAGAGTTAGAAAAAGCGATCGAGGAAGCCTTATGCCCCTCTCCTGAGTTAGTAAAAAACATTAAAAATTACGGGCCATCAGTGACGCCTTATCTTGATGGAAATTCAGCGCAGAGAGTTCTATCTGCTGTTTGTGAGATGCTTGCAAGTGGTTGGGTTGACTCAAAACCTAAAAATATTATTCGTAATTTACAGATGCGCAAAAAATTAAATTACTGGAAACTATAGCGTTATGAAAAAACATACATTATCCGTTATTTTGATTACAAAAAATGAAGCAGACAGGGTTAAGCAGTGTTTAAGCTCTGTTGTGAATATTGCCGATGAAATTATAGTTTTAGATAGCGGCTCAACAGATGAAACGGTTTCTATTTGTAAAAAATATACCGACAATGTTGAGATAACCGATTGGCCCGGTTTTGGTAAACAAAAACAAAGAGCGTTAGATAAGGCAACTTGTGATTGGGTTTTATCTATTGATGCCGATGAAGCATTAGATGAAAAGATGCAGGCCCAGTTATTACAATTATTATCTCAAGATAAAATTAACAAAGATGCTTATAAACTTCCTTGGGGAGTCACTTTATATGGTAAAACACTTAAGTATGGACGAAGTGCACGTTCTGTTTTACGGCTGTTTAAACGCCAGGGGGCGCGGTATACACTAGATGAAGTGCATGAAACGGTGATACCGAGCGGTGGAAAGATCGGCGAGTTAAAAGGGCTGCTTTTACATTACACCCATCGTGACTATAAACATGGTTTGGATAAAGCTGCTGATTATGCCTGGCTTGGTTCGCAAAAGTACCACCGTAAAGGTAAGAAGTCAGGCGGGCTGTTATTAGCTTTATTACGTGCGATTTGGACATTTCTGCTTATTTACATCATTAGACGCGGATTTTTAGATGGTAGTATCGGTTTTATAATGGCGATGACCTATGCGCAAGTAAATTTTAATAAGTATGTCGGGCTGTGGCTGCTGGAAAAAAATAGAAATGAGAGTTAATAAAATTTAAAAATAATATAGAGTGGATAAATAAATTTAAGTTGGAAGTGCAGATGAAGAACATTGTTTATATAGTACATAATTTTAAAATGGGGGGAATTCAAAAAATCACACGTGAACTTGCCCGTTATCAAACATCTATCGGAAATAAAGTAAGCATAATTTGTTTGCAAAAAGGCGCAAGGTTAGATGTAGATATCAATGTTGATGTTTACACCTTAAATCTTGCTAAATATCTTATTAAACATCCAGTTAAAGCTGTTTATTACGCTTTTTATAAAGTTATTTTGAGATATTTAATTCCTTTAAGTGAGCCTGTTTTGTCTCAATGTATATTTGAGCCTCAAGTTTTGCAAATACTTAATAATATAGAAGATAAGGCTGGTGATATTGATTGTATCTTTGTTCGTGGGGCCCGATCTATAAAACGGACTTGGTGGTTAAATAGAAAACATGTTGTGTATAGTCTACATTTACCTTTTGACATTCCTAATGTAACGTCAGGTATTCGAGGTGCTTATAATCATTGGGTGTTATCTAAGTTATTTAAAGATAAAAAAATGTTTTCTGTATCTAAATATATAGGGCTACCGTTTGTTGAGCAATTAAAAAAACATAATGTGACTCCTCAGATATTTGAAGTGATTAATAATCCTTGTGATTTACAAAGGGTTTTAACGTTATCAGAAAATTCAGTTCCAGAGATACCTGATAAGTACATTATTGGAGTTGGGCGTTTAAGCAAGCAAAAACGTTTTGATATATTAATCCAAGCCTTTTATTTATCCAGTATAGATGATTATAAATTGGTTATATTAGGTGAGGGTAACCAGAGAGAGCATTTAGATAAATTGGTGAATTCTCTTAATTTATCAGAACGGGTTATTTTTCCAGGTTTTGTGGATAATCCTTACCCTTGGTACAAGAATGCAGCGTTATTTGTATTAAGTTCAGATACAGAAGGTTTCGTAAATGTGATTACTGAAGCGCTTGCATGCGGTACTCCCGTTGTTAGTACAAATTGCGGGCCAGCAGATGAAATTTTATTGGGGCGCTTAGCTGAAGGAATAGTACCTAAAGGGGATGCCCAGGCTTTGGCAAACAAAATTGCCCTATATATCGATAAGCCAGTAGCACCATGCAGGGAGGATGTGGAATTTTTATCATTTGAGAAAATAGTTGGCCGTCAAGTCTCTCTTGCTGCTCAGGGAGAAGTAATATGATAATTGATAAAATTATCCCTAATAGAATTAGTAAATATTTTCGTCGTTGGCGATATGATCGAAGATATCATCGAAAGTTTTATGAACTTCATGGATATGAATTAAATGAAGATTCACCTTCAACTTTTTCTGAAAAAATATTCTATAGGAAAAAGTATGGAAACTTTGATGCAATGGCATTGTATTCAGATAAGTATGCGGTAAGAGAGTACGTGAAATCCGTAATTGGTGCAGAATATTTAGTCCCATTGTTAGGAGTTTATACAAAGCTTACTATTGAGGATCTAGATAATTTACCGAATAAATTTGTGGTAAAAACAACGCATGGCAGTGGTAAAAGGCATATTGAAATTGTTAGGGACAAATCATCTCATAACTTGTTAGCTCTTGTGAAAAAAATGAATCATGCTTTAACACTTGATTTTGGATATGCAAGAAGAGAGCTTTGGTATACAAAGATACCAAAGAAAATAATTATTGAAGAGTTTTTAGAGTCTGGCACCGACACTCCCGATGATTATAAGTTTCATTGTTTTGCCGGAACTGAGCTTTATATTGCTGTCGATGAAGGGCGTTTTGAACACCATAAGCGTAGTGTTTTTAACGCTGAGTGGGAATTGACGGATATTCGTTTGAATTCATTTATGCCAATAGGTTTGAGGGCGAAGCCTGATAACTTTGATTTAATGAAGAAACTTGTTAGAAAGCTCGCAACTGGATTTGACTATATTCGAGTCGATATTTATTCGGTCAATGGGAAAATTTATTTTGGTGAATTTACTCACGCTCCTGCTAATGGAATGGAGCAGTTGAAGCCCGATAGTATGAATGAACTTTGGGGGAAACTGTGGGAAATTGACCCTCAAAATGAACATTTATATTTAAATAAATGAAAGGTTGAGGGCTATTATTATTGCAATATTAATCTCTTGAAATATTTTATATGCTCAGCAACGGTTACTTTAGCTGTAAAGTATGTCGCTAAATGGTGTTGGGCATTCCTCCCCATTTCGGAAGCGTTTTTGGGGGATGCAATTAATTTATTCATCGCATCTGCAAATGCTTTAGCATTTCCTGTTTCCACTATATAGCCTGTTTCACCATCGATAACCAGTTCAGGAGAACCGCCGGTTGTTGTGACTACAGAGGGGGTGCCATTAGCCATTGCTTCTATGATCGTTCTGGGTAAACCTTCCCCGCTAACTGATGGTTGCACCTGAAAATCGGCCATGGTCATTAAAGAGGGCACATCTTTTCTGTGCCCGATATAATGAATTCTATCAGCGATAGGGCTGGCTTTTATCTCATCAAAATGCGGTTCATAACCACTGCCCGCTAAAATGAGATGGAAGTTGGGATTATCTATAAAATGTGTTGCTTGCAGCAGAACAGAGATCCCTTTACTTGGGCGAACATGCGTTGCACAAAACGCAATAATATCTTTATCAGATAAATTGAATTCAGAGCGAGGAGTCGGCTCTACCTGGTACCAGTCTAACTGATGTCCTTTATAAATCGCCACTACATTTTGCTTGTTTTTCCAGACACGTTTGGCAACATCTTTTTGTACTGCATTGGATACACAAACAATACCATCGACCCTTGGGTGAAGTTGCGTTAAATAAGCACTGGGATCATGGCGATATAGGCCTCCCGTTGTACCCCGGTAGGCTACTAGCTTGGCTTTTGCACCTATACAGGCAAATGCTGCATTGGGGATGGTTTTGGAATTAAATGCATAACAGATATCATAGTCGCCATCAATTAGCTCGCGATGCAGGGCTTTAATGGTCTTAGGGCAGATTTTCTTACTTGGAAAACAATCCAGCACCTTAATGGCGTGATTTCTAAAGCGAGATACGTACTCAGCATCACCTTGTGTGGCTACTGTCACTTGATGTCCTTGACGAGCCATCTCTATAAACATTTCCGCTTCAGGGCGGACACTGTTCCAGGCATGTTTATATGAGCTGCAAACTAAAATCTTCATTATTCAGCCTTTGTTTTTTAGTGAGTAAAGTATTGTTTTCATTATGCAGCACAGCATAAAAAATAATAATAAACATTAAATATTGGAGGATTCCAGAATGATGGTTGATATAGTTTTGAGTAAGACAATAGCCCATAACCAGGATGATATGTACAACCCCTAATTGAGAAAAAGTATTATTTTTAATGTTCCCTCGAAGCAGGAAAACATACATAGGAACCAAAAAGAACAGCATCAAGGCTGTAAGGCCGATAATGCCTTTAATGGATAACTCCTCAATAAAACTGTTATGCAGGCGGCCAAACTTGAGTACGATTGGATCGACCAAATTATTATTAACTAATTCTTGATTAAAGTTTTGCCGGTTTTGATAACCAATACCAAAAATCGGTTTGGAAGAAAATGCATACAGCCCGCTTTTCCACATTTCCAAACGTGCACCGCTAGAGGTATTTGTGTAATTTTTTTCGGCTAGCTGAGTAAGCTCATTAAATACTTTATCAATACGACTATCTACTATGTGGTAAGCGACTGAAGCAATAGCTAGAGTCATACAGACGATACCTACTGCAACTTTTTTCGATATTAAATGGCGGTTGATTATTAACAACCAGACAAGCACAAAAGGAGTTATCAACCACCCGCCTCTTGCACCAGATAACAAGCTGGCAAGAATACCGAGAAAGGCGGCAATTAAGGCAAAAATGGACAGCTGTTTATTTTTCTCTTTCAGGTAATGCGTAGATATAACCAGAGAAAACCCCCCCAAAGACATAGCCATATCCCCTGATTGAATCACCATATAACCAAAATCATTGAATGCTCGTATATTTAATATCTGCTGATGATATAAAGCAATCAGTCCACTAAGAAGTGATCCGACTAATATCCCTTTAAAAACCCATTCTTTTTTGGGCGGATAGCTTACTAGAAAAATTAATGCAGGAAGGATCAGAATGGTGCGACTTGGCATATCCAGGTTACTGGTTTTCCCTCCATTCCAATAGATAGATAAAGCGGTTATGAAAAAATAACCGCTTAATGCCAATCCTATTTTATAAAAGTCTGCAGGTAGTTTGTTTTTTAACGTTATAGGTAAAAATAATAAAGAAACTAAACAGAGCGTAATGGCAACATATGAGTAACTTTTCCCTGAAATCAGTAATGTTGCAGAAAAGAGAAAAACCAGCATTGAGCTAATTAAGGGTAATTTTTTATCCAACATTACTTTTTTAATAATAGATGCTTTGTTAACCACGATTATTTATCTCAGTTAAATAAAGTTCAACACCTTGGGCAACAGTTTTAAATTCTCCATCATAACCGGCTGCACGCAAATTCGTTAAGTCAGCTTCAGTAAAACTCTGGGTAGCGGCCTTTCAGGTGCTCCGGGAAGGGGATGCGTTCAATCTTCCCTTTTTGATGAAAATCTACAACGGCTTTGCCAACTTCTAAGAAGGATTCTGCTTTGCCAGTGCCGACATTAAAAATCCCGGAAATATTGTTATCGAAGCACCATAGGTTTACCTTACAGACATCGCCGACATAAACAAAATCACGTTTATGTTCGCCTTCAAAGAGCTTGGCATTTTCACCGGCGTT
>CAXXRV010000018.1:0-97846 GCA_963674525.2 uncultured Psychromonas sp. | reverse complement strand
CTCCTGCGCGGCTTGAGCGATGACTAAAAGTGAAGCACAAAAAGTGCTTTTCCGCGAATCAATTGCCAGAAGGCCTGTCTGTTTACATTCACCACAAATTAAGTATCGGGTGATTGTATAGGGTCTGATACCTGTGTATATTACTGCTTTTATTTAATTATTAGTGAAATTAATCAGTTAATGAACGTTTTCTGTTATGTCTAAACAACATAAAAACGCCACCACCACACCGGAAATGCGCGCTTTTATTTATCAATCCGATCTGCCCACGGCGATGCTTGCACGTCTGCTGAAAATTTCCCAATCGACTGTTCGCAAATGGCGTAAACGCACGGATCGCCAAGATGCCTCGCATATTCCTAAACAGCTTAATACCACCCTTAGCGTCGAGCAGGAATATGCCGTGGTGCAGTTGCGCAGCCGTTTGAAGCTTTCTTTAGATGAGCTGCTGGCGGTATGCAAAGAGTTTATCAACCCTCAGACCTCGCGTGCGGGGTTGCAGCGCTGTTTAAAACGCCATGGCGTATCGCGTTTAGCAGACCTGGATCCTTTTGTTATAGAGGACGGTCAGCAAGTGCCTGTGCTGGTAAATATCGAAGAGCAGGCTTCACATGAAGTGATTAGTTCGGAGATATCACCGCAGGCGATGTCTGCGGTGTTAAACCAGATGCGCCGAAAACATCTGCGCGAGCAGGCGCACAATAAAGCCAACAGTAAACTGACTGAACATGCGCTGCATGCCAAATCTACCGAGCTGAGTTGCCTGGATGTGGTACAGGTTAATGTCACTACTTTACCGGAATTAAATAATCACAAGCAGCAGTATCGTCTGTTAGTGGCAAACGATCCTGACGGAGACTGGGTTTACGTTGACCTCTACTGTGATGATGAAAAAAACGCTGCCAGACGTTATATGAAGCATGTGCTGCGTAAAGCTCCTTTTCATATTCGCCGCGTGCTGGCGGGAAATTATAATGAATTTTTAAGCCGTTTTCGTTTGTTAGATGAGAAAAATGAACGGGCAACGGACAGCAAATAATAAATCTTAAAGTCGTTTTCGTTAATCAAATCGGTTAAACAAAGCGAAAGCGCGATCGATCCTAACTGGAGTAAGACCATGTCGAACAAACAAAGTACTAACAATGCCGAGATAGTTGAAGATAAGCAGTTAAATTCACGTTTACAGGACTGTCCGATTGCGATTGTTGGTATGGCCTCGGTATTTGCGGAAAGCAGAAATTTGGGGCAATTTTGGGACAATATTGTTGAGTCGGTCAATGCGATTCAGGATGTACCGGAAAACCGCTGGCCAATTGATGATTATTACTCTGCGGATAAAAACGAAGCAGATAAAAGCTATTGTAAACGCGGCGGTTTTTTACCCGAGATAGACTTTGATCCGATGGAGTTCGGTCTGCCGCCGAATATTCTAGAGCTTACCGATATTACTCAGTTAATGGGCTTGGTCGTGGCGCGGGATGTCTTGGCTGATGCCGGTATCAGCGATGAAAGCAGTTATGACCGTGATAAAATGGGTATTACCCTGGGCGTTGGTGGCGGTCAAAAGCTTGGCGGACAGTTAGTTTCGCGCCTGCAGGGACCGGTTCTCGATAAAGTATTAAAAGCCTCCGGCGTTGCCGCAGCGGATCGCGCTGTGATTATCGATAAATTTAAAAAAGCTTATGTTCCCTGGGAAGAAAACTCATTTCCCGGACTATTAGGTAACGTGATTGCCGGGCGCATCGCTAACCGCTTTAATTTCGGCGGAACTAACTGTGTGGTTGATGCCGCCTGCGCCGGATCGCTGGCAGCCGTTAAAATGGCGATTTCGGATCTGCTCGAATACCGCTCGGAAATGATGATCTCCGGTGGGATCTGTTGTGACAATTCTCCCTTTATGTATATGTCATTTTCTAAAACACCGGCTTTTACCGATGGCGAAGATATTCGCCCCTTTGATGATCAGTCAAAGGGTATGATGGTCGGCGAAGGGGTTGGCATGATTGCCCTTAAACGCCTCAGTGATGCCGAGCGTGACGGTGATAAAATTTATGCCGTGATCAAAGGTATCGGCAGCTCATCGGACGGGCGTTTTAAATCCATTTATGCACCGCGTCCGGAAGGGCAGTTAAAAGCATTAAAACGCGCTTATGCCGATGCCGGATTTGCTCCTCAGACCTGCGGATTGATTGAAGCTCATGGCACCGGCACTAAGGCAGGCGATGCTGCCGAGTTTTCCGGTTTAAATATGCTTTTTAGCGAAAACAATGATCAAAAACAGCACGTTGCTTTAGGGTCGATCAAATCGCAGGTCGGCCATACAAAAGCGGCTGCGGGGACGGCCGGATTAATTAAAGCCGCATTGGCGCTGCATCATAAAGTACTGCCGGCGACCATTAATGTGGATACGCCGAACCGTAATCTGAATATCGAAAATACCCCTTTATATATCAATAGCGAAACCCGTCCGTGGATGCCGCGTGCTGATGGGGTTAAACGCCGCGCCGGGATCAGTGCCTTTGGTTTTGGCGGCACCAATTTCCACCTGGTTCTGGAAGAATATAAGGCGAAGCAGAGCGCCGCGTACCGTTTAAATGAGGTGCCGCAGACCGTGCTGATCAGCGCAGTGAATAAAGCTGCGCTGATTACATCGCTGCAAAGCTGGTCGAATAAACTCTCTGTGGCTGAAGACGCACCTTACCAGTTTAATGCTCTGGTAACGGAAAACCCGCTGTCAACGCCTGCGCCTGAGCTGGCTCGTTGCGCTTTTGCCGCTAAAAATGCGCAGCAGGCAAAAACGGCTATTGAGCAAATTTTACAACAACTTGCCAGCGATAATAGTAGCGCATGGAGCAAGCCGAACGGTCTCTATTATCGTCAGTCTGGCCTTGATAGTGCCGGTAAAGTGGTTGCGCTTTTCTCCGGTCAAGGCTCGCAGTATGTGAATATGGGACGCGATTTAGCCTGTAACTTCCCGACCATGCTTGAAGTGCATGCACAGATGGATAAGCAGTTTACGGATGCCGGCTTAAATCAGCTCTCGCAGACTCTTTATCCTATTCCGGTCTTCTCTGCTGAGCAGCGTCAAGCACAGGATGAGAAACTGCGTTTAACTGAATACGCGCAGCCGGCTATCGGCGCCTTTAGTATGGGCCTGTATAAGATCTTTGCGCAGGCGGGCTTTAGTGCCGACTTTACCGCCGGGCATAGCTTTGGTGAACTCAGCGCATTATGGGCGGCCGGTGTTGTTTCCGCGAATGATTATATGACCCTGGCACGCAGTCGCGGGCAGGCAATGGCGGCTCCGAATGATCCTGATTTTGATGCCGGTACTATGATTGCCGTGGTCGGCGAGCCTGGCAGTGTAGCTGCACATATTAAGGATATTGCGGATGTTTCTATTGCCAACTATAACTCCCATAATCAGGTGGTGGTGGCAGGTGTCACTAGCCAGGTGGCAGTAGCTTCTCAGCAATTACAGGAAAAAGGCTACAAGGTTGTGCCGCTGCCGGTGTCTGCTGCTTTTCATACCGAGTTGGTCGGCCATGCACAAAAGCCCTTTGCCGAGGTGATTGACAGTATTGAATTTAATTCGCCAACCATTCCGGTTTTTGCGAACGGCAGCGCTCGAGCACACAGCAAGGATGCTGAGAAGATTAAAGCGAGTTTAAAAGATCATATTCTGCAACCGGTACATTTTAGTGAAGAGATTGAGAACCTTTATCATGCCGGCGGGCGTATCTTTATTGAATTCGGACCGAAAAATGTATTAACCCGTTTAGTGGATAATATCTTAGCGGATAAGCAGGATGTCACCACCATTGCCATCAATGCCAACCCTAAAAAATCAGCGGACGAACAGCTGCGTTTAGCGGCATTGGAGATGGCTGTTTTAGGCGTGCCCTTGACAAATATCGACCCGCATAATGCGGTTGCCCGACCGGTAACTGCGCCCAAAAGATCCGCGCTGGCTATGAAATTAAGTGGCGCGGCTTATGTCAGCCCGAAAACTCAGCAGGCCTTTACTGACTGCCTGAATGATGGCTGGAAGTTAAGCGCTGCTGAGCCCAAGGTCGTTGAAAAAGAAGTCATTAAAGAGGTGGTTGTTGAGAAGATCGTCTATGTCAATGCTGACGGCTCCCCGGTTAATGGTGAGGCTCCCGTTAATACACAGCCAGCGGCTAACAGCGAATTACTGCAGAGCATTGAGCAGAGTGTCGCTTCGGTTGTCGATCAGCAGGCACAACTGCTAGCGGTGCATGAGCAGTATATGCAGGGACCCAAAGAATACCAAAAAACCTTCCAGAGTGTTTTACAGGCACAGGCGGGGGCCGCACAGTTACCGGAAAGCCTGGATAAAACCCTGGCCATGTACCATGATTTCCAAACGCAAACATTGCGTGTCCATGAAGCCTACCTGAATAGTCAAACTGACAATATGCAGCAGATGTTGACGGCCATTCCAACTGCTCAGGCTGGTGACAGCACAGCAGCAGCTACAAATAGCCAAGTTGCGCCTGAGGTGCAGATAACAACGCCGCTGCAGACAGAAAAAACAGCTGCACAAGCGCCTGCTTTAAGCCTTCACGAGCAGCTTAGTAAAACTCATCAGACAGTTCAGGCGAATAAAGCAACGCAACCTGCTATCAAGCCGGTTGTCGCAGCTGCGCCTGTGGTCAATAGCAATAAAATCGAGCGTGTGATGCTGGCCGTGGTCGCCGATAAAACCGGTTATCCGGCGGAGATGCTCGAACTGAGCATGGATATGGAAGCGGATCTGGGTATCGACTCCATTAAGCGCGTAGAGATTCTCGGTAGCGTACAGGATGAGATTGCCGATCTGCCGGAATTGAACGCCGAAGATCTCGCTGAGCTGCGCACGCTGGGTGAGATTGTTGACTATATGCACAGTCAGGCTGAAGCCGCGCCTGTGGCGAACACACCAGCCGCGCCTAAGCCAACAGCTGCGCTCGATCTGAATAAAATCGAGCGTGTGATGCTCTCTGTGGTCGCCGATAAAACCGGTTATCCGGCGGAGATGCTCGAATTGAGCATGGATATGGAAGCCGATCTGGGCATCGATTCCATTAAGCGCGTAGAGATTCTCGGTAGCGTGCAGGATGAGATTGCCGATCTGCCGGAATTGAATGCCGAAGATCTGGCCGAGCTGCGTACGCTGGGTGAGATTGTCAACTATATGCACAGTCAGGCCGAAACTGCGCCTGTTATGACCACACCAGCCGCGCCTAAGCCGACAGCTGCACTCGATCTGAATAAAATCGAGCGTGTGATGCTCAATGTGGTCGCTGATAAAACCGGTTATCCGGCGGAGATGCTGGAACTGAGCATGGATATGGAAGCCGATCTGGGCATTGATTCCATTAAGCGCGTGGAGATTTTAGGCAGCGTGCAGGATGAAATTGCCGATCTGCCGGAATTGAATGCTGAAGATCTGGCTGAGCTGCGCACGCTGGGGGAGATTGTCAACTATATGCACAGTCAGGCCGAAACTGCGCCTGTGGCGAACACACCAGCCGCGCCTAAGCCGACAGCTGCGCTCGATCTGAATAAAATCGAGACTGTGATGCTCTCTGTGGTCGCCGATAAAACCGGTTTCCGGCGGAGATGCTCGAACTGAGCATGGATATGGAAGCCGATCTGGGCATCGATTCCATTAAGCGCGTGGAGATTTTAGGCAGCGTGCAGGATGAGATCAGCGATCTGCCGGAGCTCAATGCTGAAGATCTGGCCGAGCTGCGCACGCTGGGTGAGATTGTCAACTATATGCACAGTCAGGCCGAAACTGCGCCTGTTATGGCGAACACGACAGTGGCAGCGGAGCCGACAGCTGCGCTCGATCTCAATAAAATCGAGACTGTGATGCTCTCTGTGGTCGCCGATAAAACCGGTTATCCGGCGGAGATGCTGGAATTGAGCATGGATATGGAAGCCGATCTGGGCATTGATTCCATTAAGCGCGTGGAGATTTTAGGCAGCGTGCAGGATGAGATCAGCGATCTGCCGGAGCTCAATGCTGAAGATCTGGCCGAGCTGCGCACGCTGGGTGAGATTGTCAACTATATGCACAGTCAGGCCGAAACTGCGCCTGTTATGACCACACCAGCCGCGCCTAAGCCGACAGCTGCACTCGATCTGAATAAAATCGAGCGTGTGATGCTCTCTGTGGTCGCCGATAAAACCGGTTATCCGGCGGAGATGCTGGAATTGAGCATGGATATGGAAGCCGATCTGGGTATCGACTCCATTAAGCGCGTGGAGATTTTAGGCAGCGTGCAGGATGAGATTGCCGATCTGCCGGAGCTCAACGCTGAAGATCTGGCTGAGCTGCGCACCCTAGGGGAGATTGTCAACTATATGCACAGTCAGGCCGAAACTGCGCCTGTTATGACCACACCAGCCGCGCCTAAGCCGACAGCTGCACTCAATCTCAATAAGATTGAGACTGTGATGCTCTCTGTGGTCGCCGATAAAACCGGTTATCCGGCGGAGATGCTGGAATTGAGCATGGATATGGAAGCCGATCTGGGCATCGATTCCATTAAGCGCGTGGAGATTTTAGGCAGCGTGCAGGATGAAATTGCCGATCTGCCGGAATTGAATGCCGAAGATCTGGCCGAGCTGCGCACGCTGGGGGAGATTGTTGACTATATGCACAGTCAGGCCGAAACTGCGCCTGTTGTGGCGAACACGACAGTGGCAGCGGAGCCGACAGCTGCGCTCGATCTCAATAAGATTGAGACTGTGATGCTCTCTGTGGTCGCCGATAAAACCGGTTATCCGGCGGAGATGCTCGAACTGAGCATGGATATGGAAGCCGATCTGGGCATTGATTCCATTAAGCGCGTGGAGATTTTAGGCAGCGTGCAGGATGAGATCAGCGCACTGCCGGAGCTCAATGCCGAACTGCTGGCCGAAAAGCGTACTTTAGCTGAAATTATTGATTATATGAATGAAGTGGCGCAGCAAGGCTCACCTGCAGCTATCCCGGCAGCACAAGAGCAAGCGCTGCAGATAGATGCCTCTTTACAGGCACCAAGTGCCACCGTGGCGGTTAAACATCTGCCTGCCGCAAAAGTCATGAACAGCGCAGTCAATGGTGAAAATCTGCTGTTAGTGGATGATGGTCAAGGTGTCAGTGTGCGTTTGGCGGATAAGCTCAGCGAGCTTGGCTGGACGGTGACGGTATTAAAAGCGCCCTGGGTTAAGCAGCTCAGCAGCAAAAAGTTTGCACCGGCTGTGAATGTCATTGAACTTAATGAACTGAGCGAGACAGAAGTTGCAAGTGCTCTTGCTACGCAGAGTAGCTGGAACAGCATTATCTATCTGCATCCGAAGACATCAGTCACGGGTATTGAATTTGCAGATATTAATAAGCAGGGGCTGATACTGGCCTTTCTGTTAGCCAAACTTTCCGGTCTGGCAAAAAACAATAATGAAGCCCGGTCATCATTTTTGGCATTGACCCGTCAAGGTGGTGCTTTTGGGGTTGAAAATAACGAGCCTGAATCGGATCTTGTGCAGGCCGGGCTAAGCGGGCTGGTGAAAACCTTAGCGCATGAGTGGCCTGCGGTTTTCTGTCGTGTGCTTGATCTTCCCAGCAAGTTTGCCGCTGATAAGGCTGCCGCTATTATTGTCGATGAGCTCAATGATCAGAATATTAGCCCCGTCGAAGTGGGCTTTAATAACAACGGCCGTTTAACCTTGGTGGCCGAAAAAACCGACAGCTATCGTTTAACGGCGGGTAACAGCATTAGTGCAGATTCGGTATTTCTGGTCAGTGGTGGAGCAAAGGGGGTAACAGCGCATTGTGTTATTGAGTTGGCAAAACAGCATCAGTGTAAATTTATTCTCCTTGGCCGCTCAGCCTACAGCGATCTTGAACCCGATTGGGCAAATAATAGCAGTGCGCAAAGTGAACTCAAGAGTGCCGCCATGCAGCAACTTATCAGTCAGGGGGAAAAACCAACCCCTGTGGCCATTGGCCAGTTGCTTAAACCCATTCTTGCCAATCGCGAAATCAAACAGACCCTGGATGCGATCTCTGCAGCGGGTGCTATCGCTGAATATGTCTGCGCGGATGTCACCGATGCCGCCAATGTGCTTGATGCCGTGCAGCCAATCACGGCCATCTGGGGTGAGATAACGGGTATTATTCATGGCGCCGGGGTGCTGGCTGATAAATTTATCGAGCAGAAAACACTGGCCGAACTGGAGGCGGTATACAGCACAAAAATTGCTGGCTTGTTATCGCTATTAGCTTGCTGTTCAATGGAAAATATAAAACATCTAGTATTGTTCTCATCGGCGGCAGGTTTTTATGGGAACCCCGGTCAGTCTGACTATGCGCTGGCCAATGAAATTTTAAATAAAACCGCTTACCGTTTTAAAGCCCTACATCCGGATGCACAAGTGCTTAGTTTTAATTGGGGACCTTGGGATGGCGGTATGGTCACGCCTGAGCTTAAGCGTATGTTTAATGACCGTGGTGTGTATATCATTCCGCTTGCGGCCGGTGCTCAGCTGTTAGTGAGCGAACTCGCTGCTGAGAGCAACCGTTGTCCGCAGATCTTAGTAGGCAATGATATGAGTGGTGAAGCGGCGCAGGAGAGCAGTGTAAAAAAGCCGGTAGTTAGTCGCTTATCAAAAACGCTGTTAGCGGCTAACAATCCTTTTTTTAACGATCATCAAATTGCCGGGGATGTGGTATTTCCGACTGTCTGCGCTATTGCCTGGATGGTCGATGCCTGCCGGGAAATTTATCCTGACTACCGTTATCAGGGCTTGCAGGATTATAAACTCTTTAAAGGCATTGTCTTTAACGGCCAGCAGGGCGAACAATATGCCCTTGATCTGCAGCTTGTGTCCGAGGATGAGCAGCAGTTAGCGGTAGAGGTTAAAATAAGCAGCGCAAATGCGCAGGGCAGAGCACAGTTCCATTATCAGGCAACCCTGCATTTGACTAAACAACTGCAAACAGCGCCGGCTTTTACCGGGCAATTAAAGGCTGCAGACAGTGAACCAGCAAGTGCCGCGCAGTTATATGATGACGGCACGCTGTTTCATGGCGACAGCCTGCAGAATTTTCTGACGCTGGATCATATTGACGAAAAAGGTCTGCAGATGAGCTGTCAAATACCGGCTGCGGTACTGGCCAAGCAGGGCGAATTTGCCGTTGCGGCGAACAATGTGTTTGCCAATGATCTGGTTTACCAGGCGCTGCTGGTCTGGGTTAAAAAGCACTTAGGTTTGGGCTCTTTACCTTCCGCGACGCTTGCCTGGACGGTTTATCGTGAGGTTCAGGTTGCAGAGGTTTTTTATCTGCAGTTAAGCGTGACTGAACAAAAGGGCAGTTTAATTAGCGCGGATATTTTGCTGATCGATACCGACAAACAGCTGCTGGCAGAGATTAAAGGGGCTCAGGTAACCAGCAGCGCCAGTTTAAATAAGCTGTTCAAGGGCAAGGCTTAGCATGTCAAGCAGGTTGGCGGTTATCGGCTTTGATGCGCAACTCGACGGTCTGGATAATGTCGATCGGGTTGCTGCTGCTTTTTACAAAGGCGCTGTCCATGATAAAGAGGCGAAGCTGACACAGGCTTATAGTTACTCGCAGTTATACCAACTTTCGGCGCAACGGATTATGCAGAGCAGTCAGTTAAGCGAGCAGCAGCTGGCTGTGGTTATTGTCGCCGAGCAGCCGGCAGAGTTTGTTGGTGAGCATAATTTCATTTGTTGTCAGCGGGTGGCGACGCTTGCCGAGGCATTAACGCTGAGCGCCGAGCTTATTGACGATTTGCAGGTGGCGGTGCTGATTATGGCCGCCCATTTAAAAGAGCAGCCATTAGCTCAGGCGCAGGCGACTATCAGCTATGATCAGCAGTTTTGTGGTTACGGGCAAAGCAGCGGTGTGGCCTCTGTGTTACTGGCCGATCAAGAGTTTGCTGCGCATAAAAAGAGTTATATCTATGCTTATCTGCATAGCTTTGCCGTGACCGATGACCTTAGTCAAATTGCGCAGTGTATCGCACGCTCATTTGCACAGAGTAGCCTGAGCAGTGAGGCAATCAGCTCCGTTGAGGTGTCTGCGCCGGCAAATAGAGAGCTGCAGGCCGTCGAGCAAAATGCCCTGCTCAACAGTTATAAAAACGGCTTAACCCTGCATACTTCACTGAGCTGTATAAAAAGTGTTATCGGTGAAAGTGGTTTATTATCGGTACTCTGCGGTTTTTTAAATGTCGTGTTCGCCCTGCAGCAGCACTATCGCCCTGCGGTTAAGGATTGGAGTGCGCCTCACCAAGGGCAACTAAGTGCCTGGCTTGCTTCGCCCTTTTATCTGCTTAATGACTGTGCGCCGGCTTTTCCCGATAAGCATAACAGAGCGCGCTACTGCAGCTATAGCTGTTTATCCGCTGACCGCTATGCACACCTTATTCTGCAGGAGAACCAGGACAATCAGCTGCGTAGTAACGGCTTTAATGCCCATAGCGATCTGTCGCTGTTTATTCTTACTGGGAGTTCACAAGCTGAGCTGCTGGCGCAACTGAGGCTGCTTGATGGCGCGCTTGACAGCTGTGATTTTAAAACCTTGGCACAGGACTGTTACCAGAGTTATCAGGACAACGCCGCTGCGGCGTTTTGTGTGGTGTTACTGGCAGAAACGCCTGCGCAGTTAAAAAAAGAGATTGCCCTGGCAGTAACAGGCGTAGTGGCAGCACTGGCTAATCAGAAAGACTGGAAAACACCGCGCGGCAGTTATTTTTGTGTGAATCGCCAGGCTGACCCTAAAACCTGTTTTTTATACCCGGGAATAGGGGCGACTTATCTGGGGCTGGGACGGGATCTGCTGCAGCTTTTTCCGGAGCTGTACTCCAGTCTGTTAACCCTGAGCGATGACAGTAGCGAGAGTTTAAAGGATAAACTATTAAATCCGCGCTCTGTGGTGCGTCTCGATGCTGAGGCGCTGAAACAGTGTGATTTGGCGTTGCGCAGCAAGCTGGCCGATATTGCCGAGTGCGGTGTCGGCTATGCCTGTCTGTTTACCCGAATTTTCCGGGATCTGCTTAATATCGATGCCGATTTTGCTGCCGGTTACAGCATGGGCGAGGTCAGCATGTTTACGGCATTGGACTGCTGGCAGAATCCGCGGCAAATGAGTACGCGCCTGGCCAACTCGCCACTCTTTACTGAGCAGTTATCCGGTGAGCTGAAAACGCTGCGCAGCTTATGGCAGTTACCGGCAAGTACACAAGGCGGCGAAACACTGCTGTGGGAATCCTACAATATTAAAGGCACAGTGAGCGAGGTGAAAAGGGCGATTCGCGACAGTGAACGCGTTTATATCACCCTGATCAATACTCCGGACAGTTTAGTGATTGCCGGTTATCCTGCTGATTGTCTGGCGGTTGCTAAAAGATTAGCAGTACGGCCGCTGGCGCTTAATGTGCATAATGCCATTCATAGTGAACCTGCTTATCAGCATTATCAGCAGATGATTGAGCTGTATAGTATGGCGCTCGCACAGCGCATTCCGAGCAAACTTTATTCAAGCTCCTGCTACCTGCCCGTGCCTTTTAAGCAAAAAGCAATTGCTGTCAGTATTGCCAAATGTTTATGTGAACCGGTAGACTTTCCGCGTTTAATCAATACGTTGCTGGCCGAGCAGGCTTCGCTGTTTATTGAGATGGGAGCGGGGCGCTCTTTATGCGCCTGGACAGAGAAAATATTGGCGGCCAATGACAGGGGCGCAAAGTGCATGACAGTTGCCGTGAATGGCAAAGGCAATGATCAGCAGCTGATGATTTTTAGGGCTCTGGCCAAACTGCTGAGTGCTGGCGTAAAGGTTGAGCTGAAGCGTTTTTTCTACGCTTCGCTCCTGGTGCCGGTTAAAGATAAAACAGAAGAATTACACTAAGAGAGTATTTATGGAAAACATTGCCGTCATTGGTATCGCCAATCTATTTCCCGGCTCAAGCAAACCGCAGGAGTTCTGGCAACAATTATTGAATAAGCAGGACAACCGCAATCGCATCAGCGCTGCCGAGCTTGGGGTAGAGCCGCAAAAATACTATGGCAAAAAGGGCGATAACGATAAGTTTTACTGCATGTATGGCGGCTATATTCGTGATTTTGAATTTGATAAGGGGCCCTTTATCAAGCAGGGGCTGAAGGAAAGCGAGCTTGCTCACTTAGATGATCTCAATAAGTGGAGTTTATACGTTACTCAGCAGGCGTTAGCGGATGCCGGTTACTGGGGCAGTGCTAAGCTGCAAAGCTGCGGCCTGATTTTAGGCAATCTTTCTTTTCCTACTAAAGCATCGAATCATCTGTTTTTGCCTTTCTATCACCATGTTGTCGAGCATGCACTGCAGCAGCTCAGTGCGGATAATTTTCAATTAGCTAACTTTACCGCCAGCCAGGCTGTAAATGCGGATAATGGCCTGGTTGCCGGCTATCCTTCAGCTTTGCTGGCCAAGGCATCCGGCTTAGGCGGCACACACCTGTCACTGGATGCCGCCTGTGCCAGCGCCTGCTACAGCACTAAGTTAGCCTGTGATTATCTGCATACCGGCAAGGCCGATATGATGCTGGCCGGTGCTGTCTCTGCCGCGGACTCATTGTTTGTGAATATGGGCTTTTCCATCTTTCAGGCTTTTCCGGAGAATGACCGTCATGCACCGCTGGATAAAGACTCACAGGGGCTGTTTGCCGCGCAGGGAGCCGGCATGATGGTGTTAAAGCGCCATAGTGACGCGCTGCGTGATGGTGATACTATCCATGCCATTATTAAAGGCGGCGCACTTTCTAATGACGGCAAAGGAGAATTTGTACTCAGCCCTAATTCGAAAGGGCAGCTGCTAGCCTACCAGCGCGCCTATCAGGATGCTCGCGTTGATCCGGCTGAGGTGGATTATATTGAGTGTCATGCAACGGGCACGCCTAAAGGCGATAAAGTTGAACTGAGCTCCATGGAGCAGTTTTTCAGCCGCTATGGCAATAAGCCCTATTTAGGCTCGGCAAAATCCAATCTTGGGCATATGCTCACCGCCGCGGGCATGGCCGGTATGAATAAGGCGATTGGCGCCTTAAACGAGGGCAAAATTCCGGCGACTATCGGTCTGCACCATCCGCTTGCCACTAAAGAGGGCTATTTCAGCAACGCGCAGTTTCCCACTGAAACCTTGAACTGGTCAGTTGCGCAGAATAAAAGGCGCACCGCAGGGGTCAGCGTCTTTGGTTTTGGCGGCAGCAATGCGCACCTGGTTTTACAGCCCGGCGATACGCCCCTTGATAAAGATTTTCCCGTCGCTAAAGATGCGCAGCCGTTGGCGATTGTCGGCATGGATTGCCTGTTTGGCTCAGCAGTCAACCTCAGTGAATTTAAGCAGTTATTGGAGAGCAAGGCGAATACCTTCCGTGAACTGCCGGCTAAGCGCTGGAAGGGACTAGAGCAAAGCCGCGCCGTTAAACAGGCGCTGCAGCTTAAGAAAGCGCCGAAAGGCGGTTATATCGAGCAGTTTGATATCGACTTTTTACGCTTTAAGATTCCGCCGAATGAGCAGGACTGCCTGATTCCACAGCAGTTACTGATGATGAAGGTGGCTGATAATGCCGCTAAAGATGCCGGCCTGCAGGAAGGCGGCAATGTTGCCGTGCTGGTGGCGATGGGCATGGAGCTGGATCTGCATCAATATCGCGGACGGGTAAACCTGGCCACGCAGATAGAGCAGAGCTTAAAAGAGCAGGGGATAGCGTTAAGCGCCGAGCAGCAGCAGAAATTAATTGCTATTGCCAGAGAGAGTGTGGCTGAGCCGGCATTGTTAAATCAATATACCAGTTTTATCGGTAATATTATGGCCTCACGGATCTCTGCGCTATGGGATTTTTCCGGTCCGGCCTTTACCGTATCCAGTGAAGAAAATTCTGTTTACCGTTGTGTCGAGTTAGCGGAGAATCTTTTCCAGACCTCTGATGTTGAAGCGGTGATCATTGCCAGCGTTGATCTGGCCGGATCATTTGAAAATATCAGCCTGCGGCAACGTTATGGCGCCGTTTCTGAAAACGCTATAAACAGCCCCAACCTACTTGATTCACAACAATGGCTAGTCGGCGAGGGGGCGGGCGCATTTGTCGTTAAACCCGCTGCGCAGGCCAAAGAAAAAAATATTTATGCGCAAATAGAGGCACTGAGTTTTGTCAATGGTAGTGATAGTGATGCTATTATTGCCGCCAGTGAGCAGGCCTGTGCAAGGGCCGCTATTCAGGCTGCTGATATTACCGCCGTAGAGGCCTTTGCCAGTGGCTTTGTGCTGGACAACCAAGCGGAGAAAAGCGCCTTTGCCAGCCTTTACCCAGATGCGCCTATCGACAGCGTAAAAGCTCAGGTCGGGCATCTCTTTAACGCCTCGGGAATGGCCAGTATTATTAAAACGGCGCTGTTATTAGATGACAGTGCCGCTGGGCATTACACTGCGTTGAACGGCTTGGGCAGAGATGCCAGCTGCGCGCATCTTATCCTCTCAGCAACAAAAGCAGCGCGCACTGCCCGCGCTCAGGAAAGTCAAAAAGCGTTTTCGTTAATAAAATCTATTACTTTGGGGGGGAAAGCGATTGCGCAGTCTATTTTAGAGCATGCTGAAAACCCGTTATTTAAAAGCATGCGCTCGCAGCTGCAGGGTAAGCGCATAGCGCCGCTTGCCAACCCGGTAAATCTTGAGCAGCTTACTATCAGTCGCAAGGCTCAAGTGCAGCCGGCCATCAATATTAATCAGCAAACAGCTTGTGCTGGAGTGACAATGAAAAGTAAAAGCAGTCCGAAAATTTCCCAACAGACGCAAACCCATCAAGCCTTTCTTCGTGCTCGGCAGGCGGCAGGGGAGCAGATCGCCAAGCTGATTGCGCTGCAGGTCGGCATAGAGGCAACATCACCGCTGCTAACTGCAGCTGTTGCGCAGCAGGAAAATTCAGTGTCCAACAGCAAAGCAGCGGATAAGGCAAGCGGTTTTGCCATAAAAGGCCCTGCCGGCTATCATTATCCGCCACTTAATCTAGTGGAGCGTTTTAATAACCCCCAACAAGTGATCTACGATACGCCGGATCTGGTCGAGTTTGCCGAGGGGAAAATCGGCAATGTCTTCGGCACTGCCTATGACATTATCGACAGTTACCCGCGCCGCGTGCGTCTGCCGACGACCGATTATCTGCTGGTAAGCCGGGTTACCGATCTTGATGCACAAATAAACGACTATAGAAAATCATCGATAACCACTGAGTACGATATTCCTGTGGATGCGCCCTTTTTGATTGACGGGCAGATTCCCTGGTCGGTTTCGGTGGAATCCGGACAGTGCGATTTGCTGCTGATCGCCTATATAGGTATCGATTTTCAAAACAAGGGGGAACGTGTCTACCGCCTGCTCGATTGTGAATTAACCTTTCTCGAAGAGATGGCCTTTGGCGGCGAGACGCTGCGCTATGAGATCCATATTGATTCCTATGCCAGAAATGGTGAACAGCTGCTATTCTTCTTCCATTACGACTGTTTTGTCGGCGATAAAAAAGTACTGATCATGCGTAACGGCTGCGCCGGTTTCTTTAGCGATGAAGAACTCGCAGAGGGGAAAGGCGTGGTTGCCAGCGAGCAGGATAAGGCCCAGTTTGCCACTGCTAAAAAGTCGTACTTTCAACCCTTGATCCATAATACACGCCGTCAGTACGGTTATGCTGATATGCTTAAACTGGTCAATGGAGATATTGCCGGCTGTTTCGGCCCGGCCTATGACCAGCAGGGGCGTAACCCTTCCTTGAAGTTTTCATCTGAAAAATTCCTGATGATTGAGCGCATTAGCAAAATCGACCCGAGCGGCGGGCATTGGGGATTAGGCTTGTTGGAAGGGCAGAAGGATATCGCTGCCGAGCACTGGTATTTTCCCTGTCATTTTAAAGATGATCAGGTGATGGCGGGCTCGTTAATGTCGGAAGGGTGCGGGCAGATGGCGATGTTCTTTATGCTCTGGCTGGGCATGAACGTCAATGTCAATAATGCCCGCTTCCAGCCTATGCCGGGCGAAGCGCAGACGGTACGCTGTCGAGGTCAGGTGACACCGCAAAGCAATACGCTGACTTACCGTATGGAAGTCACCGAACTTGGCATGTTGCCGCGTCCCTTTATTAAAGCCAATATCGACATTTTATTGGACGACAAAGTAGTGGTTGATTTTAAAAATCTGTGCATGGAGATCAAAGAGCAGGATCAACACTCTCCTTATCCGGTGCAGTTGCCAAAGAATGTTGTGCTGACAAAAACAGCCATCAGCAGTTCGGTGGAATCTGCCTTTGCGGAGCTGGAAAACCATGCCGCTGAACTGGATAGCGACACGATACATCAGCTCGACAGTCTGCAGGTTGTCGATGAACGCGGTGTACAGCCCTTTATCCATCCGCAGCGGCCCTTAATGCGCGTTGAATCGGATCTGCATGCGCCACGGAAAAAAGGCGTTGTGCCGATAAAACATTTTCCAGCGCCCCAGGTTCCCGAGCAAAACCGCGTGCCTGATCGCGCACCTTTTACCCCCTGGCATCTGTTTGAATTTGCAACCGGGGATATTGGCAAATGCTTCGGGCCGGAGTTTGATGTTTATAAAGGACGCATTCCGCCGCGCACCCCCTGCGGTGATCTGCAGGTGGTGACACAGGTGCTCGAAGTGCAGGGTAAGCGCCTTGACTTTAAAAATCCGGCAAGCTGTATCAGTGAATATTATGTCCCTGAGGATGCCTGGTATTTCACTAAAAACAGCCATCGAAGCTGGATGCCCTATGCAGTCATTATGGAAATTGCCCTGCAGCCGAACGGCTTTATCTCGGGTTATATGGGCACCACGCTGAAATACCCAAACAAGGATCTTTTCTTCCGTAACCTCGATGGCAGCGGTCAGTTGTTAAAACAGCCGGATTTGCGCGGCAAAACCATTGTTAATAGGTCAGTGCTGCTTTCTACCAGCATGGCAGGCGGTGCCATTATTCAAAGTTTCAGCTTTGAGCTGCTGGTCGAGGGGGAAGTTTTCTATCAAGGCAATGCCGTGTTTGGTTATTTCAGTGCCGAGTCGCTCACTAATCAGCTCGGTATAGATAACGGTAAAACCAGTCAGGCCTGGTTTGTTGACAATAATACGCCTCTTGAGCAGATTGAGCGTTTTGATCTCAGTGATAAACAGCTGCCGTTTTTCCAGGTGCAGACAGCTAAACCTCATTACCGTTTAGCCGGCGGACAGCTGAATTTTGTCGATAGCGTATCGATCGTCGAAGGCGGCGGTAAGTCAGGGCTGGCCTATATTTATGGTGAACGCAGCGTGGATGCAAGCGACTGGTTTTTCCGTTACCATTTCCATCAGGATCCGGTAATGCCCGGCTCATTAGGAGTGGAGGCTATTATCGAATTGCTGCAGGCTTATGCACTGAAAAATGATCTCGGCGCACAGTTTAACAATCCGCGTTTTATTGCTCCGCTGAGCAAGGTGGTCTGGAAATATCGCGGCCAGATCACGCCGCTCAATAAACGCATGACGCTGGATGTGCACCTGACCGATATTATTCGTAATAAAGATGAAGTGCGCCTGATGGGTGATGCCAACCTCTGCAAAGATGGTCTGCGCATCTACGAAGTCAAGGATATTGTTTTGAGCATTGTCGAAGCTTAAGGACTTATTGCGCGACTAAACCAGCAAAAGAACTACCAGCAGCAAGCCTGCTTTATATAGGAAAGAGAATGTCAGTGTTAAGTATTAATAAAGAAAATGCAATTAACTGGGCCTGGAAGGTTGATTCAAAAAGTGTTGATTGCGCTGAAACTGCAATAAAGCGCCGCTTAATGGATATTGAGAAAGCACTTTATGTGGCACAAAGCGGTACTCAGCTGGGGGTTACTGAGCAGGTCAGCGCGCAGGGCAATGAGGCGGTGCTTGCTTTTGCCCAAGCACTGAGTCCGCGACAGCTTGGCGATTCGGCATTTAAAGCGCAGCATAAGGTAAAATATGCTTATCTCGGTGGTGCCATGGCCAATGGCATTGCCTCTGTTGAGCTGGTGGTCGCCTTAGGTAAAGCCGGGTTTTTATGCTCATTCGGAGCAGCGGGTTTAGTGCCGCAGGAGATTGAGAGCTCGATTAAGCGCATTCAGGCTGAGTTGCCCAACGGCCCGTTTGCGGTGAACCTGATCCACGCGCCCAGTGAAGAAGCCCTGGAGTCCGCTGCCGTCGATATCTTTTTAAAACTGGGGGTAAATACGGTAGAAGCATCGGCCTACTTAGGGCTGACTGAGCATATTGTCCATTATCGTCTGGCGGGATTAGCAGAAAACAGCGATGGCAGCGTGCATATCGGCAATAAAGTGATTGCTAAGGTTTCCCGTACAGAAGTGGCAACAAAATTTATGTCGCCGGCACCGGCAAAGCTGGTTGATAAACTGCTGGCGCAGGGCAAGATCACGCTGTTACAGGCACAGCTTGCACAACGCGTGCCTATGGCCGATGATATTACTGCCGAAGCGGATTCCGGTGGTCATACCGATAACCGTCCGTTTCTCACCTTATTACCGACTATTATTGCCCTGCGTGATCAGATTCAGGCGCAATATAATTATGCGACAGCACTGCGTGTCGGCGCCGGTGGCGGAATAGGTACGCCGGAATCAGCGCTGGCAGCTTTTAA
This sequence comes from uncultured Psychromonas sp., assembly GCA_963674525.2. Taxonomy (GTDB): domain Bacteria; phylum Pseudomonadota; class Gammaproteobacteria; order Enterobacterales; family Psychromonadaceae; genus Psychromonas. The sequence goes on along the minus strand of CAXXRV010000018.1, from coordinate 79,129 downwards.
TATGGGCGCCGCTTATATTGTTTTAGGCTCAGTCAATCAGGCCTGCGTGGAGGCGGGGGCATCAGAGCATACCCGTAAGCTGCTCGCTGCTGTGGAAATGGCCGATGTGACTATGGCGCCTGCTGCCGATATGTTTGAGATGGGGGTCAAACTGCAGGTGGTTAAACGCGGCACTATGTTTGCGATGCGTGCCAATAAACTTTATGAGTTGTATAGCAGTTACGATTCTATTGAAGCCATTCCGGCGCTGGAGCGGCAAAAAATTGAAAAGCAGATCTTTCGCTGCAACCTCGATCATGTCTGGCAGACCACCATAGATTTTTTCCAGCAGCGGGACCCGCAGATGCTGGCCCGTGCTAAAAGCAATCCGAAGCGGAAAATGGCGCTGATTTTCCGCTGGTATCTAGGCCTCTCTTCGCGCTGGTCAAATAATGGCGAAGCAGGCCGGGAGATGGATTATCAGATCTGGGCCGGGCCGAGTTTAGGGGCCTTCAACAGCTGGGTAAAGGGCACTTATCTTGAAGATTACCGGCAGCGGCAAGCGGTTGATGTCGCTCTGCATCTGCTAAAAGGTGCGGCTTATCTGCAGCGTATCAATCAGCTTAAACTGCAGGGCGTCAGCCTGCCGCAAAACCTGCTCAGTTATACTGTGCCTTGTTGCTAATCCTATTGCTGCTGCCGTAATCACTTGAGTAAGTGCTTGCGGCTTCTTTTTTCAATTTTACTAAATAGCAGTGATAAGCCTAAACAAAGCAGGAGATAGACGAGGCCGACAAATAACCAGATCTCAAAAATGAAACCTGAGGAGTTAGCCATTTCGGTACCGACAAAAGTAAGCTCCTGAATCGAGATCAGGGAAACGATGGAGGAATCTTTGACCAGTGAAATCGCCTGGCCTGCCAAAGGCGGGGTAATATTGCTTATCACCTGCGGCGCGATAACATAGCGGTATTTTGCCCAGTTGGATAAGCCCAGTGCCTGTGCGGCTTCCCATTGTCCTTTCTCTATTCCTTCCAGACCGGATCTGACGACCTCGGCAATATAGGCTGCAGAGAGTAAACCTATACACAAGACACCGGAGAGCAGATTTTCCCAGAGACTTGCCTGACCAAATAAGAAATAAAGCAGTTGTCCGCTCTGGGTATGATTTCCCCTTAGCAGCGCATCTAATCCCAGTAGCGGGATCAGCTGGTTGGAGATAAAAAAGTAAAAGATAAATACAAATACCAGCGGCGGAATATTTCTGATCAGTTGAATATAGGCGGTGGCCGGCGCTTTAAAGAGGGTTATTTTGCTGTGCCGGGCAATACCCAATAAAGTGCCGACGAGTAAGGCAAAAGCCATTCCCCAAATGCTCAAGCGCAGCGTGGAGATGATCCCTTGAAAAAAATAGGGCAGGCTGCCGTCTGCTCTGGCAGTGAAAATCAGATCAATGGCACCGGCCCAGTTCCAATGGTAATTAACACCGATTGAAGAGCGATAGTAGAGCCAGGCAAGGGCTATGATAGTAACAAACAAAAGCATGTAATCTAATGCGTTAAATGAATAACGCAGTTTATGCATTTTACATAGTGCTGAAGATGGCTCTGCTTTCACATTTTCTTCCTATTATTGTCCCTGCGCGACTTGATTCTGCCAGTCCAGGGTTGCAAACCAATATTCGTAGCGCTGCGCCAGCCAACCGTCTTCTGTACGTGCTTTGATCCATTTATCAAAGAAGGCTTTCTTATCCGTTTCTCCTAAACGCACGGCAAATGCTTCATTGCCTTTAGAAAGTCTTTCACTAAAGGGAAGAAACAGCAGATCAGCATGTTTAATCACTTCATGCTCAGGTTTTGGGCTGGAGGCTATCACAGCATAAGCGTTGCCGTTTAACACTTCCTGGAATGCCTGGGCATCATCATCAAACTGCAGAATTTTAGCTTTTGGAAATGTTTCTCGTGCAACCTGCACCGTAAAGGCGCCACGGCGTGCGGCAATTTTTACTCTGCGCGAGTTAAAGTCACTAAATTGGTTAAAGCCCTTAGCTAATTCTTTATTAGCGGCAACTTGTACGCCGGAATGGGAGTAGGGGATAGTAAAGAGAACGCTTTTGGCCCGCTCTTGGGTAATAGACATGCCGCCGATAATCACATCAAACTTTTTTGCCAATAGTGCAGGAATAATGCCGTCCCATGCGGTTGGTACAAATTCGACTCTCCAGCCTGAGTCGGCTGCCAGACGTTTGGCAACGTCTATTTCAAAGCCGATTAATTCGCCTTGCTTATTACGCATCGCCCAGGGCACAAAGGTCGACATACCGACGCGCAATGTGCCTCTTTCTGTGATCTGCTCGAGATTGCCTGTTGCGGCGCCGGTTGGAAGGGAAAGCGTTAGGGTAAGTAATCCCAATAGCAGTGTTTTTAGCAGTTTCATTTTATTTCTCCTGTCGTCATTATTATTGTTTTCGCCATTGCGCGCCAAGGTGGTGTTCAAGCCAGGCGGAAAATGCAGAAAGCGAAAGGGTCAGCAATAGATAGATGGCGGCAACGGTAAACCATATTTCAAATGGCATCGCAGTTTCCGCAACAATATTTCTGCCCTCTGTGGTCAGATCAAAAATAGCCATTACACTAACAATAGAAGAATTTTTAATAAGTGAAACCACTTCATTGGTCAATGCCGGCAGAGTGCGTTGTAATACCTGCGGCAGGATCACATCTTTGTAGGTAAAATAAGTCGGTAAACCGAGTGATTTTGCCGCCTCAGACTGTCCGAGCGGAATACTGTTCAGTCCTGCTCGAAAAATTTCTGCCGTATAGGCCCCCTGAAAAAGCGCTAAGGCTAAAACCGCCGTCGAGAACCTGTCTAGGCCGATAACCGGGCCAAAGACAAAATACAGCAGATAAATTTGTACCAGCAGCGGTGTGTTGCGAATAAGTTCAACGTAACCGCGCGCCAGAATTCGCCCAACGATGGAGTTGGACAGTCGCAGTAAAGCGGTGCTTAATCCGATAAGCAGGGTCGCCAGTAAACTCAATAGCGATATTTTCAGGGTGACCAATAAGCCATCAATAAGCTCTGCCGGCCACCATTGCCCATCTTCATAGAAGAACAGGTAATCGGGAATACGCTGCCATTGCCAGCTGTAACCCATCGTCTGTGCACCACTGTCTAAAAGCCAGACGATTCCGAGCAGCAAAAGGGTGATTTGCAACACAGCGGAGAGAATGGGTTTAGCAATGCGAAAAAACATCAGTGCGTTAAGATCTGCTGTAAAAACAGTTTAGTGCGTTCGTGCTTGGGTGAGACAAACAGGCTTTCAGGTGTCGCGATTTCAATAATCTCTCCCTGGTCCATAAAGACGACTCTATCGGCCACTTTTTTAGCAAAGCCCATCTCATGAGTGACGCAGACCATGGTCATTCCTTCCTGCGCAAGTTCAACCATCACATCCAGTACTTCATTGATCATTTCCGGATCAAGTGCCGAGGTCGGTTCATCAAAGAGCATAATGCGCGGCATCATGCACAGAGAACGGGCAATGGCGACTCGTTGTTGTTGCCCGCCGGAGAGTTGCACTGGATATTTGTCGGCCTGATCTTCTATTTTCACCCGTTTTAGAAAATGCATCGCCCGCGCGACTGCATCCTGTTGAGAGAGTTTTAATGTACGCATTGGCGCCAGGGTCAGGTTGTCGAGTACACTCAGGTGAGGAAAGAGATGAAAGTGTTGAAATACCATGCCCACTTTGCCTTGCTGCTGATTTAAATTGCTGCTGTTAAGCACTTTAAGCTGTCCGGCATTGTAGGATTCCAGACCATTAATGCAGCGAATTAAGGTTGATTTTCCCGATCCGGATGGTCCGCAAACGACAACAATTTCTCCTTCCCGAACAAAAAGGTTAATCTGTTTCAGGGCCTGAAACTGGCCGAACCATTTATCGACATTATGAAACTCTATCGCTTTTTTGTTTTTTTGCAAAATCATCTCTTTTAGTCAAAGTATTTATACAACAATAACAATATGATAGAAATTTCACACAATTGAAAGTTACTTTTATAAAGACACTCGTTTATAAAAATAATTTACGGTGATTGTTGATCGAAATCACAAAACCCGTTATAACATTTAATAAACAACAGCTTATTATTTCCACTTTGGAGTTACAGCCTATGAAAATTGCTATGTTCAGCACGCGTAGTTACGATATAAATCATTTTAATCCATTATTAAATGCGGATAATGGCGATAATATTGAGTTTAAATATTTCGATACTCAACTCAATGCAAATACAGTACAGCTCGCGCAGGGCTTTGATGCGGTATGCGCATTTGTTAATGATGATCTTTCTAAACCAGTGCTTAGCAAGCTTGCTGAGCTGGGCGTTAAGATTGTTGCTATGCGCTGTGCCGGTTTCAATAATGTTGATATTTATGCGGCCAAAGCGCTTAATATTACCGTAGTGAGAGTACCGGCTTACTCCCCTGAAGCCGTTGCTGAGCACAGCATCGCCCTGATGATGACGCTTAACCGCCGTATTCATAAAGCCTATCTGCGTACCCGCGATGCCAACTTTTCATTGGAAGGCTTAGTGGGTTTTAATCTGTTCGGCAAAACTGTCGGGGTTATCGGCACGGGCCGAATTGGTGTGGCCACGATGACGATTCTTAAGGGCTTTGGCTGTAACATATTAGCTTATGACCCTTATCAGTCGGAGCACGCGCTGAAACTTGGTGCGCAATATGTGGAGCTCGACGAGCTGTATGCGCGCAGTGATGTGATCAGTGTGCACTGTCCGCTGACTGCCGACAATCATCATCTGCTTAATAGCGACTCTTTTGCGAAGATGAAAGATGGGGTGATGATCATTAATACCAGCCGTGGTGGTTTACTGAATGCGCCCGATGCTATTGATGCCCTTAAATCCGGGCGTATCGGCGCATTAGGTTTGGATGTTTATGAAGAGGAGGAGTCTCTGTTTTTTGGTGACCACTCCAGCGAAATTATTACCGATGATACCTTCCGCCGTTTATCGGCCTGCCATAATGTCATTTTCACCGGGCATCAGGCCTTTTTAACTAAAGAAGCGCTAACCAGTATTGCGCAGACCACTATCGAAAATTTACTGGCGTTTAACCAGGGCAAAACCAGCGGCAACGAAGTACAATAAGAGCTGAAATAGCTGAGTTCGCTCAGTTGTGAACTTCTTCTGTTTGTTTATGATAGCAAGAGCAGAAGAAGTTCATTAAGGCTGTTTGCCTTCTATTGAGCCGTTTTTCCCTGCAGATAACGGATCATTCTGTTCAGGGTTAATACCTTGCCGTAATCCGCTTCCGGAACGGCTATCTTGGTGCGTTTCGAGACGGCAATAATTAAATTCAGAAAGTCCATAGAGTCGAGCTCCAATGCGTCACGCATATCCTCATCATCAGGTACCTCATCAGCGTCGATTTCAGGGGCAATATTGCCCAGCTCTTCCAGAATAATATTCTTTAATTCCTGACTGTCCATAACTCCTCCGGTTTCTGTAATTGCTGATTCAGCTGATAGAGCAGGCGGGCACCAATATGGCCATCACTGACGCGATGATCTGCTGCCAGTGTTGCTTCAATAATGGAGCGGATGTGAATACCGCCATCAATAATCATTGCCTCCTGATGCGGGCTGCCCAAAGCGATAATGGCCACCTGAGGCGGATAAATAACAGCAAACATTTGCTCTGCACCGCGTTCACCAATATTGCTCACGGTGAAACTGGCTGCATTTAATTCCGAAGCTCGTAGACTTGCATTTCTAGCGCGCAGGACTTGTCCTTTGAGCTCCTCCATCATGGTGATAGCTGTCAGTGTCTGCGCATCACGGATCACCGGCATCACTAGGCCGCCGCCGCGTAGATTAATGGCGTTGGCTAAGTGTACTGTGTTGCTCGGCGCAAAGCTGCCGTTTATATATAAGCCATTGAGCTGTTTGTTTTTTATTAAGGTGCGCGCGATGGCGCATAACAGCGGCGCAGTCAACAAAATGCGCTGCTCAAGTGCAGCGCTGCCATTGTATTCGTGCAGGTAGTGTTCAAGCGCTGTAATATCGAGACGCTGGCTGAGATAATAATGGGGGATCTGCTGCTTGGAGCGCGTTACTGTCTCGCTAATAGTTCGGCGCATCGCTTCTTTATCAAAGCCGGCTTTACCTGGCGCTTGCGGCTGTGCAGCTGTTTGGGCATCTTTCTCCCGGGCAGCCGGCGCTGCTTCTTTGTCGAAGGCTTCCACCATTGCCAGTGTGATCAGTCTTTTATCACTGTTCTGCGCTTTGATGTTATGCAGGGATAAATTCTGTTTGTTGGCCAGTGCACGCGCTGCCGGTGTTGCTAATATAAATTCATTTTCACCGGTTAGGGGGGCAGCTACAAGGTCTTGAGCTGTTGGAATTTCAGCAGCAGGCTTATGCTCTTTTTTTTCACTGTCGTTAATAATGTTTTGCGCGGGTGGTATATCTTTGTCTGCCGTTTCTGTACTATTAGTCGTTGCTGAACTTAATTTGGCAATGGGCGTACCAACAGCAACCCGCTCACCCTCTTTTAGCAGCAGTTTTTCTATCACGGCATTTTCAAAGATATCTAAATCGATAATGCCTTTATCGGTTTCAATCTCGGCAATCACACGCCCGCGCTCAATTTTCTCGCCTTCTGTCACTAACCACTTAACCAATGTCCCTTCGGCCATATCGGCTCCAAAAGAGGGCATTTTCAGATCATGAAGCGCTTCACTCATAGCTCCTCCTTGAGCACCTGTTCAGGGGCCGTTAACATTTCCAGGGCAATATCAACAATCTGTTTGCTTTGCGGTAGGCAGGCCTGCTCTAAATGGCCCGCATAGGGAATAGGCACCTCGACACTGCAAATACGTCGCACAGGAGCATCGAGATACCATAATGCCTGCTCGGCTAAAATAGCGCTGATTTCCGCCGACATACCGACACTTTTCCATGACTCGTCGACAATTAAGGCCTTATGGGTACGGCGCACAGAATCTATAAGTGTTTGACTATCCAGCGGGCGAAGGCAGCGCAGATCGACGACTTCAATCGCGTATCCTTGCGCTTCCAGCAACTCGGCTGCCTGCAGCGCTTTGTATAAACAGCCGCCCCAACTGATAATAGATAAATCTTTGCCTGTTTTACGGATCACTGCTTTTTCCATGGGGGCGATATTATTACTTTCCGGTAATGTCCCTGTCTGGTTATAAAGCATAACGTGCTCAAAGATAATAACCGGATTGGGATCCGCCAGTGCCATTTTTAACATATAACGTGCATCGGCGACTGTGCCGGGGTAAAGTACTTTCAGGCCCGGTACATGCGCATAGAAGCCCTCAAAACTGTGTGAGTGTTGTGCAGCCAGTTGTTTTCCTGCACCACAGGCCATACGGATCACCAGCGGCACAGAGACTTGTCCGCCGGACATATGCGATAAGGTTGCAGCATTATTGATGATCTGATCCAGTGCCAGCAGGCTGAAATTGACCGTCATTATTTCCACTATCGGGCGCATACCGCCGATGGCCGCACCGATACCGGCTCCGACAAATCCGGACTCGGAAAGTGGTGTGTCAATAATCCGCTGCGGACCGAAATCATCGATTAAACCTTTAGTCACGGCATAACAGCCGCCATAATAGCCGACATCCTCACCCATTAGAAAAACGCGCGGATCATCGCTTAAGGCTTCAACTATTGCGGTTTTAAATGCTTCTCTAAAACTTACTTCAGTCATCAGAAACCTCCGTATAGACATGCTTTAATAAATCCTCTACGGGCTCTATCGCAGCATTTTCGGCATAGTCCACAGCCGCATCAATCTCCTGCTCGACAGCATGCTCCATATTTTGCAGATCCTGCGCTTCAATTTGATGAGTTTCTTCAAGCCACTGTGTTAACTGCACTATTGGCCCTTTAGCCTGCCACTCTTCAACTTCATTACGGTTGCGGTAAAGCTGTGAATCAAACATCGAATGACCACGAAAACGGTAGGTCTGACATTCAATAAAATGCGGCCCTTGACTATTGCGTATAGCTGCACATGCCCTTTGTGCGGCCGCTTCAACATTAACCACCTGCATGCCGTCAATCACTTCTGAGGTTAAGCCATAACTGGCCGCTTTTACATGAATATTCTGATTAGACTCTTCCAGTGCCAGTGCAGTGCCCATGGCATAAAGGTTATTTTCACAGATAAAAAGAATCGGCAACTGCCATAATTTGGCCAGGTTCAGGCTTTCATGAAATTCACCTTCGGCAACCGCACCTTCACCAAAAAAGCAGCAGGTGACCGCATTGCGCTGCTGTATTTTATCGGCTAACGCCATGCCGATGGCCAGCGGCAATGCACCGGCAACAATGGCATTACCGCCATAAAAGCGCAGCTTGCTGTCAAACAGGTGCATGGAGCCTCCACGGCCTTTACTGCAGCCGGATTGTTTGGCAAACATCTCCGCCATAATACTGTTCATCGCGATGCCGCGCGCTAATGCATGGCCGTGCTCGCGATAGGTGGCTAATATCGTATCCTGTGGTGTCAATGCCTGCATCACCCCGACAGCAACGGCTTCTTCACCATTATAGAGGTGCAGAAAACCGCGAATTTTCTCTTCGCTGTATAAGCTGACGCAACGCTCCTCGAAACGGCGGATGCGCAGCATCTGTTTCAGCAGATAATGCAGGTGTGAACGGCTGATATGCAATTTGTTATCGGACATCATGGCTCCTCTCTTTGTATTAGCGTTCAGCTTTCATCGCTTTCCAGTGTGGAGATATCGCCCTCCGGCAGGCCGAGTTCGCGGGCTTTTAGCAAACGACGCATGATTTTTCCGCTGCGCGTTTTCGGTAAATTTTTGCGGAAGACAATTTCTCTGGGCGCGACGGCCGGCCCGAGTCGTTTGCGGGCATGACCTAATAAACTCTTATGTAACTCGTTGATTTCATCCTTATCAAAGCCTGGTTTCAGGGCAACAAAGGCTTTGACAATTTCGCCGGCCACTTCATCGGCAGACCGATCACGGCAACTTCAGCGACGGCCGGATGCTCCATCAGCGCGCTTTCTACTTCAAAGGGGCCAATCAGGTGGCCGGAGCTTTTAATGACATCATCAGTTCTGCCGACAAACCAGTAGAAACCATCGGCATCACAATAGGCTAAATCACCGGTTAAATACCAGTCATCGACAAAACACTTTCGGTAGCGCTGCACTTCGTTCAGGTAGCCGCGGAACATGGATGGCCAGCCACATTTCAGTGCCAATTCACCCACTCGGCAGGATTCGCGAATAGGTTTTTTTTTGCCGTCACAAGTCTCGATAATGGCAGCCTCGATACCGGGTAACGGTTTACCCATGGAGCCGGGACGGACATTCGTTGTGGCAAAATTTGCAATCATAATGCCGCCCGTTTCAGTCTGCCACCAGTTATCATGAAATGGCTGGCCAAAGACTTTCTGCCCCCAGACAACCGCTTCAGGATTAAGCGGCTCACCAACACTGGCAATAAAGCGCAGCGCCTTGAGATCATATTTTTTAGCCAGCTTTTCACCGGCTTTCATTAACATACGAATCGCCGTCGGCGCGGTATACCAGATATTAACTTTCTGCTCACTGAGTAACTGATACCAATGCTGAGCATCAAACTCTGCTTCGTCAATAATCAGGGTGGCACGATTACATAGGGGCGAGATAATGCCATAGGAGGTGCCCGTTACCCAGCCGGGATCGGCGGTACACCAGTAAATATCACCGGGGCGAATATCCAGCGCATAAAAACCGGAAATGCTATGATAAATAACGGCCTGATGAACATGCATCGCACCTTTAGGCTTACCTGTGGTGCCGGAGGTAAAGTGTAACAGGGCAAGTTGTTCCGGATCGCAGATGCGCGCCGGAAAGCTGGGATGGCTTTGTGCTAATAACAGATCCAGATTATGGCAGTTTTCCGGCAGCGGCTGGGTAACATTGTACAGCAGGATTAATTGCAAACTGCTTAATTCATGACGCCAGGATTGTATTTTTTTACGATACAGGGCTTCACTGGTGAGCAGTACTCGGGCTTTGCCGATTTCCATGCGCGAACGAATAGGCTCAGGGCCAAATGCCGAAAAGAGGGGGGAAAATACGGCACCGAATTTAAGCGTGCCTAATAATGCAATATAAAGTTGCGGTACGCGGGTAGACAGACCAAAAACAGTATCGCCTCTCTGCACGCCGAAGCTTTCTAAAATTGCTGCAAAACGGCTGCTCTGCTCTTTTAACTGTGCATAGCTAATATCAGTCTTTATACCTTGTTTATTTAAACAGCGCAGTGCTGTTTGCTCACCAAAGCCTTCTTCGACATGGCGATCCACGGCTTCCAGTGCGATATTTATTCCTTTATCGCCACCGACAATACGCTTCTCGGCAGTTTGCCAGGTAAATTTCTGGTAACAATCCTGGTAGCAGGTTAAGTTATGCGCCGATGCCTGTGCCGGATCTTTTTTTATTTCAGAAAAATGCATTTCAGCCTCCTTCACGCAAGCTTAAAAATAGTTCACTGTTTATTGAAGATTAGCTGAAAGATGGCGATCACGCTCAAAAATAAGTGATTTAAATCAGTTTTTGAATGCTTTTAAGGAGAGTGCTAAAAGTTATTGCCGGAAGGGAGGGAAGCTGGGCTACTGGAGCTTTGCCAAAACCACATCAATGGATGTGGTTTTGTATTTTTATTGGCAATTTTGTGCACATTAATCAGGTAAAACCCCATTGTGGTAAACATTCTGCACATCATCACAGTCTTCCAGCATCTCCATAAATTTTTCAAACTTTTCAACGTGTTCAGCTGCGATATCTGTATCTGTCTGAGGGACAAAGGTGATCTCTTCGACATCTAATTCAAGATCCGGATAGATATCATGGAGTGCTGTTTTAGCCTTGTTAAATTCAGTATGCGGACAAAATACAGTAATTTTGCCGTTCTCGCTTTCAACGTCAGTGACATCAACGTCGGCCATTATCAGCGCTTCTAAAACGGCTTCATCATCTTCACCGGCAAAAACAAAAACGGCTTGATGTTCAAACATATGTGCAACAGAGCCCGGTGAGCCTATTTTCGCGCCGGTTTTTACAAAACAGTTACGTACTTCTGTCCAGGTACGTTTATTATTATCGGTTAAACAATCTACAATAACCGAGCAGCCACCCGGTCCGAAACCTTCATAAGTGGCTCGTTCATAATCTTCACCGCCGCCGCCTTTGGCCTTTTCAATAGCGCGTTCAATAACATGACTAGGTACCTGGTCTTTTTTAGCACTGTCAATTAAGCGACGTAATGCCAGGTTGCCATCTGGATCGAAGCCGCCATTTTTTGCACAGACGTAGATCTCTTTACCGTATTTTGAATAAACTCTGGTTTTTTGACCCGCAGTTTTTGCCATCGACTCTTTGCGGTTTTGATATGCTCTTCCCATCTGATCAGACTCTTTTTGTTAGTAATACCAATAATATTAAACAACTACTATCTGGTATTGGTTGAAATTATTGCCCTTAATTTTACCTTGTAAGTGCCGTGCTAGGCTAGCCTGAAATCAATAAATATTGTTATAGATAAGAAAATATGCCTGTTAAAGGTGTGGATTGTTTAAAAATTTATCTGTTAAATTATACGCTTAGCAACCTAAGTTAAATAGATAAAGGCATCTGCCTGTGTTCAGGAGCTGCATGATAAAAGTGAACAGCCCACTTTGCCGCGCGCCCAATCGGGACGTTTCAGCGCATAAGCCTGATGCGCCTCCTGCTCAGCATAAGGATTTTGCAAAATAGCCTGCAGTTTCTGCAGTTCGCTAAAGTCACCTTGTTCGGCTGCTTCAATGGCCTGTTGCGCGAGGTGGTTACGCAAGACATATTTAGGGTTCACCCGGTTCATTTTTTCAGCGCGCTGTTTTTGGGGCATGCCATCAGAATTGATCCGTGCGCAGTAATTTTGCAACCACTGTCTGAAATTGTGCATATAGTCAGGGGTAAGATCGTCAATATTATAATAACAGGGACCAAAAAGGGCTAACCACTGCTTATCGGATTGTAAATCCTGGTTGTTTTCGACCTTAGCAAGGGTGCGGTAAAAAAGGGTCATATCGGTTTCAACAGCGCTGAGCAATTTTTCTAAGGCATGAAAAAGAGTTAAGTCGCTTTCTTTGCGGTAGTTGCCTATGCCTAACTTAGCCGCCATCATCTCGGCCCATTGCTGCTGATAATTGTCAGCATAATTATCTATGATTGCTTGTAATGGTGCAGCCTCCCCGATCAATGGCAGTATGGCATTACCAAGTTGAAGCAGATTCCAATGACCTATTTGTGCCTGGTTACCAAAGCGATAACGCTTTTCATAGGCATCGCTGTGGTTGGCCGTCCAGTTTAAATCGAAATTATCAATCCAACCGTAAGGGCCATAATCTATGGTTTCGCCAATCAGCGACATATTATCGGTATTCATCACACCATGAACAAAGCCGACACGCATCCATTGAACAATCAGCGCAATAGTGCGCTCACAGATTTCAGCATACCATTGCAGATAGGTATCGGCCTTGAATTGGCCATTATGCGGGCGCAGATGCGGGAAATCATTATTGATACTAAATTCAACTAACTGCTTTACTAAGTTTTGCTCACCGCGTACAGCGGGAAGTTCGATACTGCCAAAGCGCAGAAATGATGGCGATACGCGGCAGACAACGGCGCAAGGCTCCATGGCCGGACGGCCGTCATACATAATATCGCGCAGCGCTTTTTCACCCGTTAAGCATAAACTTAACGCGCGAGTGGTGGGAATGCGCAGATGAAACATCGCTTCTGAGCATAAAAACTCGCGAATCGAAGAGCGCAGTACCGCTTTGCCGTCAGCACTACGGGAATAGGGTGTCTTGCCGGCACCTTTAAGCTGCAGCGTCTGCTGACCTATTGTAGATGTGCGCAACTCCCCGAGGTTAATGGCACGCCCGTCACCAAGTTGTCCGGCCCACTGGCCAAACTGATGGCCGCCATAACACAAGGAATAGGGTGCCATTCCGGCTAATAGCCGGTTACCCGTCATGATCTGGACAAACTCCTCACTGTGCAGATCGCTGTCGCTAAAACCCAGTGATTTTGCCAACGGCTGATTGACAGCAATTAAAGAAGGGCGGCGGCTTGTTGTCGGCTGCACATAGGAGTAGGCAGCATTACTGACAGAGCGACAGTAGTTTTGAGTGTCACTATCGGCGGGTAGTTGTGCAATTAAGCGATTATCAAAAATAAGTTTTGACAGGGACATAGTTTTCTCCATAACGAGTTCAGAGCACCATCTAGTTTAAAAAAACAGTACCAGCGAGAGCCAAAATGGTCGCAGGCAAGGCAAATTGTTGACAGTTTAGGAGCCTAAATCGAAATAATTTAACACAGCATGCGACTATTTTGACCTCGCCCTTCGGGAGCGTCTAAAAATCGCTCATACTGCGTTGTGTCAGCTTGAAAGAGATCTCTATTCCTTCGCTAACACGCCTTCTCTGAGCGATTTTTAGTCAGCTCTGGTGTTCGTTTTTTAAACTAGATGGTGCTCTATAAATAGTATACCAATTTGGTTGGTTATTGTGACCACTTAAATCGATTTTCCCGTTATGCCTGTGATGATATCATTGTTACTAAGTCTAATCAGTGAAGTTGAAATAATGAAAGTATTGCAGTATGTAGGGCATTATCCCGCCAATATTATCAGTCAGGTAAAGACGCTGGTCGAAGAGAATAAACTGCGCGACTATTTACAAAACAAGTACCCGCATAAGCATACGATAAGCACTGAAAAAGCTTTGTACGCTTATGTTCAGGATTATAAAAAACGTTATATAAAACAAGCTTCGCCAATCAGCCGGGTGAGTTTTGATTCTAAATTACAGCTGCTCAAACATGCTCTCGGTACGCACAGCTATGTCTCGCGCGTGCAGGGCAATAAACTCAAGGCAAAGCAGGAGATCCGTATTGCCACGCTGTTTAAAGAAGCGCCGCAGGCACTGCTGGATATGATAGTGGTACATGAGCTGGCGCACCTTAAAGAGAAGGAGCATAACAAAGCATTTTACAAATTATGCTGTTATATGCTGCCTGAATATCATCAGCTGGAACTCGATACGCGCCTGTTTGTTATGGAAACGGAATTAAATGGCAGTTTATATAAGTGAGGCTTGCAGCTTCTCCATTCCCTGTTCAATACTGACCAGCGGCTGATAGCCTAGATCTGTTTTTGCGGCATCGATATTAAAGTAGTGGCTGGTGGAAAGCTGCCGGGCAACAAAACGGGTCATAATCGGCTCATCCTGTTTTTTAAGCAGGCTATATAGCCACTCCAATACAGTGCCAAGGGCATAGGCAAGATGGGCAGGAATACGTCTGCTGATCGGTTTCATTCCTTTGCAGGCCAATATTTTGTTAAGCATATCCGCCATCAGTATCGGCTGATCATTACTTAAAAAATAGGCCTTACCGGCACACGCAGGAGCCGGAACATCTAACTTTACAGCCGCTAACAGATGCGCATAGACGGCATTATCTATGTAGATAGTATCAACTAATTTATCTGTTTTTCCGACTAAGCGTAATTTTCCGGCTTGCGCGCGCTGCAGTACTCTGGGCACAAGGTGCGGATCGCCGGGCCCCCAGATAAGATGCGGACGCAGGGCAAGAGTTTTAAGCGGCTTATTGTTGTTAAGTGGCGCATTGTTTGCTTGTAATATACGCTGCTCGGCAAGGGCTTTTGACTGCCCGTAATAGTTTAAAAACTGCTCAGCGTAGGGCGCTGATTCATCAATGCCGTTTTCATCCTTGCCGGCAAAGGTCACACTGGGCGTGCTGGTATAAACTAAGCGTTGAATATTTAAGCTTTGACAGGCGCTGATAATGTTTTCTGTGCCGTTAACATTAGCAGAAAAATAGCTATCTTTACTGCCCCAGACACCGGCTTTGGAGGCGACATGAAAAAGCAAATCACAGCCGTGCAGCGCATTTAACAGTGCTGGTTTATCGGCAATATCGCCTTGGATTAATTTTACCCCCATCTGCTCAACTTCCCTGTAGTGACTGCGGGCAAAGCCGACAACCTCAATATTTGCAGCACGCAGATAAGCGCATAATGCCTTTCCTAAAAAACCGCCGGCGCCAGTAACAAAAACGCGCTTAACCTGGCCGCTTAATTGCTTTAAAACAGCCTGCATGTGCGGATTCAATTGCTCGAGTTGCGTGAGGTTATTATTCGACATAAGCGCTATTCCCGTTATTTATCAATTTGTTGTTGCGCCCAAACCGCCAGTTTTTCGCGATATATTTTGGCATTATGACGAATATCCATTGGGAAACCCGAATGAATTAAAAATCTTGTAATACCGGCTGTCTGTGTATGCCTCTGCGCAATAAACTGTAGTTCATTAAATAATTTAGCCTCACCTTCTAGGCCTTTGTCGGCCAATTCTATGCAAATAAGTGGCTGTATCATTTTATTGACGGTTACTACGACCAGGGCGCTGCGTTTGACGCTCGGGTGGGTATTAAAGATCCGTTCACAGGGAATGGAATAGTAGCTTTTAGCTCTGCAGTTAACCGCATGTGCTTTACGCCCGCACATCCACAGGCAGCCTGATTTGTCGAGATAACCGAGGTCGCCCATGCGATGGCGGATTTCGCTTCCATCATGGATCTTGGCCTGCTTTGTGGCCTGTTCCCGGCAGAAGTAGCTTTCACTAACCTGTGGGCCTTTGACGACGATTTCACCTATCTCATGGTCAGCGAGTTTTAGTTTATCATCCCAGTGACTAATAACCTCTTCTGTGATCTTAATAATGGCTATCTCAACGCCGTCAACGGGCAGGCCTACACAAATTCCGCCGCCGTTGTCAGTCACGGTTTCGGTTTGTAACAGTTGTGTACTGGCAATTTTGCTGATCGGCAGTGATTCGGTCGCGCCATAGGAGTTAAGGATCGGCACATTATGATTGAGTAGCTTACTAAAGCGCTTAATCGCCGGCAGTGTTGCCGGCGCGCCCGCTGAAATGACCCGTTTCAGGCTGTTTAATTTTAGCGATTGTTTTAGACCCGCCTGACCGAGCAGATCAATTAGCGCCGGATTGGCAAACAGATTGCTGCACTGGTATTTAGCAATGGCGGCAAAAATATGATTTGGATTGGCTGTAATAGGTTTACTGGCATCCATATCCGGTACAATGGCAGCCATTCCCAATGCCGGACCGAACAGTGAAAAGAGCGGAAAGGTCGCTAGATCCCGCTCACCATGTTTAATGGCATAATCTTTTTTTAAGACTTGTATTTGCGCTTCAAACATAGCATGGCTGTAGACAACCCCTTTTGGCGTCCCTGTGCTGCCGCTGGTAAATAAAATGGCGGCCATCTGCTTATCATCAAGCTTGACCATAGAGTAAGGCTGCTCGCTTTGATATTTCTTCACTAGCCGCTGTAAACTTGTTCCCCAGAAGCTGCTGCCGGCAACCGTGATAGTGTGTTTAACCGTTTCTTTTCCCCAACCGAGCAAGCGTCGCGCAAGGTGTGCCTTAGGTATGCCGATAAAAATATCCGGCCTGGCTTCGTTAAAACATTGCTTGAGGTTTTTAATCCCCATGCCCGGATCAACTAGAATAGGGACAATACCGGCTTTAAACAGGGCAAAGGTCAGTGCGAAAAAATCAATGCAGGGTGTGACCATCAGTACTGCTTTTTGACCGCTTTGTAAACCATATTGGTTAAGCGCATAAGCGATTTGATCACTATAGCGGTTGAGGCGCGCAAAATTAATCTCCTGGTAGGTCAGTTTATTGAATTTCTTCTTCTGTACAGCAACAGCCAGGGCTTGCGGGGTATGAGTTGCTGCGTCAATAAGATGGCGGCAAAGATTAGCTTGTCTGCTAGTGTGCATAAATCAATTTATACCTGTATTGTCTATAAGGAGCATTGCAGCAGCACCTTATTGCTGCCGGAATGCTGCTAAAGTTAGGGATTTTCTGCCATAAATTTTTCAATCAGAGCAATCACTTCTGTACTGGCATCTTCAAGAATATAATGACCGCAATCGCTAAATTCATTGCTTTCCGCATGGGGCATTTTTTGTTTCCAGACATTCAGGAAATGCTTATCAAAGACAAAATCCTGCAGTCCCCAGCAGATAAGGGTTGGGACGTTCTGAAAATGCTGCAGACTTTTTTCGATATCGGAAACCAAGGGGTAGCTTTTATCATTTTTAAAGAGCGGAATGTCCTGAACAAAACGCAGCGTGGAAATGCGGTTTTTCCAGGAGTTAAAAGGGGCCACATAAGCCTTGCGAATCGCTTTGTCCATCGGCTGCCGTTTGACGCCGATATAGGAGGCAACGGATGAGAAAGCATTGAAGCCGCGCACCAGCAGGGTGCCAAGCAACGTATTGCGGCAGATCCATAATGCCAGTGGTAATTTTTTGCTCGCCGGAAGATGAAAGGCACCGGTATTTAATATCACCAGACGTTTAATACGCTGTGGATAGCGGGCGGCATAACCCATGGCGATCATTCCGCCCCAGTCGTGAACGACCAGCGTGATATTTTCTTGAAGCGCAAGTGAATCAAGCAGGGCTTCCAGATCATCAATGCGGCTTTTCAGCGTATATTCATAATCCTTATCATCCGGCTTATCAGAGAAACCGCAGCCGATATGATCCGGCACGATGCAGCGATAATTGCCGCTTAATGCCGCCACCAGATTGCGGTAATAAAAAGACCAGCTCGGGTTGCCGTGGACCATAACAACGGGCTCTCCATTGCCTTCATCGAGGTAGTGGTATTTTTGTCCATTACGGTCTAAGTAGTTGCGTTTAAAGGGAAATAAAGTATTTAAATTGATATTATCAGTCATTACCACTGAACTCCGAGCATCATGCAATTGAGGCCGCTGCCTATCCCTAAAAAGCTGACATTATCACCTTTTTGCAAAAATCCCTGTTCATTGGCTATCGCCGCAGTGACCGGCAGAGATACTGTGCCCATATTGCCCAGTATTTTAAAGGTCGGAAACTCTTTATGGGCAGGAATATCCAGCGCTTTCAGCACCTGTTTCTGATTAGCCGAGCCAACCTGGTGGCAGATGACTTTATCAACCTGTTCAACTAACCAATTCTGCTGAGCAAGAAAATGTTTCCAGGTTTTATAGGCCAGAGCCACCCCTTCCTTAAGCAGGGGGACAGCATTGGTGCGCATAAATTCCCGTTGTAATTTTGCGCCAGCTTCCTGCAGTCCCCAGTGACAGAGATCATGATGCTCAGGGGCAGAAAGCTGGCTGGCACCTAATAACTTATGCTGGCGGTCTTTATTTTTAAGGGCTAAAGAGCCATCCGTCAATAAAACAGCAACCGCACCTGAGCCGCCGGTTAAGGTGGCCAGTGATTGTGAAAAGTTCTGAATGCTTGGATTTTCCAGCATATTATCAATCGTGATATCGACGATATGCCGTGCAGATTCACAGGAGACAACCAGACCCGCTTTAATCTGCCCCAGTTCGATGCGGTTAGCGACATCTAAAATACCCGACAGCACACCTAAACAGGCATTACTGATATCGTAAATTGCGGTGTTATTACTGATGCCCAGTTCAGCAGCAATGCGGCAGGCCGTTGCCGGCTCATGCTGATCGCGACAAACACCAGTGTAAATCACAGCACCGATATCATCGAGAGCAACGCCCGTTTCGACAATGCTTTTCTTCGCGGCTTCAATAGCGCCATCGGATAAACGATGATCGCTTGGCCACCAACGGCGCTCCTCTATGCCGGTTAATGCGGCCAATTGCCCCATAGGAATACGAAGTTTTTTGTATAATGGAGCAAGACGTGATTCTAATTCACTACTTGATACAACGTGAGGCGCCAGTTCATAAGCCAGGCTATTGATAAAAACACGGGAATATTTCATTAAACTGCTTTATTTCTCATCTATTTTACTATTTAAAGAGCAAACATTAACCATTTCAGGCATACCCTTAAAGCGAACCTGTAGATTAACGCAATTCTTAATTTTAACAAAGAGCTATCGGCAAAGAATCAGTGCTTTATTGATTGCTGGTTATTTATTAAAATTTCAGCTTTTTGCCTTTTTTTAGATAGTTGACCCACTGGCGATTGGTCTGCAGGGCATTTAATATTTCTCTGGAAAAGGGCAGCGGTTCTTTATTAATCTGGCTGGCCAGCATCTCGGCTAACAGTGGCGCGGTGCATAAACCGCGTGATCCTAAACCTGTTAATAGGAACAGATCCTTATAAAAGGGCGCATTGTCTTTATTAAGGGCTTTTACAGCATGCTGATAATGTGTTTTTGTCTGCTCATAATCGGCCAATGCACCGGCATAGGGAAAATGATCGCGCGTAGTACAGCGAATCGCGATATTGGCATCCTGGTGCGCACAGTCAATCTCAGCCACCCAGGGCTTATCGGGGATGCACTTAGCCAATTTCGCTTTGTTTTCACACTGCTCCTGCAAAGAAAAGTCACTATCGATATTATGGCGTTTAAAGGTCGCCCCCATGCAGTGTTTATTGTTGTGCTCAGGGGTTAAATAGCCTTCGTGGCAGAGCGTTACTTGTAATTTTTGTAAAGTATTATTGGTCGGAATATAAGTGACTTGTCCGCGTGCAGCGGAAAGCGGAACGGCCGCGCATGGCGCAAACTTCAGCGTATTCATCGCGGTTGTCAGCACCAGCAGTGAATGAATGACGCTCTGTTTCGGAAAATGCAGTTGCCAGCCGTTTTTATGCTCGCTGAATGATTCCAGCCGGGCATTGAGTTTAATAGTCAAATCACCTTTATGTTTGGCTTTTTTAATAATGGCCTGCACCATCTGCTGGGGGCTTAACCAGCCGCCAAGTGGATAATAGAGAGATTGTTGGCCAATATCACATTGCGCAAGCTGATCGGTTTGTTCGCTTTGCAGTTTCTGCACCAGCTCCTCGGGTAATTGCGCCTGTAATATCTTGTCTAACTTCTTGCCAGCAGTTTGGTCATAATAAAGCTGCAGCAGACCGGAAAAATCAAAAGCAAAGGGGCTGAACTGATTGATGCTGTGCACATAGTTGCGCGCGTATAAAAAGGCGTTGCTAAAAAATTGCCCTAAACTATTATGCGCGCCGTTGAGCAGCGGATATAAAGCGCCTTGCTTATTTGCTGAAGCTCCCTGTGCCAGCGCTGCGTCCTGACAATACAACGTCACTTTGTAACCGCGCTTAACAAGCGCTAAAGAGAGACAGGCGCTGGCGATGCCGCCCCCGACAATGGCCACCTCTTTTGTCTGTGTCTGTGCACTTGCACGAAAATGCTGACCATACTGTGGTTGGTCAGCGTTATGCGTATTGATCTGTCCAATTAGCATCTCGCGCTTTTTGCCGTAGCCTTTGCGTTTGCGCATGTTAAAACCGGCTGCCATCAGCCCGCGGCGGACAAAACCGGCGGCAGTAAAAGTGGCGATGCTGGCGTTATTTTTACAACTTGCGGCGATATGCTGAAAAAGAGTCTCGCTCCACATTTCCGGATTTTTGCTCGGTGCAAAACCATCTAAATACCAGCAGTCAAATAAACCCGATTCATACAGGTACAGTGACGGCAGGCTTTCCAGTACATCACCGAACCACAAATCCAGGGTAATATCGAATCGCTCCAGAATAATACGATGGCACCCCGTCAAAGGCAGCGGATACTGTGCTAACAGGGGGGTAATATAATCACTGAGCTGCGGCCAGCGCTGCAGGGCGATCTGCAGATCCGCTTTGCTTAACGGGTATTTTTCAAAGCTGGTAAAGTGCAGTCTTTTTAATTTCGTCTCGGGATGCTTTTTTCTAAAACGATGAAACTGCAGGCAGGTGCTTAAAAAGTTCAATCCTGTTCCAAACCCCGTTTCGGCAATGGCGAAGTGCTGCGTATCACAATTTAACCAGCGCTGTGCTAAGTCATTGCCTTGTATAAAAACATACAGGGATTCGCTTAATCCCTGCTCAGTATTAAAGTAGATATCGTCAAATTGCCCTGAAATTGGCTCTAACTGATCAGACCAGTGTATTTGTGCATGCTTAATTAACTTGTTTTTACTCTCAGACAAGATATATTTCCTATTCTATGCAATGATATTTCGATTATAATTGGGTGCGCGTTAATAAATAATGGGCGTATTTCCATGATCATATAATTAGTCCCTCAAGCAATAAAGGCTTAATAATGAAAAGAGCAGTAATTACAGGTATTGGTATTGTTTCTAGTATTGGTAACAATAAAGAAGAAGTTTTAGCGTCACTTAAAAGTGGTCAGTCCGGCATCACTTTCTCAGAGCAGTTTGCTGAAGTAAAGATGCGCAGCCAGGTTTGGGGTGATTTAAAAATTCAGCCAAAAGAGCATATTGACCGTAAAATAATGCGCTTTATGGGCGATGCCGCTGCATATGCATATCTGTCAATGCAGCAAGCCATTGCCGATGCCAACCTTACTGATGAGATGGTTTCTAATGAGCGTACTGGTCTGGTGGCCGGCTCTGGTGGCGGTTCATCGAAAAACCAGGTTGATGCCTGTAAGATCATGCTGGAAAAAGGTGTGCGTCGTGTTGGCCCTTATATGGTGCCGCGTACGATGGCAAGTACTACCTCAGCTTGTCTGGCAACACCTTTTAAAATCAAAGGTGTCAACTACTCAATGAGCAGTGCCTGTGCGACAAGTGCGCATTGTATCGGTCATGCCTGGGAGCAGATTCAGCTGGGTAAACAGGATATTGTCTTTGCCGGTGGCGGTGAAGAGTTAGACTGGACTATGGCTTGTGAGTTTGATGCTATGGGGGCGCTGTCGACTAAATATAATGACACCCCGGAAAAAGCTTCCCGTACTTATGATGCAAACCGTGACGGTTTTGTGATCTCCGGCGGCGGCGGTATGGTGGTGGTTGAAGAGCTTGAGCATGCGCTGGCCCGCGGTGCAAAAATTTATGCTGAAATTGTCGGTTACGGTGCCACTTCTGACGGTTATGATATGGTTGTGCCATCCGGTGAAGGTGCCGTACGCTGTATGCGTCAGGCCTTAGCAACGGTTGAAGGTGATATTGATTATTTAAATACCCACGGTACTTCGACACCTGTTGGTGATGTTAAAGAGTTGCAGGCGATCAATGAAGTCTTCCCGGAAAATGCACCGAAAATCAGCGCGACTAAATCACAAACCGGTCACTCTCTTGGCGCGGCAGGTGTTCATGAAGCGATTTACAGCATGCTGATGATGGAAAATAACTTTATCTCGCCATCTATTAATATTACTGAAGTAGATCCTGAAGCAGAGAACCTGCCTATTGTGAAAAACCAGGCTGTCGATGCAGACCTTAATATCGTTATGTCCAACAGTTTTGGTTTTGGTGGTACAAATGCAACACTAGTATTTAAACGTTACTCATAAGCGTTTATCGCTATTTTGATAAAAAAAGGAGCTTTTAGCTCCTTTTTTTATCCTCAGGAAACACTATTGATGAATATCTATATTGATGAAAACATCCCTTATGCAGAAGCGTTCTTTGCCGACTATGGCAAGCTTACTTTTTTTTCCGGAAGGAAGGTGACTGCCGAGCAATTAGTAAATGCGGACATACTGCTGGTGCGCTCTATTACCCGTGTCGATGAAAAGCTACTGCACTTAAACCGCTCCCTTAAATTTGTCGGTACGGCCACCATCGGCACTGATCATATCGATCAGGATTACCTGAAATCACGTGGTATTAAGTTCAGCAGTGCGCCAGGCTGCAATAAAATTTCCGTGGCGGAATATGTTTTAAGCAGCCTGCTTGTCCTGGCTGAAAAAAAGCAGCTGCAACTGAGCGAGCAAAGCGTGGCTATTGTCGGTGCCGGTAATACCGGCAGTGCTGTCTGGCAGCGTCTAAATGCGCTAGGCATTGACTGTAAACTTTATGATCCGCCATTGCAGCAAGCCGGCGATAAACGTGATTTTTGTACCTTCGAAGAAGTATTAAAGGCGGATATTATTACCCTGCATGTGCCGAAAACGCAAAGCGGCCCTTACCCGACGGTGCATCTGTTTGATGAAACAGTATTACGTCAGCTGCATAACGAGCAGATTTTAGTTAATGCCGCCCGTGGCGAAGTAATTGACAATCAGGCGCTCCTTAAACTAGCTCGTGAAGGGCTAACGCCGTTGCTGGTCTTGGATGTTTGGGAAAATGAACCGAATATCGATAGACAACTCCTGCCATTTGTTGAAATTGCGACACCGCATATTGCCGGGTACAGTTTAGATGGAAAAGTGCGCGGTACCGAGATGCTCTACGAGGCATTCTGCGCGCAGTTTAATATCGATGCTTTGCGCAGTGCGCAGGATTTTGTGGCGCCGGCGGCAGTGAATGAGATCCTTATTTCACAGCCGCTCGATCAGGCTTTGCTGAAATCCCTGCTGCATCTTATCTTTGATGTCCGTCGTGATGATGCCTTATTCCGACAAATGATTGACCAAGTTGACGGTTTTGATACCATGCGCAAAACCTACCAGGAAAGACGGGAGTTATCGACATTAGCTGTGCATTCAGCCGTTGCGCAAACACCGTTACTGCAGGCCTTAGGCTTTGCAATTCCTAAATTAAAAATGACAAAGGAAAAACATGAAATCTGAATATAATATTGCTTTAATCGGTGAACTCAAAGGCTGTATCGAAACCTCCCTGGAAGTTTTGGTAAAACGTGACTTTCCTGTTGGCAAAGTTTTTCCCCTGGTTAATTCTGAAGACGAAATCGAATCAGTGATGTTTTCAGGTAAACCCGTGCATGCAACTGTTATCGATGATTTTGACTGGCAGCAGGTCGATATCGCTTTTTTCATGACGGACATTGAAACCACATTAAAGTGGGCGGATATTGCCAGTGAATATTGTGTTGTTATTGACAATAGCGGGGCATTTGCAGCGGATGAAAGTGTGCCGTTAGTACAGATAGATGTTAATGAAGAAACGCTTGGCCGCTATAGTGAAAGCAATAAAATTGCCATTCCCGGCAGTGAAGCGGCGCAGTTAAATTTGGCCATTAAGCAGCTGCATCAGGAAGTGGGTTTAGTGCGGGTTAATGTGACAAGTTACCATGCGGTTTCTGCAGCCGGTAAAGCGGGCGTGACAACCTTGGCCGGTGAAACGGCGCGTTTGTTAAATGCTAAAGGCATTGAACAAACGCTGTTTCCGCAACAAACTGCATTTAATGTTATTCCGCAACTGGGTGAGTTAGATGCTCAAGGTGATGCTTTATCTGAGCTGCGTTTAATTAACGAAGTGCGCCGTTTACTTAATGATCCGTCGATTATTGTCTCTTCGACTCAGGTTGTTGTGCCGATGTTTTACGGCTGTGCGCAGGCTGTCCATCTGCAGACGCATTATCCGGTTGATCTGGAAGAAGTTGCGCAATCACTGCACCATAGCGATGGCATTGTACTAGCCGCTTCGGTTTGTGATTACCCGAATATGATCGATGATGTGGTCGGCAATGAGATGGTGCAGGTTGGTCGTTTACGTAAAGATATTTGCGATGAGAGCGGTATTAATTTATGGGTTTGTGCTGATAATGTTTATTTCGGTGTTGCCTGTAATGCGGTTAAAGTTGCCGAGAGATTGATTCAAACTTATCTCTAAGCAGAAGCAGAATAAACTGGAAACTCCAATGCGGGTGACTGGCGTTTCATTCTGCCTTTAGATCACGGATGATGACTGCATTGTTTTTTCAGCACTGATATTGTTAGCGGATTCCATCTTAAGCGGTTTGTTTTACAGGCTAAGATGGAATTTTTAGATAGTTAATTTTTGCTTTACACAAGGAATGGATATGAAGCGCTTGCTGCTTTCTCTTGTATGTTGTTTCCCCTTAGTTTTTTCTCCCTCAAGCTTTAGCCTTGATTTGGCAGAAGCCGGCAGCGAGCGGATAGTTTCATATGAACAGTATGGTCCAATCTCCAGCGATGAAACACTGTGGCGAATAGCAACAAAATTACGACCTAACCGTTCCGTCACTGTGCAGCAAACCCTGGTTGCCATTTATAAAATAAACCCTTTTGCCTTTTACAAAGGGAATATTAATAAGATTATTCCTGAGTCTATTATTAAGGTGCCCACACTTAAGTTTGTTCAAACACAGACAAATCAGGAAGCGGTTGTGCTGATCGCTAAATATGCAACGCCCAAGCAGCAAACGGCTATTGCCGTGACCAAGCCACCACAGGCGCCAATAACAGAAACTGTCGAACCGGAAATTCCGCAGCCTGAAGATAGCCTTGCCGAGGAGAAATTAAGCGCACTTGAAAATAAACTCGATACCCTTCGCGACGAGTTGAATTTTGTTAACCAGCAGCTATCGTTGGTGACGGCAGAGAACCAGGATTTGCAACTGCAATTGCAGCCTCTTTCAGTACAACTCGATGCTTTAAAAGTGCAACTTGAAAGTGAATCACTTATTCAAGAAAAACTACAGAATATCGTTGAGGATTACCGCGCTCAGCTTGCTGCTGCAAAAGCATCACCCTTTGGCGGCGATGGTTTATTTTATGCCCTATTACGTTTTATTACTTCATCAATAACGCATTTATTAATGACGATTATTGCACCTGTGTTACTGCTCCTTGTCGTTTTACTGGTGGTGATGCGCAAAAATAACCAAGTTTTAGTCGATAAGAAGGCTGAGCAGGAAGCTGAACCGCAAATTCAATTAAAAAAACGTTTCGTTTAACCAGGATAGTGAACAGGAAAAAGTAACAGATGTGCCGCTCAGCGATAGTGAAGAAACTTTGCAGGGCAATGTTGGTATCGACGAATCGCCAGGCACCTTAGTCACTGAGCCGGCTGATTCCAATCTGCCTGCAGAAAGTGAAGATCTGCTTGCAGCAGCATCTGATGCAACAGAACAAAAGCAGGATGATCTGAAAGCTGAAGATGAATTGAGTCATAGCGCATCGCCAGAAGAGCTCAATGATACAACCTATGTCAGTCAAGACCTTGACCTGTCTAAATTAGAAGTGACAGATATAGATGCAATAGATTTAAGCGCTTTACAGCCGCCGGGTTTTACTGAGTCAAATAGCGAAGAAGCAGACATACTCCATCTTGATGAGAATGAACAATTTGATGCCGCGTTATTGGAGCAGTTTTACGAAACGGGAAGCGAACAGGCGGATCATGATGTGCTGCAATTATCAGCAAAAGAGTCAACTAATGCAGACACAGCACAGCCTAAGGTTACCGAAGTAGAAAAAAATAATTTTATTGCTATTGAAAAGTTATTGCAGAAAAGCGAATCACAAAGCAGGGAGGAGCCATATTCTGAACTGATCGTCGATTTAGGTTTAGATGAATTCCCTGATGTCATTAATGCACAATATAGCCTTGAAGATGATGAAAACGGGCTTTCTGCTCAGCTTGATTTAGCCCGTGCATACCTTGAGATAGGTGATAGAGCCGGCGCAAAAAAGATTCTGTTATCTGTTGTTGACGATAGCGATGGCGTGCAGCGTTCTGAAATTGATAAGTTATTAAGTCGCTTGACATAAAAGGAAAGGGTTATATGAGAGCGTTAATTTTAGATGTACAAGGGGTTGAATTGGATGCGCAGGAAAAAGAGATACTCGCGCACCCCTTAGTTGCCGGTGTTATTTTATTTACCCGTAATTTTGCTGATATCAAACAGTTAAAAGAGCTTGTGCAGCAGATACGCCGGCATGCGCGGCATGATCTTTTAATTGCCGTCGATCATGAAGGTGGACGGGTACAGCGTTTTCGAGAAGGTTTTACGCCGTTACCTTCAGCAGGATCTCTGCTCGAATTTAATGACTTGCAAGGGGCAAAGCAACTTGCATTTAGCAGTGCCTGGGTAATGGCAAGTGAGCTCATTGACTGCGACATTGATTTAAGCTTTGCACCTGTGCTGGATCTCAATGGTATCTCTGACGTGATAGGGCAGCGCGCATTTTCATCATCGGTGGATGAAACCGTGCACTTAGCACAAGCCTATATAGCAGGAATGAATGCCGCGGGAATGCAGGCAACAGGAAAGCACTTTCCGGGACATGGCAGTGTAAAAGCGGACTCTCATATTGATCTAGCAATTGATAAACGCAGTAAGCAGGAGATCTTTACTAAGGATCTTGTACCTTTTAGTGAACTTATTAAGCAAGCTAACCTGGCAGCAGTAATGCCGTCCCATGTTGTCTATCAGCAATGTGATGCTCAACCTGCCGGCTTCTCTACCTACTGGCTGCAGGATGTTTTACGCCAACAGCTTAATTTTAATGGGGTCATTGTCAGCGATGATCTGTCTATGCATGGTGCAAGCTTTGCAGGGGATCATCTCAGTCGTGCGTTAAGTGCTATCAATGCCGGCTGCGATCTTATTTTAGCCTGTAATGACAGCAAAGGTGCGATTTCTATACTGGATAATCTGCAAATGCCCGCTCGGGATAGTCACTGTGCGGTCAGCAAACTGCGTCATCTTGACAAACAATTGCAATCTCCCCTACATAAAAATTTGACTTGGATAAAAAACAGCCAAAAATTAAAACAGTTTGTTGAGCGGATCTAATTAGTCGCTTTCAGGGCTTGCACTCTGCATTAATATCCATACACTACTAAATATAAGAGAGTCGCTAATTTGCAGTTACAAAAATAGGCTACGGGGAGACTTAAAATGATTATTTATTTACACGGATTCGATGCAACCAGCCCGGGTAATCATGAAAAAATGATGCAGTTGAAATTTATTGATGATGACGTGCGTTTTGTGCATTACAGTACAGTCCATCCCAAGTATGATATGGGACATCTTCTTAAGGAAGTCCATCACCATATTCAAGCCAGCGACGATAAATCTCCTCTTATCTGCGGCGTCGGACTCGGTGGCTTCTGGAGTGAAAGGATCGGCTTTTTATGCGGTATCAAACAGGTACTTTTCAATCCTAATCTGCATCCGGAAGAGAATATGGTTGGAAAAATTGAATGGCCGGAAGAGTATTTGGATATTGAGACTAAATGTGTGACTGATTTTCGCCGTAAAAATGCCAACAACTGCTTATGTATTCTTTCAAAAAAAGATGAGGTGATCGACTCGGCACGCAGTGATAACGAACTTTCGCAATATTATCCGATTATTTTTGATGAGCAGCAGGGACATAAGTTTCAAGATATTTCTCATCACTTACAAACAATTAAAAAATTCAAATCCACATAATTTCTAGGTATGCAGCACAAGGGCCAGATATTGCGGGAAGCTGCTGTTGCTATCGCCAGACTGCTCGGAAAAACAGCATTTGATAAAAATAATCATTGTGTCGTCAATATTCCTTTCTTAAGTAGTTTGTTAATGATGTTAAAGTTATGTAACATACGTGTGTCGTGTGATAATACGACGTTTTTAATTTAATTACATTAGTACTTTTAATCGTTAATTTTTGTCTTTTGCTCGCCAGATGCGCTATACAGCTAATAACAGATTGCAGTCAGTGCCGCGCTTAGGCAATGAAAATCGGCGCCTGCCATTATTCATTATTGTTGCTTAGACTTATTCATCTTCATATGCATAAAAAATTAGCGAGCCGACTATTAAATTGAATAGCGTTACAGAGTGTTAATGTAATCTAATTTTATTAAAATCAAGGTGTCTTTATGTATAAAATAGTAATTGTTGGCGGCGGAGCTGGTGGACTGGAGCTGGCAACTAAATTGGGAAACAAATTAGGCTGTGCAAGAAAATCGCACTTAGGAAACAAGAGAAGAGCGCATATTACTCTGGTCGATCGCAGTAGAACCCACTTGTGGAAACCCTTGCTCCATGAAGTTGCTGCAGGCTCCTTAGATGATGGTATCGATGCGCTAAGTTATCGTGCTCATGCAAAAAATCACGGTTTTAATTTTAAACTGGGCGAACTTGCAGATATCGATCGGGAAAATAAAAAAATCCATCTGGCACCGCTGGTGGATAGTGACGGTACGCAAATATTAGCTGCGAGTGAGCTGGAATATGACATCCTGGTGATGGCGCTTGGCAGTGTGAGCAATGACTTTAGAACAAAAGGTGTTGCCGAGAATTGTATTTTTCTTGATAGTCCTCAGCAGGCGAAAAGATTCCATAACCGCATGCTCAATAAATATTTACAGCTTGGAGTGCAGGAGACTAAGCAGGTCAGCATTGCTATTGTCGGTGCCGGCGCAACCGGTGTTGAATTATCCGCTGAGCTTTATAACTCGCTGCAGCAAGTATCCAGCTATGGTTTTGAAGAGATTAAATCAACGGATCTAAAAGTGACGCTGGTGGAAGCGGGCGATAAAATATTGCCGGCACTCCCGGAGCGCATCTCTTCGCCGGCGCATCAGGAATTAGTAAAACTAGGTGTTGACGTGCGCACTAAAACCATGGTTACAGAAGCGACCAAAGAAGGTCTGCTCACTAAAGATGGCGAATTAATCAGTGCCGACTTAATGGTTTGGGCGGCAGGTATTAAAGCGCCGGATTTCCTAAAAGAGATTGCCGGCCTGGAAACAAACCGCATCAATCAGTTAGTGGTTAAAGCGAACCTGCAAACTACTCGTGATGAGTCGATCTATGCACTCGGAGATTGTGCAAGCTGTGCACTTCCGGATGGTGGTTTTGTACCGCCGCGCGCGCAGTCTGCACACCAGATGGCGTCGCAGGTAGCTAAAAATATTCTTGCCACTATCAATAATAAGCCGCTAAAGGATTATAAATACACAGATTACGGCTCATTAGTTTCCTTAAGTAATTACAGCACTGTCGGCAGTTTGATGGGCAATTTAACGAAAGGCTCGATGAAAGTCGAAGGGCGATTAGCTCGTTTAGTCTATGTTTCTCTGTACCGTATGCACCAGGTGGCACTGCACGGTTATCTACGCACCTCACTTATTACCCTTGTTGAGCGTATTAACCGCGTACTGCGTCCGCGCCTGAAACTACATTAAGCCTCACTGAGTTTAACTGCTATCCTCTCACTTTAAGGTGGGAGGATATTTTTCTCTGTTTATACTTCCTCCAACGACGCACACACCTTGCCTTTTGCAATTAATTTCACTTAGTTCAACTTCTTAATTTTCTTTCTAAGTAAAGCCGCGTTAAGCGGAGATATCCCACTGCTGCTACACACGGGGCCTCGGCTTGAGCCGAGCAAAATTGATTCAGAAACTAATAGCAAATAACAACGCGAGCAAATAACAACGCGGCTGAACCCGCGGCCCCAGGTTACAGCTAAAACTGACAATAAATTGCGGCGCTCTATGTTAAAATCCTGTAAGAATGACTTAAAATCTAGATCGCCTGTTGCATTAAATATAAGGCTACTGAGCTTATCTTCTGCGCTTTTATCACTTAATCTCACACATAGCGCAATAGGCGTAACGACCCTGTGGATCATTAAACCGGGTTAACAGGCTGGTTTGTGACTGCAGTGCATCTATGCTTTGCTGTAATGCCGGGTTGATGGTTACGGACTGTCCGAATAGGGTCACGCCAAAACCAAAAATTTCGTTAAGCAACTGCTGTTTTGCAGAGAGTGCCAGGCCTATTGTTTTTATACTGTACTGCGTTAATCCGGCCTGTTGCGCCGCTTCGTCAATCGCATCCTGTAAGTTTCCCAATTGATCAACCAGGCCATTTTGCTGCGCATCAACTCCGGTCCAAACCCGCCCCTGCGCGATTTTATCAACTTCTGCCAGCGCCATATTGCGCCCTTCGGCAACCACGCTTAAAAACTGCTGATAACCATGCTCTATTCCCATCTGGATAATATCAGCAAGATCAGGGTTCAGGGCGCGAGTCGGTGCAATCGTTGACAGTTCGCTGGTGCCGACACCATCATTATAAATGCCAAATTTATTCAGTGCCTTATCGGCACTGGCAAACAGGCCGAAGATACCAATAGATCCGGTTAAGGTTGTTGGCGAAGCAAGGATAGTGTCGGCTGCCGAAGCTATCCAGTAGCCGCCGGAAGCGCTGACACTGCCCATGGAAACAACCACTTTTTTGCCTGCTTTTTTTAAGGCTAAAATTCGCTGGCGGATTTTCTCTGAAGCAAAAGCGCTGCCGCCAGGTGTATCGAGGCGAATAACCACGGCTTTAACTTGCTTGTCAACAAGCGCTGTATTTAATAATTTGCTAAAGCTATCACCACCTATAAACTTAATGCTTTGCTCGCCGTTTAAAATCTCACCGCTGCCATGAATAACTGCGATCTGTTTATCACTGTTCTTTTCTGCATATAAATAAGGCAGAGTGGATTGATAATCTTCATAAGCTAATAAATTAAAATCAACTCCTTGGGCTTTGGCCTGCTCTTTAAGCTGATTGATAATTTCAAAACGGTTATTTAAGGCATCAACTAAACCTGCCTGCTGTGCATAGAGTGCAGTATCTCCACCAGCCTTTTTAAGCGCTGATTTTAATTGTGCAAGAGAAGGGGATAATGATTGTGCGCTAATATCGCTTTTACCTTGTCGCTCTGCAATAACAGTATCAATATAATTGTGCCACAGCTGGTTCAGCCAATGGCGGTTTGCCAGTTTGCTTTCTTCAGACATTTGATTCCGAGTAAAAGGTTCAACAAAGGATTTATAGGTTCCTACTTTAAAGATATGCGGTGTGATCAATAGCTTGTCCAGGGCTTCTTTGAAATACAGGCGGTATACGGAAAAGCCTTGTAATAAGACTAAGCCCTGCGGATTAAGATAAATCTTATCGGCAAAACTGGCTAACAGATATTGCGATTGTGAATAGTTGTCGGCAATGGCTGTCACCGTCTTTCCGCTTGCTTTAAAGTCATTAAGCGCCTGGCCGATATCTGCTAAATGGTTAAACGCGGCACTTTGCAGACCATCGAGCTCAAGAAGGATGCTGTCGATTCTTGAATCATGCTGTGCATAACGGATCATATGCAGTATTTCATCAATCTGGTACTCTTTTGTTTGCGGCTGATTTGCTGCAAACATCTGCCTGGATAACTCACTGGAAAAATCGACGGGCTGCTTCTGCTCAACAATACTACCGTTGAAATTTAAATGGAGCACGGAGTGCTCGGCAATATTCACTTTTTGCTCTTCGACATTAATTGCGATAACAAAGAGCACAACAAGGATCAAAAAAATACTATTGACAATAAACAGGCGGGTAAAGTTAATAAATCGAGCAAGATTTTTTAACCCTAAATAGATTCTTTTCATCTTATATCCTTTTAGAAAGCGAGAAAGCAGTGCCATTAATTACAGTGTATTTTAACGCGGAAAAGTCAGTGAAAGGCATAAGCTTAGTATAGTTGCAAAATACGCTATAAAAATAAAGCACTGAATAATCGCTTATGCAGTGCTTTAAAATATTTTAGCAAGTTAAAAAAGATAAGAGGTTAGAAGCTCGAAGTATCAATAAACAGGCCTACTTTCAAATCTTCAGCAGTGTAGATAACTTTACCGTCTACTTCGACCACACCATCGGCGATACCCATAACCAGTTTACGCATAATTAAGCGCTTCATGGTAATGCGGTAAGTTACTTTCTTAGATGAAGGCAGTACCTGGCCGGTAAATTTAACATTACCCACACCTAAAGCACGTCCTTTACCCGGGCCGCCACTCCAACCAAGGAAAAAGCCGACTAGCTGCCACATGGCATCCAGTCCCAAACAGCCGGGCATGACCGGATCACCAGGGAAGTGACACTGGAAGAACCATAATGCTTTATCAATATCTAATTCAGCAATTAATTCACCTTTACCATGCTCACCACCATCCGCTGTGATGCTGATGATACGATCTAACATAAGCATATTATCAACCGGAAGCTGACAGTTACCCTCGCCAAATAGTTCACCTTGACCACATTTTACTAATTCTTCTTTTGTATAAGAGTTTTTTCCCAACTCTTTTTGGGATACGGTTTTAGTCATAATCACTTTTCTTGTTTAGATAGAAACTGTTTCGATATTGTAAACGAACTGCTTGAAATAGCATAAATTTTTATGCCGGCATACTTTATATGACAGGTTGGCAACAATCAACTTTAATCAAAAACTTGTTACTTAAAGAGCAGCATCAGGCGATGTAATAAACTGACATGGTGACTGTCAATCTCCTCTTTATGAAGCTCTTCAATTCTCTGATTAATTAACTCAATGACCTCCTTAAAGCTGAGCTTCATTGCCAGCGGAAAGGCTTCCTGGCAATGATTAAGCGCATAGATATTTATTTTTTTGGCGGCAATGAGCTGTAGCGTGTCATGGTCTAGAGTAAGGTTAATCTGGTTAGCCTGTGGAATAAGCACGGTTACCGGCTCGGTTAATAAGCCAAGATTAAATAAACGGGTGACCGCTGCTATCTTTTGGTTAATGCCGCCGATGGCCAGCACATTGCCATGCTGATCTAACGCGCCGGTTACAAATAAATTTTGTGCCACAGGGCGCTGTGCATAGCAGGAGATAACTGCTAACAGGATCGCCAATGCCGCACTGTCACCATCGCTTTCCTGATAAGATTGTTCAAAAACCACATTGCAGGATAAAGGGAAATTGGCGGTGTGAGTAAAGACATGGTGCAGGTAGCCCTGTACGATCAAGGTACTTTTGGCATGAATATTACCCGCCAGTTCGACCTTGCGTTCGACATCGATAATCTCACCGTCACCTATCATATCACTGGCAGAAATTCTGAAAATTTCACCAAACTCTGTCGGGTAGCCCATTAATTCAACCACAGACATGCCGTTAATCTGCCCGATTTCCTCGCCTTGTAACTGAATTCTCAGCTGTTTTTCGACAAGCGCCTGTTCGCTGAAGTTTTGTGCCAGAGATTGTGCCTGCGCTTGTATATCCAGCGCCTTTTGTAGGTGAGGCGCTGATATTTCCGTTTGCCCGTCAAGAAACAGGGCCGCATAGCGAAGCAGGTGCTCAATTTGTTCCGGAGAAAAGAGAATTTTTTGCTGATGTTCACATTGATTGGCCAGATGATGAAAAAGCAGCGCCAGGGCATCACTGGACACCTTGGCTAAGCCGCGCTGCTCAACTAACTGCAGACAGTAGCGCTGCAGTGCCTGAATGTTGTCATCTGTTGCTTTTATCTCACTGGCTAACTCTGTAAATAAAGAGCCGACTTGATTATATTCCGGATCAATTTGCGCCAGCTCGTCAAGCTGATAGCGGTTGGCCACTAGGATCACTTTGGTATTTATCGGTTTTGCGGGTTCAAGAGGATATTGTCCTTTGAGCTTGTCACCGTTGACCGCGGAAGTGGCTGGCACTCTGTGAGTAATCAAAAAGGCTTTGAGCAGAAACCATAACTGCGGGTTGACCAGCAGCGGACTGATATGCAGTATCAGACAGCCGTTATCAAAGTTATAAATTGCACCCTGCTGAAAATCAATATTCTGCTTAGCGTATAAATTTAAACGGCCAAAGAGCTTCTGCTGATCATAATCAAGCAGGGCAAGTTGCGGGTAATTATCAGCGGCGGCAGCGATAACCTCAGTAGCAGCTTGCCAGTGGCGGGCATTAAAAATCAGTAAAGGTTGCGGTAGCTGGATAAAGTGTTTAACAAGTTGAGAAACAATAGGATAAATAGAAAGCCAGCTCTGTTTATTGACTGTCGCTGACAATTGCGGCAAAAAATTAGGCGTACATTGGGTCACCGTTAAAGGCGTTAACTGGGATTGCGGATCAGGATCCGCATGTACTGGCTGTTGAACAGCGGTTTTATTTGTCGGCAAAGTGAGAACTCTAAAATAATCAATTATATAGTAGTTAAGAATGTAAGTCGATATGGCATTGACATACTGCTCACCTTGCTTTGCGCGCTATGCTAAAAACAAGCAGGCATAAGCTTGCTTATTGAGGTAAACGCAAAGTAAACAGATTGCCGCTGCTTTCGCTTTTATTTTCCAGCAAAATCTTTCCCTGTAACTGCTTATTTGTATGTGCCGCTGCAATTTTATTGGCCAGCAATACTGTTAAGCCGCTGCGTCCGTGGCTGGCATCAAACTGTAAATTCGTATGCTCACTGATTGTCCGCATATGCGGCGGATAGCCTTGCCCGTCATCTTCAATTTGTATATTGAGGTATTGTTGATCGCTGAATGCGCATAATTTGACACTTTTATCACTATAGCGCAGGGCATGAATGAAAACTTCGGCTATTAAGTCGGTCACTAATTTACGATCGAAATAAGCGCTTAGCTGTGCATCGACCTCTAAGGTCACATTGACATGATGACTGTTTAAATAGATGCGGTTTCTATCGATAACTTCCTGAAGCAGCTCGGCAACGCAGTGCTTTTCACTGGCAATGACGACAGCGGGTTGCTGTTCATTATTTAAAAAAAGCAACTGCATTAAGCTGCCTCTTATACGTGCCGTCTGATAATGCAGATCGGCGACCGCCTGGTGTTGTTTAGGGGTTAAATTATCGGCAAGATCGAGCTGTTCAATAGATTGTAAAAGCAGCGCAAGGGAGGCGTTCATATCATCAACACTGCTGCTTAAAATGCTGCTGAAATCAAGTTTAGGTTGTTCACTCATAATCACCTCTAAAAAGTATGCGGTGTGTTCGCGCTAAGTTAATTGAAGTATAAATATAGTGCTTAAATATCAAATAGGTAAAGCAGTCCTTTCTGTTTATTAGAACTCTGCTAGAATATCAGCCTCTTTATTGTGGACAAGCCTTGATTTTTTATGAAATTACAACAACTACGTTATATCGTCGAAATATTAAATAATAATCTAAATGTATCGGCAACCGCTGAAAACTTATTTACTTCGCAGCCGGGGATCAGTAAACAAGTGCGTATGCTTGAAGATGAGCTAGGCATTCAGATTTTTAATCGCAGTGGCAAGCATTTAACTGAAGTAACCCCGGCCGGTAAAGAGATTATCCGTTTTGCCAATGAAATTTTAGGCAAAGTTGAAAGTATAAAAGCCATTGCCACGCAATATACTTTGCCGGATCAAGGCTCTTTAAGTATTGCCACAACACATACGCAGGCGCGCTATGTACTGCCGGAGGTGATACAGGGCTTTAAAAAGAGCTATCCCAAAGTATCGCTGCATATGCATCAGGGCTCGCCGACACAAATTAGCGAGTCAGTGGTCAAAGGTAATACTGATTTTGCCATTGCCACTGAAGCTCTGCACCTCTATCAAGATCTCATTATGCTGCCTTGCTATCACTGGAATCGCAGTGTGATCGTCCCTAAAGATCATCCACTGGCAAAGATGGAAAAGATCAGTATTGCCGATATTGCCAGATATCCAATCGTTACTTATGTGTTCGGCTTTACCGGCCGCTCAGAATTAGACGAGGCATTTAATGCCGCCGGTTTTGCGCCAAATGTCGTGTTTACGGCAACGGATGCGGACGTGATTAAAACTTATGTACGCCTGGGAATGGGAGTCGGTGTGATCGCGACTATGGCCGTCAATCAGGATGACAGTGACTTTTGTGTTATTGATGCAAGCCATATTTTTAAATCCAGTACAACCAGTATCGGCTTTCGCAAAGGTACCTTTTTACGCGGTTATATGTATGATTTTATGGTACGTTTTGCACCGCATCTAACCCGCCCGCTGGTCGAAAAAGCGATTCAGTTAAAATACAGCGCAGAAGTCGATAAACTGTTTGCCGATATTGAATTACCCGTACGCTAATGCAATATCGACTCTCAGTGCTTATTTAGCCTGCTCAGGCAGGGCAGGATTTTGCTGAGTTTATCAAAGCATTCCTGATATTCCTGATCAACCTTGGAATCAGCAACCAGTCCTCCGCCTGCCCAGCAGTAGATTTGTTGCTGATGGCAGACTAATGTTCGGATGCTGATATTCATATCCATTTCACCATTGCTGTTAATATAGCCGATACTGCCACAATATATTTGCCGGCTGTTAGGCTCTAATTCTGCAATAATCTCCATGGCGCGAATTTTAGGCGCACCGGTAATAGATCCGCCGGGAAAGCAGGCCCTGAGCAGATCTTCACAGCTATGGCTTGGCGCCAATTTGCCCAGCACTGTGCTGACCAGGTGGTGGACGGCAGGAAAGCTTTCTATATCAAATAATTTCGGTACACTGACAGTGCCGGGACGGCAGACACGGCCGATATCGTTGCGCATAAGGTCGACGATCATTAAGTTTTCTGCGCGATCTTTTTCTGAGCTGAGCAATGTTTGCCGGCTTGCCTGATCCTGCTCGGCATTTTTAAAACGCGGACAGGTACCTTTAATAGGTTTAGTTTCGACCACGCCGTTATGCAGTTTTAAAAATCGCTCTGGTGATAAGGATAAAATTGCTTGTTCAGGTAAACGTAAAAAAGCAGCAAAAGGAGGTCGGTTTGCTGTCAATAGCGCCTGATAAGCCTGATATTCATCGCCTTGATAGGTCGCTTGAAAGCGCTGTGTTAGATTAACCTGGTAACAGTCACCGCTGAGGATATAATTTTGTACTTGATTAAATTTCTCCCGGTAGCTTTGTTTATCCATATTAGAAGACCAGTCCGAGGTTAAGGTAAAGCTTGTTGTCGCCGATTGCACGGTGCCTTGCTCGCTTAGCCACTGGCGGCGTTTTTCCCATAAACGCTGTATATTCTGTTGACTGTTTTTGCTTTTATGCACCAGCAGATGGAATTGCCCGTTTTCATTATTATGGAGTAATGCCCAATCATAAAAGCCGAACGCCATTTCCGGCAGATTGAGCCCCTGCGGGGTTTGCGCATTGTTAATTTGTTCTACCTGATAACCAAGCTCATAAGCCATATAGCCCAAGGCACCGCCCGTAAAGGGAAAGTGGTCGTCACTCGGGGTGTCATAAAACAGCCTTCTGCGTAGCTTTTCCAGAAGCGCAAAAGGGTCATCACTGTGTAGCGAATGAGCGCCGTTTTCCATTAGAGTGCTTTTGCCATTATCGGTTTGCAGTGAGGCTATCGGCTGGGCGCTGTAAATGGACCAGCGGCTATCAATATGCTCGCGGTCGGCGGACTCTAACAGCACCCCCCAATCGTATTTGCCAATTTGATTTTTTATATTCGCAAATTCAGTGTTAGTGAGTGAGATAGCTTTGATTAGTATATTTGTAGTGCAATCAGTCATAATTTCCGGGTTTTAGCAGCAGTTCGACAACAAATAAGTTGGTGAATATGAAGATGCAGATTAACATTCTCTTTATGCTCAAGCTACTTATAATGATTTCTAAGCAATTTTCATTTACCACTCGGAGTTTTTTCATGATCATTAAACAACAAGATTTTGTGAATAGTGTCGCCAATGCCTTGCAGTTTATCTCTTATTATCATCCGCTGGATTTTATAGAAGCGATGGATAAAGCCTACCAGATAGAAAAAAATCCGGCTGCAAAGGATGCGATAGCGCAAATCTTAGTTAATTCGCGTATGTCAGCTGAAGGCAAGCGTCCAATTTGTCAGGACACGGGGATTGTCACTGTCTTTGTGAAAATAGGCATGGCCGCACGCTTTGCAGCGGATTTAACCGTACAGGAAATGGTCGATGCCGGCGTGCGCCAAGCCTATACCGATCCGGATAATCCGCTGCGCGCTTCTATTGTTGCTGATCCGGCCGGCGTGCGAAAGAATACCCAGGATAATACGCCGGCTGTTGTCCATATTGAGATGGTTAAAGGGGACAAAGTCGAAGTATTGCTGGCAGCAAAAGGGGGGGGCTCGGAAAATAAAGCGAAAATGGCGATGCTCAATCCCTCTGACTCTATTGCCGATTGGGTGGAAAAAACGCTGCCGAGTATGGGCGCCGGCTGGTGTCCGCCGGGGATGTTAGGTATTGGCATCGGCGGCACAGTGGAAAAGGCGGCGGTCATGGCCAAAGAGTCATTAATGGAGCCGATTGATATTAGCGATCTTATGCTGCGCGAAAAAGACGCGCCGGAGACGCTCAGTGCAGATGAAAAACTGCGTTTAGAGATCATGCAGCGGGTTAACGCCCTGGGAATAGGCGCGCAGGGTTTAGGTGGTCTGACCACAGTTTTAGATGTCAAAATTAAAAGTTGTCCGACCCATGCGGCTTCTAAACCTGTGGTTATGATCCCTAACTGTGCGGCAACCAGGCATACCCATTTTATACTGGATGGCAGCGGCGAAGCACTGCTTCATCCGCCCAAATTAGAAGACTGGCCGAAAATTACCCGCCAGGCGAGTGAAAATGTATACCGTGTTAATGTCAATGAGCTTCAGAAAAGCGATATTGCCCGTTGGCGCAGTGGTGATACTTTACTGCTTTCCGGTAAAATTTTGACCGGTCGCGATGCGGCGCATAAACGTATTCATGAATTAATCACATCGGGTAAAGGCTTGCCTGAGGGGGTCGATTTTAACGGTAAATTTATCTATTACGTCGGCCCGGTTGATGCGGTGCGTGATGAAGTGGTCGGGCCTGCCGGTCCGACAACGGCCACGCGCATGGATAAATTTACCGACTTTATGCTTGAACAAACAGGTTTGTTTGGCATGATAGGCAAATCTGAACGTGGTCAGGAAACCGTCGCTTCAATCGCTAAACATAAGTCGGTTTATTTAATGGCAGTCGGTGGCGCCGCTTATCTGGTCGCCAAGGCAATAAAAAAAGCACGGGTTGTCGCTTTTGCAGACCTCGGTATGGAGGCCATTTATGAGTTTGAAGTCGAAGATATGCCGGTTACCGTCGCTGTGGATAGTGATGGAAATAATATCCATGTTCAGGGACCGGCAATCTGGAAGGCCAAAATTGCTGAACTGGACAAGAAATTGTCTTAATAAACGTATTTTTTATTGATTGAGAAACAGGTAATGGTATAACACTATCTGAAATAACAAAGTGTTACTTAATAGTAATCGTAAAAGGATAATTATGTTTGAACAAGTAAGTATGGCGCCTGCTGATCCGATTTTAGGATTAACTGATGCATTTAAAAAAGATCAACGCGCTGAAAAAATTAACCTCGGCGTTGGTATTTATAAAAATGAAAGTGGTTTAACACCTATTTTAGCTTCTGTTAAAGAAGCCGAAAAACGCTTGCTTGCACAAGAGACCACAAAAAGTTATTTAACTATTGAAGGCATGGCTGAATACGCCAGTGCAGTACAAGCTCTTTTATTTGGTAAAGACGCAGAGATTATCAAATCAAAGCGTGCGCGTACGGCACAAGCACCCGGCGGCACCGGCGCACTGCGTACTGCTGCCGATTTTGCTGTTAATAAACTGGGCATAAAAAAAATATGGGTAAGCAATCCGACCTGGGCGAACCACGGCAATGTGTTTAAAACAGCCGGATTAGAAGTGGCCAGTTATGATTACTATAACCCGGAAAGTAAAGATTTAGATTTCGATGCCATGCTCAACTCGCTGCAGGCAGTGGAAGCCGGCGAACTGGTATTATTTCATGGCTGTTGTCATAATCCGACCGGAATCGATCCGACGCGCGAGCAGTGGCAAGCGTTGGCGAAACTGACGGCAGAACTTGGGGCGATTCCATTTTTCGACTTTGCCTACCAGGGCTTTGCTCAGGGGATTGAAGAGGATGCCGAGGGGCTGCGTATTTTTGCCGAATATAACAAAGAGTTATTAGTTGCTAATTCATTTTCTAAAAACTTTGGCTTATATAATGAGCGCGTTGGCGGCATCACCCTGGTGGCTGAAGATAGTGCCATTGCCGAATCAGCCTTTAGTCAGATTAAAACGGTTATCCGAGCAAACTATTCCAACCCGCCGGCACACGGTGCAGCGGTAGTCACGACCATTTTAAATGATGCGCAGCTCTATCAGCAGTGGCAGCAGGAAGTGGCCGATATGCGCGAGCGTATTCAGGCGATGCGTGATCTCTTTGTGGCGACATTAAAAGAAAAAGGGGTTGCCGGTGATTTCAGCTTTATCAGCCGCCAAAACGGCATGTTCTCTTTCTCCGGCCTGTCTGCTGAACAGGTACAGCGACTTAAAGAGGAGTTTGCCGTATATATTGTTGGCTCCGGACGAATTTCGGTAGCAGGAATGACTAAAGAGAATATGCAGCCGCTTTGTGATGCCTTAGCAAAAGTCATTTAAGTTAAGTTAAATGAGATGCATGACTGCGCAAACAAGGTTGTATACACAACCTTGTTTTCTATGCACAGCTATTTTTTCTTTAAAAAAAGAGTTTTATGAATAATCGAATTGAACAAAGTTTATTTTTTTTAAATAATCTGCACAAAATTCCGCTCTCTGCAGATTCTGTTAATTGTCTTTTTTCAGCAAAATCTTTTAAAGCAGAGCTGTTAACGCAGATTGCCAATGCTCGGCAGCGCATCTATTTAGCCGCTTTATATCTGGAAGCGGATGACGCCGGCGAAGAGATCCTGATGGCGCTTTATCTGGCTAAAAAAAACAGGCCGAACTTGGATATTGTTGTCTGCGTTGATTTTCATCGCGCGCAACGGGGGTTAATCGGTGATAATAATGCAACTTTAACCAATGCAGCCTGGTATCAAGAAGTTGAAAAGGCACAGGGGGGAGGGGTTAAAATAATAGGCTTGCCGGTCAAGCGTAAAGAGCTTTTTGGTGTGCAGCATCTAAAAGGCTTTATTTTTGATGACCGAGTACTTTATAGTGGTGCCAGCCTCAATAATATCTACCTGCATCACCAGGAAAAATACCGCTACGATCGTTACTGGTTGATCAATAATCAGCAGCTTGCCGATGTTATGGTCAGCTTCCTGCAGAATCAAATTATCAGTAGCGATGCTGCAATTCCCCTCAACGCTGAATCCATTCCCAAAATTTCATCGCTGAAAGCGGCGCATAAGGAGCTGGCTAAAAATTTAAAGCAAGCGGCCTATAAATATCAAGGGGAGACCTTATCTGAGACGCTATCAGTCGTACCTTTGTGTGGATTAGGAGCGAGAAAGAATAAGCTTAATAAATGTATTCGCAAGGTGCTGCAAAGTACAAAAAATAGCGTGGTTATTTTTACGCCCTATTTTAATCTGCCGGCTGCGTTAGCAAGAGATATCAGTTCATTGTTAAAACGGGGAGTAAAGTTAACCCTTGTTGTCGGTGATAAAACGGCCAATGATTTTTATATTCCTGAAGACAAGCCTTTTAAGACCATAGGTGGTCTGCCTTATCTTTATGAGAGTAATTTAAAACGCTTTGCCAGAAAATATCAGCATCTATTACAAAGCGGACAATTAAATCTGCATCTTTGGAAAGACGGTTGTAATAGCTTTCATTTAAAAGGAATATATGCAGATAACCGCTTTGTCATGTTAACCGGGCATAACTTAAATCCGCGTGCCTGGCGTCTGGATATTGAAAATGGCTTGTTAATTGATGATCCCGAGCAAGCGCTAAAGGCACTGTTAGATAAAGAGCTTGCCGAAATACTGACTCATACGCTGCAGATCACCGATCCCAAGCAGATTCAAGGGCTTGATGATTACCCTGAGCACGTAAAAAAACTATTATTACGCCTGCGTAGGATCAAAGCGGATAAGCTAGTGAAAGGCATTATTTAATGTTTTTACTAGGCTACCTTCTACTGGGCGCAGTGGCAGGTCTAATTGCTGGGGTGTTTGGTTTAGGTGGCGGGATTATTATTGTACCGACACTTATCTTTACCTTCAGTTATCTTGATTTTCCTGCGCCAGTATTAACCCATCTGGCCGTGGGCACATCACTGGCTACCATTCTCTTTACCTCGTTAAGTGCAATATATGTACACCATAGAAAGCTCGCCATTGACTGGCCGTTAGCGGCCAAGTTAAGCCTGGGCATGTTATTAGGTGGCGCATTGGGAGCCTACTGTGCAGATTTTATCTCCGGTGAACTGCTGCAGCGGATATTTGCTTTTTATTGCCTTAGTGTTGCCGTGCAGATGTGGTCTGCATACTCACCGCAGGCGCTTTTTACCTTACCCTCGCGCTTCGGTTGTGCATTATTAGGCGTCATAATAGGCAGTCTCTCGGGGTTATTTGGTATCGGTGGCGGCACAGTGGTGGTACCGGTTTTAACTTTATATCGCGTTAAAATGACTCAGGCCATTGCCACCTCGGCAGTCACGGGCTTTCCTATCGCTTTATCCGGAACCATAGGATATATCACTAGCGGCTGGAACAATGCACTTTTGCCGGAAAATAGCCTGGGATATGTGTATTGGCCTGCCATGCTCGGCATTATTTTAAGCAGTACGTTTTTTGCTAAACTGGGTGCACGGCTTACTCATCGCCTGGAGTCGCGAAAATTAAAAAAGCTATTCGCGCTGCTGCTGCTCTGTATCGCCATCAGGTTGTTTATTTAACCCGTAAAGGGCACTTTTCACTCTATTTGTTGCTTAATTAAACATTTGAAAATAAAACAGTAAATAGCAGTTGAATTCCTTATCGCGATACGTATAATTCTTTTCATCAAGTCGTTACACAGCACTTGATAACAGTGACAATGGCAGGCTTCTTGGTTCCTCGCATTGATAACTTATTAACCTGGTCAGGGCCGGAAGGCAGCAGCCACAGTAAGTGATTCAAGTGCCGAGGGTTTACTGGGGAGTCTGCCACCCACACACTTATTCCGAAAATCATTATTAGCTTGTTAAGGCCTAATCATGACCTCCTATAATTCTAATTTTGATACTTCATTAAAAGCCCAGCATTTTTTGCCCAAGTACTGGGGAAGCTGGTTTCTGCTCGGATTACTGTTTCTTTTTAGCTACTGCCCAGTCAAAATACGCGACCGCTTTGCAGCCTGGGTTGCTGATAAAATTTATAGTGCAAAATTCTTAAAAAAACGTAAAAAGATCGCCTTTACCAACCTCAGTTTATGCTTTCCTGAATATTCACAAGCCGACAAAGAGCAGTTGATGCGCAAAAATATTCGCGCACTGGCGCAGATCTCCCTATCGCTGGGTGAGCTGGCATTTAGAAGCCGTGAATTTTTATGCCGTCGCGTGAATATAAGCGGTGAGCAGTATATTAAACAGGCAGAGGCGCAAAACCAAGCGGTGATTTTTTTAGGTCCACACTGTTACGGTCTGGATTATTTTGGTGTTGCCGGCATTAATGCCAGAGGTTATCCGCTCTCAAGCATGTTTAAAGATTACAATAACCCTATTTTCGACTGGTTTGTTACTGGCTATCGCACCCGTTTTACCAAGCTTACCGGAAAGGGAACCTTATATCACCGCAGCGAAGGTTTAAAGCCGGTCATAAAAAGTTTACGCGATAACACCCATTTTTATTATCTGCCGGATGAGGATCATGGCCGGGAAAAAAGTGTGTTTACGGATTTTTATGCGACAAAAAAAGCCACTTTGCCTATGATTGGCCGCCTGGCGAAATTAGGCAAGGCGGTGGTGATTCCGTGTTTTACTTCCTACAATGAAAAAACTGCGCAATATGATATTGTTCTGCATCAGCCGCTGCAGAATTTTCCGACCGGCGATGAGTTAAAGGATACTGAACTGATGAACCGGGCAATTGAAAAAGTCGTCGATCAGGATCGCAGCCAATATATGTGGTCGCTGAAACTGCTGAAGACGCGTCCCGAAGAGGGATTAAATATCTACAAATAATTGCCTTCATTACAACTACTAAG
Source organism: uncultured Psychromonas sp. (assembly GCA_963674525.2). Taxonomy (GTDB): domain Bacteria; phylum Pseudomonadota; class Gammaproteobacteria; order Enterobacterales; family Psychromonadaceae; genus Psychromonas. Next base: position 34,495 of record CAXXRV010000018.1, on the reverse strand, counting down.
GTAACGCTGTTTCTTACTGTGCATTGATAAGCTGACCAGTTACTTCCTGGCTGTCATCGCTTAATAGATACAGATAACTGGGCATGATCTCCTCTGGCGTCTTTAACTGTGAGCTATCTTCCTCAGGGTATGCTTTTGCGCGCATCGCCGTGCGTGTTGCGCCCGGATTTAGCGCATTAAAGCGTAACTGAGTATGCTTATATTCATCGGCCAGAGACTGCATCATGCCTTCTGTGGCAAATTTCGAGATGCAGTATGCTCCCCAATAAGCACGGCCCTGATGGCCGACTGTCGAAGTGGTAAAGATGGTACTGGCGTGTGGCGCAAGCGCTAAAAGCGGCAGTAATGCTTTAGTTAATAAAAACTGCGCAGTCACGTTGGTCTGCATCACTTCATCCCAGACTGCTTTTTCAATATTTTGAAAAGGCCCGAGCGCACCTAATTGTCCGGCGTTATGCACCAGGCCATCAAGCTTGCCATAATTTTGCTGAATAGTCTCAGCCAGTGCCTGGTAATGTAACTCTGTCGCCTGATTAAGATCCAGCGGCACAATCGCAGCCTGCTGTTTACTCAATGCCTGAATTTGATCATAGACAGATTCGAGCTTTGCTAACGTTCTACCGAGTAAAATAACCTCGGCACCCAATTGCGCACAATGCAATGCGAGTGTTTTACCTATACCTGCGCCAGCGCCGGTAATGAGCACGGTTTTTCCTGATAAACAGTCTGTACTTGCCTGATAATGCTGCATAATATGTCTCATTTGTAGTCACACTCAAGAATATTAACGTTTTTTCAATAAAAACAACAATCTCTTTTGTGCCGGCGGAAACTTTTTGTCATTATATACGAGGATTTGTTTATCTTTTTACTGGAGTAATATTTTGGAATTTATATCTGAATATGGTTTGTTTGTAGCGAAAGCCATTACCATTGTTTTAGCAGTGGTGATCACTTTAATTGCCATTATGGCGTTAGCAAACAAACAAAAAAATAAGAAGGGCGACCTGAATTTAATTGATTTATCAGAACAATTAAAAGAAACAAAAAAGTCAATTGAAGAGCAGCTATTAAGCCCTCATCAATTAAAAGAGCGCCATAAAATTGACAAGAAAGAGCACAAAGAAAAAGATAAACAGGACAAAAAGGACGCTAAAAAAGGGCAGATAAAAAATGGCTTGCCGCAACTGTATGTGGTTGATTTTAAGGGCAGTATCGATGCCAAAGAGGTGGCTTCATTAAGAGAAGAAGTAACCGCAATTTTAAGCGTTGCCAGCGCAGAGGATGAGGTCTTTGTGCGCCTGGAAAGCGCTGGTGGAATGGTCCATGGTTATGGCTTGGCAGCTTCACAATTACAGCGCATAAAAGATCATCATATTCCCCTGACCATCTCCGTTGATAAAGTAGCGGCCAGCGGTGGTTATATGATGGCCTGCATTGCCGATAAAATCATTTCCGCCCCTTTTGCTATTTTGGGCTCCATTGGTGTGATAGCACAAATTCCTAACTTCAACCGCTTATTAAAAAAACATGATATTGAATTTGAACAGTTAACAGCAGGTGAGTACAAGCGCACCTTAACTATGTTTGGTGAGAACGATCAGGTCGGACGTGATAAGTTCAAACAGGAGCTACAGGAAACGCATGATCTTTTTAAACACTTTGTGACCGAGCACCGCAGTCAAATCGATATTGATAAAGTGGCAACAGGCGAGCATTGGTACGGCCTGCAGGCGATCGAACGTAATCTGGTCGATGAAATTCTCACCAGTGATGATTACCTGATTTCGCAGCTGGATAAACGCCATATTATCCAGATAAAATACAGCCAGCGTAAAAAATTGGCGGATAAATTAAGCCATTCAGCATCATTAGCCGTTGAAAACAGCCTTTTAAAATTGCTACAGTTAAATATTAACCGTTTGTTTTAATTATCGAATAATTTTTAAACTAAGATTAAAGCCAACTTCAATTAAGTTGGCTTTTTAGCTGTTTATTGAAAATAAGAGTTGCTATTCTGCGTAACTTTGGATTATATAAAAAAGACATCCATAGGGTGAATAATAAATTATTTTTTTCCTCTCAAAAATGACGACTTTAGGTATAAAAGAATTATGAGCAAATCACTTGTTATTGTGGAGTCTCCTGCAAAAGCAAAAACCATCAATAAATACTTAGGCAAAGATTTTATTGTTAAATCCAGTGTCGGGCATATCCGCGACCTTCCGACCAGTGGTAGTGCCAAGAAAAAAATTGATGCCAAGCCTAAAAAGTCCTTGGTGGGTATGACGCCTGCACAAAAAGAGAAAGAAAAAGCAAAACGGGCACAGGAAGCGCTGGTGACCAGAATGGGCGTGGATCCGAATAACCACTGGAAAGCGCATTATGAAATACTGCCCGGCAAAGAAAAAGTGGTCAGCGAACTGAAAAAACTAGCAAAAGATGCACCTACTATCTATCTCGCAACCGATTTGGATAGGGAAGGAGAGGCGATAGCCTGGCATTTGCGCGAAGTCCTGGGCGGAGAGCCGGAAAAGTACCAGCGTGTGGTCTTCAATGAAATAACTGAAAGTGCCATTCAGGAAGCCTTTGAACATCCGACAGAATTAAATATGGATGGTGTTAAAGCCCAGCAAACGCGCCGTTTTTTAGATCGTGTCGTGGGCTTTATGGTTTCACCTCTGCTTTGGAAAAAAGTGGCGCGCGGTTTATCTGCAGGTCGCGTACAGTCTGTTGCGGTGCGTTTATTGGTTGAGCGTGAACGTCTGATTAAGGCCTTTAATCCGGATGAATACTGGGATCTCCATGCAGATACGCAAACCGCGGCTAAAAAAGATTTGCGCCTGGAAGTTTTTAAAGAAGACGGAAAATCATTTAAACCTACGACTGAAAAAGAGACCCTGGCGGCTGTTAAATCATTGCAGTCAGCACAGTACAAATTGCTTTCCCGCGAAGATAAACCGACCAAAAGTAAAGCCAGCGCGCCCTTTATTACCTCAACGCTGCAGCAGGCGGCCAGTACCCGTTTAGGTTTTGGTGTTAAAAAGACTATGATGCTTGCACAACGTCTTTATGAAGCGGGTTATATTACCTATATGCGTACCGATTCAACCAATTTGAGTAAAGAAGCGGTTGCTGCGGCGCGTGATTATATTGGCGATGAATTCGGCAAAAAATACCTGCCCGATGAAGCCCTTGTCTACAGCAGCAAATCCGGCGCGCAAGAAGCCCATGAAGCTATTCGTCCTTCGAATGTATCTCAGCTTGCTGCATTGCTGGCCGGTGTTGATCGTGACGCGCAGCGTTTATATGAATTGATCTGGCGACAGTTTTTAGCCTGCCAGATGGTGCCGGCCCTTTACGATGCAACCACCTTGATTGTTGAAGCAGGTAATTATCAGCTGCGTGCTAAAGGCCGTACTATGCGTTTTGCGGGTTGGACTAAAGCACAACCCGTTGCCAAAAGTAAAGTTGATGAGGTGCAACTGCCGGATCTGAAAGTTGGTGAAACATTAAACCTGATTAAACTCGATCCCAAGCAGCATTTTACTAAACCGCCGGCACGCTTTACGGAAGCCGCTTTAGTAAAAGAGCTGGAGAAAAGAGGCATTGGTCGTCCATCGACCTATGCAAGTATTATCTCCACCATTCAGGATCGTGGTTATGTCAAAGTTGATAAACGCCGTTTTTACGCAGTGAAAATGGGTGAAATCGTCAGTGATCGCCTTAGTGAAAATTTTGTCGACTTGATGAGCTATGACTTTACTGCGCAGATGGAAGCGACCCTGGATGCGATTGCTGAAGGTAAAGCAAGCTGGACCGAGGAGCTGGATCGCTTCTATCAGGATTTGACCGAGTTATTGGATAAAGCCGAGCGCCCCGTTGAAGAGGGCGGTATGCGTCTTAATGAACCGGTTATCATTGACGATGTGCGCTGTCCGACCTGCGGACGACCGATGGGTATTCGTACCGCTTCTACCGGCGTGTTTCTAGGCTGCTCTGGTTATGCGTTGCCGCCTAAAGAGCGCTGTAAAACCACCATCAACCTGATTGCCGGTGAAGAAGCGGTTGATCTTTTAAGTAGCGAAGATGCTGAGACGGTTGCTTTAATGGCTAAAAAACGCTGCCCTAAATGCGATATGGCCATGGACAGTTATCTGATCGATGAAAAACGCAAGCTGCATGTTTGTGGTAATAACCCGCTTTGTGACGGTTATCTGATCGAGTATGGTGAATTTAAGATAAAAGGTTATGACGGTCCGGTTGTTGAATGTGACAAATGCGGCAGTGATATGCAGCTTAAAGACGGCCGCTTCGGTAAATATATGGGCTGTACTAATGAAGAGTGCAAAAATACCCGTAAAATTCTACGTAATGGCGAGGTTGCTCCGCCTAAAGAAGATCCTGTCGACCTGCCGGAATTGCAGTGTGAACAAAGTGATGCGCATTTCATTCTTCGCGATGGGGCTGCCGGTCTGTTTTTAGCCGCCAGCACCTTTCCGCGTTCGCGAGAAACACGTGCCCCTAAGGTGGCTGAATTGGCGCGTTTTAGAGACCGCATCTCACCTAAATTTTATTATTTAGCAGATGCTCCGCAACAGGATCCGGACGGCAATTTAGCCGTTGTGCGCTACAGTCGTAAAAACAAAGAGCAATACGTAATGACCGAAATTGATAAAAAGGCGACGGGCTGGACGGCAAGGTTTGTTGACGGTAAATGGGTCGAAGAGCAAACTAAAAAAAGAGCGGTAAAGAAAAAGAAATAAGCTCATCATCTTTTCTTTAAAAAGGTAGCAATCGCTGCCTTTTTTATTTCAAAGACAAGCAAAAGCGAGTTAACGGTGCCGTTCAACTCGCTTTGCTTTTTCCTGCTAACGTTATTCACTGTGCGTGATCCAGCACAGAAAATAACGGCCTTGGCATTCATATTTTTGAGCTTATTCAAAATTATGCATGGCAAACGTTTTACTCCTTCGCAAATAGTCTAATTTTAAATAAATTAATGATTAGGAAGAGTGAATTATGCCTCAGTATTCAGCATTGACGGAATCAGACCGCAAGATGATTTTGTTTGCCTACGAAAACAGCTCAAAGCGGAAAATACAGCTGCCTTTAGATCTCTTCAGCGACGAGTCGCGTGCTTACATCACAACCGAAGGAGAATATATTCTCTGGGAGCTAGAAAAAAGAAAGTTGACCGAAAAGGAAGTAATTGCACATTCCTGGCTTATTACTTCTAAAAATAACCTTTCTCTGTTGCTCTGCTTTAAAGAGGATAACTATCTGACTATCAGTAATTTGTTTGATGAGCAATACCATCAGGGGGCTTGGCGATTGGAAAACGGCATTTTAAAAGTTAATTTTAATTATCAGGGGCATGACTATGATGTAGATATTATTGCCAATAATAATCACTCTGTGCACTCTGCTTTACAGGTGGTGGATGATTCATCTGTTGATATTTTAAAGGTACTGCCGGTAAGCCATGCCAAATATGGAAACGCTTTGATCGACAAATAATGTTATTGATTCTATCTTCCGGCAACTCTGATTTGCCAGCAAAGCCGCTAACTTAGGAATTGTTATGCATAGACATATTGGTTTATTGACTCGCGATACTATTGCCCTGATTCTTGCCGGCGGCAAAGGAACCCGGTTAAAGGAGTTAACTGCAGAGCGTGCCAAACCTGTTGTCCCCTTTGGCGGTAAATATAAAATTATTGATTTCACCTTATCGAACTGTATGAACTCAGGCATCCGCAGAGTGAATGTGCTTACGCAATATAAATCATCGGAGTTATTGGCGCATATACAAAAAGCCTGGAGCCGCATGCCATGGGAACTGGGTGAATACGTCAGCATTGTGCCGGCCCAGCAGAGTGCAAGAGATTTATGCCATGAAGGTACCGCCAATGCTGTCTATCAGAATCTCAAGCAGTTACGCAAGGAGAATTGCCAGTATGTGTTGATACTCGGCGGAGATCATATCTATAAAATGGATTACAGCCGTATGTTGCGCCAGCATGCTAAAAGTAATTCCGATATTTCCATCGCTTCTATTCCGGTTGAAACGCATAGCGCTCGTGAATTGGGCGTCTTAGGTATCGATGCCGATATGCGCATTCGAGAGTTTCAGGAAAAGCCTGCTCAGCCGGCCGAAATAGCAGAACAGCCCGGATATTCCCTGGTATCGATGGGCGTTTATATCTTCAATATTGATATTCTGGAAAAACTATTATTGGTGGATGCCGCAAGCAAAGAGTCGGAGCATGATTTTGGCCATAATATCATTCCTAAAGCTATTCATGATCACCGCGTGACGGCCTATATTTTTGACGCCAAAGGCTGTGCAGATGTGCAGGCTTATTGGAAAGATGTCGGCACCATAGATCAGTACTTTCAGGCAAATATTGATCTGCTGCAGATTGAGCCGGAATTAAACTTATACGACAGGCACTGGCCTATCTACTCATTTCGCGAACAGCTGCCCGGCGCCAAATTTATCTTTAACTATGATGATTGTCGCGGGCATTGCGTGGACAGCGTGGTCAGCTCCGGATGTATTATTTCCGGTGCTAAAATCGAAAATTCCCTGCTTTTTACCTGTGTCACCGTTGAAAAATACAGTTATCTGAATCGTTGCATTGTTCTGCCCAATGCCAGGATAGGTGAGCACTGCAAGCTGACAAATGTGTTGCTGACTGATGATTGTATTATTCCCGATAATATTGCTATTGGTTATGATAACGAGCAGGATAGTAAGTATTTTAAGATCTCGGCAAAAGGCGTGATCGTCGTGACTCAGAAGATGATTGATAATTTGCTCGGGCGTCCGCAAACGGATTAAAAGGGAGCTTTGCGCCCGCCGTGCCCGATTAACCACTTTCTCCAAGATTTATTCTAATTTTAGCTAATATTCTTCAATCACATCAGATATAATTAACGCTTTGAAATTTTAGGGTAAATATCAATGCGTATTGCACTGGGTATTGAATATGACGGCACCGCCTATTATGGCTGGCAACGTCAAAAAGAGGTTATCTCGGTACAAGAAGAACTCGAAAAAGCACTGTCTATTATTGCCAATCATCCGGTTACGGTAAATTGTGCTGGTCGTACGGATGCCGGTGTCCATGGTACCGGACAAGTTGTTCACTTTGATACAGAAGCGGATCGCAAAGATGTCGCCTGGACTCTGGGAGTTAATGCTAACCTGCCGGATGATATCGCGGTTCGTTGGGTTAAACATGTTGAGCCATCATTTCATGCGCGTTTTAGTGCAACGGCGCGTCGTTATCGTTATATTATTTTTAATGGTGAATTCCGTCCCGGTATTTTACGTACCGGTTTAAGCCATTATCATATGCCGCTTGATGCCGAGTTAATGCAGCAAGCCGGGCAATATATCGTCGGTGAACATGATTTCACCTCATTCCGTGCGCTGCATTGTCAGGCACACAGCCCGGTACGCTGTATTGAATATCTGAATATTACCCGGCGTAGCGACTTTATTATTATCGATATTAAAGCGAATGCCTTTTTACATCATATGGTGCGTAATATTGCCGGCAGCCTTATTGAAGTCGGACGCGGTAATCAGCCGGTCGACTGGCTAAAAACATTAATCGATCATAATGACAGAGCCAAAGCTGCTGCAACGGCAAAAGCCGGCGGTTTATATCTGGTCGAAGTGGATTACCCGGAAGAGTTTGACCTGCCAAGACCACCCTGTGGTCCGCTGTTTTTAGAAATGTAATTTTAATATTAAGAGTGGTGAATATTTTTATGGAAAAAAATTTAAAGGAATGGTTAAGCTACCTGGAACAACTCCACCCCAGTGAAATTGAATTGGGGTTGACAAGAATAGCTAAAGTAGCCAGACAACTTGATTTGCTCCATTTTGATGCGAAAGTGATCACCGTAGGCGGGACTAACGGTAAAGGAACAACCTGTGCCTTTCTGGAGGAGATTTTAACGCAAGCGGGTTACAAAGTTGGCGTTTATAGTTCTCCGCATATTCAGCGTTATACCGAGCGTCTGCGTATCAACCATTGCGAACTTTCAGAACAGCAGCACTGTCAGGCATTCGCTAAAATTGAAGCGGCACGTCAGGAGACTTCGCTCAGTTATTTCGAATATGCGACGCTGGCGTGTTTACAGCTGTTAAAAGAAGCGCAATGCGATTTTATTTTACTGGAAGTCGGCTTAGGCGGACGCTTGGATGCCACCAATATAGTCGAATCAGATGTTGCCGTAGTGACCACAGTCGCTATTGATCATATCGACTGGTTAGGGGATAACAGAGAAAAAATCGGCTTTGAAAAAGCGGGTATCTTCCGCGCCGCTAAACCAGCCATTTGCGGCGAATATGATCCGCCGCAGTCTTTACAAGATCATGCGCAGCATATTGCCGCGGATATTCGTTATGCCGGCAGAGACTTTACTATGGAGATACAGGAAAACAGCTGGGCCTGGCAGGGCGCTAAAATAATTAGCGGCTTACCGAAAACATTAATGCCGATGCAGAACGCCGCCACCGCACTGGCTGTTATTGAGTCGCTGAGTCTTGATATTAACGATGATGTCATTCGTACTGCCCTGCAGCAAGCTAAACTGGCAGGACGTTTGCAGAAACTGGCAACAGATGAAAACTTGGATGTTTATCTTGATGTCGCGCATAACCCGCAATCGGCGCAGTATTTAGCCGGGCAAATAAAACAGCTGCGCGCGGATAAAGGCAACGACTGCCGCGTATGGGCCATTATCGGTATGCTTGAAGATAAAGATATAACCGGCACCTTTGAGCAGATTAATGAGCAGCTTGATAACTGCAGCCTGATTAGTTTAGGTTGTTACCGGGGCGCTTCCTCTGAGACCCTGTTAAAGCATTATCAGGCCAGTGCCAATAAGCAGGCCGATATATGCTGTTTCGACAATATCGGACAGGCTTATAAGAGCGTTGTCACTAAGGCCAAAGACACAGATATTATTATTGTTTTCGGCTCATTTTATACCGTTTCTGATTGCTTAACTTTTATAGGAGGATAGTGCGTGGCTTCCCAGTTTCATAATCGTTTAGTCGGCGTCACCATATTGGTGGCTTCAGTTGTTATTTTTTTACCTACCATTATCGATGGAAAAAAAACCGCTTATCAGGATGAGTTTGTGGCGACACCGATTAAGCCTCAGCTCAGAGAACATACGCAGCAGATTGCCCCTGAGCAGGATGCAGCGCCTGATAGCCCGCAAGCCGTTGCCACTGAAACAAGGGTTGAAAATAACCAATGGGAAATTCAGGAGGTGGCAGAAGCCGTAACGACTTCAGCCGCGCAAGAGGTAAAGGTTGCAGCTGTACAAAGTCAAACTCAGCGGGTTACTGAAAGTGCACAAGCCGTTGTCCCGGAAAAAGCCTGGACAATTCAGCTGGGCGCATTTCAAAATGCAAAAAATATTAATGCGCTCCTTAAAAAACTGCATAAAGCAGGGTTTCAGGCGCATACAGTACCGGCAGAAGTGATTGATGGCAAACTGACGCGTGTCTTTGTCGGGCCCAATGTTTCTAAAGAAAAGTTAGAAAAACAACTGCCGCAATTAAAGCGTTTGACTAAATTACAAGGAAAATTAATCGTTTTTAATGCCGTCAGCCCGTAGATTCTTTACAGCATTTCATTTTTAATTCTGCTAAGATGCGCCCGTTCAAATTGTGTAACGGATAAATTATAAGGACAACAATGAGTTGGTTTGATTACGCCATTATCGGCATTATTGCATTTTCCTCGCTTATCAGTTTAATACGGGGATTTACCAAAGAAGCTATCTCTCTTATTACCTGGTTCAGTGCCTTTTTTATCGCCAGTAACTTTTATCCTGAAGTCTCTTTGTATTTAACGCATTTCAATGATCAGCTCATCCGTAACTCAGTCGCTATCAGCATTCTCTTTATTTCCGTTTTACTGCTTGGCGCCTTAGTCAACTATATTATTAACCGTTTAGTCTCAGCAACCGGATTATCAGGTACAGATCGTTTTCTAGGCGTATTGTTCGGCGCAATTCGTGGCGTGCTGGTGGTGAGCGCATTGCTCTTTTTTATTGATTCATTTACCGCTTTTAATGAAGCTAAGTGGTGGAAGGAATCTGTTCTCATTCCGGAGTTCGGAATTATTATTGAGTGGTTCTTTGAGCATATTGAAAATTCATCAAGTTTTTTAAAGAACTTTTCAAAATAACATCTTTAATGCAGAGGTAAATAGCTCCTAATATATAAGCATTATCAACCAGTCTTTCACATTAACGTGATTGATTGAAACATATATTTAAAATTAACCATTAACTATCTATAAAATAAAGGCGTGAATTTATGTGTGGAATCGTTGGCATTGTTGGCTCAACTCCCGTTAATCAAAGTATTTATGATGCATTGACCGTATTACAACACCGTGGTCAGGATGCTGCTGGTATTGTTACCATCGCAGAAGGTAAATTTAAACAGCGTAAAGCAAACGGTTTAGTAAAAGATGTCTTTGAATCTAAACATATGCAGCGTTTAAAAGGCAATATCGGCATTGGTCATGTACGCTATCCGACTGCTGGCAGTTCAAGCGCGGCAGAAGCACAGCCGTTTTACGTTAATTCGCCCTGGGGGCTGGCATTAGCGCACAACGGTAATCTGACTAATGCGGTAAGTTTACGAAATTCATTAATTAATTCACGTCGCCATATTAATACAACATCTGATTCAGAAGTGTTATTAAATATTTTTGCAGCTGAACTGGATAAAGTTGCCAACCATAAGCTTGCCGCGGATGATATTTTTAATGCTGTCACTGAAGTGCATCAAAAAGTGAGCGGTGCTTACGGTGTTGTTTCATTGGTTATCGGCCATGGCCTGGTTGCTTTCCGTGACCCTAACGGTATTCGTCCTTTAGTGTTAGGATCCCGTCAAACGGAAGAGGGCGATATGGAATATATCGTGGCTTCTGAAAGCGTCGGCTTAGATACCATAGGCTTTAAAGTGATCCGTGATGTAGAGCCGGGCGAAGCCATTTATATTACTGAAGATCGCCAACTTCATACCAAGCAGTGTGCACCAAAAACAACATTAACTCCCTGTATTTTTGAATATGTTTATCTGGCACGTCCTGACTCAACATTAAGCGGTGTGTCAGTTTATGAATCACGCCTGGAAATGGGGCGGAAATTGGGTGCCAAGATTAAACGTGAGTGGGCGGATCTTGAAATAGATGCGGTTATTCCTATTCCGGAAACATCAAACGATATTGCTTTGCAGATTTCGCTTGAGCTTGGCCTGCCATATCGTCAGGGCTTTGTTAAAAACCGTTATATCGGCCGCACCTTTATTATGCCGGGGCAAACGCAGCGTCGTAAGTCAGTACGCCGTAAATTAAATCCGATTACTGCTGAGTTTAAAGATAAAGCCGTATTACTGGTTGATGATTCAATTGTCCGCGGTACAACTTCCGAACAGATTGTCGAGATGGTGCGTGAAGCCGGTGCTAAAAAGGTTTACTTGGCATCTGCAGCGCCGCAAGTTTGTCATCCGAATGTTTATGGTATTGATATGCCCACTGCAAGTGAGCTTATTGCCCATAATCGCAGCGTTGAGCAGATCAATGACTGTATAGGCAGTGATGCGCTTATCTATCAGGATCTGCAGGATCTTAAAGATGCCGTGAAAAAGCAGAATCCGAAGATTGATGATTTTGAATCGTCCGTATTTGACGGTAACTATGTAACGGGCGATATTGACCAGGGCTACTTTGATTACCTTGCTAGTCTGCGTAGTGAAGACGCCAAGAAAATTCAAGAGCAGAAAGAAGAGATTGCCAGCTTAGAGATGCACAACGAAGATTGATACTGTTTCGTTAAAAGAGCCTTGCAGGCAGAGTAGCACTTGTAAGCTTTAATTGAACGCACAGGCTATCTATATGGCGTGTGCGTTTTTTTTATGGCAAATAATAATTAGCTATTATCAATTTTGCCGTAAAACCCCGTCCTTTTAGGGCGGGAATATAAAGCATGGATTGCGAAGCAATCCCGCGTGTTTTCTTGTTTGAATATTGACTAACAAACAATGCTGGTTATAATCACAGGCACAAGAGAAAGGGAGCGCCATGCTTATTCGCAAAGCTTACAAATTTCGACTCAATACCAATGCTGAGGCTGCACAAATGATGGCCCAGTATGCGGGTAACTGCCGTTTTTTGTGGAATAAGGCATTGGCAATTAACCTGTTTAAGCTAAAAAATAAACAGCCACTTTGCTATTACCAAGAGTTTGATTTTTTCTCCAAGCTCTGGAAAAAGAGTGAAGAATATGGCTTTCTAAAACTTTCCCCGGCACAAACCCTACAGCAAACACTCAAACAACTTGAACGGGCTTTTAAGGATGCTTTTGATAAGAAGCAGCCGCTAAAACGCCTGCCTGTCTTTAAAAGACGCCATGGCTCGAACAGTTTTAGCTTGCCGCAAGGGTTTAAGGTCGAAGGGAAGCGTATTTTTCTGCCGAAAATTGGTTGGGTGAGTTTCAGAAAGTCACGAGAAGTGGTTGGTAAAGTTAAAAATGTCACGATTTCCCAATCCGGAAAACACTGGTTTGTCTCGCTACAGGTAGAGCAGGAGATTGGTCAGTCCATTCATCCATCAGCAAGTATGGTTGCCGGCGATATGGGTGTAAAGCGACTGCTGACGCTCTCCAATGGCCAGCACTTTGAGCCGATTGATGTTGCCCGATACACCGCAAAAACAAAGCGCCTACAGCGAAAGCTGGCTAAGAAAGTTAAGTTTTCAAACAACTGGAAAAAGATAAAGCAAAAGATTTCGGAACTGCACAACAAGATTGCCCGAATTCGTCATGACCGATTACACAAGATCTCAACATTATTGAGCAAAAGCCACGCTATCATTGTGCTTGAAGATCTAAAAATCAAAAACATGACGAAAAGCAGTCAGGGCGATCAAGCATCACCGGGTAAAAATGTTAAGCAGAAATCCGGACTTAACCGCGCGATCCTGGAACAGGGTTGGGGCATGTTCAAAGAGATGCTGAAATACAAACAAGGTTGGCGATCGGGCGAGGTGATTTTTGTTGATCCGAAGTGCACCAGCCAGATTTGCCCAGTCTGCCAGCATAAAAGCAAAGATAACCGCAAAACACAGTCACATTTTGTGTGTGTGTGGGCTGCGGTTACACGAACAATGCCGACCATGTTGGGGCATTAAATATTTTAGAGCGGGGACACCGCTTGTTAGCCTGTGGAGAGCATGGCGTTAGCCGACTCAGCGAAACAGGAACTAAGTTTGCTTGCGAAAGTAAACTACCGGACTTGGTTTTAAACTAACCGGAATCCCCTTCCTTTCCCGACTTGTCGGGCGCGCAAGCGAGGTAGGGGAGGATGTCAAAAGTCTTTCAAATACGCCGGCCCGCCTAGCAAACGCACAGTATTTTGAATTTGTTGCGCACGGCTTAACACGTAAGCTGAAGGGGTTAGTGCGGACATTTGCTTTGGATTGGGCAACACCGCAGCTAATAGCGCAGCCTGATAAGCACTAATCTGCGCGGGTGAGCGGGAAAATAAATGTCGACTGGCTGCGCCTACCCCATACACTGCCGGGGCAAACTCAATAACATTAAGATAAATCTCTAAAATCCTTTTTTTCGGCAGAAATAGCTCCAGCAAGATAGTGAAATATGCCTCTAATCCCTTTCTAAGAAAGCTTCGTCCTGGCCATAAATAAAGATTTTTAGCCAGTTGCTGGCTAATGGTGCTTGCTCCGCGTGTTTTTGGGCGCTTTTCCGTTAATGCTTTATAAAGAGAGTCAAAATCGAAACCAAAATGGTCGGGAAATTTCTGATCTTCCGATGCAAGGATTGCAATGGGCAGTGTTTTAGCAATATTGTCGTAAGCCACCCAATCTAAAGAAATTATCTTTTTATCGATAATCATCTCCTGAATAATAAAGGCACTTGTAAAAGGATTTAACCAACGCAAAGGCAGGGTCAGTAGAATGCTAACCATCAATAAACCTAAGAAAATGGTTAATATGCATTTTTTTAAATGCTTCTTATAAGCGCTTATGCTGTTTTTCATTTAATTTTGCTCACACTGCCATCCCCAGCCTTTTAGTTTTTCTAAAAACGCCTCTCTTTTTTCCGCGCAGTAACCCGCAGTGTATTTTGCTTCGGCAATGACCTGCGTTTTTCCATTCTCTCTATGGTAAATGACTTTGCAGGGAAGCGTAGAAGGGGCGTTGGCAAAGCTGGTTTTTATTTGTCTTACTGCCGAACTACCCGGAGTAGTGCAACTGATAGTGAAGGATTTACCGTTATTGTTTTCAAGCACAGCGGCTTCTTTTAGCGCAGCAGCATTACTCTCTATGTCTGGGCTATTAGCAGCGGCTGAACTTTTATCTGCTGTATTATTGCTCGGATGTGTCGTCGTTGCTTTATTTTCTTTATCTGAGCTGTCAACGGATAGAGTGTTCACTGCTGTTATTGTTGTAGTTGTTGCTTGTATAAAGCAGCCTTGATCAGGCAGCGCGTTATACTTTACCCTCAGGTAGGCTTGATTTTCATATTCCAGATAAGCATGCGGCTGTGCGCGAAGCTGCTCGTCACGATAAAAAACCGCTGTGATATCATCACCGGGTATGCCCTTGTTATCTTCATAACAGGCTATCCAGTCTGCTATAACAATAAACTCCTGCGCATCGCGCAGGCTAGCTGTTGCTATAGGCATCTCTTCTTCGGCGCGAGCCGGGAACATTAAAAATATTCCGACGCACGCGCTTAGCGTAAGAAAAGTGCGCTTATTCATAATCTTTCCTCCAAAATTTTTACTTTCAAGAACTGGGGCCTAGGCGAATCTCAGTGCGTTAACCTGCTCTGCTTTGGCAATCAGTCTCTGTAAACAGCGCGAGTATAATCCAGGCAGCGCTTTAACAAGCTTAAAAAGCCGGGAAGATCTCTATCAAAACTGCTCTCCGGCAGATAGAGATGATAGCCGTAGGCCGTTGCCAACTGCTCGCTGCGATATAACCAGGCTGCAACTGGTCCTTTATAGGTGACTCCGTTTAGTTGATAGGGTTCAAAATTAATTAGACCACGCTTAAGCTTAATCTGCTCAGTTTTGACCGCTAAAAATATTAACTCTTTTTGCTCATGGAGCAATTTATTGGCGAGCCTTGGCGAGATGCTCCTGGCGATATTTTCTAAGCTCTTGAGTTTAATGCCTATATAGGGAAGTTGCAGATATTCGCCATTGACTTCTATATAAATATCAGCGATACGTATTATATCCTGCCAGGGTAATTGCCATTGTCCACTGCGGTGAATATAAATGATGCCTATCGGGGTGATTCGGTAACTTGTCTGCGGCTCTAAATATTTAAGCAGGCCCACCAGTACCAGGATAAAACTGGCCAATATTAATAACATTAACTGCATTGTATATTTATGCCAAAAAAACTCAGCCAATAACAAACAGCAGAGCAGCAATAAGCAGCCTAAAGAGAATAAGAATAGTCTGTTGCGTTTTGACTTAGGGGTGATCTTAATTATCTTTTGGGCACTATTGTGCATTGCCGGTCCTTGCACAGTAAATAGTGATTAAATAGTAAAATATAAACCGTTATTGCGCAATTTTAGGCTAGTTTTGTGCAGTCGCGTTGGCCGTGGTTAATGAAAGAAAAACAGGCCGGTGAGGTTTTGTGTGGAAAAAGCATGGCACGAAAAAAGCCAACATGACGTTGGCTTTAAAATTCGTTGCCAAATTTCTATGATTTAGAAATCAGCATTGCCCGGCGCACGCGGGAAGGCAATCACGTCGCGGATATTCTGCACACCGGTGACATAAGAAACCAGACGCTCAAAACCCAGACCGAAACCGGCATGAGGGACTGTACCGTATTTACGCAGATCCCGGTACCAGCTGTAGTCATCGGCATCTAAGCCCATCTCTTCAAGGCGTTTATCAAGCGCTTGGAGATTTTCTTCACGTTGGCTGCCGCCGATGATTTCACCGATACCCGGTGCTAAGACATCCATGGCTGCCACTGTTTTGCCGTCTTCATTTAACTTCATGTAGAAAGCTTTAATATCTTTCGGGTAGTTTTGCAGAATGATAGGTGCACCGATATGCTCTTCCGCCAGGTAGCGCTCATGCTCAGACTGCAGATCCACGCCCCACTCAACAGGATATTCAAACTTCTTGTCGCAGTTCTGCAGGATTTCGATTGCGTCAGTGTAATCCATGCGTACAAATTCCGAGTTCACCATATTTTCTAAACGCGTGATAGCTTGCTTATCAACACGCTGGGCAAAGAATGCCATATCATCAGCACGCTCAGTTAATACTGCCTTGAAGACATACTTAAGCATATCTTCAGCCAGTTGTGCGGCGTCGGCTAAATCGGCAAAGGCGATTTCCGGCTCTACCATCCAGAACTCAGCAAGATGGCGGGTGGTATTGGAATTTTCAGCACGGAATGTCGGCCCGAAAGTGTAAACATTACTCAGCGCACAAGCATAAGTTTCAGCATTTAATTGCCCGGATACGGTTAAAAATGTTTCTTTGGCGAAGAAGTCCTGCTTGTAATCAACCAGCCCTTTTTCTGTTAGCGGTAAGTTTTCCAAGTCCAGCGTGCTTACGCGGAACATTTCACCGGCACCTTCACAGTCACTGCCGGTGATAATCGGCGTGCTGATCCAGTTAAAACCTTTCTCATAAAAGAAGTTATGGATAGCATGGGATAGACAGTTACGCACGCGCGTAACGGCACCGATAATATTGGTGCGCGGGCGCAGATGAGCGTGCTCACGCAGATGTTCAATACTATGGCGCTTCGCAGACATCGGGTAAGTATCAGGGTCCTGAACAAAGCCCAGTACATTCACTTCAGTTGCCTGAATTTCAAAGCTTTGTCCTTTCCCCGGGCTTTCAACTAATTCACCTGTTACCTGAACCGAGCAGCCGGCCGTTAAATGTTGAACTTCTGATGCGTAATTCTCAAGCTCTGCAGGCACAACGGCTTGGATGGGATCAAAACAAGAGCCATCGTAGACGGCTAAAAATGAGATACCGGCTTTTGAATCACGACGCGTACGGATCCAGCCTTGAACCGTTACTTTTGTCCCAATTGGGAATTTGCTGTTGAAAATTTCAACAATCGCTGTTTTTGACATCAGAATGAGTGCTCCATAATCACAGTGTTCACTGTTTTTCACTAAAAAATTTAATAGGAGCATATCTTACCTTGGCTAGGGCTAGATACAAGTCCATGATTTAATTATCATCAGATAAATTTTTCTGCGCGGCCAAAACATTTCCGGTATGGTCATGTATCTACCCATATCAACTGTTACCGGCAACCTGATAGATAGCATCGCAGAGCTGCTTAAGTTGCTCGGGCGCTATAATATAGGGCGGCATAATATAGATTAATTTGCCGAAAGGGCGGATCCATACGCCAAGCTTAACAAACTGCTTCTGTAAGACAGCGACATCCTGGGGTTGATGCATCTCGACCACACCAATCGCGCCTAATACGCGGACCTGCGCAACTTGTGGTAAATGGCGGCAAGGTGCCAGGTAATCATTAAGCAGTTGTTCGATATTGGCCACCTTGTTCTGCCAATTTATAGTGAGCAGTTTGTCGAGACTGGCGCAGGCGACGGCACAGGCCAGCGGATTGCCCATAAAAGTCGGGCCATGCATAAACACGCCCGCCTTGCCCCGGCTGATGGTGGTGGCAATTTTTTCCGTGGTCAAGGTGGCTGCCAGACTCATATATCCGCCGGTGAGCGCTTTACCCAGACAGAGAATATCCGGGCTGATATCGGCATGTTCGCAGGCAAAGAGTTTTCCGGTACGGCCAAAGCCGGTGGCAATTTCATCAGCAATCAGCAGCAGATCATATTGATCACAAAGCGCCCGCACACCTTTAAGATACTGCGGGTGATAAAAGTACATGCCGCCGGCACCCTGGACAATCGGCTCTAAAATAATCGCGGCTATATTTTCACTGTTTTCTGCAACAATAGCAGTTATTTCAGTAAGCGCTGCTGGATCCCATGGCTGAGCAAAGGCAATGGCCGGTTGCGGTGCAAATAACTGTTTGGCGACAAAATCACGATAGAGCTCATGCATTGAACCTTCCGGATCGGTGACCGACATCGCCCCGAAGGTGTCACCGTGATAGCCGTTACGAATTGTTAAAAACTGGCTTTTGGCTTTGTTTTGCGCCTGCCAATACTGCAGCGCCATTTTCAGTGCCACTTCGACACTGACACTGCCGGAATCGGCAAGAAAAACCTTTTCCAACTCAGGTGGTGTGATGGCCACCAGTTTTTTACCCAGTTCCACGGCCGGTTGATGGGTCAGTCCGCCAAACATGATATGTGCCATGCTATCGAGTTGCGTTTTAGCCGCTTGATTAAGCTCAGGTACATTGTAACCGAATAAACACGCCCACCAGGAAGACATGCCGTCAATTAAACGCTTGCCGCTGTCGAGTTGGATCAGGCATTTATCAGCACAAGCGACAGGATAACAGGGGAGAGGTGTGCTCATAGAGGTATAGGGGTGCCAGAGATGTTTGCTGTCAAATTGTAAATCAATGCTCATAACGCTCGCTTATTAATCACTTGTAAAGATATATTTATCAAAAAGTTGACAGTGTATCTGTAAACCTTAAACTGACCAAACTTTTTCAGGTCAGTGAGGAATAATTATGAGTACAAACATCCGTCAAAACTGGACGGTTGCCGAAGTTGAAGCAATGTATGCCATGCCCTTTATGGATCTTCTTTTTCAGGCACAAACCGTTCACCGGGCTAATTTCCCTAACAATCAAGTGCAAGTCAGTACTCTATTATCCATTAAAACCGGGGCTTGTCCTGAGGATTGTAAATACTGCCCGCAAAGTGCCCGTTATGATACCGGGCTTGAAAAACAGCAATTGATGGAAGTGGAAAAAGTAATCAAGGCCGCAAAAGAGGCAAAAGCCAATGGCTCAACGCGCTTCTGCATGGGCGCTGCATGGAAAAACCCCAAGCAGCGTGATATGCCTTATCTGGTTGATATGATTAAAGAGGTTAAAGCATTGGGACTGGAGTCGTGTATGACCTTAGGCATGCTTGATCATGAGCAGGCACAACAACTTTCACAAGCCGGCCTGGATTACTACAACCATAATCTTGATACCTCCCCTGAATATTACGATAAAATCATTACCACACGCAGTTATCAGGAGCGTTTAGATACACTGGATAATGTTCGTAGTGCCGGTATGAAAGTATGCAGTGGCGGTATTGTCGGTTTGGGTGAACAACAAACGGATCGCGCCGGTCTGCTGGTACAGCTTGCCAATATGCCCAAACAGCCGGAAAGTGTGCCGATTAATAAACTGGTCAAGGTCGAAGGGACACCGCTTGACAGTGTCGATGATTTAGATGAATTCACTTTTATTAAAACCATTGCCATCGCACGTATTATGATGCCGAAATCGCATGTTCGCCTGTCAGCAGGACGTGAAAATATGTCCGAGCAGACACAGGCGCTCTGTTTTATGGCCGGTGCAAATTCAATATTTTATGGCTGTAAGCTGCTTACCACGGCTAATCCAGATGAGAACTCCGATATGCAGCTGTTTAAAAAATTAGGCATTAATAAAGAAGCGGTCAATCTTTCTCCTTATGAGCAGGAGCAAAAGGTTGATGCGGCTATTGTCCGCCATCGTGAAAAGGATGAACTTTTTTACGATGCAACAAGTACCCTGTAAAGCATGGCATTCGATTTTATCGCCGAGCAACTGCAAGCCCGTTTAGATGATGGGCTATACCGTTCCTGCCAGACCATGAGCGGCCAGCAGGGACGCATGTTAAGTGTGCATAATAAACGCTACCTTAATTTTTCAAGTAATGATTACCTGGGTTTGGCTGCTGATCCTGCGCTTATTCAAGCGTGGCAGGAAGGTGCACAACGCTATGGTGTCGGTAGTGGCGGATCTTATCTGGTCAGCGGTTATAACCAGGCCCATGCTGATTTAACTGAACAGTTAAAAGCATGGTTGGGGGTTGAAGCTTTAGCCTTGTTCAGCTCAGGTTATTCGGCCAACCAGGCGATTATAAAGCTGCTGCTCAGTAAGCATGATCTGTTAATTCAGGATAAGCTCAATCATGCATCATTAATGGAAGCCGGTGCCCTTGCTCCATGTCGCATGCTGCGTTTTAAACATAACGATACAGCGCATCTGCAGCAGATCCTAAGCAAACAGCAAGCAATGACAGCCAACAAGCTGATTATCAGTGAAGGCGTGTTCAGTATGGATGGAGATTGTGCGCCGCTGCAAGCCCTTGCGCAACAGGCCAAAACAGCCGATGCCTGGCTGATGATCGATGATGCCCATGGCTTAGGCGTGCTCGGTAAAAACGGTCGCGGCAGTGTGGTCGCAGCGGGATTAAATAATGCCGATGTACAGATCTATATGGCCACTTTTGGTAAAGCATTAGGTGTTGGTGGAGCGTTTGTTGCCGGCTCGCAGGCTTTTATCGATTATCTGACTAATTTTTCCAAGCCTTATATCTATAGCACAGGTTTACCGCCGGCGATGGTTTACAGTATTAGCCAGGCAGCTAAAATGGCCGCAACAGAGCAATGGCGTCGTGACAAACTGCAGCGCTTAATTGCAGTCTTTCGCAAATTAGCAGCAGAGAACGGTATTCAGTTGGGGGCTTCAAATACCGCCATTCAGCCTGTTATTATTGGTGACAGCAGGCGAACGGTGCGCCTTGCTGAACAATTAAAAACCTTAGGTTTCTGGGTAACAGCTATTCGTCCACCCACTGTGCCGGTCAATAGTGCACGTTTACGGATCACGCTGACCACAAACCATGAAATTGACGATCTGAAAAGATTGATTGATGCGATGCGGCGAGTATTAAATGAATTCTAACAACACCTTTACTATTAATAAAAAAGCCGTCGCCAATTCATTCTCAAAAGCGGCCAAGCATTATGACCAATTTGCCCAGCTGCAGCGGGATATTGGTCTGCAGCTATTAACAGGGGTAACTGAACAACTGCCTGCTAAGATTTTAGATCTCGGTTGCGGTACCGGCTATTTTAGTGAAAAACTCTGCACAATTTATCCCTTCTGCCAAATGACCTGCCTGGATCTCTCCAATGCCATGCTGCGCCAGGTAGAAAAAAAACAACTCGTGCAAGTGAGTTGTCTGCAGGGGGATATCGACAAGCTGCCTTTTTCCCGGGCGCAGTTTGATCTGATTTTTTCCAACCTCGTCGTGCAGTGGAGCGAAGATTTGCAAGGCTGTTTACAACAGTTAAAGAAAAGTTTAAACGCGGGTGGACGACTGCATTTTTCAACCCTTATCGACGGCAGTCTGCATGAATTAACCCAGGCATGGAGGGCGGTGGATCAATATCCTCATACTAACTCTTTTTTAACCCTGAATGCAGTTAAAGCCGCTGCGCAGCAGTGCGGCTTTAAAAAACTGCAGATTAAAACAGAAACTCGGGTGTTGCATTATGAAAATGTCATTGAGGTGATGCGCGCGTTAAAAGGGATAGGCGCCAATCATGTCCATGGCCAGCAGGCCTTAACGGTAAAAGGAAGAAAGCTACTGCGCCTGCTGGAAAAAGGCTATGCTTCTTTTGTTAATGAGCAGGGACAACTGAATTTAAGCTATCAAGTATGTTATGTAGAGGCGCACAACTAAGATGACAACCCAGAAAACCTTTTTTATTACCGGGACCGATACCGACGTCGGTAAAACGATCTGCTGCAAAGCATTACTGCAGGCTGCCACGCAACAGAAGCTGTCCAGCCTTGCCTATAAACCCATTGCCGCCGGTTGCGCAGTCACAAATGCAGGGCCGCGTAATGACGATGCCCTGGTGTTACAGGAAAACAGCAGCCTTGCGGTTTCCTATCAGGCCGTTAATCCTATTGCCTTTGAACTGCCGATTGCCCCGCATATTGCCGCCGCGCTTGAAAACAGGCCGATCAGTCTCGATATAATCAGTCAGGGGTTACAATACCTGCAACAGAAAAACAGCGATCTCGTTATTGTTGAAGGGGCTGGTGGCTGGCGTTTACCGCTTAACGAGCAACAGATGTTATCTGACTGGGTGGCGGCACAAAATCTGCCGGTTATTTTAGTGGTCGGGATGAAATTGGGTTGTTTAAATCATGCCGTACTAACCTATGAAAGCATACGCAATGACGGCTTAAATGTGGTTGGCTGGATAGCCAATCAAGTGCAGCCGGATATGGCCTACTATCAGGAGAATCTGCACTTGCTGAGTAAAAAAATTTCCGCACCAATGATCGCAGAGATCCCATATGCAAAAAATATTAATGAGATTGATTTAGCGCAGTTTGTAGATTTTAATTTTCAATAACGCGAGATAGATACACAGCCCCTTCGATGCTTCATGGCGGGCAGAAGGAAATTTTTTCCGAAGCATTAAAGGTGAGAAATTTACCCGTTTATCCGGGTAAATTTCTATCTAGCTATTTTTACAAGCTAGTGGTCGGGCCAAATACTTCATAATGAATATCTGTCGGCGCATAGCCCATATCAAGAAAGAACTGGTTTAATACAGCCATAAAAGGTTTAGGGCCACAAAAGTAAACTTGCGCATTGTCCGGAGTAAAGCCCAGCTCATTGGTCCATTGAGCCAGTATTTCTTTATTTAAATAACCTTTATGATCGCCTGCACTGGAGTTTTCATAACTCAATTTATGATTAAAGCCATGCTGATTTTTAAGATCGGCTAAATCCTGTTGAAAAATCTGATGGTTTTCATCCTTAGCACATTGAATAAATAGAATATCGTCGTGACATGTGCCCTGTAGCAGCGCTTCCTGCATTATGCTTACTAAAGGCGTAATACCGACGCCTCCGGCAATAAAAATTTGCTTGGCTTGTTTATTGGCCAAAGTAAAAACACCCGTTGGTGCCTGTAAGCTTAAAGCATCGCCGCTGTTACAGTTGTGCAGGTAGTTAGAAACAGAGCCTTCATGCTCGGCCTTGACGGAGATACGTAACAAATCATTTCCTGCTGTTTTCTGTGACAATGAATATTGGCGAACCTGAAGATACTCACTCCCTTCCGGGCGTACGCGTACACCGACATATTGTCCCCCCCTATAATCGGGCAGTGGCTGCAAATCCATCGGTTTTAGATAAAAGGATTTTACTTCCGGCGTTTCTTCAACAATATGCTCAATGTAAAAATCTCGATAGCCATCCCAACCACCTTCTTGATTTTCATTGCTTTGGTAGATATTGGCTTCAGCATTAATAAATACATTTGCCAGCACGCCATAAGCTTCAGCCCAGGCACCCAGTGCAGCATGATCATCGGGTAGATTAAGTACTTCCTGTATTGCCGCTAGTAAGGATTCACCCACTAAAGCATAGTGATTAGCCTGTATTCCCAGGCTGGCGTGCTTGTGGGCAATGCGCTCCACCACGGGCAGCAGTACTTCTATATTGTCGATGTGTTTGGCATAGGCAAGCACCGCATCGCTCAAAGCCTGAGATTGTAAGCCTTTGCCCTGATTGGCCATATTAAAAATATTCTTAAGAAAAGGGTTTTTAGTAAATAGCTTATCGTAAAAAACGCGGGTAATAGTGGCGCCATGTTCTTCGAGTAGCGGTACAGTGGATTTAATAATATCTAATGTTTGTGCTTGCAGCATGACTTTTCCTTAAAGATTCATCTTAAATATATGTTTATTAAGGTGCATGTTACATGTATATTTAAAAGCGTCAAGGGAGAAACTCATTATGCAACTCACTAAACACACTGATTATGCCTTTCGTGTACTTTTATACTTGGCCGGCATGCAGGAAGAAAGAACTACTATTCAAGGAATAACCGATGCTTTTGGTGTTTCCAAAGCGCACCTGATGAAAGTGGTCAATAAGCTCACTACGAAGGGGTGGATAAAATCAACGCGTGGCAAAAACGGTGGCATCTGCCTGGGGGTGGAGGCAGATGAGATCTGTTTAAAAGAAGTGGTGGTCTATATGGAAAAAACCTTAGATCCCATTAACTGTGATACGCCAATATGCCCTATCAATGGCGTATGTCGTCTGAAACCTATATTGTTTCAGGCGCAGGCGGAGTATCTGAATCATCTGGCCAGTTATACACTTGCTGACCTGCTGGATCAGAAAACCATTATCCGCTTGCGTTGTTAAAATAAGGTGATTTTTAATGAATTGTTTCTGCTTTAAATATATTGATGAACAATATCGTTATTCAAAGAGCAATTTTTCAATGTGGTTTGCGCTATGGCGTTATGTGTAAATCAAAGGTCATACTATGCTGAAAGTCTTTTTTAAAAAAATGCAGGGTGGTGGAGTAAGCCCGGCGCGTAAACCCTTCACTAAAATACTGTGGTCTTGGCTCGGTGCGTTCCTAGGAATATATCTGATTGCAATATTAAGTAAACTATCGCAAGTCAATGTGCTCAATAGTTTGTTTTTGGTGGGGTCATTTGGTGCTTCTGCGGTATTACTTTATGGGGCGCCGGAAGCTGACTTTTCTCAGCCTCGAAACTTTTTGGGAGGCCATATAATATCTGCGTTAATTGGCGTTTCCTTCTTTAAATTTTTGCCTTTTGATGTAGCCCTGCTGGGTGCATTAGCCGTTTCATTATCTATTGTCGCCATGCATTTCACTAGAACGCTGCATCCTCCTGGTGGTGCGACTGCACTTATCGCCGTTATAGGCAGCTCGGAAGTACATAACATGGGGTATATGTTTATAGTCACCCCTATTGCGACAGGAGCTGTGATCCTGTTGTTGATAGCGCTGATTGTAAATAACTTATCTAAGAATCCTAATCGCCATTATCCCAAGTATTGGTTGTAAATGGTTTAAAAGCACAGGCAAATATTTTGCTATGAGTGGGTTTTTAGTATTTATATTCCGGTTAAAAGATGTCATGAACAAGGTGCAAGTAATGCTGAACAAAGAGATCACTATTCTTATCCATGGTTTTAACAAAAACCAGTCGGATATGTTCTATCTTGAGGCCGGACTAAAAGCGGCTGGCTTTGCGGTTTTTTCGGTCAACCTGCCGACTACTTTCGGCAGCCTGGCACAATGTAGAAACGCTCTCTCGGAGCAAATTAAAGAAGTTGTAGATGAGTATGAGGTGGTCAATTATGTGGCCCATAGTATGGGAGGACTTATTACGCGCGCCTATATTGACTCAGTGCAGCAAAATAATGTCGGCAAATGTGTGTTTATTGCCACGCCGCATAAGGGCTCCCGACTGGCGGCAATAGCTGCTGGTATTCCTCTATATGCAAGAATTTTCCGGCCGGTAAGTGACCTTTTACCGAATTTACAGTACCGATCTTTTACCGCGAATAAGAGTTTTAAAATTGCTGTCATTGCCGGCAGCAGCAATGACAGTATTATCGGGCGATTGTTTTTGCCCGATGGCAGTGATGGGCGAGTGGAAATTGCCTCGGTAAAAAGCAATGATATGGATGAATTTATAGTGCTTCCTTATAATCACCATAATATTCATAAAAACAGCGAAACACTGGCGGCCGTGAAAAATTTTCTGGCACGAGGGACATTTAATTAAAGTACACCGCTAATACAGCCTGCGCATGCCGCTTATTAAAGCAGCTTGAGCACTTGTATCGATTTGGATGTGACTTCAGCTCCTTTTCCTGTCATATAAGCGGTGGTAATCGCGCCTTCTTTGATAATGCAGATAGCATCGAGCAGGTGCGGCTTTTTTCCGCTCAGTTTTTTTTCAATAAGCTGCCTTACCTGCTCCTTATGTTGGCTGCAATAGCGTGAAACCTCACTGCTTGCATCACTAAACTCAGCGCTGGTATTAATAAAGAAGCAACCTCGAAAGCTTCCCAGTTTGGGAACAGTGCCGCTGAACCATCCCTCCAGAGCCGTAAATAGTTGCTCGATCACCTCTTGATCAGACTCTGTGTTGGCCAACTTTTCTTCAAGCCACTCGATAAAGGTGTTATGGCGCTGCTTTAAGGTCGCAAGCAGCAACGCTTCTTTACTCTCGAAATGACTATATAGGGTTCTTTTGGCAACGCCGGACACTTTTAATATTTCATTGATGCCGATTGAGTTAACGCCATTTTTGTAAAAGAGCGCGAGGGCAGTATCAATCAGTAATTGTCTTTTTTGGCTCATATATCACCTCCATTGCGAATAACTATATTGACAAGAGTAGACCGGTTTGTCTATAGTTTGCATGTAGACAGATTGGTCTACAATTTTGGAGTGTTTATGAATCATATCGTTTTATCCGTTATTGCCGGAATCGGCTCAGCCATAGCGATAGGTTTATTATCCTATCTGGAAACAAGCATGAGTGACGTCGCTCTATTAATGGCGCCATTTGGCGCGACAGCCGTATTAGTTTTTGGTGTGCCTGATAGTCCGTTAGCACAGACTAAAAATGTCATACTGGGGCACTTTATTACTGCCTTTATCGGTCTGTTTTTTGTGCAATATATCGGTGTTTCTCCGTTAACCTTAGCATTAGCGACGGGATTAGGGGTGACGGCGATGCTTGTATCTAAAACAACCCATCCACCGGCAGGCGCTAATCCGCTGCTGATTATGCTTTCAGGGCAGGGCTGGAGTTTTTTAATGACACCAGTGCTAATCGGTGCCGTGGTCATAGTAGTGGTGGGTAAAAGTTTATGTATGCTGCAAAAGCAGTACGCCAAGCCAGAGTGCTAAGTGCGCATGTAACAACTATATGTTATAAACAGGTTTAACAATTTTAAATTTATCGCGAGGATTTTAATGAGTAAACATGATGAACTGCCTACAGAGCATAATGATGTATTAATTTCTTTTTTGCATAAAGCTATAAAGTTTTCAATAAGAATACTAGCCATATTAATGGTTGTGGTTATTTTTTTGGGAGTGTTTGATGTCCTCTATGTACTTTATAAGCAGTTGTTAGCGCCACCATTTATGTTGCTAAGCCTACCTGATATATTTAAGACATTTGCAGCATTTTTAGCAGTATTGATCGCCATCGAAATTTTTCAAAATATTGTTTTATATTTGAGAACTGATGTTTTTCCTTTGAAATTGGTTATTGCAACAGCTTTAATGGCAATGGCAAGAAAGATCATAATTATCGACTTTGACGACGTAATACCTATGCATATATTTGCAGTTGGTAGTGTTGTATTAGCCTTAGGGATTACTTATTGCCAGTTAGATAAAAAATAACGAATAAGGATATGCCAAGTGCTCTATCTAAGTTCGTCCTTTGCATGCCTTCATACTACACTCATAGAGACATTTATGAACAACGGAAATAGCAGAAAAGGAAGCTAAGATGATGGTATTTAATATGTTATTTTTTGGGCGTAATCGAATAAACATTGTGCCGATAGCTTTAAGCCAGGAGATAATTATGAGTATTGCCCCTGTTAGAAAAGAGCTGTTTAAGCGGATGTGCACTGATAAGAAAATTGACTGTGTTGATCAAGTCGAGATTAGTATTGTTTGTTTAAAGGAAGAAATTGTTGTTGGCCTTGAGGAAAATACCGATCCGGGCGTACCTGTAATGTCAAAAGTGCTTTATGTTGAAGGGACCGTTCGTGAACTGGCTGAATTACTGAATATGGATAAAACTATTTGAATATCAATGCTATCAGTGCGCAAAATATGATGATGAGCAAGGGCAAAAATAGTATGGCAGACATAGAGTCTCATGCTAATGGCTGGATCAAAGCAAACCAACAGCTATTTGACGCCTGGATTGCGGAAGCTAAAAAAGCAGCAATATAATCCGGACAAGGTTGAAAAAGAGTCGCCAAATGCGCTTACAAATACGCTTAAAACGTCTTAAAAGCGCCTATAATTTGTTATAGGCGCTTTTTATCATTATAAGCAATAAGCATCTCAATCGAGCAGATGCTTAACAAGGTAATGAGCAACGGCCTGATCATCACTGCAACCGATCTGTTCATGGTCAGGCAGCGCCATTTTAACTTTATGGTGTGCTGTGCCCATCAGCAGCCCTTTGCCAGCCATGGTCAGCATTTCTAAGTCATTCATACCGTCGCCAAAAGCAATGCAATCTTGCAATTGATAACCGTGCATTTTGGCAACCGCATCCAGGGCATGGCCTTTTGAAACACCGGCTGCCATTATTTCCAGGCAGTAAGGTGCGGAAAAGGTAACCGTCGCACTGTCAGCAAATTTAGCTTTAAATTTCTCTTCCCAGATCACCAGCTTGTCATGATTCTTATCCGGGCGTGTAAAAAATATTTTAGCCACCTCATCGACTGGCGGATTATCAATATCGAAGAAGGTGTGGGCAATATTTTCATTTTCATAATTGACCGTTGAATCTTTTTGATTAAGCAGCCAGTCATCTTTACGGTAGATATTAATGATAATGTCAGGATCATGCTTGGCCATGTTAATAATCTCGGCAACGACCTCCGGCAGCATATGCTGCTGGAAAATAACCGCGTTCTCTGCGTTATGCACACAAGCGCCGTTGGAGGTGATCATAAATGCGGGAATGCCGAGTTGTTCGCGTATTTTGTTTACGTCAGCATGATGGCGCCCTGTTGCAAAAATAAACGTTTTGCCCTGTTCATGCAGTTGCGTTAATACTTTCTGCGTGAAAGGAGGGATTTTGTGATCAGAGGTCAATAATGTACCGTCTAAGTCTGATGCTGTGATTTTATACATGTTAATTTCGCCTTGGGGTAAAACCTAGCTGCCAACATAGCATTATTTATATACTGACTAAAGCTGTAGCTACTTTTTTGTCTAAATTGTTAATAAAATATGATTAATTTTTCTTCTTTTATAATTTTCCCTTGTCCGATGACCTCCTTAACCTAAGCTTAAAATAGTTTTCTTCGTTGAACCTTTATATTGCTCGGGAGCACATATGCACAGTGATAACAAACCACAAGTCACCATTGTCGATATTAAAATGCCCTTTATCTCTATGGTCATCTTTCTGGTCAAACTTTCCATTGCAGCCATTCCAGCTTTCATTATCTTAAGCTTTATTTTTATGCTCTTTGGCGCACTTTTTGGCGGTTTTTTTCATGGTTTTAATATGGGTATGGGGCGCTATTAATTCCATCATAAATACTATGGCAGAGGGCTTATAAAAATGCGTCTAACGGAAACATATTTCACTCATGATGTCCTGCAGCTTGCTCCGGATCTGTTGGGTAAAAAACTAATTAGAGTTTTTACTGACGGACATAGGAAGGAATACCTGATTACCGAAACTGAAGCTTATCGCGGGCAGGAAGATTTGGCTTGCCATGCCAGTAAAGGCAGAACCGCAAGAACCGAAGCGTTGTATCACCAGGGTGGGGTTATCTATGTTTATCTGATTTATGGTATGTACTGGCTGCTTAATATTGTCTCTGGTCAGCGTGATGATCCGCAGGCAGTATTAATTCGCGGTCTAAGTGAGATCAAAGGGCCCGGTAGAGTGGGTAAAGCATTACAATTGGATAAATCCTTCTATGGGGAAGATCTTAGTCAATCGCAACGCATTTGGATTGAGAATGGTATTGAGTCTGTGCATTACAGTGTACATAAAAGAGTAGGCGTTGATTATGCCGGAGAGATCTGGGCAAATAAATTATGGCGTTTTATTCTGGCGGGCGATGCTCAAAGTAATCAATTTTAATAAAGTTACTTACTGGCGTGCTGTTATTGTTAATAACTTGTTATATTAGTTGCAATTTAGTTACCCCCTCTTTATTATCTTTGCATTTTATCTGGCTTGCCTGAATCCTATGCGCCACAGCTATTTTTTGAGTAATTAGGGTGATTTATAAGTGCAAGCGTTCGTTTAATAAAATAGGGTGTAAATAGATGACTAACAAGTTAATACTTGTACTTAATTGCGGTAGCTCTTCACTGAAGTTTGCCATTTTAGACAGTACTAATGGCGATGAAAAACTTTCCGGAATTGCTGAGTGCCTGCATTTAGACAATGCGAGCATTAAATGGAAAATGGAAGGGGTTAAAGGAAGTGCTGAGTTAAGTGCTGGTGGAGCTCACGAGGAGGCTCTTAACTATATAGTCAGCGAGCTGCTTTCTGAAAAGGCAGAGTTAAAAGAAAACCTGATTGCTATTGGCCATCGCGTTGTTCATGGCGGAGAGAAATTTACTCATTCTGTGGTGATCACTGAAGAGGTGATGCAAGGGATTAAAGAGTGTGCGACACTGGCACCATTACATAACCCGGCTCACCTGGTTGGTATTCGTGCAGCACAACATGCTTTTGCCGGATTGCCTAATGTGGCTGTATTTGATACCGCCTTCCACCAGACTATGTCTGAAGAAGCGTATTTATATGCACTGCCTTATAAGCTGTATAAAGAAAATGCCATTCGCCGCTACGGCATGCATGGTACAAGCCATTATTATATCAGTCTGCAGGCAGCAGAAATCCTGAATAAACCGGTGACTGAGTTAAATATTATTAACTGTCACTTAGGTAACGGCGGTTCGGTGTGTGCGATTAAAAACGGTAAATCCGTTGATACTTCAATGGGTATGACGCCATTGGAAGGATTGGTAATGGGAACACGCTGTGGTGATATCGATCCGGCTATTATTTTCCACCTTCATGATCAGCTCGGTTACAGCCTTGAAGAGATCAATACCATGCTGACTAAAGAGTCAGGTCTTTTAGGTATCACTGAGAAGACATCTGACTGTCGTTTTGTTGAAGATAATTATGAAACTGACGCAGCCGCGAAACGGGCAATGGATCTTTACTGTTACCGTCTGGCTAAATATATTGCCAGCTATACGGCATCTTTAGATGGCCGTTTAGATGCAGTGGTCTTTACCGGTGGTATTGGTGAAAACTCAGCCCCTATTCGTCAGTTAACGCTAGCGCGTTTAAGCTTATTAGGCTTTAAAGTAAATGAACAAGCTAATCTGGCAAATCGCTTTGGTAAAGAGTCCAATCAAGGGATCATTACCGAGCAAGGCAGCACTATTGCCATGGTGATCGCGACGAATGAAGAGTTGATTATTGCCCGTGATACGCTGGAATTAGTCAGCGCTTAAGCAGCAGCGGCTTAATTAAACTTACTTCTGGCTATAATCCTGAAGTAAGTACAATACTTAATATGGTTAAAAGCAGTGCCGCTGAATCTGCTTTTAACCACAAATATCATATTATCTAAACATCCAATCTTTGC
Source organism: uncultured Psychromonas sp. (assembly GCA_963674525.2). Classification (GTDB taxonomy): domain Bacteria; phylum Pseudomonadota; class Gammaproteobacteria; order Enterobacterales; family Psychromonadaceae; genus Psychromonas. Next base: position 3,226 of record CAXXRV010000018.1, on the reverse strand, counting down.
TTTTATCCTTAAACAGCTCACATTCCTCTTACCTTGTTAAACCTGGGCTGCGCAATTTAAACCTTTACGACAGTTGTCTTCAGCCGCGTTGTTTTTTGCTATTAGTTTTCTGTATCTATTTTGCTGGGCTTTAGCCGAGCTTATCTGGCGACATAGTGTGTTCCGTGTCTAACTGTAGAGGACTGTGATTTTGCCGCAAAAAGCTGCTGCACAGGCTTGACATCCTCCCCTACCTCGCTTGCGCGCCCGACAAGTCGGGAAAGGAAGGGGATTCCGGTTAGTTTAAAACCAAGTCCGGCAGTTTGCTCTCACGAGCAAACCTAGTTCCTGCTTCACTGAGTTGGCTAATGCCATGCTCTCCACAGGCTAACAAGCGGTGCCCCCGCTCTAAAATATTCAATGCCCCAACATGATCAGCATTGTTCGTGTAACCGCAGGCCACACACACAAAGTGTGACTGTGTTTTGCGGTTGTCTTTGCTTTTATGCTGGCAGACCGGGCAAGTCTGGCTGGTGTACTTCGGATCAACAAAAAGCACCTCGCCTGAACGCCAACCTTGTTTGTATTTCAGCATCGCTTTGAATATGCCCCAACCCTGTTCCAGGATCGCGCGGTTAAGTCCGGATTTCTGCTTAACGTTCTTGCCCGGTGATGCTTGATCGTCCTGACTGCTTTTCGTCATGTTTTTGATTTTTAGATCTTCAAGCACAATGATAGCGTGGCTTTTGCTCAATAATGTTGAGATCTTGTGTAATCGGTCATGACGAATTCGGGCAATCTTGTTGTACAGTTCCGAAATCTTTTGCTTTATCTTTTTCCAGTTGTTTGAAAACTTAACTTTCTTAGCCAGCTTTCGCTGTAAGCGCTTTGTTTTTGCGGTGTATCGGGCAACATCAATCGGCTCAAAGTGCTGGCCATTGGAGAGCGTCAGCAGTCGCTTTACCCCCATATCGCCGGCAACCATACTTGCTGATGGATGAATGGACTGACCCATCTCCTGCTCTACCTGTAGCGAGACAAACCAGTGTTTTCCGGATTGGGAAATCGTGACATTTTTAACTTTACCAACCACTTCTCGTGACTTTCTGAAATTCACCCAACCAATTTTCGGCAGGAAAATACGCTTCCCTTCGACCTTAAAACCTTGCGGCAAGCTAAAACTGTTCGAGCCATGGCGCCTTTTAAAGACAGGCAGGCGTTTTAGCGGCTGCTTCTTATCAAAAGCATCCTTAAAAGCCCGTTCAAGTTGTTTGAGTGTTTGCTGTAGGGTTTGTGCCGGGGAAAGTTTTAAAAAGCCATATTCTTCACTCTTTTTCCAGAGCTTGGAGAAAAAATCAAACTCTTGGTAATAGCAAAGTGGCTGTTTATTTTTTAACTTAAACAGGTTAACTGCCAATGCCTTATTCCACAAAAAACGACAATTACCCGCATATTGGGCCATCATTTGTGCAGCCTCAGCATTGGTATTAAGTCGAAATTTGTAAGCTTTGCGAATAAGCATGGCGCTCCCTTTCTCTTGTACCTGTGATTATAACCAGCATTGTTTGTTAGTCAATATTCAAACAAGAAAATACGCGGGATTGCTTCGTAATCCATGCCTTATATTCCCGCCCTAAAAGGACGGGGTTTTACGGCAAAATTGATAAAATAAGCTTTCTCCCGGTCAGTAAATTATCTGCAAAAATATTATTAATGCCTAAACTTAAAGATATATTTAAATCTCCTTTTTTAGGCTTTTTATATGGAATTTAAAGATTACTACAAAATACTGGGGGTAAGCGCTGATGCTGAGGCGCAGGAGATTAAAACTGCCTATCGTAAACTTGCCCGTAAATATCACCCGGATATGAACCCTGATGAAGGTGCGGAAGAAAAATTTAAGGAAGTTGCCGAAGCTTATGAAGTGTTAAAAGATAAGGGCCGACGAGCAAAATTTGATGATCTGCGTAAATATGGCCGGCAATCAGCAGGTGGATTTGAGCCGCCTCCTGGTTGGCAGGCAAAGCGCAGCACTGGTTTTGAAAATGAGTTTCAGTTTGATAATCAGTTTTCAGATTTTTTCAACTCTATCTTTGGCGGTGGTGCTTTTCAGCAAGCACATTTCAATGGCCACTCACAGCAGCGGCAATTTAGAGGAGAGGATGTTGAAACTGATCTTGCTGTTTTTCTCGAAGAAACCCTGCATCAGCAGATTAAAACAGTGGCATATCAGCTGCCAGTTTATGATGGAAAAACCGTCCGGCATATTAAAAAGCATTTAAATGTAAAAATTCCACAGGGGGTCTCGGATGGAGAGCGGATCCGTCTTAAAGGCCAGGGGAAGCCGGGACACGGAGGTGGAGAAGCGGGGGATCTGTATCTGCATATTCGCTTAGTTCCTCACCCCTTATTCGATGTGCAGGGGGCTGATCTTATTCTGACTTTACCGGTCGCTCCCTGGGAGGCCGCGTTAGGTGCCAAAGTCACGGTTCCCACATTAGAGGGCAGTATAAATCTGACCATAGCGCCTAACAGTCAGTCCGGAAAGAAATTGCGTATCAAAGGCAAAGGTTTAAAAAGAAAGGCCGTGACAGGCGATCTGTATGCCATTCTTAAGGTAATCATGCCGCCAACAAGTAACGACGAAGCGAATCAGTTGTGGCGCAAGCTGGCAGAGATCAATGCTTTTGATCCCCGTACTGAGTGGGGAGAACGCAAATGAAGCGGACATTATCCATAATCTCTCTTAGTGAGTTGTGTCAACTTGAAAATATAGAAAATGAAGTAATTATTGAAATTGTTGAATACGGCATTGTCAAGCCGGTTGAAGATTCAGAAACGGCTGATTGGGAGTTTGAAACTTCCAGTGTCTATTGGATAAAAAAAGCCGTACAGCTTTATCAGGATTTTGAAATTGACTGGTTGGCAGTGGCTTTGTTAATCGAATTGATGCAGCAAAGAGACTCGTTACGCAAAGAAAATGAATTTTTCAACAACAGCTTAAACGCTTTTTGCAACATTAAATATACTCGATGGAATAATTTAGCTACTATGCCAGCCAATATTTATCTGATATAGCAAAAAATTAATAAGGTTAATGTTTATGGCAAGGCAAGTTACTTACCTGTTTAAAGGCAAGCGTAAAACGATTCAATTTTCCTATGATCTATTTCATGATATTCATGAAGCTGTTGCGGATGCTGAAAATGTCGATTTAAAAACCTTTTTCGCAATGGAAAAACAGCTG
>CAXXRV010000017.1:0-20505 GCA_963674525.2 uncultured Psychromonas sp. | reverse complement strand
ATTCTTTTTGGTGTTTTCATATTCTCTTTTAATTTAAGTTATTATTTTGCCGGACTAAGCAACAAAGACGCGAGTCACTGCATCTACAAATAGCTTGACCATCAGCGAATGTTGATTATAGCTTTTTCTTCTTATATTGCAGCGAAAGATTGCAAAATGTTTTACTGGGCTGACTCCTATGCAGGTAACAGATCATAACTTAAGCGTTTAGAAATTATTTATGGCCAGGTTAATTGACTTATTGCCACGTCACGGTACCCTTAAAAAAATTTATTGCAAAGAGAACCTTATGGCGTTAAAAAAACCTGAAAATATGCTTTATGAAGAAGCAATTACCGAGTTAGAAAACATTGTCAGCCATTTAGAGGAGGGAGATTTACCCCTGGAAGAGGCATTAAAGCAGTTTGAACGCGGTATAGCCCTGAGCAGAAGCAATAATAAAAAATTGCAGAGCGCACAGCAACAGGTCAATATCCTGATGCAGCAGGATGTAAATGCCCCCCTTCAAGAATTTAATGAATAATACAAAGCGATGACACTACTTTCGAACACACTTGAGCAATACCAAGCGCGCGTCAATAAGCAGTTAAAGCAGTATATTAACAGTGCGCCCCCCATTTCGGCGTCCCTTAATAACGCCATGGCTTATGGCGCCTTATTAGGCGGAAAACGGATCCGCCCGTTTTTAGTTTATGCGGTGGGCGAAATGCTCGGCTCGCCGTTAGCACGTCTGGATCCACTGGCTTGTGCGGTTGAGTGTATTCACGCCTATTCACTGATTCATGATGATCTGCCGGCGATGGACGATGATGCTCTGCGCCGCGGGCAACCCACCTGTCATAAGAAATTTGATGAAGCAACGGCCATTTTAGCCGGAGATGCCCTGCAAAGTTTAGCTTTTGATATTCTTTCCATGCCCAGTCACCACCTTGACAGTCATACACAGCTGAAAATGGTCAATAGACTGGCCAAAGCCTCGGGTGAACAGGGCATGTGTGCAGGCCAGGCCTTAGATTTAGCGGCTGAAAACCAGAGCGTCGACTTGCCGGCATTAGAAAGAATCCATAATGCAAAAACAGGTGCCTTGATACAGGTGGCGGTTGAGTTAGGTGCATTAAGTAAAGCAGATCTGCCGGTAGAGCATCAGCAATTGTTAACCACCTTTGCAACATCAATTGGTTTAGCCTTTCAGGTGCAGGATGATATTTTAGATGTGATTGGCGAGACGGAAAAACTGGGCAAACCTCAAGGCTCGGACATCGGCCTGAATAAATCAACCTATCCGGCTTTACTGGGTTTGGAAAAAGCCGAGGAAAAAGCGCAACGACTTTACCAAGAAGCGCTTCATGCTTTGTCACAATTACCCTATAATACTCAAATACTTGAATTATTTGCTCACTATATCATCAAGCGGGACAGATAATTGCAAACGATTTTGACCGCCGCAGCTGCTTATAGATAAGCAGCTTTCTATTTTCTTCTATTCATAAACGCGACTGATAATTATGCCCTTGGATTTAAAAAACTACCCTTTGCTTGCAAAAATTAATTACCCTGAAGATCTGCGTTTATTAAAAAAACAGCAATTACCCGCACTTTGTGATGAACTGCGTCTTTTTCTACTCAATAGCGTCAGCCAAAGCAGCGGCCATTTCGCTTCCGGGCTGGGCGTGGTTGAACTGACCGTTGCCCTGCATTATGTTTACCAAACCCCCTTTGATCACCTTATTTTTGATGTCGGTCACCAGGCCTACCCGCATAAAATACTCACCGGGCGGCGCGATCAAATGGGCAGTATCCGTACCTTTAAAGGTCTGCACCCCTTCCCGTGGCGCGAAGAAAGTGAATACGATGTATTAAGCGTCGGTCATTCCTCAACCTCCATTGGTGCCGCGCTGGGAATGGCTATTGCCGCAGAAAAAGAGCAGCAGGGCCGTAAAGTCGTTGCGGTCATCGGTGATGGCGCCATTACCGCGGGTATGGCCTTTGAAGCCTTAAATCATGCCGGTGCACTGCATAATGATATGCTGGTGATACTGAACGATAATGAGATGTCTATCTCGGAAAATGTCGGCGCGTTAAACAATCACCTGGCTAAGCTTTTATCGGGTGAGCTGTACACACAGCTGCGCGAAAGCGGTAAAAAGGTACTGTCAACGGTGCCGCCTATTAAAGAGTTCGCCAAGCGCACTGAAGAGCACCTTAAGGGTATGGTTTCGCCCGGCACTGTCTTTGAAGAGTTTGGTTTTAACTATATTGGCCCTATGGACGGCCATAATGTTATCGATTTAGTGGAAACGCTGCGCAATATGCGCAACCATTCCGGCCCGCAGCTTCTGCATATTATGACTAAAAAAGGCAAAGGTTATAAACAAGCTGAACTCGATCCTATCCGTTATCATGCCGTCCCTAAGTTCAATCCGGAGCAGGATCTGCCCAAGTCAACGAGCAGCTCGCCGACCTTCTCGCAAATATTTGGTGAGTGGTTAAATGATATGGCCGATCAGGATGACAAACTGACCGCTATCACTCCCGCCATGCGTGAAGGCTCGGGTATGGTTGATTTTTCTAAACGCCATCCGGATAAGTTCTATGATGTGGCGATTGCCGAGCAGCATGCGGTCACACTTGCAGCGGGTATGGCCATTGCCGGTTTAAACCCGGTTGTCGCTATCTATTCGACCTTTTTACAACGCGCTTATGATCAGCTTATCCATGATGTTGCACTGCAAAAGCAAGGCGTGTTATTTGCCATCGATAGAGCCGGTATTGTCGGCGCCGATGGTCCGACCCATCAGGGCGCTTATGATCTGAGCTTTTTACGTTGTGTCCCGAATATGGTGGTGATGACCCCTTCCGATGAGCAGGAGTGTCGCAATATGCTCTATACCGGACACCTGCTTAAGCAGCCGGCAGCGGTGCGTTATCCACGTGGCATCGGCACAGGTATTAAAGTCGAGAAGACCATGCAGCAACTGCCAATAGGTAAGGCAAAAACAGTGCGTGAAGGGAAAAATCTGGCGATCTTGTGCTTTGGTACCCTATTACAGCAAGCCCAACCTGTCGCTGAAAAATTAGGCGCAACCCTGGTTGATATGCGCTTTGTTAAACCCCTTGATAACGCGCTTATTGCGCAGTTAGCAGAAACGCATCAACAATTTGTGACTATCGAAGAAAACAGCATTGCCGGCGGCGCAGGATCGGCGGTCAATGAGTATCTGCAGAGACAAAAAATTAATAAACCCGTACTCAATCTGGGACTGCCCGATCAGTTTATTGAACAGGGTTCGCAACAGGAGATCTATGAGCAGCTTGCGCTGGACAGTGCCGGGATTGAAGCGCAGATAAGCAGCTATTTTAAGCAATAACTGTTATAAGCATTGTGTACAGGAGAATAGCCATTCTCCTGTACAGTGATTAATTCTCTTCCTTGGCCTTTTGGCTGTTTTGCACAGCAGTAAAATCATCCGGGTTGATTTCATGACTTTTGCCCCATTCCGGTAGGATCGGTGCATTGGCATTCTCCATCAGATTAATACCGCTGGCGCGCTGCCCAGCCTGCACCTCGCGAATAAGTCGATATTTACGGCGGCTAAGGGCCCCCATACTTTGATCGTCACGAAGAATAGTGGCACGCAGAAAAACCATCAAATTACTTTTTTCGGTGCTGCTGATGGTCGAGCGAAACAGCCAGCCAAGCAGCGGAATATCGCCCAACCAGGGCACTTTTTCCAGGGTTTCATTGACCTCTTCACCAATCAGGCCACCAAGAATAATCGTTTCTCCGGATTTAGCCAGCACAGTGGTTTTTAGCGAACGCGTCGCAAAAATAATATCAACCGTCGTGGCGCCCTGAATACTTGAGACCTCCTGCTCGATGACCATTTTGATGGTGCCACCTTTATTGATCTGCGGGGTAACCTTTAACTTTATTCCGACCTCTTCGCGTTCAACCGTTTGAAAAGTATCACTGCTGCTGCTCGTTGTTGAGCCGGTGATAACCGGCACCTCATCACCGACCACAAAACTCGCTTCCTGATTATCCAGCGTAGTAATACTCGGCGTTGACAGAATATTGGCGGTGCTGGAAGTGCTCACCGCCTGAAGAATAAAGGCCCAGTCGCTGTCCCCAACTCCGAATATTCCCCCGGAAATATCAGAGAGCGCGCTGGCGGCATCATCAAAATCATCATCTTCCTCGACACCATAATAGCCGGCAATCAGATCCGTTGTGCTGACCCCATTATCATTGAATGAAGTACCGCCAAGCGAAGAGGCAAACTGCGAATTGAGACTGACACCATCATCTTCAGAGACCTCAACAATAATGGCTTCCACCAATACCTGGGCCCGACGAATATCGAGCTGGTGAATAATGCTGCTTAAAGAGGCCATTAATTGCGGTTGTGCGGAGATAATAATGGCGTTGGTGCCATCATGCGCTTCAATACTCAAATCAGATACTGTTGAGCTTGCGCTGCTTTTACCCTGCGCATCTTTGCTGCCGGAAAGAGTACCGCTGATCCCTTTTAATACACTGACCACTTCGCTGGCTGTCGCGTATTGCAGGTAAAAAACGCGAATATTATTGCTGTTATGTTGTATCTTCGTATCTAATGACCTGACCAGTTTAATGACCCGCTCACGGGATTGAGCATCACCGCTAATAATGACCGAGTTGGTGCGCTCATCGGCGACTAAACCCGGTTGTAAAATACTTGCCGCCTCGCTGTTACTATTTGTGGCGTTCTTTTGCACCGATGCCACCAGATCCAGCATCTCAGTGGCATTAGCAAACTCGAGCTTGACTATGTCAACCTCCTGATTACCCGCTTGATCAACGCGTTCTATAATTCGCACCAGCTTATTAATGACAGCAGCGCGCCCGGTAAGCATGATCACATTAGACGGATCGTAATAAACCACATTACCACCGCCGGATTTATCATTAAGCTTGCGTAATAACGGTGCTAGTTCACGCCCGGATACATTTTTCAGGGAGACAATGCGGGTCACCATTTCATCACTGCCGAACCGCGAATCATGATCAGCAATAGCCGCCCCGGAAAGCTTGGCATCTTTTGCTTTGACCACCTTAATAATATCGTTGTCCATCACCACGACGGCAAAGCCATAGACTTCCAATACATTTAAAAAGAACTGGTAATACTGCTTTTCATTTAACTGATTATAACTGCGCACATTCACCTTACCGCGCACGTCAGGATCGAGAATAATGGTTTTCTGTAAGTTTTTACCGACAATATTAATAAACTCGTTAATATCGGCATTTTTAAAACTAGCAGAAAACTCAGTGGCATCGACAACTGCACTATTTAGCCCATAAAACAGCAAAACCAACAAACTTAAACTTAATCGCTTGATGCGCTTGTGTTTTATTCCTAAAAATATCATTGTTACTGAAACTCCAATTTATGTTTATTGGCATAATTATTATGTGTGCAGGACTCGCAAGCCCAAACAAGTACGGATAGTCAGTCAATGGCTGCTTGTAAAAGACTGAAAAAACAAAGCAACAAGCAGCATTTTCCTGAACCGGCTAGGGTAGCCGGACAATTTGCAAGAAATATGCAGGAAATGTGAAAACATAAAGGAAATTCAAAATAGTAGTATTGCTTTAATGGTTTTTCAAAGGTGCTTTTTTTATTGCACCGTCAGCAGATGCCAGTAGGGAATACCATTTACAGAAAAAATGGCGGGTAAGTTATATTGTTTATCCGTTGCCCATGTTTTATTTTGCTGTAGCAGCGGAATAATTTGCTGGCTTTGCTGCATCTGCTCAAAAAAGGCGGCCTGCTCAGCTAGCGCATTATGCGCTTTGGCACTGTTAAATTTATCATTAAGATAGGCAGATAGAACACAATCCGTAAAGAGATCATGATAAATATTATCACTGTTCAGCAAAGATGAGTGCCAGGCAGATAAAGTGAAGTCATAATCATGTAAATTTTTATTCCACTCCTCCTTAGAGGTCACCTGAGTAATGGCGAGTTTAATGCCCACTCTTCTGAGCATATTCATCAGTGCATTGGCAACTTCGACCGTGTTGCCCTTTGCATCATTCAAAATCAGAAGACTAAACTTCGCCGGCAACTTTACCTTGCTGAGTATCGTTTTTGCTTTTGCCACATCGTATACAGGTGATTCCTCTTCTGCTTGACCTATAGGAGTATATAGCGTGACGACACGCCCCATGCCGTTAATAATATGCTTAAGCATTCCCTCTTTATTAATCGCTAAGTTAATCGCATCCCTGACTCTTTTCTGTTTTAAAATAGCCGCTCCTGCCTCATTGACGGTCAAAAAATATACATTCGGGGAGTGCACTTCAACTAACGCTTTGGAACTGAGTAGCTTGACTGTCGCAAGCATATGATTGGCAACGGCTTCACTGATAGCAACATCATCAGCTAATAGCGCAAAGGTGCGCGAATCAGGCGAACTGATTTTAATAAAGTTAAGCTCCTTTAACGCCGCTTCGCCCTGCCAATAATCTTTATTACTGATAACATTAAGAGACAATGCTGCATTATATGCTTTGATTTTGTACGGGCCGCTGCCGGAAATAAAAAGCTGTTTATCCTGAGGACTAATAATAGCTTGCGCTTGATTTAAATCTATTTGCCGGCCTTGATAAAACTTTGCATCTAAAACAAAAAAGTGCGTTAAATAATCTAAAAGTTGCGCCTCTGATAAAGTGCTGTGAATATCAAAACTGTACTGATCAACCGGCTTTACCACTTTGATCCCAGCAAAAAAGCGCCTTGCCTGCGGGCTCTTTAGAATCTGTGCAAATGTCCAGCTGACATCAGCACTGCTTAATTGATTGCCGGAATGAAAGTAAATATTTTTCTTTAAATAAAAACGTATCAGCCCCGGTTGCAGTGTTTGCCATTTTTCCAGCAGGCGTTTCTCTAACTGCTGCTCTTTGCCCCAGCGCACTAAGGGATCAAAAAAAAGGTGCGCATAATGTAAATCCAGCGCCTGATCTGCATAGGGTGAAAAGGACAGCGGCAGATCAGCAACGCCTACCTGAACTGTACTTGTTGCCAGATTGTATTCATCATCATCAGCGGCAAAGGATGGCGGCAATAAAAACAGCAGCGCGACGCTTAAGAAACAGGTCGCTAAGCGCAACCTTTCACTAAGCATAAAAATAGATTAACAGCTGCAAGCTAATAGCGGCAAAGATGCCGGCAACGATATCATCAATCATAATTCCGAATCCGCCACTCACTTTTTTATCTAACCAGCTGATTGGAAAAGGTTTTAAAATATCAAAGAGACGAAACAGCAGAAAACCGACAATCGCCCAGGGTACACTGAAGGGAACAGTAACCATAGTGATCCAGTAACCGACAAACTCATCCCAGACGATCGCCTTATGATCATGCACGCCCATATCCCGGCTGGTAATATGGCAGAGCCAAAACCCCAGCAGACTGCTGATAAGCAGCAGGCTAATATAAACTTCAGTCGATAAAAATGATAATAAATAGTAGATGGGCACAGCAGCGAGTGTACCAAATGTTCCGGGCGCTTTACTTGCCAGACCGCTGCCGAAACCAACAGCCGCCAAATGAATCGGGTTACTTAATTTTAAACCTTGTAAATCATCTCGTTTCATAATATTAGTTGTTACCTTGTTGGAAATGATCCCATCCCTGCAGTGAAAAAGAGACGGGTTGCTTATCTGCAAAGAGTTGAATGGATGGCTGTTGCTGCTCACAGACAGCGCCAATGACCGTGATATTCGTTTGCCCGCTACTGTCCTGCGCGAGTAAGTTTTCTAACCGGCAAAGGTTATCTGCACTAATGGTAAAGAGCAGCTCATAATCATCTCCGCCTGTTAGTGCATACTGCAACGCTTGCTTGCGACTCATTGCCGCATTTGCCAGCTCCTCCTGCAAAACGGGAGAAAGCGGCAACTTATCGATATCAAGCGCTGCGCCACAGGCTGATGCTTTTAAAATATGCTGCAGATCTTGTGTTAAACCATCGGAAATATCGATACAGCTTGAAGCCAGAGAGCGCAATAACAGCCCTAATTCAATACGCGGCTCAGTCACTTCCAGGGCATCAATAAAATATTGCTGCTTTTTAAGCTTGATTTCCTGTAGCTTGCAGGCCAGCCCTACTCCACCATCGCCTAGCGCGCCGCTAACACAAATAAGATCCCCGACCTTGGCCTGATCACGCCGCAATGCTAAACCGCGCGGAATAATGCCTTTCACGGAAACGGTGATCGATAACGGGCCTTTAGTCGTATCGCCACCGACCAGGCTTACCTTAAATTTGTCAGCCAGTTCAAAAAAACCCCGTGAAAATTCTGCCAGCCACGGCTCATCCATATTCGGCAGAGTGATCGCAAGAGAAACCCACTTAGGTGTTGCGCCCATTGCCGCAAGATCGCTAAGATTAACCGCAAGCGCTTTATAACCTAAACGATAGGGATCAACATCGGCAAAAAAATGCACATCACAAACCAGAGTATCAGTACTGACCGCCAGCTGCTGACCATCCGGTACATCTAAAATGGCGCAGTCATCACCGATGCCAAGCGCAACACCATTATTTTTTGCTGCCCTGTGATGCTGAAAGTAGCGTTTTATCAGATCAAATTCGCCTAAACTCATCTGCGTTTTAACTTTAATGTTGGCTTGCCGGATGACGCTTTAACAGTGGTTTTCTTGTTGTTTTTATTCACAAATATTTTTTTAGGCGTGGCTTTGCCCGGCGCTTTTCTTGCTGAAGGTTTGGCTTTCGGCTGCGTGGTGTCAACGGCCGTTTTTGAAGAGGAGGCAACCGCGCGGTTAATTTCGGCCATCTCCTGCTCAGTCAGGTTGCGCCATTGTCCCGGTTTTAAATTACCCAGCGTCACATTCATAATGCGCGTGCGTTTTAACTTGGTGACTTCATAGCCCAGATATTCACACATACGGCGAATCTGGCGGTTTAAGCCCTGGGTTAAAATAATGGAGAAAACAAAACGGCTTTCTACCTTGACGGTACAAGGTTTGGTAATGGTATCAAGAATGGGTACGCCGCGCTGCATTCGCTCAACAAAGCGTTCACTCAAAGGCTTATCCACCGTCACCAGGTATTCTTTATCGTGCGCATTTTCCGCGCGCAGAATTTTATTGACGATATCCCCGTCACTGGTTAAAAAGATCAGCCCTTCTGAAGGTTTATCTAAGCGGCCAATCGGGAAAATACGCTTTTTATGTTTAATGGCATCAATAATATTACCGCGCACATCGCGCTCTGTGGTACAGGTAATGCCGATCGGCTTGTTATAGGCGATATAAACACGGTCCGACTTATTCTCTGCCACCGCATTGATACGTTTGCCATCCACTAAAACCACATCGCCCGGCTGCACTTTTGTACCTAATTCCGGCACCTGGCCATTAATTTTAACGCGATTTTGTTCGATTAATTTATCTGCCTCTCGACGAGAGCAAAAACCTGAATCACTAATATATTTATTCAGACGTTTTCCATTGCTTGTATCCACAATCTTATCCCATTCACATCAGTTAATAGCCAAATAGTCTGGCTATTGAAGGCGCGTATTATACTGATAATATCTGAAGATGCTAATTCATCAATATTACTGAATTAGCTGCAGCCCGGCTGGCAAGCCTTCACCGTAAACGCGTTTGGTTTCTGCTTCATCGAGCTCTTTGACCGTGGCCACCATCTCTATCCAGCTGTCGGGCGCTTTAATCAAGGCCAGCTTATCAATCACCTTATTTCGCCAGTCGCTGTCAATATCACGACTGCGATCCCCGCTCATGCGAGTCATTAATACTGCGGCAAAGGCGGCCTGGCGGTTTTTTTTCCAGTCCGCTTTCAGCAGTTGCGGCAGCCAGCTTTGGATGGTTTCTTTACCAATCACATTATGTGCGCTGCCGTGAAAAGGAGTTCGCGATGCGATACGCCCGACAGCCCACCAGCTGGTGATGGTTTCTGAAGATTTCTGCAGGCGTTTTAATAACCATTGGCAAATTTCTACTTTCTTTTCAATCGGCAGATGCTCAAGTGCTGCTACCAGTTTGACCATATCCTCATAGGATTTTTGTTTTGCCTCCGCCTTTAATTTTCTGCTGGTCAATGCAGCTGGGTTAAGGTACTTGGCAATATCCTGATATATTTTTAACTGTTGTGCGGCATTTAAACCGCCTGATGCGCGGCGCCAGAAAGTCCACCAGTCAATCCAGACCTGGGTTTTCTGGTTAAATTGTATGCCCTGCTGGTACAATGGCCAAACCTGCTCAATCCGCCAGTCATCAACCGGATAACCGAAGCCGGGGCGTAAACCGTAACCGGCAAGATTAAACCACAAACGCTCATGCGTATCGGAGCGGCGACGGTGTTTTTGTGCGCCTAACAGCTGATCAAACAGGGCGCGTAAAACCGGCACCTCCCAGCTGTCACGCTTGCCTAATAACTTTTCCAGATCAATACGCAGCGTCTTCACCGCTTTCGGGTTAACCTGCTTTTTACTTTCACCAAAGACAATATCAATTTTCTGTTCGGCCTCTGCAAAATTGGCCGGCAGTGCCGCTGCGCCATCGCTTTTTCTTTGTGCGGAAAGCTGTTTGCGGATCTCAAATTCAACATGCCAGCGCTGGCTGTCTTCCGCCACACAATCAATTTTCAGGGTGCCGACTTCGGTCAGCGTGGTGGCCAGTGAGACGGTCACATTATTCGCCGCACTTTTCTCTAATGCCACCACTAGAGGGGGCAGTGAGATAAAGCGCTGCTCAGCAAGCATTTGCTCATCAATAGTAATGATTTCACCCGCCTGATAGCTATGATCTGCGGTCGTGGAAAAGAGATGAAACTGTACCGGCTGACCTAAACGCAGTAAAAACTTGCGCTCACTGAGCAGCAGCTCCTGCTCCTCTTCCGTGCCTTTCGGCATTAAACAGACAGCCTGCCTTTCCTGCCCCTGTTGCTCGAGCAGTAAAAAGAAGGTACGCGCCGAGCCGCCGCCTATTTTCAGCTGCGCACCGTGCAATGCTTTGCCATAGGCTACTGCCCCCTGTGCAACGGCAAGATCAGGATGACTGTTTTCCAGGCGAGTGACCGCCTGACCGCGCCAGGCACTTAACACCTCAAGCGAGCGTTCGCTAAGAGTCGGGCTGTTAAAAACGCCGCCATTAAAAAGAACAGCATCGGGAACGGCATGCGCAGATTCGTCAGCACTCAGAGCCAGCGCATTCGCACAGGCACTGTGATGCTCTGCGATAAATTCCGCCAGGTACTTGCTGACTGCAGGATCTGACGCATAGGGCAGACCAAATTCCACAACGCCACTGCGTCGTACCAGCGGGCGTTCCTCAAAAGCGACTTTAGGAAAAAAACCATCGAGCGCAATATTCCTGACCTGCTGCCTGGAAAGCGCACAACTTTTGGCGCCGCCAATCAGTTTAGCGCCGCTGCCCAAAACGGTAACCTTAGCGCTCTCAGGCGCATTTTCACTGAGCAGCAGCTCTTTGGCGATACGGGTTTGCTGAATCAGTTGCGACAAGCTCGATGCACTGAGCTTTTTAGATACAGAGCCGTTAATAGACTGCTCGGCAATATGCGCCAGCGCCAAATCAACGTTATCCCCGCCGAGCATCAGATGGTTGCCCACTCCCACCCGGGTCAGCGCAAGCTTATTGTCTTTCCCCTGCGCCACTTTAATCAGGCTGAGATCAGTGGTGCCGCCGCCGATATCACAAACCATCAGCAGCTTTATTTTTTCCAGTTGCTTTTGTGCATTCTCACCTTGGCGTGCATACCAGTCATAGCATACCGCCAGCGGCTCTTCAAGCAGGCGGATCCTGGTTAAACCGGCACGCGCTGCCGCTTCCGCCGTTAAAGCTCTGGCCCCTTCATCAAAGGAAGCAGGAATGGTGATCACCACCTCCTGCTCCTCCATCGGCGCATCGGGATGCGCAAAGTTCCAAGCATGGCGAACATGAAACAGATAACTTGCCGAGGCTAATACCGGCGAGACTTTAGGCACATCTGAAGCGCCAGCCCAAGGCAGAATATCGGCACTGCGATCAACCTGAGGGTGCGAAAGCCAGCTTTTAGCGCTGACCACCTGACGCCCGTCAACCTTGGCTCCCAGCTCTCTTGCCCACTCGCCAATAACCACCTGCACCAGCTCGCCGGGCAGCGTTTCCTGGCTATCCGCCCAGGGCAGTAACAGATCCGCAGGATCAAGCTCCCCTTGTGTCGGATGATAACGAAAGGAAGGTAACTGCGCTCGTTTAGCGACTTCACCGGGGGCAACTAACTGTTCAATCTCAAAGATATGACAGTTATCAGGGGTAAGAGGTTTGCGCATATCGGCATAGGCAACCACGGTATTGGTGGTACCTAAATCGATACCGATAAGATATTGTACAGCTTGCTCGGACATTTAGTTTTTCAGTTCCAGTGTTAGGTGGGCAAACCGATTCCAATACAGGAATCGGTCTGAATATACATATTATGAATTATCGCGTACGTCTAACTCAATCTGCCAGCGTTCCGGCTCGCCATTCTCATCACTACTGTTAACAGAGATAGCCTCAAGCTTAAGCGTCCCGACCTCAGTGACCTTAGCCGTTAAACGTACCGGCACGACCTCTCCGGCACTGCGCCCTTCAACAGGCAGTGTAGCCTGCAGCTCAGGCAGCTCTTCCAATTCTCCCTCAGCCCAGTAATCAAGCTGTACGCCGGCTTCATCGTGACGACGGGTGTGCGAGCCAAAGAAACGGAAGTGCACCGGTTCACCGACCACTAAGCCGAATTCCGCATTACCGGCTTGTGTTTCCGTGCCCTCTTCCATACCAAAGGGTGCGATACATAGCGCTTCCAGGGGAGCCTCCATGCCGGGAATAGCGGGCATGGCGCTTTCAATGCCAACATAATAAGTACTCGCCAAACCACCACGAATACGTACCCCTTTACCCTGTTTCACATAACCGTAATAGCTGGCACCGCTGGCTACGCCAAGATCCAGATCCGAGTCGGTCAATAAACGCGCCTGCTGCGCACCAGCATCGCTCAGCCACTGATTAATAATGGCCAGCGTTCGCTCTGCTAATACCGGCGCCTTAAGTACCCCGCCGTTAAATAAAATGGCCGATGGTTTAATAAAATCAGCCTCAGCAGTATTCGCTGCTAATGGATCAGCAGGAAAATCACTCTCTGCTGAATCACCCAGAAGATCATCCGCAGCATTGACCTGTTTGCTTAAAAAAGCAGCCAGATGCCGGGAAATCGCCGCATCTTGAGCATAAGGTAGACCTTTTTGTGTTAATGCACCACGGCGGGCTGATCGAGGATGTTCATTGATACTGACTTTCGGAAAGAAGCCTTCAACTAAAGCCTCTCGCACCTCACTGCGCGTCAGTTCAGTGCGCAATGTTTTACCCAGTAGTTTTGAGCCTCTGCTCGGCACGGTGATCGGCACACTGTCGACATCGTTATCAAGCAATAACTGCTCTTTAGCATCACGACATGCATGAGTGATCGCCTGAATCTGCCATGGCTGCAGCTCTTTACCCTCCTCAGAGAGTTTTGCTTTAACGCGGTAAGCAAGCGCCAGATCCATATTATCGCCGCCAAGCAGAATATGCTCGCCGACAGCAACGCGATTCAACGTCAGATTGCCTTCATCTTCGGTGACCGCCACCAGTGACAGATCGGTCGTACCGCCACCGACATCCACCACTAAAATAATATCACCGACATTAACCTGCTCACGCCACTCATTACCGCAAGCATGAATCCAGTTATAGACGGCAGCCTGAGGCTCTTCAAGCAGGGTCAGATTATTAAGGTTTAGACGCTTAGCTGCTTCCGCGGTAAGCTCGCGAGCAGCAGGATCAAAAGAAGCCGGGATAGTGATAGTCACTTCCTGCTCGGATAATGGAAACTCAGCAAACTGGTTTTCCCAGGCGGCACGCAGATAATCGAGATATTCAAAGGTCGCCGTAACGGGCGATATTTTTGCAACCTCTTCAGGACTGCCGGCCGGCAAAAAAGCAGCGTGGCGATCGACACCGCCATGACATAGCCAGCTTTTGGCGCTGGCCACCAGACGAATCGGCGTTTTACTGCCCAGTTCCCGTGCAATACTGCCGGCTATCACACTCGGCTGAGCGTTCCAGGGCAAAGCAATATCGGCTTCATTTAGCTCTGACTCATGCGCCATATAGATAAACGACGGCAGTTGCGGCTTTTCTTCAATCAGCCCGGGTTGGCTTAACTGCGGAATAGACATGGTCAGCAATTCCGGCTTATGCGTCGGATCATCGGGTATATTGGCCAGATCTAAGTAGGATAAAACACAGTGTGTTGTTCCCAGATCGATACCGACCGAAAAGCGCGCCTGCTTTTCTGTTGTTAGTGAATCACTCATAGCTCGACCTCCGCAGCTGCAACAATGGATGTGTCATGGCCTTCGGCCAGTTTAGGCAGTTTAATATCAGTCACTTTCCAGCCTTTATGCACCAATGTACCGGTAAAAGGGGCTGTACCGACAACATTGCCGGTAAGGCGAACTTCGGCTGCGTTAAAGCCTTCTGCAAGGGTAATTCGACTCTCTTCCTCTTCGCTGCGGACGGCTGTCAGTGTAAAGTAAGTATCGAGGGTTTTCTTACTGCCTTCATGGACAACACGCGCAGCGGCACCAATATCAGCATCGCTATAGCCGCTTAAGTCTTCCTGAACAAAATCAATAAAACGCGCATCCTGTTGTAATAGGGTCAGTAACTGCAGGGCAGCATCAGCCGTAACCTCTTTTAATTGTGCTGGCGCAGGCGTTTCTTTGCTCGGCAGCTCTTCTGCAGCTTCGCTCGTCTCAGCAGGCTCATCGACAACCTGCTCTGCAGCTGACTTGGGTTTGACTAAAAATAAAATAAAAAATAACAACGCCAATATGGCCAACCCTAAATGCAGCATATCGATAGTGGCGGGAAATGCGGTTAAATTTATATCCATGTTTTCTTTCCTAGTAGTTGGTAAAACAACTCATAGCTTAAATAAACAGCTACTTGCAATGACAGATAAAATGAGCCTTAACTCACGGTATTACCTAAAGATTATTAATTAGGTTGATTGTATGACTAAAAGTACAAATAACAAAACTAAATCAAACAATTGCCTAGCGTCAAATAATTTCAACGCTTTATTGTACAAAAACAGTGCTACAGCAACTTAAATTTGCGCAGCAACATCTATTTAACAACATTTATTAATGCTGATTGATTCGAACCCATGCCATTTTATTCTATTTTTTACTGCATTATTACTGTAACAAGAGACCGTTTTAATTTACTACGCCGACCAATAAGAGCGATATAAATTTCTAATGCGATTGAGGACGTTCATCGAAAATTGACCAAAACCAAAGGACTTTCCCGAATGAAAACAGTTTGATGAAGCTATGTATGCTGGCATATTGAATGCATCGAAGAAAAGGACAATGCCAATCCAGAACTGGAGTCTGACATTGTCTTAGTTAGCAATTTACTTTGATGGGCGTCTTGATAAGGTACTCGATGTCTAAGATGTTTTTTAAGCTGACACAGAATTTTGAACGCCCTCCTTTGCAAATCCGCAGCATCAGCGCACTACAGAGTTTGCGGCCCGCTCAATGAAGTCATACTCCTCTTCGCTTGACTGATCCATGCTCTAATCCTCATTAACAACTCAGCTCAGCTAAGTGCATGACAATATTTTCTGTGGAATTGCTCACGGAAAGCTTTTCCTTAACTCGCTATACTTCACGGCGATGAATTAATAGTCACTGCTAAGCAAATGACTGCCTTTGCTGCCAGTGCTCTATATTATTTTTCATTATTCCATTTTACACGGCTTTTTCGTGATGCGGCTTTCTACAGCCGCATTTTTTATCACGAAAAATCCCTTCGAGTCAACTCAATCCATTTCAGGCCAATGCCGTAAACATGAATGACGCCATGGCTTCAAGAAACAGATCCGCTGTTTATGCAAAGATACCTGCTTGACAATATAAGCACTTGAGTACTGTTTTGCCACCACCACTCAGTCATTTTAACTATGGGTAAACGAGCAGAAGATTCACCGAATGGCGATAAAGCAAAAGCTTTTGTCAGTAGGATTGAGCTAGTAGCTATTCTGCTTTGTATCAGAATTATCGTGGCTATCAAAAAGCCATTGGCAGTATGAACAGTGGAGAAAGTGAATATCGATCCGATGGAGTTTAAAGATGGTGGGCGATACTGGGCTTGAACCAGTGACCCCCGCCTTGTAAGGGCGGTGCTCTCCCAACTGAGCTAATCGCCCATCTTTAATTTTTCATGCATCGAGCTATGCTCTCCGCAAAACGGCACTAACCGCTATCTTTAATTTTTCATGCATCGAGCTATGCTCTCCGCAAAACGGCACTAACCGCTATCTTTAATTTTGATGTATCGAGCAATGCTCTCCGCAGAACAGCACTAATCGCCCATCTTTAAATTATCTTAGCTTTACTTCCTAACGAAGTTAAAGATGGTGGGCGATACTGGGCTTGAACCAGTGACCCCCGCCTTGTAAGGGCGGTGCTCTCCCAACTGAGCTAATCGCCCATCTTTAATTTTTCATGCATCGAGCTGTGCTCTCCGCAAAACGGCACTAACCGCTATTTTTAATTTTGATGTATCGAGCAATGCTCTCCGCAGAACAGCACTAATCGCCCATCTTTAAATTATCTTAGCTTTACTTCCTAACGAAGTTAAAGATGGTGGGCGATACTGGGCTTGAACCAGTGACCCCCGCCTTGTAAGGGCGGTGCTCTCCCAACTGAGCTAATCGCCCATCTTTAAATTGACTTAGCTTTACTTCCTAACGAAGTTAAAGATGGTGGGCGATACTGGGCTTGAACCAGTGACCCCCGCCTTGTAAGGGCGGTGCTCTCCCAACTGAGCTAATCGCCCATCTTTAAATTATCTTAGCTTTACTTCCTAACGAAGTTAAAGATGGTGGGCGATACTGGGCTTGAACCAGTGACCCCCGCCTTGTAAGGGCGGTGCTCTCCCAACTGAGCTAATCGCCCATCTTTAAATTATCTTAGCTTTACTTCCTAACGAAGTTAAAGATGGTGGGCGATACTGGGCTTGAACCAGTGACCCCCGCCTTGTAAGGGCGGTGCTCTCCCAACTGAGCTAATCGCCCATCTTTAATTTTTCATGCATCGAGCTGTGCTCTCCGCAAAACGGCACTAACCGCTATCTTTAATTTTGATGTATCGAGCAATGCTCTCCGCAGAACAGCACTAATCGCCCATCTTTAAATATCTTTTTAAAAACAAACAACATGGTGGGCGATACTGGGCTTGAACCAGTGACCCCCGCCTTGTAAGGGCGGTGCTCTCCCAACTGAGCTAATCGCCCATGTCGTCTGTGTGGCGTGTATTATAGGGACAGGCCTTTTTCAGTCAAGACATTTTATGATAAAAATTCCGTTTTATTATCAACAGCTCAAAGGGTAAACAATGTTCGCCAATTTATTCAACAATTTTAAATTGTGCGGCCGCTTCTTGCCGAGAAAAATAAAATAGTTAATGTAATTACAGTGGTATCCGTTAAAATATGCGCATTATTTCCGTGCCTATATATATAAAGGATATTTATTAATGACAGTTAAAACGCGTTTTGCCCCAAGCCCTACTGGTTATTTACACGTCGGTGGCGCTCGTACAGCGCTTTATTCTTGGTTACATGCCAAAAGCCAAGGCGGTAAATTTGTTTTGCGTATTGAAGATACGGATCTTGAACGTTCTACACAGGAAGCGGTTGATGCCATCTTAGAAGGCATGACATGGATGGGCTTGACCTGGGATGAAGGCCCTTATTACCAGACAAAACGCTTTGATCGTTATAAAGAGATCATTGCACAAATGCTTAGCGATGGTACGGCATACAAGTGTTACTGCACAAAAGAGCGTGTCAATGAACTGCGTGAAGCGCAGGAAAAAGCAGGTGAAGCGGCCCGTTACGACGGCAAATGTCGTGACCTGGCTCCTCTGGATACCGATGCGCCTTATGTAGTACGTTTCCGAAACCCCAAAGAAGGCACAGTTAAATTTGACGATCATGTCCGTGATCATATTGAGTTCGCTAACAGTGAACTGGACGATCTGATTATTCAGCGCACCGACGGTACGCCCACTTATAACTTTTGTGTTGTTGTCGATGACTGGGATATGGGGATTACCCATGTGGTTCGTGGTGAAGATCATATCAATAATACACCGCGCCAGATTAACATTTTAAAAGCTTTAAATGCGCCGCTACCTGAATATGCCCATGTGGCCATGATTTTAGGGGATGACGGTGCAAAACTTTCTAAACGTCATGGTGCTGTCTCGGTCATGCAATACCGTGATGAAGGCTACCTGCCTGAAGCGCTTAAAAACTATTTAGTACGTTTAGGTTGGTCACATGGTGATCAGGAGATCTTCTCTGAACAGGAGATGATCGACCTGTTTTCATTAGATGCCATCAATAAAGCCCCTTCGGCATTTAATACCGAAAAACTGATCTGGTTAAACCAGCACTATATCAAAACGCTGGATCCCGCTTATGTTGCCGAGCACCTTGAATGGCACATGAAAAATCAGAACATCGATACCGCTAACGGCCCTGCCTTGTCGGAAATTGTAACTGCACTTTCAGAGCGGGCTAAAACATTAGTTGATTTAGCCGCTTCCAGCCGCTACTTCTTTGAAGAATATGAAGAGTTTGATGCAACTGCAGCGAAAAAACACCTTCGTCCTGTTGCTAAAGACGCTCTGCAGCTAGTGCAACAAAAGCTACAGGCCACTGATGATTGGACGGATGCTACGCTGCATCAGGTGATCCAGGATACTGCAGCCGAGCTGGAAGTCGGCATGGGTAAAGTCGGTATGCCGCTGCGTGTCGCTATTACCGGTGCCGGTCAATCACCATCATTAGATGTTACCCTGCGTCTTATTGGTAAAGAGCGCAGTATTGCCCGCATCAGTCGCGCACTTGAGTTTATCGCCGCACGCGAATCTGCTCAATAATTCGGCACTTGGAAATTTTATTAATGCTTTGAATTGACAAACAAAAACAAGACGCATATTATGCGTCTTGTTCCTTAAGCAAGGGATGAAAAGCCTTAAGTGGGGCTATAGCTCAGCTGGGAGAGCGCAACGCTGGCAGCGTTGAGGTCTGCGGTTCGATCCCGCATAGCTCCACCACTTTTTCTTTACTTCCTGTTTTAAACCCTTATATCAGTTAATTCCCTGAGCAAGCCATTTCCGCATACTCTTGTCTAAGACTCGCCGTTGTGCATTGTCAATTTCGCCCAGTGCTCTTAATTCAGCTAAAATAGCAGGCAGCTTTTCCCGCACTTGTGCCTCAGTCATTCCCGGCTTGAGTAAGGGATGATAAAGCATCTTTAATAGCAGATAATCTAGTCCGGTAAGATCACTATCAATGCTCAGATCATTAAATATCGAAGGATAAACGGCCGCTGAATCGTTAGGCAGCCCCATCACCTGCGTCAACTCTTCAACAATACAGTCAAGAAGACGGCCGCTTTGACGAGTGCTGTCAACAGGGATTAAAATCACTCCGCGAATAATTTCAGCATATTTGTTGCTTTCAATGCTGGCCATACAAATAGCACCTTTTAATACCTGTTCAAGTTCCGGGGTTGCGATAATGTATTTAAAGGCATTGTCCCTCATTTTCTTTAAAGAGGTGAAAACAATCAGCACATTGGCTTCCTGCTGCGAATTTACAAATTGAAGACTATGGCCGGTAATGCCCTGCAGATGCGCAGCTTGAACACCATACATTTGCCGCTGCAGTCGCAGATCACCCGCTTCACTTTTAATAAAAATTTTCAGCGGTTGCTGCCAGCGATGCAGATTGGTTTTTTGATTTACCCGGTATTCTCTTTTCAGGGCAATATCAACAAAGCTCTCGATAAGATAATCCTCTTGCTGCCAATGCGGCAGTGCTTCTGTCGCCTGCACTCCAAGGACAAAAAAGAGTAACAATATTCGCACAAGCAATGCTGCACAGCATTGCCAATACTGTCTACCGGCAAGAATAGACACTAAAGAACCTATTAATCAAAATCATTCACTTTTTCCAATTCATAGAAAGACTCGGTTATTGTCTCCAGCTTTTCATCAAGCAATGCCCGTGCATCATTAAGCCCCTGGTTATAATAATAGCCGCCTATTTTTTCACTGAAAAAGTCTAATAAAAACTCCGCATCAAAGTCGCCAATCTCCTGCTCCAACTCTTTAGCGAAATATTTCTGAATTTGATCGACCAACAGTGTTTTTTGCTCGCGTGTAAACGCTATCTTTGCCATGTTACCTCTCGTTTATTTCAGTTCGGTAATACTGATCTGCTCAGGGACCTGTTTCAGATCCCGATAAAGGTTGATGGCCAGTGTTTCCGCCAATGCTAAATAAGGCTCAATTAA
>CAXXRV010000016.1:0-62751 GCA_963674525.2 uncultured Psychromonas sp. | reverse complement strand
TTTACCCGTCCGCTTGAGCAAGACGCTGAGGCATTAGAAAGAAATCTTGAAGAATTTAAATTTAAAAAGCTGCGGTAGCCAGGATATTTCCAAACTTGGCTGGGTCTTTCCGATGGGAAAAATCGGGCTCTATGTATACCCACCTCGCCGGAAAACAGGATTCTGGATCTGCCTTAAAAAAGAAGAAAAAATGTTACCGGCAGGTGTTATCAAAGATCAATTGAATGAACGCGTTGAGGCCATTGAGCTTGAAACAAGGCCGGGCACTCAAGAAAAAAAGAGAAAGACAGTTTAAAAGAAGAGATCGTCATGCAGCTATTGCCGCGTGCCTTCAGCCGCAACCTCACAAACCTTTGCCTGGATTGATCCTGAAAGCGATATGCTATACGTGGATGCATCGAGTACGCGTAAGGCAGAGGAGCTGATTTCACTGCTGCGTAAAACACTGGGCAGTCTGCCTGTTGTTCCTATTCAACTTAAAAACCAGGCGGATGTGGTGATGACCGACTGGTTAACAGAGGGTAACATTCCGGCTAACTTTGCTTTAGAGGATGAAGCGGAATTATGCTCAGCCTTAGAGGGCGGCGGTATTATTCGTTGTAAGCAGGCAGGATTTACTGTCCAATGAAATAAAAAATCACCTGGCTGCGGATAAATTTGTCACAAAAATTAGCACTTAACTGGGCGGAATAGTATCTCCTTTATTATCAGTGAAGAGTTTGCCTTAAAACGCCTTAAGTTTTCCGATGTTCTACAAGAGCAAAACGAAGATATCGATAACGATGATTTTTGCCGCGCGCGTTTTGATGCCGATTTTGCGGTTAATGACAGGTGAAATTAAACAACTAGTGCCGGCCATCATAGGACGCCTTGGGTGGCGAGCAAAACCTGTAATAAAAGACTTAGCTAGTACTAAACAAACGCAATATAGAAGGCGGACTTTGGTCCTGTCTTCTATACACAAGTCATTGATAACAGTGTTTTCAGCACTGGGGCCCTCGGGTTTAGCCGAGCAAAATAGATTTAGAAAGCTAATAATAATCGCGCGGCTCAAGCCTGATAATCATACAGAAGTATTAAAGAAACTGAATGTTATTTATTAATTCAGCTTTTAGCCTTAGCTTGTAGCTAATGGTTTTAACTCTTCATTGGTCTTCCGCCCTTGACGGCGTGTAAGCGATGAGAAACCCGAAACGTAGTTTTCGCAGTTCTAGGAAGCTATGCTCTTTGTTCAGCCAAAGAAAACAGGGCACCGCTGAGCTTAGCCCGCTCGTGACACTATGCTGTCGCATAACTCGCCCAAAAGAAAAGCTGCCCAAACCATTTTTTTATCTTGCTCTGCCCAACTACTTTTTAACGCACCATCTCAGACAGTACATCCCTGTACTGACTGAGATTAGGAAAATCAGAGGGCGCGCAGAGCTTGCCCGCTCATAAACCTGAACAGCAGTTCAATTCGCTCCATGATTTTCCTTGCTAAAGTATTTGTTCAGAGCAAGAAAAATGGATGGGGAAAGCGTAGCCAGTTTGGTTTGGTATTTTAATTCATTGAATTGCCTATAAAGACAAAGAATATACTTATGTCTAAGAGTTAGGGCTCAAGCCGCGGCCCCAGCGACTAGATATCGGTTAAAAGATTTTACCTGAGCAAAATCCACAAGCCTGTAAAGCAATGACAGTTTTTTTCTCTATTTGCTCCAATCCGCAGCTTATTTTCTGCTATTATCCTGCCAATCTCCCTCTATTAATAATCAAACAAAGAGTTGAACAATATGAATGTTTCTATTTTCGGTAGTGCAAAAGCCAAAAGCGCAACAAAAGCCCTGCTTTTAGGCTCCGGCGAATTGGGCAAAGAAGTTGCCATTGAATTACAACGTTTTGGTATTGAAGTGATCGCGGCAGACAGTTATGCCAATGCTCCGGCAATGCAGGTGGCACATTCATCACATGTCGTCAGCATGTTAGATGGTGAAAAATTAGAGCAGATTATCCGCAGCGAACAACCCGACTTTATTATTCCAGAAGTAGAGGCGATTGCCACAGATACGCTGGTTGCATTAGAAAGCGAAGGTTTTAATATTGTCCCGAGCGCGCGGGCAACTAAATTAACCATGGATAGAGAAGGTATTCGCCGCCTGGTGGCTGAAACGCTGCAAGTCAAAACCTCACCTTATGTCTTTACCGACAGCAAAGAAGAATACTTACAGGCTGTGAAAGAAATTGGTATTCCTTGTGTTGTTAAGCCGGTAATGAGCAGCTCCGGTAAAGGACAGACAGTGATCAAATCAGAAAGTGATTTAGAAGCGGCCTGGCAATACTCTCAGGAAGGCGGTCGCAGCGGCGCCGGACGGGTAATTATTGAAGGCTTTGTCCCTTTTGATTATGAAATCACCCTGTTAACCGTCAGTGCCGTTGACGGCGTGCATTTTTGCGCACCTATCGGCCATCGTCAGGAAGGCGGCGATTACCGCGAGTCCTGGCAGCCACAAGTTATGCCGGAACAGGCACTGCACAAAGCGCAAGAGATTGCAGAAAAGGTGGTCACTGAACTGGGCGGTTATGGCTTGTTCGGCATGGAATTCTTTGTTCGTGGTGACCAGGTTTACTTCAATGAGGTCTCTCCCCGCCCCCATGATACTGGTTTAGTTACCCTCCTTTCTCAAGATCTTTCCGAATTCGCGCTGCATGTGCGTGCTATTTTAGGCCTGCCAATCGGCTCCATCAGCCAGTATGGCCCGACCGCATCGAGCGTGATTTTAGGTAACGGACAATCGCAGGATATTCAATTTGCCAACGTCAGTATTGCGCTGTCTGCTGTACCCGGCGCGCAGATGCGTTTATTTGCCAAACCGGATATTAACGGCTCGCGCCGCTTAGGCGTCGCCATCGCCCGCGGTGCAAGCACTGAAGAGGCGATCAGCAAAGCGAAATCCGTTTCCGATAAGGTAGAGATACTCTACTAAGCTATCTATACCAGCTATACCAGGATTGACGTCATCCCGACTAAAAAATGCCGGGATGACGTTTTTAACACTGTTATCCGCAACGAAGAGGCTTATTGCTTCTCAATATCACACTCGTCATGCTGTGTCTGCACCGCCTCTAACAGTTGTTTTTCCAATATATCCGGCTCGGGTTTATCATCAATAGAGACGCTGAGATCCGTCGCCTCGACTTCCTCTGCATCCTGCAGTAACTCGACCATATCTGATGCAACATCCGGCACAGAATCAACGATAGTACCGGCAACATCTGCGGCGTATTCAGGAATACTTTCAGCTATCTGCGTAAGGTAGTCACTCACGGCAGACTCAATATTTTCCTCAGCATCGCCTGCGCTACCCTGCTTACTCTCATGGTCAATCAAGTTATGCACATAAGCTTCCGCAACCTCGTTGGCAGATTCAGGCAACGCCTCCGATACGGTTAAGGCGATTTCAGCCGAGTGTTCAGGTGAGATATCGGTTAAACGGCTATACAGCTCGGTTGCCGTCTGCTCAGCGGCTGCGGCGGTGCGATCGACCGGGCGCATCTCATGCAAAGAGTCAGAAAGCGTGGTCATATACTGCTCGGTCATTTCCAGTAGCTGCTCCGGATGCTCTTCGTGCATCTGCTCTGCCGCTAATTCCATCACCCGAATCCCGTTATCAGGCATGGCATTAGCCAGGGCAACAATAATATCGGTAAACTGCTCCGGATGCTCCGTTGTTATCCAGTCAACCAGCTTTTCGGCCTGCTCCGGACAGGCATTGATTAGTGCTTCGGCGATATGAATCGCCTTATCCGGTGCTGCCTTTATAATCGCAGCATAGAGCTTACCAATATCTATCTGTTCACTCGCGCCTAATGCCGCCACGATATTAGCGGCCTGATTCGGCTCTTTGCGTGCCAGGGCTTTTACCATATTGACCGCAGCAGCAGGATTTTCATTAGCCAGTTTAATGGCCACTTTAATTTCCGCGCTTTGCTTATAGGCGGGTTGAGTATATTGTGTGCGCGGATCAAGCTCAGAGACCACCCCTGATGGAGTCTGCATAATAAAATGCTCCTGCTCGTGATAGGGTAAGGCTGAGCGCTGCTGCATACGGACAATAATAAAAATAAATAAAGTGATCGCGGTGACAATAATAAAGGTAAACAGCGCACTGCTGCCGAATAAGTCCATCACCACAGAAGCCAGATAAGGGCCTAATATACTGCCTACGGCATAGATCAGTAATAACGAAGACATTGCCGCTAAAATTTGCTCTTTTAACACTTTATCAAAGGTTTCCGACATACTCATTGGATAAAGGCAGGCAGCCATGCCGGTAATAATGGCAATAGCCAACAAAGTTAAATTAAACATGGCCAGCGAAATCAGCAACGGCACGGCAAAGGAGACTAAAATAATGGCCAACACCATCGCCAGCATCACTTTACGGCGATCGAAATGATCAGACCAATAGGCGATGGGAAACTGCAATAAGATTGCCCCGGAGATCGCCGCCCCCATAAAGATTGATAAATTAAGATCTTTTATGCCATTGTCATGGGCAAAAATAGGCAGCATATTTAACAGTCCGGCATAAAGAACACCGCAATAAAAACAACTGATCACACCCAGCGGCGATAATTTAAAAATAGTCAGCAAAGACATCGACTGGCTGTCTTTAATCTGCGGGCCTTTTTGCTTACTGATAACAATGGGCGTGATCGATAAGCTGAATAACATACCGCAAATAATAAACAGCGTAATATCAGTGATAGGCGCCGCATTTAATAAAAACTGCCCGGAGAATATGGCACTCATTATCACCATCTGATTAATAGAAAGTATTCGGCCTCTATTTTTCGCAGTCGCACTGTCACTTAACCAACTATCAATGGTGGCATTGGTACAGGCAATACAAAAGCCGGTAACAACCCGCATACAGCCGAGAATAAAAGGCTCAGGGTAAAGCCCGGATAATAAAATAGCCACAGATGCCAGACTGCCGCACATGGCAAATATGCGAATATGGCCAACGCGTTGCAGTAATTTGCGACTGTAGATTGCGCCGAGTAAAAAACCGACAGAGAGCATGGATAAAACCATACCTATATTGTTCAAGTCAATGCCATCATTCTGCATGCGTACGGGCAGTAAAATATTGCTTAAGCCATAGCCTAGCATTAACAAAAAACAACTTATCAGCAGCAACACAAAAGGTTTCATAGTCATTATCACTGCGCTATTCTCCAGTTTGATTAAGGGTGAAATTTCGAATTTAGAAACAGATCAAGGCGCAATTGTCGGCAGTCTTTTTGCTGCCGCGTACTTGACAAGATACAGCGAAACCACCTTAGCAACTCCTTTTAAGATTAGCAACTTAAGGAAATAAGCAACAGGTTAAGTACATCACTTAACCTGTTGCCGAGATCAGCATTAATACGCGCAAGCTATCAGCAAATACGCCGGCTTTCTAGCTATATCAGCGGCGCTTTGTAATCGTCACGCTTTTCCATGACAAAGTTGATAAGCTCCTGCCCCCTCACTTCCAGCACCTGCTGCTTGACGACCTTGAAACCAAAATGTTCAAAAAACGGCCTGGCGGTAATACTGACCTGGGAAAAATAATGCTTGATACCGCGTTTTTTACCCTCATGGAGAAGATGCAGCATAAGAGCCCTGCCAACGCCCTGCCTTTGATAATTCTGATGGCAGAAAAAATGATCGATCAAACCGTCATTCTGCAGATCCGCATAGCCGACAATAATGCCGTCAACTTCTGCAATAAAAGGTTCGATATCGAGCATCCTTTTATTCCAGATAAACAAGTCCATTGACGCCGGTGCCCATGCCTGCAGTTGCTGTTTGTTATAATCCTGGCGGTTAATGTTTCTAACCGTATTTAAAAAAAGCTCCCAGGTTGTTTGTGCATCTTCTTCTCTATATTTTCTGATAGTAAGCATAAGCCTTTCCAATCGTTAGGATATATATCCATCTTATATCATGTTCCATAAATCTGCATTTCCACTTTACTATAACAATAAAAAGCTCAAATGAGCCGAGCTCAATCACAGCAACGGCTGCTAAGTGCCTGAAATCATTTTTTAAACGGCTAATTGAGGACAAATAGATATGAAATTAACCTTTAAGCTTGGTAAAATGACTAGGGTCTGTTGACCTTTCGTAGCCGTTCCTGCTGGAGGCTATTTTTTTACTCTGGCAAGGCGGAGAATTTAAGTAATAGCCATCTATAGTTAACATTTGACAACGCAGTCAGAGTGAAAAATAGCCCCAGCCCTTTGGGTAGTGCCTGAAAATCACTCACTCTGTGTTGCTCAAAGTTCATTTAGAATAACTAAACCACACTTTTCGCGCCTTGATTGAGTGATTTTCAGGCAACTACAGGTGTGGCTACGAAAGGTCAACAGACCCTAAAACTTAAAGGAGATAAGCACAATGAACAAACTCACCATTACCCGTCCGGATGACTGGCATATACATTTACGCGACGGCGATGTTTTAAAAGACACGGTTCGCGATGTCAGCCGCTATATGGGACGCGCCATTATCATGCCTAATCTGGTGCCGCCGGTAACAGATACAGAACTGGCACTTGCTTATCAAGAGCGCATTCAGGCAGCACAACCGCGCAGCACCTTTACTCCGTTAATGACCCTTTATCTGACCGACAATACCAGCGCCGCTGAAATTAAAAAAGCCAAGGCATCCGGGCAGATTTATGCCGTAAAACTCTACCCGGCCGGGGCAACCACCAATTCCGATTCAGGGGTCACTTCTATAGATAAAGTTGCTCCCGCACTGCAGGCGATGCAGGAAGTCGGTCTACCGCTATTGATCCATGGCGAAGTCACTAAAAATGAAGTGGATATTTTTGACCGTGAAGAAGTTTTTCTACGCACTGTGCTTGCGCCTATTGTAAAAGCTTACCCGAATTTAAAAATTGTTATGGAGCATATCACCACAGCAAACGCCGTTGAGTTTGTCGAAAATGCCGGCGAAAATATTGCCGCAACAATCACCGCACATCATTTACTCTTTAACCGTAACCATATGCTGGTCGGCGGGATCAAACCACACTTCTACTGCCTGCCTATTTTAAAACGCAATATCCACCAGCAGGCTCTGATTAAAGCGGCGACCAGCGGCTCGAAAAAGTTCTTTTTAGGAACAGATTCCGCGCCACACGCTATCGATAAAAAAGAATCCGCTTGTGGATGTGCCGGCTCCTATACCGCGCATGCCGCGCTGGAATTATATGCAGAAGTTTTTGAGCAGGCTGGTGCACTTGATAAATTAGAAGCCTTTGCCAGCTTTAACGGTCCGGATTTTTATAATCTGCCGCGTAATAGCGACACTATTACCCTGGAAAAATGCAGTTGGGATGTCCCTGCGACAATGCATTTTGGTAACAGTGAAGTCGTGCCGATTAAAGCGGGTGAACAGCTTTCCTGGAAAGTGC
This sequence comes from uncultured Psychromonas sp., assembly GCA_963674525.2. Classification (GTDB taxonomy): domain Bacteria; phylum Pseudomonadota; class Gammaproteobacteria; order Enterobacterales; family Psychromonadaceae; genus Psychromonas. Next base: position 55,300 of record CAXXRV010000016.1, on the reverse strand, counting down.
TTTAATAGTGATTAACCATGAGCTGCTTTGCGCAGCTCATGGTTATTGCTTTGCATACTTTGCAGCAGGTCATCCAGCTATTGTGCAAATAATGCTTTGTATTTACCGTAGCCCTCTTTTTCCAGATCTTTTTTGGCAATAAAACGCAGCGCAGCTGAATTGATACAATAACGCAACCCCGTTGGTTCAGGCCCGTCATTAAAAACATGTCCCAGATGAGAGTCCGCCTGTCTGCTCAGCACTTCCGTTCTTACCGCAAACCAGCTCCGGTCTTCTTTTTCAATAATATTTCCCGGCTCCAGCGGCTGAGTAAAGCTCGGCCAGCCAGTATTGGATTTGAACTTATCTAAGGAGCTGAAAAGCGGCTCACCGGAAACGATATCGACATAGATCCCCTCTTCTTTATTATCCCAATATTTATTTTTAAAGGGTGGCTCAGTGCCGGCATTTTGCGTGACTTTATACTGTAAAGGCGTTAACTGCTTTTTCAGCTCCGCCTTGCTCGGCTTAATATAGGTGCCAGGCTTCGCCGAGATGGGCAGATCTTTCACATTCCCCCAAATCTCTTTTAAACGTTTATCACGACCGCAGTTCCAACGATAGACTTTATAGCGCAGCGGGTAGTTTTTATAATAATCCTGGTGATAACTTTCCTCCCCCTTTATCGGATAAAAGGTCGAGGCATTTAAAATGGGCGTCACTATGCTTTGCTTGGGAAACCTTTCTGCCACCTGTTTTTTCGACTGCTCGGCAAGCCTTCTTTCTGTTTCATTGGCCACGAAAATGGCGCTTAAATAACTTTCGCCTTTATCACAAAACTGTCCCTGCGCATCAAAGGGATCAATATTAACCCAGTAATGCGCCAATAACTCGCGGTAACTGACCTGGTCAGGATCATAAGTTATCTGCACTGCTTCATAATGGCCCTTATGGTTGCCGCTATAGGTCGGATTTTTTAATGTGCCGCCGGTAAAACCTGATACCACATCGCTGACGCCATCAAGCTTCTCAAAATCTGCCTCCATGCACCAGAAACAGCCGCCAGCTAAAACAGCAGTATCTGCCGTAGTTGCAGAAGTATAAGGCAACAAAGATGTTGCCAGAAAAAGCCCTAATATATTTTTCATGACTTACCTCTCTCGCAAGATAAAGTGGTACATAATAAGTACACTACTTAACAGACAGACCGCATTAAGCCGAAAAAAATTTCATTTTCTTAAATGAATATTGCAATATTTGCTATTTTGACAAAGCCAAAAAGCGCCCATATTTCCTTTTTTGCTCGTTTAAATTATTCAGTGCCGGCAAAACAGCCATTAATTATCCTTTTTTGTTGTTATCGAACAAAAAAAAACCAAACAAACCAGAGTCTTAAAAGAATGGTTGACAGTTTCTCAGCGTTAAAGCAAAATAGCTCCGCTTTCACGGCAAAGCAAATAGATGCTCGCTTAGCTCAGTTGGTAGAGTCCCTGCTCGACATGCAGGTTGTCACTGGTTCGAGTCCAGTAGCGAGCACCATTTCTTTGGTTTAAGAAAAAATCCAACAAAAAGCTCGCTTAGCTCAGTTGGTAGAGTCCCTGCTCGACATGCAGGTTGTCACTGGTTCGAGTCCAGTAGCGAGCACCATCCTTTTGTTTAAAAATACCTAAAAAATATTCAAAACATTAACGTTTTCAGTAAACTACCATCTATCCTCTCTATTTTTGTCACCTCTAACAAAGACCACGCAGTTTAATAAAACATGCGCCTAACCTAGTACTGGGAAATACACAATTCAATTGAGTGATACAAAGAGGTATGTTTTATACCAATAGGATTAATTAACTGATCTGTATTTATATTGGAAGTACGGTTTAAACCGCGCCTTATAACAAACTGCACGGCTGAAGCCGTACTTCCTAAAATAGATCACAAACTTAATAAAATTAGTATTACTGGCAGAAGCTATGTTATTACAGGCGCCAATTCGGGTGCTGGATTTGAGGCAACAAGAGTATTTGCTAGAAGCTAAATAACTAACTAAATCTGAACATATTCGCTGCGTCAGTAAAAAGACTCTAAGGATGAGCTTGCTTCCCATGCATCTCAGATTCTCTTCATGCTCAGAATCGGGAAGCAGCCGCGTTGCGACAGCTTAAGTACGCTAACCAACTGAAATTAAATTTTCACTACCAGAATTGTTTTGGGGCACAAAACGCCTTAGAAAATTCACCTTAACGCTACATCATAATGGTTAATTTGACTAAGCCATTATACTCAGTAATCTTGAAGTAATCGGAGGAGTCGAGAGTCGCCTCTGTTCTCTTTAAAAAACTTCGCATTTCTTCCGACGGTTTAACCCTATCTTTTTTAAGTACTTATCTATCCTATCCATTTTCCAGATTATTAAACGATTTTTATAACCATAGATAAACTGCGGGTATTGGGGCTTGTTAACTATAATTTAAGCCAGGTCATCAGTCCGAATCAAGTCTACAAGGTATATTGGACTGAGCGTAAGGTAAAGAGCCTTACTATTAAGACCATTTATTGCTTCAATTAAGATGCTTTATTTTAAGCATATTAGGAGGAAATCATGAGATTAAATGCATTATTTCTAATATTTATCTTTTTATTATCGGGATGTAGTGATGCCCCTTCAATGACAACTCCAGTGGATGGCGATGAAGATAGTATTCGTGCCTCAGCACGCACAACCGAACGGGTCAGCGTGGCCAGTGATGGCACCCAAGCTAATGATCATACCATTTTCGTGACTAGTATCAGTGATGACGGCCGTTATGTGGCATTTGAATCCTCGGCAACCAATCTGGTTGCGGATGACACTAATGGGACACCGGACGTTTTTGTGCATGATCGCGACACCGATATTACCGAACGGGTCAGTGTGGCCAGTGATGGCTCTCAAGGTAATCATTCTGCCTTTTTCCAGACCACTATCAGTGGCGACGGCCGTTATGTGACATTTACCTCTGTTGCAACCAATCTGGTTGCTGATGATACTAATGGGGTAGGTGACGTTTTTGTGCATGATCGTGACACAGGTATTACCGAACGGGTCAGTGTCGCCAGTGATGCCGCCCAAAGCAATGGTTCTAGCGGAGGACCTGACATCAGTGACGACGGCCGTTATGTGGTGTTTGGCTCCTCGGCAACGAATCTGGTTGCTGATGATACTAATGGGGTAGGTGACGTTTTTGTGCATGACCGTAGTACCGGTATCACCGAGCGGGTCAGTGTCGCCAGTGATGGCACAGAAAGTAATAATGGTAGTGGTGCATTTGGAATCAGTGGCGACGGCCGTTATGTGGTATTTCGCTCCTCAGCAACGAATCTGGTTGAAGATGATACCAATGAGAAACCTGACATTTTTGTGCATGATCGTGACACCGGCATTACCGAGCGGGTCAGTATAATATCCAGTGATGGCACCGAAAGTAATGAAGATGTAATAAATGGCTTCAGTGATGACGGCCGTTATATGGTATTTGACTCCTTGGCAACCAATCTGGTTGCGGATGATACCAATGAGGGATATGACGTTTTTGTGCATGACCGTAATACCGGCATCACCGAACTTGTCAGTGTGGCTAGTGATGGCACCCAAGGTAATAATACTAGCTATTCGTCTGTTATCAGTGGCAACGGCCGTTATGTAACATTTAGCTCCTGGGCATCCAATCTGGTTGCTGGTGATACCAACGACAGTCAAGACGTTTTTGTCCATGACCGCGCTACTGGTATTACCGAGCGGGTCAGCGTGGCCAGTGATGGCACCCAAAGTAATTGGGGAGTGAACTTGTATTCTGCCATCAGTGGCGATGGCCGTCATGTGGCATTTAACTCCGATGCGACGAATCTGGTTGCGAATGATACTAATGGATTTTATGACATTTTTGTCCATTCCCGCACTGACGACGCTGCTCTTGTCACTGGCGGAGAAGGGATAGATTCACCGTGAGGCGCCTACAGGGCATGCCCAACCCTGACCGGTAGGGCCAGCTTTGGCTTCGCGGCTAAATATCGTAAGGGGAAAACGGTCCCGATTGGCAATTCTCAGTTTAAGGGGTGAAGGACTAATCAATGGTGCCACCTTGCATATGTGCTGCTTTCTGTGAGGTACTGTGTAATAAGCTAGTCAGCTATAGTGACTAGCTTTAACATTACAGTGAGACTGCATGCGGCTTTGCCACCGAGCGTTGCCGAAGACCTGTATACCAGTACCTCCCGGCATCAGTATTAACGATATTTGTAGACAACTCATAATATATTGCGGGCGTTTGCGAGCTGGCTTAACTAGTGCCTTTTCCAATTAATTTTGATTAGTTGAACTTTTAAAAAAATACACAAGTAAGATGCCAACCTGTCGTTATGAAGTCAGCTAAACAATGCGTCTAGGTATGTCCCATCCATTTTTCTTGTAGTGAACAAACACTTTAGCAAGGAAAATCATGGATGATTTTACTAATCTCAGTCAGTACAAGGACGTAATGTCTGAGATGGTGCGTTAAAAAGTGGTTGCTCAGTACAAGATAAAAAAATGGCTTGGGCAGCCTTTCTTTTGGTTACTTTTCTTTGGCATGAACAAAGAAAAGTAACACGCCGTCAAAGGCGGAACTCCCACGAAGAGTTAAAACCATTAGCCAGCAAGCGAAAGCCTTAATGACAGATAATCAACTAATCATTTCTTTTTTGAAGAAGTACTAGCATGCTTTTCCTGAAGCGTGCACAAAGACCCACTTGCAATGAAGCGATCAAATTTTGCACCACGCTCGGTACTGGGAGTTTTTATGTGTGTCAGTCATGCTTGGTTCCGGGAAAAAGCATGCATCTGGCCAGCCTGGATCAATTTAGATCTTGCCGCGAGATCTGAAGCTAGCGTTTCTTCACCCTCTTTCCATTTACCCGGACATACTTCACCTGGATGCGCAGCAACATATTGTGCCGCTTTCACTTTACGAAGAAGATCTTCAGCATCACGGCCAATGCCTTCAGCAGTCATTGCCATCACTAGGGTCACACCTTGTGTGACCAATCAGGAAAGTAGCCAAGAGTAGCCATTGATACTAAGCCATTACGGCGCAGTTTATCGCATCTAACGCCGTTCACAGCTAGTGCAACCGCGACACGCAGAGCGACTGCTTTTATCTAAGCGTCCGCGTTGAATTTTACAATAGGCATTTTTTAACGCGCGCCGTCCCGAAAACCAATCATCAGCTTGCCCGAGTATCAAATTCCCTCTAAAACGTTTGCTCAACTCCTCTCCATATTGCTCAATAAAAGAACGGTCGAAGCCGATTTCAAAGTATATTAATGCTTGTTCAATCGATGTGAAACTATTGAGTTTATTCTGTAAGCTATTTTTATGACAACTTTGCACCACGAGTCAAACCTCACTGCATTGGCTTAGATAATTGCAATCTTCATAGCATAACGCAATCATACTTAAGAATATTGATTTGTGCGCTAATATTTGAAATCCATCGATAACTCATTTTTTGGCCGTAAAATAGAGAGTAATTATTAGATGGCGAAAAAATAGTCACTTATAGGCATACTAACCTATAATGCACACATAGTTATAAATGGGAATTAAAAGTGAAAGTCACTCGCATACTTTACAGTTATAAACTAAATCAAGGGAAGCTTGATCAGTTGCAAGAGCAAGCACGCTTGCTTGGCCTTGTGCGCAGTGAAATATGGCAACGGTTTGGCTCTGTTTCCGGTGTTAAGTTGCGGGATCGCGCTATCCGCGATCAGTGGATGAAAGAAAAGCGAAACTTTGGTGTAAGTGCTAATGCCTGGAAAGAAACCTTGCGTGATGCCATGGCTGACATTAAAGCGTACCGCGAAGCCGCTAAAGATAAAGTTAAGCAGGCAATTCGCGTTCGTACCAGTGATGATAAAGAGCTGAAACGGCTTTATACCTTACTAAAACGTGATGATTGGCAAAATGACCATTTCTTGCCCAGGCAGATGCGCAAACACTTTAAGCATGGTGAAAACCACACCGATAACCAGATCATTATTCGTTCTGATATGTGCAAAACCTTTACACTAAATGGACAATGCTGGTTGAAAGTGCCCGGGCTCATCCCAAGACAAGTTATGAGTATTCCACTGAAAACAACAATCGAGCATGCGCCAACTGGCACACTGCGCCTTATTCTTCGCCAAGGTAAAGTTGAAGTGCATTATCAACAGGAAGTTGAGGTGCTACAAAACTGTGGTGATCAAGTGGTTGGCATTGATAAGGGCTATACGGAAGCGTTTGTTGATTCAGATAACGATAGATATGGTGAAGGTTTAGGGAAACTGATTTCTAAAGAGTCTGATTTCCTAAACAAAAAATACCGCAACCGTAATAAGTTACGCGCTATTGCTCGAAAAAAACCGCATAAGCGCGCTGCAATAGAGAAAAATAATTTAGGTCGTCAAAAACTGGATAAACGACAAGATATTCAGGTCGCTAAGCTGCGTACACTTATTTTTACAGCTACCCATCGTTTAATTGATAAAGCAGGAATGGTTGTAGCAGAGGACTTAACGAGTGCCATCGCAAGCAAAACTAATTACGGCAAGAACACAAATAGGCGCTTGAACCAGTGGGTAAAAGGCATATTGGCAGAAGCGTTAGAGACAATATCTAAAAGACGATGTTCGTCTTTGCATTTAATCAATGCGGCATATACTTCGCAAATGGACTCTTTCAGTCAAGGGCTTTTAACAGGCACTCGAAGGGGAGATAAGTTTTACCGTGAAAACGGGGAAGTTGTGCAGGCAGATTATAATGCTGCGAGAAACATTCTTGCAAGACTTGACGACCAGGAGGTTGGTCGTTGGATGAACTTTAAGAAAGTAAAATCCATCTTGCAGGAACGGACAGATCGCTATCGGTTGGAACTGACCAACCCAGGCTCTAGTTACACACTTGGAAACAGGTCATTAACAGAGTGCGAAGAAATTCTTAAATATGTTTAAATACATTTTAAGAAGCAGGATGTTATGGTTTATGTGATTGCACAATTTATACTATTGTTTGTCATTGCTTGGCCATTGCCAAGTTTAAAGCTTTCAATTGTTGGTTTATTATTAATTTTATTGGCCGCCCTTATTGCTTTGTCTGCATTGGCTGCTAACCGTCCCGGTAATTTTAATGTTCTTCCGCATCCAAAAAAAACGGGGGGATTGATTGTTCATGGCCCTTATAAATTTATTCGCCACCCGATGTACAGCTCTCTCTTCTTGGGCTGTTTAGGCATTCTTTTCTGCCAGTTTAGCTATTGGAAATTAGGCGCATGGTTATTACTGATCGTGGTGCTGGCTTTAAAAGCTCGCTTTGAAGAAAAATCTTTATGCGCCCATTATGCAGGATACCGTGCATATCAAAAAAGCAATAAGGCCTTTATCCCCTGGATTTGGTAGCCTGAATTAGATAACGAAAATGTCGCTCTGCCACAGCCATTGGAAATAGAGGTTGTCGTCCGCGAATCTTGTGCGCCGCCCAGCTAACTAATAAGGGAGCCTCGCACTCACACGACCTTAACCCGCACCACCTTCATAATATCCACTTCCAAGCCGGCGATAACTTCTACCGTAGGATAATAGGCAAGATCCACCTGTTGTCCGGTAAGACTCTGGTATTTATATTTGCGGCAGTATTTAAACGGGCAATCGTATCCATCCACCATCAGAGTATTAAGGATACATTCACCGTTAAAGCGCTGGACATGAGAATTCACCTGCATCAACTGACATTGAACCAGCTGGTTGTCTTGCTGCAACGTGATTTCAGCGGAATCTTTCATTTGCTTGCTGCTCCTTGATAGAATTAATTAACTCATCAGTATAGGTGCTTTTTTGAGCAATGCTGAAATAATACGAATTATTTTTTATCGCGCGCTGCAGCTGGCGATTGACTGTATTGGCGTTGTCATCGCTTTGTCTTCAGTTTTTTTAATGCTTACAGCTTGTACCATTACGCACTAAATCCTGGCCGGTTTGAAACACTTCTTCGCTAACCCAGCGCGATAATAATAATTGGTGCTTATCATCTAATACAGCGACAAAGCGACGACCGTCTTTATTGCTGGTTGCCATTGCTACACCGGCAGCATTTGCTAAACCTAAACTACCGCTTTCAACTGTAATTAAAAAGCTCTCTAACTCTTCTAGATTGGTGATAATATCTGCTTTGTTGTCCATATTTATATTCTCTTGCTGAACTATATTGATAGGCGCGGAATGTTACTGTTTTTATATTTTAAAGGCAACTTTCCACTTTTCTGTCTATGCATTGCTCTGGGCGCTATTGCGCTCGATTATCACGAAAATGATAGGAAGTCGTGAAGTTGACAGCACCTGATTAGCGTTCTATTCTCAAGAGGTTACCTGAATCTAACATCAGGAGCTCAATACAAAATGACTGATTTTAAGCACCAGGCTCCGCCCCCAACTAAAAGATATTCGAACCCAATTCACCTACTCTCTCGTCTGGGTTTTTGGATTCGCTTTACTCTATTCAGCTGTATTTGGGTACTGCTTAGCGGATGGCAGCCTAGCTCATGGCCGGTAGGAGTTGTGTTTATTATTCTGGCCAGTTCACTGAGCTTCTATCTTGCGCCTCAACAGCAAAGCGTGCCGGGCCGAATAAAGCCAACACAACTCTTCTCCTTTTTTTGTTACTTTTTTATACACTCCCTACGCGGTGCCTGGGTTACCGCAAAGCTGGCGTTAAAGCCTAAACAAACACTGTTACCCGGGGTGATCAAGTACCCGATAGATATGGTCAATGAATCGCATATTTTCACCTTTATGCAAGTGATTAGTTTATTACCCGGAACGGTCAGTGCCGAGCATAACGGCGCTGAAGTGAGCATACATATATTAGACCTTAATTCCTTCAGTCGAGCTGAAATAGATGACTGCTTTACCCGGGTAAGCAAGTTATTAGGACAGACAGAGCAGCCGCCAGGCGATAGGAGAAGCCTATGAATACCTACCTGTTAATCATTGTTATTGCCTTAGCTGTTCTGCTATTAGTGAGCCTGCTATATATATTGCGTGCGGCAAGCCATAGCGACTGCCTTTTATCAACACAATTAGTCAGTACTATTGGCGTGGCAATACTTGCTATGTTATCGGTCATTAAAAGCCAACCTTACCTTTTAGACGTAGCGCTGGTGCTCGCTCTCCTGACCTCAATAACGATCGTGACTTTCACACAACTTAGAAGGCATAAGCAATGACAGCCAGTGAGTGGTTTAGCTTGATATTTTGTGCTGCGGGGTTGTTTTTCTTCTTCGCAGGCACGGTTGGTTTAATACGCTTTCCGAATATGCTCAGTCGTCTTCATGCTTTGACTAAGGCTGATAACCTCGGGTTGGGATTAATCCTGATCGGTCTTATCCCTCAGGTTTCTTCTTTCTTTGTGTTATTTAAATTAGTACTCGTTTGGGGGTTAGTTATCTTTTCCAGTGCAGCCTGTGCCTATTTGCTTGCATCCCGGGAGCTTCACTGTCAATCGCTGAGCAGCAAGTCAAAAGCGACAGCTGAAAATAAAGGAGAGAAACGATGAGCCTCGATATTTTTTTGGATTTATTACTGATGCTCAGCAGCCTAGTGCTGGCCTGGATGAGTATTTTCTCTGCGTCACTCTTTCGTTGTATCGTTTTTTTTGTATGTTTAGGGCTGCTGGTCACTATTGTCTGGGGGCAAATGGGCGCATACGACGTGGCAATCGCCGAAGCGGCAATTGGCGCAGGTATCACAGGCTCTATTTTGTTAGCGGCATTAAATCGCATCAGAGCGCGCGGAAAAAGTGAACAGGAGAATAAATAGTATGTTCAGGGACATCGATCTTGAATATAAAGGTGCCGTCATCGACCCCAAAGCATCACCACTTATAAGCGGATTATTAGTGGCTGCCCTTTTATTTGTTCTGATCTGGATGTTGCTTAACCACGAGGTTCACTACGGCGAAATACAGCATCTTGTTGATGACAACCTCAATTTAAGCGGTGTCAGCAATCCCGTCACCGCCGTGCTGCTGAATTTTCGCGCATACGATACCCTGCTTGAACTGGCCGTCTTGTTGATTGCGGTCATTGCTGTTCTGCCTACCCATGACTACCCGGCACCTATCCTGCAGAAAACAGCCGCAGCGGAAAAAAGGCTGGTGATTATCGCCTTACAACGCTGGATTTCTCCTGCATTATTACTCTTTGCAGGCTACCTTCTCTGGGCAGGTGCAAGTCAGCCCGGTGGTGCATTTCAGGCCGGCTCATTATTGGCCGGGGCCTGTGTGCTTCTCTCGCAAACGGGCAGCTATCGCATTAACTATACGTCAATCATAGCTCGAAGTTTGTTAGTCGTTGGCTTAGCTGCCTTTGTTGCCGTCGCGTTAGCGCTCATTGGCTTTGCAGGAAACCTGCTCAATTACCCGACAAATTATGCGGGTTTAATCATTCTGTTAATTGAGGCGGGGGCCACAGTATCTATTGCTACCGCCCTCGCTTCGCTATATAGCGGTCTGCTCGAACCTTGTTTTTTTGAATTCAATAGGAGCGCGCCATGAGTTCAGCATTGCTGTACAGTATTACCGGTGTCGGTCTATTCGCTATTGGCCTGCTTGGCGTGGTCCTTGCCAGTCATATCATACGCAAAGTATTAGCCTTGAACGTTATGGGGGTTGGGATCTTTATGCTCTTGATTGCCCTGGCAAAGCAAAATGCATTCACCATCGATCCCTTGCCCCAGGCGATGGTATTAACCGGCATTGTCATCGCAGCAGCGGGCACTGCGCTGGCCTTAAACCTGATGGTTAGATTGTATGAAATAGAAAAGACTCAGCAGGATAAATTGTAAATATGGCGGATCTGAATTCATCACTGTTGCTGCCTTTTATTGTGCTTTTGCCATTAATAGCCGCTTTGTCAGGCTTTGTTAGCCGTCGAAACACCGTTCAGAGCGTTCTCAATGTGGGTTTTGCCTGCCTACTCTTTCTTACTGTGGCCATGCTGACCTTTCTGTTTTACAAGGAAAATACTTACCAGAGTGAAGTTTATGAAATTGGTCGCTGGGGAGCCCCGCTGGGTATTGATTTGCTAGTTGATGGTTTTTCCATGGTCATGATCGGCCTGACCGGAGTGCTGACCTTTATATTAACAATCTACAGCACGGTATATTACGCGAATGATGCGCAGCGTATACGGTTTTGGCCATTGTGGTGGCTCTTGATAGCTGGGCTCAATGCGTTATTTGTCTCTGCAGATGCTTTCAATATCTACGTCTGTCTTGAAATTATAGGGCTATCAGCCGCCGCCCTGGTTGCGCTTCAATCAACACGGGCGGCTTTAGAAGCAGCGCTCAGATATCTGCTGGTGGGGTTACTCGGCTCACTTTTCTACTTAATGGCCATCGTTATTCTCTACCGTAACCATGCTACGCTAGATCTTGCTCAGCTCGCTGCACGCTCCAGCGACAGCTTCCCGGAGCAAATTGCGATGATACTTATTACTATTGGCCTTCTGCTTAAAATAGCCCTGTTCCCGCTGCACTTCTGGTTACCCCCCGCGCACGCAAATGCACCGACGCCGGTCAGCGCGATACTCTCGGCGTTAGTGGTCAAAGCGTCACTTTATCTATTGATCAAGTTCTGGTTTGAAGTGTTAAGTGAATCGGCAACCTTTGCCGCGTCTCAGCTGTTAGGCTGCTTAGGGGCGGCAGCCATTATTTATGGCTCCTGGAAAGCATTTCGTGCCACACAGCTGAAAGTATTGGTTGCCTATTCGACGGTCGGGCAACTCGGTTACATCTTTTTATTGTTTCCCTTAAGCGCGATGGCTAGCAATAGCCATTCGTTTTCCAGTCTGGCGTCTCAAGCCGCCGTCTATTTTATTGTCGCGCATGGCTGCGCTAAAGCGGCGATGTTTTTATCTGCCGGTAACCTTATTTTGGCACAAGGCTCGAGTGATATTGCGCAACTTAAGGGAATTGCGACCCGCGAACCTGTTAACCTGTTGGCGTTTGCGATCGCCGGCGTTAGTTTGATCGGGCTGCCGCCAAGCGCCGGTTTTATCGCGAAATGGTTACTGCTTACGGCGTCTATCGAGAGTGGTCAATGGTGGTGGGTAATAATCGTGCTCTCTGGTGGCCTTGCCGCTGCAATATATCTGGCTAAAATACTGAATTTAGCATTTACCGGCAAGCCTTCTGCTCCCGGCACTCTTGCCCAAACACACCCTTCCAAAATGCTGACTGCAGCGGCACTGGTGCTGGCGCTTATTACATTGGCCTTAGGTTTAAATGCCGAGCTTATTCTCAATATGGCTCAGCCAATATTGGAAGTAAACAGCATATGAACCTCAGTTCGCTATTACCCGCATTGATTGTACTAGGGCCATTTCTAGCCGGCTTGGCGATAATGGCGACCGCGGCGCATAGCTCTTTACTGCGCAGTACTTTTAATATCGCTGGCGCATTGATTACCTTAAGCCTGATTGCTTTGCTGCTCAACGGCGTCAGCAATAATCTATATTTTGAAACTCGCCTGACTTTGTTGCCGAATATTGACCTTGTGCTGCGCGCGGACACACTTTCGCTACTCTTTGTAAGCCTGTCGGGTTTTCTCTGGTTATTGACCACTATTTATGCCATAGGTTATTTTAAATACTCGGCCCACTTAAGCCGCTTCTTTGCTTTCTTTAGCTTATGTGTTGGCGCGACCATTGGTTTAGCGCTAGCCGGCAACCTGCTTACCTTTCTTATCTTTTACGAGCTACTGACCCTGACCACCTATCCGCTGATAGCTCACAAAGGCAATACGGCATCAATTAAAGCGGCACGGACTTACCTTGTTTATACAATGCTCGGCGGAGTATTGCTGCTGGCGGGTATCGTGTGGCTAAAAACCATTGCCGGCCCGCTCGATTTCATCTCGACAGGCTTATTGGCTGGCATGCCGCATCTTGACAGAACGCATCTGCAGATAATCTTTGTCTTACTGATAGCGGGGCTCGGCGTCAAAGCAGCCCTGTTTCCTGTGCATGGTTGGCTGCCCGTCTCGATGGCAGCGCCGGCCCCGGTAAGCTCACTACTGCATGCGGTTGCGGTAGTAAAAGCTGGCGCATTTGGCATTGTGCGGGTTGTCTACGATATCTATGGCGTTGAATTTGCAAAGGACTTAGGCCTCACCATATTTCTTGCTGCGATTGCAGGATTCACTATTGTCTATGGCTCTATGCGCGCATTGAGCCAGGATGATTTAAAAAAACGCCTAGCCTACTCAACGGTGAGCCAAGTATCATACATAGTGCTGGGCACAGCCATATCAGGCCCCATCGCGACCATCGGCGGTCTGGTACACTTAGTTCATCAAGGCGTGATGAAAATTACGCTATTTTTCTGCGCCGGCAGTCTCGCAGAAACCCTCGGCATTCATAAGGTAAGCCAAATGAATGGCGTCGGTAAGCGCATGCCACTAACGATGGGCGCCTTCACCATTGCTGCATTGGGCATGATAGGCATACCTCCCATCGCCGGGTTTGTTTCAAAATGGTATCTTGGGATAGGCGCCCTGGAAGCTCAGGGTACTCAAGGGGCGTGGATTCTAGGTGTGCTGGCAATAAGCAGCATACTGAATGCAGTCTATTTTCTGCCGGTTATAAATGCGGTTTGGTTCAAAAAGCAGGATTCCCCCTGGCCAAAGGAACAAGTTAGTTTAAAGTTGGAAACACACTGGATGTTACTTCTGCCCCCTTTGCTAACTGCGTTTTTTTCCTTGCTGATCGGACTATTTGCCTCTGCTTCTTTCAGCCCCCTTTCCTGGGCGGCTTTAATCACCACACGGGAATATCAAACAGGCCTTCCAGACCTTTCCGCTATGGCGCTCAACCACAGCACGGAAGCTTTATGGGTGTTGATATTACCGGCTTTGTTGCTGGCTATGATGATCGTTAAAAACCTAAGGCCGGTAGTGATTAAGCTTGTCCCCCTTGCTCCGCTTCCCGGGGTGTTGACAGCCCTGTTATTAGATGGCGGCAATATTACTGAGCAAGCTTTTCTGACGTTGACCGCTTTACTGTGGTTTATTGCCGCGCTCTATGCGCGCTCTTATTTAGCTGGCGATAATAAACGCAACAGCTTCTACTTCTTCTTTCTGCTGACAATGTTCGCTAATTTAGGGGTTGTCTTGTCTTATGAGCTCTTTTCATTCCTCACCTTTTTTACTCTGATGAGCTTCAGTGCCTATCCATTGATACTTCATAGCAATAGCGACGAGGCGATATCAGCTGCGTCCACCTACATCAAATGGGTGGTCTTTGGCGAGGTCGTTTTATTTGTTGGTCTGGCGGGCCAAACTTACTATCTGCAATATACTGGAAATTCAGCAGAGGTCACCTGGGTGGCTGCGTTTCTGCTGATCGGTTTTGGTGTAAAAGCAGGCCTTGCCACCTTGCATGTCTGGCTGCCTAAGGCGCATCCGGTTGCTCCTGTTCCTGTGAGTGCGTTACTCAGTGCAGTCATGGTTAAAGCTGGGCTGTTAGGCTGGATGCGCTTTCTCCCACTCGGTGAGCAATCTATGCTGCTTTTAGCGCAGCCGATGATGGTTTTAGGCTTTATGGCTGTATTCCTTGCAGCTGCCTATGGTATTTTACAGAACAACCCAAAAACGCTATTAGCCTATTCGACCATCAGTCAACTCGGGATTATTAGCGCCAGCATCGGCTTTGCTTTAGCATTTCCGAGCAGCTGGGAGTTGTTATTACCGGCCATTTTATTTTTTGCGATGCACCATGCTTTTGCCAAGGCGACCCTGTTTTTCAGTGTCGGATTGCGTGAAGAGCTGCAACAAAAGTCGAGATTAAAACCCTTTCTGTGGTTACTTGTACTTATTCCAGCCCTGTCCTTGATAGGACTGCCGTTGACCAGCGGAGCATTCGCCAAATCGGCGCTTAAAAGTGCTACGTCTATCTGGCCACTGTTCTCGACATTATTGACCTTGAGCGCAATAACTACCTTGCTGTTAATGGGACGTTTTATCCAATTAATGCGCCAGCATGCGATACCCGGCAGCACAAATTCATCACCACGATGGGGATTGATACTCCCGACGCTGCTCTCAGCGCTACTCTCTGTCGCTTACCTATCTGTTACGCCGGCATTTGCATTTAAAATTCAATTCAGTGTTTTGTCAACGCTAAGCTGGTCGGCATTATGGCCGGGGATTACCGGATTGCTGTTATTGCTCGCCAGTGCAACATTCAGAGCCGGCATAGCAGCGCCAGCAGCCGGTGATATTCTAGTTTTCTATCAAAAAATTTCACTAGTATTACAAAAATGCACACAAAAACTGCGACTTTTCATCAGTATTATGACTGAGAGAATGAGCCTACTCTTTGCCCGTCTCTATGCTAAATCACAATCCTTGTTGAGCCACTCACGCAAGCGTTTGTTCGTCGCCACGCCCGGCTCAGTTATGCTCATTGTCCTGGCCCTTCTTTTTTACACTTTTGTTATCTAAGCCATAATGCGCAGTGCAAAAATAAATTAACTCAGGCAGGCTTTTATATAATTGCTCAAATGCATAATAACAGATTGAATATGCTGTTGATGGGTAAAGCCGCTTTTTACCCTTGGCTTTAAATCATGGTCACCGTCTTCCAGCCATAACCATTGCATAGAGTCGGGTAGTGAATATGATTCCACTTCCTGCTTATTGCCGAGTTTATCGCACTCGCCCTGCATAATAAATAAGGGCTGACTGATATCTGCTAAATGTTCAATGCGCAGTTTTTCGGGTTTGCCCTGCGGGTGAAAAGGATACCCCAGACACGCCACCCCTTTTATTTGTTTGCTTAGATCTGCCTCAGCTTCGGCAGCCACTAAGCTTGCCATGCGCCCGCCCATTGATTTACCGCCAATCACCATTGGCGCATTTAAGCTGTTAATAACGTTTTGAAATTGCGCAATTAACTTATCTGCTCGCTCAGGTGGACGGCGACTGCCGGTATCAAGGCGCTGCTGCATATAATTAAAATTAAAGCGCACAACACGGATCCCCTGCTTCGCTAAGCCGGCACTCACTTGCTGCATAAAATCAGAAGTTAACGGCGCGCCGGCACCATGTGCGAAAACAAACAGAGGACCGTTATCCGGCCCATCAAAAACAAGATTCATATCAGCCTTTATCTTTATATTATCTATGAGCGATGATGATACTGCAGGGCTGAAGCCCTGTCTTCATTCATATTCGTCCAGTTTATTAAAAACTGGTATAAAGTTAAACAGATTCAAGGAACGGCGTTGCTATTTAACTACTATACTTTGAGCCAAAATAGTCACAATTTAATTCTAATCGGCCCGGCGATATGTCGAGCTGATTACAAGTTTGCACGAGTTCAGCCTTCGCCTTAAAACGGGAATGATACGAACTACTCACTAACAAGGAACAAAATTATGTCCATTGCAGCAACGATAAAATCTTATCTATCGGAACAGCAAGTTGATTATGAGCTTGTGGCGCATCCAGCAACCTATACCAGTCGTGACAGTGCAAAGGCGACACATATTCCCGATGATCATATTGCCAAAGCTGTTATTGTAAAAGATGTACAGGGTTATGCCATGGCTGTAATTCCGGGCAGTCATTGGCTGAAGCTAAAGGCGATAAGAGAGGAGGTCGGCCGGGAATTCGAACTGGCGAAAGAAATTGAAATCGATCAGCTTTTTAGTGATTGCCAATCCGGTGCGATTCCGCCACTGGGCCCGGCCTATGGACTGGAAACATTCGAGGACCAAAGGCTATTGATGCTGGCCAATGTTTTTTTTGAAGCGGGTGATCATAAACATCTGGTGCATGTTGATGGCGAAGCATTTCATATGCTGCTAAAGGGAGCGCGCCATTTCTATTGCAGCCATAACAATGATTAAGTGCTGACTGGTTTCTGGAAATTGCCACACGTTACGCGATTTCCACTCATCAAGCTGCCGTGTTATATCCATTAAGGAGTAGTTATATCCATTAAGGAGTAATTGATGTCAAATCGAAACTTACAACAGCTGCCCTGGCTGCAAAATGCCGAGGGCAAGACTAGACGGGTGGGAGTCGAACTTGAGATGAGCGGACTCAGCCTTGATACGCTGGCCAAGCAGGTAGCCAGCTTTTTCAGTCTCGACATTGCCTCGAACGGGCGCTACGAGCGCGTTTTAAAAGGGGATGCGGCTGGTGATTGGATTGTCGAACTAGACTATGAACTGCTCAAGCAACTAGGCCGCGAACATCGCGACGACCAGGCGCTCGTGGACAAGATAGGGCGCTCAGCTGAAGATGTACTCGCCTGGGCCGCAGAAGCACTTGTGCCGGTAGAGATTGTCACTCCGCCGCTTCCCCTGGATCGTCTTGAAGAGGTGGAAAAGCTGATTGTTCACCTACGAGATGCCGGTGCCAAGGGCACCTCGGATAGCACTACCAATGCCTTCGGCATGCAACTTAATCCAGAGCTGCCGAGTCACGATCCCAAACTAATCACAGCTTGCCTTAAAGCATTTATGTGTCTTTACGACTGGCTACTCACGCGTGCCGACATTAACCTCACGCGACAGGTGACAAGCTACGTCGATCCCTTTCCAGCTGATTACGTAAAGAAACTTATCTCAGCAGATTACTGGCCCGACCTGACAACCCTTATCGACGACTATCTCGCCTATAACCCGACCCGCAATCGCGCCCTCGACATGCTTCCGCTGTTCATGTGCCTTGATGAGAAACGGGTGAATGCCAAGGTGGATGACGAACGGATCAAATCGCGCCCGACCTTTCATTATCGCCTGCCGGATTGCGAAATCGACAAGAGCGACTGGGGGCTTTATATTGCCTGGAATGATTGGGTAGAGGTTGAGCGCCTTGCTGCGGATGAAGCCCGCTTAGGATCCTGTTGTAAAGCATATCTCGAATTTCTTAATAGTCCGGTAAAAAAAATTTTTAGCGACTGGAGCGAAACGGTGGAGAAAGAATGGCTAGACCGGTAATCGCCATAACGGGGCCGCAACATGGCTCATTTGGCCCCCGTATGTTAGTCGCCCTGGCAGTTCGTCTGTATGGTGGACGTCCACTGCAATTACGTCCTGGCGATGAGCAACACCACTATCAATACGATGGCGTCGTGGTAACCGGTGGACATGATGTAGAGCCTGTGCTCTATGCCGCCGAACCCGAAGTCGAACCTAACTACGATAGCGCACGTGACACCCTGGAAACTGCCATTATAAACGATGCTCTTACTCGGAGACTCCCCCTGCTCGGCATCTGTCGAGGTGCACAACTGCTTAATGTTTGCCAGGGTGGCACGCTGAATCAAGCGCTGCGATCACGACGCCGGAAAACATCTAACCGATGGACTGTGCTACCACTCAAGACACTGTGTATCGCAACTGAGCCGGAAACACAGGACAGCCTGTTAGCGACCCTCTTTGGCCGCAAGCGGTCACGCATAAACAGTCTGCACAATCAGGGAATCGATCGCGTCGGCGACGGGTTAATTGTTACCGGACGAGACTTGGACGGTATCGTACAAGCTATCGAAGACCCGTCCCAGACTTTTCTGATTGGAGTACAATGGCATCCCGAATTTCTACTCTATTTGACAAGCCAGCGCTCTTTATTTCGTGAGCTTGTCAAAAATGCAAAGATATTTAAGAGCTGTTGACCAACATATGATTGCCATCCAGCTCTTCCTAAAAGGAAAAGGCTTATGTCAATCTAAGATGTCCTTTTCGCGCTGGTAGACAAGCACTGAGGCTATGCGCAGCGCACCAAGCACCAGCAGAAATACCGAAAATGCATAAAGCATATCCGGATGCATTTCATGCTTAAATAGTGAAATAAGAATTTCGCGCAACACAAACACAATGGCAGCATCAACGATAAATGTCAGGCGCAGCTTGTGCGAGTTAAAGTATTCAACTAAGGACTTGGATAGCTCAATCAGTACATACAAGGTCAACACATCGGCGATAATGTCTATGTAGTGGCCGGTAATCCCCTCGAAAGCAAGCAGCTTCCAGGTTGTTAAAAAGAGCTGCAGTGTTCCAATGGCAATACCTAGGATAATAAATATCAGAATAACCCCGAAAACCGCATCGACGATTAAATCAAAATACTTTTTTACTTTTTCGCTTATCATTTTTTTCTCCGCAGCGTGGCCCGTTATACCAATATTATTAAGTTTGTGATCTACTTTTGGAAGTGCGACTTCAGTCGCGCAGCTTGGTATAAGGCGCGGTTCAAACCGCACTTCCAATATAAAAACAGATCAGTTAATTAATCTGGTTGATATTAGCAAGTTAAAGGCAAACTATTTAAAAATATAGCTTACTTCTGCTAATAAAAACCGCCAACGGTGAGCGTTATTTTTCAGCTATGGCTGCGCCGGGTTTGTTAGTAATTGACTAAAGCTGTTTATAGGAGTGATTAATGAGGAAATGCTTGCTGAGCAAACAAAATGAGCAGCCTGGTTGCCATGAGCGGCTAAGGCTGCGTAAGTTGTGCGCTATTAACTATTGTTTAGTTTTTCGCTGCTGCGCTTTACGCGCCTGTTTTTCTTCACGGCGGGCGGCAAGTACTTTATTGGCTTCGCCACCGACATGCTGCTCACCTCGAGCCGCGGCCAGTTGTACTTGTTTTTCACGCTCACGAAAACGGGCTTTCTGCTCACTGCTGTGTTTATCAAAACAGCGCGGACAGCTTACTCCTTTTTCGAACTGTTGATGCTCCATGTCAGCGGCAGTAATAGGCAGGCGACATGCGTTACACATGGCGTACTGACCTTTTTCCAGCTGATGATCGACAGCCACCCGGCCATCAAAGACGTAACATTCGCCCTGCCACAAGCTCTCTTCTTCAGGCACTTCTTCCAGATACTTCAAGATGCCGCCCTGCAGATGATAGACCTCATCAAAACCCTGCTCTTTGAGATACGCCGTGGATTTTTCACAACGAATACCGCCGGTACAGTACATCGCCACTTTTTTGTGTTTTTCCGGATCGAGGTTATTTTCCACATAGTCAGGGAATTCGCGGAACGTTTCAGTATTGGGATTCAGCGCATTTTTAAATGTGCCGATTTCAATTTCATAATCGTTACGGGTATCCACCACCAGCACCTCAGGATCGGCAATCAGTGCATTCCAATCTTTTGCTTTCACATAGGTGCCCACCACATGACGCGGATCGATACTTTCGACGCCCATGGTTACAATCTCTTTTTTCAATTTGATTTTGCTGCGCTTAAACGGCTGCTGAACATCATAGGACTCTTTGTAGGCCACATCCGCCAGGCGTGTGTCTTGTTTAAACCACGCCAACAGCGCATCGATGCCTTCTCGGGTCGACGCGACAGTGCCATTAATACCTTCACTGGCAAGCAGCAGTGTGCCGCGAATGTGGTGTTCTTCCATCACGTCCATCAAGGGTTGACGAAGCGCTTTATAATCTTCCAGTGCAACGAATTTATACAATGCACATACTACATATTGCGTCATGGTGTTTCCTTTTGCGGGCTGGATCGTAAATCCAGTGCAGGTTGCGCTCTCTGTATTTAGAGCAGCTTTCGGGTTTATCACTTCGTATTGCCATAATATGCACGAAGTCTGTTTAGCGAGGGGATTATAACCAACTCCGCAACCGGCAAATACAGACAGTTTGCAGGGGTAATTTTTACAAAGCTATTTATCGCTGCCTGTGGAGCGAACAAAAATGTCACTGCGCTCGTTCGTATCATCGGCAACCAGATTCATTGCATGGGAGTAAAAGGCCACATAACGACCATTATCACTAATCGCTGCTCCGGCACTGACCGCCGGCTCTATGCCAGCGCGATTATTATTACTCTGGCTGCCGTCGCTGCTGACACTGCTACGCTCCGTAGTACCGCTAACACGATCATGGACAAAAATATCCTGCAGATCATTAGTGTCTGCAGCAACCAGATTCGTGGCATCGGAGGCAAATGCCACATACCGGCCATCGCCACTGATCACCGGCGAAAAACTATAATCGTTTCCCTGGATACCGTCACTGGCGATACTGACAAGTTCAGTGCTCCCCGTATCGCGATCATGAACAAAAATATCAGGTACACCATTGGTATCAGCATCCACCAGGTTACTTGCTTGTGATGCAAATGCCACATAACGGCCATCGTCACTGATCGAGGGAGCAAAACTGGAAAAGTCAGCCTGGCTGCCATCACTGGCGATACTGACCCGCTCACTGATAGCTGTTTCGCGATCATACACAAATACGTCCTTTGCCCCGTTCGTATCATCGGCAACCAGGTTGGTCGCCTGCGAATAAAATGCCACATAACGACCGTTGCTGCTGATGGCGGGTGACCAGCTGGCATTATCCCCCTGTCCCTCATCACGGCCGACACTGACAAGCTCTGTACTGCCTGTATCGCGATCATGGACAAAAATATCAGATTCACCATTGTTATCATCAGCCACCAGATTATCTGCCCGGGAAGCAAAGGCCACATAGCGGCCGTCACCACTGATGACAGGATCACTGCTGCTATTATTGCCTTCACTACCATCACTGGCAACACTGACTCGTTCACTGCTGCCGGTATCGCGATCATGAACAAAGATATCAGATTCATCATTGCTATCATCAACAACAAGATCGTCCGCAGAGCTAGCAAATGCCAGATAACGGCCGTCGTCACTGATAGCTGGCGTCATACCGGAGACAGTGACACATTCGCTACTGCCTGTCTGGCGATCATATACAAAGATACCGCCATGACTGTCCGTCTCCTTTGTCGCCAGATTAGTGGCCCGGGAAGTAAAGGCGACATAGCGGCCATCGCCACTGATAACAGGCGCCCAACTGTGCGCATTGCTTTGCGTACCGTCACTGGCCACACTGACACGTGCAGTTATCGCAGCAAAGTCGGCCTCGACATCATTACTATTCGGCAGCACAGTCACTGTCGAAGGAGTGCTTTCTTCACAGGCAGAGAGGAGAAACATAACCAGTACTAATAGATGGCATTTAAATAACATGTTTACCCCCTAAAATGCGCAAATTGGTTAACGACACTTTCTATGACCGAAAACCTTTCTTAAAGAATAGTACGACAAACACTGCTACCCACAGTGCATTTGTGAATTTAAATGTCATTTAATCATCTAGAAAACAAATAAGAAGAATAAGTCATTAATAAAGAGAGAGTTAAGATGCAGGTCGTGAGTAACCCAGCGCACTGATTGTCAATAGATTTATAATACAAACAGCTAAAACTGCTCGTAGCATCAAAAAAAAATAATTTAACTCAATAACCTAAAAAAGTTTATGTTATTTTCAAGAAAAAATAACTGTTCAGTATCTCTCAATCCGGCTGCACCAACTTAAGAGAACGATTTACACGGAGGTAAAGTAATGGCTAAAGGCATACGCGCTTATAATTTATACCCTAAGCTTGTTGGCTCGATGGATATGTGGATCAAGCATTTTGACCGGATTCAAGCCATGAACTTTGACTGGATCTATATCAATCCTATCCATTACCCGGGCTTTTCCGGCTCAGATTACGCGATAAGAAATCATTATCACTACCACCCCCTGTATATAACAGGACAATTGGACTTTGAAAATCCGGAAGCGCATGTCGAGACAGGCAATAAGCTGCTGCGCAAAGTCTGCCAGGAGGCCGGCAAGCGCGGCATGAAGATTATGATGGATCTGGTGATCAACCACACCGCTTTTGATTCACCGCTCAGCCATGAACACCCGGAATGGTACGAACGCGATCAAGCAGGCAAACTGAAACACCCCGGTGCACTGGACGGTGATAAATGGATAGAGTGGAAAGATCTGGCTCAAATTAACAACGCTAACTCCAGTGACAGAGATAATCTCTGGCACTACTGGCTGGAGATGATGCTCTTTTATATGGATCTGGGGATTCGTGGATTCCGCTGCGATGCGGCCTACCATGTTCCAGCCGAGCTATGGCAGTTTCTTATTCCGCGCATTAAAGAAAAATACCCTGATGCTGTATTTTTAGGGGAAACGCTGGGCTGTTCATCACAGCAGGTTATTGAGATTGCTGAAGCCGGTTTCGATTTTATTACCAACAGCTTTAGATGGTGGAACTTAAAAGAGCAGTGGTTTCTGGATCAGCACGGTGAATACAGTCGTCATGCCCCTTCCATCTCTTTCCCGGAGAATCATGACACTATCCGCTGCGCCGATGAATTTTCCGGCAATCACCGGCAAGCGCTGTTGCGCTACGAATTAGGAGCCTATCTCTGCTCCAGCATTTCCACTACGATCGGCTTTGAATACGGCTTTCGCCGCCAGATCCACGTTGTCCATGCCAACCCTTCATGGTGGGAGCCGGTTTACTATGATATTTCCGCTGAGATTGGCGAAATCAACACTATCAAGGCCAGCTATAATATTCTTCAGGAGGATAATGGCTTAAACATGCTGCCGCTGAACAACGCCGGGCTGCTCGGTTTCACCAAAGAGAGCCGCAACGGGCAGGAAAAGATCATGCTGCTGGCAAATATTGACAGTCGTGACACGCACACCGTGCGTAAGTCAAACATATATAACATTATGGGCTCGAGTCAGGTAACAGATATTTCCCGTAGGCGACGCATGGAAAAAGTACCGGAGTATCTGCAATGTACTCTGCAACCAGGTGAAGTCAAGCTGCTCTATGTAAAGCATTGACAACTGCAGTGCATAACCTTATTGAATGGTTAATAAGTAGATCAAAGCAATGGTCAGTGCTGCAATCAGCAAGGTTTTAAAGCCGCCGATTAACCAGGTTACGCCGGATAGCCGGCCAAGGAAAACACCAAAAGAAAAATAATAACGATGGCAATGCAAATGGCACAGTATAGCGGCGAAAGAATAAATGTAAGCCCCTGCATCGCCAGCCATAAGGGCGCGATGATCAGCAATGCAATAATCAGCGGGGCTGAGCCATTGACCAACGCGATAAGAAGCGGCACCCAGCGCGTTGCTTCTGCATGGGCTCCTTTGTGCAGCTCAGTAATCATGGCATCCTCAAGGTTGCTCAAAGCCAGACGCAACTCTGCCTGTTCGCTGACAAAAGCACTGCTGGTACCGCTTACGGCTAAGGCAATGGTTGCGCCCATACAGGCATTGATCATAATTTGTAAACTGGAAGGAGGACTAAACAGAAAACCAATAATCAGTCCGAGCATAGTCAGCGCGCCATCGAAACCATTAACCACAAAGTAACGCCGTATTATTCCCTGAGAATGGGTAATTTGCAGATAAAAATGGATTTGCGTAAAGGGTTTCAGCACATGCTACTCCTTTAAGCTGCTGTTAATGATAAAACGACGGGTTATTCGGCGTTTTTACTCCGCTCATTACGCACCTCCACTTCATCTACACTATGCAGCGAACTGCTCATATCGGAAATAGCAGATTGTATTGCGGCAAAGTTGAGATCATAACCTTCAATACACACGGCAACAGTTTCGGTTTTCTCATCAACGCCGCGCACAGTTAAACTGACCGCATAATCATCACCGACTTCAGCAAGTTTAGAGCAAAACTCTAATGCTCGGGGTTGATGAGGTTTGAGAATATCCAGCATTAAACGTTTGACTAAGACCATATCCGGCTCCGGTTACTCTATAAGCACAGTTTTCGCTCTCATTATATTGAGTATAGCGGAATCTCCTATTTCAGGGCGGCAGGAGGCATCGCTTGATAGCATCATATTGCCGTTATTATTCTCGTTGCAAAAGCGTTAATTAAAAGTAATGCTTTTATTATTAATGCTAGCTGCATTAATATTAATTTCGTATTGCTCGCCATCTTTTTCGACTTGCAGCATTCTTAATAATAAAAACGGGTATTGTTTCGAGAACCACATGGTCGTTTGCCGTTTTTTGTCTTTGTCACGTACTTTTTCAACGCTGATACAGGCTATGACTCCCAGGGCAGTCTTAATTATTTCTTCCCCTGTTACCCGAAAACGGTTTTCTCTTATTTTCCCTTTATCTGCCACAGCATAGCGCATATTCTGCTGACCTGCTTGCAGATCCATCGCTAACTGCAGCTGAAAACCTAATCTATCAAGAGTATTTTCCGGAATATCGGTAATTGTCCATCCTTTCTTTTGCAGCGGGTTGAGGGCAATCATGTTGTCCCAGTCAAAATTAACTTTCTTTCGTCTATCCCGCGTTAAAGGAGCAGAAAGTTTGTAGTTATATGAATGCGGCAGCACTTTATTGTCCTGCCAGGAAAGGCGTGTTGATTCATCGATATCGGCGAAAAAGGATCTTACCTTAAAGCTGTATAACCATTGTCCGTTTTCTGATTGTTTCAGCTCCCGTACAGCTTCACCTTGAATGCTGATACCTTTTTTTAGTTTTGCTGTATAACTTGCTTTATGCGCGACCAGTTCGCCAGCCTGGCTGGTTGCTGCAATGGCAAAGAGTAGCGGCGCTATAAGACATAGTTTAAAGATGGTATTCATGCGCTACTCCTTTACTTTGCACTGCTACAACAAACCACTACTCATAGCATAGTTTATTTAAATATTCACCTGCTGCAAAATTTCATTTGAAAATGACAGCACTTTTAAGCGACCTTCTTCGTACAATCCGTAACTGGCAACATAGTCCCCTTTAGGAAAAGTAATCGAGCCCGGATTATAGATAAACTGCTCGCCATTTTGTTCAGCTAAAGGAATATGTGTATGCCCATAAGCGATGATATCTCCCCTTTTTAGCGGCGGGCGATTATCACTATTATAGATATGACCATGGGTTAAAAAGATACGTTGACCTTTTTCCAGCAATATCCAGGCATAGCTTTCCAGCATCGGAAAGTTAAGCAGCATCTGGTCAACTTCACTATCACAGTTACCACGCACCGCCAAAATCTGATCGCTGTATTGATTTAAAAGCTCTGCAACAGCAGCTGGCTGGTAGCCCTGCGGAATCGGGTTTCTCGGGCCATGATTCAATAGATCGCCTAAAAGCACTAGATAATCAGCACCTGACGCTTTATATTTTTTGAGCATTCGCTCTGTTGCCGGCAATGAACCATGCAGATCCGAAGCAAAAAACAGTTTCATTTTTCGGTTCTCCTAAAAACTTTTTATTTTACTGTTTTAAACATCCAATGCCATACCGTTGAGCACAATATTATTGTAACTCACCATACCAATAACCTTACCATGCTCAATGACCGGTGCCCGGCTGACACCAAAGCGCTCAAATAAACGCGCGCAATATTTCACATCCATATCAGGGGCAACAGATAAAGCCGGTTTGGTCATGATTTCATAAATATTGGTGCGCTCAACGGAATGGTTGCGCGCTAACACTTTTTTGGCAATATCATTCATTAAAACGATGCCGTATTCATCATTATCATGTCGCTTATTCACCACTAAGGCTTTGACGGCATGCTCTCGTGCTAGCTGAATGCCTTCTTCCACCGTTTTAACTCCATCAATCATGACATAGGAATTACCCATAACGTCTCTCACTCTAACAAGCTTATGCTGGCTCATAACTCATCCTCTACCACTTTAGTTAATGTCTCTACCTGACGCGCCACGCCGACTGCGTCTTCAATATCGATTTGAATGGCAATACCCTGCCCCGACTCCTGATCAAAGCCACCGACCTGGTTAATTGTTTCCAATATTTGTCGCGATAAATGCTCTTCTACCATAAAGAACACCACATCTTTTTGCACATCTAGAGTCAGGCCAAAAAAAGTGGTTTTTTGCTTGAGTCCCTCCCCGCGCGCATTATTGATCACTGTTGCGCCGGTGGCGCCCGCCAAGCGTGCCGCATCGACAACCGCATCTGTCTTTGCATCCTCGACAAAGGCAATTATTAATTTAAAGCGCATTATCTTTCTCCTTAGAATCTGCTCTTGAGTTTAACCATTGAGTAATTTGGGCGTATGCCATGACTGAAATGATTGGAAATAGACTTGCAAATGCGATTAATCCAAAACCGTCAATAACAGGGTTTCTTCCCGGAACGGTGGAGGCTAACCCTAAACCTAAAGCTGTGACTAATGGCACCGTCACCGTCGAGGTTGTCACACCACCCGAATCATAGGCCAGCGGTATTATCAGCTTTGGCGCAAAATGGGTTTGCATAATCACCACAATATAGCCAACCATAATATAATAATGGATAGGATCACCAACAACTATTCTATAACTCCCTAAGGAGATGCCACAGGCGACACCTAAGGCCACCGCAACCCGCAAGCCATTAACCCGGATCGCGCCACCGGAAACCTGATTGGCTTTAATCGCCACCGCAATTAGAGAAGGCTCGGCAATGGTTGTGCTAAACCCGATAGCAAATGCGAACAGATAAATCCAATAATAATCAATCCAGGACAAGGACTCTGTAATGTCCTCTTTAAAAGCGTAAAGAAATTCGGGAGCGGTAAGCTGCGCCGCCATGGTTTCACCCAGTGGAAAAAGCGCTAACTCCAGCCCCAATAGAAAAAGCGACAGCCCTAAAATAACATAAAAAAAACCCAGCACGACTCTGTTTAAATTTACTATAGGTTTCCTGAGGATCACTAATTGAAAAACAAAAATAATACTGGCAATAGGAATAACATCGACCATGGTACTAATAAACATATCGATAAACTGCAGTGGACTTATCATGATAAAATCATCCCGTAAAGCATCACAAAGATCATAGGTAGCAGCGAGGCAAATGCAATCAAACCAAAGCCGTCTAACATAGGGTTTCGACCTTTAATTGATGATGCTAGCCCGACCCCCAAAGCGGTTACCAGCGGGACGGTAATGGTCGAGGTGGTCACACCGCCGGAGTCGTAGGCGATACCGATAATAGTTTCGGGTGCAAACCAGGTCAGTACTACGACGCCAATGTAGCCGGCAATGATCATGATATGAATCGGCCAGCCCTTAAGTATACGCACCACACCGATCACAATCGCAAGGCCCACAGAAAGCGCCACCGTCACCCGCAGGCCGTTGGCGTAGTCGTTCATTCCTTCAACCGTTTGCGGGATAACGCCACCTTCAGCAGCCACTGTGGCAGCTTCACTCGCCACAGCCGTTAATGCCGGCTCGGCAATAGTAGTGCCAAAGCCTAAACAAAATGCGAATAAAATCAGCCAGAAGAGACTGCCTTTGCTGGCAAAAGAGCGCGCCATGCTTTCACCAATGGGGAAAAGCCCCATATTCAACCCAAAAATAAAAAAGGTCAGACCTAAAACAACAAAAAGAAGTCCCAAAAGAATCGACAGGATATTGGGCAGAGGCTCCTGTAAAACCACTAATTGGAAAAAAGCGATCACACATATTATCGGCAGAAGATCGCGCAAGCTTCCGAGCATCTCTTTAAATAGCGCATGCACCGCTTTCATAGCTTCCCTCCATAGAATATTTCCTGCATATATGGTGCTTAAATATTAAAACCAGATCTACTACTATCGCTTTTTTTTCACAAAAATGAGACGTTTAGCTTGATGCTCAGTCCGTTATCGCGCATAAATTAGCAATCTCCCTTTGCCGCTTTTTCATTTATCTCGCCGCTCTGTTCAGCCTGCATTGAGCGAATCACTGTTGGCTTGGCGCTAGCGAAAAAAGCCTTAGCAGGCACTATGAAAAAGTGATTATCCATCATTATGATAAACATTCACAGAACAGCTGCTGTTGCCATCGGTATCCGATTGATTGCAACCTGCCGCTGTTAGCGGCCTTTCAAAAAGTGTCTATTTAATTGATATGCACCGCTAAATATTAATTTTTGACTATAATTAATAAGGCAATTTAACTGACGAGGGTAAAAACTATGAAGTACTATAAAAGTGTAACAATGGCTGTCTCTTCTGTATTGGCTATCGCGCTATTAAGTGGATGCGATCAAAATGGCGATGCGGCAAAAGATGCTGCCAGTGAACCTGAAGCCGTAGTAGAAGAAATGGATACTGATTCAACAGGTGCCATGGATCAGATGACTGAAGCAGCGACTACTGTCGTTGAAGATGCCAAAGAAGCTGCTGAAGATGCAAAAGACGCTATCACTGATGCAGCTGAAGGAGCAGAAGAAAAAATGATGCACATGACTGAAGAGGCAGAAGAAATGATGCCGATGGATGAAGAGGCTGAAGAAGAAATGATGCCGATGGATGAGGAGGCCAGCGAATAAATAAAAACATCTGGCGGGAGGGCGTTCAAAAATCTGTGTCATTTCAGTTATTAATTGGTAATAGAAACGGAAATGACACATAACCACTCTAAAGACTGCGCTTCCAGCCATTCTCCTTGATATCGCTGCTCGAAGATTTCTAATAGTGCAAAAAATTTATGCCGCCTTAAGCGGGCCATTTAATGTTTGCTGCGGGTACAGTGTTCTTACAACTTACCTGCTCATTGCCTCGGTAATTGCTACATCCCCAAAATTCACCCTGCCGCCCTTTTCTTAAGACCATTTCCGCACCGCATTGCTGACAAAGCGGCAGCATCGTCTCGCAGGAGGCATTTAAACAGGATTTAAATCCTGAATAACGCTTTTTGGTCATTGCACTTCCGCATTGCGCACAGGCTTTTTCTTTATGATCACAACGAGGAAAATGGGAGCAGGAGTAAAAAGCTCCATAATGCCCGGTGCGTGCTTGCAGTGTGCCGGTTTCACAAAGCTGGCAGCTAATCTGCTCAACAATACTCTGGTCGACACTAATAGTAAATTCATCAACTTCGATATCATGTTCAGCAAGCAGCTCGCTGACAAAGGGACTCGCTTCAAGCATATCCGCAATCACATAAACACGCTCTTTTGCCCGCG
Organism: uncultured Psychromonas sp.; assembly: GCA_963674525.2. Taxonomy (GTDB): domain Bacteria; phylum Pseudomonadota; class Gammaproteobacteria; order Enterobacterales; family Psychromonadaceae; genus Psychromonas. The sequence continues at coordinate 25,438 of CAXXRV010000016.1, read as the reverse complement.
TTAAGGCAACATAAAACAGTCGGCGCTCCTCTGCATATTTAAAACTTTCCTGTTTAGCCAGCAAAGCATCGACAATAGCCGGCGTTACTTTTTCAGAAGGAAAACCATGCTGCCCACGGGTTAATCCGAGCAGCACAGCGTAATCGGCTTCTTTACCTTTAGCGGCATGAAATGTATGAGTTTCAATGCTTAATAGCGGATATTGATTTCTTAATCTGGCCAGGGCTACCCTATTCGGTAATTGAAATCGAAAACGCGCCAGCAGGTAAACGCTGGCCGTTTTTTTCACTTTTGCCGAGATCGCCGTTAATACTTCATCTACAGCCCCATTTACTATTTCACTCACGCTATTTTCATCCCTTTGCAAGTTAAGCGAAGCCTTGCGTAATAACGACACGGCAGGCGCATTAACCTGCTTAAGCGAGTTAATGGTTTTATTTATTTGTGCCGGGTTTTTACTTACAAAATCAGTGGCTAGCTGCCCGATTTTATTATTAAAACGAAAAGTTTGGTCCAGCTCGCTTTGCGTCGTCGGGCCAAAGTAGTCGGCAAAGCCGGTTGTCAGCGTCACATCTGCGCCACTGAAGCGATAGATTGCCTGCCAGTCATCGCCAACGGCAAAAACAGAGCAGCCTTTGCGGCTGTCACGCAGCGCTTTCACCAAACGCGCACGCGGCTCGGAAATATCTTGAAACTCATCAACCATAATATAGCGCCAGGGAGCAATAAATTTTCCGCTTTCGACATAGGCAAGTGCTTTAGTGATCATATCTTCAAAGTCTATTTCATTGCCCTGTGATAACTTTTTCTGATAGGCCCGTAAAATAGGCTTAACTAATACGAATGCTTTCTGCGTTTGTGCTACATCACTTGAGGCGGCAATAATAGACTTTTCGGCGCTCTCGTCTAAACACGCGCTTTTATATAAGCCGATCAGTTTGGCAAATAACTCGGCAAGCGCTGAAACACGGCCGCTTTCCTTGATCTTGGCTAAGAGCACGTCATCGGCCAACGGCGTGCAGTGAATATTTTTGTCTTTTAGAGATTTTGCCAGCGTACTAAGCAGTATGCCTTTTTTATGCTGAGCGTAGGTTAAGGCTATGCATTGCGTATTATATTGTTGATGAATTTTACCTTTCCATTGCATTGCGGCAAGGTACTTAACTTTATCAAGATAAGGCGCGCTATCCCCCTTGTCATTCACGGCAAAATATTCAATATAAATATTTAATTCTGGCAGGAAAAAATCCGGCTGGTATTGTTTATATTCAACAGTCCTTAGGTTATAGGCATAGTCAGACCGATATTGATAGTCGATGCCATGATTGAATAGCCAGTTAGCAATAGATAACTCGGCAAAACTTTTGACTTTATCCCCTTTTAAACTGCGGATGTCATTATCCGTTAAATACTGGTAATACTCGCCCAGGCTGGCAAATTCAAACTCATCTTTTTCTGTGTAGTAATATTGGCTGAAATATTCGACCAGCACGTGCCGATATGGCGCCTGGCCATTCATTAAATTTTCCAAGCAGCGCTGCACCCATTGCACCTTTGCCTGCTCATTCTCGGCAAAAAGCGATAAATTAGGTTTTTGCCCTTCAACCCGGGCAATAATATTAAGCCCTAAACTATGAAATGTGCTGCTGCTGATTTTATCAGTGGCTAATTTATCTTTTATTCTTTGATCCATTTCATCTGCCGCTTTTCGGCCATAGGCTAAAAGTAGAATTTCATTATTGCGCGCCTGCTGACTGCTGAGTAAATAGCCGGCTCGCGCGACCATAACGCTGGTTTTACCCGTTCCTGCGCCGGCTAATAACAGATTATTATCGTCATCAATAACACAGGCTTCACGTTGCCTTGCTGTTAAGGGATTGCTTTCAACCTTGTCAAAGAATAACCGATAGCTTTTAAGCTGCCGGTCAATATAAGCGGCCCGGCAACGCGCGATATCCTGCTCCTGCCAATGCTGGTATTTGGCTAATAGTTTAACCAGTTTAGCAATATGGGCCGTGTTTTTGCTTGCAGTAAACCAGGGAAACCATCTCTTATATTCCTGTTGCACGGCACCATGAATGCGCTGCCAATGCGACTGACGCAAATAGCGGCGACTGATTAACTGGTTTATTTTAGCAAGCAGGTCTTCAAGGCGTTGTTTATTACTCTCGGCCCAAAACCTTTCGCAGTCATTTTTTTGTTTTTTTGCACAGTTATAAGCTAACTTGCTGAGCACATAATTTTGCTCTTTGGTAGTGAAGCTAAGCGTCTGTCCGAATAACCCGCGCGTAAATGTCGGAGGTGACAATAATGCCTGCCAGCTGATATCTGTTGCCCTACTGTTTAACAGCACCCTGATACCCTCAGTCTTGATGATTACTTTCGTAGGATGACCGAAAAGACGGCCAAAAATACTTGAAGAGATTGATTTCATTAATAACAGGTCACTTGATTAGGGCAGAAAACTTGACACATTCTAACAGCACTGCCGGAAAATAAGGAAAAAGAGTTTAATCCTTGGAACTGCCATTCTCTTTACCCTGTGCCTGGTGATTTTGCTGCAACCTCTGTTTAGCGGCATTAAACTCCTTCTCACTTAACACGCCTTGCCTGCGTAAAGCCTGCAATTGCTCATGCGTTACACCTCCCTCGACGCCAGCTGCTATGACTTTATCTTTTTCAAGCAAACCTATAAATTGCGCAATTTTACGAAACAGCAATTTAATAAAGCGCCATAACTTAGGCAAAAGCAAAATCGCCAGTATAATAAATATCAGCAGCAGAACAATAAAAACCAGCGGATGATTAAGCGCAGTCCAAAGTCCAGCAAGCACCAGCAGATCTTCGCTGATCGATGCCGTCCAGTTAGTTAGCGGCTCAGGAGAGGTATTAATCAGTAGCCGCGTTCCTGCTTTAGTCGCATGACTGGTGGCGGCTAACCCGCCGCCCATAATAGCGGCGGCAATCTCGAGTGCAGGCGTCACCTCGCCGACAGCGCCTGCCGCTAACATGGCACCGGCCGGCAAGCGAATAAAGGTAGAAATTGCATCCCAGCCGCTGTCTACCCCCGGCGTTTTATCGACAAAAAACTCAACAAAATACATCAGCCCTGCTGCACCTATCACTAGCGGATTTTCAAGCACCTCAAGCCCGGAAGGTAGATCTATATTACCGCTCGCCCCGCCTAAACCTAACACCAGCAGCGCGGCATATAGATTGATGCCGCTGGCCCATGAGGCGCCCATCGTCAAGGCTAAGGTGCTCAACAACGCTTGGTAGCTTTCCATAGAATCTTTCCTTTTTACTAACAGTGCACTGAGTTGACATCCTCCCTCCACTAAATCAAAGATTTTAGTGGGGGATTCCTACCGCCAGACGCTCATGCCCGAGCGCAAGAATGTTTTTGGCCGCGTTCACATCGCGGTCGTGAGTGACACCACACTCACAGGTCCATTCTCTTATTCCAAGTCCTGCTCTACCTTTCGGACTGTTTTGGCGAGAGCCACAACACGAGCAAGTTTGGGTGGTGTACGATTCATTGATTTCTTCAAAAACAATACCAGCGTGAGCGCTTTTGTATTCCAATAGTGTTTTTAATGTAGACCAGCCCGCATCTAAAACGGACTTAGCCATTTTAGTCTTGACCAGTTTTTGACTGCTTACGTTGCCAATGAATATCGCCGCATTTTCATTGACAAGTTTGCGGCTGTATTTATGCAAAGCATCTACTCTGCGGTTTTTTATCTTTGCATGGATCGCTTTTGCGCGCTTTTTGTTCTTTGCCCGTTGTGCGATGCCTAAACTTTTTTCTAGCTCGCGGTATTCACGGCCTTTTAGTTTGTAGCCGTTACTGTCGGTGGCTGTTTCTTTACAACCCAAATCAATACCCACACTGGCTTTGCCTGTACCCTGCTCTGCTTCCACCTCAACCACAACATTGAAGTACCACCGGCCTCTTGAATCCTCATTGAATGATCCTGATTTGAACGTGTATTGAGATAATCCGTAACTATCCCAAACGCTAAAATAGTGGCGGTTATGATAAACCTGACCATTTTTGAAGCTAATACAGTCTTTACGAACCGGGATCCAACCCAGTGAACGTCTAACCCCTCCTGACTTACGCCAATTCAATCTGTATTTCTTGAATTGTTTGCGACGGGTGGCATATTCATGCCCAACCATCTGCACGGTCGCAGAATTCAGGCCAAGCGTTTTATTCATGCCTTTAGTGTGTTTTTGGAGATCATAACCAGACAGGAAAGCGGGTTTTACCGGGCCAAATTCACTGACATTGCTCAGTGCCTTCATCGCCGTTTCATTGCAAAAATTCCACACCTGATTCACACCGTAAGCCCATTTGTTTAGGGTGCTTAGATGTTTATCACGGATCCTTGTTTTTAGCGTTTTTGTGTGTACTTTGCTTTTCATAATGATCATAGTAGACCTGATTTGTCTGGATGTAAACACAGGCAAAAATGATAGTGTATCCAACTAAGATAGACCAACCTAACGGCTGGTTTGCTATCCATCTCCACCCAAACAAGTTATGGGTAGAGAATTCCGCAAGGTTCGTTAAAAAGGGGCTGCAAACACCTGCGTCCAATAGTGCTCATAATAGGTTGCCTTATTGGTGACCACAGCAGCGGCCATTTCTGTAAAATCCGCACTCATAATATTGGCGCAGTGGCCGGGGCTGGCTAACCATCCCGCCATAACAGCCTGCACATCCACAGCCCCGGCGCTGATATTTTCTCCCACCGCACGCCAACGATAGCCCTGCTCCTGAACTCGGTGGCTAACCTCTTTGCCCTGCAAGCCGGTATGGCTGAAAAACTCATATTTCGCCATATCGCTTGAATGGATATAAGCAGCGCGTTGCAGTTGCTTATTCCAGGTTAGCTTGGCAACGGCCGGCATGCTTCTGCCGCCACACTGACGTGCCTGCGCGCGTGCCTTATTCACGGCCGACAGCATGCTCTGTGCAAATCCAGATGATAATTGTGTCTCTGTTGCCGCCGTCAGCTCGACAGGCGCCCCAGAATTTTCGACAAAAGCAGCAGGCTCAAGCTTCACCGAAAAAGAAACGGGCTTTTCAGGGGCCTTATCAAGGCTCTTGCTGCAGGCTGTCAGTGATCCCGCTGCGCCTATTAATATCGATAGTAGTAACCATTGCACCATAACCAATCAACTCTTTTATTAACGAGACGAATAACACGCTAAAGCCTGTAAGTACGCTTGATATGCTCGTAAGCGATACTGGAGATTGTTCTCAGCACATTGCCACGCTTACGGATCCATAGGGGGTAGCGTTGCGCTGGTTGCTCCCGCTCTATCATACCGATAAAGGTGTAGGGATATATTTTACCACCTTTATCATGGGCCAGCACAATCCCCATATCACCGCACATCTGCGAAGTTGAACCGGTTTTATCAATGACTTTGACCGACGCGGGAATATTTTCAACCCCGTCGCTGATCCTGTCCCGGTTAGACAGGCTCATATAATGCTGAATTTCCTGCGCGTAAGGGAGATTCTGGTTCCACATGGCAAACAGAAAGCGGCTGTAATCATGCGCCGAGGCACAATTAAGGTAAGTTTTCCCGCCCGGCGGAATATACTCGACAATTGAGGTTTGCTGAAAAAGCGCCGGTTTGAATGACTTTAGCACCCTTTCTACCGTGACTGGCCGATAGGGCTGCTCTGAGTGTTTTCCGACAATATTGATCATCTGATTGGTTGCGCTGTTATCACTGTAACGGAGCATTTTTTCCAGAATCTGTTTTTCCTTCATGCGATAGGGGTAAAGTTGCGGGTTGGCATTATGACGGATAAAGAATGCCTGGGCGATAAAAGGCTTGATCATGCTGGCAGCCTGCATTGGCCGGTCTTCATTGATCGAGACCAGTTTCTGTCCGCTGGTAAAATCATAAATGGACCAGGAGGTTCGCTCATTCTTTGAGATAATTCCACGCTTGCGCATCCCTTTAACCGCTTTTTCTATCTTGTTTTCCAGCGGTGTTGCCGATGCAGCAAGGCAGATGCCCGGAAAAGACAGCAGAGCACAGCCGCTGACCACAGCACTCGCGCTCGATATTAAAAACTCCCGCCTGCTCAGTGTCACACTATTGCTTCCTTGTGTAGCCTGGTAAAGCATGGGCTGTTGGCTTGGCGGTAATCGCCCAGCCAGGCAGCCCTCTTGCTTGAAGATTATTAACAATAATCAGTATAGAGATAATCAACGCCCTTTGCCAAAATGTTCATCTGCAGAGACGGGTTTATTTTATGACAAAGCTATTACTTAAAGAAAAGCTGCCAACCCCAGTCAATAGCGGTGTGAGTCAATGCTGCAGGCAACAGGTTATTAGCGCAGCGCAGATAAGAGAGGGCATAAAAAATTCCTGCGATGCTCGCCAGAAAGCAGTATGCTAGCTGCTGCTGTAGCGTAGTAGCATTATTCCAATGGCAGAGACCAAAGAATAGTGAAGATAACAGCACCGCCAGCCACAGTTTTTTAGTCAGAGCCAACAGCGACATCATCAACACACCACGAAAAAACAACTCTTCAGGAATGGCCACGGTAAACAGCAGGCCGATAAATCTAACGGCTGTTTCCCAGGCAATAAAGTCCGCCGGAGGATTGTAACGGATAAAATCCAAAGCCATCGCCATAGGCAGCAGAAACAACAGCGCCACGGCTGTCACAAGCAGGACAGCCATAATATCCTTAGCCTTAAGCACAAAGCTTATGGCCATTCCCGGCAGCCCTCGACCGTCACGCCAAATCACTATCATTAACACACTTAGCGCCAACGACCACCAGATATAACTGATGCCCTGCGCACCAAACCACAGTTTTTCAGTGAGGCGATATTCAAAAGGTACTAACAATACCCAGAGCAATAACATATCACTATAACCGGGCGGGCACTGAGAAAGCGCATGAGCGGACAGCAGTACCAATATAAAAAATAAAATCACCACCAGCCAGTCATAAGGATTAAAGCCATTGCCGATAGCTGCCAGTGAATAGCTGCAGGCAAGCCCTGCTGCAATCAGTAGTGGGCAACGACAGGATTTTCTCCATCCTGCTGCGATTCGCTGCTGAATAGCGGGCAGCGTAAGCGCCACTAAAAATCCAGCCAGTGGTGCGAGCGATAAAAAGACTGCTAACTGCTCCAGCAAACTTACTTGCAAAGCACGCATAAAGAGCGCTAAAGCGGCAAGCAAAGCACCGCATAGCGCAGATCCGGCAATAGATAACCGAAACTGGCGAGAAGAGGAGATATTTGCTGATGCTGTCACCCTTGCCTTCCTTTATATCGAGAGCCTAGCGCTAACCGGAAAAGCCAAATAAACTCTAAGTATGACCCATATTATAGATTTAGTACTTTGTCGTATTGGCTTTCTCTACTGCCGGAAAACGCCTTTTAGACGTATTGTAGTTAGCAAACATCGCTAATCTTCCTATACTCATTTTGAGGAATCCTGTTAAGCGAAGGAGTAAACGCATGCTGTTTTCCCCCGCAGAGAGTTACGATCGGCTGCTGCTAAGCCATCCTCGGCTGTCGTTATTGATTATCGCGCTGATCGTCACCTTTTTCGCCTTTCATGCGAGTAAATTCCGGCTCGATGCCTCCGGTGACTCGCTGCTGCTGGAAAACGATCAAACGCTTCATTATTACCACGCGATCAAGGCGCGCTATGGCTCGGACGACTTTCTGATCGTCACCTACACACCGCATAAAGACCTTTTTGATAAGAGCGTACTCGACGATCTGCAGAAATTGCGCGATAGCTTGAGCGCATTGCAGGAAGTCGACGCTGTGATCAGCATTCTCGATGTGCCCTTGATTGACAGTCCGCGCGTTCCATCGGACGAAATCCGCGACTCGCTCCGTACTCTGGAACAACCCGATACCGACCGGCACCTGGCCCGCCGTGAACTGCTTGCCAGCCCCCTCTATGCGAACCTGCTGATCAGTGAGGATGGCGGAACGACCGCCCTGCAAGTCAATATGCGCCGTGATGAGACCTACTATAAATTACGTAACCGCCGTAATCAGCTTCGGGAAATACGCATCGATGCAGATCTCACTGCAGAGCAGCGCGATGAACTGGCATCAGTCACGGAACGCTTTAGCGCCTACAGTAGGGCGTCGCTGGAGCGGCAGAGTGCCCTGATCGCCGATGTGCGCAAAATTATGGCCGAACACCAACAAGGAGCAAAACTGCATTTAGGCGGCGTGCCGATGATCACCGTTGACTCTATCGACTTTATTCGCCACGACCTGCTGACTTTCGGGCTCGGCGTACTGGCCTTTCTGATCGTTCTGCTTGCGGTGGCTTTCGCCAAGCTGCGCTGGGTGCTGCTGCCGCTGCTTACCTGCTTTTCTTGCGGAATAACCATGGTCGGTTTTCTCGGCTTGAGCGACTGGCCGGTAACAGTGGTCTCTTCCAACTTTATTTCGCTGCTGCTGATCATTACCTTATCGCTGACCATTCACCTGATTGTGCGTTATCAGGAGCTGCATGCGCAGCAGCCCGATGCCTCGCAGCATACGCTGGTGCTGGAAACCGTAAAGAAAAAACTGCTGCCCTGTTTTTATACCGCCACCACCACTATGGTTGCATTCGCCTCTCTGCTGGTCAGTGATATACGCCCGGTCATCGATTTCGGCTGGATGATGACCATAGGCATGGCCGTGGCCTTTCTTATCACCTTTACCCTGTTTCCCGCTTCCTTAATGTTACTTAAACCGGGACGACCGCGTGAACAGCACAATATCACCGGGGTGATCACCGCTTTTCTTGCCGGACTGATCGCCTCCCATGGCCGAGCTGTCGTCACTGCCTTTGCCCTACTGTTCCTGCTTAGCAGCATAGGTATCAGTATGTTAACGGTAGAAAACCGCTTTATCGATTACTTCAAAAAATCAACCGAGATCTATCAGGGAATGGAACTTATCGACCATAAACTGGGCGGCACTACGCCACTGGATATAATCATTGACGCGCCGGCCACTTTTTTTAAAGACAATGAACAGCAACTAGGAAGTGAAGAAGCCCAGCTGCTGGAAGAGTTAGGTTTTGATCCGGCAGAATTTGAGCCGCAAGCAGACGAAGACAAGGGGATTACCGCTCGCAGTTACTGGTTCAACACGGCAGAATTGCAGGAAGTTGCAGCCATCCACGATTATCTCGATGGCTTGCCAGAATCGGGCAAGGTGCTTTCTCTTGCCGCCAGCATGGAAATATTGGGGACTTTAGATCCGCGTGTGCTTGATGACAACTTCTTCCTCTCCGTCCTGTATAAGAAGCTGCCGGATGATATCAAGGAGATTTTGTTTACTCCCTATCTGTCAAAGGATGCTCAGCAGCTTAGATTCAGCCTGCGGGTCTTTGAATCAGATCTGTCTTTGCAGCGCAATGACCTGTTAGAGAAGATCCGTCAACATCTGACCGGTGAGCTGGCAATGGATAATGAGCAGGTGCACCTGACCGGCATGGTGGTGCTGTACAACAATATGCTGCAGAGTTTGTTTCGCTCGCAAATCTTGACCATAGGCGTGGTTTTTGTGGCGATCTTTATGATGTTTACGCTGCTCTTCAGAGATCTCAAAATAGCAGCCATCACCCTGGTACCTAACTTGGTTGCGGCAGCCATGGTACTGGGGCTGATGGGCTGGCTGAATATCCCGCTAGATTTGATGACCATTACCATAGCGGCAATCTGCATTGGCATCGCGGTGGATGACGCCATTCATTATGTGCACCGCTTTATCGCTGAATACCATCAGCATAAAAACTACTGGCGTGCCGTCCGACACTGCCACGGCAGTATCGGACGTGCTATCTATTACACTTCGGTCACTGTTATATTGGGATTTTCCATTCTTGCCCTGTCCAATTTTATTCCAACCATCTATTTCGGCCTGTTAACCGGCTTTTCGATGCTGGTCGCGCTGCTGGCCAATCTGACCTTGCTGCCGCTGCTTCTGGTCTACTTCAAGCCACTCGATTAAGATCATTCAACTTTGTAACCGCCGTTTACCTTATCTGCAATAAACTGCAGATAATTGTCTATACTTGCCAGACTGTCTTGCTGGTAGTGAGAAACATAAATAAGCTGACTGAGATTTTCTTTAGCAATCAGCTCAAGAGCGTTTTTAACTAATCGTCTTCCCAGATAATCAAGGCCCTGATAGGGCTCATCCAGAATTAACAGCGCCGGCTGTTTAACTATCGCTCTGGCAATCAGTAATAGCCGCTGCTGGCCATATTCTAAGTGCCTGAAAGGAGTTTTTGCAAATGCTCCCATATGCAGGATCTGCAACCATTCCTCGGCAATCTTCTGTTCCTGTATTGTCGCTTTTTGATAAAGCCCGATCGAGTCATAAAAGCCGGATAAAATAACCTCCAGCGCACTGCAGTTCACTCGGTATTGCAGATGCAGCGCCGAGGAGACCATTCCGATATGCTTTTTGATCTCCCAGATAGTTTCCCCCGAGCCTCTTTGCCTGCCGAAGATTTGAATGTCATTGCTGTAGCATTGCGGATGATCACCAAAAATCAAACCTAACAAGGTACTTTTTCCACAACCGTTCGGGCCTTTAACCTGCCAGTGCTCACCTTGATTAATACGCCAGTTTACGCCGCTAAAAATACTTTGCTCTGCATAAACCACTTTGCCGTTTTGCAACTCAAAGATAGGATCCGCAAATTGAGCGCTATGGCGATGACGTCGAATCAACGCCATCATCTGTTCGCTCTGTTCTCTTGACTGCGCCTTTATCTGTGCGATTAGCGGATGGCTGTCCCAGGTATTTTTATCCATCAAACTGTCGAGCTTCCCCTGACTAAAGAGGGCTATTTTATCTATCCACTGCGGCATATCCTCTTCACGCGAAACAATAACCATCATCTGCACAGTTTGTGACAATGCCATCAGATAGTCCGTCAATGATTTTCTATGTGCACTATCCAAGCCCGTATAAGGATCATCCAGCACTAAAAATTCAGGTTGGCCGGCCAATGCTCTGGCTAACATTAAACGTCGGGTTTCACCGGTGGAAAGCATGCGAAATCCACTTGCCTGAATATGCCGCAGATCCAGTTCATTAAGCAGACGCAGAGTAAGGGCTTTATCTTCACACTGCTGATAAATAAGCTCATAAGCCGTGCTTCCTGTATCGATACGATCCATAAACTCGGAGTCATCATTGGCAAGCTCCAGCTCCAATAAACGCTGTTGTTCACTAAGAGAAACCTGAGCAATCTTGCCCTTGTTTCCCTGGAGACTTCCGGATGAAGCAATAAGTTCTCCGCAAAGCAGGTTAGCAAGCAGAGAGCCGATATCACCTTCTGTAGAGAAGACTCCCCAGGAGTGCTGCTCTATCACCCAGTTATCGATCTCAAGGGTAAAAGTAGCCGCCTCTGCTTTTAATTGTGTAAATCTGATTTCCATTTTATTTACTTTTCCTACTAGTCTCTGGAATGGTATAACCAGGCATACCTTCTTGCTAACTCCTTCGCTTCGGCAAGGTCCTTCGCACTCAACTTGGGCGCGACAAAGTGCAGGCCGGCAGATGCATGTGCATAGCCATTTTGCTGCGCACTAAAAAACCATGCATAAGCCAGTTTATAATCTTTGCGGACGCCCAAGCCTAAAGCATATAAACGGCCAAGGTTAAACTGTGCTGTTGCCTCCCCTCTTTCCGCTGCTTTTTGATAAAAAGAAGCAGCCTGCATCTCGTCTTTAGGCACACCTTTGCCTTCCAGATACATATTGCCGAGATTGGTCTGGGCATTGACGAACCCTTGCTCAGCCGCTTGACGATACCAAAAAACCGCCTGTTTAAAGTCCTGCTTCACGCCTTGCCCTCTTTCATAGGCCAGGCCGAGATTATGCTGGGCATTGGCCAGCCCCTGCCGTCCAGCTTTACGATACCAGAAAAACGCCTGCTTGTAGTCCTGCTTTACACCTTGACCTGCACTATACATATATCCAAGACTGGCCTGAGCATCTGCAAATCCCTGTTGTGCAGCCTGACGATACCAAAAAACCGCCTGCTCAAAGTCCTGCTCTACGCCCCGCCCCAGCGCATAAAGCCCGCCAAGATCATGTTGTGCATTGACAAATCCCTGCTGTGCAGCCTTACGGTACCAGAAAACCGCCTGCTTGTAGTCCTGCTTTACACCCCGCCCTGCAGCATAAAATACAGCAAGATTATGCTGAGCATTTACCAGCCCCTGCTCAGCGGCTTTACGGCACCAGCTAACGGCCAGTTGATAGTTTTGCGGAACACTCTGACCGAGTGCATACAGCGCAGCAAGATAAAATTGCGCATTGGCATTCCCCTGCTCAGCAGCTTGATGAACAGCGTCAATATTTTCAGTATACTGCTCTTCTTGTTGCTGGTATTGAAAATCAAAATTAAAGCCAGCCTCAGCACTTACCGGCAAGGCAAACACAAAATAACAGGCTAAAAAAATAGAACAGCAGAAATAACTGCCAGCAAAAATAACTCTATTTCGATCCATGGTATAAATCCTAGCAATTACTATAAATATGCTTGTTGAAAGTTAATTAACTATATTATAAATCCTTTTTCATACTTAGCTGCGTAATGTTCGCTATTGATGCGTGCAATCCTTCAAGCAGCGGCACTGCTACTGTTTTTAGCCTTGCCTTACAATCTTTCCCAGATTGACATCCTCCCTCCACTAAATCAAAGATTTTAGTGGGGGGATTCCTACTGCTAGACGCTCATGCCCGAGCGCAAGAATGTTTTTAGCCGCGTTCACATCGCGGTCGTGAGTGACACCACACTCACAGGTCCATTCTCTTACTCCAAGTCCTGCTCTACCTTTCGGACTGTTTTGGCGTGAGCCACAACACGAGCACGTTTGGGTGGTGTACGATTCATTGATTTCTTCAAAAACAATACCAGCGTGAGCGCTTTTGTATTCCAATAGTGTTTTTAATGTAGACCAGCCAGCATCTAAAACGGACTTAGCCATTTTAGTCTTGACCAGTTTTTGACTGCTTACGTTACCAACGAATATTGCCGCATTCTCATTAACAAGTTTGCGGCTGTATTTGTGCAGACTATCTACTCTGCGGTTTTTAATTTTCGCGTGTATTGCCTTGACGCGCTTTTTGTTCTTTGCCCGTTGTGCGATGCCTAAACTTTTTTCTAGCTTGCGGTATTCACGGCCTTTGATCTTATAGCCGTTACTGTCGGTGGCTGTTTCTTTACAACCCAAATCAATACCCACGCTGGCTTTGCCTGTACCCAGTTCTGCTTCCACCTCAACCACAACGTTGAAGTACCACCGGCCTCTTGAATCCTCATTGAATGAGCCTGATTTGAACGTGTATTGAGATAATCCGTAACTATCCCAAACGCTAAAATAGTGGCGGTTATGATAAACCTGACCATTTTTGAAGCCAATGCAGTCTTTACGAACCGGGATCCAACCCAGTGAACGTCTAACACCCCCTGACTTACGCCAATTCAATCTGTATTTCTTGAATTGTTTGCGGCGTGTAGCATATTCATGCCCAACCATCTGCACGGTCGCAGAATTCAGGCCAAGCGTTTTATTCATGCCTTTGGTGTACTTTTGAAGATTGTAGCCTGACAGGAAAGCGGGTTTTACCGGGCCAAATTCACTCACATTGCTCAGTGCCTTCATTGAGGTTTCATTGCAGAAGTTCCACACCTGATTCACACCGTAAGCCCATTTTTTTAGGGTGCTTAGATGTTTGTCACGGATCCTTATTTTTAGCGTTTTTGTGTGTACTTTGCTTTTCATAATGATCATAGTAGACCTGATTTATCTGGATGTAAATACAGGCAAAAATGATAGTGTATCCAACTAAGATAGACCAACCTAGCGGTTGGTTTGCTATCCATCTCCACCCAAACAAGTTATGGGTGGAGAATTCCGCAAGGTTCGTTAAAATCAAAATATTTGGCAAGCAAAGTAATGACGTTTAATGATGACTCCAGGCAAAGCTTTAAATAAGCACGCTAAGCAACTGAAAATTCAACGTTAACATGTCTTTTTACTTTCATACTTCAGTTACGACTTGCCTGCGAAAAGTAAGGTCAAAATAAACCAACAATAGAGCATTGCTGCCAGCATAATTGCTATTAATACACCCCAATCTGCTAATGTCGTCACATACTGTAATTTAGACATAGTGATATAAGGAGCAGCCAGAGCAACTAAAATAGCAATGCCAAAACTAACAATGATCTTCTGAAATTGATTTAATAGTGGCGAGTTCAGTCTGACCATATAACTGATTAGTGGAATCGCAGCCAAAAGCACAATTAACCATAAGTAAGGTTTTGCACTGTACAGCAATACAATTAAAATACTTTCAATAGACATAAGTTACTCCTTAAACCTTTCCATGCAGCATGGCATAATAAGCGGGTTGCAGCATTTTTTCTTCCATAACCCACACCGCCCAAGACTCTTCTTTTGGAGAAATAAACGGGAAAGAAGGCAGCAATTTTCCACCATAACCAAATTCTGCGAGCATCGCTTTACCAATGGCAGTGATCAATGGACAAGAAGTATAACCATTGTATTCTGCTTTCAATTCTTTACCTGCAAGGAAAGAAATAACATTAGCCTCTACAACAGGCGCTTGTGTTTTTACACTGGCTGCTGTTTTACCAAATGGAGTGCCCGCTACATCTCCAATTGCGAATATTTCCGGGTATCGTAAATGTTGCATATGATACTGATCAACTTCAACCCAATCGCCCGCCATTGCACCTGATTTCCAAACTAATTCACTATTGCGAATTGCATCCGGAGCGCTCATCGGTGGCACAACATGGATAAAGTCATATTCTTGATTTTCTTCGCTACCATCAGGTTTAGTAAAGGTTGCTTTTTGATTTACCGCATCAATTGCGCTGAGCACTCGTTCATCGTAAAAATTTAAGCCTTGTTCCTGCCAGCGGTTAAGAACAAAGTCATTATAATATTTCACTGAAAATACTCTGTTTTTATAAGGAGTGATAAAACTTACATCCAGGTTGTCACGTTTTCCGCTCTGCTCAAACCGGTCAAGGGAAGTAAAGGCCATTTTAAGTGGAGCGCCAGCACACTTAATTAAAGTATTCGACAGAGTAAAAATAGCTTTCCCTTCACCTTTATTAATGTACTGCTGGATCATTTTATTGGTATTAACAGCGCCATCCGGCCCCGCGTAAACACTGCCAATGCCATATTTACCAATAAGATCCGAAGACATTCCTTCGATATGCTCGTAATTAAGTTGACATCCGGTAGCAACCACCAGCACGTCATAAGTTAACTTCTGTCCATCACTTAAGGTAACACTCTTATTATCAGGAAAAAATGCTGTTACATCTTTATTTATCCAATTGACATCGTCGGCTAACCAGTCTCTAGTTTGCGTTATTACCCGACTTTTATCCCATAGATTTGCTGCAATTAAAATCTGTCCAGGCTGATAGATATGAGGTTGACGTTCGCCTAGCATAGTGATTTTGGCACCTTGTAGGGAGTGGCTAAAGCGATTGGCCATTGCTATTCCCGCAGCCCCTCCACCCACTATTAATATATGAGCATTTGTATTGAGTTTTTGGGCTTGAACAATTTGAAAAGGAAAAGTACTGAGTAGACTGGCCCCAATACCCAATTTAAGAAAGCGCCTGCGATCCATTCTTGAAAGGTATTTATTAATAGCATTTTTCATAATCTATCCTTGCTGATATGTTTATCACTTACCAATATGCTAATTGCTTTATTAATGTAATTTGAAAACTCCTATTAAGTATAGACAGATACCATTCATGTTTTATGTAAATATAAACTGTAAGAGAGCCAAGACACACTCCTTTACTGGGGAAATACATCAAAAAAATCAAAGAGATCTGTCCAGACCAGCCACTCACCCGTGTCAATATGGAGCACTGTTTTTGGACAATGCTTTGTCTTGGTGCAACCTTCAGAGAAAAACTTTGTTTTTTCTTATTTTTTAATATGTTATACATTGGCATGTTCCTTGTATTTAATAAATAGATAGATAAAGTTTACTTAAACAAGGAGAAATATATGCAGGATACATTGGCCATAGTACTGGCGGGCGGAATGGGATCGCGATTATCGCCATTGACGGATAATAGGGCAAAACCGGCGGTCCCCTTCGGTGGCAAATATCGGATTATTGATTTTACATTAACCAACTGTCTGCATTCCGGATTAAGACGGATTCTCGTTTTAACCCAATATAAATCTCACTCTCTACAAAAGCACCTGCGTGATGGCTGGTCAGTTTTTAATCCGGAACTTGGCGAGTATGTGACGGTCGTACCTCCGCAAATGCGCAAAGGCGAGCAATGGTATGGTGGTACTGCTGATGCGATTTATCAAAACCTCTGGTTGCTTTCGCGCAGTGAAGCCCAATATGTTATCGTCTTGTCCGGTGATCATATTTACCGTATGGATTATGCTCCCATGCTTGAACAGCACAAATTAACGGGTGCGGATCTCACTATTGCCTGTATGGAAGTGCCCGTAGAAGAAGCGCGCTCATTTGGCGTGCTAAGTATCAATGAAGACAAGCGGATTGCAGCTTTCGTCGAAAAACCCGAGCACCCGCCCACTATTGCCGGCAATCCAGCTAAGAGCCTGGCTTCTATGGGGATTTATATCTTTAGTAGCGATGCACTTATTGAGCTCTTGGAGAAAGATGCCCAGAACCCCGCCTCAAGTGACGATTTTGGCCATGACATTATTCCCGAGGCGATTAAGCAGAAAAATGTCTATACGTACCGTTTTGGTGATGCCGTAGGCCGAGTATCACAGGATGCTTACTGGCGGGATGTGGGCACAATAGACTCCTTCTACCAGGCTAATATGGATCTGTTGCAACCTGTTCCACCGATCAATTTATACCAGAATGACTGGCCGATTAGAAGTTATGAAAAACAACTGCCACCGGCGCGTACCGTATCTTCAAGCACCGGCAATGAAGGTATATTTATTAACTCTATTATCTCTAACGGCGTGATTATTTCAGGCGGCTCTGTGCATAATTCTATTCTTTCACCGGATGTCCATATCGATGACGATGCCACTGTTGCCAACAGCATTTTGTTTGACCATGTGCAGGTTGGAAAAGGTTGCAAGTTGCACAACTGCATTATCGATAAACATGTAAAAGTTCCAGCCGGAACAGAAATTGGCATTGATCCGCTCGAAGATGCAAAGCGTTTTACCATTTCCAAGCAGGGGATTGTCGTTGTCCCGGCAAAGTATTTCTTTACAGAGTAAGTAATAAAAGCAATGGCTGCTGTTATTTTGTTGCTTCTTGACCATTCATTGGCGGCGAATTTTTTAGCTAAAAGCGCAGCTGTTTTTGATTATTCAGCTTAGGTTCATATTACATAGGCTTTAATCATATTAACTCCCTATTAATATGATTAAGGACTTTCTCTATGAATAATCACAAGCGCAACATAGCGAAAAACCAGGCAATAAAAAGCTCACCGCTCAGTATCAATAGCGGTCACTCTCTTTTCAGTATGCTCTTGCTTATTGGCTTAGTACTTTTAAGTAACCAGGTGCGTGCCAATGAGCAGCAAAGCGCTTACTCCAGCCGCTCTTACGAAGCTTTTTCGAAGGAGATAAGCGATGAATTGCGCGCAGCTATCCTTAGCAAAAGTATTTCCTCTCTCACCTCAGATCAGCAAGCAGGCAAAGCGACAGCAGAAAGCAGGAATGATTTACCGCTAACAACACAGCCGCTGAGCAGAAGCTATGCACCGGAATTTACTATCTATGATGCCTTTGCCACCTTGCAGGATGATTATGATGGAGATGGTTACTATCAGACATTGACTGTGGTTTTTGATGCCGATATCTACAGCTATGATGGCCATGATCTCGGCGAAGTCTATGCGCGATTATATTTAAGTGAGAATGGCGGTCCCTGGTTCCACTACTACACCACGAATAACTTCATTATTCACGGTGATAGTGAGCAGGATGCCTACGAGGTGATTAGTAATTTTAACCAGGGATACTATCCCGGCCACTATGATATTCTGATTGATCTGTATCAGGTCGGCTATGCCGGTATTGTTGCCACCTACAGCTCCAGCGGACAACCCGGCACTTTACGCTCTGCCATTAGAAAGTAGCGATTATGATCCGCTTTATGTTGAGAGCGTCCTCTAGCGTCTCTATTCACCACGCTGGTAGCTTATCTGCACTGACATTGATTCTGCTGCTATTACTGCTAGCAGCGCCGATTAATACGCCCGTCAACTGTAATTTTTTAATTGCCTGTTGCGACAACAGGCAAGTTTCACAAGCCTCATTAACTAGAAAGTACGCGCGCTGCTCGACATGCCCCTTGAAAAATACAAGGTTCGCAATTAGTTTATTTCCTTCGGCAGGCCACTAAGCCGGAAAGATTGTTTTATCAACTCATTGATTTCCGCACGTGACTGCCCTTTGTCGAGCAACTCAATATCGCCGGCAAAAATATGCGGAATACGCGCCTGTTGGCCCTGCTGGTCAAGCTTGATGGCTTCAGCCATGGCAATACCATTATCATCATTGATACGCATTACCGTAAGATCCAAGCCCTGCTGCAGCGCCTGCAGCTCAAGATCTCCGCCTCCCCAGCCATTAAGGAGAATATCCAGACGCTTGCTTTCACGCAATGCTTGCAGAGCGGCAAGGGCAATATCCGTTGAACAGGCAAAGATCATTTTGATATCCGGATGTTTCTGCAGAGTAGCCAGGGTCGCTTGATAGGCTTTTTCGTAGATATTGTTCGTATAATAAGCGTCGACTTGCGTGACACCGGGATATTTAGCCGCTTCGCTGGCGAAGGTATCGCCGCGCATTTGGCTGACGTAGCCGGGTGAGTGATATAACATCAGATATTTGCCCTGATAATTAATCTGTTCAAGCATATCTTTAGCCAGCAGCCTGGTGCCCTGTGCGTGGTCGAAACCGACATACATAAAGGGCCGGTGAGTCTGCCAGCGCAGCAGTGGCGTGGTAATATTCTGCAAAATCAATTTCGGCTTACCTTGTGCCAAGACACGCTCAATGATGCGACTATGGGGAGCAGTATCCAGAGTAAAAACCAGGTAATCGGGCTGCCATTGTAAGGCCTTAGAGATCTGCTTGCTTTGCAGAGCAACATCTACTGCCGCACGAGAGAAAAAAGGCTTCAGCTCATAGCTGAGCTGAAGGTTCTGCAGACGCTGCTCAAAGGAAGCCAAACTTCTGCGCCAGTAATCTGTCGCCTGGATACTCGGGTAGACAACAGCAATACGCAGCGGATGCTCAGATTGACCGGCAGGTTTTGCCGCAGCGCGCACTATTTCAGCGAACTCAGCCATCACCGCGCTCTGCTCCGGGTGTTGCTGGATATAATTGCCGATAGTGATATATTCCTGCGCCGCGTGCAGCATAGTACTGTGCAGGGCTAAGCTGCTCAGCAAAACTATTGCCGCCGGGATACTTTTCCATAACCTAATATGTAACATGCTAATTCCTTTTGTTAAGTTACTGGTTGACTATAAACAAACAGTAAAATTTAAATAACTTACATGCCACTTCTAAATAGTAATACTCATTTCACCTAAAGCAAGTTTGCAGTTTACAATCTAATACTTGAGATCACAAAGAGATATTATTGCTATAAATCTCACGCCGTCAGGCTTCGCCACTGGTAATAAGGTAAATAAAAAATAGCTTTGTAACCTCTCCAGCTTCAGCCTTACAGTGAAAAAAAATACTCGAAATTTAACGAACCTTGCGGAATTCTCCACCCATAACTTGTTTGGGTGGAGATGGATAGCAAACCAACCGCTAGGTTGGTCTATCTTAGTTGGATACACTATCATTTTTGCCTGTATTTACATCCAGATAAATCAGGTCTACTATGATCATTATGAAAAGCAAAGTACACACAAAAACGCTAAAAATAAGGATCCGTGACAAACATCTAAGCACCCTAAAAAAATGGGCTTACGGTGTGAATCAGGTGTGGAACTTCTGCAATGAAAACCTCAATGAAGGCACTGAGCAATGTGAGTGAATTTGGCCCGGTAAAACCCGCTTTCCTGTCAGGCTACAATCTTCAAAAGTACACCAAAGGCATGAATAAAACGCTTGGCCTGAATTCTGCGACCGTGCAGATGGTTGGGCATGAATATGCTACACGCCGCAAACAATTCAAGAAATACAGATTGAATTGGCGTAAGTCAGGGGGTGTTAGACGTTCACTGGGTTGGATCCCGGTTCGTAAAGACTGCATTGGCTTCAAAAATGGTCAGGTTTATCATAACCGCCACTATTTTAGCGTTTGGGATAGTTACGGATTATCTCAATACACGTTCAAATCAGGCTCATTCAATGAGGATTCAAGAGGCCGGTGGTACTTCAACGTTGTGGTTGAGGTGGAAGCAGAACTGGGTACAGGCAAAGCCAGCGTGGGTATTGATTTGGGTTGTAAAGAAACAGCCACCGACAGTAACGGCTATAAGATCAAAGGCCGTGAATACCGCAAGCTAGAAAAAAGTTTAGGCATCGCACAACGGGCAAAGAACAAAAAGCGCGTCAAGGCAATACACGCGAAAATTAAAAACCGCAGAGTAGATAGTCTGCACAAATACAGCCGCAAACTTGTTAATGAGAATGCGGCAATATTCGTTGGTAACGTAAGCAGTCAAAAACTGGTCAAGACTAAAATGGCTAAGTCCGTTTTAGATGCTGGCTGGTCTACATTAAAAACACTATTGGAATACAAAAGCGCTCACGCTGGTATTGTTTTTGAAGAAATCAATGAATCGTACACCACCCAAACTTGCTCGTGTTGTGGCTCCCGCCGCAACAGTCCGAAAGGTAGAGCAGGACTTGGAATAAGAGAATGGACCTGTGAGTGTGGTGTCACTCACGACCGCGATATAAACGCGGCCAAGAACATTCTTGCGCTCGGGCATGAGCGTCTAGCAGTAGGAATCCCCCACTAAAATCTTTGATTTAGTGGAGGGAGGATGTCAACGTAAGGTTATTTGAGAAACAACCCTTTGCTCTATGGCCGAAATTCAGCTGAGCTTGAAGCGCTACTTTTCTGTTCAAGAGAAGCAGCGCTGACACTTATACGCCATTCACACAGTCAACTACCCACACTAAATTTACTTGCTTAGGCTCATAAATTTAGCATTGGAATTGCGTACAAAGCAGTTAAAGTCGCTGGCCTATACTAAAGTTAATTATTAATGTTATTTTTTACTGAATCTTGGAGCAGTATTTTGTTAGCGAGCACATATAAAAAAATAGTTGTATTAACCGGGGCTGGCATTTCTGCGGAATCCGGCATTAGCACATTCCGCAGTGCTGATGGCCTATGGGAAAATTACCCGGTTGAAGATGTTGCCACACCGCAAGGATATCAGCGTAATCCCGAGTTAGTCTTAGACTTTTATAATCAGCGTCGCCGGGATCTCTTACAAAAACAGATAAAACCCAATGCGGCACATTATGCGCTGGCGGAGCTGGAAGCCAACTTTAACGGCGAGTTTCTCTTAGTCACACAAAACATCGATAATTTACATGAGCAGGGCCGGATCTAAAAATATTATTCATATGCACGGCGAATTACTAAAAGTACGCTGTCCAAAATCAGAGCAGGTGATTCCATGGTCAGGTGATCTGATGAGTAGCGATCTCTGCAGTTGCTGTCAACCTGCAGCCCCCTTGCGACCGCATATAGTCTGGTTTGGTGAAATGCCAATCGGCTTAGATACTATTTATGCCCAGCTTGGGCATGCGGATCTGTTTATTGCCATCGGTACCTCCGGCAATGTTTACCCGGCAGCCGGTTTTGTTGAAGAAGCCAATTATGCAGGTGCTGATTCTATTGAAATTAATCTCGATGCCAGTGAAGTACAGAGCCACTTTACGCAAATACAGCGCGGCAAAGCCACTGAACTGGTTCCCCAACTGGTCAAAAATTTACTGGCCTGAGCTCAGCTAAAAAGACAGTTATCTGGTACAGTGGCCATTGAATCATTACACTTGTTAAGCTCATCAACGCGGCTCTTTTTACCCTTCTCACCGAGATATTCAGCTTCTGTTCAGCTTACTACAGCTATTGTTTAAATATCTACCCATTCCACTTCAGGATGCTTGTTTCAAGCATCCTGAAGTGGAATGGGTATAAAACAAACAGCAATAATCGCTTTCACTAAGGACAGCATTATGAACAAACTGATATTAGCACCTCTTATAATGGGTTTGGCGGTGAGCCCTACTTTATCGGCCAAACCGCATCATCATGGAAAATCAAACTGGGCCAAAGTAACCGACGTCGAGCCGATCATTCGCACAATCAAGCAGCGTCTGCCTCGGGAGGAGTGCTGGAGCGAACGGGTAGGCTATGAAGAATATCGCGATGGCGGACATTCATACACGGGCACCATTCTCGGCGGTGTTATTGGCGGGGCTATAGGCAATAAAATCGGCCATAATAAGACCAATAAAAAAGTAGGAACAGTGGTTGGCGCGGTGCTTGGTGCCTCGCTCGGCCATGATCTCTCGCATCAGGGTCATGCTCATTCAGGCCCGACCATCTCTTATCAAAATCAACGCCGTTGTGCCGTCAGCTATGAAACCCGCTACAAAGAAGAAGTGATTGGCTACCATGTCTGGTACCGTTATCGTGGCGTTGAATACAAAACGCGCATGAATCATCATCCGGGTAAGAAAATAAAAGTGCGGGTGAATGTCCAGCCGTGGTAAATGTTGAGCACTAAAAAGCCGAACTCTGGTTCGGCTTTTTAGTCTCTGATTATTAATTTGCGGTAATAATAATTTCCACACGACGGTTAGCCGCACGCCCGGCGGCTGTATCGTTCGTTGCTATCGGACGACGTTCCCCATAGCCTAACGTCATTAGACGCCCTGATTTAACGTTCTGGCGAATAAGGTAATTACCGACAGATTCCGCACGACGCTCAGAAAGGGTTAAATTGGATTCAGCGCTGCCAACACTGTCTGTATGGCCGATGATTCTTAATGATGATTTCGGGTATTCATTAAGTATTTTCGCTACCCCATTTAAAGTCGAATAAATACTCGCGCTTAAATTATAGCTCCCCGTATCAAAACCAATACCGCGCGCCATAATAAGCTGCAGCTCATTTTCACCGACACGTTGTACCTGTACGCCTGAATTTAACAACTCTTCACGTAATGCAGCTTCCTGTTGATCAAAGTAATAACCAATACCGCCGCCGATAGCGGCTCCGCCTACGGCGCCATATATTGCGGCATTCTTCTTACCTGTTGCAGCACCGGCCAACGCACCGGCCACCGCGCCACCCAGCGCTCCGATAGTTGATCTACTGGTTTCCTCTTCACCGGTAGTAGCACTTTGACGAGCACAACCGGTTAAAAAAGCAACTAACATTAATACGCTAATTAATTTTTTCATCATGGTTTCATCCTTATTTTCTAAATAGTAAACAACACTTTATAGGAGTTGACAGATCAAGTACATAGCGCTGAACACAGCCAGCGCCTTCATGACAAGCATAATACATGCTAGGTTATTTATTCTAATATTATAACGACCTGTATCTATTATTTTATATTTTCAATCTCTTTATTACCACTTACTGTAATAATCAATGATTAATCATTTGCATGCTTCTTCGACCTTGGCTTAATCCTATGCTGCTGCAGTGGATAAACTTTTAGCAGCTTCTCGCGTTTAACGTCACGTTGAGGGCGATGATAACTTTCTCTTTGCTCCGGTCGATAAGTTTTTACCTCTTTATGGCTTTTTCTCGGCAGCTGATTGTTCACTCCCCTATCTGCGCTGCTCACCGGGAACTGTTCTTTGCGCTTAATAAAATGCTGCTCTCTCTTCGCCGGTTGCCTGCTAAGCCGCGGCTTATTGACTGCCGGTGATTGATAACGGTGATTTTCCTTACTCTGAGCACGTTGCCTGTGCAGCTTATTTTCTACTTGCTGAGCGCCGGTTATTCTTAAAGGGCTAACGTTATAACGCTGTTTCACTTGCTGACTGCGATAGGCCACGCCATGTCGGTGGTATGGTTTATGCTGCCAATGCTGTGCCCCCTGACTGTTGATGATACGTGCTCGAGGACGATAGCGGTGGGAATTATGGTGATGAATAACAACAATATGCCGCCTCTGCCAATTAAAGCTGCTGAAGTAATAATTGAATCTAATATGTATGCCACTGCCCCAATAAAAGAGGCCTACAGAAGGAAGTCTATAATAAGGATATGGAGGCCAATATACGGGCGGATAATTATACCAGTGCCAGTGACCGTAGACGACTCTTGAATCGTAATAGGGAACGTAAATAATCTCTTTCTCGACAGGCTCGATAATAATCTGCTTGTCCACACGCATTACCGACATATTATCCATTGCTGACAGGCTATCGGCCCTGTCGGCCTGCTCTCTTAGCATCTGAATACTGCTCAGTAGCCTGGTTTCATCCTGTAAAAAGGCATCGCCGAGTTTTTGCGTCCAGCGTAAATCATCATTAAGTCTTCGTAACACATTGGGAAAAGCCAATAATGCCGTGACACTAGGATCCCAATTTTTATTCTCAGCCTGTTGTATTGCCTGCTCAGTATTTAGATGGCTATTGGCCGTGCGCCATCGCTGCGCCTGTACTATCTCCAGCGGATAGGTTGAAGCAATGAGAATATGCGTCAGCAAACTGTCCGGATAAAGAGCGATAGGTGCCAATATCTGTGCTAACTCGGCATCACTAAACTCAACCTGTTGAGCGTTAACATCCTGCAGTAATAGCGGTGCTGTAATAATTAATAGTAACGTGCCTGCCAGCATTCGGCTTAACAACAGATAGCACGCCTGTATGAGCTTATGCATATAGCCTCCGACTCTTTTTATGACTTTAACAGCATTATAGAGAATCGAAGATGAACCTAAGCTGAAAGCTCACATAATAAATGGCAAATAGGTCTGAATTTCTGCAGCGGCAGTTTATAGCTTAAAGCTGAACTTAAATTCTGCACCTCCGAGCTTTTTTGATTGCGAAACGCTGAGTTGGCCATTGTAACTGGCTACCAGATCAGCAACGATGGCTAAGCCGATACCATACCCTTGCCGGTAAGAGTCTGCACGAATTCCCCGTTCAAAAATTTGTGCCCGTTGCTGCGCGTTGATCCCTTTACCATCGTCTTCAACCATCAGCACCAGGTAGTCTTCTGCTGCAGATACCGTTAATAAAACTTGCGATTTTGCCGCCTTGCAGGCGTTATCCAGAACATTGCCCAATATTTCCGTCAGATCGGCTTCGTCACCTTTAAAAACGGCTTGTGGATCGACATTTTGCTCAATACTGATCTG